>CAWJIS010000001.1:0-222929 GCA_963843035.1 uncultured Gammaproteobacteria bacterium
TGGGTAAGCCCGCGCGCACAGCATCGATGCGGTGGTGCATTGATGTTCTGCCTGTATGGGAGACAGGGTGAACTTTCCGAGGCAGTCTGAATTGTTTGGCCGACGGTGCTAAGCGTCTTGGCACGATCTTCACTCTAACCGATATATGACAATCTGGGATAATCCTGATATCGGATTATATGACCCGGCTCTCATCCCACGAGGGCCGGCAGTTGAAGGCGCTACGAACTCCCCAGCATCAGGAACTCCTGGTACAGACTGTTGCGGCTCGGGAAAAGTCCGGCCTCACCCAGCAAGAGCTCGCGGAACATCTCGAAGCGACATCAGAGTTTTGTGGCGAAGTTCGAAGGCGGCGAGCGTCGCCTTGAGGTAATAGAGTTCGTGAAGGTGCCCCGGGCTCTTGGCATCCGGCCTGAGAAGATTCTCGGGAAGCTCCCATAGCACTGGGGATAGGCTCCGACCCAGTTAGACGCCTCCGGGAGGCGCTAGGAAACGCGTGGTAGGGCGGTTGGTTCTGCCAGCGCCGCAGTGACGTCTGCCGTCCCGATGCGTGTCAGGCCGCCCAGACCGCAACCTACCGTCAGTCGTTGTTGTCCCCGATCGCCAAGAGTTCCTCGTACCGGGCCTCGAGGGCCTGGAGGTCTGCCATCGGGACCTTGGACAAGTCTGCGACCCCGTGCAAGTGCCGGTGCCTTTGCTCAAGCAAAATGCGTTCGTTGAAGAGCCCGAGCGCTTTCCCCAGCTCGAACAGCTTGCCGTCCCGATCCCGGAACCGGTAGGCCAGGGGCTTGCCGCCGCGGCCGCCGGTCACCTCGATCGGCACTAACTGCTCGCGGGTCAGCTCGTCTAGGCGCTTCCAGCGCACTAGGACCTTCCCCCCTTTGTCCTTCTCGGAAACGAGGTAGTCGTAGTCGTTCGCCATCGCAATCGCGGCGATCTGTGGAAGCGGGTACCCTGGTCTATGCCGATCTGCTTGGCGAGTTGCTGGGCAACGTAGGCTTGCAGCCAGGTCACATACTCCCGGTGCTCCTTGAGGTACTTGTACGAGGTCTGTTTTGCCCAAGAGTCCGAATAACCCGCTGCGCGAGCGGCTGCCTGGGCATCCCCGAGGCGCACGTACTGCTCGAAGAACTTCAGCAGGCGGGTGTTGTTCTGCCCGCGGCAACCGTGGGGAGCTTGCCCGGGAATCCGTACGTGAGGTCGAGGGGCGCGATGTCCGATGTATTGCACGTGGCGCTTCCCCGCTCGCTCGAATGCCGCGCCTGTGCAGACGACCCAACGCTCCGATCCATTTCCTCGGATACGCCGGAACCGCGCGCGGTCGCGATTGGGTTTCGCGACGGCGAGCTTGCTCCGTCATGACGCCTCGGTGTCGCTGGCATTGCCGCGATGTTACTCGCGACGAAGTCCCTTCGCCGCTCGAGCAGCGATGTCAAGCTTGGAGTGTGTCGTTCCAATCCTTGGCGGGAGACTTCGGGATCCGCACTTCGAGGCTCACGCGGCCCTGTCGCCGCTCCATCAGCCGGCAGGCAGCCGTGAGTCCGGCTTCGTCGCGATCGGGGTAGATCAGCAACCGCCCGACGCTAGGAGGCGGTCGAACTTCTCAAGCGAGCACGCGTCCAGCGCGGCCCAGGCCGATAGCTCGTCGAGAAGCGCGGCTGACAGCGCGGTTTCGATGCCCTCGGCGATCGCGAGTACCTCGCCGGCCGGCATCGCCTTGCCGCGCAACCCGTGCGGCCCCGCAGGCCGCTCAACTTCTTGCGAGGCGAGAGCAGTGTTCCGTCTGCATCGAGTTTCGCAAGTTTCTTGCCGCCTTCCAGATACGTGACGTGCGCCGTCACGAACTCGCCAGCCACGTCTACCACGTCGGCGACGATAGCCGGATAGCGGCCGAGACATCGCCCGTCCTCGAAGTATTTCAGCGACGCGTGAGCCGAGAGCGTACAGCCCGCCGGCAGCGGCCACAATCCGCGGCTCGCCAGGTATTGGACCGCATCCTCACAGTCCACCACAGCACACAGCTCCCTGCGTAACTGGCGCACGCGGTCGGTCGGTGTTGCAATGGCCTCTGCGGCCAAAACGTGCGGCGTGGGAGCCGCCTGCGTATGCTCTCGAACCTCCGATAGGCCCGCCGCCTCGATCACCCGTTTACGGGCTTCGAGATGCCCAACCGTGCACGCGCTCGAGTAGACGGAAGCCATCACCGGAGCCGCACTGACCACAAATGTAGTCCCCGCGGCCGCGCCTGTTGTCGAATCGGAACCGATCCTTGCCGCCGCAGGCGGGGCACGGCCCATGTTTGTTACGGAGCGCCGCTTCGGGGATTCCGAGCTGCGCCAGGATTGCAGGCCACGTCGCACGGAGGCGGGCGTGGATTTCGGCGGCTTGCAGCGGGCGCGTGTTCATGGCTTCGCCCGTTTGCCGAGGCTGGCGCCGTCGGGATCCAGAGGCCGGCACCCTGCCTCTCCACTCCGTGGAGACTCTCCTAGTCCATCAACAGCCCCTTGGTAAGCATTCCGACGCTGATGCTGGTGCTGATGCTGACTAGTATGTACGCCCGTACGTACGGGCGTAGGTTCGGGCGAACGTACGTCCTTAAGGTAGGCATCCGCGGCGGCCCCGAGGTACGCAGTATCTGGATGGTGACGCACGTTGATCGCGTCGATCTTCTGCCAGCGTTGCCCAACGGCTTCATATCGCTGCTCGGCCAGTTGCGGGTTGCGCCGTCGTCCATCGGCATCGATCGGGAAGTGCAGGCCTAACAGCGGCCAGGCGAGGCGCCACTGGCGCGGCTGAATGCCGGCGAGGCGGCGAATGTCATTCGGTTCTGCCGGAAGCGCTGCGGAGTCCCACTGTAGATCGCGCAGGGTGTGATATGCGCCGAGCACTACCATTGGCCAGCCGCGGGCAATCGAGAGCGTGTCGCCGGGGTATTGCCGGTACCATACGAGGCCGAGAACACGAGCGTTGGCATTGTTCGCGGCATGGCGCTGCGCTTCGATCTGATCTGCGGTCTGGGCCAGGCGCAGGCGCGCAAACTGCGGCTTACGGTCGGAGATCATGTCGCGCTGAGACGAACTCGAGCGCCCGGCTCCCGGAGCGCGTGTCGAGAGTGATTGTCACGCGGCCACCGTCGCGCGTAGCCGCCGCATGGCCCGCCTGCCTCGCTCCATGCTCGACCCCGTCTTAGATGCGTGGCGAAGGGCCCGTGCAAGCGGTCCCGACTGGGAAATCAGCTCAGAGGCAAATCGGAGTACCGACTCAGCGAGATCCTGGTGGAGAACGCCCTCCACGCGGGCGTAGCCGCCGTCCTTCACTGCCTCTCGGAGGTAGAAGCACACCGGCTCGCCGGGCAGATGCGTGCCACCAAGCCCTGGACAGAAGCCGGCGTTGCATCGCTGGAATCTCGGACACGAGTAGCCGACAGCGATTGGCGTAGCGGCCGTGTCAGTGCGGGGACGTAAACACACTTGCCGCTTCCGCGGCGCGCATGGCAGACTCATTGGGGTAGTTCCTGCTGAAACCGTTGAAAGTGCCGCCCCCGCCGCTAGACACGGTCAGGGGGCGGTGCCGTTTCTGGGGTAGCAGATTCGCGCGCCTTCTGTCCCGCCCGCGGGCTCGCGTGCGCGAACTTCGGACCTTCATGCATTCACCGCGAAGCGCTTGGTCGAAGTTCGACACAGACGCAGTCATCGCAGGCTCTTCTCGCATGGAAGGCTGGGTGGTCGGCGCGGCCTGGGTTCGTGCCCTGGTTAGCGGACAGGTGTTCGGACGAGTCGGTTGGAAGGGGCGCGGGGTTGGCTTGCTCAGCGGTCTCTGCCGCGAGTTCCGCGGCGACCAATTCAATCAACACTCGCGCGGGATGACTCAGCACGCAGCCGACTGCCCAGACGCTGACGAGCGACGCGCAATCTCGGTTCCGGGGATGTATCGACGCTTGCCTTCCTTGAGCGAGCTCAGTCGGCCTTCACGGATGTCGTCAAACACCCGCTTGCGCGACATGCGCAAGTACGCGGCGGCTTCCTCTGGCGTGTACCGCTGCCTCGGATCGAGAGGGGGCAGATGACGATCGGAACGGTTATGCATGACGGCCTCGTAGTGATTAGCCGTCAGCTATCGTATAGAGCGGTGTCCTGCGCGGAAGGGGATCATTCGTCGCGGAAATGATCCCCGACGCGCCGTCAGTCGGGCTCCCTGCTGTAGTACGTGCGGTACGCAATGACCGCACGGTTGTGCCGATTGCGGTCCGCGGGCGTAGAAGGGTTCGGCTTTCTAAGTGCGGCAACGAACTTACGTGCTTCCTCTCGAGTCACACCCGCAGTCATCCCCTCGATTTCCGCCCACGTGTGACGCTTACCGCCGAACTCCCCAGCGAGTTCGAGTACGTGAATGTCGCGCTCAAGCGTGAGTCCTGCCTTCGGGCCGCTCCTGCCTCTTTTGATCAGTCCGAAGGCCTCGTCAAGAGATTTCGCACGCCCCGTGAGGTAGGCATGGAATGCCGCAGCGACCGCGCGGTAGCCGTCTCGATGGAGCGACTGAGCGTTCTTTGCGAGCCAGGCCTGCAGCTCTCGCTGGGTCTTCGGGCGTACCACTGCCCAACGCGGAGGGCCGTGTAACCAGTCGATGTTCTCTCGGTCTCGTGGGTCCCGCGGCGTCATGACACTGCGAGCGTGATCGGAACGACGTTCGCTCCGGCCTTGCAATTTGGATTTGTCCCCTGGATCATACCTCCACGTTACTATTAACATGCGTGACCAGCAAATGCCCACAATGAAAGGCAAGCGGATACTGACAAGCCTCTATTTGGACCCTCCTGTGCATGATGCGTTGAAACGTCTGAGTGGCACGACACGCGTCCCAGTTGCGGTCTATCTGCGTGAGGCTATTCAGGATCTGCTGACCAAGTACGACGTAAAAGCTAAGGGGATGAGGGGGACGAAGCCCGCGCATCGCGGTGTGGAGAAAAGATGATGAAAGCTGCTATCTATGCTCGCTATTCAACGGAGAACCAGTCTGCCGACTCGATCGAGGATCAGTTTCGCGTTTGCGTGCGCCTGGCCGAGCGCCAGGGATTCGAGGTTGTCGAGCGGTTCTCCGATGCCGCGATCTCAGGCGGTACGTCGGAGCGCCCTGGCTATCAGGCACTACTGGCCGCTGCGCGTGCGAAGCGCTTCAAGGTCATTGTGGCCGAGGACACGTCGCGGCTGTGGCGTTCGCTGCCTGAGCAGTGGCGAGCGGTTGCTGAGCTCATGGACTCGGGGGTGCACATCGTTACCCAGGACATCGACACGCGCTCCGAGAACTTCAAGATCCTGCTATCCGTGCACGGGGCGATGGCGGACGTGTACCGCGACCAGATTGCCTACAGGACACGGCGAGGGCTCGAAGGCAGGGCGCGCCACGGTAAGCCAACCGGCGGCCGCGCGTATGGTTACATTGCGGCTCGCGACACCGCATCAGGTCAACGCGAGATACATCCCGAGCAGGCCGACGTGGTACGACGGATCTTCACTTGGTACGCCGCCGGTAAGTCGCCGCGGCGGATCGCGGGGCAGTTGAACGAGGAGAGAGTGCTATCCCCAGGCGCTTCCTGGAATCGCACCTCCGTCCGCCTGCACGCCAAGCGCAAGCGGGGATGGGTTTCGACCGCAATCCACGGCGATCGGACACGCGGGACTGGTATTCTCAACAACCGGCTGTACGTGGGCGATGTCGTGTGGAATCGCTCGACCTGGAAGCGCTCCGCGGCGGACTCGAAGCAGCGCCGTTGGCAGTTGAACGACGCAGCCCAGGTTGTAACGCATCATGAGGACCGCCTGCGCATCGTCCCGCAGCCGTTGTGGGAAGCGGTCAAGGCGCGCCAGCAAGCTGTGGAAGGGATGACGGAGAAGCTACGCGGCGCGCTCAAGCGTGGCCGCCTGCCGCGGCACCTGCTCTCGGGACTCCTGACGTGCCAACAGTGTGGCGGCGCGTTCCGGTGCGTCAACGGCCGCGAGTATGGGTGCGCAAGTCACCGGGACGGTGGTGAGGCCGGATGTGGAAATCGAGTCCGAGTCCGGATCGATCTGGCGGAGCGCAAGCTACTCGACAAGCTGGTCGAAGAGATGCTCTCACCGGAGGGCGTGGCGCTTCTCGAGCGCCGAGTCCGTGAGCACATTCGCAAGGTATCCCACGCGCCGCGAACGCCACCGAGGCCGCAAGCAGCTCAGGTGGCGAAGAGGAGGGCGGAGATCGATCAGCTCCGCGACCTTATGAAGGCCGGCACGTTGTCGCAGGCCGTGGCTCAAGCAGCCATCGAGAAGGCCGAGGAAGAGATCCGCGACATCGAGCGGATCCAGCCTGCGAAGGAAGAGAAGCACACTGAACGGGTCATTCGGATGCTTCCGCGCGCCGCCCAGGTGCTGCGCGACCGCATCCGTGGCGGGAACCTGGGACTGCGCGATCCGCCCTCGATCGTCCAGGGACGCAACACGCTTTTTGCGATGTTCGGCGGCAAGGTGGCGCTGCGGCCGGCCCAGGTGAAGAACGGCGAGAAGCCGTATCTCATTGCGCGCGTTGGATTAAATCGCGACGTTCTGCTCGAAGCTGCGGGCAGTTGTGTCAAATTTGGTAGCGGGGGCAGGATTTGAACCTGCGACCTTCGGGTTATGAGCCCGACGAGCTGCCAGACTGCTCCACCCCGCACCAGGAGGGCCGCGCATTCTACAAGCGCGCACTCGGGGCAGCAATAGCTGGGCATCGCGGCAAGAAGTTCAATCCAGCGAGCGCTTTATTCAGGGCTCCGGCGCGGGATCCGGGTCATGCATGTGCTCGAACAGGTCGCCGCGCGCCGCGGGCTTGTCCAGGGCGCAGCCCCCGGCGAACGGGATGATCACGAACAGCACGATCGCGCACTGGTCGTCGAGGCGGATGACCGTTGCAAGCCCCGGGAGCGCCTCCACCCGATGAGTTTGGGCGTAGTTCCACTGGAACTCGTGCCGCTTCGGCCGGGCGGCGAACATCGGGCTCGGCTTCGGAGCGAACGCGCGCGTCTGACGGGCGCGTTGCTCATCCGCCTCGGTCTGTCGGGCGGCGGAGGCCGTGGCCTCGGCGGCCCAGTCGATCGTCGTGCCTGGTGCGGCGGGCATCACGGGCGCGGGTACCTCGGACTCTGCTGCTGCAGGCGGACCACGGCGTGGCGCTCCTGGGCGCGCCGCAGCGCCCGTTGACGGGCCAGGAGCTTGCCGCTCGCGCGGCTGCAGCAGCATGACGATGAGCGGACTCGCCTCCGCTTCGCCGCGCACGAGGCGGGTGCGCGTCTCGGCGAGCAGCGCCAGCAGCGCGCCCGCGTGCGCGGCTGCGACGGCAGCGAGGACCAGAACGCGCGGAGACGCGGCGCGTGAGCTCATCCGCCCTTTGAGCGCGGGCGATGAGGGAAAGTTTCCCGCGCGAGGCACGCGCGGTGCGAACGCGCAAGCTCAGGAAATCGCCGCGGCGATCCTGGCGGCGAGTGCCGCTCCCGCCGCGGAATCGAGGTTGCTCATCGGCCACCCCAGACTTAAGCCTTCGCGGGCGTTCGGCTTGGGGATGATGTGGAAATGCACGTGCGGGATCGCCTGATGAGCTCCCGTGCCATTGTTCTCGAGCACGTTGTACTCGCGCACTCCGGTGACCGCGATCACCGCGCGGCAGATGCGCGGCAGCACGCGCCCGAGCGCTGCCGCAGATTCATCTGAAAGCCGATCCATGGTCTCGGCGGGCTCCTTGGGGATGACGAGCGTGTGCCCGGTGCTCAAGGGGTTGATGTCGAGGAACGCCAGGACCTGCTCGTCCTCGTACACTTTGTGACAGGGGATCTGACCGCGGACGATCTTGGCGAACACCGTGTCTGCCATGGGGGGGGGCCTCGCGCTGCAATTGCTCAAGGGCGCCATTGTCGCTCCGGGAGGTCGCTTCCTGACAAGCCTCGTTAATGGCATTCGTGCCTCAGGCGCGTAAACTCACACGCTCGCTGCGCGCCACCAAGAAACGGGGACCTGGCATGAAGACCAAGGCTGCGATTGCGTACGCTGCCGGCAAGCCGCTGGAAGTGGTGACGGTCGAGCTCGGCGGCCCGCAGGCCGGCGAAGTGCTGGTGGAGATCCGCGCGAGCGGCGTGTGCCATACGGACGAGTTCACGCGCTCGGGGGCGGATCCCGAGGGCCTGTTCCCCGTGATCTTCGGGCACGAGGGCGCAGGTGTCGTCGTCGACGTCGGCCCGGGCGTGACTTCGGTGAAGAAGGGCGACCACGTGATTCCTCTCTATACGCCCGAGTGCCGGCAGTGCAAGTCATGCCTGTCGCGCAAGACCAATCTTTGCACCGCGATCCGTGCGACCCAGGGCAAGGGCGTGATGCCCGACGGCACCAGCCGCTTCTCGCTCGGCAGCCAGATGGTGCACCACTACATGGGCTGCTCCACCTTTTCCAATTACACCGTGTTGCCGGAAATCGCGCTCGCGAAGATCCGCGAGGACGCGCCCTTCGAGAAGGTCTGCTACATCGGCTGCGGTGTCACGACCGGCATCGGTGCCGTCATCAACACCGCCAGGGTCGAGGCCGGGGCGAACGCCGTG
This sequence comes from uncultured Gammaproteobacteria bacterium, assembly GCA_963843035.1. Taxonomy (GTDB): domain Bacteria; phylum Pseudomonadota; class Gammaproteobacteria; order Steroidobacterales; family Steroidobacteraceae; genus 13-2-20CM-66-19. The sequence continues at coordinate 8,594 of CAWJIS010000001.1, forward strand.
GTGTTCGGCCTGGGCGGCATCGGGCTTAACGTCATCCAGGGACTGCGCCTGGTGGGCGCGAACAAGATCATCGGTGTCGACATCAACCAGCGCCGCAAAGCGCTCGCCGAGCGCTTCGGCATGACTCATTTCGTGAACCCCAGGGAGGTGGGCGGGGATCTGGTGCAGCACCTCGTGAGCCTCACTGACGGCGGCGCCGACTACAGTTTCGAGTGTGTCGGCAACGTCGATCTCATGCGCCAGGCGCTCGAATGCTGCCACCGCGGCTGGGGCGTGTCGGTCATCATCGGGGTCGCCGGGGCCGGCCAGGAGATCAAGACCCGGCCTTTCCAGCTGGTCACGGGACGCGTATGGAAGGGGACCGCGTTCGGCGGCGCACGCGGCCGGAGCGATGTGCCGAAGATCGTCGACTGGTACATGGACAAGAGGATAAACATCGACGACCTGATCACTCATGTGATGCCGCTCGAGAAGATCAACGACGCCTTCGATCTCATGCACCGGGGCGAGTCGATCCGCTCGGTGGTCACGTTCTGACGGCGCGCGCAGGCAGCCCGAGGCTGCCTGCCGCCCACAACCCACAATCGCGAACGCAGGAGACGCTCATGGCTACCAAGATTCATCCGGCCGTCGATGGCGGCGTGAAGCCCGGCAAGACCGACTTCGCCGGCGGGACGCTCAGCTGCCTGTGCAGCTCCGCACCGGTGACCATCACGCTCAAGGGCAACACCGCCTTTAACCACGTGTGTGGCTGCAGCAAGTGCTGGAAGCCCAAGGGGGCGCTGTTCTCCATGGTCGCCGTGATCGGGCGCGACAAGCTCGCCGTCACCGCCAACGGCAACAAGCTCAGGATCGTCGACGAGAAGGCGCCGATCCAGCGTTACGCCTGCACCGCGTGCGGCGCGCACCTGTACGGCCGCATCGAGAACAAGAGCCATCCCTTCTATGGCTTTGACTTCGTGCACACCGAGCTCTCGAAGGACAGCGGCTGGTCCGCGCCGGAGTTTGCCGCCTTCGTCTCCTCGATCATCGAGTCCGGGTTCCAGCCCGCGAAGATGGGCGAAGTGCGCGCGCGCCTGAAGGAGCTGAAGCTCGAGCCGTACGACTGCCTCTCGCCGGGGCTGATGGATCTGATCGCGACCCATTCTGCCAAGCAGAAAGGCACGTTGGCCGCGTGAGGGGTGCCGGCCCGCGCGGCCGCCAGCGAAAGTTGCAAGCGGAGCGCACGCCTCGAGGGCTGCGCAAGGAGTGTTTCTCGTGATCGATCGCCGGCAATTCATCACGGTAGCAGGCTCGTTGATTGCCGCCTCGGTGGCTGCCTCGCTCGCGCGCACGCCGCAGGCCGCGGAGGCCGCGAGCGCAGGCACGCCCGCGGCGCGGCTCGATGCGCTCTTCGATGTATTCATGGACGAGCGCTTGAGCCGCCGCCCGCAGCTGCTGACGAGCCTCGGGCTCGACACCGGCAAGTACGCCTGGGCCAGAGCCAGGCTCGGCGATGCATCGCTCGCCGGCGTAGGCGAGGACAAGCGGCAGAGCGCCGCGCAGCTCAAGAGCCTGGAGGCCTTCGACCGCAACTCGGTGACCGGCGCCGATCGCGCCAACTACGACACCGTGATGTTTCAGCTGGTGACCGCCGAGCGCTACGCGCCGTTCGCATACGGCGAGGGCGTGCGGCCCTACGTGGTGAGCCAGCTGACGGGCCACTACCAGAGCGTGCCGACTTTCCTCGACCGCCAGCACCGCATCACGAACAAGGAGGATGCGGAGGCCTATCTCGCGCGCCTCAAGGCGTTTGCGGTTGTGCTCGATCAGGAGACCGAGCGGGTGCGTCACGATGCCGGGCTCAAAGTGATCCCGCCGGACTTCATCGTGGACCGCACGCTCGAGCAGATGAAGATCCTGCGCAGCGCCGCCGCCGCCGACTCGATCCTCTCGACCTCGATCGCGACGCGCACGAAGAAGCTCGGGCTCGGCGGGGACTGGGGCGCGGATGCCGCCCGCATCGTCGCCGATGAGATTTATCCCGCGCTCGATCGGCAGGCCGCGGCACTCAGGGAGCTGCGGCCCAGGGCGCAGCACGAGGCCGGTGTCGGCCACCTGCCGCAGGGTCGTGAGCTCTACGAGGTGGCGCTGCGCGAGGGCACGACCACCGACATGACGGCGGATGAGGTCCACGAGCTGGGCTTGAGTCAGGCGAAGGATCTCACCGCGCAGATGGAGGTGATCCTCAAGGCTCAGGGGCTCACGAACGGCACCGTGGCCGAGCGCGCCGACGCCCTTGGCAAGGATCCCAAGTACCTCTATCCGAACACCGAGGAGGGCCGGCAGCAGATCCTCGACTACTGCAACGGCCGCATCAAGCAGCTGCAGCCGCATCTGCCCAAGTACTTCCGCGTCATGCCCAAAGCGCCGGTGGAGATCCGCCGCGTGCCTGCTTACACGGAAGCCGGGGCACCCGGCGGCTACTACGAGCGCCCCGCGCTCGATGGCTCGCGCCCCGGAGTCTTCAACATCAATCTGCGAGACACCAGCGAGCGGCCGCGCTGGAGACTGCCGACGCTCGTCTACCACGAGTCCGAGCCCGGGCACCACTTCCAGCTGGCGCTGGTGCTGGAGATGCCGCAGCTGCCGCTGATCCGCAAAGCCGGCGGCGGCTTCTCGGCCAACACCGAGGGCTGGGCGGTGTACGCCGAGCAGCTGTGCGATGAGATGGGAATGTACGACTCGGACCCCCTCGGCCGGCTCGGGATGCTGCAGTCGCTGTTGTTCCGTGCGGCGCGCTGCGTCGTCGATACCGGCATTCACGCCAAGGGCTGGAGCCGTGAGCGCGCGATCGACTACATGGTGGAGACCACCGGCGAGGTTCGTAGCGGCATGACGACCGAGATCGAGCGTTACTGCACCTGGCCGGGTCAGGCGGCCAGCTACAAGGTCGGCCAGACCCGCTGGCTCAAGCTGCGCGCCGACGCCCGTGCCCGGCTGGGACCTAAGTTCGACATCCGTGACTTCCACGACGCCGGACTCTCGGCCGCGCCCATGCCGCTCGCGGTGCTCGAGCGCGTGATCGACGAGTGGGTGAGGAACCGACTCAAGGGAGCATGAGCGTGAGAACACACTGCGTGGCGAGCCTGCTGGGAGCACTGCTCCTCACCGTGCAGGCAGCCGTCGCTTACCCGGCGTTCGAGGGCGACTACGTCATTCGCGACTTCAAGTTCGCCTCCGGGGAGTCGCTCGCCGAGCTGCGCATCCACTACCGTACCTTCGGTGCTCCGCGCACCGATGCCCACGGCGTGGTGCGCAACGCGGTGCTCATCATGCACGGCACCGGGGGGAGCGGCGCGCAGTTCATCAACCCGGTCTTTGCCGGGGAGCTGTTCGGCCCGGGCCAGCCGCTCGATGCGATGCGCTGCTACATCGTGCTGCCGGATGGCATCGGCCACGGAAAGTCTGCTAAGCCGAGCGACGGGCTGCACGCGCGCTTCCCGCACTACGGCTACAACGACATGGTGCAGGCGGACTACCTGCTGCTCACGCAGGGGCTCAAGGTGAATCATGCGCGCCTCGTCATGGGCACCTCCATGGGCGGCATGCACACCTGGCTGTGGGGCGAGCAGCATCCGGATTTCATGGATGCACTCATGCCGCTCGCGAGCCTGCCGACGCAGATTTCCGGCCGCAACCGGGTGTGGCGGCGCACCGTCATCGATGCGATCCGCAACGATCCTGCGTGGAAGGGCGGCGACTACACGAGCGAGCCAGCATCGCTGCGGACCGCGCTCGAGATGCTGTGGCTGGTGGGCAGCAATCCGGTGCTGCGGCAGGCGGAGGCGCCGACGCTGGCGCGGGCGGACCAGGTGATCGAGACTTACCTCGAAGAGAACCTGAAGACCCACGACGCCAACGACATGCTGTACGCGGTCGAGGCTTCCCACGACTATGACCCCGGACCGGGGCTCGAGCAGATCCAGGCGCCGCTGCTGGCCATCAACTCCGCCGACGACCTGATCAATCCCCCGGAGCTCGGCATTCTCGAGCGGGAGATCAAACGTGTGCCGCACGGCCGCGCCATCCTGATCCCCTACAGCGAGCGCACCCGCGGCCATGGGTCTCACACCGTCGCGGCGCTGTGGAAGGATGAGCTCGCCGAGCTCCTCAAGTCTCCCGAGCGCTGAGCATTCAGCTCCGGCGCACATGCGCGGGCTTAAGCTCGCTCACCGAGTTGCAGCCCAGCATGCCGAGCACCCGATCGGTCTCGGTGCAGAGCATTTCGAGCGCACGCGCGACGCCGGCTTCGCCCCCGGCGCCGAGGCCGTAGAGCGTCGCGCGCCCGAGCATCACGGCCTCAGCGCCGAGCGCCAGCGCTTTGATGATGTCGGTGCCGCGGCGGAAGCCGCCGTCGATCACGATCGGCAGTCGCCCGCGCACCGCGGCCACGACTTCGGGGAGCACCTCGATCGCCGCCACGCAGTAATCGAGCTGCCGGCCGCCGTGGTTGCTGAGCACGATCCCATCGCAGCCCAGCGCCAGGGCGCGCTCGGCATCGGCTGCGGTCAGCACGCCCTTGATGAGCAGCTTGCCGTGCCAGAACTGCCGGATCCAGGCGATGTCGTCCCAAGTGATGGTCGCCTCGAACAGCCCGGGAAGAACGGTGCTGCCGCCCACCGCGCTGGCCTTGCCGGGCGGCAGGAACGACTCGACGTTGCGGAAACGCGGGATGCCGTAGCGCACCAGCATGTGGTACAGCCAGCGTGGGTGGCGCAGCGTATCGAGCGCGGCGCGCACCGTGGGGCGCCCCGGTGCGCTGAAGTTGCGCTGGTCCCATTCGCGGCTGCCGAAGACGTTGGCATCCGTGGTGAACACCAGCGCTTCATAACCCGCGGCCGCGGCGCGCTGCATGATGTCGCGCGCGATAGCCCGGTCCTTGAGCACGTAGAGCTGCATCCAGAGGCGCCCGCCGGCACGCGTCGCGACCTCCTCGAGGCGAGTCGTCGAGAGCGAGCTCAGCGTAAAAGGGATCCCGCGCCGCGCGGCCGCGCGCGCCAGCGCCAGGTCGCCTTCCGGGTGCAACATGTTGTTGAGCCCGGTGGGCGCGATGACGAGCGGTGCCCCCGCCGGCGCCCCGAGAATCGTGGTGCGCAGCTGCCGGCGGGAGGTGTCGACGAGGGTCTGCGGCAGGAGACGCAGCGGCTCGAAGGCCGCGCGGTTGCGGCGCAGCGTGCTCTCGTCCTCCGCGCCCCCCTCGACGTACTCGAACGCCAGGCCCGGCACCCGGCGGCGTGCGAGCTCACGCAGGTCGGCGATGGTGCGCGCGCGCTCGAGGGTGCCGCCGGTGAAAGGGCGCCGTTTCCAGGGCATGTGCGGCTCCGCCTTAGGTTGGAGGCGTGTCCTACAGGTTAACGGCTACCTGCGTCGCGGTGAAGGTGTTGGTGGCGCTCGAGTACTGGCCGACGCACACCAGCCGGTAGACCAGATTGGTGCCGTTCAGCGCGCTCGAGAGCTCTGTGGCGAAACCGCTCGCGCTGTTGAAGACCTCGATCGTCTCAACGCTGCTGACGATTTGCGGGCCGACCGCGAGCGTGAGCGTGCTTCCCGTGGCGAACACGATCGTCGGGCTCGCCGGCAGCGTCGTCAGATCCGTCTGGGTCGGTCCGGTCGCGATATAGCGGATGGTGCTGCTCAGGTTCGCATTGCTCAAGTCGACCACCAGCCCGGCGCTGCTCGCGCTCGAGAACGGGCTCGCGGCTCCGCCGTTCTCCCATTCCACGACCAGGGTCTGTGGCGTCGAGTTGCCGGGGGTCACCGAGCTCGCGGTGAAGTCCGGCGGGGCGGAGCCGAATGGCGCGACGATGCCGAAGCTCTGCAGCAGGGTGCCGGCGCTCGTGGCGCTCTCATCGATGCCGGGGGTGTTGACGGCGTAGCTCGCGGGGACGGCGTCGTTGGCCGAAGCGGTGCCGGTGCCCGTGAAGGTGAGGGCGTTCGGCTCGAAGTTACCGATCGAGAGCACGTTGAGTGACATGCTGCCGGCCACGGCCGAGTTGAGTGTGCCCCACACGGGCGTGGGCAGCAGCCGCACCTGGCCTTGGGTGGCATCCAGCGAGGTCGGGAGGCCAGCGCTGCTGAGATTGCGCTGTCCGGAGACGGTGATCAGCTGGCCCACGGAGATCGACTGCGCGGTGAGCCCGCTCGCCGCCACCCCGTCCTCGCTCACCATCGTACCCGAGCCCACGGTGACCGGGATGCTCGGGAGGTAGGTTAAGGGGGGCAGGCCGGTGCCGATGAGGGAGCTCGCGTAGAAGTAGCTCGCGCCGTTCAGGGTGAGGGTATCCCCGCTCACCGCGCTGACGGTGCCGGTGATGAAATCCGCGAGTGGATCCTCGAGACTCGTTCCGGCGTACACCGCGGTCGCGTTGAAGCTCGGGGTGATGGTCGCGAGGCTTCCCAGAGTGCCGTAGGTCGCGATCGGGGTGCTGATCTGCAGGCTCTGCATCGCGGCGAGTCCCGCCGCCCCGGTGTAGGTGACGCCGTTGATGTTGAAGTAGGTGGAGCTCGTGGTGTTGATGGTCAGCGCGCCGAGCGCGCTGATCTCGTCGACAAACGGGCGCATATTGACGATGAAGTCGTTGCTCGAGGGCTGCGCGAGCACGAAGATCCCGCGGGCACGCATGACCGTTTGATCCGCGGGCGCCACCGTCGCGGTCATGAAGGGCTGGACCGTAACGGTGAGCGGCGAGGCGCTGAGATTGATGGTGTTGGAGGCCGCCAGGTTGATGTCGATCGCCAGCCGGGTGCTGACGCCGCTGTTGATGACCAGAAGATTGTTTGGATCGAAGTTCACCGTGAGGGTGGCGACCGTCATGGCGGCGCCGAGGGGGTCGACGGCGGAGGCGGCCGTCGGTACTCCGTTGACGTTCACGCTGATCTCCGGAAAGCTGAAGTCGAGCACCAGGGTGAGCGTGGTATAGGTGCCGACGGGAACGGCCGGCGCCTGGACCAGCTCGTTCAGGTCATGGAGCTTCACGAGATCGACCGTCTGGGGCTGGGAGAGCATCGGGTAAAGCAAGCCGTCGTTGCGGGTGAGGGTGATCGAGTCGATATTGACGATGTAGCTGGTGAAGTCCCCGCTCACATCGCTCATGGTCACGACCGCGGTGCCATAGACGATGTTGTTGTAGCCGCTGCAGCTTGCGAGGAGCGCAGCCCCGCCCAGACCCAAGGCGCACGAGACCCACAGGAGCCGCCTCATCAGGCGGACACGAACGGCTGTCATCAGGCTTTATCCCCTTCAACGAATCTCAGGCGGCGCCATAAGTGCCGCACCCGTCCTTAGAGACGCCGATGCGGGGCTCCGTTCCGTGATTACAGTGACTTACGTGGGTCTTGAGACCCCCAAACCGGCTAGTGTACCGGTTTCCCGGGCTCAATTGATGCTGAGCTGGACGTTCGCGGAGGTGGCGCCGCGCAGGTCGACGGCTTCCGGGTACCACTGGCGCGCCAGTGTTCCGGGGGGGTCGCTCGAGTTCCAGACCCGCACCGAGACGTAGTAGATACTGCTCGGCGTGCCGCCGGGGAGGCCGGCGAGCTGTACGGTGCCGCTGCCTGCCGCGAGCGCTGCATCGAGCGGTGCGCTCGCGATCAGCTGGCCGTTCTGGCTCAGCATGAGCTCGCCGTGATCGTACTTGCCGGCGCTCGCCGCTTGCACCGAGGCAGCGACCGAGGCGGCGGAGTTGCCGGAGGCGAGTGCCAGCGTGCCGACGGTCACGGGTCCGGCCGTCGTGACGCCCGATGTCGTCGGCGCGGCCACCGTGATGCCGAGCAGTCCGTCGGCATAGAGCGGCGCGCTCGCGGCCACCTGGTAGGTGCCCGCGCCTTCGGCGGCGGCCGCGCTCACCACCGTGATGGTAGCGCCGCTCGAGACATACGTCCCCGAATCCACCGTGCCGGTGGACAACGATTGCGCGTTGGCGAGTACCTGGTTGAAGGGATCGATGGGCGCTGCCTCGATGACGTAGGGGACCTCGCCCGAGGAAGGCAGCGTCTGGTAGAAGTCGACCTCGGAGCCCGCGGGGAGCGGGGCGCCTGCGGCGGTGGCGACATTGGCGGTGTAGGTGCCGGCGGCGCGCGGTACCAGGGTTCCTACCGAGACCAGATTCGTCGGCGTGACGGGCGTGGTGTCCGGGTTGGTGCCGATTGTTGAGGTCGTGGTCGGGGTCGTGATCGCGGGGGTGGCGGTGCCCGTCGTTCCGAAGCCCGAGCCGAAGCCCGACGAAGGGGGGCTGACGGGCGGGATCTGGACGTTCTTGATGATGATGGTCGCGATCCCCGGCCCGTGGATCACGAGGTCGTAGCTCGTCAGGTTTGTGGTGTTGTTGCCGAGCGCGTTGAAGCTCGCGGTGCTGGTGGGCAGCGGGTAGAGCGTGAAGGTGCCGTCGGAGGCCACCGGCGCGCGCGCTACGACGAAGTGCCGCGTGCCGTCCGCGCTCAGCGACTCCGCGCTCACCTCGAGGCCCGGCGTCCCGTTCGTGCTCGTGAGCCCCGTGAAATTCGTGAGCGTGAGCGTCCCCTGGATGCCGCCTGATTGCGACAGGTCGGAGGCGCTCACGTGCGAGCTCAGCAGCACGCCGCTCGCTCCTCCGTAAGTGAACGCCGTGAGGTCACGCGTCCCGTCAAAGGTCAGGGCGAATTCTGAGGTCGTGGTCGACGTGCCCGTCGTGGTCGGGCTCGTCGTAATGCCTGGGGTCGTGCCGAACGTCGCTCCGGTCGTGGTGCCGGTCGTGGCGACCGGCGTGGTGGCAGCCGAGGAGCCCAAGCCGCCGCCCAGGGCTGCGCCGATATTGCCGAAGGGAACGCTCAAGGAGGTCTGGATCCCGAGCCCCTTGTCCGGGTTCAGGAGCTCGAGTGGCAGCTGGTGCGTGACGCCACCGCTGTCGACGAAATCGGCTTCCATGTTGTACCGGGCGCCGAGTGTCTGCGCCGAGACCGTGAGCGGCGTCGAGGCATCGACGGGGATGAAGCGCACCTGCCCATAGGAGCCGGGAGCGACCTTCAGATCGGTCGCCAGATTCGCGAAATTACCGGCGGAGTCGGCGACCAGATCGATCGTAACCGGTGTCGAGAGCGGGAACTGCGCCCAGCCGCTGTCGTCGGGCCCCGCGCTGGCGCTGCTGTTGAACCATACCGCCTGCGTGGTGATGTATACGTGGGTGTAGAGCGAGGGGCTGTTGCCGGTGGCCGCCACGTTGGTGCGCGTCGAGCAGCCCCCGAGCACGGCGGCCAGTGCGACGAGCGAAGCAGCAAGCGGTGCAGTTCGACGGGGCGCCATGCAAATCCCTGTGCTCCGTGAGACCCACCGATGATGTCCCAAGTTCCAGGGCGCCGCAATGTCGCCTGCGTGTGACAAGTGTATGAAATTGTGCGCGGCGCACCCGCGCTGCACGGATTATGACCGCGGCTTCGTTCCCGTCATGATCGCGTGGCGGACGTCGGCGAGCGAGGCGGCGTCGGTGAGGTGCACCCCGTCGCCGTCCGCCACGACGCCGAGCTCGCGCCACAGAGCGATGAGGTCCGGCGCGTAGTCGGAATCCTTCATGCGCGCGTAGAGATCCTCGAGGCTGCGGGTGCCGACCGCCGCATCGCCGGTCTCCAGCACGCGTTCGATCGGCCACCCGGCCTTGAGTCCCCCGCTCGCACGCGCGATGGCGCGCACCGCATCCTGCAGCCCCTTCGCGTCGTGGGTGCGGCGGCGGATGTCGACGTCGGCCATCAGACAGAACATCGCGCCGCCCCAGTAGGTGCGTCCCCAGGTATGGGTGCTATCGAGGCCTTCATCGCCTGGCTGCGGAAGCCCGCGCGGCATCTGGCGCAGCTCCTCCGCCCAGACGTCCTCTTCGCTGCGATTTCCGGCCTGGACCCGCGCGATGCCTTCAACGTAGGTCGCGAGCCCTTCCGAGAGCCAGGCGTGCTCGGGCCCAACGTCGGGCAGCGCCAGATGCGTCATCTCGTGCACCATCACCCAGTCGGAGGCGAGCTGCGCTTCCGTCACCTCGCGTCCGACCCGCACGCGGATGAGCGCGTCCGGGTTCGCGTAGGTGCTGCCGCCCTGCACGCCGGCCCCGGGTCCGGGGCGCAGCTCGATCGTGGCTCGCGGCATCGGGAAGCCGCCGTAGTAGGCGGCGACGATCCCGGCGGAACGGCGCACCCAGGCAAGCAGCGCGTCGTTTCCCGCATTGAAGTCGCCGGCGCCGAGCTCGACGCGCAGCCGTACTCCGTCCACGGCGAGCTCGTTCGCGGCTGCCTCGCGCGTCGCGCCGGCGGGGAGTGTGGTGCCGGGCGACTGCGTACAGCCGGGCACGCCGGTGCCGGCCAACGCGGCGGCCAGCACCGCGCAGCGCGTGCGCGCACGAAGAGGCTTCGGGGCCGGCGTCATGCAGGGCCCATGATGCCTCAAGGCCGCTGCCGGGCGGGAGGGTGCGCTGCGTCTAGCTGCCGTTATCCTGCGTCGAGCGACCGTCGATCCAGGTCTCGAGGACCCGCAACTGATCGTCGGCGGCCACGAGGTTGGCGCGACAGCCCGCGGCGATGCGGCCGGTTTCGTGACTCAAGCCGAGGAACTCGGCCGGCCACTGGCTCGCCATACGCACCGCCTGCGGCAGCGACACGCCCAGCATCTCGATCGCGTTACGTACGCAGCTCGCCATGTCGATGTTGGAGCCGGCGAGGCGCCCGTCCTCGTCGACGCACACGCTGCCGGACACCAGGATCCGCCGTCCCTGCAGCTCGAAGGAGGTGACGTTGGTGCCGACGCTCGGCATCGCGTCCGTCACCAGCATGAAGCGCTCGCGCGGCTTGCAGCGCAGCGCGATGCGCAGCACCACGGGGCTGGTGTGCAGGCCGTCGACGATGATGCCGCACCAGCTCGCGGTATCCTCGAGCGCCGCGCCCACCGTGCCCGGCTCGCGGCCCGTCAGCTGCGACATGGCATTGAAGAGGTGTGTGAAGCCGGTGAGCCCGTGGCGCAGCGCGGTCGTGATCTGCGCGTAGGTCGCGTTGGTGTGACCTGCAGACACCACAACCCCGGCCGCCACCAGCCCCTTGATGATCTCGGGAGTCGTCATCTCGGGCGCGAGCGTCACCAGCGTCCTGCCGGTACGGAGCGACGTGAGGAGCCCGACGGCGCTGATGTCGAGCTTTTGCAGCTTGGCGGGATCGTGCACGCCCTTGCGCTCGACGTTGAGGAACGGTCCTTCGATGTGAATGCCGAGCACTCCCGGCACGCCGCTCTCGATCGCGCTGCGGACCGCGGCGATGGCGTGCGCGACCACGTCGAGATCGTCGCTGATGAGTGTCGGCAGAAAGCCCGTGGTGCCGAAGCGGCGGTGAGCGCGGCCGATCGTGCGGATGGCATCGACGCTCGGCGAGTCGTTGAAGAGCACGCCGCCGCCGCCGTTCACCTGCGAGTCGATGAATCCGGGCAGCAGCAGCGCTCCCTCGAGGTCGTGCTGGCGCGCGCGCCGGACGCGCCGGTCGGAGGCGTCCACGACGTCGCTGATGCGGCCGTCGGCGATCAGCACGGCGCGCCCCTCGGTGAGCCCTTCGGTGTCGTGTCCGGCGCCGAGCAGCATGCGCCCGTTGACGATTGCCACGCTCATCAGAGGGTCTCAGTCACCTTGGAAAGATTCGGCGGACGGTCGGGGTCGCGGCCGCGGGCGAGCGACAGCGCATTCGCCATGCGGTAGAAGCTCTGCGCATGGAGCAGCGACTCGATGACCGGGTGCGCGCTCTCGGTCGGGAGCACCGTGGTCTGCGCCACCTCGGTGCCGGCGATGAGCACCGCGGCGCCCTGTGCGGCGAGCTCGCCGGCGAGCTGTACCACTCCGGCGCGGCTCTCGTCGTCCTGCGTGAAGATCAGCAGCGGAAAGTGCGCGCGCACCAGCGCCATGGGGCCGTGGCGCAGCTCCGCGGCGGAGAGCGACTCGGCATGCAATCCGCAGGTTTCCTTTAACTTGAGCGCCGCTTCCTGCGCGACCCCGAGCCCGAGGCCGCGCCCGATCACGTAGAGGTTATTGACATTCGTGAGGCTCGTGACCGCCGCGCTCCAGTCGAGCGCGAAGGCGCGCTCGAGCGCGGCCGGCGCGCTCGCGAGGGCCGCTGCGAGCTCGGTATCACGCGCCCAGCTGGCGACCAGGTGCACGACGGCGGCGAGCGAGGCGATATAACTCTTGGTGGCGGCGACACTCAGCTCAGGTCCCGCGCCGAGCGGAATCAGGTCATCGGCGAGCTGCGCGAGCGGCGAGCTCTCCGCATTCACCATCGCCACGATGCGCGCGCCGTTGCTGCGTGCGCGGCTCACCGCGGCGAGCAGGTCGGGACTCGCGCCCGATTGCGAGATGGCGATCATCACCGCACCCACGAGGTCCGGGGTGACCTCGTATACCGAGCTCACCGAGGGGGCGGCCGATGAGGTCAGGATTCCTAAGCGCGTCTCGATCAGGTAGCGGGCGAAGGTGGCGGCGTGATCGGAGCTGCCGCGCGCGCAGGTGAGGACCGCACGCGGCGGCGCCTGCCGCAGCCGCTCGGCGAGGCGCGCGACGCGCTCGGCGTTGGCCGCGAGCTGCGCGCGCACCACGGCGGGTGCCTGCGCCGCCTCGCCGTACATGCGGGTGCTCGCTTCCCTCGTGGTCACGTGGCGATGCTGAGCTCAGCGACGAAATCGTAGATGTCGCCACGATAGTAGGATTGGGTGAATTCGGCGGCGCGCCCGTCCTGCAGGAAACCGAGACGCTCGACCAGCAGGCCCGCGTCTTTTTCCGCCGCCTGCAGGAGCTCGGCCTGCTCGGCGGTGAACAGCACGGCGCGCAGCCGCTGCAGCGCGCGCACCGGACGATTGCCGGCACGCTCGAGCGCCGCATATAGAGAGGACTCGACCGACTCGAGCGACGGCAGGCAGGAGGCGAGGATGGTGGCGTACTCGAGTGCCATCGGCGCATCGTCCGCGAAGCGGATACGGTGGAAGCGGTACACCGGCGTGCCGGGGCTCGCGCGCAGCGTGAGCGCTTCCTCCGGGGTCACGGTGCCGGCCGCCTTGCGCAGCCACACGCTGCGCGGATTGCGTCCGCGCGCGCGCATGTCCTCGGAGAACGAGGTGAGCTTGGAGAAGTTCTTCTCGACGCGCGCCAGCACGAAGGTGCCCGAGCCCTGACGGCGCACCAGCAGTCCCTCGCCGACCAGTCCCTCGATGGCCTTGCGCACCGTGATGCGCGAGACGCTGAAGTCCTCGGCGAGCTCGCGCTCCGGCGGCAGGGCATCGTCGGGACCCAACACGCGCGTCTCGATGGCCTGGCGCAGTGCGCGCTGCAGCTGTTGATAGAGCGGCAGGCTGCTCTTGTCGTCGAGTTTGCCGACCGTCTGTGATAGCAGCGTCAAGGCGCTTCTCCGAGCGATGCCGCGAGAGGCATCATGCTACCACTACAATACCAGTTCTGTTGCGAGCAAAAGACACTCTGCCACCCAACAATCTGTTTTGTCTTGTAAAAAATGCCGTAGATACACTTGGTATGTAAGGGTATAGCGTTTCTTGCATATTGGTACTATATTGGCATGTAACTGGTCCTGCTATAAGGACCACCCAAGGGACGCTCGGCACGCGCGCCCCGGGGTCTCGCGGGGGTGCGGCGGTCTTTCCCTACGTGCACAGGCTAACGACAAACATTCGGGGTGGGTAAATCATGAGAATCGCACGGTCGACCTTGATCGGAACGGCAGTCGCCATGGCACTGTTCGGGGAGAGCGCGGCGCTGCATGCGCAGACGGTGGTGCAGCCACCGAGTGACGGCGCGCTCCCGGCTCAGGCCGCGGGCGCCGACCAGGCTTCCAAGCCCGGCGACTTGCAGGAAGTCGTCGTCACGGGCATCCGTTACTCGATGGAGCAGTCGCTCGCGCAGAAGCGCGCCGCCGCGAACGTCACCGAGGTGGTGACGGCCGAGGACATCGGCAAGATGCCGGACAAGAACGTCGCCGATGCGCTGCAGCGCCTGCCCGGTGTCACGATCAGCTCCGCCGGCGCCAACGAGGGCGGCTTCGACGAAGCCGACCGCGTGAGCTGCCGCGGCACCAACCCGAGTCTTGCGCAGACCACGATCGACGGCCATATGGTCGCCTCCGGCGATTGGTTCGTGCTCGACCAGACCGGCACCGTCGGCCGCAGCGTGAGCTACACCCTGCTGCCGTCCGAGCTCGTCAAGGAAGTCGTGGTCAACATGAGCTCCGAGGCCAATTTCCTCGAGGGTGGGGTCGCTTGCAACGTCGATATCCATACGCGCAGGCCGCTCGACTTTCAGAAATCGCAGACGCTCGAGGCGGACGCGGGCGCGGTGTACGCCAATCTCCCCGGCACGACCGACCCGCAGTTCAATGCGCTCGGCAACTGGATAAACGACGCCCACAACTTCGGCGTGCTGCTGCAGCTCTTCTACGAGCAGCGCCACGAGCAGCGCCAGGGCCAGGAGCTCCTCGGCTACAGCCAGATCTCCCCCACCTCGCCGATGGCGACGGCCAACCCCAATCTCGCCAACGTCTGGTATCCGGACCTGATCGGCTCGGCGTTCTTCCAGCAGGAGCGTAAGCGCAGTGGCGGTCTGCTCAAAGTCGAATGGCAGGCGAACGACAACGTGCTGCTCGATGGTTCGGGATTCCTCTCCAAGCTCTCGGCGACCAACGTCAACGACAACTACCTCTTCTGGGGCAGCAATATCATCAATGGCGGCGCCGGCGAGGCGCCGAGCCCCGGCTACGTGGTGCAGAACGGCACGCTCACCAGCGCGACCTTCGCGCCGCAGGCGGGCGTCAACTACGGCGTCTACGACCAGATCTCGCGTCCCGGCGAGGGCTCGGACACCAACTTTGGCAACCTCGACATCCACATCACCGCGACCGACCACCTGAAGTTCCTCGGACAGCTGGGAATCTCGAGCGGTCACGGCCTGACGCCCAACCAGGACGTGTCCGAGACCGTGCCGGCTCAGGGCACCGGCGCTGGCTACGCGCTCAACGGCATCACCAGCGCTGGGAACTGGAACCTCGGCAGCGCCGTCAATACGACGCCGTCGCCAGGCGGCGTGCCGGTGGCGTTCAGCTGGATCTTCGGCGACCAGAACCTGGACGTGCTCGACAAGGAGACCTGGGGCAAGATCGACGGCGCCTTCACCACGGACAACAGCACCTTCACGGACTTCAAGTTCGGGGCGCGCTACGCCGATCACCAGCGCCACCTCTGGGGCGTGATCGGCCAGGGTCCCAACTTTGCTGTGCCCGGCTCCACCAGCCCCAGCAACTATCCGATCGGCAACCAGAATTACCCGAGCGCCTTCGGCAACGGCTTGGGTGGCGTGTTCCCGAACAACGTCTGGTACTGGTCGCCGGCGCAGCTCGCGGCCTACGACCAGGCCTTCACGAACCGCGACCCGGTCACCCGCGCCGACTGGACCTCCGACTACGGGCTCGAGGAGAAGGACGCCGCGGCCTACGTGCAGGCGGACTTCAAGGGCAGCAACTGGTCCGGCAACGTCGGCGTGCGCTTCGTGCAGACCAAGGAAAGCATCATCAACAACGTGGGCGTCAACGTGCCCAACCCGGCGACGCCTCCGCCGGGAGTCATCACCACCTCCGCGTTCGGACCGTACACGCAGGTGACGACCGACAACACTTACAACGACATCCTGCCGAGCGCCAATCTCAAGTGGGACATCAGCCCGGATCTGGTGGGGCGCTTCGCCGCCTCGCAGACCATGGCGCGGCCGGACTACTCGGCGCTCGCCGGCTCGACGTCCCTCGGGGCGCCGCCTGCCGGGCCTACCTCCCCGCCGGGCTCCGCGAGCGGCAGCAACCCGAACCTGAAGCCGGTCATCTCGACCGACCTCGATGCGGGACTCGAGTGGTACTTCGCGCCGAAGTCGATCCTGTCGGCGACCGCGTTCTACATGAACCTGCATGACTACATCTCGTACGGCACCATCAACGCGACGTACACCAACTTCAACACCACCTACCCGAACGGCTTCCCGGCGCCCTACCTGGTCACGGTGCCGATCAACGCCGACGGCCGCGTGTGGGGTGCGGAGTTCAACTATCAGCAGGCCATCACCGAGAACTTCGGCGTCGGTGCCAACTACACCTACGCGGACGGCGTGCAGACTTCGCAGGTCACCGCTGCCAGTGGGACCGGCGACACCCTGGTCGGCACCTCGAAGAACACCTACAACCTGCTGGCGTACTACGAGACGGCGAATTTCAGCGCGCGCCTCGCTTACAACTTCCGCTCGGCGTTCTACAGCGGCCTCGACCGCAACACGGCGTTCTTCCAGGACGACATCGGCACGCTCGCCGCCACGCTCGCCTACCAGGTGAACAAGTCGTTCTCGATCACGCTCACCGGGTTGAACCTCAACAACCCGACCCTCAAGTACTACGCGCTGAACACGGACCAGCCACGCGCGTTCTACAAGAACGGCTCGCAGTACTACCTGGACTTCCACTTCAGTCTCTGAAGGACTGCCTGAGGGCCCGGGGAGCGGGCGGCGCAATGCCGCCCGTTCCCGAGGGCCGGGGGTTGGCGGGTGTGGAGCGGGGCGAGTAACGTGCCGTGGGGAAGCTCACACCCGCGGCCAGTCCAGACGGAAGTCATGACCACCGCCACGCTGTTCAACTATTCCTACGACCCGACGACGGGCCGCAATCCGCATGCGGGCCCGCCCCCGGTGCGGCGCATCGTCATCGTCGGCGGCGGCACCGCCGGCTGGATGACGGCGCTGATCCTCGCGCGCTCCTTCATCGAGCGCGGCGTCGAGATCACGCTGCTCGAGTCGCCGGCCGTGGGCATCATCGGCGTGGGGGAGGGCTCGACTCCCTGGCTGCGCGGATTCTTCGACAGTCTCGGCATCGAGGAGTCGGAGTGGATGCCCGCCTGCCATGCGACCTACAAGTGCGGCATCACCTTCGACGGCTGGTCGACCAGGCCGGGCTTCGAGCGCTATTTCCACCCCTTCGCCTCCATGCTCGACAATCTGACGCTCAAGCAATTCGTCCACAACGTGGACGCGCGGGTGAATGGCGCCGATGTGCACGCCCACCCCGACCGCTTCTTCATATCCGCCCGGCTCGCCGCGCGCTGCCGCGCGCCGAAGGCTCCCGAGAGCTTCCCCTTCGACATCTGGCACGGCTATCACTTCGATGCAGTGCTGCTCGGGCAGTTCCTGCACAAGAAGGCGCTCGAGCGCGGCGTGCGCTACGCGAGCTGCCACGTGACGCACGCGAACCTCGCCGCCGACGGCTCGATCGCCTCGGTGAGCACCCGCGAGGGCGAGACGATCGCGGCGGACCTGTTCGTCGATTGCAGCGGCTTCGCGGGGCTGCTCATTGAGAAGGCGCTGCACACGCCCTACGTGAGCTTCTCCGGCAATCTCTTCAACGACGCCGCGGTGGCGCTGCCTACGCCCATCGGGGATTCGATCCCTCCGGAGACGGTGTCGACCGCGATGCGCCACGGCTGGGCCTGGAAGATCCCCCTCACCAACCGCTACGGCAACGGCTACGTGTACTCGAGCAGCTTCTGCACCAGGGATGAGGCGGAGACCGAGCTGCGCCGGCACCTGGGACTCCTCGAGTCGGAGGTGGAGGCGCGGCACCTCAAGATGCGGATCGGGCGCGTCGCCCGCCACTGGAACAAGAACTGTCTCGCGGTCGGGCTCGCGCAGGGGTTCATCGAGCCGCTCGAGGCGACGGCGCTGCTGTTCATCCAGCAGACGGCGGCGACCTTCGTCGAGTTCCTGGAGAAGGGTGATGTGAGCGAGGCGGCGCACCAGCGCTTCAACGAGCGCGTGAACGCGCACTTCGAAGGCACGCGCGATTACATCGTCACCCACTACAAGACCAACAGCCGCGGGGACAGCGAATACTGGCGCGCGAACGCCGCCAACATGAACCTCTCGGAAGAGCTCAAGCAGCTGTATGCGCTGTGGATGTCCGGCCAGGGAATCGCCGCCCCGGTCGGCCAGCAGCTGCTCGGCAAGGGCTATCCGGTCTTCTCGTGGTACTCGATCATGGCCGGCATGGGCATCTTCCCCGAGCGGCGGCAACTGCGCGCGCCGAACGCGCGCGAAGGCATCTATAAGATGGCCGAGATCGACGACCTGATCGAGCGCAGCTCCGCCAACTACCCGGATCATCGCGCGGCGCTCGGCCACATGGCGCCGCGCCGGGCCGGGCCGTCGCTCCAGGTCTACTTCTTCTGATGCCGTACCGCGCGGCCGAGGCGCACCCGATGCACACGACATCCGGTACCACGGCGGGCGCGACCCCGATGCGCGAGTACCAGGGTCTCTCGGACGAGGCCATCCGCCGCGAAGTGTTCACTGCGTGGCAACCGGCGGTGTTGCGCGGCCTCGCCGCCAACTGGCGCAGCGTGGCGCTCGGGCGCAGCTCACCACCCGCGCTGGTCGACTACCTGCGCCGCCTCGACAACGGCACGCCGGTGGACGCGATCATGACGCCGCCCGAGGCGCAGGGGCGCATCTTCTACAGCGAGGGGATGAACGGCTTCAACTTCGTACGCAACCGCCTCTCGATCAGCTCGGTGGCCGAGCAGGTGCTGCGCTATGGAGGCTTTACGCGCCCTCCCGCCGTGGCGGTGCAGAGCGCCCTGATCCGTGAGTGTCTGCCGGGCTTCATCGCCGACAATCCGCTCCCGGTGCTCGAGGCGGCCGTCGAGCCGCGCATCTGGCTCGGCAACGCGATCACGACGCCGACGCATCTCGATGAGTGGCACAACATCGGCTGCGTGGTGAGCGGGCGGCGGCGCTTCACGCTCTTTCCCCCGGACCAGATCGCGAACCTCTACATCGGGCCACTGGATTACGCGCCCACCGGGGCGCCTATGTCGCTGGTGAGGCTTCACGAGCCGGACTTCGAGCGCTTTCCGAAGTTTCGTGAGGCGCTCGCCGCGGCGCGGAGCGCCGAGCTCGGCCCGGGAGATGCCATCTACATCCCGCCGCTCTGGTGGCATCACGTCGAGTCGCTCGAGCCCTTCAATCTCCTGGTGAACTACTGGTGGCATGTGCTGGGCGGCACCGCGGTCGGCGCGGTCTCGGGGTTCGATGGGCTGCTCGCGTCGATCCTCAACCTGCGCACGCTCCCGGCGCCGGCACGTGCGGCCTGGCGAGCGCTCTTCGAGCACTACGTATTCGGCGACCCGGGCGAGGTCACCGGCCACATCCCGCCGCACCGCCACGGCCTGCTTGGGTCCCTGAGCGCCGCCGAGACCGAGCGGCTGCGCGAGCAGATTGCGCAGCGCCTGAAGAGTGCAAAGTGATGCGGGCGCGGCTCGCGCTTTGCGGCTTGGCAGCCGCCTTGGGATCCGGGCTGGGTGCGGCGCCGGCGGCGGGCGGCGAGGCGCCGCAGCCGCTCGCCAATGTCATTCCGATGCCCGCCGAGGTGGTGCCGCAGGCCGGGACGTTCGCGGTCCGCGCGGGCGTCGAGGTGAGAACCGCCGGGAACCCGCAGCTCGCGCGCCTCGCGGCCTACTTCGCCGAGCTCCTCAAGATGAGCCACGGACTCTCGCTCAAGGTGCGTGCGCAGGGCGACGGTCGCGCCGCAGGCGGCATGATCAATTTCGTGCTCGATCCGGGTGCGCCGGGCGCAAGTCCCGAGAGCTACCGGCTCGAGGTGCTGCCTGCGCGGGTGGTGGTCTCGGCGCGGGAGCCGCGTGGTCTCCTCTACGGCGCCGTGACGCTCTGGCAGCTCGCCAGCGCGCAGCGCCTCGTCGACGGCGCCCTCGCGCTGCCCGCCTTGCGCATCGACGACACGCCGCGCTTTCGCTGGCGCGGCCTGATGCTGGACTCGGTGCGGCATTTCCAGCCGCCCGAGTTCATCCTGCGCTACCTCGACTGGATGGCGCTGCACAAGCTGAACGTGCTCGGCTGGCACCTGACCGACGATCAGGGCTGGCGGCTCGAGATCAAGCGCTACCCGCGCCTCACCGAGGTCGGTGCGTGGCGCGTGCCGGCGGGCGAGGCTGCGCTGCACGACATAGATCCCGCCACCCACCGGCCGCGCCTCTTCGGCGGCTACTACACGCAGCAGCAGGTGCGGCGCATCGTGGCGCACGCCGCCGCGCGCAACATCACGATCGTTCCCGAGATCGACGTGCCGGGGCATGCGACCGCGGCGATCGTGGCGTACCCGCAGCTCGGCGTTCTCGAGAAGCCGCCCAACGCCGTGCCCTCCGACTGGGGGATCTACCCCAATCTCTTCAACGTGGAGGAGGGCACCTTCGCCTTTCTCGAGCACGTGCTCGGTGAGGTCATGGCGCTGTTCCCCGGCGAGTACGTTCACACCGGAGGCGACGAGGCGGTGAAGGACCAGTGGCGCGCCTCGGCGCGCATCCGGGCGCGCATGCGCGAGCTCGGCGTGCCGAGCGAGGCGGCGTTGCAGGGCTACTTCACCGCCCGCCTCGGTAAGTATCTGGCCGCGCATGGCCGCCGCCAGATCGGCTGGGACGAGATACTCGAGGGCGGCGTGCCGCCCGATGCGGCGGTTATGTCGTGGCGCGGGGTCGAGGGCGCGATCGCGGCCGCGGCACGCGGGCACGACACGGTGCTCTCGCCCTCGCCGACCCTGTATCTCGACTACCGCCAGGGCACAGGACCCGATGAGCCGCCGGGCCGCGGCACGGTGGTCTCGCTCGAGGACGTCTACCGCTTCGATCCGCTCCCCGGACCGCTCGCCCACGAACAGGGGCACGTGCTGGGCGTCCAGGCCAACCTCTGGACCGAGCACGTGCGCACCGAGGCCAACGTGGCTTACATGACCTGGCCGCGCGCCGCGGCGCTCGCCGAGGTCGCCTGGTCGAGCGCCTCGAGCATCGACTGGGACAGCTTTGAGGCGCGGCTCGCCGCCGAGTTCGACCGCTATCGCGCAGCCGGCATCCGCTATTCCGACGACGTGTTCGCTCCTCCCCGCAGCGTCGGGACTTACGAGCGCCACTTCAGCCAGGACCTGAAGGCCTGCTCGCGCAAGCTCGTGCTGAATCTCGAGGACGACGCGCCGCTTCAAGGCCCCCGTGCCGTGTTTCTCGTCGACATCATGGACCCCTGCTGGATACTACCCGCGACCGACCTGACGCACGCAGCCTCGCTCACCGCGGCGGTGGGCCAGGTACCGTTCAACTTCCAGATCGGCAAGGACATCGAAGCCATCCACCTGAACCCGCCGCGCACGCCGGACGGAGAGCTCGAGGTACGGCTCGACCGCTGCGACGGCGCGCCGATCGCGGTGCTGCCGCTCGCACCGGCGGCCGACAACGATGCGGTGACGGTGCTGCCGGCCGCGGCGCTCCCCCGGCAGAGCGGCGCGCACTCGCTGTGCTTCCGCTTCACGCAGCGGACGCTGGATCCGCTGTGGACGATCGACTGGGTGCAGCTCTTACAATGAGCGACGACACGACAGCGTCCGGGCCGGGCGCGATCGCGCTGACGGCGCCGCTCGCGGGCTGGAGCACCCCGCTCGATGAGGCGCCGGATGCGGTGTTCGCCGGGCGGATGCTGGGGGATGGTGTCGCCATCGATCCGACGGCGGGGACGCTGCATGCCCCGTGCGACGGCGAGCTCCTGCTCGTCGCCCCGTCGCGCCATGCGGTGACGCTGCGCACCGCGGGCGGCTGCCAGATCCTCATGCACGTCGGCATCGACACGGTGAATCTCGGGGGCGAGGGCTTCACGGTGGCCGCGGCGCAGGGCGCGCGCGTGCGCACCGGCGACCTGCTGCTGCGCTTCGATCTCGATCTGCTCGCGCGGCGCGCCCCGAGCCTCCTGACGCCCGTCATCATCACCGCCGACAGCGGTTTTCGCATCGTGCGGCGCGTCCTGGGGCGCGAGCTCAAGGTCGGCGATCCGCTCATGGATCTTGCGCCGGAGCGCTCCGGCGCCGCGGCCGTGGCCCTCGCCGCTCCCGGCCCGGGAGCAGTGCAACAGGCAACCGTGGGCTTCGAGCACGGCATCCATGCGCGCCCCGCGGCGCTGCTCGCCGCCTCGCTCAGGAATCTGGCCGCCGACGTGCGCCTCGCCTTGCGCGGACGCGAGGCGAACGCGCGCAGCACCGTGGCGCTCATGGCACTCGGCGTGCAGCACGGCGATCAGATCGAGATCCGCGCCACCGGTCCCGATGCGGCGCTCGCGGTGAGCGCGCTCGCCGCGGTGCTCGGCGCCAATGCCGCAACGCCGGCTAAGGGAGCCGCCGCGGCCGCCGCTCACGCGCCGCCCGTCGCCGCCGCCGCTCCTCCCGCCGGTGCCGCACCCGCCGCGCCCGCGCCGGGCGATGAGCTCCCGGGCGTCATCGCGAGCCGGGGTCTTGCGATCGGCCGGGCGTTTCATCTGCGCCGGCCGGAGATCGCCGTGGCCGAATCGGGCGCGGGCGTGGGGCGCGAGAGCGAGGCATTCGACCGGGCGCGCGGCGCGGTGCGGGCCCGTCTCGAGCGCCGCGCCACGGAAGCCGGCGAGGGCGCAGGCGCACGGGCTGCGGGTGAGATCGCCGCGGCCCACCTCGAGCTTCTCGAGGATCCCGAGCTCCTCGCCGCGGCGCGC
Source organism: uncultured Gammaproteobacteria bacterium (assembly GCA_963843035.1). Classification (GTDB taxonomy): domain Bacteria; phylum Pseudomonadota; class Gammaproteobacteria; order Steroidobacterales; family Steroidobacteraceae; genus 13-2-20CM-66-19. The sequence goes on from CAWJIS010000001.1 coordinate 31,219, forward strand.
GTGCGCATCGCGGCAGGAAGCAGCGCCGGCTTTGCCTGGCGCGAGGCGGTGCGCGCCGCCGCCGCGCAGCTGCACATGCTCACCGATCCGCGCCTGCGGGAGCGGGTGGATGATCTCCTCGATCTCGAGACTCAGGTGCTGCTCGCGCTCACCGGCGCGGGCCCGCCGGGGGCGCTCGCGCTGCCCGGGAACTCCATCGTGATCGCGCGCGAGCTCCTGCCGTCCCAGCTCGTGGCGCTCGATCCGGGGCGCGTGGCGGGCCTCGCGACGGCGGCGGGCGGGGCGACCTCGCACGTGTCGATCATCGCCGCGGCGCTGGAGATTCCCGCGCTGGTGGCGCTCGGGTCCGCGGTGATCGCGCTGCGCGAGGGGGTCGAGCTCATTCTGGACGCGGAGCGTGGCGTGCTCGAGGTCGAACCGCCGCCGGCGCGGCTCCGCGCCGCGCGCGCCACGCTCGCCACGCGGCGCGAGCGGCTGGCGGGCGAGCGGGCTGCCGCGCAACGCGAGGGCCGTACCGCCGATGGGATGCGCATCGAGGTGTTCGCCAACGTCGGCTCGGCCGCGGAAGCGCAGGCCGCCGTGCGCAACGGCGCCGAAGGCTGCGGACTCCTGCGCACGGAGTTCCTCTTTCTCGAGCGCGACTCGCCCCCGGATGAGGCCGAGCAGACGGCCGCGTACCAGAAGATCGCCGACGCGCTCGGCGGACGCCCGCTCACCATCCGTACCCTCGATGCCGGCGGCGACAAGCCGATCGCCTACCTGCCGCAGCCGCCCGAGGAGAACCCCGCGCTCGGGCTGCGCGGCGTGCGCACCAGTCTCGCCAACCCGCCGCTGCTGCGGACCCAGCTGCGCGCCATACTCGGCGTGCGCCCGCTCGAGCAGTGCCGGATTCTGCTGCCGATGATCACGGAGGCGGCCGAAGTGCTCATCGTACGCGCGGTGCTCGATGAGCTGCGCGCGGAGCTCGGCCTGACCCAAGCGATCGAGCTCGGCGTCATGATCGAGACGCCGGCCTCGGCCGTGCTCGCGGAGCGGCTGGTGGCGGTTGCCGACTTCCTCTCGATCGGCACCAACGATCTCACCCAGTACACGCTCGCCATGGATCGCGCGAATGCGCAACTCGCCCCGAGGCTCGACGCGCTGCATCCGGCAGTGTTGTGGCTGATCGAGGCCGCCGCGCAGGCCGGCGCGCACCAAGGGCGGATGGTTGCCGTGTGCGGCGGGCTCGCGTCCGAGCCGCTCGCGGCACCGCTCCTGGTGGGCTTAGGCGTGCACGAGCTCTCGGCGGTCGGCGCGGCGATCCCACAGCTCAAGGCGTCCTTGAGCCGCGTGACCGTCGCGGAGTGCCGCGCACTCGCCCGCGAGGCGCTCGCGGCACCCGACGCGGCTGCGGTGCGCGCGCTCGCCCGGCGTGCGCTCGGCGAGGTCGCCGGGGTGCCGCGATGAAGGGGCTGCTCGCGAGCCTGCAGCGGGTCGGCGGCGCGCTGATGCTGCCGATCGCGGTGCTGCCGATCGCGGGCCTGCTGCTGCGGCTCGGCCAGCCGGACCTGCTCAACTCCGCCTCCATGGCCGCCGCCGGCGGCGCCATCTTCGACAATCTGGGACTGCTGTTTGCCGCCGGCGTCGCGGTGGGGCTGGCGCGCGAGAATCACGGCGCGGCGGGGCTCGCCGCGGTGGTCGCCTACCTCGTCGCGACCAAGGGCGCCGAGGTTCTGATCAGCGTGCCCGACAGCGCGCTCGCCGGGCTCGCGGGCCGGGCGCGCGATCTCGGCGTCGCCGCCTACAAGGCGGGGGAGCTGTCCAAGCTCAGCGTGCCGGTCGGGATTCTCTCGGGCCTCATCGCCGGCGGGCTCTACAACCGCTTCTTCAACATCACGCTGCCGAGCTACCTGAGCTTTTTCGGCGGGCGGCGCTTCGTGCCGATCGTGAGCGGACTGGCGGGGCTCGGGCTCGCGGTGGTGTTCGGCACCCAGTGGCAGCGCCTCGAGGGCGGCATGGATGCCTTGAGCCACACGGTGCTGCACGCCGGGGCGTTCGGCCTCTTCGCCTACGGCGTCCTGAACCGCGTGCTGATCGTTACGGGGCTCCATCACATCATCAACAACATCGCCTGGTTCCTGCTCGGGGACTACCACGGCACGACCGGCGACCTGAAGCGCTTCTTCGCCGGCGACCCGACCGCCGGCGCTTTCATGTCGGGATTCTTCCCGGTGATGATGTTCGGGCTGCCGGCCGCCTGCCTCGCCATGTACCACACCGCGTTACCTTCGCGGCGCGCCGTGGTCGGCGGGCTCCTCGGCTCGATCGCGCTCACCTCGTTTCTGACGGGCGTTACCGAGCCGATCGAGTTCACCTTCATCTTCCTCGCGCCGGCGCTCTATGCGGTGCATGCGCTCCTCACCGGGGTCGCCTTCATCATCATGAACGCCCTCGGCGTGCGCCTCGGCTTCAGCTTCTCCGCCGGCTTCATCGATTACTTCCTGAATTTCAACCACGCCACGCGGCCACTGCTGCTGCTGCCGGTCGGCGCGCTGTACTTCGCGCTCTACTACTTCCTGTTTCGGTTGGTAATCGTGAGGTTCGATCTGCGCACCCCGGGGCGCGATCCCGGCGAGAGCGCGGTGGCCCCCGTGACGCCTCCGCCGGCGCAGCGCGCGCACGACTATCTGGCCGCCCTGGGGGGTGGCGCGAACATCATCGCGCTCGATGCCTGTGCCACGCGGCTGCGGCTGCGGGTGGCAACCCAAGCCGCGGTCGACGCGGCGGCACTGAAGCGCCTCGGGGCCGCCGGCCTGGTGCGCGCCGGCCCGGATGCACTCCAGGTCGTGGTAGGCCCGGTGGCCGACCAGCTCGCCGGTGAGATGCGCGCCGTGCTGCGAGCCACGGGCGTCGCCGGCGCGCCGGCTGCGCTCGGCGGGTCGCCGGGCGCTTCCGCGCCTGCCACCCGGCCTGCGACCACGGGCGCGGGGAGTGAAGTGCATGCGGCGCGGCTGCTGGCCGCGCTCGGTGGGCGTGCCAACGTACGCTCGGTGCAGGCGCTGGCGGGCCGGCTGCGCGTGCGCGTCGCCGATACCGGACGGATCGACGGCCGCGCCATTCGCGAGCTCGGCCTGCACGGCCTGGCACTCCCCGCCCCCGGGGTGGCGCACGTGCTCACCGGACCGGGGGCGCCCGAGGCGGCCGCTGCTATTGAACACCTGCTTAAGTGAAGCCGCCGCCCCGCTTTAGCCCATGGCGGAAAAGTTCAAACACGAGCGGTATTGCGACGCGGCAAAATTTTTCTTCTGCCCGATTTCCGCGTACCCTTCCGCGATGCGCACGGAGGGCCTCCTGGCTCGGGTCTACGTCGCAGCCGTAGAATTATAAAATCGGGGGTCAAGAGATGCTGATTCTCACGCGACGGGTCGGCGAGACGGTAATGATCGGCGACGACGTGACCATCACGGTTCTCGGGGTGAAGGGGAACCAGGTCCGCGTCGGCATCAACGCGCCGAAGCACGTCGCCGTTCACCGCGAAGAGATCTACGAGCGCATCAAGCGCGAGCAGCAGGGAGGCGGGTCCGAGGGCGGCAGCAGCCCGGACGACTCGGACAAGGCGCCGGAGAAATCCGCCCAGTTCGCCTGACGATCAGCGATAACTCGGCAGCAACGACCGCGCGAGCGACTGCACCTCGGGCAGCCGCACGGTCTGCAGCGCCTCCTCGATGTCGAGCGCCAGCAGGCGATCGCTCTTCGCGAACGGCACCTTGAGCCGCAGGGCTCCGTGAGCCGCCGCGAGCCTTGGCGAGGTCTTGAGCGGTGCCCGGAAGTCGACACCCTGCGCGGCCGCGAGGAACTCGATGGCGGCGACGGTGAGCGTGTTGCGCGTCATGCCGAGGAGCCGCCGTGCGCCGTGCGTCGCCATGCTGACGTGGTCCTCCTGATTGGCGGAGGTCGGGATGCTGTCGACGCTCGCCGGGTGGCACAGCATACGGTTCTCGGCCACGAGCGCCGCGGCGGTCACTTGCGCCATCATGAAGCCGGAGTTGACGCCGCTCTCCTCGGCGAGGAAGGGCGGCAGCCCGCTCATCTTCGGGTCGACGAGCAGCGCCACGCGCCGCTCGGTGATCGAGGCGATCTCGACCGCCGCGAGCGCGAGGATGTCGGCGGCGAAAGCCACCGGCTCGGCGTGGAAGTTCCCGCCCGAGAGCGCTTCGCCCGAGTCGGCGAAGATGAGCGGATTGTCGGTGACGGCGTTGGCTTCGGTGGCGAGCGTCGCCGCCTGCTGGGTGATCAGGTCGAGGCACGCGCCCATCACCTGGGGCTGGCAGCGGAGCGAGTAGGGATCCTGCACGCGCGGGCAGTCGCGGTGCGACTCGCGGATCGCGCTGCCCTCGAGGAGCTCGCGGTATACCTGCGCGACGCGCGCCTGGCCGCTGTGCCCGCGCACGCTCTGGATGCGCGGGTCGAAGGGCACATCGCTCCCGGCGAGCGCATCGACCGAGAGGGCCCCGCTCACCACTGCGGCCGCGAACGCGGTCTCGAGCTCGAACAGGCCCGCGAGCGCCAGCGCGGTCGACACCTGGGTACCGTTGAGGAGCGCGAGTCCCTCCTTGGGACCTAAGGTGAGCGGCGCCAGCCCTTCCTGGGCGAGCGCTTCGGCGGCCGGCAGCACCTCGCCATGGCGGCGGATCTGACCTAAGCCCAGCACGCTGAGCGACAGGTGAGCGAGCGGCGCGAGGTCGCCCGAGGCGCCCACCGAGCCCTGGCTCGGCACGCAGGGCGTGAGTCCCGCGTTGATGAGACGCTCGAGAAAGCGCACCAGCTCCTCGCTCACCCCCGAGAATCCCTGCAGCAGGCTCGCGAGCTTCAGCACCAGGGTGAGGCGCACCACCGCCTCATCGAGCAGCGGGCCCACGCCGGCGCTGTGGGAGAGAATGATGTTCCGTTGCAGCAGGGCGCGTTGCGCGGTCGGGATGCGGGTCTGGGCGAGGAGCCCGAAGCCGGTGTTGATGCCGTAGGCTGGCGCCTCGGCCGCCGCGAGCCGCGCGGTGGCGGTGTGCGCCGCGGTGACCGCGCCTAAGGAGCCGGCGTCGATCGCCACGGTGAGCGGATGCGCATACACGCGGCGCAGATCCGCGAGCTTCAGCGCCCGCGCGCCCAGTTTCAGGGGGTCGTGTTCGGCCATCGCAAAACCTCGGCCGCGCGGACCACGGTCCGGCGCGGGTTGAAACCAATCCAGTAGCTGAGCTCCTCCACGGAGCGCACGTTCCACACCACGAAATCGGCAGCCTTGCCGGGGCTCAAGCTGCCGCGCTCGGCCTCGAGGCCGAGCGCCCGCGCCGCATGACGCGTGACGCCGAGCAGGGCCTCCTCGGCGGTGAGTCCGAAGAGACGCGTGCCCATGCTCATCGCCAGGAGGAGCGAGGCGCAGGGTGAGGAGCCCGGGTTGCAGTCGCTCGCGAGCGCCATCGCCGCGCCGGCGGCGCGCAGCGCCGCGATCGGCGGCTTGCGCCCCTCGGCGAGACAATAGAACGCAACCGGCAACAGCACCGCGACGGTCCCCGAGCGGGCGAGCGCCGCCGCTTCCCTCTCGTCCGCATACTCCAGGTGATCGCAGGAGAGCGCGCCGTTGGCTGCCGCCATGAGCGTGCCGCCGAGATTCGTGAGCTGCTCGGCGTGCATCCTGACGGGCAGGCTTAAGCCCCGTGCCGCCTCGAACAGCCGCTGCGCCTGGGCGACGCTGAAGGCGATCGACTCGCAGAACACGTCCACGGCGTCGACGAGGCCCTGGGCGGCGAGCTCCGGGAGCCAGTGGCGTGCGATGGTGTCGATGTAGGCGTCGGCGCGGCCCTGGTACTCGGGCGGCAGCGTGTGCGCGGCGAGCAACGTCGTGCGCACCGTGACCGGAAAGGCGCGCGCGAGGTGCCGCGCCACGCGCAGCATCTTCGCCTCATCCGCGAGCGTCAGGCCGTAGCCGGACTTCACCTCGAGCGTCGTCACGCCCTCGCTCGCGAGCGCCGCGAGGCGCGGCGCGCTCTCGTCGATGAGCTGCTGCTCGCTCGCGCCGCGCACCGCGCGCATGGTGGAGAGAATGCCGCCGCCGGCGCGCGCGATCTCCTGGTAGCTCTTGCCGCGCAGCCGCTCGGCGTACTCGCCGGCGCGGTTTCCGGCGAAGACGAGATGCGTATGGCAGTCGATGAGTCCGGGGGTCACCCAGGCGCCGCCGAGATCGTGCTCTTCCGGCGCCCCGCCCGCCGCAGCGGAGGCGATGAGCGAGGCGGGCAGTGCCGCCTCCCCACCCACCCATTCGATGCGGCCGCCGCGCGTCACGAGCGCCCCGCGTCCGATGACGCCGAGCGCGGCATCGCAGGTCGCGAGCTGCGCGTTGCGCCAGAGCTTGAGCGTCCCGGGCACGGCGACTTCAGCGCGCGCTCGGGAGGAACGGCAGATTGAGCCCCCGCTGCCGTGCGCAGGCGATCGCCTCCTCGTAGCCGGCGTCCGCGTGGCGCATGACGCCCGTGGCCGGATCGTTCCACAGCACGCGCTCGATGCGCCGCGCCGCCGCCGGCGTGCCGTCGCAGACGATGACGACCCCGGCGTGCTGCGAGTAGCCCATGCCGACGCCGCCGCCGTGATGGATCGACACCCAGGTCGCTCCGCTCGCGGTATTGAGGAGCGCATTGAGGAGCGGCCAGTCGGCCACCGCATCCGAGCCGTCGCGCATCGCCTCGGTCTCGCGATTGGGGCTGGCGACGGAGCCCGAGTCGAGGTGATCGCGCCCGATGACGATCGGCGCCTTGAGCTCCCCGCGCGCCACCATCTCGTTGAACGCGAGCCCGAGCCGATGCCGGTCGCCGAGTCCCACCCAGCAGATGCGCGCCGGCAGTCCCTGGAACTGAATGCGCTCGCGCGCCATGTCGAGCCAGTGATGCAGATGCCGGTCCTCGGGCAGGAGCTCCCGCACTTTTCTGTCGGTGCGGTAGATGTCCTGCGGGTCCCCGGAGAGCGCCGCCCAGCGGAACGGGCCCATGCCGCGGCAGAAGAGCGGCCGGATGTACGCCGGAACGAAACCCGGGAAGTCGAACGCCTCCTTCAGGCCCTCGTCGAAGGCCACCTGGCGGATGTTGTTGCCGTAGTCGAAGACCGGAATCCCGAGCTTCTGAAAGGCGAGCATGGCCTCCACGTGGCGGCGCATGGAGGGGCGCGACTCGCGCACCACCTGCGCCGGATCCGTGGCGCGCAGGCGGTCCCACTGCTCGACCGTCCACTGGTAGGGGAGGTAACCGTTCACGGGGTCATGGGCCGAGGTCTGGTCCGTGACCGCGTCCGGGCGCACTCCGCGGCGCAGGAGCTCCGGCAGCACCTCGCACGCATTGCCGAGGAGTCCGACCGACAGCGGCTTGCCGTCGCGGCGCGCGCGCTCGATGAGCTCGAGCGCCTCCTCGAGACTCGCCGCCTGCCGGTCGAGGTAGCGCGTCTCGAGGCGCTTGGCGAGGCGCTCCGGGCGGCACTCGATCGCCAGCATCGAGGCGCCGGCCATGGTGGCGGCGAGCGGCTGCGCGCCGCCCATACCGCCGAGGCCCGCGGTGAGGATCCATTTGCCCGCGAGGCTGCCGCCGAAGTGCCTCCGGCCCATCTCGACGAAGGTCTCGTAGGTGCCCTGCACGATCCCCTGGCTGCCGATGTAGATCCACGATCCGGCGGTCATCTGGCCGAACATCATGAGGCCCTTCCTGTCGAGGGCGTTGAAGTGGTCCCAGTCGGCCCAACGTGCCACGAGATTGGAGTTGGCGATGAGGACCCGCGGCGCATCCGCGTGCGTGCGGAACACGCCGACGGCCTTGCCAGACTGGATGAGGAGCGTCTCCTCATCGCCGAGGGCGCGCAGCGCCGCGACGATCTGGTCGAAGCACTGCCAGTTGCGCGCCGCCTTGCCGATGCCGCCGTAGACGACGAGCTCCCCGGGGCGCTCGGCGACCTCGGGGTCGAGGTTATTGAGCAGCATCCGTAGCGGCGCCTCGGTGAGCCAGCTGCGGCAACTCAAGGTGGTGCCGCGCGGGGCGCGCAGCGTCGGCCGGTTGCTATGGTCGTTCATGAGGTCACTTCCTCGGCTGAGGCTCAGACAGGGAGCCCCTGGCGCAACCATTCATAATAAAGGTCCGCGGCACCGCCTTGACAGCCTTGGAGTGTTCCCCTGCCTGGCGGGTTCGGGTAGAATGCGCGCCCCCGCGGGCTTGAGTGCGTGCCGCGGGGACGGGTGGCTGGTGGCGCGGGATTTCCGGACGGGTCCGGACCGCGGCACCCCCGAGACAAGATGACCGGAAAGCCCCCGCGCGGGGCTTTTTTGTTGCCGGCCCTTACCGGGGGGGCGCGGAGCGGTGGGATGGGCCTTGGGGCCCATTTTTGTTTTGCGAGGGCGAATGGCGACGACCTTACGGGAGCGGCTGATCGCACTCATCGAGCCACTGACGGCGAGGCTCGGCTACGAGCTGGTCGAGCTCGAGTACGGCGCGGGACACGGGCGCGCCAGCGTGCGTGTGTTCATCGACGCCGCCGCCGGGATCGGCGTCGAGGATTGCGAGCGGGTGAGCCGGGAGATCTCCGCGCTCCTCGACGTCGAGGATCCGATTCCGGCCGCCTACACGCTCGAGGTGTCATCGCCAGGTTTCGACCGCGTGCTGCGCACCCGCGAGCACTTCGGCCGCTTCGTCGGCTCGCGGGTGTTCGTCGAGCTGAAGGAGCCGCGCGCCGGCCGCCGCCGCTACACCGGGGAGCTCCTGGCGGTGGATGAGGCGGGGATCGCGCTCGCGGTGGACAAGGAGCGGGTGGCGGTGGCGTACGCGGAGATTGGCAAGGCACGGCTCGCTTCCTGAGGCGAGGCTCGCGCAGCTCAAGCAGGATTCGAGAGGTACTGAACGAGTGAACAAGGAAATTCTGATGGTGGTCGATGCCGTCTCCAACGAGAAGGGCGTCGACAAGGAAGTGATCTTCGAGGCGCTCGAAGCCGCGCTCGCGTCCGCGACTCGCAAGAAGCACGGCGAGGAATGGGACGCGCGCGTGTCGATCGACCGCAAGAGCGGCGACTACGACACCTTCCGGCGCTGGAAGGTGTTCGCCGACGACTCCAAGGAGCTCGAGGTGCCCGAGCGCGAGCTGCGGTTCGAGGACGCGCTGGAGGTGGATCCCAAGGCCGAGGTCGGCGGTTACGTCGAGCAGCCGATGGAGTCGGTGGGCTTCGGGCGCATCGCCGCGCAGCAGGCCAAGCAGGTGATCGTGCAGAAGGTGCGCGAGGCCGAGCGTGCCCAGGTGGTGGAAGCCTACCGCGACCGCGTCGGGACGCTGGTCGGCGGCGTGGTGAAGCGTGTCGACCGTAACGGCATCTACGTCGACTTGGGTTCCAATGCCGAAGGCTTCGTGCCGCGCACCGACATGATCCCGCGCGAGCAGGCCAAGCCCCAGGACCGCATCAAGGCGTTCCTGAAGGAAGTACGCTCCGAGCCGCGGGGGCCGCAGCTGTTCCTCACGCGCACCGCCCCCGAGTTCCTCATCGAGCTCTTCAAGCTCGAGGTCCCGGAGGTCGGCCAGGGCCTGATCCAGATCCTCGGCGCCGCCCGCGATCCGGGCGTGCGCGCCAAGATCGCGGTCAAGAGCAACGATCCGCGCATCGACCCCGTGGGCGCCTGCGTCGGCATGCGCGGCTCGCGCGTGCAGGCGGTGTCGAATGAGATCGCCGGCGAGCGCGTCGACATCATTCCGCACGACGATAACCCGGCGCAGTTCGTCATCAACGCCATGTCGCCCGCCGAGGTGATGTCGATCGTGGTCGACGAGGACGCGCACAGCATGGACATCGCGGTCTCCGAGGAGAAGCTTTCGCAGGCCATCGGGCGCGGCGGGCAGAACATCCGCCTCGCGAGCCAGCTCACCGGCTGGGATCTCAACGTCATGACCGAGTCGGACGCCGAGACCAAGAGCGAGACCGAGGCCAAGGAGCTGGTGGCGAATTTCATGAAGCAGCTGGACGTCGACGCCGACGTCGCGACGATCCTGGCGCAGGAGGGCTTCTCCACCATCGAGGAGATCGCCTACGTGCCGCAGGCGGAGCTGGCGGCGATCGAGGAGTTCGACGAGGACATCGTCAAGGAGCTGCGTAACCGTGCGCGCGACGTGCTGCTCACCCAGGCGATCGCCAGCGAGGAGACGCTCGACCAGTCGATGCCGGCGGATGATCTGCTGCTGCTCGAGGGGATGAGCCCGGATCTGGCGCTGGCGCTGGCACGGCGCGGCGTGCGCACCCGCGAGGAGCTCGCCGAGCAGTCGGTGGATGAGCTCGCGGATATCGAGGGACTGGCGGCCGACAAGGCGGCGCAGCTCATCATGACGGCGCGCGCCCCGTGGTTCGCAAGCGAGGCTTGAAGCTATGGCGGAAGTGACCGTTTCCCAGTTCGCGGAAGTCCTCAAGGTGCCGGTCGACCGGCTGCTGGTGCAGCTCGATCAGGCCGGCATCAAGGTCGAAGGGCCCGAGGCGCGCATCAGTGACGATGCCAAGCTCGAACTGCTGACGCACCTGCGCCGCAGCCACGGGAGCGAAGCCGAGAGCGACGGCGCGCCGCGCAAGATCACCTTGAAGCGCAAGACGCAGAGCGAGCTCAAGCTCGCCAGCGTCCAGGGTCGCGCCCGCACGGTGAACGTCGAGGTGCGCCGCAAACGCACCTACATCAAGCGCGACGTGCTCGAGGAGCAGGCGCGCGCCCAGCAGGATGAGATCGATCACCGGCGCCACGAAGCCGAGGAAGCCGCGCGCCTCGAGCGCGAGAAGCTGGAAGCGGAGCGCCGCGAGCGCGAGCGGCTCGAGGCGGAGAACCGCCGCCGCGTGGAGGAGGAGGAGACCCGGCGTCGTGCCCAGGAGGACGCGCGTCGTACCGCCGAGCAGCGCGCGCGCGATGACGAGGCACGGCGCACCCGTGAGCGCGAGGAGCACGAGCGGCGCGCGCCCGACCGCGAGCGGCCGCAGGCCGCGCCGCCCGCACCCGCGCCGGCGCGCGAGCGCCCCGCGGCGGCACCAGCGCCCGCGGCCGACGACAAGCACACACGCTACGGGCGCCAGGAGCTGCACGTCACCGGCGATGTGAGCTCGCGCTACAAGAAGAAGCGTCGCGCCAAGTCGCGGCCGCTGCCGGCCAGCGCGGAAGGGCGGCATGGGTTTGAGATGCCGACTGCGCCGGTGGTGCACGAGGTCGGCATCGGCGAGACCATCACGGTGGCCGAGCTGGCGCAGAAGATGGCCGTCAAGGCCACCGAAGTCATCAAGGTGCTGATGAACATGGGCGTGATGGTGACCATCAACCAGCCCATCGATCAGGACACCGCCGTGCTGGTGGTCGAGGAGATGGGCCACACGCCGAAGGTCCTCAAGGAGGATCAGATCGAGGCCGACCTGCAGGGCGGCCAGGCCGAGACCGATACCGAGCCACGCCCGCCGGTCGTTACCGTGATGGGCCACGTCGACCACGGCAAGACCTCGCTTCTCGATTACATCCGCCGCACCAAGGTGGCGGCGGGCGAGGCCGGCGGCATCACCCAGCACATCGGCGCCTACCACGTCGAGACGCCCAAGGGCGTCATCACCTTCCTCGATACTCCGGGCCACGCGGCCTTCACCGCCATGCGCGCCCGCGGCGCCAAGGCCACCGACGTGGTGGTACTGGTGGTCGCCGCCGACGACGGCGTGATGCCGCAGACGGTCGAGGCCATCCAGCACGCGCGTGCGGCCGGCGTGCCGATCGTGGTCGCGATCAACAAGATCGACAAGGGTGACGCCGACGTCGATCGCATACGCACCGAGCTCTCCAAGCACGAGGTGATCTCGGAGGAGTGGGGCGGCCAGAACATGTTCGTGAGCGTCTCGGCGCGCACCGGCCAGGGAATCGACCAGCTGCTGGACGCGATCCTGCTGCAGGCGGAGGTGCTCGAGCTGCGCGCGCCGCGCTCGGGGCTCGCCTCGGGGGTAGTGATCGAGTCGAGCATCGAGAAGGGCCGCGGCGCGGTCGCGACCGTGCTGGTGAAGAAGGGCACGCTGCATGTCGGCGACCCGATCATCGCGGGCTCGGAGTTCGGACGCGTGCGCGCGATGTTCGATGAGAACGGCAAGCCGGTTGAGGAGGCGCCGCCCTCGATGCCGGTGGTGGTGCTGGGACTTTCCAGCCCGCCGAACGCCGGCGACGAGCTCCTCGCGGCCGAGAGCGAGCGCAAGGCGCGCGAAGTGGCGCTCTACCGCCAGGGCAAGTTCCGCGACGTGAAGCTCGCCCGCCAGACCGCCCGCCCCGAGGACGTGTTCTCGCAGATGGGCGAGGCCAAGGCGGGTGTGGTGTCGGTGCTCATCAAGGCCGACGTGCAGGGGAGCGCGGAGGCGCTCAACGAAGCGCTCGCCAAACTCTCGACCGAAGAGGTGCAGGTGAAGGTGATCGCGAGCGGCCTGGGCGGAATCACGGTCTCCGACGTGCAGCTCGCCGCCGCCTCGCGCGCGCACATCATCGGCTTCAACGTGCGCGCCGATGCCGGCGCGCGCGATGCGATGAAGGAGACCGGCGTCGAGGTGCGCTACTACAGCATCATCTACGAAGCGATCGACGACGTGAAGCAGATGATGACCGGCATGCTGCAGCCGGAGATCAAGGAGCAGATCGTGGGCATCGCGCAGGTGCGCGAGGTGTTCCGCTCCTCGAAGTTCGGCGTGGTGGCCGGGTGCCTGGTGACCGAAGGCTTCGTCCGGCGCAACAATCCGATCCGCGTGCTGCGCGACAACGTGGTGATCTTCGAGGGTGCGCTCGAGTCGCTGCGGCGCTTCAAGGACGACGTGAGCGAAGTGCGCGCCGGCACCGAGTGCGGCATCGGCGTGAAGAACTACCAGGACGTGCGCGTCAACGATCAGATCGAGTGCTTCGCGCGCGTCGAGGTGGCACGGACGCTGTCATGAGCGCTCGAGCATGAGCGAGGCCCGCAGCCGGCGTATCGAGTCGGAGATTCAGCGCGTGCTCGCGGCGCTGATCGCGCGCGAGGTCAAGGACCCGCGCGTCGGTAACGTCACGATCACGGCGGTGCACGTCGCGCCCGACATGGGCACGGCCCGCGTCTACTTCACGCCGTTCGCCTCACGCGAGCCGCCCGAGCAGGTGCGCCACGCGCTGACCCACGCCGCGAGCTTCCTGCGCGGGGAGCTCGGCCGGCGGCTGTCGCTGCGGCATGCGCCGCGCCTCGAGTTCGTATTCGATGACAGCGTCGAGGGTGCCGCGCGCCTCACCAGCCTCATCGATCGCGCGGTCGCCGCGGATCGCGCCGCGCACGGTGACGAGGCCGCGGGCGAGGGCACTGCAGGCGGCGCCGACGGTCCCGCCGCAGGGAGTGCCGGCGCCGGCGACCCGCAGCGCTGAAAGCCTGGCCGTGCCGAGTGGGATCCTGCTGCTCGATAAGCCACTCGGGCTTTCCTCCAACGCCGCCTTGCAGCGCGTGCGGCGGCTCTTCAAAGGCGAGAAGGCCGGCCACGCCGGCAGCCTCGATCCGCTGGCCACCGGCATGCTGCCGATCTGCCTCGGAGAGGCGACCAAGATCGCCGGCGACATCGTCGCGGGCGCCAAGCGCTATCGCTTCACGGTTGCCTTAGGTCAGCGCACGGCCACCGCGGACGCCGAGGGCGAAGTGACGGCCGAGGCGGCCGTGCCCGCGCTCACGCGCACCGGCGTCGAGGCGGTGCTCGAGGGCTTCCTCGGTCCCCGCATGCAGGTGCCGCCGATGTACTCGGCGCTCAAGCAGGGCGGGGAGCCGCTCTACCGGCTGGCACGCGCCGGGCGCACGGTTGATCGTGCTGCGCGCACGATCGAGCTCTACGAGCTGATGGCTCTGGCCCTCGAGCCACGATCGCTCGAGCTCGAGACGAGTTGCTCGAAAGGAACCTACGTTCGGGTGCTGGCCGAGGAGATTGCCGAGGCCCTCGGTACCGTCGGGTACGTGAGTGCGCTCCGCAGGCTCTCGGTCGAGCCGTTTGGCGATGAGCCCATGCAGACGCTCGAGTCGCTCGAGCGCACCTGCACCGCGGGTGGCACGGCGCCGCTCCTGCCCGCCGATTACCCGCTCCACCACCTGACGGCCGTGCATCTCACGGCGGCGGATGCGGCGCGGCTTCGCAAGGGCCAGGCCGTGGCGGCGACTGTGCCGGCGGCCGATCACACATCCGCGCAGGAGGCGCCGCGGCTGCGCCTTTATGATGAGGCGGGGAGATTCCTGGGGTTGGGGATCGCCGCGGGCGCAGGGAGCGTCCGGCCACGGCGGCTACTCAATATCTGAAGCTCGGCAGGCTTTAATGACCGAGCTGCGGGTCCACCAGGGTGAGCGCCTGGCCGACGTGCTGCGCGCCGGTGCGCCGCAGGTCATCCCCGCTGTAATAGGTGCCGAATTGATCGCATTTCTGCGTCTGCGCATTCGGGACGCAGCCCAGGGGCAACCCACTCGGAATGGCCGCGGCGGCCCTCACCCCGGTCGTGCCGCCGCTCGCGCAGCCGGCGAGCACCACCGCGAGCGCGGCGCCTGCAAGGAGCCTTCGCACGCGCGCGTCCTTCAGTGACCGACCCGGACCGACGGATCCATCATGCCGAGCGCCGGGCCGACATCGACCTGGCCGGTATTCCGGATGTCCTGCTGCGTGTAGGTATTCCCGAAGCCGGCACACGACATCGTGCCGTCCTTCACCGGGATGCGGGTCGCGGTCTGGGCGACGCAGCCCGGGGGTGGCTTGGCATTCGCGGCCGTGGCCTTGTCGGGACTTACGGGAGCCGTGGCGCACGCGGCGAGGGACAGCGCGAGCGCGGTGCTCAGGGCGAGCGATTTCAGCATGGCAATCACCTCAACTCAAAAGCCTATGCCCATGGGTGGTGCGCTGCAAGGGACCGAACGTACGAGGCGGGTTCCCGTTGACACTGCCAAAGCGAGGCCCGCGCTGCGCGCCGTTTCCGGCGCCGGTTACCGGGGCGAACCCTCTCGGGGGCCAACCCTTGAGCTTGTCCCTTGGGCGCCCGGGCAGGTACAATATGCGGCTTACCAAAAGGGCTCTTAAGACAAGTAGTTAGGACTCAGGCGCAATGGCTTTAACCAGCGAGAAAAAGGGCGGAATCCTCGCGCAGTTCCGCCGCGGACCAGCCGACACCGGCTCGCCCGAGGTACAGGTTGCGCTGCTCTCCGAACGGATCAACGATCTCGGCGAGCACTTCACCGCGCACAAGCGCGACCACGCCTCGAGGCGCGGCCTGGTGAAGATGGTCAATCAGCGCCGCAAGCTCCTCGATTACCTCAGAGCCACCCAACCGCAGAAGTACCAGGAACTCGTCGAGCGCCTGGGACTGCGCCGCTGAGAACCGGTAAGGGCCGCCGTCATGGACGCGCGGCCCTCGTCGTTTTCGGCCGAACCTCCAACTTCCGAGGAATGAAGCTTTGAGCGTCGTCAGCAAGTCGTTTCCTTACGGTCCGCACACGGTCACCATCGAGACGGGCGAGGTCGCCCGCCAGGCCGAGGGTGCGGTTCGGGTCTCCATGGGTGATACCGTGGTCCTGGTCACCGCCTGCGCGCAGCAGACCCCGGCGCCCGGACGGGATTTCTTACCGCTCACCGTCAACTACGTCGAGAAGACCTACGCCGCGGGCCGCATCCCCGGCGGCTTCTTCAAGCGCGAAGGACGGCCGACCGAGAAGGAGACGCTCACCTCGCGTCTCATCGATCGCCCCATCCGGCCGCTGTTCCCCGACAACTTCTACAACGACGTGCAGGTCGTGGCGACCGTGCTGTCGATGGATCCGGACATCGACGCCGACATCCCGGCGCTGCTCGGCGCTTCGGCGGCGCTCGCGCTCGCGGGTATTCCTTTTAATGGCCCGATCGGCGCCGCGCGCGTCGGCTACCGGGACGGGCAGTACCTGCTCAACCCCACTGCCAAGGACCTCGCCCAGTCGCAGCTGCACCTGGTGGTGGCGGGCACCGAGCACGCCGTGCTGATGGTCGAGTCGGAGGCCAAGGGGCTGTCCGAGGACGTCATGCTGGGCTCGGTCGTCTACGGGCATGAGCAGATGCAAGTGGCCATCGGCGCCATCAAGGCGCTGGTGAGCGAGGCCGGCAAGGCGCGCTGGACCTGGCAGCCAGCGGCGGACAACGCCGAGCTCACTCAAGCCGTCACGCTGCAGGCGCAGGCGGCGCTCGGTCAGGCCTACAGCATCACTGAGAAGCAGCAACGCCACACGCGCCTCACCGAGATCAAGACGCAGGTGCTCAACGCGCTGACAGGCGGCGAGCAGCCTAAGTGGACCAGGGAGGCGGTCGAGAGCGTGCTCTTCAAGCTCGAGAGCAACATCGTCCGCCAGCGGATCCTGAACGGCGAGCCGCGCATCGACGGGCGCGACACGCGCACCGTGCGCCCGATCAACGTGCGCGTGGGCGTACTGCCGCGCACCCATGGCTCGGCGCTCTTCACCCGCGGCGAGACTCAGGCGCTGGTCGTCACGACGCTCGGCACTACCCGCGATGCGCAGATCATCGACGGGCTCGAGGGCGAGCGGCGCGAGCCCTTCATGCTGCACTACAACTTCCCGCCGTTCTCGGTGGGCGAGACCGGCATGATGGGGTCGCCGAAGCGCCGCGAGATCGGCCACGGCAACCTCGCGCGCCGCGGCGTGAATGCGGTCATGCCCGACATGAGCACCTTCCCGTACGTGATCCGCGTGGTGTCGGAGATCCTCGAGTCGAACGGCTCGAGCTCGATGGCGAGCGTCTGCGGCACCTCGCTGTCGCTGATGGATGCCGGCGTGCCGATCAAGGCGCCGGTGGCCGGCGTCGCCATGGGACTCGTGCTCGAGGGCTCGCGCTACAAGGTCCTCACCGACATCCTCGGCGACGAGGACCACCTCGGCGACATGGACTTCAAGGTCGCCGGTACCAAGGACGGCGTCACCGCGCTGCAGATGGACATCAAGGTCGAGGGCGTCACGCCCGAGATCATGAAGGTCGCGCTCGAGCAGGCGCGCGAAGGACGGCTGCACATCCTCGGCGAGATGAACCGCGTGATCCACCAATCGCGCGAGAAGATGTCGGAGTGGGCGCCGTCGATCATCACGCTCAAGATCGATCCGGAAAAGATCCGCGACGTCATCGGCAAGGGCGGCGCGGTCATCCGCCAGATCACCGAGGAGACCGGTACCACCATCGACATCGAGAGCGATGGCACGGTGAAGATCGCCTCGGTCTCGGGCGCGGCGGGGCGCGAAGCGCAGCGGCGCATCGAGCTCATCACCGCCGACGTCGAGGTGGGACGCATCTACGAGGGCAAGGTGGCGCGCCTCATGGACTTCGGCGCGTTCGTGACCATACTCCCGGGCCGCGACGGCCTGGTGCACATCTCACAGATCTCGAACGAGCGGGTCGAGCGCGTCAGCGACAAGCTGCGCGAAGGCGACGTGATCCGCGTGAAGGTGCTCGAGGTCGACCGGCAGGGGCGCATCCGCCTGTCGATGCGCGACGTCGACGCTCCTCATTAATCTGGCGCAAAACGCCTGCGGCGTTTTGCGCGGGCCAACCCAGCAACGGGTTCGCGCCCGCGGGCCAAGAGCGCGGTCTTGGCCCGCTACGCAATGGGCGAATAGGTGCCCCGCTCAGCCTCGCAGCGGGCGGTTGCGGTCAGCCCTGCGGCGGGCGTCCGGCGGTCTGGCTGGCGAACTGCCGCAGGCTTTGCTCGAGGTAGCTGCCGACCATCCCGCGTGTGGCCACGCCGTAGGAGCGGATCACCTGCGAGAGGAAGTCACGGCTCATGAGCGGCTCGTTGCCGTGCTCCTGCTCGGCGATCACCTGCAGCAGAATCGAGCGCGTGATATCCCCCTGGGTCTTCTTGTCGATGACGACGAAGTCGATGCGCTCGATCACCAGCCGGCGGATGTCGGCGAGGGTGATGTAACGGCTCTCGACCGTGTCGTACAAGCGCCGGTTGGGATACTTTTTTATAGTACGCGGCTCGCTCATCGCACGTCCCTCACTATGGGTTATGCACCTTCCTTAGTGCAGGGCGTCTACCGCTACCTTAGTACATAAGCTGTGCGAACCCAACTCCCAACATCCGGGGCGCCCCCGTTCTAATCCGGCAGGAGCACCTCTTTAACGCCCCGAAACCGCTCCACACGCCAGTGAGCACGGGCCCAGGCGAGGATGACAGGCACGGATTCGAGCTTGAGCTTGGCCGGTGGCGCTTGATTCAGTACCGTAAGTACTTGATATAACTGACCTCCTGCGTCCCGTGAGTCGAGCGCCAGGGACCGGCGGGACTTGCTGAGCTTGCCCTGCTGCCGTTCCACGACGAGGGGGAGGTGGCTGTAGCGGGGCGTCGGAAGGTCCAGCGCCCGCTGAAGGGCAATCTGCCAGGGCGTGTTGTCGAGGAGGTCCGCGCCCCGCACGACATCGGTTACGGCCTGCCGCGCATCATCGACGACCACCGCGAGTTGGTAGGCGAACACCCCGTCGCGACGCCTCACCACGACGTCCCCGCGCTCGCGCAGGCTGAAGGCGCAGCTGCCCTGCGCGCGGTCCTCGAACTCAATCACGCCGTCATCGACGCGAAAGCGCGTGGCGGCCGGTCCGTCGCGTTGCGGACCGTTGCGGCAGGTGCCCGGGTAGCCGCCGTCGCCACTTAGCTCGCGGCGTGTGCAGCTGCACTCGAAGAGGAGGCCGCGCCGCGCCAGCTCCCCGAGCGCCTCGGCGTAGCCGGCGATGCGTTTACTCTGGTATTCGACCGCGCCGTCCCAGGTGAGCCCGTACGCCTCGAGCGTGCGCAGCATCTCATCCGCGCAGCCTTCGACTTCGCGCTCGCGATCGAGGTCCTCCATGCGCACGAGCCAGCGGCCGCCATGGTGACGGGCGTCGAGGTAGCTGCCGAGAGCCGCGACCAGGGAGCCCAGGTGCAGCGGGCCGGTGGGCGAGGGCGCGAAGCGCCCGAGGTAAGGCGCCTCAGCGATAGCGGTCGTCGCGATCGCCGTATTGCCGCTCGCGCCGTTCGCGCCGCTCCTGGGCCTCGATGCTGAGCGTCGCGACCGGGCGCGCCTCGAGGCGCTTGATGCCGATTTCCTCGCCGGTCTCGAGGCAGTAGCCGTAGGAGCCGTCGTCGATGCGCTTCAGCGCGTCGTCGATCTTGCGGATCAATTTGCGCTCGCGGTCGCGCGTGCGCAGCTCGAGGCTGAATTCCTCTTCCTGGGTGGCGCGGTCGTTGGGATCGGGGAAGTTCGCCGCCTCGTCCTTCATGTGAGAGACGGTTCGGTCGACCTCGACCATCAGATCGCGCTTCCAGCTGTTGAGGATGATCCTGAAGTGATCGAGCTGCTCCTTGCTCATGTACTGCTCGCCGCGCTTGACGATGTAGGGCTGTACGTTGCGCGGCCCTGCCAGCAGGCTCCCCGGCTCCGCTCCCTCGACGTCATCGCCGTCGCCGGGGGCCACGCGGGGCGCCGGCGGCACGAGGCTCACCGGCGGGCGCACGGACTCGCGCGGCGCGGGCGGCGCGGCCGCCGTCCGGGCGATCTTGCGCGCCTCGACGGGCGGCTGAATCGGCGGCGTCACGGGATGAGCGGGCGATTTCTTCAGCGGGGCGGGGCTCTTGCGGACGTGCGCGGCGGCGCGCCCGCGCGGGGTCTCGCTCTTGCGGGCGGCGGCCACCTTGCGGACCACAGGCCGGCCGGACGCCTTCCTGCCCTTGGCGGACTTAGGCGCAGTTCTCTTGGCCGGCATTAATCGCTCCTCGTCAGCTCGTCGGGGTCTTTTGAAGAACGCGCGATTATACCGGCCGACTTTGGCGTGTACAGATGCGCGCCAAGCTAAGGGGACGGCGCGCTGCGGCGGACGTCCGCCGGCCCGATCCGGCGGTCCGTCCGGGGCGTTGGCCGAGGTATTTAGGGCAGCGCGACCGGGGGTGCGGGCTGCCAGCCCGGCTGTCGGCGCTCGGCGACAACGGTGGTGAAGATCCCGCCGCGCACATTGAAGCGCGCCGTGAGGCGCAGGAAGCGCGCCGCGACCGCGGCGTTCAGGTGATCGGCGATCTCGTTGGTCACGGCCTCGTGAAAGGTGCCACGGTCGCGGAACGACCAGATATAGAGCTTGAGCGATTTGAGCTCGACGCAGCGCTGGTCCGGAACGTACTCGACATCGAGCGTCGCGAAGTCCGGCTGTCCGGTGCGCGGGCACAGGCAGGTGAACTCCGGGATGTGCATGCGGATCGTGTAGTCGCGCTCGACCTCCGGGTTCGCGAAAGTCTCGAGCTGTGTGGTGGGCGTCGAGGGCATATTCCTCTACACTACACCAACCCTGGATGGCCGGGACGCGGGGGCGTAGCAGGCAAGAGATGCGGCTGACCAAGATCAAGCTCGCTGGCTTCAAATCCTTCGTCGATCCCACCACCCTCAGCTTCCCCAGCAATCTCACCGGTGTCGTTGGCCCCAACGGCTGCGGCAAGTCGAACGTCATCGACGCCGTACGCTGGGTCATGGGCGAGCTGTCCGCCAAGACGCTGCGCGGCGACAACATGGCCGACGTGGTGTTCAACGGCTCGAGCGCGCGCAAGCCGGTGGGCACCGCGGGCGTCGAGCTGGTGTTCGACAACTCCGACGGCAAGATCGGCGGCCCGTACGCGAGCTACGGCGAGATCTCGTGCAAGCGGGCGGTGTCACGCGACGGCCAGTCGGCGTACTTCATCAACGGCGTCCGCTGTCGGCGCAAGGACATCACCAACCTGTTTCTCGGCACCGGCCTCGGCTCGCGCAGCTACGCCATCATCGAGCAGGGGATGATCACGCGCGTCATCGACGCCAAAACCGAGGACATGCGCGCGTTCGTCGAGGAGGCGGCCGGGATCTCCCGCTATAAGGAGCGGCGCAAGGAGACCGAGCTGCGCATCGGCGAAACGCGCGAGAACCTCGAGCGGCTGCAGGACGTGCGCGATGAGGTCGAGAAGCAGATCCGCCACCTGCAGCGCCAGGCGGCCACCGCGCGGCGCTATCAGGCGCTGAAGGACAGCGAGCGGCGCCTCATCGCCGAGCTGATCGCGCTCAAACTTCGCGACCTCGACAGCGGCGCCGAAGTGCACGACGCGCAGCTGCGCGGCCGCGAGCTCGCCATGCAGGCGGAGCTCGCCACGCAGCGCGCCGCCGAGGCGGCGCTCGAGAAGCAGCGCGCCGCGGAGACTGTGCACAGCGAGCGTTTGTCCGCGGTGCAGGCGCGCTACTACGAGGCGGGCGCCGACATCTCGCGCCTTGAGCAGACGATCGAGCACACCCGCGAGCTGCGCGAGCGGCAGCGCGACGACCTCACCCAGGCGACCGCGACGCTCGCCGAGCTCGCCACGCACATCAGCCGCGATGAGCAGCAGCTCGCGGCGGTGCGTGCGGAGCTCGCGCAGCTCGCGCCGGCGCTGGCGGCCGCCGAGGCCGCCGAACGGCGCGCCGCCGCGGCGCTCGAGGCGGGCGAGCAGGCGCTTAACGACGCGCAGCAGCGCTGGGAAGAGCGCACGCTCGCCGCGGGCGCCGCCGAGCGGACCGCCCAGGTCGAGAGCACCCGCATCGGGGAGCTCGAGAATCAGCTGCGGCGCCTCGGGAGCCAGGCCGAGCGCTTCGCCGAGGAGCGCGCCGCGCTCGCGGCTCTCGGCGCCGGCGGCCAGCTGTCACTGCTCGAGCGCGACGAGCGCTGCGCGCGCGGCGCGAGCGATGCGCGCGGCCTCGAGCTCACCCGCGCCCAGGAACGCGTGGCTGCGCTGCGGGCGGCGCAGCTCGCCGCGGAGGCCGGGCTCGAGGCGGCGCGCACGGCGCGCGAAGGTGCGCGCGCGGAGCTCACCTCGCTCGAGGCGCTGCAGAGCGCAGCGCTGTCGGACCGCGCCGGCGAGCCCGTGTGGCGGACCGGGGCGGGGCTTGCCGGCCGGCCGCGCCTCGCGGCGAGCCTCGAGGTCGAGTCCGGATGGGAGCGCGCCGTCGAGACCGCGCTCGGGGATTATCTCGAGGCCGTGTGCGTGCCGCGGCTCGAGGAGATCGAGGCGGCGTTGGGAGCCCTCACCGCCGGACGCATCACCGTGGTGGAGAGCGGCCCGGCGGCGCGGGGCGCGGCACGCACGCTCGCCGCGCAGGTGAAAGCGCCGCCCGCGATGCTCGCCCAGCTCGCGAGCGTGCGCACCGCGGAGTCGCTCGGCGAGGCGCTGCGCCAGCGCAGCTCGCTCGCACCGGGCGAATCCTGCATGACCCGCGAGGGCGAGTGGGTCGGGCGTGAATGGCTCAGGGTCGGCCGCGGACCCGACCCGCGCGCCGGCGTCATCGCGCGCGAGCATCGGCTCGGTGAGCTGCGCGCCGCGGCGGCTGCCGCGGAGCTGCGCACCACCGCCGCGGAGGCGGCGCTTGCCGCGGCGCGCGCAGCACTCGCCACGGCCGAGTTCGAACGCGACCGCGCGCAGGGCGCGATCCAGCAGGGCCAGGAGCAGTACGCGCAGCTCAAAGCGGCGCTCGAGGCCGGCCGCGCCCGCGCCGAGGAAACGAGCCTGAGAGCCGCGCGGCTCGAGCGCGAGTCGACGGAGCTCGAGCGCGAGCGCTCGGTGTCCGCGGCGGCTCTGGCGCGCGCGCAGCAGGAGCTCGGCGAGGCCACGGCCGCAGCCGGCAGCCTCGCCGCCGAGCGCGGCGCGGTCGACGCCGCCCGCGAGACGCGCCGCAGCGCACTGACCGAGGCGCGGGCGGCGGCGCAGGCCGCGCAGCTCGCCGCCCGCGACCTGCACGTGCAGGTCGAGACCCGCCGTTCCACCGAGAGCTCGGTGGCGGTCGGCGTGAATCGCATGCACGAGCAGCGCGAGCAGCTCGCGCGGCGCCGCGCCGGGCTCGAGGAGGAGCTGGCTTCGGGAGACGAGCCGATCATCCAGGCGCAGGCGCGGCTGGGTCAGGCGCTCGAGCTGCGTCTCAAGGTGGAGACGGAGCTGGGAGTGGCGCGCGCGGCGCTCGAGGAGGCCGATGCGACGCTGCGGGCGCTCGATGAGCAGCGCGCCGCGGCCGAGCTGCGCGTGAGCGCGGCACGCGAGGCGTTGGAGGCCGCGCGGCTCGCCGCCCAGGAGACGCACGTGCGCCGCGCGGCGCTCGCCGAACAGTTCGCGGAAACGCGCTGCGAGCTCGCCGCGGTGCTCGCGGGGCTCGCCCCGGAGGCGAACGTCGCCGGCTGGGAACAGACGCTCGCCGAGACGCGCACCGATGTCGAGAAGCTCGGCCAGGTGAACCTGGCCGCGATCGATGAGCTGAAGGATCAGACGCAGCGCAAGGAGTACCTGGACCGGCAGTTCGCCGATCTCAACGCCGCGCTCGACACCCTGGCGGAAGCCATGCGGCGCATCGACCGCGAGACGCGCACGCGCTTCGAGGACACCTTCGAGCGCATCAATGCGGGGCTGCGCGACAAGTTCCCGCGCCTGTTCGGCGGCGGGCACGCCTATCTCGAGCTGGTCGGCGAGGACAAGCTGACCGCCGGCGTCGCGGTCATGGCGCGGCCGCCGGGCAAGAAGAACAGCACCATCCACCTGCTGTCGGGCGGCGAGAAGGCGCTCACCGCGGTGGCGCTGGTGTTCTCGATCTTCGATCTCAACCCGGCGCCGTTCTGTCTGCTCGACGAGGTCGACGCGCCGCTCGATGAGCACAACGTCGGGCGCTTCTGCGACATCGTACGCGACATGTCGGCGCGGGTGCAGTTCGTGTTCATCACGCACAACAAGGCCACCATGGAGCTCGCCTCGCAGCTGATCGGCGTGACCATGCTCGAGCCGGGCGTATCGCGCCTGGTGACGGTCGACGTCGATGAGGCGGTGAGGCTGGCGGCGGTCTGAACCGATGTCTGAGTTGCGCTGGTGGCTGCTGGTCCTCGGAGTCGCGTTCTTCGCGGGACTCACGCTATGGGAGCTGCGCCGCCCGCGCCAGGCACGTAAGCGCGACGCGCCGCCCGAGGCCACCCGGCCGCGCGAGCCGCCGCTGCAGCTTCCCGAGATGCATGCGCTCGAATCGCTCTCGAGCCGCGCCCTCCCGGTGCTCGAGCTGCCGGACGATACCGGCACATTCCCGGTACTGGAGCCGGCCGAGGCGGGTGCGCTTGAGGCGAGCGCGGAGCCAGTGAGCTCGCCGGAGGAGGCCGGCGCGACCGAAGCCGAGTACCTGATCGAGGCGCAGCACGCCGCGACGCCAGACCTCGAGGCGCAGAGCGCTCCCGAGGACCAAAGCGCGGCCGCTCTCCACGCAGCGGCTGCGCGCGCGGCGCTGCCCGAGTTGCCCGCCGGGCCCGCGCCGCTGGTCGATTGGCCGCCGGACGAGGAGCGCCGCATCGTGGCACTGCGCCTGGTGGCGCCGCAGCCGGAGCGCTTCGCCGGCAGATCGCTCCGCCAGGCGCTCGCGGCCGAAGGCTTCGTGCTCGGCCGCTTCGATATCTTCCACAAGCCCGATGAGACCCAGCGCGCGGTCCTGAGCGCCGCGAGCCTGACGCGCCCTGGCACCTTCGACGCGCAGACCATGGACTCGCAGCATTTCGGCGGCCTGTCGCTGTTCGCCGTGCTGCCGGGACCGATGTCGCCGCCGCAGGCCTTCGAGGAGCTGGTGACCACCGCGCGCAACCTCAACGACCGGCTGTGCGGCGTGTTGCAGGACGAGCGCGGCACGCCGCTCACGCCGGCGCGCATCGCGAGCCTGCGCGAGCGCCTCGCGAGCGGGGCGCCCTCGTGACAGCCGGCCCGGCGGCACGCGCCGCCGAGTTGCGCGAGCAGCTCAAGCAGCACGACTACCGCTACTACGTGCTCGATGAGCCGTCGATCCCCGATGCCGAGTACGACCGGCTGATGGCGGAGCTGCGCGCGCTCGAGGTCGCGCATCCCGAGCTCATCACGCCCGACTCGCCGACCCAGCGAGTGTCCGGGACTCCGAGCGCCGCCTTTGGCGAGATCGTGCACCGCCTGCCGATGCTCTCCCTCGACAACGCCTTCAGCGACGAGGACGTCGTGGCCTTCGACCGCCGCATCCACGAGCGACTCGAGGCCGAGGGCGAGCTCGACTACGTCGCCGAGCCCAAGCTCGACGGACTCGCCATCGCGGTGATCTACCGCGCCGGCAGGCTCGAGCAGGCCGCGACCCGCGGTGACGGCGTCACGGGCGAGGAGGTGACGGCCAACGTACGCATGGTCCGCAGAGTGCCGCACCAGCTGCGCACGCCGGCGCCGCCGCTCATCGAGGTGCGCGGCGAGGTGTTCATGCCGTTGAAGGGCTTCGAGCGCATGAACGCCCGGGCGCGCGAGCGCGGCGAGAAGGTGTTCGTCAACCCACGCAACGCCGCCGCCGGGAGCCTGCGCCAGCTCGATGCGCGCATCAGCGCCGCGCGTCCGCTCGATGCGTTCTTCTATGGGCTCGGTGTCCTCGAGGGTGCACCGTTCCCCAAGGGGCAGGCCGAGCTCCTTGCCTGGCTGCGGGCGCTCGGACTGCCGGTGTCGCCGGACGCGCGGGCGGTGCGCGGTGTTGCGGGGTGCCTCAGCTACTACCGCGAGATGGGCGCACGCCGCCGGACGCTGCCGTACCAGATCGATGGCGTCGTCTATAAGCTCGAGTCGCGCGCCGACCAGGAGCGTCTCGGCTTCGTGTCGCGTGCGCCGCGCTGGGCGATCGCCCACAAGTTTCCGGCCGAGGAGGCGCTCACGGTCGTCAGGGACATCGAGTTCAACGTGGGCCGCACCGGGGCGCTCACGCCGATCGCACGGCTCGAGCCGGTGTTCGTCGGCGGCGTGACCGTGAGCAACGTGACGCTGCACAACATCGACGAGGTGCACCGCAAGGACGTGCGGGTCGGCGACACGGCGATCGTGCGGCGCGCGGGGGATGTGATTCCGGAGCTGGTGAGCGTCGTCCTCGACAAGCGGCCGATGAACCCCAGGCGGCCGACTCAACCGGCGTCACCGCAGGTGGAGCTGCCCGAGCGCTGCCCGGTGTGCGGCTCGCTCGTGCTGCGCGTCGAGGGCGAGGCAGTGGCCCGCTGCACCGGGGGTTTCACCTGCCGCGCGCAGCGGCAGGAGGCGCTCCGGCACTTCGCCAGCCGCCGCGCCCTCGACATCGAGGGGCTCGGCGACAAGGTGGTCGAGCAGCTCGTGGAACACGAGCTGGTACGCTCGCCTGCGGATCTCTACGGGCTGACCGTCACGCAGCTCGCCGAGCTCGAGCGCATGGGCGAGAAGTCGGCCGCGAATCTCATCGCCTCGATCGAGAAGAGCAAGGTGACGACGCTGCCGCGCCTGCTGTACGCGCTCGGCATCCGCGAGGTGGGCGAGGCCACCGCGCTCGCGCTCGCGCGCCGCTTCGGCACGCTGGAGGCGCTCATGGAGGCGAGCGTCGAGGAGATTCAGCAGGTCGAGGACGTCGGCCCGATCGTGGCCGCACACGTCGCGGCGTTCTTCGCTTCAGAAGATCATGTGAACGTTATCAAAGCATTACGTAAGAAAGGTGTGACGTGGCCTGAAGTACCGCGCGCCCCTGGCGCGGGCGCGCCGCTCGCGGGCCGCACTTTCGTTCTCACCGGAACGCTCGAGTCGATGACGCGCGAGGAGGCGGAGGAGGCGCTCACCGCACGCGGCGCGAAAGTGTCGGGCAGCGTCTCGAAGAAGACGAGCTTCGTCGTCGCCGGCGCAGACGCCGGCTCCAAGCTCGCGCGTGCGCGCGAGCTCGGGATCCCGGTGCTCGGTGAGCAGGAGCTCCGCGCGCTGCTGCGCGGTGGCTGAAGCCGCGCCGGCCCCGCCGGCGCGCGAGCGGGCCCTTGGACGGCCCGCTGCGCGGCGGACGTGAAGCGCGTCAGTTCTTCGGCGCGGCCGGGGCTGCCGCAGGCGCCGGTGCCGCCGCAGGCGGGGGTGCCGCCGCAGGCGCCGGTGCCGTTGCGGGCGCACTCGCCGGCGCAGTCGCAGCGGCGCCCGAGGCGCCCTGATCGAGCATCTTGTTGACCTGCGCGGTGCGCATCAGGTCGTCGATGTAGTCCTTGAATTTCTTTCTCTCGATCTCCTGCTCGATGCGCGGCTTGCGCTGGTCGTAGGCCTGCGGGGCGAGCGGTCGCGTCTCCACCAGTTGCACGATGTGCCAGCCGAAGGGTGTCTGCACCGGCGTCTTGGTGTACTCGCCGGGCTTTAAGGACTCGAGCGCCTTCATGAACTCCGGCGGCACCGACTCGGGCCGGATCCAGCTCAGGTCTCCGCCGCTGCTCTTGGAGGGATCCATGGATTCCGCCTTGGCGAGGTCCTCGAACTTCTCGCCGCGCCCGAGCCGCTGGATGAGCTTGTCCGCAAAGGGCTCGGTGGCGACCAGGATGTGGCGGGCGTGGTACTCGGTCTTGGGAGCCGCGGCCACATAAGCGTCGTACTCGGCGCGCAGCTCCGCGTCGGTCGGCTTCTTGTCCTTCAGGTAGTGATCGCCCACCGCCTGGCCGAGCACGTTGAGGCGCGAGAGCTCGAGGATGTAGGCGGTGTCGCCGCTCTTGTCGAGGCCCTGCTTGGCGGCCTCCTGCGCGATCACCTCGCCGCGCACCATGTTGTCGAGCAGTTTGCCGCGAATGTCGCGCGGCAGCTCCGCCGAGGTCTTGCCGGTGACGCTCTTGACGTAGAACTCATAGAGATCGCGCGTGATGGGCCTGCCGTTGACGGTCGCCACCGGCGGTGAGGTGTCGGCCGGAGCGCTCGCCTTGGGTTGGCACGCGGTGAGCTGGAGCCCCAGGGCTGCGGCCAGCAGGAGGAGGCGCGAGAGGTTCATGATCATAGGAAGTGTCCCGGTGGTTGCAACAAGTCAGTCGTTCTCGTCGGCGGTGCGCGCCGTAATGTTGAGCGCATGCACCGAGCTCTCGAGGAGTGGGCTAAGCGCGGCGTACACCATGCGGTGCCGCTCGAGGCGCGAGCGTCCGCGGAAGGCGTCCGATACCAGCAGCACGCGGAAATGGCCGCGGCCTGCGTGCGCGTGGCCGGCGTGCCGCGCGCCGTCGTCGATGATCTCGAGAGCGCTCGGCGCGAAGGCGCGCTCGAGCGCCGCGCGCATCGTCGAGAGCACCTCACCGGGTGTGTCCATCGCCGCCCTCGACGGCCCGCTCAGCCGCGGGCGCCGCCCGCGCGGCGAGCCACAGCACCTGCACCAGCAGGAACAGCACCATCAGCACGAAGTCGACCAGTTTGAGCGCCACCCAGGCGCGCTCACTGAGATAGCGCAGCACCACGATGTTGAGCGCGCCGAGCAGCGCGTAGAACAGGGCCCAGAGGAGATTCAGCCGCCGCCACAGCGCCGCGCTGACGCGCAGCCGCTCGCCGAAGGCTTCCGCCAGCGTGGCGCCGAGCAGCCGCTCGGCGAGCGTGCGCGCGCCGATCCAGAAGCTGCCGATGAAGGCGAGGCTCACCAGCCAGAAAAACACCGTGGGCTTCCACTGGATGAACACACGGTCGTGCAGCGCGAGCGTCGCACCGCCGAAGATCAGCACCAGCACGCTGGACAGCGCATGCATCGGCGGAATGCGCTTGAGGCGCAGCCAGTCCACCGCCAGCAGCACCAGCATGGCGCCCATCAGCACCGCGGTAGCGGCATACAGCCCGCGCAGGTAATACGCCACGATGAACGCCGCGAGCGGCGCGAACTCGGTCAGGGCCTGCATGGAAGAATGGAGTGCGACTCCAGGGGTGTACGGGGCAAGCGGCCGCGTATATTGTCATGGATGGCCGAGTTCCTCCAACTGCACCCCGTCACTCCGCAGCCGCGCCTCATCCGTCGCGCGGCCGAGATCGTGCGCGCCGGCGGACTCATCGCCTACCCGACCGACTCCTGCTACGCGTTCGGCTGGCACCTGGGCGACAAGGGTCCGCTCGAGCGCGTGCGGCGCATCCGCCGGGCCGACCGTCATCATCATTTCACGGTTGTTTGCGCGAGCCTCGCCGAGGTCGGGCGCTTTGCGCTCATCGAGACCTGGCAGTTCCGGATCCTCAAGGCCTGCCTGCCCGGCCCGTACACCTTTCTGCTGCGCGCCACGCGCGCGACGCCGCGCCGGCTGCAGCACGAGCGCCGGCGCACCATCGGCGTGCGCATACCCGACCATCCGGTGCCGCAGCTGCTCTTGCAGGAGCTCGGCGAGCCGCTCATGAGCTCGACACTGATGCTCGCCTCGGAGCCGCAGCCGCTCACCGAGGCGCGCGAGATCGAGCGGCGTCTCGGGCATGAGGTCGACGCGATCCTCGACGGGGGGGACTGCGGCGTCGAGCCGACCACGGTCGTGGATCTGTCGGTCTCGCCGCCTGCGATCGTGCGCGCGGGCAAGGGCGCTCTCGGCCCGATCACCGGCCGTGCGCTATAATTCCTAAGGTGAGCCGCGCCCCGATCGACATGACACCCGCAGTCCCGCTGCGGGGAGGAACGTGAGCTCGCCCGCGCCGGCACGGCGCGTCCTCTCCGGCATGCGGCCCACGGGCCGGCTGCACCTCGGCAACTACCACGGCGCGCTGCGCAACTGGGTCGAGCTCCAGTATCAGTACGAGTGCTTCTTCATGGTGGCCGACTGGCACATGCTCACGACCGGCTACGACGACACCGCGCAGCTGCAGGAGCACGTGCGCGACGTGCTGATCGACTGGCTCGCGGCCGGCCTCAATCCCGGGGTCGCGACGCTCTTCATCCAGTCGCACGTCGCCGAGCATGCCGAGCTCCACCTGCTGCTGTCGATGATCATGCCGCTCGGCTGGCTCGAGCGCGTGCCGAGCTACAAGGATCAGCAGGAGCAGCTCAAGGAGAAGGACCTCGCCACCTACGGCTTCCTCGGCTACCCGCTGCTGCAGAGCGCGGACATCCTGGTGTACCGCGCGGCCTACGTGCCGGTGGGCGAGGATCAGGTGGCGCACGTCGAGCTGACGCGCGAGACCGCGCGGCGCTTCAACCACCTCTATGGGCGCGAGGTGGACTTCGAGGCCAAGGCGGAGAAGGCCGTGAAGAGCCTCGGCTCGCGCAACGCCACCAACTACCGCGGGCTGCGCCGCAAGTTCCAGGAGGGCGGCGACACCGAGGCGCTCGAGCGTGCCCGTGCCCTGGTCCAAAGCAACAACCGCATCACGGTCGCCGACCGCGAGCGGCTGCTCGGATTCCTCGAAGGCACCGGCGTCACGATCCTGCCGGAGCCGCAGGTGCTGCTGACCGCCACGCCCAAGGTGCCCGGCCTCGATGGCCGCAAGATGTCCAAGTCCTACGGCAACACCATCGGACTGCGGGAAGATCCCGACACGGTGGTGCAGAAGCTCAAGGCCATGAAGACCGATCCGGCGCGCGTGCGGCGCACCGATCCGGGCGACCCCGACAAGTGTCCGGTGTGGGATCTGCACAAGATTTATTCCGACGAGGCCACGCGCAAGTGGGCCAGCGAGGGTTGCCGCAGCGCCGGTATCGGCTGCCTGGAGTGCAAGCAGCCGCTGATCGACAGGATCGTCGAGGAGATCGGCGGCATGCGCCGGCGCGCGCAGGAGTTCGAGGACAACCCCGAGCTGGTGCGCAGCATCGTCGCCGAGGGCGCCGACAAGGCGCGCGCCGCGGCGCGCGAGACGCTCGACGAGGTCCGCCGCGCCATGCACCTGCGGGACTCATGAAGCCCAACCTCACCATCGTCGTCTCCAACGCCCCCGCAGCGCTTAGCGCTCCGGAAGGCGCACCCGAGCAGGTCGAGATGCCTTTCGCGGTGGTGAACGGCGAGCCGTTCTCGCAGTTGCCGCGCGACCTGTACATCCCGCCGCAGGCGCTCGAAGTGTTCCTCGAGGCCTTCGAGGGGCCGCTCGACCTGCTGCTCTATCTCATCCGCCGCCAGAACCTCGACATCCTCGACATTCCGCTCGCCGAGATCACCCGCCAGTACATGCAGTACATCGAGCTGATGCAGGACCTGCAGCTTGAGCTCGCCGGCGAGTATCTGGTGATGGCCGCGACGCTCGCCGAGATCAAGTCGCGGATGCTCCTGCCCCGGCCGCCGAGCGGGCTCGAGGAGGGCGAGGATCCGCGCGCCGAGCTGGTGCGGCGCCTGCAGGAATACGAGCGCTTCAAGCGCGCCGCGCAGGAGCTCGACGTGCTGCCGCGGCTCGAGCGCGACGTGTGGCCGACGGTGGTGGAGCTCAAGGAGCGGCGTGTGACGCGCACGCTCCCGCAGATCACGCTGCAGGAGATGCTGGTGGCGTTCAAGGAGGTGGTGGCGCGCGCCGAGATGTTCGCGCACCACCACATCGCGCGCGAGCGGCTGTCGGTGGGCGAGCGCATGAGCGACATTCTCGCCATGCTGGGCGCTGCCGGCTTCGTTGAGTTCGCGCGGCTGTTCCGTCCCGAGGAGGGTCGGATGGGCGTCACGGTCACGTTCGTGGCGATCCTCGAGCTGATGCGCGAGGGTCTCATCGACATCGTGCAGGCCGAGGCCTACGCCCCGCTGCACGTGCGCGCCGCGCCCGCGGGACGCACCCTGCACCTGGTCGCCGACAGCACTGCCGACGATGCGACCCCCGAGGATCCCTCATGAGCGAGTCCTACATCCGCAACGTCATCGAAGCCGCGCTGCTGGCCGCCGGCCAGCCGCTCCCCGTGGCCGAGCTCGCGCGCCTGTTCGATGAGGGCGCGCGCCCGAGCACGCAGCAGCTGCAGGCGGCGCTCGAGGCGCTCGCCGCCGAGTACGCCGGCCGCGGCATCGAGCTCAAGCACACCGCCGGCGGCTACCGCATCCAGGTGCGGCGCGAGCTGGCCGCGGAGATCTCGCGGCTGTGGCCGGAGCGCACCGTGCGCTACTCGCGCGCGCTCCTCGAGACGCTCGCGCTGATCGCCTACCGCCAGCCGATCACCCGCGCGGAGATCGAGGCGGTGCGCGGCGTCGC
Source organism: uncultured Gammaproteobacteria bacterium (assembly GCA_963843035.1). GTDB lineage: Bacteria > Pseudomonadota > Gammaproteobacteria > Steroidobacterales > Steroidobacteraceae > 13-2-20CM-66-19. Next base: position 63,150 of record CAWJIS010000001.1, read on the forward strand.
GGTCAATCCCAACATCATCCGCACCATGATCGAGCGCAACTGGGTGCGGGTGGTCGGGCATCGCGCCGTGCCGGGACATCCGGAGCTGCTCGGCACGACGCGCGAGTTCCTCGACTACTTCGGGCTGAAGAGCCTCGACGAGCTGCCGCCGCTCGCCGAGCTCAAGGCGATGGGCGACATCCACCTGCAGCTCGCGCTCGCGGGCGAGGAGACCTCCGGCGCCGAAGCCGGGAGCGAGGCCGCCACACCCGCCGACGCCGCGGAGAGCGAGACGGAAGCGGAGGATGACGAGCTCTCCGCCGGCGGCGACGGCTCCCACGAGCTGGTCGCCGCACCCCGCGATCTGGACGGCTGATGCGCCGGCGCGCCGCGGCGGCGCGGCCGCTGGGCAAGCGCGCGCCGGCTGCTGCGGGCGCTTCCCCCGAGCGACTGCAGAAGCTGCTCGCGCGTGCGGGCCTCGCCTCGCGGCGCGAGGTCGAGGCCTGGATCCGCGCCGGCCGACTCACGGTGAACGGCGCGGTGGCGACGCTCGGCACCCGGGCCGCGGTCAGTGATCAGGTGCGCCTCGATGGGCGGGTGGTGCGTGCTCACGCGGCGCACGGCGGCGCTCACGTGTTCCTCTGTCACCGCTCGCCGGGGGAGGAGATGGCGACCGTGCTCGCGCGGCTGCCGCGACGCGCCGGCAAGCGCTTCATCGCCGTGAGCCCCATGCCACGCGTCGACGGCGGGCTCGAGCTCGTCGCCTCCGACGGCGCGCTGGCGGAGCGCCTGCAGCGCCGGGTGCACGCGCTCACGAGCGAGTTCGGCGTGCGGGTGCGGGGCGAGCTCGGCGATCAGCAGCTTCAGGGGATCTTGAGCGGCCAGCTCGACAGCGGCGCGCAGCTCGCGGTCGCTCGCTGCGAGGCGGCCGGCGGCGAGGGCGCCAACCGCTGGTACGGCGTGAGTGTGCGCGGCGCGAGCGGCAAGCAGGTGCGCCAGCTCTTCGAGCGGCAGGGGGCGCTGGTGAGCCGCGTGCTGCGCACGCACCTGGGTCCCATCGCGTTGGGACGCGTGCTCGGGCGCGGTCAGGCGCGCGAGCTCGAGTCGGATGAGCTGCGGGCGCTGCTCGCAGCTGAGGCCCCCACGGAAGCTGAGCTACCCGTAGAGGGCTGAGCGTCGAACGCGCGTCCCGTGACGCCGCGGCTCGCGGGCCCGAGAAGTGCGATATAGGGGCCGGTGAGCGCCGCCGGTAACGGCACGCTCGTCACATCCTCGGCCGGATAGGCCTGGCGGCGCATCGCGGTGCGGGCGCGACCCGGGTTGAGGGTATTCACACGGATGGCGCTCGTACCCTCGAGCTCGTCGGCGAGCACCTGCGCGAGCCCCTCGAGCGCGAACTTCGAGACCGCGTATGCGCCCCAGTAGGCGCGGCCGCGGCGCCCGACGCTGCTCGAGGTGAAGACCACGGAGGCGTCGGCCGATTTCTTCAACGCCGGCAGCAACACCTGGGTGAGGGCGAACGCCGCGGTCAGGTTCACGTGCAGCACCCGGCACCAGGTCGGCACGTCGTAGTGCTCGATGGGTGAGAGCCTGCCGAGGAGACCGGCGTTGTGCAGCAGCCCGTCGAGCCGCCCGTAGCGCTCGTCGAGCGCCGCGGCCAGCCGGTCGTAGTCGGCGGCGAGGGCGCGCTCAAGATCGAGCACGCCAATCGCGGCCTCGGGCGCACCCAGGGCGGCGATCTCGGCATGCACCGCCTCGAGCTTCTGCTCGCTTCGTCCGATGAGGACAAGGCGCGCGCCGTGCTGCGCGCAGGCGCGCGCGACGGCGCGCCCGAGCCCATCGCTCGCACCGGTGATGGCGATCACGCGCCCGGCAAGCTCATCGGGGCGCGCGACGTGAGTGCGGGGATCGAAGGAGTCGGTCACGTTATAGAGCTCTCCCGATGGTCGGATCGCCTGCAGGCGACAGTGGACAGCGCCTGTGCTACCCCTTCGCGATACTGAACCAAATGGTTAACTATCGCGAAAGGTACCTGCGCGAGCTGCGCAGCCCCGGGCACGGGCGATGCGCCTTCAGAGCTCAAATTGCCCGGCGTCCGCGTGTCGCGCGGCATGCCAGGCGCGCCAGCCGTCGAGCAACCCGTGGTGGTCGCCCGCGGCGAGTGGCTCCGGCAAGCGCCGCTCGGCACGGTGCGCGGCGGCGCTCGCGAGCCCGGCCCATACGAGGAGCGCTCGCAAGGCAGGCTGCGCGGCACGCGGGAGCGAGCCCACCGCGGCCGCCAGCTCCGCGCGCAGCCCTGCGTACCGGGCGCGCAGGAGCGAGGCCAGCGCCGGCGGCCAGGGCGGCCTGGCGAGGCGTGCCGGATCCACGCGAGCGGTGGCGAGCTCATCGAGCGGCAACCGCAGCCGTCCGGCGCGCGCATCGGGGGCGAGGTGCGCTAGCAGCTCCCCCTCGCGCAGCGTCGCGCCGAGTGCACGCGCGGTGGCGTGCCCGGCCTCGGGCGCCGCGAGCCGGGCGAGCGGAACGATGATCGCCTCCGCCCAGCGCTCGCAGTACCCGGTGAGCTCGCGGCGCGTCTCGAAGGTGGCCGCGGCCAGATCCCACACCGCCGCGTCCACCAGGCCAACGAGGCCCCCAACCGGCGCCGGGTCGCGGCCGGGAAGGCTATCGACGACGGTACGGGTCAGGGGGTGCGAGGGGGCGCCCGCGGCGGTGCGCGCGCATTCGGTGCGCCACCACTCGAGGCGCAGGTGCGCAACCTGGTGATCGAGTCCGGGCTTCAGGCTCGCGCCGACCTCGTCCTCGATGGCGCACAGCGCGCCGAGGAGCGGGCGCTGGTTCTCGAGTGCGTAGAGCCAGGCGAGGGCGCGCGTCGTGGAGGCGGCCGGCCTCGCGGCACTCATTCAGCGGAGGCCGGCGGGTCGGCGAGCGTCGGCGCGTCGGTGTTGCGCGCGAGCTGAGTCACCTGCTCGAGCACCGGGAGCGGCGCGTCCGCGGTCACGCCGAGCTCGGTGAAGCGCCGCGCCTGCGGCAGCACCTGCCGCTCGAGCGACCCGACGGCGGCGTTGTAGGCTTCCACCGCGGAGGCGAGGCGCTGTCCCATGCGGGCGAGGTGGCCGTCGAAGCTCGCCAGGCGCCGGTACAGCTCCTGGCCGAGGTCGCGGATGATCGCGGCGTTGTGCGCGACTTCGGACTGGCGCCAGCCGTAGGCCACGGTCTTGAGGAGTGCGATGAGCGTCGAGGGCGTGGTGATGATCACGCCCTGGCCGAGAGCGGTCTCGAGCAGCTCCGGGCGCTCGGCGAGCGCGGCGGACAGAAACTGATCCCCCGGCAGGAACAGGACTGCGAACTCCGGACTGCGCTCGAACTGGTTCCAGTAGCTCTTGGCGGCGAGCTCGCGCACGCGGGCTTCGACCTGCTGCGCATGGCGCTTGAGGGCTGCGGTGCGCTCCTCGTCGCTTGCGGCCTCGAGCGCGGCGAGATAGCCATCGAGCGGCGTCTTGGCGTCGATGACCAGATCGCGCGCGTCGGGCATGTGCACCACCAGGTCGGGGCGCAGCGCCCCTTCCTCGCTCATGACGCGCGGCTGCTCGGTGAAGTCGCAGTGCTCGGTGAGGCCGGCGAGCTCCACCAGGCGGCGCAGCGTCAGCTCGCCCCAGCGCCCGCGCACCTCCGGACGGCGCAGCGCCGTCACCAGGTTGCGCGTCTCGCGCGAGAGCTGCGCCTGGCCGCCGCTCAGCGCTTCGATCTGGGTACGCAGGCTTGCGAACGCCTCGCGCCGCTCGCGCTCGAGCGCCTGCACCTGTGCCTCGGTGCGCTCCAGCGCCGTGCGCAGCGGCGCCACCAGCTGCGCGACCGCGGCCTCGCGCTCCCTGAGCGCACCCTGCGCGATCGCCTGGTCGCGCCCCAGGGCCTCACGCGCCAGCTGCAGGAACAGCGCACTGTTGGTGCGCAGCGCCTCGCCGGCGAGCGAATCGAATGCAGCGCGCAGCCGCATCTCGGACTGCTCGAGGAGCTTCAGGCGGTCCGACTCCTGCAGCGCGCTCGACTCGAGCCGCACGCGCGCCGCGGTCAGCTCGACGTGCAGCGCCTCCAGGCGGCGCGCGGCGCGGACGTGCGTGACGAGTCCGCCCAGGACCGCGCCGATGAGCAGCCCCGCGGCGGCGACCAGCAGCAGGCCCGCGAGCATGCTCACTGCGCGCGGCTTGCGCGCGAGAAATGCGCGAGGTAGTTGACCGCCACGCTGCCGCTCAATGCCGCGCGGCCGGTGAAGGGGTTGAGCTCGATACCGCGCAGGTCGGCGAGCGTGAGGCCCGCAGCGCGCGCCCAGCGTGCCAGCTCCGAGGGACGGATGAGCCGCTCGTATTCATGCGTGCCGCGCGGCAGCAGGCCCAGCAGGTACTCCCCGGCAACGATAGCCTGCAGGAACGAGCGCAGGTTGCGGTTGAGAGTCGAGACGAAGACGGCGCCGCCCGGACGCACGAGCGCGGCGAGCGTCGCCATCATGGCGGCGGGCTCGGGTACATGCTCGAGCATCTCCATGCAGGTGACGACATCGAATGCGCCCGGCGTGGCGCAGCTGAGCTCCTGCGCGTCCGCGACGCGGTAGTCGATGCGCAGCGCGGATTCCGCGGCATGGAGACGCGCGACCTCGATCATCCCGGGCGCGAGATCGATGCCGGTGACGGTCGCGCCCGCCTGCGCGAGCGCCTCGGCGAGCAGTCCCCCGCCGCAGCCCACGTCCAGCAGGCGTTTCCCCGCGAGCGGGGCGTGCGCGGCGATGTACGCGGCGCGCACCGGATTCAGCAGGTGCAGCGGGCGGAATTCCCCGTGGCTGTCCCAGAAGCGCGCCGAAATGGCGTCAAACTTGCCGAGCTCGCCGGGATCGGCGTTGGCGGTGCGGGGGCTTTCCGGGGTCGACATGGCGAGGCGTCGTTGACTTAGGCGCAGTATATCGGCGCGCCGCACGCCGTGCCCGCACGCAAATCACGCGCGTCCGCTCGATTTCGCCGGCGGCTTGACAAGCGCCGCGGAACGGGCGCCGAGGGCATCTCGAGGAGGCAGCCACGGGGGTGCTTCATGGTAGAATTTCCCCTTTATTTCACGGCCCAACCCGGGCTCCCTACCTGACAGTGAATGCCTGAGATCGCCCGCGAAGTTCTGCCCGTCAGTCTCGAAGAGGAGATGCGGCAGTCCTATCTCGACTATGCAATGAGCGTGATCGTCGGGCGTGCGCTGCCCGACGTGCGCGATGGCTTGAAGCCCGTGCACCGGCGCGTGCTGCACGCCATGCGCGAGCTCGGCAACGACTTCAACAAGCCCTACAAGAAGTCGGCGCGCGTGGTGGGGGATGTGATCGGCAAGTACCACCCGCACGGCGACACCGCGGTGTACGACACCATCGTGCGCATGGCGCAGCCGTTCTCGATGCGCTACCTGCTGGTCGACGGGCAGGGCAATTTCGGCTCGGTGGACGGCGACATGCCGGCCGCCATGCGCTACACCGAAGTGCGCATGACGCGCATCGCGCACGAGCTGCTCGCCGACATCGACAAGGAAACCGTCGACTTCGTCCCCAACTACGACGAGAGCGAGTCCGAGCCCTCGGTGCTGCCGACGCGCATCCCGAACCTGCTGGTGAACGGCCAGACCGGCATCGCGGTCGGCATGGCGACCAACATCCCGCCGCACAATCTCACCGAGACCGTGAACGCCTGTCTCGCCCTGCTCGATGATCCGGCGGTGCCGCTGGCCGCGCTCATGCAGCACATGCCGGGACCCGACTTCCCCACCCGCGGCATCATCAACGGCGCGCAGGAGATCGCCACCGCCTACCGCACCGGACGCGGGCGGCTGTCGGTGCGCGCCAGGGTGAGCATCGAGGAGGTCGGCCGCGGTGACCGCCAGGCGATCGTGGTCACCGAGCTTCCCTACCAGGTGAACAAGGCGCGGCTCATCGAGCGCATCGCCGACCTGGTGCGCGAGAAGCAGCTCGACGGCATCGCCGGGGACGGCCTGCGCGATGAGTCCGACAAGGACGGCATGCGCATCGTCATCGAGTTGAAGCGCGGCGAGGTGACCGAGATCGTCCTCAACAATCTCTACGCGCAGACGCCGATGGAGACGGTGTTCGGCATCAACATGGTGGCGCTGCAGGACGGGCAGCCGAAGCTCATGTCGCTCAAGGAGATGCTGGAGGCCTTCATCCGGCACCGCCGCGAGGTCGTCACCCGCCGCACCATCTACGATCTCGGCAAGGCGCGCGAGCGCGCCCACATCCTCGAGGGACTGGCGGTCGCGCTCGCCAACATCGACGCCGTGATCGCGCTCATCAAGGCGGCGGCGAATCCGGCCGAGGCGCGCGCGGCGCTGCTCGCGAGCCCCTGGCCGCCGGGCCTGGTGACCGAGCTCCTCGAGCGGGCCGGGGCCATCTCGACGCGCCCCGCGGGACTCGCCGCCGACTTCGGTCTCAACGGCGGCGGCTACCGCCTCTCGGAAGCCCAGGCGCAGGCGATCCTCGACATGCGCCTGCACCGGCTCACGGGCCTCGAGCGCGACAAGATCATCGAGGAGTACAAGGGGCTCCTCGAGCAGCTGCGCGACCTCTCCGACATCCTGGCGCGCCCCGAGCGCCTCACGCAGGTGGTGCGCGCCGAGCTCACGGAGATGCGCGAGACTTACGGCGATGCGCGGCGCACCGAGATCAACCGCGACCACCTCGATCTGACCACCGAGGACCTGATCGAGCCGCAGGACGTGGTGGTGACTCTGTCGCACGCCGGCTACGCCAAGAGCCAGCCGCTCACCGAGTACCAGACGCAGCGGCGCGGCGGGCGCGGCAAGACCGCGACCGCGGTCAAGGACGAGGACTTCGTCGAGAAGCTGTTCGTCGCCCACACGCACGACACGGTGCTGTGCTTCTCCAACCGCGGCAAGGTCTACTGGCTCAAGGTCTACGAGCTGCCGCAAGCCGGGCGCGGCGCGCGTGGCAAGCCGATGGTGAACCTGCTGCCGCTCGGGGAGGGCGAGAAGATCAACGCACTGCTGCCGGTGAAGCAGTACGACGAGCAGCACTTCGTGTTCATGGCGACGCGCGCCGGCACGGTGAAGAAGACGCCGCTTACGGCGTTCTCGCGGCCGCGCTCGACCGGCATCATCGCGGTGGATCTCGCCGACAACGACCAGCTGGTCGGGGTCGCGATCACCGACGGCGACCGCCAGATCATGCTGGTCTCGAGCGGCGGCAAGGCGATCCGCTTCCACGAGCAGGAAGTGCGCTACATGGGGCGCGAGGCGGCGGGCGTGCGCGGTATCCGCCTCGGTCCGGGGCAGGACCTCATCGCGCTCATCGTGGTAGGCGTTGGCGAGGTGCTCACCGCCTCCGCCGCCGGTTACGGCAAGCGCACGCCGCTCGAGGACTTTCCGCCCCACGGCCGCGGCGGCCAGGGCGTGATCGCGCTGCAGACCGGAGGCCGCAACGGCGACACGGTGGCGGCGCTGCAGGTGCTGCCGGGCCAGGAGATCATGCTGATCAGCTCCACCGGCACACTGGTGCGCACCACGGTGGACGAGATCTCCGTCCAGGGACGTAATACCCAGGGAGTGCGCCTCATTCGACTCGGCGAAGGGGGGAGCGGCTGGTCGGCATCGAGCGCATCGAGAGCCTCGAGTCCGGCGAAGACGAAGTCGAGGCATAGACCGGACCGTGCGCGCATTCAATTTCGCTGCGGGGCCGGCCACGCTGCCCGTGGAAGTCCTCGAACAGGCCCGCGAGGAGCTCATCGACTGGCGTGCCCAGGGCGCCTCCGTGATGGAGATCAGCCATCGCAGCAAGCCCTTTCTCGCCATGGCACGCGAGGCCGAGAGCGATCTGCGGGAGCTCCTCGCCGTGCCTCCGGGCTACCGCGTGCTCTTCATGCAGGGTGGCGGGGCTTCGCAGTTTTCCGTGGTGCCGCTCAACCTGGCGGCATCCGATGCGACCGTCGACTACCTCGTCACCGGTCACTGGTCGAAGCGGGCGATCGCCGAGGCGCAGCGCCTCATCGCGCGCGTCAACGTCGCGGCCGACGAGGCGGCGTCCAGGTACACGACGGTGCCGCGCCAGGCAGCGCTCAGACTCACCGCCGGCGCCGCCTACGTCCACTACTGCCCGAACGAGACGATCGGTGGGGTGGAGTTTCCCTACGTACCCGAAACCGGCGGCGTACCGCTGGTGGCCGATATGTCCTCCACCATCCTCTCGCGCCCGCTCGACGTGGCGAGATTCGGGCTCATCTACGCCGGCGCGCAGAAGAACATCGGCCCTTCCGGGCTCGTGGTCGTGATCGTGCGGGAGGACCTGCTGGGGCGCGCCCGCAAGGACATCCCGTCCGTCTGGAGCTATCGCCTGGTGGCGGATGAGGGCTCGATGTTCAACACACCGCCGACCTTCTCCTGGTACCTCGCGGGGCTCGTGTTCAAGTGGCTGAAGGCCCGGGGAGGGCTCGCCGCCATGGGCGAGCGCAACCGCGTGAAAGCCGAGCGGCTCTACGCCGCGATCGACGGCTCCGGGTTCTACCGCAACCCCGTCGCACCCGAGTGCCGCTCGTGGATGAATGTACCCTTCACGCTCGCCGACCCCGCGCTCGAGGACGCCTTCGCCGCCGAAGCGCGCGCCGCCGGGCTCATCAACCTCGAGGGTCACCGCTCGGTCGGCGGCATGCGCGCCAGCATCTACAACGCCATGCCGCTCGAGGGGGTCGAGGCGCTCATCGCCTTCATGCAGGACTTCCAGCGCCGCAGGGGCTGAGCCTCGCCATGCGTTACCGCATCCTCACCCTGAACCAGATCAGTGCGCGCGGCCTCGAGCGGCTGCCGCTCGAGCTGTACGAGGTCGGGCCCGACCTCGCGGACCCGGACGCGATCCTCGTGCGCTCAGCCGCGCTCGACGCGGCGGCCATCCCAGCCGGTGTGCGCGCCATCGCTCGCGCCGGGGCGGGGGTCAACAACATCCCCGTCGAGGAGATGAGCCGGCGCGGTGTTCCCGTGTTCAACTCCCCGGGCGCCAACGCCAACGCCGTCAAGGAGCTGGTGCTCGCGGGCCTGTTGCTCGCGGCGCGCAACCTGGGTCCCGCCTGGCTCTTCACGCGCGCCTTGCGCGGCGACGATGAGGCGATCGAGCGTGAGGTGGAGCGGGGCAAGAAGCAGTTCGTCGGCTTCGAGCTCCCCGGCCGCACGCTCGGCGTGGCAGGGCTCGGGGCGATCGGTGTCGAGGTGGCGAATTCGGCGCTGGCGCTCGGCATGAAGGTGCTGGGCTACGACCCGCAGATCACCGTGCAGCGCGCCTGGCAGCTGTCGGCGAGCGTCGAGCAGGCCTTGTCGCTCGAGGATCTGTTCGCGCGTGCAGACGTGATCACGGTGCACGTGCCGCTCAACGAGGCCACCACGGGTCTGGTGAGCGGGAAGCGCCTCGCGCTCATGAAGCAGGGCGGGATACTGCTCAACTTCGCGCGCGCCGGAATCGTCGACGATGCCGCGGTGATCGCCGCGCTCGATGCCGGGCGGCTGCGGGGCTACGTGTGCGACTTCCCCACCAATGCGCTCAAGGACCACCCCAGGGTGGTCACGCTGCCGCACCTCGGCGCCTCGACGGGCGAGGCGGAGGAGAACTGCGCCATCATGGCGGCGGACCAGTTGCGCGAGTTCCTCGAAAACGGCAACGTCAGGAACAGCGTCAACTACCCGGAGGCGGTGCTGCCGCGGCTGCCGAGCACGACGCGTCTCGCGATCGCCAACCGCAACGTGCCTAACATGGTCGGCCAGATCTCCACCGCGCTTGCGATGCATCGCATCAATATCGCGGACCTTCTCAACAAGTCGCGCGGCGAGTACGCCTACACGCTCATCGACGCCGACGGCACGCTCGGCGCGGAGCTGCTCGCCGAGATCCGCGCCATCGCGGGCGTACTCTCGGCGCGCATCCTGTGAGGAAGCCGCGCCTCAGGCCTGCCTCGCGCAAGGCCGGCGCCCGGGCCGCGCGTAAGGCGGCGCCCGCTGCCGCGCCGCCGCAGCGTCCCGACCTCGAGCAGGTGCGCGGCCGGATCGATGCAGTCGACGCCGAGATCCACCGCCTGATCAGCGAGCGGGCGAAGCTTGCGCAGCTGGTCGGCATCTCCAAGAGCGGCAGCAGCGGGCGCGCCGTGGACTTCTATCGCCCGGAGCGCGAAGCGCAGGTGCTGCGCGCAGCGCGCGAGCGCAATCAGGGACCGCTGCGCGACGAGGAGGTACTGCGCCTCTTCCGCGAGATCATGTCGGCGTGCCTCGCGCAGCAGGAGCCGCTCAAGGTGGCGTTCCTCGGGCCCGAGGGCACTTTCACCCAGACGGCGGTGCTCACCCATTTCGGGCATTCGGTGCGCGCGCTCCCGCTCGCCTCGATCGATGAGGTGTTTCACGAGGTCGAGGCGGCGACCGCCGACTTCGGCGTGGTGCCGATCGAGAACTCCACCGAGGGCACCATCAACCACACGCTCGACCGCTTCCTCACCTCGCCGCTGAAAATCTGCGGCGAGGTGGAGCTGCGCATCCGCCATCACCTGATGGGCGCCATGAGCGAGATGTCGCGCATCGAGCGCGTGTGCTCGCACCCGCAGTCCCTCGCCCAGTGCCGCGTGTGGCTCGAGGAGCATCTGCCGGGCGTCGAGCAGGTGCCGGTCTCGAGCAACGCCGAAGGAGCGCGGCGGGCGCGCGATGAGAAGGGGAGCGCCGCCATCGCCGGGGAGACCGCGGCGGAGGTCTATGGACTCAAAGTGCTGGCCGCCGAGATCGAAGACCGCGCCGACAACACCACCCGCTTCCTGGTGCTCGGGCGCAAGCTCTTCAGTCCGAGCGGCGCCGACCGCACCACGCTGCTGGTGTCGGTCGGGCACACCGATGCGCCGGGGGCGCTCTATCGGCTGCTCGAGCCCCTCGCCCGGCACAAAGTGAGCCTGACGCGCATCGAGTCGCGCCCCTCGCACCGGCGCAAGTGGGACTACGTCTTTTTCATCGACTTCGAGGGCCACGCCGAGGAGCGGCACGTGAGCAGGGCGCTCGCGGCGCTCAAGCGCCGGGCGTCGCTGTTCCGCGTGCTCGGCTCCTACCCGCGGGCGGTACAATGAGCGGCGGCGCCGCTGCCGGCGAGCCGGCGCGCTACCGCGTGCTGCCCGGCGGCCGCATTGCCGGGACGCTCACCGTGCCCGGCGACAAGTCGATCTCGCACCGGGCGCTCATGCTCGGCGCGATCGCCGATGGCGACACCTACATCAGGGGGTTTCTCGCCGGCGAGGATTGCCTCTCGACCGCGCGTGCACTCGGCGCGCTCGGGGTGGGCATCGAGCGGCCGCAGGACACCGAGGTGCTGGTGCACGGCTTGGGCGCGAGCGGGCTCAGGGCCTGCGCCACCGCGCTCGACATGGGCAACGCCGGCACCGCGATGCGGCTCTTCACGGGGCTCCTCGCGCCGCAGAAGTTCAACTCCACGCTCATCGGCGATGCCTCGCTCATGCGCCGGCCGATGCAGCGCGTGGTGGTGCCCCTCGCGATGATGGGCGCGCAGATCCGCACCCATGACGGGCGCCCGCCGGTGGAGATCCGGGGCACGCCGCACCTGCGCGCGATTCACTACAGTCTCCCGGTCGCGAGCGCTCAGGTGAAGTCCGCGGTGCTGCTCGCCGGGCTCTATGCCGCGGGCCGCACCCACGTCACCGAGCCCGCCCCCTCACGCGATCACACCGAGCGCATGCTGGCCGCCTTCGGCGTGGAGCTCGAGCACGAGGGCCGCAGCATCGCGCTCGAAGGCGGTCAGAGCCTCAAGGGCACCGCGATTGCGGTGCCGGCGGATTTCTCCTCGGCGGCTTTTTTCATCGTCGCAGCCTGCCTCGCCGCCTCCCCCAGCCTCACGCTCACCAACGTCGGCGTGAACCCGACGCGCATCGGGCTGATCGACCTGCTGCGGCGCATGGGGGCGGACATCCGGGTGCATGCGCGCACCGCGGGGGACTCACCCGGCGGTGAGCCGGTCGCGGACCTCGAGATCCGCCAGAGCCAGCTGCACGGCATCACGGTGCCCGAAGCCGACGTGCCGCTCTCGATCGATGAGTTTCCGGTGTTCTTCGTGGCCGCCGCGTGTGCGACGGGCGAGACGCTGGTGCGGGGGGCACTGGAGCTGCGCGTGAAGGAGAGCGATCGGCTCGCGGCCATGGCGGCGGGCTTAAGCACCCTCGGCGTCGAGAATCAGCTGCTGCCCGATGGGCTGTGGATCCGCGGCGCCGAAGGGCTCACCGGGGGCACGATCGACAGCCGCGGCGACCACCGCATCGCCATGGCGTTTGCGGTGGCGGCGCTGCGGGCTTCGGCACCGATCGAGATCCTGGACGTCGCCAACGTCGCGACCTCGTTCCCCGGCTTCGTCGAGACGGGGCGCGCCGCCGGCTTGGGGCTTGAATAAGCCAATGGCTGAGCTCCCCTGTCCCGTCGTCACCATCGATGGCCCGAGCGGCTCCGGCAAGGGCACCATCAGCCGTGCGGTCGCGCGCCGGGTTGGCTGGCACCTGCTCGACAGCGGCGCGCTCTACCGCCTGGTGGCGCTCGCGGGCGCGGCCGCCGGCCTGACGCGCGATGACGCCGCGGGCCACGCGGCAGTGGCGCGGTCCATGCGGGTCGAATTCGGCTGGGGGGCGGATGGGGAGGAGCGGGTGCGGCTCGACGGCCGCGATGTGAGCGCGGAGCTACGCTCCGAAACCGCCGGTGCGGGGGCGTCCCGCGTGGCGGCGTGGCCGGAGGTGCGCGCGGCGCTCCTCACGCGCCAGCGGGCCTTCGCGCAAGCCCCCGGGCTGGTCGCCGACGGCCGGGATATGGGGACCGTGGTATTCCCCCGTGCGGAACTCAAGATATTCCTCACCGCGACGCCCGAGGAACGGGCCCTCCGACGCCATAAGCAGTTGAAAGACAAGGGGTCCGATGTTAGCCTTGCCGCCCTTTCGCGCGAGATAGCCGAGCGGGATTTGAGGGATCAGACCCGCCAGGTTGCCCCGTTGCGTCCGGCAGCCGATGCCCAGCAGATCGACTCGACCGGTCTCGACATCGAGGCGGTCGTCGCAAGGGTGCTGGAACTGGGGGTCGCTCGTCGCCTGTGGCCTTGAGGCCGCTCGCTTTCGTCACGCGGTAAGGAAGGTTATGTGAGGTTGGTGCCTGCGGGATGCGGGCGCCTGTTACGTTTTCCTGGGTCCTCAAGGATGGGGTCCAGAGTAAGCACGCAAGGCGTGCAAAGTGAAGGTATGTCAGAAAGTTTTGCCCAGCTTTTCGAGCAAAGTCTAGCCAACCAGCGCATCCGCCCCGGCATGATCCTGACGGGGCTCGTGGTGGACGTTACCCCCGACGTCGTCATCGTCAACGTAGGCCTCAAGTCCGAAGCCGTCATTCCGCTCGAGCAGTTCAAGAACGAGCGCGGCGAGGTCGAGGTCAAGGCCGGCGACAACGTGGAGGTCGCCCTCGACTCGGTCGAGGACGGCACCGGCGAGACCCGCCTGTCGCGGGAGAAGGCCAAGCGCGCCCGCACCTGGACGCGGCTCGAGGAGGCATTCAACAAGTCCGAGATCGTCACCGGCGTCATCACCGGCCGCGTCAAGGGCGGCTTCACGGTGGAGATCGAGAACGTGCGCGCGTTCCTGCCGGGCTCGCTCGTCGACGTGCGCCCGGTGCGCGACACCTCCTATCTCGAAGGCAAGCCGCTCGAGTTCAAGGTGATCAAGCTCGATCAGAAGCGCAATAACGTGGTGGTATCGCGCCGCGCGGTGGTCGAGCAGGAGTTCTCGGCCGAGCGCTCCGCGCTCCTCGAGAATCTGCAGGAAGGCGCGGTGGTGCGCGGTGCGGTCAAGAACCTCACCGATTACGGCGCGTTCGTCGACCTCGGCGGCATCGACGGCTTGCTGCACATCACCGACATGGCGTGGAAGCGCGTCAAGCACCCCTCCGAGGTCGTGAAGGTGGGCGATGAGGTCGAGGTGCGGATCCTCAAGTTCGACCGCGAGCGCTCGCGCGTCAGCTTAGGTTTGAAGCAGCTCGGCGCCGATCCCTGGGAGAACATCGCACGGCGCTATCCGCCGGGCACGCGGGTGTTCGGCAAGGTCACCAACATCGCCGACTACGGCGCGTTCGTCGAGATCGAGGACGGCGTCGAAGGCCTGGTGCACGTCTCGGAGATGGACTGGACCAACAAGAACGTCAACCCGGCGAAGGTGGTGCACGGCGGCCAGGAAGTCGAGGTCATGGTGCTCGACGTCGACGAGGAGCGCCGCCGCATATCGCTGGGGCTCAAGCAGTGCCAGGCCAACCCGTGGAAGGAGTTCGCGGAGAACTACAACCGCGGCGACAAGGTGGCCGGGCAGATCAAGTCGATCACCGACTTCGGCATCTTCATCGGACTCCCGGGCAACATCGACGGCCTCGTGCACCTCTCGGACATCTCCTGGGATCAGCCGGGCGAGGAGGCGGTGCGCAACTACCAGAAGGGTCAGCAGATCGAAGCCATGGTGCTGTCGATCGATCCGGAGCGCGAGCGCATCTCCCTCGGCATCAAGCAGCTCGCCAAGGATCCGTTCTCGGCCTACATCGCCGACAATCCCAAGGGCACGATCGTCAAGGGCGTGGTGAAGGAAGTCGACGCCCGCGGCGCGATCATCGACCTCGGCAACGGTATCGAAGGCCAGCTGCGCGCCTCCGAGCTCGGCCGCGATCGCGTCGAGGACGCGCGTGCGGTGCTCAAGGCGGGCGATGAGATCGAGGCCAAGTTCACCGGCGTCGACCGCAAGTCGCGCACCATCTCGCTGTCGATCAGGGCGAAGGAGGCCCACGACGAGGCCGAGGCGGTACAGAGCTATCGCTCCGAGGCGGCGCCGAGCGGCACCAGTCTCGGCGACCTGCTCAAGGAGCAAATCGGCTCGGGCGGCGAGCGCGGCGGCTGAAGCGCCATGACGAAGTCCGAGCTCATCGAGATCATCACCGCCAAGCAGAAGCACCTGCCGGCCAAGGACGTCGAGCTGGCGCTGAAGCAGATCCTGGAGATCATGAGCGATGCGCTCTCGCAGGGAGAGCGCATCGAGATCCGGGGCTTCGGCAGCTTCTCGCTGCACTTCCGCCCGCCGCGTCAGGGGCGTAACCCCAAGACCGGCGAGGCGGTGGCGCTCTCGGGCAAGCACGTCCCGCACTTCAAGCCGGGCAAGGACCTGCGCGAGCGCGTCAACGACGGCGCCGGCCGCCCGATCCGCGACTGACCTGAGAGAAAGTCCGGGGACGGGCGGTTAGCCCCCTCGCGCCGCGGACCTGATATCGTCAGCGTCGTGTTTGAGCTCCCTCCGGTCTTTCTGGCGCTGGCCTTCGTGCTGGTGGGTCTCGCCACCTACTTTCTCGGGCGTCGCAACGGCGCGGCGCGCACCGTGCGGCTGCCGCGCGATTACTACGAGGGCCTCGATCACCTGATCAATGATCGCTTCGACCACGCCGCGGAGATCTTCGCGCGCATGGCCGAGGCCGACGGCGATGCGGCGGAAATCCAGTTCGCGCTCGGGAGCCTGTTCCGCCGGCGCGGCGAGGTCGAGCGCGCGATCGCAATCCACTCGCGGCTGCGCGACCACGGGAGCGGCAACGTCGTCGACAAGGCGGCCTTCGCCCTGGCGCTCGATTACCTGAGCGCCGGTCTCATGGACCGCGCCGAGCAGGTGCTGGAGGAGCTGTCCGCCTCGCGCGAGTATCGCAACGCCGCGCTCGATCACCTGGTGCGCATCTACGAATCCCAGGGTGACTGGGCCAAGGCGCTCAAGATCTTCCATGCGCTCCCGGCGAGCGTGCAGCTCGAGCGCCGGCGGGTCGCCGCGCACTATCTGTGCGAGCTAGCCGAGCACGCCCTGTTGCAGGGTGACCCGGAGCGGGCGCGGACACTGCTGCGCCAGGCGCGCACCCACCAGCAGGAGCTCCCCCGGGCCGATATCCTCACCGCGCGCCTTGCCGAGGGCGAGGGCGATGCCGAGGGAGCGCTGCTCCTTTATCTGCAGGCGCTGGAGATGTCGCCGGGGCTCGCCCTCGAGATCATCCCGGCGGTGCTGCGCATCGCGAGCGCCACCGGCGGCGCGGACGTCATGCACGAGCTTCCCCGGCGCCTGAGGCAGAGCGGCCGCCTCACGCCGCGGCAGCTCGCCTGGCTGCTCGCGACCGCAGTTCCCGCCGGCGATGTGGCCCGTCTCCCGGGAATCGCCGCGGAGCTCGGACCGGGCGTGGAATCGGTCGCGGATGCGACTTCGCTGAGTGCGCTGCTGACACGCATCGGGGACGCGGGTGGGCGCTATCAGTGCGAGGACTGCGGCCTGAACAGCGTCGGCTGGTACTGGCATTGTCCGAAATGCCGCTCGTGGGACAGTCTGCGGCCGGCGGTCTTCAAATGGGCGGAGCGCGCCGATCAGAGCGCGCGCCCCACGTAAGGAGAGACTCTCAATGACCGTTTCGAGGCCGGCGATCCGCACCGCCGTGTTCCCGGTGGCCGGCCGCGGCACGCGCTTTCTGCCCGCGACCAAGGCGAGCCCCAAGGAGATGCTCCCGGTGGTCGACAAGCCGCTGATCCAGTACGCGGTGGAGGAGGCGCTCGCCGCCGGCGCGCGCCGCCTGGTGTTCATCACCGGTGCCTCCAAGCGCGCCATCGAGGATCACTTCGACTCCGACCAGGAGCTCGAGAACATGTTGCAGAGCCAGGGCAAGAGCGATCTGCTGAAGCAGCTCCGCAGCGTCCTGCCCTCCTATGCCTCGTGCATCTATATCCGTCAGCCGGCGCCCCTGGGGCTCGGCCACGCGGTGCTGTGCGCGCAGCCGGCCGTGGGGGCCGAGCCCTTCTTCGTGCACCTCGCGGATGACCTGATCAGGAGCGAAGTGGCGTGCCTTGCGCAGATGGCGCGCGTCTACGAGGCCAAACGCGCGTCCGTACTCGGGGTCGAGGCGGTAGCGCGCCGCGATACCGAGAAATAC
Source organism: uncultured Gammaproteobacteria bacterium (assembly GCA_963843035.1). Classification (GTDB taxonomy): domain Bacteria; phylum Pseudomonadota; class Gammaproteobacteria; order Steroidobacterales; family Steroidobacteraceae; genus 13-2-20CM-66-19. The sequence continues at coordinate 80,154 of CAWJIS010000001.1, forward strand.
GGCATCGTCGCCGTCGAGGGCGACAACGCGGTCACGAGCCGCGTGCGCAGCATCGTCGAGAAGCCCAAGCCCGCCGATGCGCCGTCGAATCTCGCCGTGGTCGGCCGCTACGTGCTGGCGCCGGCGATCTTCGAGCATCTGGAGAAGCTCGGCCAGGGCGCGGGCGGCGAGATCCAGCTCACCGACGGCATCGCGGCGCTCATGCGCGAGGAGGCGGTGTATGCCTACCGCTTCAGCGGCAAGCGCTACGACTGCGGCAGCAAGCTCGGTTACCTCCAGGCCACCGTGGAGTACGCCCTCGGCCATCCCGAGCTCGGCGGCGCATTCCGCAAGTACCTCGAGGGCCTGAAGCTCACGGCAGCCACACCGTCACCTGCACTCCGCCGCCCGCGCGGTTCGCGAGGCTCAACCGCCCGCCGTGCGCGTCGACGATCTCGCGGCACAGCGTGAGTCCGAGGCCCGTACCCGCAGCCTTGGTCGAATAAAAGGGCAGCAGCGCATCGCGTAGTGTGACTTCGCTCAAGCCGGTGCCGCGGTCGGCGACCTCGATGCGAAAGCCCGGTGCGGCGCGCTGTACGGCGACCGTGACTCCTTCGGGCGGTGAGCCGGACTCGGCCGCGTTCTTCAGGAGATTGATCATCACCTGCTCGAGCTGACGGGGGTCGAAGCTGCCGGGCTCGGCGGGGAGTGTGCCCTCGAGCCGGAAGGGCATCGTGCCCTCGAGGCGCGCCATGAAGGGCGCCCAGGCGACGGGCTCGGGCCGCGGACGCGGCAGCTTGGCAAAGCGCCCGTAGCCCTCGATGAAGGTCGCGAGATGCGCGGCGCGCTCGCCGATGGTGTCGAAGATGCGCGTCAGGCGCGCGTCCGCCGCCTCGCCGGCCAGCAGGCGCCCGGAGTGAGCGAGCGAGGTGATGGGGGCGAGCGAGTTGTTGAGCTCGTGCGCGAAGACGCGGATCACCTTCTTCCACACCGCGACCTCCTGCGCCGCCAGCTCGCGCGTCAGCTGCTTCAGGAGCACCAGGCGGTGCGGCCGCGCATTCAGCACGAAGCCGCGCTGCGACAGGTGATAGACCTCGGGCTCCCCCGCGACCTCCATGGTAAAGAGAGTATCGCCGCCGCTCCCCAGCGCCGCGGCCAGCGCCGCGGGCGCCCCGGTGAGCACCGCGGCGAAAGTGAGGCCCTCGAGCTTGCGCCCGCCGCGCAGCAGCTGCCGCGCGGCGACGTTGCTGTAGACGATCCGGCCGCCATCGTCGGTCAGCACCATCACGAGCGGCGTGGCCTGGATCACCGTGTCGAGGAGCAGCTCGCGCTGATAGAGATCGAGCCGCTCGCGGCGCAGCAGCTCGCCGAGCGAGTTGTAGGCCTCGATGAGCCCGCTGAGCTCCGCATCCTCCACGGCCGCCACACTCACGCTGAAGTCGCGGTCGCGCAGGCTCACGATGCCATCGCGCAGCGCCTGCAGCACCCGCACCCAGCGCCGCGGCGCCTGCCGCGCCAGCCAGAGCGCGACGGGCAGCGCGGCCGCGAAACCGGCCAGCGCCGCGGGGAGCGTATGCAGCCAGCGCGCGGCGAGCGCGCTGACGGCCGCGGCGAGCGCCGCGCTGAGCGCCAGCGCCCCCGCGAGGCGCCCGGCGAGCGACCAGCGCGGCATCAGACCCCCGCGGAGGGCCGTGATGCGTCTGTCCTGAGACCGAGCTTTTCCATGCGCCGGTAGAGTGCCTGACGCGACAGCCCGAGGTCACGCGCGGCCTGGGCGATCACGCCCCGGGCACGCTCGAGCGCGGCTTCCACCGCGGCCCGATCGGGCCCGGGCTCCGGGGCGGCGGCCGCGGCCGCGGGCAGGTTGAGCGACCCGGGTCCGATCGCGCGGCTGCCGGCGAGCAGGCAGGCGCGCTTGATGACATTCTGGAGCTCGCGCACGTTCCCGGGCCAGGGGTGGCGGGTTAGCACCGCGCCCGCCTCGGGGGTGAGCTCGAATCCCGGCTCGAGGAAGTGCCGCGCGAGCGGCAGGATGTCCTCGCGCCGCTCGGCGAGCGGCGGCACCTCGAGCTCGATGACGCTCAGGCGGTAGAACAGGTCCTCGCGGAAGGTGCCCGCCCGGATCGCCTGGCGGAGGTTGGTGTTGGTGGCGGCGATCACGCGCACGCGCGTGCGGCGCGTGGTGTTGGAGCCGAGGCGCTCGAACTCCCCGGTCTGCAGCACGCGCAGCAGCTTCGCCTGCCCGCTGCCCGAGAGCGTCGCGAGCTCATCGAGGAAGAGGGTCCCGCCGTCGGCTGCCTCGAAGCGCCCGATGCGGGCACGGGCGCCGGTAAACGCCCCGGCCTCGGTGCCGAACAGCTCCGCCTCGATGAGCTCATGCGGCAGCGCGCCGAGATTCACCTTGAGGTAGGGCTCGCCGGCTCGCTCGGAGTTGCCCTGCACGATGTCGGCCAGCACCTCCTTGCCGGCGCCGTTCGGGCCGGTGATGAGCACCGGCACGTCGGCGTGCGCCACCTGCGTCGCCATGGTGACGAGCGCGTGCATGGCCTCGCTTTCGTAGACGGCGCCCTTCAGGTCGAAGCGCGCCGCGAGGCTCGCGCGCGCCTCGCGGCCCCTCGCGCGCAGCGCCTCGGCCTCGGCACGCGCGCTGGCGAGATCGAGGAGATTGCGCACGCTGGTGAGGAGGCGCGCGTCGTCCCAGGGCTTCGCGACATAGTCGCAGGCGCCGGCCCGCACCAGCTCGACGGCGGTCTCGAGATGCGTCCAGGCGGTGAGCAGCACGATGGGTACTTCGGGCTTCGCCGCGCGGATCTCGCGAAACAGCGCGATGCCCTCAGTGCCGCGGGTCGCCTCGCGAAGGAAATTCATGTCCTGGATCACGAGGTCGATTCGCTCACGGGCGAGGAGCGCGAGGCCCGCGGCCGGGGTGCCGGCGCCGAGAAAGCGCGCGCCGTGCAGCGACAGCAGCACCTCGAAGGCGGTGCGCACCGCCTCGCTGTCGTCGATGACGAGGATGGTGCGGTCAGCGAGGCTCGCATCCAGCGAGCCGTGTGGAGCTGCGCTCATGGCCGCGATGCTAACACCGCGCCCGCAGTGCCTATACGGTGCGCGTTGCCACCGAGGGAGGCACGGCGGAGGCCCGCCGGGCCGGCTGCCAGGCGGCGAGCTGCCCGATGCCCCACAGGACCAGCACGCCCCCCACCAGGTAGTAGAGGTTGAGGCGCGGCAGCGAGTACTCGAGCGACAGCCAGTAGCCTGCCGCCAGGGCGAGCGCGCAGCCGAGCACGACGCCGGCGGTGGTGATCAGCCCGTTCTCGACCAGGAAGTAGCGCACGATGTCGCGGCGGCGCGCGCCGACCGCGCGGCGCGTGCCGATCTGCTTGGTGCGGGTGCTGACGTTGAAGGTGGCGAGCGCGAAGATGCCGAGGCAGGTCACCGCGACCAGCAGCGCCGTCACCGTGGCGAGATAGATCTCCATCGCACGGTCGGACAGATAGGTGAGGTCGCGGTAGAAGTTGAGCGTGCGCACCGAGCTGATCACCCGGTCGGGGTTCGACTTGGACATGTGCGCCTCGATCTCGGCCATGAGCGCGGCGCGCTGACCGGTCCTGGTGCGCACCAGGTATTGCAGCGGACCATCGAATCCGTACGGCAGGCGCGGCGCGAAATACACCCAGTCGGGGTGGTCGTTGGAGGGGAAGCAGCCCATCACCGGGTCGACGATCCCGACGATGGTCGCAACCTGGTTGATGGAGTCGTAAACCGGCCTGCCGAGCGCATTCTCGTGCGGGTAGAGCCGCTCCGCGAGCGCACGGCTGACGATGATCTCGGGTACGAAGCGCGAAGCATCCTGCTTGGTGAGCGGCGGCCCGATCTCCTCGTGGCGGAAGTTGCGGCCGGCGACCAGCTTCAGGCCGAGCGCGTCGAGTCCCTGCTCGTCGACCTCGAGCTGGTTGAAGTTGTCGGTGCGGTGCTCCTCGGGCCGCGTCACGAGCGGCTCGCTGTCGCCGCCGTCGGAGAGCGGGATGGCGCCGGTTGCCGTCGCGGCGACCACGCCCGGGAGCCCGCGCAGCCAGGCGAGATCCTCCTGAATGGCAGGGACGGTCTGGAAGCGATCCGTGAAGCCCTTGCTCGAGATCACGATGATGTTGTCGACGTCGATGCCGGTCGGCCGGCGCATCTTCTCGGCGCGCTGCACGACGATGTAGAGCGCATTCACCAGCACGGCGAGCGCGATGGCAATCTGCAGCGCCACCAGCACCGCCCCGGTGCGATTACGCAGCAGCGCGGAGAGAATCGGTCGGACCTCGTTGCTCATGGTCGCTCCCTCATTGACTCTTCAGATACACGGCGGGCGGCAGGCGGCCGACGCGCCAGGCCGGATAGAGCCCGGCGGCGAGCGTCGCCGCGCAGGCAAGGATTACCGCCCACAGCACGCCGACGGAGTCGAAGTGCATCAGCTCCTGGTAGCCGCCGCGCGAGTAGTTGTGGGCGGCCGCATACATGTGATGCACGGCCGCGAGCCCGAGGGCGGCGAGCGCCAGCCCGAGCAGGGCGCCGAGCGTCGCCAGCGCGCCGACCTCGACCAGGTGCTGGATGAAGATCTGCCGGCGGCTCGCGCCAAGCGCGCGCCGCACGCCGGTCACCGTGGCGCCGTTCAGGAACTTGGCGAGCAAGAGCCCCACGGTGTTGATCAGACACACCGCGAGGAAGGCGAACGCGAGTCCCACCAGCACCCGGTTGTCGGTGTCGACCACGTGGTTGTCGCGTAGCCAGCCGGAGACATTGGTGAGGCGGTTGTCGCGCGGCCGCGGGAAGCGTCCGGCCTTGCGCTGCTCGGCCCAGTAGCCATCGAGGAGCGACTGCATGCGCTCGCGGCTCGCGGCGTCGGGCAGCTCGACCCACATCTGCAGCCAGACGCACTCCGAGCCCATGAAGTCCTTGAAGTTGTCGAGGCGCTGCGACCCCCAGCAGTCGGTCTCCTCGTTATTCAGGAGCTCGAGCTGCGCGCCCCAGCCGTAGGGGATGTAGACGTCATCCGGCTGGCCGAAGGCGCCGCCGTTCAGGTCGAAGTAGCGCGGCCGCGGAAACCACTCGTCCAGCACGCCGACCACGCGAAAGTCGCGGTCGTTCCAGCGGACGCTGCGGCCGACGCTGTTGATGCCGCCGAAGAGCTTCTGGTTCTCCTCCCGCGACAGCACGATCAAGGGCTGCGCCGGATCGTCGGCGGCGGCATTCCAGCCCTGGCCGTAGAGGAACGGCACCTCGAACATCGCGAAGAAATCGGCGCTCGTGACGCGGGTGTTGGCGTTACGGGCCGGTACGGCTCCGGCGCCCACCACGCCATTGGTGCTGTACATCACCACCTTGCGCTCGGGGATCGTCGAGTGCATCAGGTACCGGGTGTCCTTGTAGGTCATCTCGATCGGCGGCCCCTTGAAGCGCTTACTGAAGCCCCGGTTCGGATCCCAGTTGTCCATGGTGACCGAGTAGAGGCGGTCGTTCTTCCACCAGATGGGGTTGCCCGACATCGCGTGGTAGACGGTGATCGTCATGATGCACACCGCGATGCCGAGCGCGATCGCGAGCACCATGAGCGCGGTGAGACCCGGGTTGCGGCCGAAGCTCTTGAGCGCGAGGCGCAGGTAGTAGCCTTGCATGGGAGCTCCTCAGCCGAGCGCGGCGCCGGCGGCGCCCGCCTCGGCGCCCGCTGCCGCGCGCGGCTCGTAGGCGCGAAAGTCCGAGATCTGGCCGTCGATCAGGTGCACGTTCCGTTGCGCGCGGCGCGCGAGCTCCGGGTCGTGGGTGACCAGCAGGATGGTGGTGCCCATCTCGTTGATCTGCTCGAGCAGATCCATCACCTGGCGCGCCATGAGGGAGTCGAGGTTGCCGGTCGGCTCGTCCGCGAGCAGGAAGGCCGGGTCGCCGGCGATGGCGCGCGCGATCGCGACGCGCTGCTGCTGGCCGCCCGAGAGCTGCGACGGCATGTGCCTGGCGCGCGAGGCGAGCCCCACGAGCTCGAGCGCGCTGCCGACGCGCTCGCGCCGGTCGGCGCCGGCGAGGCCGCGGTAGCGCAGCGGCACCTCGACGTTGTCCTGGACGTTCAAGTCCGGGATCAGGTTGAAGCTCTGGAAGATGAAGCCGATGCGCTGGTTGCGCAGCCGCGAGCGCGCATCGTCCGAGAGCGCGCGCACGTCGGTGCCGTCGAGCTCATAGCTGCCGGAGTCGAACTCCTCGAGGAGCCCCGCGACGTTGAGGAAAGTGGTCTTACCGGAGCCGGAAGGCCCCGTGACTGCGACGAACTCGCCGGAGCTGACCTCGAGCGAGAAGCTGCGCAGCGCGTAAGTCTCGATGAGATCGGTGCGGTAGATCTTGCTGATGTCCTGCATCTTGAGCATCGTCGTATCCTCGTAGGACCTTCAATGGGAGATGGCGACTTCGGACGCCTGGTTGGCATCGCGCATGTCGGAAATCACGATGCTGTCGCCGGCGGCAAGCCCGCTCAGGACCTCGATCTCACCGACCGAGGCTGCGCCGAGCGTCACCGGCACGCGCAGCGCACGCCCGCCGCGCAACACGTACACAGAGCGCGTCGCCTCGTCGATGAACGAGCCGCGCTCGAACTTGAGGACCTGGTCGCGCTCATCGAGCACGATGCGCACCGCGGTGCGCTCGTTCTGCCTCAAGCCCTGCGGCTGGCCGCCGTTGAACTTGACGCGTCCCGTGACCTGGCTCTGGCGCACTTCGGGCGAGATCGCCGTAACGGTGCCGGGGACGGTGCGCCCCCCGATGGTGATCTCGGCGTTCATGCCGGGCTTGATGGCGCCGGCATAGCTCTCGGCCACCTGGAACTCGATCTCGAACGCCGTGAGGTCGACGACGGTGAGGAGCGCGGCATTGGCCGGTACCAGGGTCTGCTGCGGCTGCGCGAGGTTCGCCACCATGCCGTCGACCGGGGAGCGCACATTGAGCTCGGCGACCCGCTGCTTCAGCGAGGCGACGGTGAGCGCCTGACGGTCGCGCTCGAGGCGCTTGGTGCGCAGGTCGAGGCCTAAGCTGTCGCGCTCGAGATCGGCGGTCTCGCGTGCGTGATCGAAGTTGAGTTGGGCGGTCGAGACATCGTCGATGGCGCGGCGGTAGTCGCGCTCGGGGATGACGTGCAGGTCCCAGGCCCATTGCGAACGCTTGAGCTCGCGCTCGGCGGCCTTGATCGTAACCTCGGCGAGATCCGCCTGCTGCTTGCTGGTGAGAATCTGGCGGCGGATCTCGATCTGCTGATGAGCGAGGGCCGCGTCGAGGCTGTCGAGGGTCGCCTGCTCGCGCTGGAACTCGTTGGTGAACTCCGGACTGTCGAGCGTCGCGAGCACCTGACCCTTCTTGACCGCATCGCCGGGATGCACGGCGTAGGTCACGGTGCCGGGCGCGATCGCGAACAGTGTCGGGCTCACCGCCGCGACCACGGTGCCGTCGGCGGCGACGTCGCGCACGAAGTGCCCGCGGTTCACCTCGGCGATGCGCAGCCGCTCGCGCGAGATCACCTGGCCCGTGGCGAGCCAGCCGTGGATCAGCCAGGCGAAGATGAGCACCAGCAGCGCCCCGCCGCCGAGCGCGAGGCGCAGCCGGTGGCGCTGCCAGAAAGTCTCGGAAACCGAGCGCGGCGCGTCCTGCGCTTCAGTGCCGCGCATGCGCACGACGTCTGAGACCGCCTCGGGGATCCTGCGCAGCTGCGCGAGCTTCATGGCTTCTTGGAGTGCACGCTGCGTGCCACCGGTTTAGCCGCGGCGGCGAAGCGGCCCCAAGCGCCTGTATGCACAGGGAATCTTCGCGCGCCACGCCCGCGCGAGGTGCTTGTTCAGGCACGCGGCGCAGGTGTCCGCCCGCCCGGAGCGGACACATGGCGGACAGTGGCGGACACTCAAACCTTGTGCGCGATTCTCTCCGCGGGGCTTGCGCGCTCGCGTGCAGAGGTCGCAAAGTGAGTCTCGCGGAGGGGGCCTATGCAAAGGAGGAGCCGATGGCCACGCGTCGTACAGATGAGATTCCCACCACTGCTGACATCCGCGCGCGCAGCGCGCAGCCGAAGGGCTCGCGCTCTGCCAAAGGAAAATCAGCGCAGCGGGCCGCCGTCTCGGCCGACGACCGCCGCGCGATGATCGCGGAGGCGGCGTACCTGCGCGCCGAGCGGCGCGGGTTCGCTCCGGGTCACGAGACGGAAGACTGGCTCGCGGCGGAGGTCGAGGTGGACGCTCTGCTGAAGATCGGGCACGGGAGCCCGGCGCAGTAACCGTCTGCCATCAGTGAGTGGACGGGGCCGGAGGCGCGCCCGGGAGCGGGGCCCCGGCGGGGCGCGGCTTGGGCGGCCGCAGCCCGTTGGAGTAGAGCATCCGGCCGGTCGGGGTCACGAACACCGCATCGAATTCCGGCATGCGGTTGATGATCTCGAGTGCCTTTTCAGGCCCGAGAACAAAGGCGGTCTTGGACAGACCATCGGTCTGCGTGGCTGTGGGACCGATGATGGTGGCGCTGCGCACCTTGCTGGCGGAGTGGCCGGTGCGCGGATCGATGATGTGATGGTAGCGGACCCCGTCCTCATCGAAGTAGCGCTCGTAATCGCCCGAGGTCGAGACCGCCGCGTCGGATAGCGGGATCCGCGTCACCACCTTGTCGGGATTGTGCGGCTCGTCGGGATGAGCGATCGAGACGAGCCAGGGACGTCCCAGGTGATCGCCGAGCAGGCGGCTGTCGCCGCCGGCGGTGAGGAGCGCATGTTCGATCCCCCGGGCCTTGAGGATCGCGATCCCGCGGTCGACCGCATATCCCTTGGCGATCCCGCCCAGGTCGATGCGCATGCCGGGGTGACCGAAGCGGATCGTGTGATGGACCGCGTCGAACTGGAGGTTGCGCCAGTTGACCGCCGGCAGCGCCGCCCTGATCTGCTCCTCCGTCGGATGGACGTGGAGCGGATAGTTATAAAGGTACCCAACACTCGCGTAGGTAATGTCGAACGCCCCGAGTGTGATCTCCGAGAAATGCGTCGACAGCTTGATCAGGTCGAACAGCTCGGGGTCGACCTGCACGGGCTCTGAGGCTGCATGCTGGTTGATGCGCGACAGCTCGCTGTCCGGCTTGTAGTGACTCATGAGCGCATCGATCCGACGCATCTCCGCCATGACCGCCTCGATCGCCGCGTTGCCTTTTTCGGGATCGTCGGCCCAGAGCTGCACGTAGACGCGCGTGCCCATGATCGCTTCGGTGCGCTCGACCCAGGCGGCGCGCGCCGGCGCCGTGGCGAGCGCCAGCAGGGAGAGACCCGCAAGTCCTGCAATCCATCTCATGGCGCTAGCGTACCTAGCCGGAGGCGATTGGGGTATTCTGCCGGCTGGTTCGACCGGTCCGGCACTGATAGGGGGAGTGACACCATGAACCTCACGAGACTGAACACTTTGATCTGCGGCGCACTGTGCGCAGCCGCACTCGGCGCGGCGCCGATGGTAACCCTGGCGCAGGCCACGACCGCCGCTCCCGCCGCGAGTACCCCGGTGAAGTGCAAGGACGGCACCACTTCCCCGCATGGCGGCCGCGGCGCCTGCAGCGGGCACGGTGGGATCGACAAGTCGGCTTCGGCTGCTGCTGCGGCGGCGCCCGCGGCTGCTGCGGCGGCGGCGCCCGCGGCGGCACCGGCGGCTGCAGCTGCGCCGGCAAGCGCCGGCGCTTCCGCCAGCGCGGCGAGCGCCTCGGGCGGACCGGTGATGTGCAAGGACGGCACCACTTCCCCACATGGGGGCCGCGGCGCCTGCAGTGGTCACGGCGGGATCAACAAGTCTGCGGCCGCGGGCAGTGCGGCTGCGGCGGCGCCCGCGGCTGCGGCGGCACCTGCGGCTCCCGCGGCGCCCGCAGCGCCGGCGGCTCCGGCCGCCAAGGCTGCCGCCCCGGCGCCCGCGGCGCAGGCGGCCCCGGGCGGCGGGCCCGGCATGGTGTGGGTCAACACGGCGAGCAAGGTCTACCACTGCCAGGGAGACCAGTGGTACGGCAAGACCAAAGCGGGCGCGTACATGACCGAGGCGCAGGCCAAGGCGCAAGGCGCGCGTCCGGATCACGGCAAACCTTGCTCGTGACCGGGCATGCCGAGTCGGCGTGATCTGCTGCTGGCAGCGGCCGGCGGTGTCCTCCTCGGCGGCACCGCCCGCCGCGCGCTCGCCGCCGACGGCGCCGCGGGGGCGGAGGAGCTCGGGACACTTCCCGGCAAGAAGCCGCTGATCCGGCGTTCCTGGCGGCCGCCGAACTACGAGACTCCGCTGGCCGATCTGGCCTCGGCGTTCACGCCGAACGACGCTTTCTTCGTGCGCTATCACCTCTCCGTCATTCCGGAGATCGACGTCGACACCTGGCGGCTGAAGATCGGCGGCAGCGGCGCGCAGAAGCCGCTGGTCGTGACGCTCCGGGACCTCAGGCACGACTTCAAGCGCTTCACGCTGGCCGCAGTCAACCAGTGCTCGGGGAACCGGCGGGGCCTATTCACGCCGCGCGTGCCGGGCGTGCAGTGGGGGAACGGTGCGATGGGCAACGCCGAATGGAGCGGCGTGCGGCTGCGCGATGTGCTCGACCGCGCCGGAGTCGCCGCCGATGCGGTCGAGGTGGTGTTCAACGGGGCCGATGCGCCCGTGCTGCCCGCGACTCCCGACTTCCTCAAGAGTATCCCCATCGAGCGGGCGCTGGATGAGAACACCCTGATTGCCTTCGAGATGAACGGGCGTGCGCTGCCGCATTGGAACGGGGCGCCGGCGCGGCTGGTGGTGCCTGGCTGGACCGGCACTTACTGGGTGAAGCACCTGACCGAAATCCGCGTCGAGACCGTGCCGTTCGATGGCTTCTGGGTGAAGGGCGCTTACCGGATTCCGACCGGCGCCTTCCCCGGCGTTCGCTTCAAGACCCAGGAGACGCCCGAGACCACGCCGATCACCGAGATCCTGGTGAACTCGCTCATCACGAGCCACGTGTCGGGTGCGCACCTGAAGCAGGGCGCCAAGGTCGAGCTCGCCGGCAAGGCGTGGGACGGCGGCTCAAGTGTAGCCGCGGTGGAGATCTCGACCGACGGCCGCCACAGCTGGCAGACGGCGACGCTCGGGCGCGATCTCGGGCGCTTCGCGTGGCGCGAATTTCGTTATCGGCTCGATACCTCGAAGCCGGGCCCGCTGGTGGTGGCGGTGCGGGCGCGCAGCCGCGACGGCGCGACGCAGCCCGAGAAGCTGACGCCGAACCCCGCCGGCTATCACGACAACATCGTGCAGAGCGTCACTCTGGAGGTCGGGTGAGAGGCGCGCTCGCAGCTCTGGCGCTGCTGCTCGCGCTCGCGGCGGTATGCGCGCGGGCGTTGGCGGATGAGCAGTCGATCCGGCTGCACGACGGCAGCGGACGCGACCTCACCGCGGCACGCTGCGCCATCTGTCACAGCCTCGATTACATCCCGAGCAACGCGCCGGTCATGGACCGCGCCGGGTGGCAGAAGACCATCCAGAAGATGCGCCAGCGCCTGGGCGCGCCGATCACCGATGAGGAGGCGCAGCAGATCCTCGACTACCTCGCCGGCAGCTACGCGGGCAAGCCGTAGCGTGCGCAGCGCGTGGACGCACCAGGCTTCAGCATCGGAGGGATCGATCACATCGTGCTGCGCGTGCGCGACCTCGCCCGCGCGCTCGAGTTCTACCGTGACACGCTCGGGTGCACGGTGGAGCGCGAGCTGCGCGCGCAGGGGCTCACGCAACTGCGCGCCGGACGCAGCCTCATCGATCTCGTGACCGCGGACGGGGCGCTCGGGCGGCGCGCGGCGCGGGACGCGGCGCCTGCGCCGAACGTGGAGCACTTCTGCCTCACCGTGGTGCCGTTCGATGAAGGCGCGCTGCGCTCGCACCTCGCGGCCCACGGCATCGAGGCCGGCGAGCCCGCCATGCGCTATGGCGCGGAGGGCGAGGGGCGCTCCATCTACATCGAGGATCCGGACGGCAACCGGGTCGAGCTCAAGGGCGGGCGGACATGAGTCTCAAGGGCAAGACACTCTTTATTACGGGCGCAAGCCGGGGCATCGGGCTGGCGATCGCGCTGCGCGCAGCGCGCGACGGGGCCAACGTCTGCGTCGCCGCCAAGACCGCCGAGCCGCACCCCAAGCTCCCCGGCACCATCCATACCGCGGCCGCGGACATCGAGCGCGCGGGTGGCAAGGCGCTGCCGCTGGTGGTGGACGTGCGGGACGAGGCGAACGTGGCGGCCGCGGTGCGCCAGTGCGCCGAGCACTTCGGCGGGATCGACATCTGCGTCAACAACGCCTCGGCGATCAATCTGGCGTCGACCGAGCAGATCGACATGCGCCGCTACGATCTCATCCAGCAGATCAACACCCGCGGCACGTTCGTGACCACGCGCGCCTGCGTGCCGTTCCTCAAGCGCGTCGCCAATCCGCACGTGCTGACGTTATCCCCGCCGCTCGACCTCAACCCGCGGTGGTTCGCGCCGCACCTCGCCTACTCGCTGTCGAAGTACGGGATGTCGCTGTGCATGCTGGGGATGGCCGAGGAATACGCGGAAGCCGGCATCGCCTGCAACGCTCTCTGGCCGCGCACCACCATCGCCACCGCGGCGGTGGAGTTCGCGCTCGGCGGGCCGGCCATGATGCGCCGCTCGCGCAGACCTGAGATCGTGGCGGATGCCGCCCACGTGATTCTGTCGCGGCCCGCGCGCGACTGTACCGGGCGCTTTCTCATCGACGACAGCGTGCTCTACGAGGCGGGCGTGCGCGATTTCAGCGCTTACAGCGTCGAGCCGGGCGCGACGCTGCTCGCCGACCTCTTCATCGCGCGCGACGCAGCGGCGCCCCCCGGCGTCAACCTGGAGTTCATGCGATGAGCCCGGCTGCGGTCAACCGCCAAATCGTGCTCGCGCGCCGCCCGCAGGGCGTGCCCGTTGCGGAGGACTTTCGTCTCGAGGAGGTGCCGGTGCCGGTGCCGGCGGCGGGACAGGTGCTGCTGCGCACGCGCTTTCTCTCGCTCGATCCCTACATGCGCGGCCGGATGAGCGATGCGCCGTCCTACGCCCCGCCGGTCGCGCTCGGCGCGCCCATGACCGCGCAGACCGTGAGCGTCATCGAGGCCTCCCACAATCCTGTCTACAAGGTGGGCGAGCTGGTCGTCGCCAACGTCGGCTGGCAGGACTACGGCGTGTCCGACGGGCGCGACCTGGTGCGAATCGATGCCACACTCGAGCGGCCTTCCTACGCGCTCGGCGTGCTCGGCATGCCGGGGCTCACCGCCTACGTGGGATTGCTCGACATCGGCCAGCCCAAGGCCGGTGAGACCGTGGTCGTCGGGGCGGCGACGGGAGCGGTCGGCTCGGTGGTCGGACAGATCGCGAAGCTCAAAGGCTGCCGCGTCGTGGGCGTCGCCGGCGGCGCCGCCAAGTGCGACTACGCAGTGGAGGTCCTCGGCTTCGATGCCTGCCTGGACCACCGGGCGCCGGAGCTGCGCGAGCGCATCGCCGCCGCCTGTCCCCAGGGGATCGACGTCTACTTCGAGAGCGTGGGCGGCGAGGTGCTCTATGCCGTGATGCCGCTCCTCAACGTCGGGGCGCGCGTGCCGCTTTGCGGGCTCATCGCCTGGTACAACCTCGACAAGCTGCCCGCCGGCGTCGATCGCACGCCGGCGCTGCTCTCGGCGGTGCTGCGCTGGCGCATCAGGATTCAGGGCTTCATCATTTTCGACCACTACCAGCGCTTTCCCGCCTTCACCAAGGACATGAGCGAGTGGCTGCGCACGGGACGCGTTCGCTACCGGGAAGAGATCATCACGGGTCTCGAGCATGCACCCCGCGGACTCATCGGGCTCCTCGCCGGCGAGAACTTCGGCAAGCTCGTGGTGCGCCTCTGACGGGAGGCGGGCGTGGCGGATCGCATCACGGTCTCCTGGGTATTCGACGTCATCTCGCCCTTCGCCTACCTCGGCTTCCGCGATCTCGAGCGCCTGCCGGCGCACGTCGAGCTCAAGCTCGTGCCGGTGCTGCTCGCCGGCATGCTGTCGCAGTTCGGGCAAAAGGGGCCGGCGGAGATTCCCTCCAAGCGGCGCTTTACCTACCGCTTCGTCCTGTGGCGCGCGCGGCAGCTGGGCATTCCGCTGCGCTTTCCTCCCGCGCATCCCTTCAACCCGCTCGCGGCACTGCGGCTAGTGATCGCGGCCGGGTGCAGCCGGCGCGCCGCCTCGGTGGTACTTGATGCGGTGTTCCGGGACGGCCGCGACGTGACCGACCCGCAGGTGATCGCCGACCTCGCGCGTCTGCTCGGGGTCGCCGATGCGCAGCGCGCCGTGAGTGAGCCGGCGGTGAAGCGGCAGCTGCGCGACAACACCGACTGGGCGATCTCGCTCGGTGTGTTCGGCGTGCCGACGCTGGTGATCGGCAAGGAGCTGTTCTGGGGCCACGACGCCTTCGGCATGGCGCTTGACTACCTCGGCGATCCCGCGGCGTTTCAGGACCGCGAAATGCGGGCCGTGGAGACGCTGCGGGTCGGGGTGGAGCGCCCGCGATGAGCCGCACGGCCGGCCGGGCACTCACCCTGGCGCTGCTCATGATCGGGCCGGTGGCGCCGGCGGCGGATTACTGGGCCTACCAGTACAAGAACATCGATGTGACGGTGGCCGGCAACAGCAGCTACACGCAGCACGTGGCGCGCAACGCGGACCGGCTCGGGGCCGCACTCACGCACGTCCTGGGCTTCAGGGGCGATGCGCCCCTGCCGACCCACATCTATGTGCTCCCCGATGACCAGATCGTCGAAGTGCTGGGATCGAGCGGCAGCTCGAATTACCAGAGCTCGGGATACGACGCTACCGTCATCGCGAGCCGGGGCCAGGGCAGTAGCGATGAGTACTGGGGCGTCTGCTTCGGCTACGTCGGGAGCCTGCTCGCCGGGGACCGCGCGCAGCGCTACCCCTACTGGTTCCGGCTCGGGGTCCCGGAGGTGTTTGCGACGACCGAGTTCGACCACGACCGCATCAGGACCGGCGGCATCGCTCCCGGGTACGCGCTCACGGTCGCGAGCGGCACGCTGATTCCGCTGCGGGCTTTCTTCGGCCTGCAGGAGCGGGAGCCGCAGCTGCAAACGCGCCCCATGAATGAGATGTACCCGGCCGAGAGCTGGTATCTCACCCGCGAGATCCTGGTCGAGGGCCGTTATCGCGACGAGTTCAGCCGCTACCTTGCGCTCATGCAGCAGGGCAGGAGCGAGCGCGCGGCGTTCGCCGCGAGCTTCAAGGTGAGCTACGAGGAACTCGACAAGATGCTGCGCGACGACGTGCGCGCCGTCGCGCACGTCCTTCTGCTCTCGAGCCCCGTGGACGACACCCCGGACGCAGTCCCCCCGCACAAGCTCACAGCGCCCGAGGCTGAGGCGCGCCTCGCGCTGGTCAACCTCAAGGCGGGGCGGCGCGCCGAGGCCCTGCATCTGGCGAGTGCGGCGCTGCGCGAGGATCCCGCCAACGAACGGGCGCTGCGCGTGGTGGCCGAGACCCAGCTCGAGGAGGGGAACTATCCAGCCTCGTTCGCCGCGGTGGACCAGCTCTCGCGCGGTACGCTGTCGCCCGATGGTCTGGCCGAGAGCGCCGGGATTCTGACGGTGCTGGCCTCCGCGGTGACCGCCGGCCACGCCGTGCTGGCGGTGGATGCGCCGACGCTGCTCAGGTACGTGCAGCGGTACTACCAGGCTGCGATCGCCGCCAACCCCGAGGATCTGCGCTCCTGGGCGGGGCTGGCAGGGCTCTATGGGGCGCAGCGCGACAGCACCGCGGCGCAGGCGCTGCTGCCGGCGGCCTCGCAGGCGCTCGCCCGGCATCCCGGGAACGTGAACCTCGCCTACGCGCTCGCCCACATGTGCGCGCAGACCCAACAGTGGGAGTGCGCGGTGAAGTTCGCCGGCGCGTGGCGCGAGAATGCAGTCACCGAGGCGAGCCGCGCCGAGGCCGCCGCCTTCGAGTCGCGCCTCAGCGCGTACCGGCAGCGCCTCGCGAGCGCGCCTGCGGCGGCGGACTCCTCGCCTCCGCCGCCGCGCAACCGCTGATATA
The DNA here is from genome assembly GCA_963843035.1 of uncultured Gammaproteobacteria bacterium. Lineage (GTDB taxonomy): Bacteria > Pseudomonadota > Gammaproteobacteria > Steroidobacterales > Steroidobacteraceae > 13-2-20CM-66-19. The sequence continues at coordinate 96,230 of CAWJIS010000001.1, forward strand.
TCAGCCGCAGCGCCGCACTCCGCGCGCCTCCGGCGTGCAACGGCTGTTGCGTGCGGCACGAGCGCAGCTATATATTATCGAGAAGATAATATTTACCACTGGCCGCACTTCCGACGCGTGTTAGCTTGAACCGCGACGCGACCTTGACCCGGGCTTCCCGCCTCGCGGCGGCGTCGTGCCGTTGGTCGCTGCTGGCGTGGCTGCTGTTGCTGCAGAACATCGCCGGCGCGGCGGCCCCGCCTCCGGGTCCGGCCAAGATCGATCTCGAGGCGTTCGAGGCCATGAAGAAGCGCGTCGCGCTTCCCGACGGCGAGACGCTCGCGTACCTCACGCTGGGAGACCCGGCGGGCACGCCGGTCGTGCTGATCCACGGCTACACCGACAGCGCCCGGGACTGGGTGCCGCTCGTCCCGTATCTGTCGCCGCATCTCAGGCTCATCCTGGTCGATCTCCGCGGCCACGGCCGCTCGGGCAAGCCCGAGTGCTGCTACACGCGGGTCGACTTCGCCTACGACATCAAGCTGCTGCTCGATGCGCTGCATGTCGGGCGCGCCGACATCGTCGGGCACTCCCTCGGCAGCATCATCGCGCAGACCTTCGCGGAGCTGTGGCCGGAGCGCACTGCACGGGTCGTGCTGATCTCATCGAGCGGCGGGCGGCGGCCGGGCGCAGCGCCGCAGGCACCGAAGTTCGATTACGCGGCGGCGATCCGCCAGCTCAAGGAGCCGATCGACCCCGACTCGAAGTTCATGATCGAGTGGTGGTCGTCTCCGACTCCGGTCGATCCCGACTTCATCCGCCGCGAGCGTCAGGACGCGGCGGCGATCCCGCTGCAGGTGTGGCTCGCCGTACTCGATCAGGGGCTCACTGACACCGACCTGCAGCGCACGCTCCCGCGGCTCAGGGCGCCGACGCTGCTCATCTGGGGCAGCGCCGACCCGCTCATGGACGAGGAGGTGAGGCAGACGCTGCGCGAGGCGCTGCCGCAGGCCGAGGTGAAGATATTTCCGGGGCTGGGGCACAACCCGTTCTGGGAGGAGCCGGCGCAGTGCGCGGCGGTGATCAATGAGTTTCTGACGGCGGCGCCGGCGGGACGCGTGAACTCGTCCTGAAGGCGGATCCGCTCATACGTTCACTCGGGGAGGGGCTACTGACATGAAATCCAACGGATCTCGTCACGGTTCAAGGCATGCGTCCCGGACGGCGCGAGCCGCCGGCCCGCTGGCCGCAGGCGCCGCAGCGGCGCTGCTGCTCGCACTCACGGCGCCCGCGCTCGCCCAGGAGCAGAAACAGGCGGAGACCGGCGCCGAAGCCAGCGGCGAAAACGTCACCATCATCGTCAGCGCGCGCAAACGCGCGGAGTCGATCGCCGAGGTGCCGACCAGCATCACGGCGTTTACCACCGAGACGATCAAGGACTACAACGTCCAGTCCTTCGCCGACTACGCCACCAAGACGCCCGACCTGTCCTTCACCTATGGCGGCGGCCCGACCGGTTTCGCGGACGCGCGCACCATCTCGGTGCGCGGCATCACCGGGCAGAACCTGTTCGGGACCGCGGGCGCCACCGGTTTCTACATCGACGACACGCCGGTCCCGGGCTCGATCGATCCACGCGTGGTCGACCTCGCCAGCATCGAGGTCCTGAAGGGCCCACAGGGGACGCTCTACGGCGAGAGCTCACTCGGCGGCAACGTGCGCCTCATCACCCGGCAGCCGGACACCGGCAACTCGGGCCTGGGCTACATGTACCAGGCGGGCGCCACCTCGGGCGGCGGGAGCCCGGATGGCGGCGGCAACCTGATCGGAAACTTCGTGCTGGTCCCGGGCACGGCTGCACTGCGCGTCGTGGCCTTCGCCAACTGGGACGCGGGCTACCTGAAACGCAGCTTCCCCACCGACAGCGGTGGTCCGGGCGCCGGCGATCCGTTCGCCGACGTGCCGCGCACCAGCACGGGCGACCAGGGCCAGGTCCAGACGCTGGGCGGCTCGGCGGCGCTGCTGGTGCACGCGACCGACAGCCTCGACGTGAAGCTGCGGGTGATGTTCCAGGACTCCTACGACAAGGGCTTTCCGGCGACCTTCGCGCCGCTGCCGGAGTTCGAGCCCGTCTACACGCTCGACCGCGCCTTCGACGTTCAGCCGTCGGCGTCGGATAGCTGGACCATGCCGACGCTCGACTTCAAGTACTCGGGCTCCGGCTTCCAGATCGTATGGGCGAACAGCTTCTTCTACCGTCATACCCATGACGTCGAGGATTCCAGCTACGGCACGCAGCAGGTCCTCGCCGGCCCCTTCTACGGGGTGGCGGGCTTGCCGGCGCAACCGTATCTCTGGGTCGGCGACCGCACTCACGACCAGGTGGCGAGCGAGGCGCGTCTCACTTTCGATCCCATCCACAACTGGAGCGGCACGATCGGGGTGTTTTACTCCAACACCCATACGCGCTTCACCATCCCGCCGACCTACGCGCAGGGGCTGACCAACGCCACCGCCGGCGGGGTGCCGGCGGAGAGTGTCTGCGGGCCGAATCCCTGCCCGCCGAACGAGATCTGGACGCAAACCAACCCCGGCACCGAGGAGGACAAGTCGATCTTCGGCGAGGTCTACTACAAGTTCCTCGACAAGTGGACGCTGACTCTCGGCGGCCGCGAGTACTGGCTCGACCAGACCACCGACTACACCGCGGACGGCTTCCTCAACTTCGGCCAGACGGCGAGCGACCCGCAGTCGAACAGCCAGTCGGGCTTCAACCCCAAGGTCGCGCTGGCCTTTCAGGCGACCGAGTCGACCATGGTGTACGGCTCGGCATCGAAGGGCTTCCGCGCGGGCGGGGCGCAGGCCAACTTCCCCGGCTGCTCGCTGCCCCAGCTGCCGGCGTACGACATCACGCACATCAAGTCGGACACGCTGTGGACCTACGAGCTCGGCACCAAGGTGCAGTTGCCGAGCGTGCTGATCTCGGCCGCGGCCTACGACATCGAGTGGACCAACCTCGAGCAGCAGTTTGCGCTCCCCTGCGGCTTCTACGTGCAGCTCAACGGCGGTAAGGCCGAGGTCAAGGGTGCGGAGTTTGAGGCCTCGGGGCGCATCGTGTCGGGCCTGAACTTCCGGCTGGGACTCGGCTACGAGGACACCGACATCACCGATCCCGGCAACCTCGGATTGGTGGGCGTGATGCCGGGAACGCGGGTGAGCGGCGTGCCCGCCTTTACCGGCTCGGTCGGCCTCGTGTACTCGCACTCGCTCGGCGGCGACACCCAGGGATTCGCATCCGCGGACTACAGCTACCAGGGCGACAGCATCTCGCTGCTGGTCGGCGGCGGCGGCTCGGAGGCGACGCGCGCGGGCTTCGGGCTGGTCAACCTGCGCTTCGGGGTCGACCAGGGGGACATGGAGTACTCGCTCAACGTGCGCAACCTCTTCAGCGCCAGGCCGAACCTGGGCGACATCGGCTACATCGGCTACGCGCAGTACGACGCCGCCGGAAACGTGACGCCGCAGGTGGCGACGCTGCCGCCGCTCACCGTGATGTTCCAGGTGACGAAGTCGTTCTGAGAGACCGCTGCGCGCCGGGCGGTGTCAGCCGCTCGCCGCCCGCCGCGCGGGAGGGCGGTCCGCCGAGCCCTCGGCCCAGGCGTGCAGCAGCGCAAGCTGCAGCGAGAGCTGCTCGATCTGCGCCTTGGGCGGCCAGTCGCCGATGTTGGCGACCGCGCTCGCAGTGAGCCCGTTGATGAACGTGACGAGCGAGCGCAGCACATGCTCGCGCGTGGCGGCCGGCCACTTCGACCACTCCGGCCAACCCTGCGCGAGGCAGCGCTCGAAGAGCCGCATGTACTCGCGGTGCACCCAGGCGTTGATGCGCTTCAGGCGCCTGTCGGCGGAGACCTGTCCCCAGAACGTGGTCCAGAAGGCACACTCGATGCGCCGGTGCGCATCGACCGGCAGCGCCTCGGTGAGGAGCGTCAGCAGGTCGGGCGGTGCACCGGAGGCCGCCGGGCGCATCAGCCGCTCCTCGATCCGCCGCAGGATGAGACGCAGAGCTGCGATGATGATGTCCTGCTTGCTGTCGAAGTAGTGCGCCAGCATGCCGGTGGTGTAGCCCGCCTCGCGTGCGATGCGCACCATGCTCGCCTGATCGAAGCCGTGCTCGGCCACCACCCGGCAGGCGACCAGGGCGATCTCGTCACGGCGCTGCGCGTGGTCGACGATCTTGGGCATGTCGCGATCCTACCCCGGTGCGCCGACCCGGTCGTCGGGATCGAGGCCGACGTCGGCGGCCGCGGCCCGCCGCCGGTCGTGCTCGAGATCCAGCGAGCGGCAGGTGAGGAGATACACGGCGGACGCGACCGGCAGACCCACCAGCATGGCGATGTCGGCCCCGCCGAGGGCGCGCGCCACCGGACCGGTGTAGAGCTCGGTGCTGAAGAACGGGATCATCACGAGGAAGCCGACGAGGTAGGCGGTGAGCCCGCGCCAGTTCCAGTGGCCGTACATGCCGCGGGAGTTGAAGATCTCGCGGATCGAGTAGTGCCCCTTGCGCACCAGGTAGAAGTCCACCAGGTTGATCGCGGTCCAGGGCGTGAACAGGTAAAGGAGCAGCGACAGGTAATCCTGGAAACGCGCGACGAAGTTGCCGGAGGAATTCAGGGCCAGCAGCGTGCTCGCGAACAGCGCGAGACCTAAGCTCGCGAGGCGTTTGGCCGCCGTGCACTTGAGCGGCCGGACGGTGTCGGCGACGGACAGCAGCGTCAGCGAAGCGCCGTAGAAGTTGAGCGACGTGATGGTGACGAGCCCGAGCAAGGCTCCCGCGATCAACACCTTGCCGAGGCCCGGGATGACCGCATCCGCCGCGCGCTCCATGGCGGCGGCTACGTCGAGCTGCGGCGCCATGGCCGCCGCCACCGTTCCGACCAGCATCATCCATGCGCCGCCGATGAAGGCGCCGAGGTAAGTCCACCAGAACGACTCGCGCACGCCGACGTCGCGCGGCAGATAGCGGGAATAGTCCGAGACGTAGATCGACCAGCTCAGCTGGTAGGAGGCCGCGGCGAACACCTGCGCGAGGAACGGCACGACCCGAAAGGCGCTCGTGTCCCACTCGGCCGCCGGGAAGCGCAGCGTGACGAGGCCACCGAGCGTGAACACCGTGAGAATCGCGATCATGAGGTAGGCGAAACCGCGCTGCGCGCGGTGGATCTGGTCGTAGCCGACCGCGGCGAGGCTCACCGCGACCAGTGCAAAGACGATGATGGCGCCGGTGGAGGTCGCGGAGATCGCCGGGGCCAGCTGGTGCAGGGCCTGCGCGGCGAGCACCTGGTTGAAGGCGTTGTAGCCGATGTAGGCCACCAGCGCGACGGCCCATACGAGCAGCGCTCCCGTATAGCCGAACTGCGGCCGCGACTGGATCATCTGCGGGAGGCCGAGCTGCGGCCCCTGCGTCGAGTGGAACGCCATGAAGAAGGTGCCGAGGGCGTTGCCGAGCACCACCGCGACGGCGGTCCAGAGGAGATTGCCGCCGAGCGTGATGCCGAGCACCCCGACGGCGAGCGTCGCGAGGTGCGCATCGCCCGAGAACCATACCGGCCAGAGGTGCCAGACCTTGCCGTGCCGCTCGGCGAGCGGTACGTAGTCGATGGAACGCGTCTCGATGAGCTTGCGCTTAGGCATAACCCCTGAAGACCGCGGCCTGTCGTAGCCGCTTTTTATATCATGCTGCCAACATTATAGCGGCGCGGGCTTCAGGAAGTGTGGGCGGCGCGCGGCACCACTTCGACGCCTGAGACCTTCGGCTCGTCGTCGACCATCTGCGCCGGGAAGCCCTCGCCGAGCACCCGCACGCCGCAGGCCTCCTCGAGCCGGCGGATGATGTTGGGTGAGTGCTCGCGCGGCCCGTAGCGGCGCACGCCGTCCTCGAAGAGGCCGAGCACCAGCGGTGAGAGCTCGAGCGGCACCTGATGCGCGCGCGCCAGCGCGTCGAACAGACCCACGTCCTTAACCACCAGATCCATGGTGAAGTTGATGTCGCGGCTGCCGTTCAGGATCACCTGCGACTCGGTCTCGTGCACGAAGGAATTGCCCGAGGAGATGCGGATGCCCTCGTAGGTCATGTTGAGGTCGAGGCCTGCCACTTTCGCCACGGTGAGCGCCTCGGCGAGCGCCGCCAGGTGCACGGTGCACAGGTAGTTGGTGATCACCTTGAGGACCGAGGCCGAGCCGACGGGACCTGTGTACAGGATCCGGCGGCCGAGAATGGCGAGCACCGGCAGCACGCGCTCGAATGCCGCGCGGCTCCCGCCGGCGAAGATCGAGATGTTGCCGGTCGCCGCACGGTGGCAGCCGCCGGAGACCGGACAGTCCATCGCGGTCGCGCCCACGGCCTCGACGCGCGCCGCGAGCCGCCGCGCCTCGGCGGCGTCCGTGGTGCTCATCTCGAGCCAGATCTTCCCCGCCGACAGCCCGGCGAGCACGCCGTCGGGCGCCTCCATCACCGCGGCGGAGACGGCCGGGGAGGGGAGGCACGTGATCACGAGATCGACGCGCTCGGCGAGCTCGCGCGCCGTTGCGGCCGCTCTGGCCCCGGCTGCCACCAGGGCAGCCACGCGCCCGGGATCGAGGTCACGTACCGTGAGATCCACGCCGTGGCGCAGCAGGTTTTGGGCCAGCTGTCCGCCGACGTTGCCGAGGCCGATGAAACCGAGAGCGAGGTCAGTCATCGCGGTAAGATACCTCGTTGCTTCACTGCCTACCGCCCACCGGTAAATAAATAAAGGAGCACCCGCCATGTCTTCGAGACTCGCGCTGACCGCAGTACTTCTGGCCATCGTTGCGGCGGGCACCGCCTCGAGCGGGGCACAGTCGCCGACCGCACCGCCCGCGCCGTATCCGCTCGATAACGTTCCGGACAAGATGCCGTTCGACATTCCCTACGGGGCGCCGATCTCGCTCGCACGGGCCGAGACGGCCATCCAGATCACGGTGGCCGAGGCCCGCAAGCACGACTGGAAGCTCGACGTCGCGGTGGTCGACTCGGGCGGGAACCTGGTCGCCTTCCAGCGCATGGACGGAGCGCAGCTCGCCTCGATCCAGATCGCCGAGCACAAGGCGCGCGCCTCGGCTACCTTCCGCCGCGAGACCAAGGTGTTCGAGATGGGCCTCCAGCAGAGCGGCTACAACTACATCATGACGCTCGACGGGGTCATCGCCTCGCGCGGGGGCATTCCACTGGTCGAAGGTGGCAAGCTCATCGGCGCGATCGGCTGCTCGGGCGGCACCGGCTCGCAGGACGAGGTGGCCTGTAAGGCTGGCGCCGCCACCGTCAAGTGAGGGATTTATGCAGCAAGCGGTGCACAAGTACCTGGCGGCGCTCGAAGCGGGTGATCCGGAGAGGGCGGCCGCCTTGTTCGTTCCCCAGGGCTGGGTGCAGTCGCCCTTTCTCGGCAAGCTCCCGGTGCGCGCCTATGTGGCGAAGGTGGCGAGCGCCTCGAAGGGCTCGAGGCTCACCGTGCACGACGTGCTGGTGAGCGCCGAGGGACACCTGCGCGCGGTGGCGTACTACCTCTACGACTGGACGCTCAACGACGGCTCGCACGTCGCCTTCGACTGCGCCGACGTGTTCAACTTCGATTCCGAGACCGGCAAGATCGAGTCGATCGTGCTGGTCTACGACACGCAGCCGGTGCGCGGTGTGGTCGAGCACAAATATCCGTAGACCGCGGCGCGTGGCGTCTTAAGGCCTGGCCTCCCAGTACTCCTCCATGCGGCGGCGCATGGCCGCATCCGGGAGCCGGCCGCGGCCTGCGCCCTGGTTGTCCTCGAGGTGGGCGAGCTGGGTGGAGCCCGGGATCGCGCAGGTCACCGCGGGGTGGCCGATCACGTACTTGAGGAAATACTGCGCCCAGCTCGCGACGTCGATGTCGGCTGCCCACGGGGGGAGCGTCCGGCCCGCGGCCTCGCGGAACAGCGAGGAGCGGCCGAAGGGGAGGTTCACCAGCACCGCGATCCTGCGCTCGAGCGCGAGCGGCAGGATGGTTTGGGCGGCCTCGCGGTTGGCGATCGAGTAGTCCACCTGGATGAAATCGAGCCGGTAGGAGCGCATGCAGTCGGCGAGCTCGGGGTGCTGACCGCCCCGCGAGGTGGTCACGCCGATGTAGCGGATCTTTCCGTCCTGCTTCCATTCCTGCATCCGCGGCAGCAGCTCCGACACGCCGTTCAGGTTGTGTACCTGCAGCAGGTCGATCCGCTGAGCCCGCAGGCGCTCGAGCGAGCGCGCAAAGCTCTCCGCGCCCGCGGCGCTGCTGCCGGCGAGCTTGGTCGCGAGGAACATGCGAGCGCGCGTGCCGAGGCTCTCGAGCGCCTCCCCGATGAGCGCCTCACTGTCGCCGTAGGCGGCGGCGGTATCGATCACCACGGCGCCGAGCTCGCTCATGCGCTTGAGCTCCGCACGGATGTCGTCGCGTACGCCGGTACGGAAGGAATCGGTACCGAGGCCGATCGCCGGCAGCCATTCGCCCGTGTCGGGAATCGCCTTGGCGATGATGCGCGGGGAGACGGTCGGCGCGCCGATCGTCGGCGGGCCGCTGCCGGTCGGCGCGCTGCCGCCGGTCGGGGGATCGCCGCTCTTCGCCGGACGGCTGAAGAGCGCGCCGACGCCCGTCGCGACGCCCGCGGCGAGAAATCCGCGGCGGGTGACGCTCGAGTGCGATGCACGGGTCATGAGAGCTCCGTTGGTGGGCGCGTCGATGATGGCACGGATGCCCCCGCCATCGTAGTCTCATCGCCATGCCGCACTTGAGCCGCCGCCGCTTCGCCGCTCTCGCCGCCGCGTTCGGCTTCGCGCGGGCGCGCGCCGCGCCGGCCGAGTCGGGCCCGTTCGACGTGATACTCGAGAGCGGCGTGCGCGTGGCGATGCGTGACGGCGTGCGCCTCGCCGCCGACGTGTATCGCCCCGCGCGCAACGGCGCGGCCGTCGCCGGGCGCTTCCCGACGATCCTCGAGCGCACGCCCTATGGGCGCAACGTCACTTACTTCCGCGACATTACGGCCAGCGACCCGACGCCGAAGACGCGCGCCGAGGTGGCGGCATACTACGTGCGTCACGGCTACGTCGTGATCTTCCAGGATTGCCGCGGCCGTCACGACTCCGAGGGCGAGTTCGTCAAGTACCTGAACGAGGGCGCGGACGGCTTCGACACCTGCCGCTGGGTCGTGGCGCAGCCCTGGAGCGATCAACGCATCGGCACGATGGGTCTCTCCTACGCGGCGCACACCCAGGTCGCGCTCGCGTGTCTCGATCCACCGGGGCTCAAGGCGATGTACGTCGACTGCGGCGGCTTCTCGAACGCCTATCAGGGCGGCATCCGCCAGGGAGGTGCGTTCGAGCTCAAGCAGGTCACCTGGGCCTACAACTTAGGTCTCGAGAGCCCCGAGGTGCGCAACGACCCGCGCCGCCTCGCCGCGCTCAAGGCGGTCGATCTCAAGGCGTGGTTCGCCAGCATGCCGTGGAAGCGCGGCCATACACCGCTCAGTCTCATTCCCGACTACGAAAGCTACGTGTACGAGCAGTGGGAGCACGGCACCTTCGATGAGTACTGGAAGCAACTCGGTCTCTATGCGGCGGGCTTCTACGGGCAGTTCGCCGATGCGGCGATGGTGCACCTGTCGGGCTGGTACGACGCCTATGCGCGCACGGCGACCGAGAACTACCAGGGGCTCGCGCGGCGCAATCGCACACCCGTCAGGCTCATCATGGGACCGTGGACCCACGGCGGCCGCTCGACCCCTCATGCGGGCGAAGCCGATTTCGGGGCTCTCGCCACGCTCGACGCCGACGGTGGCGATCTCTTCGCGCGGCGGCTCGCCTGGTTCGATCGCTACCTGAAGGGTGTGCGTTCCTCCGCGGCGGAGCAGCCGCCGGTGCGCATCTTCGTCATGGGCGGCGGCAGCGGCCGCAAGACGCCGGCAGGCCGGCTCGAGCATGGCGGGCGCTGGCGCAGCGAGCCCGACTGGCCGCTTCCCGGTCAGAAGCTGACACCGTTCTTCCTCACTTCCGGCGGGCGGCTGTCGACGATGAGGCCGCCGTCCGCCGCGGAGCCTGTGAGCTACGACTTCAACCCCGATCACCCCGTGCCCACCATGGGCGGCACGGTCACCTCCGGCGAGCCGCTGATGCGCGGCGGCGGCTACGATCAGCGCGAGAGCCCGGACTTTTACGGCTCGCGCCCGCCTTACCTCCCGGTCGCGGCGCGCCCCGACGTGCTGGTCTTCGAGACCGAGCCGCTCGCGGAGGATACCGAGGTCACCGGTGCCATCGAGGCGAGCCTCTGGATCAGCTCCGATGCCGTCGATACCGACTTCACCATCAAGCTCCTGGATGTCTACCCGCCGAGCGAGGACTACAGCCAGGGCTTCGCGCTCAATCTCACCGACGGCATCCTGCGCTGCCGCTACCGCGATTCCTGGGAGCGGCCCGCGCTGATGACGCCAGGCACGGTGTACCGGATCACCGTCGCGGCCTTCCCCACTTCCAATCGCTTCAGCCGCGGCCACCGCATCCGCCTCGACGTTTCCTCGAGCAATTTCCCGCACTTCGACGTGAACCCCAACACCGGCGCGCCCGAGGGCAAGGGCCTCACGCGCCGTGTGGCGCGCAACACTCTCTACATGGATGCGGACCGGCCCTCGCAGGTGGTGCTGCCGCTCATCCCGGGACGCGTCTGAGCGTCGTGTGCATTCGCTCGCCGTGGCTAAGTGCACGGAGCAGTTCACAATGCTGCTCCGCGGCATGGACTGGCACAAATTGAACGGACTGCCCAGTTCTTTTTACTGCGGGGAGAACTGCGTCACGCCGGGGGATTTTTTTCTAGCCCCGGCAGCGATTTAGCCTCAAATTTCGTCCGTGGCGGCCGACTCTTGAGTCAGAGGCAGGACGCCTGCGCCCGGGCTTTTCGCGACACCAAGATCGGCCGTGGATACACCAGCAGCAGCTGCGCAAAAGAACCGCCTCGAGACCGCCCCCCGCTGGGTCAACGGGCTGTTCGTCGGGCTCGTCATCTATAGCGCCGTCGGCACCGCGTGGATGCTCACCGGTTTCGGCGGGCCGACGATTACTCATTATGTCGGACTGGTGTGGTCGCTGCCCGCGGCGCTCACGACGGTCATCGCCGCGGCGATCACCGCGCGCTGTGCGCCTGCCGGCGACCTGCGCCGCGCCTGGATCTCGATGGCCTGCGCGCTGGGGCTGTACTTCCTCGGCGAATGCATCGGCTTCACCTCCTGGCTCTACGACATCGACCCCTTCCCGGGCCCGGCCGACTTTTTCTATGCAGGCTTCTACCTGGCCCTGCCGACCGCGGCCATGTTCCTGATCCGCGCCGCCGCGGTGCGCGTGCCCTGGATCCAGCTCTCCATGGACGCGACCATCTTCGCCGTGGGCTTCGGCGCCTTCTTCTGGTTCCTGGTGCTGCATCCGGCCGCGCAGCAGCACGAGGCGTCAGTCCTCAAGCAGGTGCTGAGCCAGACCTATCTCACGCTCGACTGTGTGCTGCTGCTGATGCTCGGCGTGCTGCTGCTCACCGGCTCGGGAAACCTCGGCGGACAGCGCGTGCCACTGCTGCTGCTCACGGGTTTCGCCACCATGTTTGCCGGCGACATCGTCTGGTCGCTCGCCAAGATGCGCGGCTACTACCTGCCGGGTGACACGGCCGACGTCATCTACGTCGTGTGCTACGTGCCGCTGGCCGCCGCGGCGCGCGTGCAGCTCAAGTGGATGGCGGCGCCGCCGCCGGCCACCTCGCAGAACGCCGACGCACTGGCACGGGCGCTGCCCTATGGGGCCATGCTCGCGGCCTTCCTCATGCTGGTGTACCTGGGCGGCGGCGACGTCAGCGGCCCGGCCAACATGATGACCATGATCGTGTTCGCGCTGACGCTGCTTCTCATGGTCCGGCAGAGCGTCGTGTTGCGTGGTGACGCGCTGGTGCGCGAGCGGCGTGCGGCGCGCATGGTCGAGGACCGCTACGCCTCCCTCATCGCCAACGCCTCGGACGTCATCATGATCGTGGGCGCCGACGGGGTGCTGCGCTTCGCCTCGCCGGCGTCCGAGCGCACGCTGGGACTCAAACCCTCGGAGATCACCGGCAGGAGCCTGCCGGACCTGTGGGTCGGCGAGGACGCGGAGAAGCTCCGGGCCTTTCTCGCCGAGGTGGCGGCGACGCCCTCGGGCACGGTCGGCCCGGTGGAGCTGCGGGTCGAGCGCGGCGCGAAGCGCTACGTGGTGGAGAGTGTCGGCAGCAACCTGACGCAGGACCCGGCGGTGCGGGGACTGGCGCTCAACTTCCGCGATATCAGCGAGCGCAAGGCGCTCGAGGAGCAGCTGCGGCAGCTCGCCTTCCACGACCCGCTCACCCTGCTCGCGAACCGCAACTTGTTCCGCGACCGCGTGCAGCACGCTCTCATGATCGCGCAGCGCGGCCACAACTGCCTCGCAGTCATGTTCCTCGACCTCGACAACTTCAAGAACATCAACGACTCCCTCGGACACGACGCGGGCGATCGGCTGCTGCAGGCGGTGGCGCACCGGATCCTGCAGACCACGCGCTCCTCCGATACCGTGGCGCGGCTCGGGGGCGATGAGTTCGCGGTGCTCATGGAAGGCGTCGAAAGGTCGAGCGAGGTCGGGCGGGTGGCGGATGCCCTGGTCGCGGCGCTCAACATGCCCTTCCAGCTCGACGGCCGCGAGGTGCGGGTCGGCGCAAGTCTCGGTGTGGCGATCTCCGCCAGCGAAGCGGGCGCGGAGGCGCTCCTCAGCAACGCCGACATCGCCATGTACCACGCCAAGGCTGCCGGCAAGAATCGCCACGTGACCTTCCAGCCGCAGATGCAGGCGATGCTGCACGAGCGGCTGCGGCTCGAGGCGGACATCTCGCGCGCGCTCGCCAACCAGGAATTCTTCCTCGAGTACCAGCCGATCGTGGACCTCGGCACCCGCAGCCTGCTGGGCGTCGAGGCGCTGGTGCGCTGGCGCCATCCGGAAGCGGGTGTGCTCATGCCGGGTCGCTTCATCCAGGTGGTGGAGGAATGTGGCCAGATCGTCAAGCTCGGCCGCTGGGTCCTCCGCCAGGCCTGCCGCGACCTGTGCGCCTGGCGGCGCTCGATCGCCGGCGGTGCGGGGCTGCGGCTCGCGGTGAACATCTCCGGCCGCCACCTGCAGCACGGGGAACTGGTGCACGACGTGGCGCAGGCGCTCGCCGAATCCGGGCTCGAGCCGGGGAACCTCGTCATTGAGCTCACCGAGAGCACCATCATGTACAACACCGATGCGAACCTGGAGCGGTTCCACAGCCTGAAGGCACTCGGTGTGCGGCTCGCCATCGACGACTTTGGCACGGGCTATTCCTCGCTCTCGTACCTGCATCGCTTCCCGATAGACATTCTCAAGATCGACCGCTCGTTCGTGAGCAATCTGACCAACAGCGACAACGGGCCGGAGCTGGCGCGCGCGGTCATCACGCTCGGCGAGACGCTCGGCCTGGAGACGGTGGCCGAGGGCATCGAGCTCGAGCCGCAGGTCGCCGCGCTTCTCGCGCTCGGCTGCGTGGCCGGACAGGGGTTCCTGTTCGCCAAGTCGAGCTCGCTCGAGCACCTCTCGAAGAGCCCGTTCGTGGCGCGGCGCAACGCGCTGTGGAACGCGCAGACCCGCAGCGAGGATCTCTCTCCCACCGGGCGCTTCAAAGCCCTGAAGTCCCTCCCCGGACGTACCGCCGGCGCGGCCTGAAGCCGCACCTCGACCGCCTGCGCCTGACGGGGGTGTAGGATCGGCGCTCATGGTCCCGAGCATCGAGGTCGCCGCGCTGTTCGGACCTGCGGGCAGCGCGCGTGAGGCGGTCGATGGAGCCATAGCGGTGGCCGCCGCCGACATCGGATTCCTGACCATCACCGGGGTTAGCGCGCACGCGCCGCTCGGACGCGAGGCGCGCGCGGCGCTGCTCAGGATCTTCTCCCTCGACGGAGCGGCGCTCCGCCGGCTGTGGCGGCGCAAATTCGCGCCCGGCAACCCCAACGTCTACCGCGGCTTCTTTCCACTGCAGCCGGGCAACGTCACCGCGAAGGAGGGCATCGACTTAGGTCCCGACCTCGTCTACGGAGCGAGCGTCATACGCGCGGATGACCCGCTGCGCGAGCCGACGCCGCTTCCGGAGGAGGACGGGCTGCCGGGGTGGCACGCCGCGGCGAGCGGCTACTACCGGGCGATGGAGCAGGTGTCGTGCGCGCTGCTCAAGTCCGTGGCGCGGAGCCTCAAGCTCCCGGAGCATTATTTCGACGCCGCATTCCACCGCGGACTCTCGACGCTGCGCCTGCTCCACTACCCCGAGCGCAGCGCCGCCGAGCTCGCACGCGCCGATCCGGCCGTGTGGGTCGAGCACCAGGGCGAGCGGCGTTACCTGACGGGCGCGCCGCATACCGACTCCGGCTTTCTGACGCTGCTCGCCCAGGACGGCGTGCCGGGACTGCAGGCCCGGGCGCGTGACGGCGCGTGGGTCGACGTACCGCCGGGTGAGGGAGCGCTCGCGGTGAATTTCGGCCAGGTGCTCGAGCGCTGGAGTGGCGGCCGCATCCGCGCCACCGAGCACCGGGTGATCGGGGGCGCGCAAGAGCGTTTCTCGATTCCCTTCTTCTACGAGGCGCGCTCCGACGCCGAGATCCGCCCGCTGCCGCTCGACGATCCGGAGAGCTTCGAGCCCTTCCTGTACGGCGATTACCTGTGGGCGCGCATCGCGAGCTTCGTCGAGTTCCGCGGCATGGAGCGGCAGCGCCCGGCGCGCGGAGCCGCCGCGGCGCTGCGCTGAAGCCGCTCGCGCACGTCCGGTGGTGCGGCGGCCGGTGGGCCTCGAGGTGGACACGTCGAGGCGGCGGCGGTAGTTTTCCGAAGCCGCCAAGGAGACCACTATGCGACGCTACTTTGGGCTTGCCGCACTGCTCACACTCGCAGGCTGCTATAACATGCCGGGAGGCGACGTCACCGCGGATGGCAGCGGGGCGAACACCGTCAACGGCTCGATCCATGTGCCCGCCGGGGCCCACAGCGGCGGCGTGGGCACCGTGAACGGCTCGATTCGCGTCGATGACAACGCGACGGTCGCCAGCGCGGGCACGGTGAACGGCTCGGTCGCGCTCGGCGCGCACGCGACGGCCGATTCCGTCGCCACGGTCAACGGCTCGATCACCCTCGGCGAAGGAGCGCACGTCGCTCGCGATGTGACCACCGTGAACGGCTCGATGACCTTGAAGAGCGGCGCAGATGTCGGCGGTCCGCTGTCCAACGTGAACGGCCGCATTGCCCTCGACGCGGCGCACGTCGCCGGGGGGCTCCGTACCGTGGATGGCGACATCGACGTGCACGGCGCCTCGCACGTCGAAGGCGGTATCCTGGTCAAGCACGGCGGGGGCGGGTGGTTCAATTTCAGCACGCACAAGCCGCGCATCGTGATCGGGCCGGGCGCGGTAGTGCAGGGCGACCTGCGCTTCGAGCGCGCGGTCGAGCTCTACGTGAGCGATTCCGCGACGACCGGCCCGATCACGGGCGCCAGCGCGATTCGCTTCTCGGGCGCGAGCCCTCCCCAGGGATGAGCCGCGCAGGTCAGCGGCTTGCGCCACCCTTGGCCCGCAGCAGCGCGAGCGGGTTCGGGCGGGGCTCGGCAATCTTCACCAGGGTGTTGCGGTCGCGGTGCAGGAAGGGCTCCTCGCGCCCGCGCACCCTGAGCATCGTGTCGAGCACGTAGCTCCAGCTGCCATCGGGATTGAAGACGACCTCGATGCGATAGGAATCCGTGCGGAAGGCGTACTCGAGGAACGTGCTGGAGCAGATACCGTACTCGGTCTCACCGCGTTGCGCGGTGAGCACCAGCTCGGTGGCGTCCGCGGTCGCATGCCCGGCGGCGATCGCCACCTGGCCGCGCGGGATGCTGAGCGTCTGCAGCACGAGTCCCGTCGCCGGCTCCCACAGCCAATAGCCCGTCTGATCGTGAAAGGTCGCGTCCTCATCAGAGGCCAGGATGTGGGTGTGATAGCGCAGCCCGTAGAAGAGCTGCGGGCCGTTCGACTGGGCGTCGATCGGCTCGAGCACGATGTGCTCGCTGTACTCGCGGCGCTGCGGCCCGTCGGCTTTCGGATTGATGTCGACACCCGCACGGCTTTCCCAGGTGCCGGCCAGCCGGCGCAGCGGCCCCAGGTTTGCGAGGGTGTCGGGGTCGGCTTCCTGTTCGGTGTAGACGTCTTCCGGGAACTGACTCATGAGGAGGCTCCCTGATGCCCATGGGCAGTCTAATCGATATCGAACCAGCGTAGACTTCGCGCGCACGGGGGCGGCACTTCGAGCCGCCGGGGAGGAGAGATCCATGAGCCCGGAGCTCAAGTATCTGGCGCTGGTCGCGACGCTGACGGGCCTCTTGTGGGTGCCCTACATTCTCAACGAGATCCTGGTGCGCGGCCTCACGGACGCGGTCGGGTATCCCGAGAATCCCAAGCCGCTCGCCAAGTGGGCGCAGCGCCTCAAGTGCGCGCACTACAACGCGGTCGAGAACCTGGTGGTCTTCGCCGCTCTGGTGCTGATCGCGTGCGTCGCCGGCATCCACGAGCCAGCCGTCGCCACCGCCGCTGCCGTCTATTTCTGGGCGCGCGTGGTGCACGCCGTGGCCTATACGCTGGCGGTGCCCTGGGTGCGGACGCTCTCGTTCGCGGTCGGTTTCGCGATGCAGATGTGGATCGCGGCGGTGATTCTGCTGCGCTAGCGCTTAGCGCGCCGGCGCGTTCCCGGCTTGCGCCGGAGACTCGTGAAATACGCGCAGCGCCGCGCGACCGGACAGTCGATGCACTTCGGGTTCTGGCGCTTGCACAACTCCCGCCCATGATGCTGTAGCAGGAGGTAGGCGCGGCTGCGCGCGGCAATCGTCGCCGGCACCTGCGTGTCGATCATCTGCTGCGCCTGCGCGTAGGCGGCGGTGTAGCCGGCCGGCTCGCGCCCGAGCGCGATGCGCACCAGGACATGAGGGCTGTTCGACGGTACCGCGGCCACGGGCGCGAGTCCGTCAAAGAGGAGTATGCGGTCGGCGCCCGGGGCGCCGATGCCGGGAAACGTCTTGAGGAGCTTGCGTGCTTCGGCCTCGGAGAGTCCATGAAGCGCCGAGCGCAGGTTGCCGGCGAACTCCACGCGGGCGCGCTTCGCGATGCTCCTCACGCGCGCGGCGCGCAGCTCCGGGACCATGCCGCCATCCTGCAGCGCCCGCACGAGTCTGGCGCGCCTGGCTGACGCGAGGTCCCAGGGGCTTACGCCGACTGCGGCTTTGAGCGCTTCCCAGCCGCGATTGCAGCGCTCCTCGCTCGGCGGGTATCCGCAGTGCCACCACACGAGGAACAGGTAAGGGTCGGTGGGCCAGCCCGGCGCCTGCGCGCCGTAGAAGGATTCGAGAGTCTTGAGGATCGGCTCGAGGGGTCGCATCGGACCGCCGTCCGCTACGCCGCCGAGGGAGAGCTGCCAGCCGGGCCCGGCCACTCGAGCGGAGCGACTTTCGGAATCATGAACACCCAGCCGACCACACCGAGGACACTGACGACCGCGGCGACCAGGAAGGCAGAGGTGAAGTGATGGCTCTCGCCGACCAGAAACCCGGTCAGCGCCGGGGCGATCACGCCGGCGAAGTTGCCTATGCCATTCTGGATCCCGACCCAGCGGCCGGCGGCGCCGGGGCCCGCCAGGATCTGCGGTATTCCGAACACCCCGGGCGAGTTGGCGCCATCGAGCACCTGGTAGGCGAAGATCGCGGCGAGCGCCCACGGGGCCGGTGCCAACGCGATGCACACCATGCAGGCCACGAAGCCGATGTGGGTGGCGCCCATGACGGACTTGTAGGCGAGACTGGCGTGCTCACCGCGCGCGACCACGCGGTCGATGAGCCAGCCCGCTACAAGTCCGCTGACCGCGTGCACGAGGTAGGCCAGGAAGGTGAAGCGCGCCATCTGCATAGTCGAGAAGCCGTGCTCGCGCACCACGTAGAACGGCAGCCAGGTCAGCGTGAAATAAAAGGCGTAGTTGACCGAGAAGAGCCCGAGGCTCGTACCCCAGAGCTCGGGCCGCTTGAGCAGCGCCCGCATCGGCGGATCGGCACCCGCGCGCACCGTGACGGGCCGCTCCGGCAGTCGCACGCGCGACCAGGGCAGGAGCCACAGCAGCGACAGGGCGCCGAAGACCCAGAAGGCGCTGCGCCAGCCGTAGCTCGCCATGAGCATGCCGCCGACCAAAGAGCCCACCGCGGGACCGAACAGGTAACCAAACGCTACGACGCCGTTGGCGAGCCCGAGGCTTTTCACCGGTACGACCGTCGCCAGGAGCTTCGACACCGAGGGGAAGCCGACGCTCTCGCCGACACCCAGTAGCAAGCGCAGCGTGAGCAGCGCGGCGAAGGAATGCACGACGCCGACCAGCATCGTGGCGCAGGCCCACAGCGCGAGGCCCGCGGCGAGCAGGCGCGGCGCGCCGAAGCGCTCGACGAGCCACCCGACCGGGAACTGCAGCAGCGCGTACAACCACCAGAACGCTGACATCAGCAAGCCGAGCTGCTGCGGCGAGAGGCCGAGATCTTCCTGGATCAGGTGCGCGGCCGTCGGCATCGCGCCGCGATCGATGTAGTTGATGAAGAGCGCCGCTGCGAGCAGAACCACGATCGTCCAGCGTGCCCCTCCGCCGGGGTCGGACGCTGTCTCGAGCCGGGTCAACTCGCGTAGTCCGAGCCGTTACGATCCAGAGAGCGCTTGAGAGCCTCGAAGTGAAGTTGCGCGCGATCCACACCGCCGACGCTCTCGCAGGCGGCGAACTGCGCGAGCGTGGCGCGCACGAGGGGCTCGGGCAATACGCCGAGGCGGCGTCCGCTCGACAAGGCGAGCAGCTGCACCTGGCAGGCCCGCTCGAGGAAGTACAGCCGCTCGAAGGCCTGGGCCGCCGAGCCGCCGGTCACCAGCACACCGTGGTTGCGCATGATCAGTACGGACTTGCCGCCGAGTGCGCGCGCGAGACGTTCGCCTTCGGCGTAATCGAGCGCTAGGCCGTTGTAAGCCACGTAGGCGATCTCGTCGTGGAAGCCGATGGCGCTCTGCGAGGCGGTCTCGAGACGCGCGCCGTCGAGCGCGCCCAAGGCGGTCGCGTAAGGCATGTGCGTGTGCAGCACGCAGCGCGCATGCGGCGCCAACCGATGGACCGGGAGGTGGATATAGAGAGCCGTGTCCTCGACGAGTCCGCGGCCGGCGACGAGCTTGCCGGTGAAGTCGAGCTCGAGCAGCTCGCTCGCCTTCACCTCCGACCACAGGAGGCCAAAGGGCGCGAGATAGAAGCGGTCGGCAAAGCCCGGCACGAGCATCGTCATGTGGTTGTCGATGCCCTCGTGGTAGCCGAAGTGTGCCGCCAGGCGGTGACAGGCCGCGAGATCGATGCGTGCACGGCGCTGGGTCTCGTTCTGCACCGAAGCGACTTGCGGTGAGGCGCTCATTGCGACTCGAACTTTATCGCAAGCTGCGCGCAACCGGTTACCGCGCTGGCGCCGGCGGGCCGATAGTAGGGCGCTCCGGCTCGGGCGATTCTGAGCGCCGCCTCGTCGAGGCGCGCATCACCCGACGAGCGGGTGATGACCGGGTCCTGGGTGAGCTTGCCGGTCTCATCGGCACACACGCGCACCTCGGCGCCGCCCGACCCCGCGCGCGGCCCGGCAGACCCCTGAGCAGCCGCGCCGGCCGCAGCGCCGATGGTCGCCGTCGCGGTGGCAGTTGCCGTGCCGGCCGCCGTGCCGGCCGTGGGTGTGCTCTGCGCGACGTGCCCGCGGCCCCATTTCCACGCGATCTGCTGCCAGGACGCCATTGCCGAGCCCTCTCCGGCGCGGACCGCCGGGAGAAAGCGCAGCTTCATGACGCAGCTCAGGGCCGCGGCATCCAGGCTCTCGGACCCGGAGGAGGACTTGATCGAGGGCTGCGAAGGCACACCGCTCGGGCCCACCACCAGGACGACCAGCGCCGCGGAGCCGTCCTGGGCATCCGTCTGAAACAGATCCGGGCAGCGTCCCTTGGCCTCGTAGCCGACCGCGATGCTCGCGTCGCGTAATTCGGCTCCCGGAGGCGGCGCGCCCCAGGCCGCAGCGGCCAGTGTGGTGAGGAGTGCCGTGCAGATAAGAAGTGCAGACTGCCGGATATCCATCGAGTGCCCCCTTTGCCCGGCATTCTAGCGTGAGGCGGGGCTAGTGGCCGGCCGGCCCACAGCCCGGGGTCTCACAGTCTCCTTCCTCCTCGACCTGCACCGTGGTGTGCTCGACCCGCAGCCGCTCCTCGAGCCGCGCGTGGATGGCCGCGATCGCCTCGCCGTGCCGGCTGCCGGTGGCGAGGTTGGCATGGAGCGTGACCGTCGGGCGCTCGCCGGTCATCGACCATACGTGCACGTGGTGTACGCCGATGAGACCTGGCACATGCCCGAGGAGCTCCGACTCGATCGCTTGCTCATCGCAGCCCGCCGGGGCGCCCTCGAGGAGCACGTGAGCCGACTCCCGCGTGAGGCCCCAGGCGGAGCGGAAGATGAGCGCCGAGACGAACAGGGAGAGGAGGGGGTCGGCGAGGGTCCAGCCGCTCGCGAGGATGACGATCGCCGCGACGCTCGCCGCCCCGGAACCCAGCAGATCACTCAGCACGTGCGCGCGCGCGCCGCGCTCATTGAGCGAGCGCGCGCCCGAGAGCGCGAAGAAGGCGGCGAGGTTGCCTGCGCCCCCGATGAGGGCGATGCCGAGCATCAGTCTTCCATTGACCTTAGGCACCGCCATGATGCGCAGCAGCGCCTCGTATACCACCCACGCCGTGAGCAGCAGCAGCACCTGGCCGTTCATGAAGGCGGCGAGCGGCTGGTAGCGGCGGTGTCCATAGGTGCGCCGCGCGCTGGCCGGCCGCCGCCCGACGCGAATGGCGAGGATCGCCAGCAGGAGCGAGGCCGAGTCGGCCAGCATGTGCGCCGCCTCGGCGAGCAGCGCAATCGAGTTGGCGAAGTATCCACCCAGCGCCTCGACCAGCGTGAAGCTGCCGAGAATCACCAGCGCGATGGTCAGGCGGCGCTCGGGCCCGTCACTCCCGTGGGAGTGGCCGGCATGGCCGTGGTCGTGATGGTGCCCGGCATGTTCCCCATGCGCGTGCTCGTGATGGTGGTGCGGTTGCGTCATGCTGCCGAAAGCTCAGGTCCGCGGGGAATTGCCGCGCACGATACGACGCCTGTTCCGCGGGGGCAAGTGTGCAGTCCGTGTTCCCGGGGGATATACGGTAGGGGGGTATGGGATTATGGGTATGGACGGCAGCGGCGCGCACGCCTATCCTCGCGCGCCGCTGGGGGGCCGTGGACGCCAGGCCCCCGGGGAGCGGGATAGAAACGTGACGTCGCTACTAAAGCAAGCCGCCGCGACGCCGATTGCAGACTTGTGAAGGAGCCGCGGGCGGCTGCCCCGGCCGACGAGGAGAGAGTTGTGAGGAACTTCCTGCCACGTATTGCGCTGAACACCCGCTGCGCCGGCTGCGGCGCGCGTCACGGGCTCGTGCGTGTGCTCGGGTTCGGGCGGGACGTGATGCTGGCGGTCTGGGCCATCGGGGTGCTGGCCTTCTGCGTCCTGGGGCTGGCCGGCGCGATGCTCTAGGCTATTCTTGGTGGCGTGACCACGCCACTCGATCTCGTCGCCATCGGCCGCGTCAGCGTTGACCTCTACGGTCAGCAGGTCGGCAGCCGGCTCGAAGACATCGCGACGTTTGCCAAAGGGGTCGGTGGTTGCCCGGCCAACGTCGCCATCGGCGCGGCGCGCCTGGGACTGAAGGCCGCGCTCATCACCCGGGTAGGGGATGAGCCCATGGGGCGCTTCGTGCGCGAGCAGCTCGAGCGCGAGGGCGTCGATACGCGCGGCGTGCACGTCGACCGGGAGCGACTCACCCCGCTGGTGCTCTTGAGCGTACGCGACCGCGAGACCTTTCCTCTCATCTTCTATCGCGAGAACTGCGCCGACAGTGCCCTCAGCCCCGCCGATATCGATCCGGGGCTGATCGCCTCCACGCGAGCGGTGCTCGTGACCGGCACCCACTTCTCCATGGCATCCGGCGCGCGCGCCCAGCGCAAGGCGATCGATATGGCGCGAACGCACGCTGCCAGGGTCGTGCTCGATATCGATTACCGGCCGAATCTCTGGGGAATAGGCGGACACGGCGCGGGCGCGAGCCGCTATGCGCGCTCGGCGCGGGTGACCGAGGCGCTCGGCGCCGTGCTTGCCGATTGTGATCTCATCGTGGGAACCGAGGAGGAGCTGCACGTCGCCGCCGGCCGGGAGGACACGCTCGAGGCCGTGCGCCACATCCGCGAGCGGTCGGGCGCCGTAATCGTGTGCAAGCGCGGCGCCGAGGGGTGCGTGGTGTTTGCCGCCGGCATACCTAAGAGCCTCGAGGATGCGCTGCTGGTGCCCGGGATGGACATCGAGGTCTACAACGTCCTGGGCGCAGGCGATGCGTTTCTCGCGGGCTATCTTCTCGGCTATCTGCGCGGCGAGCCGCACGAGAGGAGTGCGCGCTACGGCAACGCCTGCGGAGCGCTCGCGGTATCGCGGCTCCTGTGCTCATCCGAGCTCCCCTCGCGCGTGGAGCTCGATCACTACCTCGACCACGGCGGCGCCCAGCGCGCGCTGCGCACGGACGCGCAGCTCAACCACCTCCACTGGGTGACAACGCAAAGGCGCGGCCCTGCCACCGTGTTGGCGCTGGCCATACCTGCGGGAGCCGCGCAACAGCCGGCGGAGCAACGCCCGCGCCTCGAGCTGCTGGCCGTGGAGGCCGCCGCACAGGTAGCGGCGGGACGCGAGGGCTTCGGATTCGGAGTGCTGCTCGACGGCACGCCGGCTCCGGCGGCGCTGCGCGCGGCTCAGGGCAGGAGCCTGTGGGTGGCGCAACAGGTGGCGCGGCCTCTCTCGCGGCCGCTCGAGTTCGCGGGAGCCGCCAGTCTTGCGGTGCATCTCACGGAATGGCCGGCCGGCGTCACCGTCGCGTGCCGTTGTCAGTATCACCCCCAGGATCCGCGCGAGTTGCGGGAGGCGCAGGAGCGCAACCTCCTGCGGCTTGCGGCGGCCTGCCGGGCGCAGGGAAGGGAGCTGCTCCTCGAGGTGAGCCCGGGCGGCTTGGGCGTGCTGCGCGCGGACACCGAGGCCCGCGTCCTGTCCCGACTCTACGAGCTTGGAATCCGCCCGGACTGGTGGGCGCTCGAGCCGCAGCCGCGCGACATGAGCTGGGAGAGTTGCGCGCGGGTGATCGGTGCGAGCGACCCCTACTGCCGCGGCATCCTGGTCGCGCTGCGCGCGCCGCTCGAGCCGGAGGCGCCGCTCCTCGCCACCGCCGCCGCGAGTCCCATCGTGCGCGGCTTCATCGCAGGCGGTAGCATACTTGATGATCTCGCACCGGCGTGGCTCGCGGGGCAAATGTCCGCCGAGTCGGTGATCGCAGAGATTGTGGAGCGTTTTCGTGCACTGGCCGAAGCCTGGATGAGGGCACGCGATCCGCGGCTCGACGGGCCGGAGAGGGGCGGGCATTGACGGCAACTCGGCTCACGGTAGCGCAGGCACTGGTGCGGGCGATGACCGCCCAATGGACCGAGCTCGGCGGGGAGCGCCAACGGGTCTTCGCCGGCGTGTGGGCCATCTTCGGGCACGGCAACGTGGCGGCGCTCGGTGAGGCGCTGTACGCGGCGCGCGAGCTCCTTCCTACGCTCCGGGCTCACAACGAGCAGGCGATGGGCCACGCGGCGATCGCCTACGCCAAGGCCTCGCAACGCCGCCGCATGATGGCGTGCACCACTTCGATCGGGCCCGGCGCCACCAATCTCGTGACCGCAGCCGCGGTCGCCCACGTCAACCGCCTGCCGCTGCTGCTGCTGCCCGGCGACGTATTCGCGACCCGCGCGCCCGATCCGGTGCTGCAGCAGCTCGAGGACTTCGGCGACGGGCTGGTCACGGTCAACGACTGCCTGCGGCCCGTGTCGCGCTACTTCGACCGCATTACGCGGCCCGAGCAGCTCCCGAGCGCCTTCCAGCGGGCCATGCAGGTGCTGACCGACCCGGCGAGCTGCGGCCCCGTGACCCTCGCGCTCTGCCAGGACGTGCAGGCAGAGGCGCACGACTGGCCAGGCAGCCTCTTCGAGGAGCACCTGTGGGTTGCGCGGCGTCCGCCGCCGGACCCGCGCGAGCTCGCGGAAGCGGCGCGGGTGGTGCGCGCGGCGCGCCGTCCGCTCATCGTATGCGGCGGGGGCGTTCTCTATTCCGAGGCGGGCGCGGCGCTGCGCGCTTTCTGCGAGCGGCACGGGGTGCCGAGCGCCGAGACGCAGGCGGGCAAGTCGGCCTTGCCGGCGAGCGATGCGCTCAATCTCGGCGGCATCGGCGTGACCGGCACCGCGGCCGCCAACACCCTGGCCGCTGAGGCGGACGTGATCCTCGCAGTCGGCACGCGCCTCTCGGACTTCACGACCGGCTCCGCCGCGCTTTTTCGAGCGCAGGGACGCCGGATCGTGGCGCTCAACGTGCAGCCCTTCGATGCGGGCAAACACGCCGCTCTCCCCCTGGTCGCGGATGCGCACGCAGGCCTCACACGGCTGAGTGAGGCGCTCGGAGACTGGCGCGCCCCGCGCGTGTGGACCGAGCGTGCGCAGAGCGTGCGGGCGGAGTGGCTCGCGACGGCGGCATCGTTCAGCGCTCCCGCCGCGCCATCGGCCCTGCCCTCCGACGCGCAGGTGATCGGCGCGGTGCAAAGCACGGCCGAAGCTTCCGACATCGTCGTGGGCGCAGCGGGTGGCCTCCCCGGAGAGCTGCACCGGCACTGGCGGGCCGAGCAGCCGGGTGGCTACCACCTCGAGTATGGGTACTCCTGCATGGGCTACGAGATCGCCGGCGCACTCGGCGTGAAGCTCGCGCACCCCGGACGCGAGGTGATCGTCATGGTGGGCGACGGTTCCTATCTCATGCTGAACAGCGAGATCGCGACCTCGGTGCGGTTGAATGCCAGACTCATCGTCGTGCTGCTCGACAACGGCGGCTTCGGCTGCATCGAGCGGCTGCAGCGCTCGACCGGGAATGCGAGCTTCAACAACCTGCGCGCCGATGAGCCTCGAGCGCCGGATTTCGTGGCGCACGCGCGCAGCCTGGGAGCGCTCGCGAGCGCCGTGCGCAGCACGGCGGAGCTCGAGAGCGCCATTGCCGCCGCCCGCCGCGCCGACCGCACCTCGGTGATCCTCATCGAGACCGACCCGGCCGCCAGCACCAGCGCCGGGGGCTGCTGGTGGGACGTCCCGGTGCCCGAGGTGTCCGGGCGCGCCGGGATCCGTGCGGCGCGCGCGGCATACGCCTCGGCCCTCAAGCGGCGTGCGGATGAGGGGTGAGCGATGCAGGTTCGCCTCGGCGCCAATCCCATCATCTGGTCGAACGACGATCTCAGGGAGCTGGGCGCCGACATCACGCTCGAGACCTGTCTCGGCGAGGCGCGCGCGGTGGGTTTCGAGGGCATGGAGCTCGGGCACAAGTTTCCGCGCGACCGAGAGACGCTCGCCGCGGTGTTGGGACGCTTCGGGCTCAAGTGTGTCTCGGGCTGGTATTCGGCGGAGCTCCTCGTTTGGGGGGTACGCGAGGAGCTGACGCGGCTGCGCCCACACCTGGAGCTCCTCAAGGCCATGGGAAGCCCGGTGCTGGTGTTCGCCGAGGTGAGCCATGCGGTGCACGGCGACCTGAGCCGTCCGCTCTCCGAGCGGCCCGTGCTCACGGCGCGCGACTGGCGCGAGCTCGGTGAGCGACTGACCGAAGTGGCCGCGGCGACCGCGACCGAGGGAGTGCGCCTCGCCTATCATCATCACATGGGCACGGTCGTGCAGAGCGAGGCAGACATCGACGCCCTGATGGCCGCGACCGGACCCGAGGTGGGGCTGCTGCTCGACACCGGACACGCGGCGTTCGCGGGAGCCGATCCCGCGGCGCTGGCGCGGCGCCATGCGCCGCGGATCGTGCACGTGCATGCCAAGGATGTGCGCGCAGAAGTCTCAACGGAAGCGCGCAGCGGGAACTGGAGCTTCCTGCGTGCCGTGCTCGCCGGCGTATTCACGGTGCCGGGAGACGGCGACGTCGCTTTCGAGCCGGTGTTCGCCGCGCTGCGCGACTATTGCGGCTGGGTAGTCCTCGAGGCCGAGCAGGATCCGCGCATCGCCAATCCTCTCACCTACGCCACGCTCGGCTACCGCAACCTCAGGCGCCTCGTGTCGGAGCGTGCCGCATGACCTCGAGACTCCTCGTCAGACCCGATCTCTCGGCCAACGCGCTACAGGTGCACCGGATCACACCGGAGAGCGCGGGGTGGCGCTATGTGGGCTTCGAGGTTTTCGATCTCGCCCCGCGGCAAACGCTGGCGCGCGCACTGCCGGATCGCGAGCAGTGCCTGGTGCTGCTCTCAGGTAGCGCGAGCGTGCGCGTGGCAACGGAGGACTACGGCGCGATCGGCGCACGCCAGAATCCTTTCACCGGCAAGCCGTTCGCGGTTTATGTGCCGCCGCGGGCCGAGGTGCGCCTCACGGCAGAGAGCGCCTGCGAGCTCGCCGTGGGCTCGGCGCCCGCCGAGGGGCGCTTCCGGCCGCGACTGATCCTGCCTGAGGACGTGCAGGAGGAGGTCAGGGGCACCGGCACCAACACCCGCTACGTACTTGACATCCTGCCGGAGAGCGCCGAGGCCGAGTCCCTGCTGGTCGTCGAGGTCCGCACGCCCGGAGGGCACTGGTCGAGCTACCCGCCCCACAAGCATGATTCCGCCGCGGGCGGGGAGAGTCAGCTCGAGGAGATCTATTATCATCGCCTGTCGCGCCCGGGCGGCTTTGCCTTCCAGCGCGTCTTCACGGACGACCGCTCGCTCGATGAGACGATGTCGGTGGAGGATCGCGACCTGGTGCTGGTGCCGCGCGGTCACCACCCGGTGAGCGCCCCGCATGGCTTTACACTTTACTATCTGAACGTCATGGCAGGACCGGTCCGGCGCTGGCGCATCAGCTACGCGCCGGGCTACGAGTTCCTGACGCGGCGCTGACGGCGGACGGACTATGGCGACGGTCGGCATGGCGGTACTCGGTTGCGGGCGCATCGGCCGTCTGCACGCGCGCAATCTGGCGCGGCACCCGCGCGTGCGGCTGGCACAGGTGTTCGATGTCGCGGGCGAGTCCGCGCAGCAGACCGCAGCCGAGCTCGGGGTCCGAGCGGCGCGCAGCGTGGAGGAGGTGTGGGAC
Source organism: uncultured Gammaproteobacteria bacterium (assembly GCA_963843035.1). Lineage (GTDB taxonomy): Bacteria > Pseudomonadota > Gammaproteobacteria > Steroidobacterales > Steroidobacteraceae > 13-2-20CM-66-19. The sequence continues at coordinate 123,570 of CAWJIS010000001.1, forward strand.
GACCGCAACGTTCGCGCGGTCGTGATCGCCACTCCCACCGACACGCACGTGCCGCTCATCGTTGCGGCGGTCAAGGCCGGGAAGGCGGTATTCTGCGAGAAGCCGATCGACATGAGCCTCGAGCGCGCGCGCGCCTGCTGGAGCGAGATCTCTGCCGACGCGCCCGTCGTGATGATCGGCTTCAACCGCCGCTTCGACCCCTCCTACCGCGCGCTGCGCGAACGGCTCAAGCTCGGGGAGATCGGCCGGGTCGAGCTCGCCGTCATCACCAGCCGCGATCCGGCGCCGCCCCCGGCGAGCTACATCCAGAGCTCCGGCGGCCTGTTCCGCGACATGACCATCCACGACTTCGACATGGCGCGCTACCTCGCCGGGGACATCGCCAAGGTGCATGCCTTCGGTGCGAACCTCGTCGATGCGGAGATCGGCAAGCTCGGCGACATCGATACCTGCGCGATCTCGCTGCGCGCCAGGTCCGGCGCGCTCATTCAGATCAACAACAGCCGCCGCTGCGTGTACGGTTACGACCAGCGCATCGAGGTCTTCGGGCCGGGCGGCATGCTGCAGGCGCAGAATCGCCACGAGACCTCGGTCGCATCCTGGAACGCCGAGCGCACCGCCGGGCGCGACGCCGTACTCCACTCCTTCATCGAGCGGTACGCACAGGCCTATGAGGCGGAGATGGAGGCGTTCGTGGCCGCGCTCGCGGAAGGGAGGGCGACGAGCCCGGACTTCACCGACGGCGTCGAAGCGCTACGGCTCGCGGTGGCGGCCGGCGAGAGCCTGCGCACGGGGCGGGTGGTCGACGTCGGGCCTTAAGCGGCGCGCAAGCCGAGCTGCGTGCGGGTCTCGGCCGAGGAGCGGACCCGCGCGCCGAGGAGCTCCACGATCTTCACGGCGCGCTCGACCAGTTGAGCGTTGGTCGCCAGCGCGCCCTTGCCGAGATAGAGGTTGTCCTCGAGGCCGACCCGCACATTGCCTCCCAGAATCACCGCCTGGGCGACCATCGGCATCTGCAGCCGGCCGACCCCGAAGGCCGACCAGTGCACCTCGGGCGGCAGGGCGTCGCGCATCGCGAGCAGCGCCTGCGCCGTCGCGGGCGCTCCGTACCGAATGCCGAGGCACAGCTGGAACAGCGCCGGCGCAGTGACGAGACCCGCGCTGATCAGCTGCCGGGCGAGCTCGATGTGCCCGAGCTCGAAGACCTCGATCTCCGGGCGCACGCCCCGCGCGCGGTACTCGGCCGCGATGTCGCGCAGGTACCGCGGCGTCGTGCCGTAGAGCGCCTCGTCGAAATTCAGCGAGCCGCAGTCGAGGCTGGCGATCTCGGGCAGCAGCTCGACGATGTGCGCAATACGCTCGCGCGGGCCGACGAAATCGGTCCCCTTGCCGAAGGAGAGCGGCGCCTCGTCCGGTCCCAGCACCAGGTCCCCGCCCATGCCTCCCGTCAGATTGAGGATGACCTCGGCGTTGCGGCTGCGGATCCGGTCGACCACCTCGCGGTAGAGGGCGGTCGCGCGGCTCGGTGCGCCTGAGGCGGGATCACGCACGTGGATGTGCACGATGGCCGCCCCGGCGGCGTGGCTCTCGAGCGCCGCCGCCGCGATCTGCGCGGGAGTCACCGGCACGTGCGGACTCTTCCTGACCGAATCGCCCGAGCCGGTGACCGCGCAGGTGATGAAAACCGCCTCGCTCGGCACCGCCGCCCTCCGCCGCGTGATGGAGTTGGGCAGCATAGCGCCAAAGCCCTCACAATAGGCGCCCTCGCTGCGGAGCTCTCGCGAGAGGACCATGACCAAGAACCGCTCGGTCGGCTGGGGGTTGAGTGCCCTGCCGCGCATCGTGCGCGGCGAGGGGAGTTATCTCTATGACGCCGCAGGCCGGCGCTACCTCGACGGCTCGGGGGGTCCGGCCGCCTTCAGCATCGGGCACGGCAACCGCGAGGTGAACGCCGCGATCGCCGCGCAGCTCGAGCAGGTGGCCTGCGCCTATCGCTATCTCTTCACCAGCGAGCCGCTCGAGGAGCTGACCCGGCTGCTGCTGTCGCTCTGCGGCCCCGGGTTCGGGCACATCGTGTACTCAGGCAGCGGCTCGGAGGCGGTGGAGTCGGCGCTGAAGGTGGCGCTGCAATACTGGGACGCCCGCGGACTCTCCGGCAAGAAGCACTTCATCGCGCGCCAGCGCTCCTATCACGGCAATACGCTCGGGGCGCTCTCGGTGTCGGGATTCCCCGAGCGCCGGCGCCCGTTCGAGGGAAGCCTGCTCGACGCATCATTCGTGTCCGCCGCCAACACCTATCGGCCGCTGCGCGCTCTCGCGGGCGCGGCGCTCACTCAGGCGCTCGCCGACGAACTCGAGGAGAAGATCGAGGCACTGGGTGCCGAGCGCGTGGCAGCCTTCATCTACGAGCCGGTGGTCGGAGCGGCGGGCGGTGCGGTGCCGGCCCCCGAGGGCTACGCGCGTGCGGTGCAGGCCGTGTGCGAGCGCCACGGGGTGCTCGTGATCGCCGACGAGGTGATGTGCGGCGCCGGCCGCTGCGGCACGTGGCGCGCGCTCGAGCACGATGCGGTCGTGCCCGACATCATGGCGGTGGGCAAGGGGCTCGCTGGCGGCTACATTCCGCTCGCGGCGACGATCATGAGCCGCGGGCTCGGCGACACGATTCTCGCCGCGCACGGGGCCATGCTCACCGGCCACACGTACTCGGGGCACACCACCGCGTGCGCGGCTGCGCTCGCGGTCCAGCGCATCATTCAGCGTGAGGGGCTGCTGGCGCGGGTGCGTTCACGTGGCGAGGCGCTGCGCGAGGAGCTGCGCCGGGCGCTCGAGCCGTTCGCCGAAGCGGGCGACGTGCGTGGCCGGGGCTATCTGATCGGGATCGAGTTCGTGCGCGATCGCGCGAGCCGCGCGCCGTTGCCGCCGGAGCGCGCCTTCAGCCAGGCGTTGGGTAAGCGCGCGTTCGAGGACGGCCTCATCATCTATCCGTGCGCCGGCAACGTCGGCGGCAGCGCCGGCGACACCGTGATCGTCGCGCCTCCCTACAACGCGAGCGAGGCGGAGCTGACCGAGCTCCTCGAGAAGCTCACGCGCGCCGTCGAGCAGTCCGTTCGAAGCCTCTAGAAGCGCTGCCCGACGGTGAGCGCGATGGTGCGCGGCTGTGTCGGAATGGCGTAGGGCTGCGGTCCGCAGGTCGTCGTCGCGCACTCGACGAAGCGCGTCAGCTGGGCGGCCTTGTCGAACACGTTGGTGAGCGCCAGCTTGAACCAGAAGTTGTTGCGCTCGGATCCCGCCGACAGGTCGAACAGCGCGTAGGACGGCATCGGACCCAAGGCGATCTGGTCGATGAGCCGCAGCAGTGGCTCGGTCTCGGTCTGGTACATGCCCGCGGCCTGTACGTTGGATTCCCAGCCGTCCCCCGCCGCCCAGGTGTAGCGCGCCACGAGATTCATCTTGAACTTCGGGGCCACCGGCAGCTGCGTGCCGGAGGGCGCCTCCGGGCCGTTGGGCGCCAGGATGCCATCGGCATAAGTATTCACCTGGTTGGGACAGTCCGTGGATTGAACCGAAGTGCCGGGAATCGTTGCCGACGGGCCGCAGTAGTTCGCGGTCGTCACCGCGTGCAGGTAGGTGGCGCCGCCCGAGATCAGCAGGTTGCTGCTCGCCGCCCACTCGAGCTCGGTCTCGAGGCCCTTGATCTGCGCCGAGGCCGCGTTCTGCACCACGGTCACGCTGTTGGGTCCCAAGTACAGAAACTGGAAGTTATTCCAGTTCTCGAGGAACACGGCGCCGTTCCACCGCAGCGTGTGATCCGCGGTGGTGGTCTTCCAGCCGATCTCCCAGTTGGTGAGGAAGTCGGCCTTGTAGGGCGGAAAGACCGCATTGATGGCCGGATCGAACACGCGGTTCACGCCGCCCGGGCGGTAGCCGGTCGAGTAGGTGAAGTAGAAGAGCTTGTTCGGGTCGAGCCTGTAGGTGAGGTTCGCCTTGTAGGTGCGGCCGCTGTCGGACACCGTCGAGTTGAGGTTCGTGCAGGGCGCGCCGTGGAACGGCGCGTAGTTCGGCGTGAGCGGCGCGCCCGGCGCGGCGGGGTTCGGGCCGCAGATGTTCTGCCCCGGGAAGTAGCCGGTGAGATTCTGGTAGTTGGCCGAGTAGCCGTAGAACCCCTGCAGCGAGTTGTCGTACTTGTAGAAGCGGATACCGCCCGTCATCTCCCAGTTCTTGTCGATGTCCCAGGTCGCCTGGCCGAAGGCCGCCTGGTCGCGGTCGACGCGCTCCTCGTCGGTGAGCCAGACGGTGTTGCCGTTGACTCCCGGGATGCTCAAGCTCGGGGCGAAGCCCTGCGCGTTCTGGGTATAAGGATCGCCGCCCGCGCCCGGGATCGTGTACTGCTCCCAGATCTCGTGCACCTGACGCTCGGCGAACAGGCCCACGATCCCTTTAACGGGGTACTCCTGCGGAGTCGTCACCCGCAGCTCGTGGCTCCACTTGGTGTAGTGGCCGTTCGTGATCACGTACTCCTGGGGCTCGGTGAAATCGCCCGCGGGGTATGGGGTGCCGGCGTAGCAGTTGCCGTGCGCCGCCGGATTCGCCTGCAGATAGTTGGCGCCGGCCTGCGTCACCCAGTTGCAGCCCGAGGCGAAGAACTTATCGTAGTAGTAGCTGTAGTCGCTGTAGTCCGAGAGGATGTGCTGGTTGCGCACGAACCAGCCCCCGGCATAGGTGATGTCGAAGTCGCTCACCTTGCCTTCGATCGTGAGCGCGGTCTGCGTGAAGGAATCCTGGTTGCCCTCCGGCCCGTAGCGCACCGCATCGAGCGTTCCAACCGCCGGGTCGTAGCCGAAGAAGCCGCTGGCGTTGATCGATTGCCCCAGGAACGTCGGCGTGATGGTCCAGTTGTCGCCGAGCTTGAGGAGCCCCGCGACCCGTCCGCCGAGGGTCGAGACGGGGTTGTACTGGTTGTCGGTCTCCCCCGCGTTGTCGATGGAGAGACCCGAGGTGGGGAAGGTGCGCACGCCGTTGAGGATGCCGCCGGTGGTGTTGGTGCCGGCGACGTTGTGGATGTAGCCGGCGTCGTGCTCGTCCCAGGCGACGAGGCGTACCGCGGCGATCGGCGACAGCGGGAAGTTCACGTAGCCTTCCGCCAGCGAGCCGATACCGCCGTGATCGACCGAGTTCACGCCGACGTCGTACGCCGCCGAGAACTTACCCGGGTCCGGCTTGTTGGTGATGATACGGATGGTGCCGGCTTCCGAGCTCGCGCCGTACAGAGTCCCCTGGGGGCCTTCGAGTACCTCGATGCGCGCGATGTCGTAGACGTGAATATCCGGCGTGCCGTCGATGGTCGTTATCGGCTGCTCGTCGAGGTAGGTGCCGACGCTCGGCTGCGAGGCGGAGTGGTTGCCGTCCTGGCCGCTCACCACGCCACGCATGTACATGTGGGTGGTGCCGACGCCGTTGCCGCCCTGGCCTAAGCCCTTCACGGTCGTGACGCCGGAGAGGTACTTCACGTAGTCGTCGATGCCGGTGATGTTGAGCTGCTCGAGCTTTGCGGTGTCGAGCGCCTGGATGCTGACCGGCACGTCCTGCAGGTTCTGGGTGCGCTTCTCCGCAGTGACGACGATCTCCTCGAGCCCCCCGGTCGCCGCGCCGCCTGCCTGCGGGGCAGGCTGCGCCTGCTGCGCATAGGCGGCCGGGATGGCTGCGAGCACCGCGGACGCGAGAGGAATGCCGATTCGAAGCGGCACGGGACGACCCGCCGGACGGGACGTTGCCCGCATCAGTTTTCTGCGACGACTGCGTGTCATGGAGCTCCCCTGAATTGAGCGCAGGTCTTACAGCTGCTGTTGCAATTACATTGTCACATCAGCAGGCACGCTCGGGTAGGCCGTCAGCACCGATCCCAGCGCGCTCTTGAGCGGCTCGAGCCAGGGCTCGTAATGTCGCCATTGTTCAAGGGCCGTCGTGAAGATCGGCTGGCGCACCTGTTCGGAGCTCGCGGTGCGCACCGCGCGCTCGTTGTCGTAGAACTTGAGGCATGCGGACTCGAACTCCAGGCGGCAAGAGCTAAGCAGGCGCCGCACCTCGCTCTCGGTGTCCGCGACCATGTCCTCGTAAAAGACCCGATGCACCCTGCCGGGTAGCACTGCATCAAAGTGGTGCATGAGAGCGACGTAATCGCGGTAATAGGATCCTAAGTCCTCGAGCGCGTAGGTGAAGCTCTGGCCGCGCGCGAAGTGCTGCTTGAAGCACGAGAAGCAGCACCCCATGGGGTGCCGGCGCGCATCGATGATGGTGGCGTTCGGCAGCATGAGATGAATCAGGCCGACATAAAGGCAGTTGTTTGGCATCTTGTCGATGAAGAACGGCGCGGCGCTCTTGCGCAGTGGACGGGTGCCCTCGAGATAGCGCTCGCCGAGTGCGCGCAGCTCGGCGCCGCTCAAAGCGGCTATGGCCTCGAAGAAGCCCGCGCCCGCTTCCGTGCCGCCGCGCTCGGCCAGATCGCGCGCGATCTGCGGCACGTCCGGCAGCTCCATGGTCCCCTCGACGCGCGAGTGGCTCGCTAGAATCTGCTCGAGCAGCGTCGAGCCGGCGCGCGGCAGGCCGAGGATGAAGATCGGATCCCGGGGAGCGATGCCGGAGCCGGCGCGCGCGGCGAAGAACTCGCGGGTGAAGAGCTCGCGGGAGCGGCGCACGAAGGCGGTGTTCTCGGCCGCGCTGTAGGGGAGCGACTTGCGCCGCAGCGCGTTGCCCGCCGCGTAGTGCCGGAAGGACTCCTCGTAGGACCCCTGGTCCTCGAGCGCCTTGCCGAGCGTGAACTCGAAGTGCAGCCGATCCTCCTCTCCCAGGTCGGTGCGCGCGAGCGCGGCACGGAGCGAGGCCACGTCGGAGTCCGAGAAGGCGAAGGTCTTGAGGTTCGCGAGACTCCACCAGGCTTCGCCGAGCGTCGGCTCGCGGGCGATCGCGCCGCGATAGGCGTCGATGGCGTCGGTGACCCGGGCGGTGGTTTTGAGCGAGTGCCCGTAACTCATCCAGACCTTCGGCTGCTGCGGGAACTGCGCCAGCACGCCCGCGTAGATGCGCGCTGACTCGGCGTACTCGCCGAGGTTGACGAGCACCGCGGCCTTGAGATTGCGATAGCCGGGATTGCCCGGCTCTTTCGCGAGCAGCTGCTCGACGTGCGGGAGCGCTGCGGCCGCCTTGCCCTGACGGTTGAGCACGAGGGCGTAGTTGTGGCGGGCGGCATCGAAGCCGGGCGCGAGCTCGAGGCAGCGCTCGAGCAGCGCCTGCGAGTCCCGCCAGCGCCGCAGCCGCGCGGCCACCTCCGCCAACATGCGCAGCGCGGCGACATCGGTCGGGTGGGCCCGCAAGTGCGCGCGCAGCAGCGCCTCTGCCTCGGGAATGCGGTTCTCGACCAGTGCGGCCGCCGGGGCGAGCAGGCGCGGATCGCGCGTTGCGGCCTTGATGTGGCGCGCGTAGGCCTCGTCGGCGCCGGCGGTGTCGCCCGCTCCTGCGAGGTGGTCGGCGAGCGCCCGCCAGGCGTCCGGCAGGTCGGGTTTCAGCGCGACGGCGCGGCGGAGCGAGGCGATCGCGGCCTCACCCTGTCCGGCGCTCCCGAGCGTCATGCCGAGCTCGAACTGTGCTTCGGCCCATCCGGGCTGCCGGCGACAGAGGTCCCCGAGCCCCGCCAACGCAGCGGGCAGATCGCCGCTGACTCGCTGCGCCACCGCGAGCAGCAGCATCGCCCCGGGATGCCCGGGCACCACCTTCAGGATCTCGGTGGCCTGTTCGGCGGCGAGCGCCGGCTGAGAGGGGAGGAGGCGCGCGGCGTGCTTCAGCGCGACCTCGAGCGAGCCTGCGGGCTGTGATTCGCCGCTCACGCGCGCCGCGCGGCGCCGAAGTGCCGGTCGGCGATCAGACACAGGATCTCGTACATCATCGTGGCGCCGACCAGCGCGGTGTTGCCGGTCTGATCATAGGGCGGCGCGACCTCGACAACATCGCCGCCGATGAGGTTCAGACCCCGCAGGCCCCGCAGCAGGCGCTGCGCCTCGAGCGTCGTGATGCCGCCGACCTCGGGCGTGCCGGTGCCCGGGGCGTACACGGGATCCAGCCCGTCGACGTCGAAGGAGATATAGGTCGGGCCGCCGCCCACGACCGAGCGCGCCAGCTGAATCACCTGCTCGACGCCGAGCTCGGCGAACTCGTCCATGAAGACGACGCGCATGCCATGCGACTTCGAGAACTCGATGCCGTCGAGGAAGTTCTGCGCGCCGCGGATCCCGATCTGGATGGTGCGCCTCGGATCGAGCACGCCGGCCTCGACCGCGAGGCGAAACGGTGCGCCATGCGTGAACTTCGAGCCGAAGAACTCGCCCCAGGTATCGCAATGCGCATCGACGTGCACCATGCCGACCGGCTGCCCGGCGCCCAGTGCCCTGAAGATCGGGTAGGTGATCGAGTGATCGCCGCCGGCGCTCACCGGCAGGATGCCGGCCGCCTTCACTTGCGCGTAGAACGCCTCGATGTCGTCATTCTGCCGCTCCAGGTCGTAGCGGTGGGAGATCGGCACGTCGCCCAGGTCGGCGACGCGGCACAGCTCGTAAGGGTTGACGCCGAGCGCGACGTTGTAGCCGCGCATCAGGCTCGAGGAGTTGCGGATCTCGCGCGGGCCATGGCGGGCCCCGGGCCGATTGGTGACGGCGATGTCGGTCGGCACGCCGATCAGGCCAATGTCGACGTTGTCGAGTGCGGCCGCGAGCGGGCAGCGCATGAAGGTCGCGATCTCGGTAAAGCGCGGCTCCTTCATCGGGTCGTAGGGCTTGCCGTCGCCGATGGCACGCCGCTGATAGTCTTCGGGGCTCATGGTGCACGCTCAAAGCGGATTGGCTTTAACCACCCTATCGTGTGCGCGGCTCAGGTGGCCGTCAATCGACGCCTGCGCCGGTACTGATCGGCGACCACCGCCGCGACGATGATTCCGCCCTTGACGATCTCCTGATAGTAGGCGTCGATTCGCAGAAACGTGAAGCCCGAGGTGACGACCCCGAGGACCAGGGTACCGATCACCGTGCCGGTAATGCGCCCGACGCCGCCGGCGAGCGAGGCGCCGCCGATCACCGCGGCGGCGATCGCATCGAGCTCGTACATGAGCCCCATGCCGGCCTGACCCGAGACGGCGCGCGCCGAGGTGAGTACGCCGGCGAGCCCCGAGAGGAGCCCGGCGATGGTATAGACCACGATCAGGTGCCGCCCGACCTGGATGCCGGCGACCCGCGCCGCCTCGCGGTTGGCGCCGATCGCGTAGGTGAACTTGCCGTAGCGCGTGTAGCGGAGAGCCACGTGAAAGAACAGCGCGGTGGCGAGAAAGATCGCGACCGGAACCGCGCCGCTGCCGATGTCGGCGTAAGGCTCGGTCAGCATGCTGACCGGCTGGCCGCGCGTGTACCACCTGGCAATGCCGCGCGCGCTCACCATGACGCCGAGCGTCGCGATGAAGGGCGGAATGCCGGTCCCGGCGACCAGCGTGCCGTTCACGAGACCGGCGGCGGCGCCGACGGCGAGCCCCGCCGCGACCGGTATCACCACCGGGAGGTCAGTCAGCGAGGGGTAGACCGCCCGCACCGCCTCCGAGGATTGCGCGAGGCTCGCCGCGACCATCGCGGTGAGAGCCACCACCGAGCCCGAGGAGAGATCGATGCCGCCGGTGATGATGACCTGGGTGACGCCGACCGCGATGACGCCGATCACCGAGACCTGCAGGATCATCACCACGAGCCGCTGCTGATTGGCGAGGAAGCTCTGATGGACAAAGATCCAGCCGAGCAGCTCGAAGGCGAGGGCCAGAGCAAGCAACACCAGAAGAATCCCCGCCTCAGGAGGCAGGCGGCGCGCGCGCGCGGCGACGGGGGATGGGGTGGATCGATTCATGGCTAGCGCGCGGCCAGGTCCATGATCTTCACCTGGGTCGCCGCGTCGCGCCCGAGAATCCCGGTGACGTGCCCTTCGTGCATCACCATGATGCGGTGGCTCATGGCGAGGATCTCGGGCATCTCGGAGGAGATCATGAGCACCGCGGTACCCGCGGCGACGAGGCGCGCGATGAGCTGGTGAATTTCCGCCTTGGCGCCGACGTCCACCCCGCGTGTCGGCTCATCGAGGATCAGGATCTTCGGGTGCATCAGCAGCCAGCGGCCGAGCAGCACCTTCTGCTGGTTGCCGCCGGAGAGATTCTCGATGCGCTCGCTCAAGTCCGGCGTCTTGACCCGCAGCGCGCTCACGACACCGGCGCACGCGCGACGCGCGCGCTCACCGCGCACGAACCCAAAGCGAACGAAGTCGCGGCCAAGAACCGCGATCTCGAGGTTCTCGAGCACGCTAAGACCCAGGAAGCAGCCGGTCTCCTTGCGATCCTCGGTGACAAAGCCGACGCCGCGGGAGATCGCCGCCCTTGGGGAGTCGATCCGCACCGGATCGCCCCCGATGCGAATCTCGCCGGCAGTCGCGGCAACCAGGCCGAAGAGCGTCTCCGCGACTTTGCTGCGGCCGGAGCCCACGAGCCCGGCGACGCCGAGGATCTCCCCGGCGTGCAGCTCGAAGCTCACATCGTGAAACGCGCCCTCCACGCTCAGGCCGTGCGCGGACAGTACGACCGGACCCACCGGCGCCGGCGCGGCTGCCGGCGGGGAGCTAAGCTCGCGCCCCACCATCATGCGGATGACGTCGTTGCGCGTGAGCTCGCGGGAGCTCGCCGTGCCGATGTGCCGGCCGTCGCGCAGCACCGAGATCTCGTCGGCGAGCGCGAACAGCTCCTCGATCCGATGCGTGACATAGAAGATGCCGACGCCGTGCGATTTCAGGTCACGGATCACCGCGAACAGCTGCTCAGCGTCGTGCTCGGTGAGAGCCGAGGTCGGCTCATCCATGATGAGGAGCCGCGAATCGTAGGAAAGCGCTCGCGCGATCTCGACCATCTGCCGCGCGGCGATCGGCAGGGTGCGCAGCTCCGCCGCCGGATCGAGGTTGAGACCCAGGCGCTCGAGCAGGGCGCGCGTCCTGCGGTGGAGCTCCCGATGGCGCACCAATCTCAAGGCATTCAGCGGCTCGCGGCGGATCCAGATGTTCTCGGCGACAGTCATGGTGGGCATCAGGTTGAGCTCCTGATGGATCATGGCGATGCCGCACGCGAGCGCCTGCCGCGGCGAATCGAGGCGCAGTGGGCGACCCTCGAGCCGCAGCTCGCCCGCATCCGGGGTGTACACCCCCGCGATGATCTTCATCAGGGTGGACTTGCCGGCGCCGTTCTCGCCCATGAGCGCGTGTACCGTGCCGTGCCTGAGACTGAGCGAAACGTCATCGAGCGCGGCGACACCGGGGAAGCTCTTGGAGACCTTGCGCACCTCGAGCAGGTCTGGCGTCACGCGGGGGGCGAGCGCTGATCCCATCAATGTGACCGGAGGTAGCCCGGCAGGTTGCCGGGCGTCACCAGCTCGAAGGGCACCCACACGAAGGAGGGCACCGGCTCGTGCCGCGCGAGCCTGAGCGCGGTGTCGATGGCTCCGCGGCCCTGCGCCGGCGCGTTCTGAAACACCGTTACCCGGAGCTCTCCGGACCTCATCGCCGCGAGCGCATCGGGCGTGGCGTCGATTCCCGCGACGATGGTGGTATTGAGAAGGTGTGCCTGTTTGAGCGCCTGGATGGCACCGATCGCCATCTCATCGTCGTTGGCAACCACGGCGGCCGGACGCAGACCTGAGCTCAGCCAGTTGGTCATGAGGTCGGCGGCCTCGGTGCGCTTCCAGTTGGCGGCCTGCTTGTCGAGCACGTGGATGCCCCGGCAGGCGGGCCGCGCGATCACCTGCTGTACATCCTCGGTGCGCTGCCGCGCCGACTGGTTGGTGAGCTCGCCCATCAGCACGACGATGTCGCCCTTGCCTCCGAGCAGCCGGCAAACCTCGGCCATCTCGAGCGTGCCGGACTGGGTTTCATCCGAGCCGACGAAGGAGACATGCGGCGGCAGCTGCCTGTCGGCCGGCATGCGGTTGACATACACGAGGGAGATGCCGGCGGCCACCACCAGCTGCGTCATGCGTGGAGTCGCGTCGGTGTCGACGGGGTTCACGATGATGGCGTCGACGTGCTGGGCGATGAAGTTCTGGATCTGGTTGAGCTGGCGGCCGATGTCGTTGTCGGCGTCCTCGAACTGCGCCGGCACGTGCAGCTGCTCGGCGCGCTCCTTCATGCTGGCGCGCACCGCGGTCAGGAAGTTGTCATCGAACACGGCCATGGAGACGCCCACCGTGACTGCCTGCGCGGCCGCGGACAGCCCCAGGAGAACTGCGGCGAGCAACGCCGCCGATATGCGCTTCATGCTCAGTTCCTTTGCGGCATAGCGGAGCGGAACGACCTCATTCTAATGCTTACCGCGGGACGGCAAGCTCTAACCGCGCCGCCTCCAGGTGTGGTAGCGTCCGCGGCGGGGTTCGCAACCGCAAAGACGCCCGGAGCACCTTGCGTGGATCGGCGCGAGTTCCTCGAATCGATCGCGGGTATTTCGGCCCTGCTGCCGGGGCTGTCACTCCTGCCGCTCGAGCAGCAGGCGTTCGCCGCGGCCGTGCACGCGCGCGCCGGGGCGGCGAAGGGCCTGCGCACGCTCGGCACGGCGCAGGATGCGGCCGTCAGCTGCATCGCCGAGATTCTCCTGCCGCAGACCGACACCGTCGGGGCCACGCAGGTGGGGGTTAACCGCTTCATCGATCTGCTCCTCACCGAGTCGCTGCTGGAGCGCGATCGCGCGCGCTTCCTCGAGGGGCTCGCGGCCATCGACGCGCGCAGCCGCTCGCTCTACGGCGCGCCGGTCGCGTCCGCCCGCAGGGAGGAGCAGGAGTCGCTGATCCGCTCCCTCGACGAGCAGCTGCCGGCGCGGGCTCCGACCAGGGCCGAGCGGGAGGCGCTCGATCAGCAGCCGCTGACGGCGGAGCGCGGCTACGAGCTCTTGAAGCGCCTGGTGGTCTTCGCCTACTTCACTTCCGAGCCCGTGGCCAAGGACCTCATCAACGCTCCGATCATTCCCGGAAGGTACGACGGCTGTGTCAGCGCCTGAGCCAACTTCGGGAAAATACGACGCGATCGTCGTGGGCTCCGGGATCTCCGGCGGCTGGGCCGCCAAGGAGCTCACCGAGAGGGGCCTGAAGACCCTGTTGCTCGAGGCCGGGCCGCCGATCGTGCCGGAGCGGGATTACGTCGAGCACGTGCAGGACTACTCGCTCCCGTACCGGGGCTACGGAAACCTGCGCAAGCTCCACGAGGACCAGCCCATTCAGTCGCAGACCGGAGGGTGCGACGAGTGGGTGTCGAAGTGGTTCGTGAACGACCGCGAGAATCCCTACCACAATGACGCCGACAAGCCGTTCCTGTGGATCCGCGGGCGCCACGTGGGCGGCCGCTCCCTCATGTGGGGCCGGCAGGTCTATCGCTGGAGCGACCTCGACTTCGAAGCGAACGCCAGGGAAGGCATCGGCGTCGACTGGCCGATCCGCTATGCGGACATCGCGCCCTGGTACAGCCACGTTGAGAAGTTCATCGGCGTGAGCGGCCAGGCGGAGGGGCTGGCGCAGCTGCCCGACGGGGAGTTCCTGCCGCCGATGCAGCTCAACTGCGCGGAGCTGCACGTGCGCGAGTCGATGCGTAAGCGCTGGGGGCGCGAGCGCGTGCTGACCATCGGTCGCGCGGCGATCCTCACGCAAGCGCACCTCGGGCGCGCCGCGTGTCATTACTGCGGACCATGCTGGCGCGGGTGCATCACGCATTCGTATTTCAACAGCATCGGCTCGACGCTGCCCGCGGCGGCGGCCACCGGCCGCCTGACGCTCCGTCCCAACAGCGTGGTCGCGGAGGTGCTGTACGACGCGCGCACCAATCGTGCGAGCGGTGTGCGCGTGGTCGATGCCGATACGCTCGAGACGCTCGAGTTCGACGCGCGGGTGGTGTTCCTGTGCGCTTCGGCGCTGGAGAGCGCGCGCATCCTCCTCAACTCCAGGAGTGCGCGCTTCCCGACCGGGCTCGCCAACTCGAGCGGCGAGCTCGGGCGCAACATCATGGACCATCCCTTCGGCGCGGGCGCGGAAGGCGCGATCCCGGGAATGGAAGACCACAAGACCTTCGGCAACCGGCCGAACGGCATCTACGTGGCGCGCTTCCGCAACGTAACGGACAAGCACCCGAAGTTCGTACGCGGCTATGGTTTTCAGGGCGGCGGCAGCCGCGCGCATTGGGAGCGCGGCGCGCGGGACAAGGGTTTCGGCGCGGCGTTCAAGAACTCGCTGCTGCGCGAGCTCGGGCCCTGGCACGTGTGGATGGGAGGCTGGGCGGAGTGTCTGCCCCGGCCCGACAACTCCTGCACGCTCCACCCGACGCTCAAGGACAAGTGGGGAGTGCCGGCGCTGCACATCCAGTGCACGTTCGGGCCGAACGAGCGCGAGCTGCTCAAGGACATGCAGGTGACGGCGGCGGAGATCCTGGAAGCAGCCGGAGCGAAGGACATCCGCACCTTCAACGACGAGCTCGCGCCGGGACTGTGCATCCACGAGATGGGGACCGCGCGCATGGGGCGGGATCCGAGGACCTCGGTGCTCAACGGCTGGAATCAGGCGCACGACGTGCCCAACGTGTTCGTGACCGACGGCGCAGCCATGACTTCCTCGGGAAATCAGAACCCGTCGATCACCTACATGGCGCTCACCGCGCGGGCCTGCGACTACGCCGTCGAGCAGCTCAAGCGCGGAAGCCTCTAGTGCCCGACCGGCTGTCCCGGCGGCGATTCCTGCGCGCCTCGGCGACCTCGGTGGCCGCGCTCGGCTCGGCCGCTGCGGTGCTCGCAAGCGGCGCCGGGCAGAGCTCAGCAGCGTCTGCTGCCGCAGGCAGGCTCAAACAGTCAGTGTGCCGCTGGACACTGCCGGGAGCGCTGCCCGAGGTCTGCCAGCGCGTCCGCGGGCTCGGGCTCACAGCGATCGACCTCCTCCATACGGACGAGTGGGACGTGGCGCACGCGGCGGGCCTCACCTGCTCGATGGGTTACGCCAGCCGGCGCGATCACTTCATCGAGAACGGCTTCAACGACCCGGCGAACCACGCCATGCTGATCGAGGAGCTGAGCGGGGCCATTCCGCTCGCGGCCAGGGCCGGCGTGCCCAACGTCATCGCGATGTTCGGCAACCGGCGTGGGCGCAGCGATGCAGAAGGGATCGCCAATTGCGCGGCGGGACTCGCCCGGGTGGCACCGCTCGCCGAGAAATACGGCGTCACGGTGTGCGTCGAGCTCCTCAACAGCAAGGTGGATCACCCGGATTACCAGGGCGATCACAGCGCCTTCGGCGCGGCGGTGATGGAGAAGGTGGGATCGCCGCGCGTCAGGCTGCTCTACGACATCTACCACATGCAGATCATGGAGGGGGACATCATCCGCACGATCGGCCAGCAGCGGCGCTGGATCGGTCATTTTCATACCGGCGGCGTACCCGGCCGGCATGACATCGACGGAACCCAGGAGCTCAACTATCACGCCGTGGCGGAGGCGATCGCCGACGGCGGGTTCGAGGGTTATATTGCTCACGAGTTCACGGCGAAAGGCGAGCCGTACGCGGGGCTGGCCGAGGCGTGCCGGATCTGTCAGGTGTAGGGAAATGTAACGACGCTGGCTGCCAGCGCGGCCTGAGTTCAAGATAGCGACGGGCTCAGGGAGCGCGCGTGAAGTATCTGCCGTTAGTCTGGTCCGGGATCTGGCGCAAGCCCGGGCGCACCATCCTCATCTTCCTTCAGGTGAGCGTAGCCTTCGCGCTCTTCGGCGTGCTGCAGGGTTTGAAGACCGGGATCGAGCACGCGGTGGCAGCGGCGCGCGCGGACCTCCTGATCGTCCACGGCCGCGAGACCTTCTTCTCGCCCATGCCGCTCGGCATCCTCGGGCAGATTCGCTCCGTGCCGGGAGTGAAGGTGGTCATCCCGGTCGAGCTCTGCGGGAGCTACTACCAAAAACAGGAAAACGGCGCCCTGATCGTCGCAGTCCGTCCCGACAAGGACTGGACGGACGCCTTCACCTTCAATATCGCGCCCAAGGAGCTCGCCGCCTTCGGCACGCGCCGGACTGCCGCCCTCGTTACCGAGTTCGCGGCCCAGAAGTACGGCTGGAAGATCGGCGATCACATCCCGCTCGTAGCCCAGGTACCGCAGAAGGACGGCTCGACGACCTGGACCTTCGATGTGGTGGGCACCTTCACCGACAGCGACGTGAACGTCGGGCGCTACAAGATCCTGGCCAACTTTGACTACTACGACGAGGGGCGCGCGAGCGGCACAGGCAATGTGAACCATTTCAATGTGGCGGTGACCGATGCCAACCTCGCGGTTCCCGTGGCTGATGCGATCGATAAGCGCTTTGCCAACTCATCGCACGAGACCAAGACCGAGTCGCTGCGCGAGCTGGCGCAGGCCCAGGTGCAGCAGATCGGCGATCTCGATTTCCTCATCCGGGCGGTGGTGAGCGCGGTCCTGGCGGCGCTCCTCTTTGCGACCGCGACCATGATGATGCAGTCGGTGAGGGAGCGCACACCCGAGCTGGCCGTGCTCAAGACCATCGGCTTCACGGATCGCGCCGTGTTTCTCCTGATCCTCGCGGAGGCGGTCGTCGTGTGCGTGGTGGCCGCCGGCTGCGGGCTGGCCCTGGCGAACGTGGTCTTCCCGTTCGCGGGGCGGTTCGTGTTCGGGCTCGCGATGCCGAGGGTCACCGTCGCCATCGGGCTCACGCTCGCTGTTGCGGTGGCACTCGTCAGCGCGGCAATCCCGGCGGCGCGCGCGGCGCGGCTGCGCGTGGTGACTGCGCTGGCGGAGCGCTGAAAAAATCCATGAACCTCGTCCGACAATTCCTGGCACTGCTGCGCATGAACCTCGAGGGCGAGGCCGCGCGGCTCGGCTCGGTCCTGACGATCGTCGTCGGCGTGACCTGCACGGTCGCGGTGCTCGTCTCGATGCTTGCCATGGGAACGGGCGCCCACCGGCAGGCGGTGGGCGATGTGCACGACGACGAGGTGATCGTGCAGGCCCAGGGTGCGGGGTTCATCCAGAGCAACATCACGCGCGACCAGATGGTCGCGCTCCGCGACCTGCCGGGCATCGACCGCGACAAGGACGGCGAGCCGCACCTCGACGCGATCGTGGGGGTCCCCTTCGAGGGGCACAGGCGAGGCACCGGCCGCCGCGTTTTCTTCCCGCTGCTCGGCACCAGCGACCCAAGGTTCGAGCTGCGGCCGCCGGCCCATCTCACCGAGGGCCGCTTCTTCCGGCCGGGCCTGCACGAGATCATCACCACCAACGGCTGTGTGCGGCAGTTCGAGGGATTCGCGCTGGGAGACAAGCGCGAGGTGCGCGGCATCGATTGGACCGTCGTCGGGCACTACGACGAGGGCCAGAGCCTGCAGTGCATCGTACTCACCGACGCCGAGACTCTGATGAGCCTCTTCTCCCGCAACGGCTACAACCGCATCAACGTACGTCTTACCTCGCCCTCGGACTTCGACACCTTCAACCGCGCTCTCGAGGCCAATCCCGCTCTCAAGCTCGAAGCCAAGCGGCAGCGCGAGCAGGTCGAGGACGACATGAAGCAGTTCAACGGACTGCTCAACTTCGTGAGCTACTTCATCGGCTCGATCATGGCCATCGGCGCCACCTTCGGCGCGGTGAATTCGCTCTACTCGATCGTGGATGCGCGGCGCCGCGAGCTCGCGACGCTGCGAGCGATCGGCTTCAGGTCGGGCGCCATCGTGGCTGCAACCCTGGTGGAGTCCACCCTGCTCGCGCTGCCGGGCGCCTTGCTCGGGGCCGCCTTGGCGTGGCTCCTCTTCCATAACATGGCGGTCAGTCCCTTCGGGTTCAGCTTTCGGCTCGACGTCACGCTGCGCCTCGCCGAGATCGGCATCGTCTGGGCGCTCGCGATGGGGCTCATCGGCGGACTGCTGCCGGCGCTGCGGGCGGCGCGCGTGCCGGTGACGACGGCGCTCCGCGCCACCTAGGACCTTAAAGCCGGGCCTGGGGCGCGCAGCGAGTGCGCCTCATTTGCCGAGCGTGGTCGGGTAGGGCGGCGCGCTCTTCAACTCGACGGGCTTGAAGTCCTTGAGCTGCGCGAGCACGGCCGCGATTGCGGCATCGAGCTGCGGGTCCTCGCCGCGGTTGACCGCGGCCGGGTCGAGCGTCACCTCGATGTCGGGCGCGACGCCCTCGTTCTCGACGCGCCACTCGCCCTCGGGTGTGAAGAAGCGGAAGAAGGGCACCGTGAGCTGTGCGCCGTCGATCAGGTCGGGGTTCGAGCGGATGCCGATGAGCCCGCCCCAGGTACGTGTGCCGATCAGCGTGCCGAGCTTCTGGTGCTTGAAAGCCCAGGGGAGGAAGTCGCCGCCCGAGCCGGCGTCCTGATCGGCGAGCATGACCTTCGGTCCGTAGATGCCGCCGCCCGGGGTGCTGAAGACCTGCGCGTCGCGGTCCTTCCAGCTCGCGAGGTAGGGCCTTCCCAGGATCTCGATGATGTAGTTCGCCCCCTGGCCGCCGCCGTTCTTGCGCTCATCGACGATGAGCGCGGGCTTGTCGATCTGCGCGAAGAACATGCGGTTGAAGTACTGAAAGCCGTCGGCCGCCGTGTTGGGGAGGTAGACGTAGGCGACCTTGCCGGCGGTTTTCTTCTCGACGTACTCGCGGTTGTGCTCGATCCAGCGCCACTGGCGCAACCCCGCCTCATCGGCGATCGGCTCGACCACGATGTTATGTGCGCCCGCCCCCGTAGGATCAGCCCCGACGCTGAGCGTCACCTGCTTGTCGACGGTCTGCTCGAAGAACGCATAGAGATTCTCCCGCGCATCGAGCGGCCGCCCGTTGACCGCGAGCAGGTAGTCCCCCTCCCTGACGTTGACACCCGGAACGGCGAGCGGCGCGCGCAGAAAGGGATTCCAGCGGTCGCCGTGGTAGATGGTCTTGATCCGATAGTGGTCGCTCTCGACCGTGAAGTCGGCGCCGAGGAGGCCGGTCTTCGCGCCGGGCTCGCCCGGCACATCCCCGCCGCTCAGGCGGTTGTGACCGACCTGCATCTCACCGATCATCTCGATCAGGAGATCGGTGAGGTCCTCGCGCCGCTGCACGAACTTGACGAGCGGCTTGTAGCGCGCATAGACGGCGTTCCAGTCGAGGCCGTGCATGCCGGGGTCGTAGAAGAATTCCTTCTCCATCCACCAGGCTTCGTCGAAGATCTGCTGCCATTCGGCGCCCGGATCCACGTACATGCCGAGCTGGGCGAGATCGATCGGCTTGGCGTCGAGCTTTTCGTTGGCGTCGGCGATCTCGAGCTTGCCCTTGGCATACGCGAGCAGGAGCTTCTTGCCGTCGGCGCTGATGGAGAGGTCCTGGATTCCCTGCTTCAGTGACTTCGCCTTGCGCTCGGTGAAATCGAAGCGATAGAGCTCGCCGTCGTTGCCGGGCTCGGCATCGGGCGGCTCGTGGGTGACGCCGGGCTGGCGGCGCTCGAGATAGAACAGCGCGCCGTCGCAACCCACCGCGAGCGACTCATAGCGGCGCTCCGCGACCGGAAAGCCGCTGATGCGGCTCTGCAGCGCCTCGAAATCGATCTTCACGGGCTTTGGGGGCTTGGGCGCCTTCGCCGCGGACTTGTCGTCTCCTTTCTTGCCGGCCGCGGCATCCGCCGCCTTGTCGGGCTTACCGCCCGGGGCTTTGCAACCGTTCTTGTCGTCCGCGTCCGCCTTCCCCGCGTCCTCATCGCCCGGCTCCGGGATCAGCGGAGAGCGGCCGTCGGCGGCCAGCACCGCCACGTAGATGCCACGCCGGAGTGCGCGCTCCTGAGTCGAGAGGTCGAGCCCTACCTGACTGGGGCCGGAATTGATCGAGGCGGTGAAGTACAGGTACTCGCCGCCCGGGGCGAACACCGGGCTGTCGGCATCGCTCAGGCCGTCCGTGAGGTCGACGCTCTCGCCGGACCTGAAGTCATGCACGCGGATGCGGGTGAAGTGGTTTTCACCCTGCACGGTGTAGGCAAGCCAACGGCTGTCGGGGGAGAAGGAAACCTCGAAAGGGTTGCGATCGAGGCTGTGGTCGATGCGCGTGCTGGTCGCCTTATCGAGCGCGAAGGCGTACAGGTTCAGGTGATTGTCGCCGTAGATGAGCGCGGAACCATCGGGCGCCCAGGCGACCAGGGTGAAGTAACCCTGCTTGCCGAGCGCATAGGTGTGGGGCTTCTCGAGCCCGGCCTGATCGCGCACCACGAGCGCGTGCTGCATGCCGAGATCGGTGATGTAGGCGATGCGCGCCCCGTCGGGGCTCCAGATCGCATCCTTCTCGCGCACACCGGAGGTGCGGGTGAGATTGCGGATCGAGCCGTCCTTGACCGGCACGGTGAAGACATCGCCGCGCGCCGTCACCACGACGCGCTTGCCGGTGGGCGAGAGAAACGCGGAGGTGATGGTCTTGCTCGCATCCTTCCACTGCGGGCGCAACTGTGCGGCTTCGGTCGCCACCGTGATGGTGAGCGGCCGGCTGTGACCTGAGTCGAGGTCGAGCTCCTTCAGGCGGCCACCCGACTCGTAGACCGCGGTACGGCCGAAGACCCCGAAGCTGCGCACGTCCCATAGCATCTCGCGGGTCAGCTGGCGCAGGCCCTTGGCGCGGGTATCGTACGCGAAAAGATTAGCGGCTCCGTCATTGCGGTCGGAGATGAAGATCACCTCATCGCCCGCCCAGGCGGGCGCGCGGTCGGTAGCGTTCTCATGCGGGACCTGCTGCTCCGCTCCGGTCGCGGGATTCAATATCCAGATGGGAGTCGTCTCGCCTCCCCGATACTGACGCCAGCCGGAAGTCAGCTCGTACGCGGTGCGGTAAGGGCGGTAAGCGAGACGCTTGCCATCGGGCGCCCACGAGGCTTCCCAGGCCACGGCTTCCATGACCTTGCGCTCGAAACCACCCGCGAGGGGGATCTCGTAGAGTTGATTCGAACGGTTGTTGGCGACGGCGCGCGGCGAGGCGAACAGGATCCGCTGACCGTCGGGGCTCCAGCCGTCCGCTTCATCGCGTGACGGATGCCAGGTGAGCCTGCGGGGCTGCCCCCCGGCGGCGGGAATCACATAGACGTCGGTGTTACCGGCGTAGGTGGCGGAGTAGGCGATCCACTGCCCATCCGGCGAGAAGTGCGGCCCATAGGCGCTGGCGTGCGCGGTGAGGCGCTCGGGATGCCCTCCGTCCCGGTCCGCGACCCAGATGTCGCCCCCGTAGACGAAAGCGAGGTGCTCGCGCGACAGCGTCGGCTGACGCAGCAGCAAGGTCCCCGCAGCCTCCTCACTGGAGGCCGTGAGACAGGCAGCGAGGAGGAGCGTGGCGAGGGCGCCTGCGCGCGTGAGTCTTGTGCTCATTGTTCTTGCCTTATTGTTCCAGCGATCCGGAATTGAGCTCCCGGGCCCGTCGCTGCCACGAGTGAGTACGGCGGCGGCCTGAGAGAAGGCGGCCGCCGTGCCCGAGCAGCCACCACAGAGCGTGAAACACCAGCCAGAGGAGCACCGCGAACACCAGCGCGAACACCAGCCCCTCACCGGAGAGCGCGAAGGTCGGCACCCAGTCGCCGAGCGTGGCGCGCGCGAGCCTCAAGTCGGTGTGCAGGGCAAGGTAGGCGGCCTGGCTCGCGAGGCTGCCGTGCAGCGCGTCCACCGCGCTCTGCAGCTGATGCACGCTCGCGACCAGCGTGCGGATGACGGCGCCTTCCGAGTGGAATGTCGGGTCGGTGCTCGCGAGGTGATACTGGATCAGCTTGTCGATGTCACCCTGGTAGAACTGGTCGGCGAGCTTCTGCCACGGCTCGAGATCGAGCTTCGCCTGGTCGAGCCGGCCGCCGAGCCGCTGGCGATACTGCGCGATGAAGCCGGGGATCAGGCCGCCGGCTACGGCGGCGGACACCAGAACCACCCGGTCGAGCAATCCTCTGACGATCTGCATCGCTGCGCATTGTTGCACGCCGGCCGTCGGCGCGTCGTTTCGCGTGCCGATTCAGCGTGTTACACGGGGACGCGTAAGTGCCGGCCGTGAATTGATTTTGGGCCGAAGCCGCGAGCAAGATAGCCGTCCCGCAGAGGTTGGTGGTGAGGCGAAACTCAAGCATAAGGAGACGCCGTGATACCCCCGTCATTTGACTACCATGCCCCCCGTTCCCTCGGCGAAGCGGTCTCACTCCTTGCGAGCCTCGGAGACGAAGCGAAGCTCCTCGCGGGCGGCCACAGCCTCCTGCCGATGATGAAGCTGCGCTTCGCGCAGCCCGCTCACCTCATCGACCTGGGAGCTATTCAGGACCTGCGTGGCATTCGCGAGGAGAGCGGGGCGCTGGTGATTGGTGCGATGACGACCGAGGCAGAGCTTCTCGGCTCAGCCCTGGTGCGCAACAAAGTGCCGCTGCTCGCGGAAGGCGCGAGCCAGATCGCCGACCCGCAGGTGCGCTACAAGGGCACGATCGGCGGAGACATCTCCCACGGCGACCCAGGCAACGATCATCCGGCGCTGATGCTGGCACTCGATGCTTCATTCGTTCTCGCAGGCGCCAAAGGCCAGCGCACGGTCCCCGCGCACGGGTTCTTCCTCGGGCTGTATTCGACCCTGCTCGCGCCGGGCGAGATCCTCACGCAGATCCGCATTCCGATCCCTGCCGCCGGCAGCGGCTGGGCGTATCAGAAACTCAAGCGCAAGACGGGCGACTTCGCGACCGCGGCCACCGCGGTGCTGCTCAAGATGAGGGGAACGACGGTGGCGCAAGTGGCAATCGCTCTCACCAACGCAGCTCCGACGGCGCTGCGGGCCACGGCGGCCGAGCGAGCGCTCGTTGGCAAGGCGATCAGCGCCGCGACCCTCGCCGAGGCCGCGCGCCTCGCGATGAGTATCTGTCAGCCGGCGGCGGATCTTCGGGGCGATGTCGCCTACAAGACCGCGATGTGCGGGGAAATGACCCGCCGGGCGCTGCAGGCGGCGCTTGCGCGCGCCAGCGCTTAGAGCTTTTCAAGGAGCGACTCGTGGCGAAGCTTCACAACGTGTCCTTCAAGCTGAACGGCAAAGCGGTCGCGGCAGAGGTCGAGCCGCGCGAGCTCCTCATCTATACGCTGCGGGAGCGGTTCGCACATACCGGGGCGCACATCGGCTGCGAGACCTCGCACTGCGGCGCTTGCACCGTCGACTGCAACGGCATGTCGGTGAAATCCTGCACGCTGCTCACCGTGCAATGCGCCGGCGCCGATGTGCTCACCGTCGAGGGCCTCGAACGCGGCGGTGCGCTGCATGCGCTCCAGCAGGCCTTCCACGAGGAGCACGGCTTGCAGTGCGGTTACTGCACGCCGGGCATGCTGATGCGGGCGTATCGGCTGCTGCAGGAGAACCCGAACCCGAGCGAAGCGGAGATCCGCTTGGGGCTGGCGGGAAATCTCTGCCGCTGCACCGGCTACCAGAACATCGTCAAGGCGGTGCAGTCGGCCGCCCGCAAACTCACGGCCAAGCCCGCTGCGGCCTGAAGCCTAACGCTGTCGGAGAGTACACCATGGCTGACTCTGCGGAACTGAAGGAACGCGAGCAGAAGCTTCAAGGCATGGGCGCATCGCTCCTGCGCAAGGAGGACGCACGCTTCATTCGCGGCCAGGGCACTTACATCGATGACCTCAAGCTCCCCGGGATGCTGTTCGGCGCCATCGTGCGCAGCCCCTACGCCCATGCCCGTATCACCTCGATCGACAAGACGAAGGCTCTGGCATCCCCCGGGGTCGTCGCGGTGTTGACCGCCGATGACCTGAAGCCCGTGAACCTCCACTGGATGCCGACGGCGGGGGGCGATGTGCAGGCGGTGCTCGCCGACAAGAAGGTCTGCTTCCAGTACCAGGAGGTCGCGATGGTGCTGGCGACCGACCGGTTCGCGGCCTACGACGGCGCCGCGCTGGTCGAGGTCAGCTACGAGGAGCTGCCGGCTATCACTGATCCCAGGAAGGCGCTCGCGCCGGGGGCGCCGGTAATCCGCGAGGACATCGCCGACAAGAAAGACGTCGGCCACGGTCCGCGCACCCACCCGAACCACATCTTTACCTGGGAGTCGGGCAATAAGGCGGCCGCGGATGCGGCTTTCAAGGGCGCCGCCGTCACGGTGCGCGAGGAGATCCTGAATCCGCGCGTTCACCCGTGCCCGCTCGAGACCTGCGGCTGCGTCGCGAGCTTCAACAAGGCGACCGGCTATCTCACCGTCTACGTGACTTCGCAGATCCCGCACCTGTTCCGCACGGTGCTGGCGATGCTCTCGGGTCTGGCCGAGAGCAAGATCCGCGTGGTGGGCGGCGACATCGGCGGCGGCTTCGGCAACAAGGTGCCGATCTACCCCGGCTACGTCGTGGCGACCGTGGCCTCGATCGTGACCGGAGTTCCCGTGAAGTGGATCGAGTCGCGCATCGACAACATCTCCACCACCGGCTTCGCGCGCGACTACCACGGCGTGGGCGAGCTGGCAGCGGACAAGGACGGGCGCATCAAGGGGCTGCGCTTCACCGCGCTCGCCGATCACGGCGCGTTCAACTCGCACGTCTCGGCGTCGAAGCTCCCGGCGGGACTCTTCTCGATCTGCACCGGCTCGTATGCGATTCCCAACGCCTATTGCCGCGTCGACGCCGTCTATACCAACAAGGCGCCGGGCGGGGTGGCGTACCGCTGCTCGCTGCGGGTCACCGAGGCCGTGTATCTCATCGAGCGCATGATGGATGTGCTGGCGCAGAGGATCGGGGTCGATAAGGCCGAGATCCGCCGCCGCAACTTCGTCAAGGACGAGCAGTTCCCTTACACCACGGCTTTCGGCTGGACGCTCGACAGCGGCGCCTACCATGCCGCGCTCGACAAAGTGCTGCGGGCGGTGGACTACGAGGGCCTGAGGCGCGAGCAGGCCGCCAGGCGCGCCGATCCCAACTGCCCGACGCTGATGGGCATCGGCATCTCGACCTTCACCGAAATCGTCGGCGCGGGGCCGACCAAGGTGTGCGACATCCTGGGGATCGGACTGTTCGACAGCTGCGATATCCGCGTGCATCCCACGGGCGCCGTGATCGCGCGGCTCGGGACCATGAGCCAGGGCCAGGGGCACGCGACCACCTACTCGCAGATCATCGCCACCGAGCTCGGACTTCCGGCGAGCGACATCGTCGTCGAGGAGGGCGACACCGACAAGGCGCCCTATGGGGCGGGCACCTGGGGCTCGCGCTCGACGCCGGTGGCGGGCGCCGCCGCGGCGACCGCCGCGCGCAAGATCAAGGACAAGGCGCGCAAGATTGCCGCACACCTCCTCGAGGTGGGAGAGGGCGATCTCGAATGGGAGATCGATCGCTTCAAGGTGAAGGGCAATCCCACCCAGGCGAAGACCATGAAGGAGATCTGCCTCGTGTCTCACACGGGCAACCTCCCGCCGGGTATGGAGCAGGGGCTCAACGCCGTGGCGTATTACGACCCGCCGAACCTGACCTTCCCGTTCGGCGCATACCTTTGTGTCGTCGACATCGACAAGTTCACCGGTGAGAGCAAGGTGCGGCGCTTCTATGCGCTCGATGACTGTGGCACGCGCATCAATCCCATGGTCATCGAGGGCCAGATCCACGGCGGCCTGACGGAAGCCTTCGCGGTCGCCATGGGTCAGCAATTGCCCTTCGATGAGAGCGGTAATCATCTGGGCAACACTCTCATGGACTATTTCCTGCCCACGGCGATGGAGACTCCGCGCTGGGAGACCGATCACACCGTGACGCCAAGCCCACATCACCCGATTGGGGCGAAGGGGGTCGCCGAGTCGCCGCACGTCGGCGGTATTCCCTGCTTCAGCAACGCGGTGATCGATGCGTTCGCGCACCTCGGCGTCACGCACATGGACATGCCACATAGCTCCTATCGGGTGTGGCAGAAGTGCCAGGAGCTCGGCGTGAACAAGCGCCCGGGCGACGTTTGAAAGTCGCGCTCGCACGCACCTTCGCGCTGCCGGCGGCGGCCGACCAGGCCTGGAAGCTGCTCGGAGATCTCGAGCGGGTTGCAGCCTGCATGCCGGGCGCCAGGATCACCGCGCGTGTGGATGAGCGGCACTTCAAGGGCACCGTGGCCGTGAGGTTTGGTCCCGCGAGCCTGAACTTCCGCGGCGAGCTCGAGGTACTCCTGCTCGAGCCCGCGAGCCGCACGCTGCACTTGCGCGGCACGGGTACCGACGCGACCGGAGGCTCCGCAGCCTCGCTCGATCTCACCGCACGCATCGAGGTGAAGGATGCGGCCTCGTCCACGCTCGTGGGCCGCGGTGAGGCCTCCATGAGCGGCAAGGCGGCAACTTTCGGGGCGCGGGTTGCCGATCCGGTCGCACAGCAGGTGTTGCAGCAGTTCGCCGACAATTTCATCGCCGAGCTCAAAGCGCGCGCCTCTTCTCAAGCCCCGCCAGGCGCGGGAGCGGGGAGCGGGGCGCCGCAACCGGCCCCCGCCGCTTCGCCTGCGAAGCCGCTGAACGGACTCGCGCTCCTCTGGGCGGTGGTGCGCTCCTGGCTGCGCTCGCTGCTGGGTGCGAGGGGCACATGAGCCTGGGTGCGCGCGCGCGCGAGCTGACCGCGCTCCAGGAGGACCTCAGGCGCGCCGGCTACATCGCCGAGCCGCAGCTCGCCGCGGCGCTCCTTCTCATGCAGGAGCTCGGACGGCCGCTGCTGCTCGAGGGCGATGCGGGTGTGGGCAAGACCGAGGTGGCGAAGGTGCTCGCCACCATCCTCGAGACGCGCCTCATCCGGCTGCAGTGCTACGAGGGGCTCGATGCCCACTCGGCAATGTACGAGTGGAACTACCAGCGCCAGCTGCTCGCCATCAAGCTCCTCGAGCACGACGAGCGCGGTATCGAGCAGAAGGAGCAGGACATCTTCTCCGAGCGCTATCTCCTCAAGCGCCCGTTGCTCGAGGCCATCAGCGGCGAGCAGCCCGCGGTGCTCCTCATCGACGAGATCGACCGTGCGGATGAGGCCTTCGAGGCCTTCCTCCTCGAGCTGCTCTCGGATTTCCAACTCTCGATCCCCGAGCTCGGCACGGTACGCGCCACGAGCCGGCCGGTCGTGGTGATCACCTCCAACGGCACCCGCGAGCTCTCGGATGCGCTGCGCCGGCGCTGCCTCTACCAGTACATCGATTACCCGGATTACGAAAAGGAATTCGCGATCGTGCGCGCCAGGGCGCCCGAGGTCGCCGAGGCGCTGGCGCGGCAGATCGTGGCGTTCGTGCAGGCGGCGCGCCTCATGGACCTGAGGAAAAGGCCGGGCATCGCCGAGACGCTCGACTGGACGGCGGCGCTGCTGCGGCTCGAGGTCGCCGTCATCGACGCCGATGCGGCCGAGCGCATCCTCGAGACGCTGAGCGCGCTCATAAAGACGCGCGACGATCGCGCGGCCTTTCCGCGCGAGGTCGTGGCGCGGCTGGCGGCCGCATGCTGAGGGGCGGGGCAGTTGCGTTCGAGACGCGCGCGGCGGAGCGGCTCGCGGGCTTCCCGGGGTTTCTGCGCGTCAATGGTTTCTCGCTCGGAGGAGGCGATGCGGTCGAAGTGCTGCGCACGGCCGAGCGCGTCGGCGTGCTCGAGGCGGCGCCGCTGCGCTGGTCGCTGAAGGCGCTGCTCTGCGGGCGGAGCGCGGAGTGGGGGCGCTTCGATCCGCTGTTCGATGCCTGGTTCCTCCCCGCCAATCACTGGCAGACGGTGCAGCGCCGCGCGGTCGAGCGCGGCGCGGCGGCTGTGCGCGCGCCCGTCGCGGCAAGGGCGCAGGGCGATGACACCGACGCCACGCGGCGACGCGAGGTGGCGAGCGAGCGTGAGGCCCTGGGCTCGGCGGACTTTCGCACCCTCACCGAGCGCGAGGATGTTCTCGTGATCGAGGCACTGATGCGCCGCTTCGCGCGGCGCTTGAAGGCGATCCGGCTGCGTCGCCAGGCGCGCGCA
Source organism: uncultured Gammaproteobacteria bacterium (assembly GCA_963843035.1). Classification (GTDB taxonomy): domain Bacteria; phylum Pseudomonadota; class Gammaproteobacteria; order Steroidobacterales; family Steroidobacteraceae; genus 13-2-20CM-66-19. The sequence continues at coordinate 151,597 of CAWJIS010000001.1, forward strand.
CGGCTGGGGCGACGGCTCGATCTTCCGGCGACGATCCGCCGCAGCGTCGCCACCGGCGGCACGCCGCTCAAGCTCGCGTGGCGTGCTCACCGCCGCGTGCGGCCGCGCCTGGTGCTGCTCATCGACGTCAGCCGCTCGATGGCGAGCTACAGCTTCTTTTATCTGCGCCTCGCGCGGGCGCTCGGTGCCGAGCTCACGGATGTGTGCAGCTTCATCTTTCATACGCGCCTCACCGCCGTGTCGGAGGCACTCCACGACCGCGACCCTTACCGGGCGCAGGAACGGCTGCAGCTGCTGGCCCAGGGCTGGGCAGGCGGCACCCGGATCGGCGCGAGCCTCGCAGAGTTCAACCGCGAACACGCGCCGCACTGTGTGCACGCCCGGACCGCGGTGATCATTCTGAGCGATGGCTACGACGCGGATGAGCCTGCGGCGCTCGCAGATGCGCTCGCCGAGCTGCGCCGGCGCGCGCGCCGCATAGTGTGGATCAATCCGCTGGCGGGTCGCGCCGACTACACGCCCGTGAGCGCCGGCATGCAGGCGGCGCTCCCGCACCTTGACCTGCTCGCGCCGGGCGGGGATCTTCGGAGCCTGGAAGCGACGCTTCCCAAAGTCATCGAGGCCCTCAAATGACCGACGTAACCAACGACCTGTTCGCCGCCGCGCAGCGCCTGCAGCAGCAGGGCCAGCCGTATGCGCTGGTGAGCGTGGTGCACACCCAGGCGCCGGCCTCGGCGCGCCCCGGTGACAAGGCACTGGTGACCGCGCAGGGCATCGTGCACGGCTGGATCGGCGGCGGCTGCGCGCAGCCCGCGGTGCTGCACACGGTGCGCGAGGCACTGAAAGACGGGCTCGCGCGGCTCATCCGCATCGCGCCCGCCGAGGCGGAAGCGGCGCGCGACGCGCGAACCGTGCTGCGCGATGCGGCCGAGTTCGGCATGAGCTGTCACTCGGGCGGTACGCTCGAGCTGTTCATCGATCCGATCCTGCCGCCGACCCGGCTCGTGATCATTGGCGACTCGCCGGTCGCGGTCGCGCTCGCGGGACTCGCGCCCCGCGTCGGGCTCCCGGTCACCGTGATCGCCAAAGGCGCCGACAGCCAGCGATTCCCGGAAGCCAGCCAGGTGATCGAGACGGACGAGACTACGGCCCTGACGGGCCAGGTCACACCCGGTGCGCTCATCGTGGTCGCGACCCAAGGCCGTCGTGATCTTCAGGGGCTGCGCGCGGCGCTAGCGCTCGGCGCCCAGAGGATCTGGCTGGTCGCCAGCGCCCGCAAGGCGCAGGTGCTGCGCGAGCTGCTGATCGGAGCGCAGCACGAGCCGGCAGCGGTGAACGCGATCGTCGCGCCGGCGGGCCAGCCGATCGGGGCACGGACGCCCGAGGAGATCGCGCTCTCGGTGCTCGCGGCCGTGGTCGCGGTGCGCCGCGCTGGCAGGGGAGCGGCGGAGCCGGCCCTCGCGGCGGAAGCGGCGGCGGAAGCACAGGTTGCGGCGGCGGGCGAAGAGTCAGGGCACGGCCCTCACAAGGGTTGCTGCGGGCACTGAGGTGGGCTGTCTGCTCAAGAAGAGCGGCCTCTACAGCCGCATGTCGATCGGCGCCGTGCTGCTCGCGGCCGGCCGCGGGGAGCGCATGGGCGGGCGGCCGAAGGCGCTGCTCGAGCTCGGCGGCGTGCCGCTGGTGCTGCGCCAGCTGATTGCGCTCTCCGGCGCCGGGGTCGATGAGCTCGTGATCGTGCTCGGCCATCACGCAGCGAGCATCATGCCCGTCATCGAGTCGTTCCCCGTCACTCTCGTTCACAACCCCCGGCCCGACGAGGGCCAGGTGTCTTCGCAACGCTTAGGGTTAGCCGCGGTGAATCCCGCGGTCGATGCGGTGCTGGTGGCGCTCGCCGATCAGCCGCTCATCGATGTAGAGGACATCACCCAGGTCATCGGTGCTTTCAAGAAGCGGCCCGAGGGCACGTCCGTAGTCGTGCCGCGGGTGGCCGGAGACCCGGGCAACCCGGTGATCTTCGGCGCGGAGGTCCGCGAGCAGATCCTCGCGGGCGACGCCAACATCGGCTGCCGGCAATGGCGTAACACGCACCCGCAAGCAGTGTCGCACTTCGATACCGACAACCGGCGCTTCACCGTCGACATAGATACACCCGAGGACATCGCGAGCTTTGAGCGCCGCACCGGCCATGCCTTGCGCTGGCCCGCGAGCGCTTCGGTTTAGTGTTGGATCTAGCCCTGCAGATCAGTCTCGGTGGCGAGAAAACGCTGCAACTCGGCGCAGATCGACAACGCGAGCAATTCGGGCCCGTGTCCCCCGAGCCTGATCCCGACAGGAGCATGGAGGCGCGGCATGAGCACGGCGCGTGCCGCAGGGTCGAGCTCCGCGAGCAGCTCGTCGCGGCGTGCCGGGGGGCCGAGCAGTCCGATGAAAGGATCGGCGCGTCGGGCGAGAGCGGCGAGCGCCTCGCGGTCGTTCGCCGCGGTGTGCGTCATCACGATGCAGGCATCGAGCCGCCGATCGCCGACGGCGGCGAGCGCCTCGGCCGGACGCGCGCACAGGGTGCGGTCGGCACCCACGGCGTGCCTCGCGAGCAGTCCCTCGCGATGGTCCGAGACGATGACGCGCCAACCGAGCTGATTGGCGATGTTGATGAGCGCCGGCGCTTCGGGACCGGCGCCGATGAGCATGACGCGGGGCGACGGGGCGAACAGCACGACGGCACAGGTCATACCGCCGTCGAGGTGGTGCTCCCCCGCAGAGCGCCCTTTGAGCGCACGCGCCGGCTCGACGCGCGGGGCGAGCTCCGTCTCGATGCTCGCCGACCAGAGGAATCCGCTCCCGACGTGCGGGCCGCTCGTAACGAGCGCGGCCTTCAGCATCCGCTGAGCGCGCTCGGCTGACAGAAGCGCCTCGCAGAGTGGGTGCGCAGCGCCCGCAGCCACCGGCAGCAGCAGCACTTGCATCTGCCCGCGGCAGCCGGAGCCCGAGCCGAACACGAGATCATCGTCGCTGCGCGTATCGAAGAGCGCGATCCGCGGCCGCCTCTCCTCGAGCGCCGCCCGGGCTGCGGACTCGAGATCCGCTTCCAGGCAGCCGCCCGAGATGACGCCGAGGCGGGAGCCGTCCGCGCCCACGAGCGCGAGGGCGCCCGGCTTGCGGTAAGTGGATCCCGCGGAGTGTACGACCACGCAGAGCGTAAACGCTGCACTCCGCGCCGACCGAGCCTCGAGCTCTTCGAGGATGCGCCGGTGGTGGGTCGCAAAGGGATCCGTGTGCATCACATGCCAAAGCCTTGACGCAGAAACGCCGCGCTCTTGCGCAGCATCAGTGCACGCGCACTCGAGTCATCGAGATAGTGGTCGAGGTCGTCCCAGGTGACAAGCTCGCACCTTCCGCCTGCCGCTTTCATTCGCTCCGCCATGCTCTTCGACTCCTCGATGCTCACATTGCGGTCCATGGCGGCGTGGAACAGCAGCACCGGTGCCTTGATCTTGTCCGCGTTCTGGAGCGGCGAGCCCTCGCGCAGGTGAGGCCCGTCCCCGATCATCAGGCTCACCACGTAGTAACTCGACCAGCGGCGATGCTGCTCTTTGAGCGCTGCCAGATCGGTCACGGGCGCGATCGCGACCACCGCCTTGAAGAGGCCGGGCTCGACGACGGCGGACTGGAGCGCGGCGTAGCCGCCGTAGGACCAGCCGAGAATCCCGAGCTTCTGAGGATCGGCGATGCCCTGATCGATGAGCCAATGTCCGGCGGCAAGCACGTCGCCGATCGCCACTTTCCACGATTTGAAACCATTGGCCTGGAACCAGGCGTCGCCGTAGCCGAGCGAGCCGCGAAATTCCGGCTGCAGCACCACGAAGCCCTGGGAGGCGTAGAACTGCGACAGCCAGTCGAAGCCCCACTCGTCGCGGGCGCTGGGTCCGCCGTGCGGCAACACGATCGCCGGCAGCCCCTTGGCGCTCGTCGCCCCCGGCGGCAGGGTGAGGTAGGCCGGGACCATGACACCGTCCGCGGTGGCGTAGGTGATCGGCCTGACACTCGCGAGCTCCACGCCCTCGAGCTCTGCGCGCGCGACGAGGAACGTTTCCAGCCGGCGCGCCTTCCTGTCGAACAGGTAATACACGCCGGGGTCGGAGTCACTGCCCGCGAAAATCAGCATGGTGTTCCCATCGACGCTCGAGTCCGCGACCCGGAGCAGCGGCTGCTGCGGTATCGCTCTGGCGAGCGAGCTCAGGAGCTGCTTGACCTCGGGGTCGAAATAGACGGTGTAACGCTTGTCGGTGGCGTAGGAGACGCCCACCACGCGGCGCTGCCGCCCGATCAGTTTGAGCTCGTCGACGTCGACGGCGGGGTTGGCGTAGACGAGCTGTTCCGTGAGCGTGCCGTCGAGGCTCACCGAGTAGACGGCTTGGCGACCGTCCGTTTTCTTGAATCCATAGACGATGTTGTGCTCCGGGTCGATCGCCGCGGGCTCGAAACCCGTCCGCTCCAGAGAGTTGTATTCACTCAACTTGTGCCAGTCCTGGGAACCCGGGGCGCGGTACAGGTAGTCGATCACACCGCTAGCCATGCCGCTCGCGCCGGCCTTCCTGAAGAGGCCGAGGATACGCACCGCGCCACGCCCATCGCTGATATACCGCTGCGCGTCTTCGCGCGGCGCCTCGACATACTTGACATCGAGCGTGCGCGTATTGACGTGGTCGACGCCGAGTCCGTTGGCGCTCGATCCCAAGCGGCTGCCGGCCCGGTCGTCGGGGACATACTCGCGTGTCATGAGAACAGCGCCGTCCTCGGCAGGCAACGAGTCGATGATCGAGCCTCCGCCGAACTGCACACCGTGGGCATAGTCGCTGTCGTGTCTGCTCAGCTGCTTCAGGTTCGTGCCGTCGGCATTCACGGCGACGACCCGCGACATGGACACGATACCGAAGTGGGGATCCTTGAGGTTGCCGTAGTCGTAGCAGGTCAGTCGATCGTTCGCGACCCAGGAGCAGCTCGTGAGACGCTCGGGCTTGCCGTCGACCGCCAGCGCCGGTTTCGGCTTCGCCCCTTCAGCCAGACTCAGCGTATAGAGCGCCGACCCCTGGCCCTGGATCGGCGACAGATAGGAAACGCTCTTGCCGTCGGGAGAAAGCCTCATGCCGGAAACGCTCGGGCGCGCGCCGAAGGCCGCGGCGGCGTCGAAGGACTTAGGTTCCTCGCCCAGCGCCGGCGCGCAGATATAGAGCACCGCAAGCAGTGCGAATACTCTGTTCATCGGACCCCCTGACTACGACGCCGGAATTTTAGAGCATTCGCCGCATAATGGGCGCGCCAGTTGCAGCCGGGGCCACTTAAGCCGGATATGGCCACCCACCGAAGGCAGCGGGAGGCGGGGTGCCTCCTCGCCGCCGCTCTCGTCACCACCGTGCTGTTCGCGACGGGTACGCTCGACATCGCGGCGGCCCGCTGGTTTTTCCGGCCCGATGCAATCGATCACTGGCCGCTGGCGCGTGAGTTGCCGTGGCTGATTCTCTACCGCGCGGCCCCGTGGATCACTGCAGCGCTGCTCGTCGCGGGCGTCGCGGCCTTTGCGCTGAGCCTCACGCCGAGCCGCAGGCACTGGCGCGGAGCTGCCACTCTCGTGCTGCTCGCCGTCGTCATCGGACCCGGTCTGATCGGTAACGCAGTCCTCAAAGACCATTGGCAGCACCCGCGCCCCCGCGACCTGGTGGAGCTCGGCGGCTCGATGCACTACGTGCCATCGCCGCTGACGGGCAAGGAGGGAGGCGCCTCCTTTCCGTGCGGGCACTGCACGGTGGGCTTTCTCTTTGGACTCGGCTGGTGGATGTTCAGGCGCCGGCATCCGCGCTGGGCCGCCGCCTCGCTGATCGCCGGCCTCACGATCGGTGCGCTGCTAGGCGTGGGGCGCATGGCGGCGGGCGCGCACTTTCTCTCGGACGTGATCTGGTCGGCGCTGCTCGCCTATGGCGTGACACACATTCTCTACTACCACGTGCTGCGGCTCGAGGGGCCCGAGGTGTCTTCCGAGGACTCACTCGGAAGGCATGCGCCGCGCTGGCGGCGCGCGCTCGGCATCACGGCACTGCTCGGGGGCGTCCTGGTTCTGCTGGCTCTCGCTGCGCCACCCCACGGTTCGGACCTCGCGGCGAGCGTTGCGCTGTCGTCCGACTCGCCGCGGATCCTCGAGGTCGAGGCCGATCGCGCCAACATCACCGTCGTCCTGGTCGATGCACGCGCCTCAAGGCTTGCGGTCGAGGGAGAGCTGCATGGCTTCGGAATTCCGAGCGCGCATCTCGGCGCACGCTTCGAGACGCTGGCAGGGCTTGCGCCGGCGCTGCGCTATTCGATCGAGGCGCGCGGGTGGCTCACGGACGTCGACGGTTTCGCAAGCCTCAAAGTGCCCGCTTCGGCTTTCGAGCGCATCCGGGTGCGCGTGGGGCGCGGCAACATTGAGGTCGTGGATGCGACGCAGGCGGGCGTCGTCAGGAACGGAACCGTACAGCTCGAGCTCCATACCGGCCGGGGCACGGTGCGGCGCTCTCCCTGAGTCTGCTTTATGCTCGCGGTCATGCCAGCCCGCCGGGCCTTGCTGCTCATCCTGTTCCTCATGTTCGCGCCCGGCTGCTTCGCCGGCGGCGGTCCGTTCGGAATCGATCATGAGTGGAGCTACGACAACAGCGGCATCTGGGCGCGCTCGAATCAGGAAGTGCTGGAGTACGGCGTGGTCGCCTTCGAGGTGGGCGGCGCGCTGTGGGAGGGCGGGGACACGCGCTTCGGGCGCACGCTGTGGCAGTCGATCGATGCATCGGCAGCCTCGAGTATCGTGGCTCTCGCGCTCAAGTACGCGACCTCGCGCGTGCGGCCGATCGACAGCGGCGGCGATCCGAACCTGTGGTTCAAGGGGCACGGGAATCAGAGCTTTCCGAGCGGGGAGGTGACGCTGGTGAGCTCGGTGATGACGCCGATCGTCCTCGAGTACCGCCATGACGACCCGTGGGTCTATGCACTCGAGCTGCTGCCCGTCTATGACGGGATCGCGCGCATGAAGGTGCAGGCACACTGGCAGTCGGATGTGATCGCGGGCTTTGCGCTCGGAACCGGCGCCGGCTGGCTGATGCACCGCAATCCCAACACGCCCTATGTCCTGAGTGTGCTGCCCCACGGCTTCTATATAGGCCTGAAGAAGAGCTTCTGAGGGCATGCGTGGCGCTATGTGCGCCAGGGCGAACTCGCGCGGCTCGCTCAGTAAGACCCACAAGGTTTAAGTCACTGCGGTTGCGTTCCCGGCTTGCCCGCCTGCGCAAGCCGTCCGGGCTCGCCAATCAGGAAGCGGCCGCGCATCACGGCCGAATGCCCGGGCGAGGTGCAGAAGAAGGAATAGCGCCCTCCCGGCACCAGCGCGGCCGTGCTGAATTGCACCGTCGCGCTCTCACCGCCGCCCACGAGGTGGGTCGCGGCGATCACGCGCGGATCATTCTCGGGAACGAAGCCGTGGGCGAGCCCGGCGGCGAGGCCCGCATTCACGATCGCCGGCAGGTCGCTCTCTTTGGCCAGCACCCAATCGTGCCCCATGACCCTGGCCGGGAGCTTGCCGACGTTCCGCAGCGTCAGCTCGACTTGCGGGCACTCCGGGGGAACGGTGAGCTCGCGCGCGCTGAACTGCATCAGATCGTTGCTCTCGATGGTCAGTTTGCATGGGTCGGCCTGCGCAGCCGCCGTACCGAGCAGCAGCGCAACGATCGCGATCCTTCGCATCCCTGTCATGACTCGTCTCCTTGAAAGTCGGCTTTAGAATGCCAGCCAGGCGAAGAGGAATAAGGAGTCGTTCCCGCTCGCCGACCGGCCGAACCCGTCGTAGCTGGCCGTTCCCCCGTTGAAACGGGCATAGGCGGTGAATTGCAGTCCGATCCGCACGTTGACCCAGGGGCGGAGCCAGGAATCGATCTTCCCGAAAGGAACGTACTCGAGCTGCAGCGTTGCGCCGCGCGTGTCGGGTGAGCCCGCAAGGCTTCCCGAGAGCGGCGCCGGCGCATAGAGGACGAGGTCCCGGCCGCCGCTCACGTCGAAGAGCCCGAGCCCGGCGCTCCAGGTCTGCCGCCAGATGAACGAAGCATCGACCTCGAGCGCATCGAGATGATTGCTCGGACTGTCGGCGGCGCCCGAGGAGAAGCTCGCCCCGAGCTGCTGTCGCTCTTGGATGAGTGAGGCGTTGACGACGAGCGCGCCGGGCCCCTTGGGCGTGTATTGGTACGTGGCATCGAGGGCCGCGTCGGTGTAGCGATTGGTGGCCGGTGCCGCGACGTCGGGCTGCATCGTGACGTCGAGTCCGAACGTACCGAAGGAGAAGTAGTGATCGTCCGCGGTGAGCTGATACGCCGCCCGCCAGTAGGGGGCGCCGCCCTGCACGTGGGCATTGTTGGCGGGGTAGAGGCCCACGTTGTCGAGCCAGCGGTCGGAGAGACCCCGGTAGGCGCCCGCCTCCAGGTACACATGCTCGTCGATCAGGGTGTAGGCGGTCGCGCCGATCACGAGCTGGGCGAGCGTCCCGCTTATGACAGGCCCCGTGCTCCCGTGAGGCAAGAGGGGCGAGCTGATGTAGGGATAGCCCCAGGCCGGTGTCGAGTTCCACAGGTCCTGGACGGTCGGATTGTTGTTGACCGAGATACCGACGACGGCATTGGCACCGGCGAACGAAAGCGGCCGTGCGTAGCGGATGTCGGTGTTGTCCCAGTTGAAATGCCGCGCGTCGCCGCTGTAGGTAGCCTGGGCGAACATCCCGATGTGATCACTCAGGCGTGTCGCGAGGAACAGCGACACCTGATCGACGGAGAGGTTGTCGTTGCTCGCGAAGTGAAGCGCCGGTGAAGCGGGCTGCGGCGTCTCCGAGCGACTGAAGCCCCCTTGTATCATCAGAGCGAGCGGCAGGGGATCCTCGCTCGCGCCAAAGGTGTAACCGTTGAGCTTGAACTGGCGGCCATAGGCGGTAAGCGCAGGGCCGAAGGAGAGCGTGTGGCACTGCGAGCAGGGGAACCCCGTCTGGCGCGCGTAGCTCGGCACGGCGTGCGCACTGTGCGGGAACGCGAGCAGCAGCACGATAGAGAGCAGCAGGGCGAACGCACAGGCAGGGGCGGGAGTGGACATGTGCAAAGTGATGGCCGTGATGGATGAGGGCAAGCGACGTTGCCGAATAAGTGGTCAAAGGAACTGCGTCGGTTCAGACGAGGAACGCGACGGGACGAAGGCGTTGTCCAGCCGAGCGGGAGCGTTGCGGCGCGCCGCTCACGGGATGCGGGCGGGTTCCCGGAGAGCGCAGGCAACAATTCGCCGCGGAGGCGGGTCAGGGATTGATCGCCGTGACGATCCAGATCGCGCCGCCGAGTGGTACCCGACTCCCGACCTGACATTCGGCGAGCGCCGCACGAATCGATTCGATCGCGGCGGCCTGCAGCGCCGCCGGCTGCCCCTCGAGCGCGCGGCTCGTGGGTCCGATCCCGGTGGCCGTGCCGACCGCGGTGTCGAGCCCCGCGCCAATGGCGAGGTCAAAAGAAAGCTCCAGCGGTTCGAGCTCGATCGCGCCGAACCCCGCGCGCCCGAGGACGTCGCGCACGCGCCGCGCAGGTGCGAAGGAGAACGCGCCGGGATCCTCGGGTCCGACTTCGGGTAAACGCGGCACGTGCCGATAGGCTTCCTGCAGCGGCAGCATCAGCCAGGGATTCGCGCGTGGCTCGCGCCAGCAGGCGAACGCGACACGCGCGCCGCTGCGCAAGCCTTTCCGTATGTTGGCGAACGAGCGCGCGGGCTCGGCGAAGAACATCACGCCAAAGCGGGAAAAGAGCAGATCCGCCCGGCCTGGCTCGAAAGCAAAGACCGTAGCGTCCCCCCACACGAACTCGACCGGGAGTCCTTGCGGCCCAAGCTCGCGCGCTCGCGCGAGCATGGGCTCGGAGACGTCGACGCCGAGCACCCGGCCACCCGGCGCCACGCGCTGCGCGAGCGCCAGCGCAGTGCCGCCCCATCCGCAACCGATATCGAGGACGAACTCGCCGGCGTGTGGGGCGGCGCGATCCAACAGCACCTCGGTCACCGGCGCGAGCAGCACGTCCTGCTCGTGCTGCCGCCGCACCCAACGCTGCCCGGCGGGTCCGTTCCAATAAGCGATCTGGGCAGCGTTACGGCCGTCGGCGGAAGGGAGATTCATGGAGGCGCTTCACGCGTGGGGAGGAGCAGCAGCACGAGGCCGAGAACCGTGAATGCCGCTCCGGCGATGAACGTGGCGGCGGGGCCGATTCGCGCCCAGAGAAGGCCGGCGAGAACGCTCGCCACCAGCAGGGCCACGCCGCTTGCGAAGTTGAAGACACCGAACGCGGAGGCGCGCAGATTCACGGGACAGGCGTCTGCCACCAGCGCCGCGAGCAGCCCCTGGGTCATGCCGAGGTGCAGCCCCCACACGGCGACGCCGCTCAGCACGACCCAGAGATTCGGCGCCCACGCGAGGATCAAGTCCGCGGCGATCAGCGTCAAGAAGCCGAACGCGAGCAAGCGCGTACGGTTGGCGCGGTCGGCGAGAGCCCCCAGCGGATACGCCGACGCGGCGTAGACGATATTCATCACCACCAGCACGAGCGGGGCGAGCGCCAGTGGCAGCCCGGCGCCCTGCGCGCGGAGGATGAGAAAAGCCTCGCTGAAGCGTGCCAGCGTCAACACTGCGCCGACGGCGACGACCGCCCAGTAGGCGCGGCCGAGGGAACGGCACTCGTCGAGCCTGACCGGCGCTTGCGGCGTCGTCACCGCGTGCGGCGGCTCGCGCACGCCGAGCACGAGCACCAGCACCGCCAGCACGCCCGGGATCAACGCGAGCCAGAACACGCGCCGGAAATCATCATGGAAGCCAGCCATCAGCGCGATCGCAATCAGCGGTCCGGCAAAGGCACCGACGGTGTCGAGCGCCTGCCTCAGCCCATAGGCCGCGCCGCGGCTGCCCGCGGGCACGAGGTCACCGATGAGCGCATCGCGCGGCGCGCCGCGGATGCCTTTGCCGATCCGGTCGGAAAAGCGCGCGGCCAGCACCAGGGAGGAGCTGGTGGCGAGAGCGAACAGGGGCTTCGAGAGCGCGCTCAAGCCGTAACCGGTAACGGTCAATGCCTTGCGCCGGCCCAGCCGGTCGCTCAGCCAGCCTGAGAAGAGCTTCGATATCGAGGCGGTTCCTTCGCCGACACCTTCGATCAGTCCGACCATCGTGGTGGAGGCGCCGAGCACGGAGACCAGAAACACCGGCAGCAGCCCGTGAATCATCTCGGACGAGATGTCCATGAGCATGCTGACGAGACCCAGCGCCCACACCGCGCGGGGAATTGCCCGGCCTTGAGCACGTGAGGGGTGTGCGATCGGGTCGGAGCTCACTCGCGGAACCTCTCGGTACTTTCGCGTATTTCCCGCGCCGGCCGTCGGGGCGCATTACGCTCCCTCCAAGGGTAGCGTATCGACATGAAGACGAGTGCCATAGAGGTGGAGAGCCCGCTGGTCCGCCCGGCCGCGGCTGGATTTGCCTACGCGATCCTCGCCTTTGGAGTGGGATTTGCTCTGGGAACCATCCGCGTGCTCATCGTCGTGCCCCGAGTGGGACCCACCGCGGCTGTGCTCCTCGAGACACCGGCGATCCTGGGGGCGAGCTGGTGGGTTTCGCGCATCTGCGTCGCGCGCTTTGAGGTCAGTCGCGCAGTTTCGGCGCGGCTGACCACTGCGTCGGGCGCCATCGGACTCGCAGCCCAGGTTGCCTTCGCTGGCTTCCCGGTCGTGCAAGCAGGACTCGAGCGCCCGACGCGAGGGCGCCGCCCGGACGCAGAGCCCTGAGCGGCGCCTCGCGAGGGTGGCAATCGGTCGCTACGGCCCCTCACCGGGCTCGAACATCGGCCGCAGCTCCGATTCACCCTCGAATTCAGGCCAGTGCTTCTGGTGCAGCTCCATGAACTCGGTTGCGATGCGCAACGCGTCCGCCCGGGACTCGGTTTTGAGGATCGCGTAGCCGCCGACGACTTCCTTAGTCTCGGTGAACGGGCCGTCGATGACCGTGAGCCTGCCCTTGGCGATGCGCATGCGAACGCCGTCCTTGCTGGGAAGCAGTCCGCCCCCGTCAACAAACTTGCCTTCCCTCGCCAATCGGTCCACGAACTTGCCCATGGCCTCCATGAGCGCCTTGGGCGGGCCGGACTCGCGATACGACTCGGAATGGCGAACGAACGTCATGTATCTCATGGTTCCTCCGTAGGACTCTAGCTGTACGACGAACGAGGCCGCGCCAGATCGACACGCCCGCGCGTCTACCCCGGCATCGGCGGCTATCGGGCGTCTCGGGCGTGGTCAGGCGCGGCGTTGGCGCTGCAGCCGGGCATCGATCGAACAGGCGCCGCTCCCCACGACCAGGAGATACACGCACGCGAGCAACATGCAGAGGTCCACGCGCGCCTCGTGCTGCATGCTCCAGAAGCCATAGCGATTGAGATGCGGGAGGTTGAAAATCAGAAAGTCATGACCGAGCAGGATCGGAATTTTCGTCGAGAGCACCGCCACGATCAGGACGATGAGAAGCGGAATGACCGCAAGGCGCGTCAGGAGTCCCACGATAACGGCGGCTCCGCAGACGATCTCGACGACGCCCACGAAGGGCCCCAGCACCTCGGGCCTCGGGATGCCGATGGCCGCAAAGCGGCCCGCCCCGAGGATGCCCGGGAAGAGCAGCTTCTGCAGGCCCTCCGGGAAGAAAACGATGAGCCCCACGGCGAGGCGGATCAGAACGATGGACCAGTCAGCGCGGGTTTGCAGGATGCGGTCGAGCATAGGGGTCTCCGCTGGCTACGCAGGGTTGTGAACTTAGTCTGCCCGCAGTCGCCATCTGGCGCGTAAGCTGCCCGCGGGGCTTGTAGGTGTCGCTTTTTGTCTACGCCGTGCCGTAAAGGATCCCGCGGGCTATCGTCCGAGCCACCGACCCGCAAACGGACCTGCAGCTGTAACTTGGGGGGCATATGAGTGTGGAGCCCAGTGAATTCCTAAGCGAAGTGTGGACCAGGTGGCAGGGGCAGGTCATCAATGCCACGTTCCCTTTAGGGCGCTGTCTCGGTTCCTCGGACCACAGCGGGGTCTTTCTCACCAAGTCGACCGCGCGAGGCCCCGCCGACGTTGCGATCAAGCTCGTCCCCACCAATCGCGCCCTGGCGGAACTACTGCTGCCCCGTTGGAAGCGGGCAGGCGGCCTCGCTCATCCGCACCTGCTTCCTCTGTTGCAGTGGGGCGGGTGCCAGCTGGAGGGGCTGCCGTATCTCTACGCTCTCATGGAGTACTCCGACCAGACTCTTGCCCAATTGCTGCTACATCGGGCCCTGACGGATGACGAAGCGCGGGAAATGTTGCTGCCCACGCTGGACGGACTGGTGTTCCTGCACAGTCAGGACCTGGTGCAAGGTCAGTTGAAGCCGACTAACATCCTGGTCGTTGGAGATCAGCTGAAGCTGGCGAGCGATACGGTCCGTCGCCTCAATGAGGGCGCGATGAGCACCCATGCACCCACCGCGTATGATCCTCCGGAAGCGCGGCAGGGAGCCACTTCCGCGGCGGGTGACGTCTGGGCGCTCGGTGTCACCCTGTGCGAAGCGCTCACCCGGCGTCTGCCTTCGGGCTTGGGCGAGCCGGGAGAAGCCCCCGTGCTGCCGGCCGATTTCCCGCCGGCATTCCGCGATGTCGTGGCGCGCTGCCTCAGCCTCAGCCCGCAGGATCGCCCCAGCGTAACGGAGCTCGCGGCCTTTGCCCGCGGGCAATCGGCGGAGTCTGCGCCGGCTGTGACTATTGAGCTTCCGGCGCTCGCACCGCCCGAGCCGATGGCACCTGAGTCGGGAGCATCCGAGCCGGCGCCTATGGCACCTGAGTCAAGGGCCTCCGAGCCGGCGCCGATGACACTCGTGTCGATGACGGCCGAGGCGGCGCCACCGGCAACCCTGCCGGCGGAGGTCGCGGCCGAGGATGCGCGGCCCGTGCCGCCCGGGGAAGAGTCGGGGAAGCCGCGCTCTTCTCTCATCCTGACACTCGGAGCGCTCGTGATCCTCGCGTTGGTTTGGGCCGCAGTGCGCGTGTTCAGCGGCCACCGCGCACCGGCTCCGCCTCCACCCCCGGTTCAGGCGCCCGCCCCACCCGCGGCGGCTTCAGCCGTGGCGCCGGTCTCTGCAGGCTCCCCTGCCAAGGGGCCTCGGAGCGAGGCGGCCACATCACCATCGGCTGTCCATGAGGTCATTCCCGACGTTCCGCTGGGCGCCCGGCGAACCATCCGTGGACACATCAAGGTGTGGGTGCGAGTCATCGTCAACCAGGATGGCTCGGTATTCGCCGCGACGCCCGATCGGGCCGGCTCGAGCAGATATTTCGAGCGACTCGCGCTCGAGGCGGCGAAGAAATGGACGTTTCCACCGGCGGACACCCCGTCCCAGCGCCTCATGCAGGTGCGCTTCGACTTCAGTCGTGAGGGGACGACCGGGCGCGCGGTCACGCTCCACTGACAGTGGATCTCGACGGTGCTCTAGAAGCGCGCGCTGAGATCGAACAGCCTGTCGAGCAGAACAAGCAGTAAGGGGACTGTCAGCGCCGCGAGCACCGCGACGGCCGGTCGCTGGAAGATGAACATAGGGTTCTCCTTTGGGCAGATCAGCCGATGACGACTCGGCGGTACTGCGGTATAGGTTGGCGACGGTCGCCTCGCTCTGATACGGGAGGAATGTCCTGGCGTCAGCGCCAATCCGCCCCAAGGGCCTGGCTGTTTGTCCCGACGAGCGGGAGGTCAGTGGGCGCTGCAGATCGAGGCAGGTAGACTCGGGGCGGCGGCAGGACCTGTGGCGTGACGCAGTCCATTCGTTATCTCAAGACGCGCGATGGCGTGAGACTCGCCTGGACCGTATCGGGCCGGGGCCCCGCGCTCGTTAAGGCCGCGAACTGGCTTTCCCACCTCAACTACGATCTCGAGAGCCCGCTCTGGCGTCACTGGCTCGAGTTCCTGGGCGATCACTACCGGCTCATCCGCTATGACGAGCGCGGCTCGGGCATGAGCGACTGGGATGCCGCCGACCTGTCTCCCGCACGTTGGGGGGAGGATCTCGAGGCCGTCGTCGAGGCGAGCGATCCGGGCGAGCAGTTCATACTGCTCGGCCTGTCCCAAGGCGCCGCCGCATCGATCATGTGCGCCGTGCGGCATCCGCAGCGCATCTCGCGACTGATCCTCTACGGCGGTTATGCGAGGGGCTGGGCTCACCGGCCGGAGTCGGACGGCTACCGTCGCTATAGCGCCATCGTGGATCTCATTCGTCTGGGCTGGGGCAAGGACAACCCCGCCTTTCGCCAACTCTTCACGGCACAGTTCGTTCCCGGGGCCAGCGCGGAGCAGATCGCCTGGTTCAATGAGCTGTGTCGACGCGCAACCGCCCCGGATGTCGCCGCGCGCATGCTGGCCGCGCGGGGCGAGCTCGATGTGCGCGATATGCTACCCCAGGTGCGCGTTCCAACCCTGGTGCTGCACGCGCGGCACGATGAGATCGTGCCGTTCGAGGCCGGCAAGCACCTGGCAGCGTCCATCCCCAACGCCGTGTTCGTGCAACTCGACTCGCGCAATCATATTCTCCTGGCGAATGAGCCCGCCTGGGCTCAATTCCAGGAAGCCGTGCTCGAGTTCACGGGCCGGCCGCGCAGCGGGCGCGCCGAGGATCCCCTGCTGGCCACTCTGTCCGCGCGTGAGCGGCAGATTCTCGCGGCAGTTGTTGCCGGGCGCAGCAACTCTGAGATCGGGGCAGCGCTCTTCGTCAGCGAGAAAACGGTTCGCAACTCGCTGACGAGAATCTTCGGGAAGCTGGGCGTCCATACCCGTACGCAGGCCGCCGTCATGGCCCGCGACCGCGGCCTCGCGCTGCCGCCGACCGATTAGCTGCGCGGGTCGTTGCCAGCTGAGACGGACGGCAAGCGCCGCGGCCCTAGCTTGGTCGATGTACAAGCAGACCTTCAGACCCGCCTGGTGAACTGGTACATCGATACTGCGGGTGTGCCGCCGGTGAAGCCGGATCCGCGCGGTGCCGCGGTCCTCGACCGTGCCCCGGAGCTTCAGCATGTTGCGGCGCTGAGCAGCCTGCTCGACCACTATCGCCCCAGCTCAGCCAACGCCCGCTTGCGGGCAGCTTCGAACTCATCGCCCGTAATGGTCCGGCGGGTTCAGCGCAAATACATGACCGTGGGCGGCGATCGAACCATCGCCGCCCGCGGCGGAATCGCAGATTCCTCTACTGGACCTTGATCGTCGTCGGCTTCGTCGCTTCGACCTTGGTCTTCGGGATGTGCACCGTCAACACTCCGTCTTTTGCATCGGCGGTGATTCGCTTCTCATCTGCATACTCAGGCAGGGTGAAGCTGCGCGAGAAGTTGCCATAGAAGCTCTCAACCTTGTAGAACTTCTCGTCCTTCAGCTCTTCTGTCTGGTGGCGTTCGCCGGCGAGCGTCAGCATGCCGTCCTCAACCGTGACATTCACGTCTTCTTTCTTCACGGCAGGCAGCGCCGCCCGGATCAGGTACTCTTCGCCCGTCTCGCTAATGTCGACCGGCGGTAGCCAATCATAATTTGCATCGCCCGACCCCGAATAGCGCGGAAAGCGCCCAAACAGGTTCGGGAACAACGGGTTGAACATCTGTTCCATTCCCGTAAATGGTTCCCAACGAATCAGGTTCATAAATCCTCCTACTTTCCATTTGTCCTTCATTGCGAGCGAAGCGTAGTCCTGATTCGGGTCTGGTTGAATCCGCATCAGTGCCTATCCAGGAGCGGGCCCGCTCCCGGCGCTATGCGGCCCGGTGCCGAGGTACCGACTGAGGCGCGCGCTTAAAGGACTTCGAGTAATTTCGCGGCCCGATTGTAGTCGCGCGCAGCGACCCAGAAGAGCATGCCGAACCGTCCTTCTCCCGCCGCGACGGCATCGGCGGCAATCACGTTGATTTTCGCCCCGGCAAGTTTGGCGAGCGGCGGTGCCGCGGCTCCGACCTCGTCCGTTCCCTGCGCGAGAAAGGCGCGCTTGGTCCGGCTCAATTTCCACTTGTGCCGCTTTGCGGCCGCCTTGAGGCCGTCGATATCGTCAGTCACGATGTCGATCTGCGCCTTGTTGCGCACCTGCGGAAATCCAGAGAACGCGAGCAGGTTGAGGTTGGCATCGCGCAGTGCTTCGAGGATACGGGCCGCCTCCCCGGGTCTGCTCGCTACCGTGACGTACGCGTAGGCGACTTTGCGGATCGTCGTGGGCATGGTGGCTCCCTAAGCGGTGTGGACGGTTGTTATAACGCTATCCAACGTGTAACTCCACGATGTCACCATCGGCAACGCGGTGCTCCGGGCCCACTCTCTGGCCATCGAAGGCGCCGCTACCCCAGAGACGTGCGAACTTGAGTGTGCGGGCAACGTCCTGATGCACGAGCCGCGCGACATCGAGCACGGTCTCGCCGCGACGTACCGTAAAGGGCAGGACTCTCTCGGCGGGCCGGCCGGGCAGCTTGGTGTACACGCGCACGATCCCCAGCGCGTCGAAAAGGAACCGTGCGAGCTTGTCGAGGCCATGGCCGGTCAGTGTCGAGGTGGCGATGGCGGGGTAGCGAACGTCCGTCAGCTCTTCAAGAACCCGTACCTCGCCGGGATCGGGGTCGAGATCGTTCTTGTTCGCGATGAGGAGGACGGGGAGCTGAACCCGGAACGGGTCGGGCACTTCCTCGGCGTTGCGCGCCTCGCCTGGTGCTGCTTGCCGAGCAGGCGCTGAGTCGAGGTCGGGGCTGAGGCCGGGCCAGCGATCAGTCAGGGTGATCCTGCGCTGTGCCAGCTCGGCGAGAATTGCCAGCAAGTGCTCGGCGCACGCGGGATCGGCGAGGTCGACCACGAGCCACACCGCATCGACCACCTGTAGCACCTCTGCCATCCAGGGTTCCGTGCGTGCGGATGACATGGGCGGGAGATCCACGAGCTGGAACGCGATGTCCTCGAAGGACAGCATGCCCGGGAGTGGCGCGCGCGTGGTGTACGGAAACGGACCGATTTCGGCTCTTGAACCGGTCAGGAGCGCGTGCAGGCTCGATTTTCCCGAGTTTGGCGGGCCGATGAGGCCGACCTGCGCGGCGCCTTCGCGATGAACTGAGTGGGACGAGCCGACCTGCACCGGCCCCTTGCGGGGGGCGATCAGCTCGTCGCTGAATTGCTTAATCCGGGACTTGATGTCGGCCTGGATGCGCTCGGTTCCCTTGTGCTTCGGGATCGTGCGCAGCATCTCCTTCAGACAATCGAGGCGCGCGCGCGGCTCGCGCGCCGCGCGGAAAGCCTGCTCGGCGTTCTTGTACTCCGGTGAGAGGTTGGCCGGCATCGCACGAAGAGCGTACAGCAATCCGCGCACGCCGTAGCGCAAGCCGCACAGGGACCCGCCCGTGGAGCGTTGCAGCTGGCCAAGATGACGGCCCAGCTGCGGAAGGCGAGGGCGTCAAAGAATCCGGCGCTGCTCAAGGTTCCGCTCAGCGCGGACATGGCTGGGGCACGACGCGGACACAGGTCGATCAGCAGCGCACCAACGAGTACGCTGCCGGTTTGTGGCGCACGGGCGTGCGGGTCAGTCGGGAATAGGGAGGATCCACCATGACCAGGAGCCAGCACACTGCTTGTAAGGTCTTCGCCGGATTCTTGATTGCGACGTTCTCGACATGCGCCTGCAGTCAAGGGGCGCGAGCGCCGGTGGATCCGGGGGTGCGTGGGGGCGCCGCGGCTGCCGGCACGCCTCTCAAGGACCTGATTGCGGATGAAACGGCGTTCTTCCAGGACGGGTTGACCAGGTTCGCGACGATCGAGTCCGTGACCGGAGGCCGGAACAACGGGCTCGGTCCTCGCTTCAACTCAAACAGTTGTCTGTCATGCCACGTGCAGCCGAGTGTCGGAGGATCCAGCCCCGCGGCTAACCCGCAGATCGCGATCGCCACGCTGCAGGGCGGAAAGAACGCAGTGCCCTGGTTCATCACGCAAAAAGGTCCAATTCGCGAGGCACGCTTCAAGCTGAGTGCGGACGGAGCCAACGACGGCGGCGTGCACAACCTGTTCGTCGTTACCGGGCGCAGCGACGCGGCAGGTTGCAACCTCGCTCAACCGGACTTCCTGCCCGCCGGAGACGCACTGACCGGACAGGGTGGAAATCCGAACATCATCTTCCGCATTCCGACGCCGGTCTTCGGTGCCGGGCTCATCGAGTCAATACCCGACTCGGTGATTCTCGCGAACATGAAGACCGACACAAAGCTGAAGAAGGCGATGGGCATTTCCGGGCACCCGAACGCGCACCTCAGCGGCAATGTAAACCGAAGTGCTAACGACGGGACGATCACGCGATTCGGCTGGAAGGCACAGAACAAGTCTCTGCTGCTGTTCGCGGGCGAGGCCTACAACGTCGAGATGGGGGTTACGAACCAACTGTTTCCTCAGGAGCGCGACGAGACTCCAGGTTGCGTCTTCAATCCAACTCCGGAGGACACTTCCAACTTCACGACCACACCGACGCCCAACTCCAACTCCAATATCGCCGCTCTGTCAGACATAGAGGCATTTGCCGACTTCATGCGGATGTTGGCGCCGCCAACGCCGGCGCCCGATACCGCGTCTACGGTGAAGGGGCGAGCGCTCTTCGCAAGGGTGGGCTGTGCCTTCTGCCACACGCCGACGTTGACCACTGGCAAGGCGATCGCCAGCGGCTCCGCGACCTCACCCAGCGTCGCGCTCTCCAACCAACCGGCGCACCTGTTTTCCGACCTTCTCGTCCACCACATGGGCAAAGACCTTGCCGACGGCATCACGCAAGGCGCCGCAGGTCCCGATGAGTTTCGTACCGCACCGCTCTGGGGCATTGGGCAACGCATCTTCTTCTTGCACGATGGGCGAACAACCGACCTCGTCAAGGCAATCGAGGACCATAGGAGCCCTGATAGTGAGGCAAATCAGACCATCGAGGCCTTCAATCGCCTGAGCGTGGAACAGAGGCAAGACATCATCAACTTCCTGCGCGCGCTCTAGTAATCGTTGGACAACGGCGCTGTCCAGCCACGGGACGGTGCTTTTCGGCAAGGCGGCGGCGTTGGAGTAATATCTCCCGGGTACAAATCAAGCTCATTTATGGGGATGTCACCTATGCTGCAGAAATCATGGTTGGCTGCTCACCTATCCCTGGCCGGTATCATCACAGGCGTCCTCATTGCCTTACCGGCGTCCGCACAAGGGGCAGATCCTGCTCAGGAAGCCACTACCGGCGGGGTGCACGCCGGCCTGGCGTCCCAGGCGGCGACTATCGAACAAGTCCACATGCATCTGCACCACACTGTCAATTGTCTGGTGGGGCCCAAGGGGCAGGGATTTGATGCCAAGGAGGCGAATCCTTGTCAGAAGCTCGGAAATGGGGCGATTCCTGACACGACCGATTCAGCGATGAAGGCCAAACTGACTGCGGCGCTCGCGAAAGCAGAGGCAGGGCTGAAGTCCGACGACCTGAATGCGGCAAAAAAATCGGCCGCTGAAGCGCAAGCAGCCCTCAAATAGTCCTGACGCGAACAACCAGAAAATCGCTTCAGGGTGAAGCACGTCGCGCCGCTTTGCGGCGGCTGACGGCGTGCCTGGTAGCCGTTGCGGCGAGCTGGACTTCGGTTGGGCAGGGAGAGGAAAAAGAGCACCACGTCTGCGCCAACCCCCGAGTCCTCAGCGCGGCCGAGCAGCGGCAACGCAGATTGGACAACTACACTGAGAAGTCGCCCGATCCCAGCAAGACCTGTAGCGGGTGCCAATTCTTCACCCCTGGGGCCAAAGCCACCGCTTGCGGCAAGTGTGCAATATTCAGCGGTCCTGCCAATCCGGAGGGCAAGTGCGATGACTGGGCGCCGCGCCCGGTCTGAGTGGGCACGCCCTTCCTCGGCACGGGTGAAGCGCAAGAGCCGACCGCCGCGGCGATTGCCAATGCCATCGCCGCTGCAACCGGTGCTCGCCTTCGGCTCATACCGCTGACGCTGCGCCCGAGATCGTAGCCGCCGGCGGCCTAACATGCTCTCGCCGACACGCAGGGCAGCGTCGGAAGAGTTGCGCAAGGCACCAGTTTCCAGGTGCGGAAGTAACCTAATGTACAAGGGGCCCCAGAACCCCGCCGCCTCCTGCGGTTCGCAACTTCGGCTAGGCGCAGGTATTCTCACGCCTGCGCACCGCGGTCGGCGAAACTCGGGGCGGAACTCATCGTCTCGCGGGGATTCCTACTGATTCGTATGAGCCGGGGTTGCAAATCGCGCGGGCTGGTTGCTGCGGCCACGCTCGTGATACTCATCGCCGGTTGCGCCGTGGGTCCCAATTTCAAGCGGCCCGCAGCACCGAATGTCGATGACTATACCGCGACGCCGGTATCAGCCACGGCCGCCACCGCCAACGTCGCCGGCGGCGAAGCCCAGCACCTCAGCAGAGGTGGCGATGTCGCCGCGGACTGGTGGACCTTGTTTCATTCCCAGCCGCTGAACGATCTCATTGAGCGCTCGCTTGCCCACAATCCCGACCTCAAGGCGGCGCAGGCCGCGCTGACGGCGGCGCGGGAAACCGTGTTGGCGCAACGGGGTACCTACTACCCGAGCGTCAGCGGGAGTTTTTCCGGGAGCCGCCAGCGGCAGGCCGGTACGATCTCTCCGACTCCCAGCTCAAACATCTTTCTCTACAACCTCTTCACTGCAGACGTGAGCGTCTCCTACATGCCGGACGTATTCGGACTCAACCGCCGGACCGTTGAGTCACTGCAGGCCGAGGCACAGGGCGAGCGTTTTCAGATGATCGCGACCTACAATACCCTCACCTCCAACGTAGTAGTCGCGGCGATCCAGGAGGCATCGTTGCGCACCCAGATCGCAGCGACCCGGCGCCTCATCGACCTCAGTTCGAGCATGACCGAGACGGTGCGCTACCAGTTCGCGCGCGGCTATGCCAGTCGGCTGGATGTCGCCGCGCAGGAATCGCAGCTCGCGCAACTTGCTGCCACGTTGCCGCCGCTCCTCAAGCAGGAAGCCCAGCAGCGCGACCTGCTGGCGGTTCTCGGCGGGCAGTTCCCGAGCCAGGCGCCGGCTGAGACCTTCGAGCTCGCGAGTCTGCAGCTGCCGCAGGAACTGCCGCTGAGCCTGCCGTCCGAGCTCGTAGCACAACGGCCCGACGTGCGTCAGGCCGAGGCCAACCTGCACGCCGCCAGCGCCCGGATTGGAATCGCCATCGCCAACCGTCTGCCCAACATCACTCTGAGCGCTGATGCCGGCAGCACCGCGCTGGCGATGAATCAGGTGTTCACCTCGGGCACGGGGTTCTGGAGTCTGGGCGCGGCAGCGACCGCGCCGCTGTTCGAAGGCGGCACGCTGCTGCACCAGGAGCGCGCCGCGAAGGCTGCCTACGATCAGGCCGCCGAGCAATATCGCAGTGCAGTCCTGACCGCGTTTCAGAACGTGGCCGACACGCTCGTGGCCCTCGAGCAGGATGCCGAGGGCCTGAAGACGGCCGCCGCCGCCGCCGCCGCCGCCAACGTCACCCTCGATCTGGCGCAGCGACAATGGAAAGACGGCTACGCCAGCTATCTTGCGCTGCTCGGCGCCGAGCAGGCCGATCAGCAGACACAAATCAATCTCGTGCAGGCCCAGGCCAATCGCTATGCCGATACCGCCGCCTTATTTCAGGCGCTGGGAGGTGGTTGGTGGCACGACGCAGAACTCGCCAAGCACGCGCATGATGAATAAGTCAGGCCGGGGCATTCGGCCCGCGGCCGCGGCCATCGTGGCTGCGACAGTCACCACGTTCGCCGCTTGTTCCGCCACCGACCAGGCGCAGCCACCTGTGCGGGGCGGCAACGTCACGCTCACGGCGGCTCAGCGCCGCAGCATTGAGCTGTTCACCGTCGCAGAGTTGAGCTATCACAGGACCGTCGAAGCCAACGGCACGGTGGATTTCGACAACGATCAGGCGACCAGTGTGCTCGCGCCCTTTTCGGGCCCGGTGACGCGGCTACTCGTTTCCCCTGGCCAACAGGTCCGAGAGGGAGAGGCTCTGGCGCTGGTGGATTCGCCCGACTATGCAACCGCAGTCAGCACCTATCAAAAGGCACTAGCCACGGCCCGGACCGATCGCCGTCTGTCCGATCTGGACCAGGATCTCCTGCAGCACAACGGTGTCTCTGCGCGCGAGGCCGCGCAGGCGGAGACCGACGCGGTCAGCGCCGAGGCGGATCGCGACGCGGCCCTGCAGACGCTCGTTTCGCTGAAGGTGAGCTCCGAGGCGATCAAGGACATCGATGCCGGGCGGCCGATCCCGCACCCCGAAGCTCCGATCCGCTCGCCGATCGCCGGTACGGTGGTGGAGAGGCTCATCACGGCGGGCGAGCTGCTGCAGGCCGGCACCACGCCGTGCTTCACCGTCGCCAACCTGTCGCGTGTCTGGGTCATGGCGCAACTTTTCGGCTCGGACCTTGCGGCGATCAACGTGGGCGACACGGCACAAGTCACGACCGGCGTCGGCGCCGACAGTTTTCCGGGCAAGGTGGACAACATCGCGGCGCTGGTCGATCCCGACACCCGGTCAGTCAGGGTGCGGGTGGTAGCGGACAATCCCGGGAATCGTCTCAAAAAGCAGATGTACGTCCGGGTTTTGATCCGGGCGCGCCAGGAAAGCCGCGGGCTGCTGATTCCGGTTTCGGCAGTCTTGCGTGACGATGAGAACCTGCCGTTCGTATACGTCGCCCAGCCCGACGGCAGCTTCGCGCGGCGGCGCGTGGTGCTCGGCTACCGCGCCGACGAGCAGTACGACATTGCCGAGGGTCTGCGCGCCGGCGACCAGATCGTGGTCGCGGGGGGAATCTTTGTTCAGTTCATTCAGACGCAATGAGCACAGAAGCCCCGCCACCCGGATCTGCGCCGCGCAGCGCCTCGATCATGAACCGGATCGTGGCCTCATCGCTGCGGCAGCGCCTGCTGATCCTGCTGATGACGCTGGTGCTGATCGGGGCCGGCGTGCACTCGCTGGTGCGGCTGCCGGTGGATGCCTACCCGGATCTCTCCCCGCCACTGGTCGAGATCATCAGCCAATGGCCCGGGCACGCCGCCGAGGAGGTGGAGCGACTGATCACCGTGCCGACCGAGCGGGAGATGAACGGCATTCCCGGGCTGGTCACGATCCGTTCGATCTCGCTCTATGGCCTCTCCGACATCATCCTCACCTTTCAAACCCGCACCGATAACTACTTCGCACGCCAGCAAGCCTTCAACCGCCTGAGCGAACTCACGCTGCCCAGCGGCGTGAGCCCGACGCTGGCGCCGCTGTCCTCGCCTTCCGGGCTGATCTACCGCTACGTGCTGCAAAGCCCGGACCGCTCGCCGATGGAGCTCAAGACCTTCGAGGACTGGACCATCGAGCCCGCGTACCGATCCGTTGCGGGTGTGGCGGATGACTCGGGATTTGGCGGCGGAACCATGCAGTACCAGGTGCTGCTCGATCCGGTCCGCGTGGCCTCGGTCGGACTGTCGGTAGCGCAGGTCGAGAGCGCCCTGGCAGCCAACAACGGCAATGCCGGAGGCGGCTTCTACTCGCAAGGCGGTCAGTTCTACTACGTGCGCGGGCTGGGACGCCTGACCTCCCTGGAAGACATCGGCAACGTCGTCGTGGCTGTGTACAACGGCACCCCGGTGTTGGTGAAGGACGTCGGCCAGGTGGTCGTCGGTATTGCACCGCGCCTCGGGGAGTTCGGTTACCAGAAGCAGGACGACGCGGTCGAAGGCGTCATCCTGCTGCGCACCGGCGAGAAAACCCAGGACGTTCTGCAGCGCGTCGAGGCCAAGACCAGAGAGCTCAACGATTTCACCCTGCCCAAGGACGTGAAGATTGTCCCGTTCTACGACCGCAGTGACCTGGTGGACCTCACGACCGAGGTCGTGGAGCGCAATCTCCTGCGCGGGATGGTTCTGGTCGTCGCGGTTCTCATATTCTTTCTCTACGATTTTCGCACCGGACTCATCGTCGCCACGAGCATTCCGCTCGCGCTGCTGTTCGCCTTCATCTGTCTCGATCTGCAGAACGCCTCGGCAAATCTGCTCTCTATCGGGGCGGTGGACTTCGGCATCCTGGTCGACGGCGCGGTGGTGATGGTCGAGAACATCTTTCGCCGGGTCGCGGCGCGCGGCACAGGCCCTTTCAAGGTCACCGAGGTCATACTGGATGCTGCCGCGGAAGTCGACCGCCCGCTGTTCTACGCGGTTGCGGTGATCGTGGCGGGCTTCCTGCCGATCTATGCGCTGTCCGGGCCGTCCGGCGCCCTGTTCCGGCCCATGGCGGACACCATGGTGTTCGCTCTGATCGGCGCCCTGCTTGTCACATTGACGTTGCTGCCGGTGCTGTGTTCCTGGTTCATGCGCCACGGTGTACGTGAGCGACGCAATGCGGCGTTCGAAGCCATCAAGTCGCTCTACATCAGAATTCTGGATTTCTGTCTCGCCCGCCCCTGGCACACTATGCTCGCCTCGGCCATTCTGCTCGCGCTTTCGCTGCTGCTGATCCCGCGCATCGGCGCTGAATTCATGCCGAAGCTCGATGAGGGCGCACTGTGGGTGCGGGCGACGATGCCGTACACCATCTCGTTCGATGAAGCTGCGAAAATTGCCCCCAGGGTGCGCGAGGTGCTGAGCAGCTTTCCGGAAGTCACCACGGTCGCCTCCGAGCTGGGCCGGCCCGACGACGGCACCGACCCGACCGGCTTCTTCAACGTCGAGTTCTACGTCGGCCTCAAGCCCTACTCGCAGTGGAGCGGCGCGTATCGCACCAAGGCGGGGCTGATCGAGGCCGTCGACCGGAAACTTCAGGCGTTTCCCGGAATCACCTTCAATTACACGCAACCGGCAGAGGATGCCGTAGATGAGGCCGAGACGGGCCTCAAGAGCGCCCTGGCTGTCAAGGTGTTCGGCTCGAGCTTAGAGACGCTCGAGGAGAAGGGCCGGGCGATCAAACAGGTTCTGCAAGGGGTGCGCGGCATCAGTGACGTCACGCTGGTGCAGGAGCTCGGGCAGCCAAGTCTGGTCATCAACATCAACCGCGCCAGGATCGCGCGCTACGGCCTGAACGTCGCCGACATCAACAGCCTGATTCAGACGGCGATCGGCGGAGACGTCGCCACGCAAGTAGTGCAGCAGGAAAAGCAGTTCGATCTGATCGTGCGCCTCCAGCAGCAATACCGGAACACCCCCGAGCAGATCGGTAACGTCCTGGCAACGACTCCCGATGGCCAGCAAATCCCCCTCAAGGAGGTCGCCGACATCCAGGTGGCAAAGGGCGCCTCGTTCATCTATCGCGAAGACAATTCGCGCTATATCGGCGTGCAGTTCTCGGTCGAAGGGCGCGACCTTGCGGGCGCCGTGGGTGATGCCATACAACAGGTCAGCGCCAAGGTCGCTCTGCCGCACGGTTACCGGCTGGACTGGGGTGGGGAGTACCGGGAATACACCACGTCGCGCCAGCAGCTTCAGGTCATCCTGCCACTGACGCTGTTCCTGATCTTCCTGCTGCTGTTCGCGCTGTACAGCAACTTCAAATTCCCGTTCATCACAGTGCTGGGCGTGGTGCTGTCGGCGCCCGTGGGCGGCATCGTGGCGCTGTGGATCACCGGCACGCCATTCTCGGTTTCCTCGGGGATCGGTTTCCTGGCCCTGTTCGGCGTTTCGGTGCAGACCGCGGTGGTCTACATCTCCTATGTGAATGAGTTGCGCCGCGACGGCACCGCTCTCGTGGAGGCCATTCGCGAGGGAGCGATCCTGCGGTTGCGTCCGATCATGATGACGGCGCTGGTGGCAGCGTTGGGCCTGCTGCCGGTGGCGCTCGCCACGGGAGTCGGCACCGATTCTCAACGGCCGTTCGCCCTGGTGATCGTCAGCGGTCTGTTCACGCGCCTTCTGATCAGCGTCTTCCTGATGCCCATACTCTACTCACTGGTGGCGCGCCCGGGCGATCGGCTGGAAGTGTGACGATTCGCTGGACCGAGGGCGGTGAGTCGCGCTGCGCGCGCTGGCTCTCCGAAAGTGGGGCGCCGCCTGCCAGGCGGGTAGTCATCGCCGATGACCACATGACAGCCGACGAGGCATACGGCCTTACCTGTCAGGGCACGGCGCTCCTGTGGCGGGGCGACTTCCAGAATGCACGCCAGATGCTGCGTGCGTTGACGAGTCGCCTCGACCGCCGGCTTCGCAAGGCAAAATCCCCGCTGGCCACGTCGCCCGCCGAAGCCTTCCATCTGTATCGCCAGGCCCGGTCGCAGCGCGCGCGCACGCTCGGCGCGCTGCTGGTGCCGCTCGAGGAGGACTACGCCATTCCGTTGCGTCGTGCTCCGGACATCCGCCAAGCCTGCGCGGAAGCCTTTGGGCCCGGCAAGGGACCCTCGGTCACCCCGCTGCGGGGGTTGCTGGGCGTCATCGGCGCGCATCAATGGCGCCTCAGGGGAATTGAAGTCGCGGCGATCGGCGGCCGCATCCATCCGCACTACGGGGTGTTCGCGCCGATTCGCTCCGAATACGTCGATCTGGTCGCCACGGCGCGTCTGCCGGTCTTGAACTCATCATCCAGCTTGGCCTTCGACATCGGCACCGGCACGGGGGTGCTGGCCGCGGTGCTTGCGCGGCGCGGCATCATGCATGTGGTCGCCAGCGACCGCGATCCCCGCGCGTTGGCGTGCGCCCACGAGAATCTCGAGCGCCTCGGATTGATCGATCGAGTGGAAGTCGTGCAGGCGGATCTTTTTCCCGAAGGGCGAGCCGCGCTCGTGGTTTGCAACCCGCCTTGGATTCCTGCGCGGCCGAGCTCTCCCATCGAGCGCGGGATCTACGACCCCGAGAGTCGCATGCTGCATGGGTTCCTGAGCGCGCTGCCTGCGCACCTGGAATCAGAGGGTGAGGGATGGTTGATCCTTTCGGACCTCGCGGAGCACCTGAGCCTGCGGCCGAGATCGGACCTGCTCGCGGCGTTCCACGCGGCAGGGTTGAAGGTCTTGGATCGACACGAGGTGCGGCCGAAGCATCCCCGGGCGTCCGACGAGACCGACCCGCTGCACGCGGCGCGCGCAGCCGAGTTAATATCGCTCTGGCGTCTTGCCGCGCGCTAAGTGAGCATGGATGAGTGGGCAAGCCCGCTCGGAGGCGGCGGTCGGCCGCGCTCAATCCACGGTAAGGACGACCTTCCCCCGGGCGTGCCCCTTCTCCACGTACCGCAGCGCCTCGGCCGCCTGGCTCAGCGGGTAACGCCGATCGATCACCGGCGTCAGCTTCGCCGACTGCATGAGGGCTGCCAGGTAGGCGAGGTCGTCACGGTCGAGGCGTGCCCCCATCATGCTGAATTTCTGACCGGTGAACCACGAGACGACTGCGCCCTCGAGCGGATTCGCGAGGAATCCGAACCAGTTGCCGAAATCGGCCGAGCCGATCCAGAGGTAGAGTCCGTTGGGCTCGAGCACGCGCCGGTAGTCGAGCGCCGAGTGGGTCGCGACGTTGTCGAGGATGAGGTCGTACCGCTCCGCACCCTCGGTGAAGTCCTCGCGGGTGTAATCGACCACATGATCGGCGCCGATTGAGCGCACCAGCTCGAGGTTTCTCGTGCTGCAGACGCCGGTCACCTCGGCGCCCATTGACTTGGCGATCTGCACGGCGAAGGTACCGACCCCTCCCGAGGCGCCGTTGATCAGCACCTTCTGACCTGCATGGAGGTGGCCCCGATCGCGCAACGCCTGCAACGCGGTGACACCGGCGATCGCCACCGAGGCAGCCTGCTCGAAGGTAACGCTCGCGGGCTTGAGCGCGATCGCCCGATCCTCCGGAACCACGACATACTCCGCGAATGCACCGTATTGGCCGCCGAACACCTCATCGCCTGGCTTGAAGCGCGTGACGCTCTTGCCAACCGCCTCCACGGTTCCAGCAAAGTCGATGCCCAGTCGCGGGTTCTTCGGTGCCCCGAAGCCCGCGTTGGGGTCCGTGCGCACCAGGTACGGGGTGCCTTCCACGTAGTGCCAGTCGAGGGGATTCACGGATGCGGCGTGAACCTGGACCAGGACCTCATGCTCGCCTGGGCTCGGCTTGACGATGTCCTCATAGTGCACGATATCCGGCGAGCCGTAGCAGCGGCGCACGGCGCCCTTCATGAGCGGCGCGCCCGGCGGCGGGGGTGGCGCCGCGCCGCAGGGGGAGGTATGGCTCACCATGAGCGCTGCCGCGAGCACCGCAGCCGCCGCGAGAACGAGGATGACACCCAGGATCTTGTAACGCAGTTTCATGAGCTCCTCTCGGTGCCTGCCGCGCTTGCGATGAGTGTGTCGGCGGGCCAGCAGCCACCGATCGTAGAGCAGTGTTTCAATAGAGCGCCAGATGGCTGCCCATCCCCTGAGAACTCAGCACCCGCCAGCTCCGGCGTTGTCATAAAGGGGTGGAGCTTTACGGGGCGGGGCTACTCAAGGGTCCGCCCTTGGAGGGTTCGGAAATGAGCTCTTACCGGGTTGTCGCACTGACCGGCATTCGGGCTGTCGCCCTGATCGGCATCCTGCCGGGCGCGATCGTTGCGGCGGCTTATCTATTTGTCCTCACGGGGCAGCTCGTCCATCATTGGGATGCCCGCACGGCAGTAGTGCTCGGCATGGCTGCCTGGGGCGTGCTCGGGGTCGTGGAGCTTTGGGATGAGTACGTGCGCCTGTCGCGAAATCGCGTCGGCGTAGAACGCACGCCTCTGAGTCCCCGAGCCCTACTGTTTGTGTGGGCGCTGATTCTGGTCGCTGTCGCAGGCTGGAAGGCCGACACGAATCCCTGGATAGCAGGGTTCCTCGCTCTCGTGGCGCTGTACTCGTTTAGCCGTGCCTTCCGCCTGGTGAAGTACGTCACGCGCCCCGCTGCCGCGTCACCTCGCACAACGGTCACACGTTCTTCGCCCGGCGTTCGAGCTGGAGGGGCCAGGAGGACGCTAGGGAGCCGTGAGGACAGGCCGCGAAAGAGGCTGAAAAGACGGTGGTAAGTCGGCTGCCCGCTGAATTGCCTCCGGCGGTAGCGTGACGCGACGGATAGCTTGCGCGAGAATTGAATCCACGTCGCCGGGGAGGTAAATGGGATGAGACGCCGCGAATTTCTAGTGCTCTCGGCTGCGGTCCCGGTCGCCGCTGCTGCAGGATCTGCGAACAGCGAAGCACCAGTGCCGCCCGACTGGCGCACATTCGAGCTCGTCACATCGGTCGAGGTTGCCTCGCCCTCGGGACGTACGCAGCTATGGTTGCCGGTGCCGATGAGTGCCTCGAGCAACTATCAGCGCCTCATCGGTGCCGAGTACGACGCGCCGGGGGCGGAGCGCGCGCAACTCGTGATGATTCCGGGCTATGACGTCCAACTGCTCAACGTCGAGTGGGGGGATCCCGCTGCAGTCGGCCGCGTCACGCTTATCCATCGTGTGGCCACCTGTTTTCGTCGCGTGGATCTTGGCGCGGCGGGGCGTGCATCATCCGCCGTCGCGTCCGGGGAGTCCGCAGGCTCCTTGCAGAAGTATCTGCGCGCCACTGCGCTTCTGCCCACCGACGGTATCGTGCGTGCCACCGCTGAGCGCATTTGCGCGGGTAAGCACGGCGACATCGAAAAGGCACGTGGGATCTACGAATGGGTGGTCGAGAACACCGCCCGGGATCCGAACACCCCCGGCTGTGGAATGGGCGACGTCGGGTCGCTGCTGAAGTCGGGGTATTTGGGGGGCAAGTGCGCCGACATCAACTCGCTTTTCGTGGCCCTCGCCCGCTCGGTAGATGTTCCCGCGCGCGATGCCTACGGCATACGGGTAGCCGACTCGCGGCTGGGCTATAAGTGCCTCGGCCGCAGCGGTGATGTCAGTAAGGCGCAGCATTGCCGCGCCGAATTCTATTCACAGGAGATGGGATGGGTTCCGGTGGATCCGGCAGATGTGCGCAAGATCATGTTAGAAGAGGTGCCGGGAGGGCTTTCGCTCGCGGATCCCAGAGTACAGGCGGCGCGCAGCGCACTCTTTGGCTCGTGGGAAATGAACTGGGTGGCCTACAACCACGGACACGACGTGGCACTGCCCGGGTCCTCCAGGCCACCAGTCCCATTCCTCATGTACCCCAATGCGGAGACCGGGGGCGAGCTCGTCAACAGTCTTGATCCGGCGACGTTTCGCTACGCCATCCACGCGCGAGAACTGACTGCCTAGAGCCTAGAACTCGACAGCCATTGAACCAAGACCTGGGGACGCGGCGCAGTAGTGAAGCTACAGGCGAGCGCCAGGATAATGCTCGGCGGCGCTATCGACTCAAGTGCGTTATCCGCGCATTGCGGCTACTTGGAGGTGAAAAGGCTCTGCGGCAGACGCACGTGGACACCGACGTTCGGCTTGTCGACGAGCTGCGTGATGGCCACGTTCCCGGCGATGCTGACCAGTTGATATGCCTCGTGATGCGTCAGCCGCTTCTCGGTCACCAGAAAATCGACCATTTCCTGGATCGCCGCGCGGGTGGCGACGCTCAGATCCGGATCGGTGGCCATGCTGATGTAGTCGGTCGGCGTCTCTGCCCGCGGCCAGGTGAGTTTCATGTCCTTGCGCACGGTGAGCTGCAGACGCGCGCGCAGCGAGGTCTCGATCGCCGTCTGATCGACTTCGCCGTCACCCTGCGCGGCATGGCCGTCGCCGACCTCGAACAGGGCGCCGCGGGCAAAGACCGGGATATACAGCGTGCTGCCCGCCACCAGCTCGCGATTGTCGAGATTGCCGGCGTGACGCCCGGGCGGATTGCTGCTGACGCGTCCGGCCTCGGGCGCAGGCGCCACGCCCATGCTGCCGAAGAAGGGGCGCAGTGGTATCAGGATCCCGGGAGCGAACTGCGCGGTCATCCCATGGCGGTCGAGTGGGATGATGCGCACCGGCACGTTCGGCTCGCAATTTTCCGGCAATACCCCCTTGCAGCCGTTGTAGCCGTAGTCGATTGCCAGGTCGATCGACTGGATCCTGACCTCGAGCACGTCGCCCGGCTGAGCACCCTCCACATACACCGGGCCCGTCAGGATGTGACCCCCGGGGCCGCGCCGATCACCCGTAACCTGACTGACAATCTCCTTCAGCGAGGTTTGGATGCGATCGTCGGCTACCCCGGCCTTCGCCAGCCCTTCGGGCGTGTTGGTCAGTAGTGTGTCGACGTCGATGACGTCGCCCGAGGCAATTCGCAAGGCCGGGGGCGCTTCCGACCAGTAGTAGCCGTACACGATGGTGGCCGGTGTGGCTTCGAGTCGGTGCACCTGCGGGGTGCGCGCGTGAACCGCTGCGGCCGTGAGGAACGCGAGCAGGCTCGCTGAAAAGGGCAGAATTCTGTACACGGGTGTTAGGGACCTCGGCCGTCATCATTCGCGCAGAGAATCGAGATCATGCGCAAAGTAATTCTCTGGCTGCCGCTATGCTAAGCGTCTGCGCCTTCCAGTCACAAGGGCAAGAAGTCAGCAAGCTTGAGTTCCGCGTGTCGCCTGTCGCGGCAACGTCTACGTGCTGCAGGGGCCGGGAGGCAACATCGGAGCATTGGTGGGCGAGGATGGCGTCCTCCTAGTCGACGACGAATCGGCGCCGCTGGTGGACAAGGTTCGGGCGGCCCAGGCATCACCGACAAGCCGGTGCGAGCCGTCGGCCGCGCCCGGCTTCACTCGCCCGGGTGGTAAGTGCGCTCGGTGTGGCCCTGCAGCTGCTCCGGGTAGAAATACACCTCGCGCAGCGCGCCCGTGGCGTAGCGTACCGCCTCGTCATTGAAGTGCGGCGAGGCGGGGTGACCGCTCTCGCCGCCCGCCGTCACCGCCATTGCGTGCACCTTGTCGGCGAACTCGACCACCGCGACGAAGCTGTTGCCGGACGTACCGTAATAGCGCCTGGTGCCCTCGTATCGGTGCGCCTTGAAGGCGGCGAGCGAGCCCCACGTCGATGCGGTGAAGGGTACCGGCGTGCTCGGCTTGTCGTCATCGAACTTTTGCACGATGTCTCCATTGTTGCGCTGGAAGCGATTGATCGCGCCCCATTTCACCCGCCAGGAGCCGAAGTCCTGCACCAGTCGATCGGAGGCATCCGCCAGTGCCTTCAGTTTGACGTCACCGGGAACGCGATCGGCGACGTAGTCGTATTCCGGCATCGACAACTCTTCGGCCGGTTTCTTGGCGGCCTCCCATAGCCGCTCGCCCCAGAACACCGCCAGCGAGGTGGCCTCCGAGTCCGCCGACCACCGATCGTCCCACGTGCGCAACAGCTCGACCTGGCCGGCCAGGCGCTCGCGCAGCGGGTCCGCCGCCGGCAACTGCTCGTAGGCCGCCGTCAGCGTCGGAATCAGGCGCGCAAAGGCTGGCAGGTACGAGTCGAACGCCGCACCGATGAGCGTCTGGAGCGTGAAGTCCTTGCGATTCTTGAGCACCAGGGCCGCATGCAGGCCGCGCGCATTTTCGCCGGCGGTATCCATGTAGCGCGGAAAGTCCTGGGCCCGCGGGCTGTACGGGCCGGCTGCGGAATACGGCCAGTTGTTGGTGTTCGCGATCCAGCCGTTGCGTGGATTGAGCACCTGCGGCAGCTCATTGAGCCGATGCTCCCCCTTCCAGTCGGCGTCCGGATTTGAGCCGTCGACGGGATGGGTGTAATCGAAGTGATCGTCGCGCGTCGGCATGAACTGCGGATGGAGGTAAGCGATGTCGCCGTCGGCGTCCGCCAAGATGGTGTTGTTAGAGGAATTGGCCTTCAGCTCGGCGACCTTGAGATAGGACTTGTAGTCATGCGCCTTGGTGCGCAGGAACGACTGGCTGAGGGCTGGCACCGGCTTGTACATCAGTGCGACGCTGATCCATTTGCCGTCGGCTGCACGCACGATCGGGCCATGATGGGTGCGATAGACGGTGAACAGCCGCTCGGCCTTGGCGCCGCTCGCGGTGCGGTACGGGACGCGGACGCTCGACAGCTTCACCGGGCGCTCGGTCTTGCCGAAGCGGTAGAACAGCTGCTTGCCGTGATGCACGATGCTTTCGGCGAACTCGTCGACATTGTCCGCGCCGGTGGACGTGTGCATCCAGCCGACGCGCTCGTTGAATCCCTGGTAGACGAAGAACTGGCCCCAGGTGCTGGCGCCATACGCGTTCAGTCCCTCGCGGCTGCTCATCTGCAGCTCCGAGCGAAAGAAGAACGATGTATGCGGATTGATCAGCAGCAGTGCGTGATGGTGCGCGGTGTTGCCGGGCGCGATCGCGATGCCGTTCGATCCGGCCAACTCGTGACGCCGCAACTCCTCGGCTTGCCGCGCTGCCGCCGATGGCGGCTCGTGCTTGCCGTAGAATGCCTCGAGCTCGCTGGGCGAGATGCGTTCAATATCGCCGCCGATGCTGCCCTCGGTGAAGCTCAGCGCCATCCACGGCTCGAACTTCTTAATGACGCGCGGTGTGACCTCCGGGTGAAGGTACAGATAATAGTTCAAGCCGTCGGCCCACGCGTTCATCAGCAGTTTCAGCCACTGCGGACTCGCGCCGTAGCGCTTGCGCAGATCCTCCGGGTCGACAAACAGTTTCTGTCGCAGGTCCAGATAAACGGCGCTCTCGCCCTCGGCTTCGGCGGTGCGGCCGAGCGCCGTGATGTAGTTGGTCTCGACGCGATTGAAGTCGTCTTCGGCCTGCGCGTAGATCATGCCGAACACGGCCTCGGCATCGGTGCTACCACGGATATGGGCAATGCCCCAGTCATCGCGGATCACCGTGACGGCGCGTGCTTGCGCCTGCCAGCGCGCGAGGCGCGATGCGGCCGGGGTGGCGGGCGGCGCTGCGATCGCCGCGGACGCCAGCGACAGGCCGATGAGGATCAGAGCCTGCTTGGAGACCGACACGCTCGAGCACCTCAGTTTTGCAGAGCAACAACCGCGAAGCATGTTGAGAATGACTATCTCGGTCAAGTTCGCCAATTCCGTTTCAAGGCGCCGCGGGCCGATGAAGCAGGAAATCGCCGAACAACAGCCGACGCGAACATCCAGCGGCTTACTCTTGGTAACAAAAGATTCATAATAGCGACTCTGGTCAAGGTTGCGACACCGCTTCAGTTTGTTGGTGTTAGGTATCTACTTACGCGTCGCGAGTTCGGCCCAACAAGACGCTAAGGGAGGTTGCGCCATCGCCCAGGTGCTGGCAAACGCCGGCGACCAGACCTGTCGGTACTCCAGGGCCGCGCGCGGCAACATCAACTTGCTGCGAAGGCAGCGCGGATCAGATGCCTGGATCCACCCCAAATCGTGTGCGCAGCCATCCGTTGGAGGAAGCCATGAGCGAAGCCGTCACCAGGAGATTGCAAGCCGAGACGATCGACCAGCCTCGCCGGCGCTTCTTTGGGAGCGCCGCCATGACTATCGCGGCTGCCCAGCTCGGGGTGATTGCATCCGCCACCGCCCAAACCGGCAAGGCATCGCAAGTGCCGGTGGTCAAGCCGGGTCCGAGCACATCCTTCAAGTTACTCAAGCGGATCAACGCCGGCCTTCTGAACGTCGGCTACGCCGAGGACGGGCTTTCCGATGGCCCACCCGTCATGCTGCTGCACGGCTGGCCGTATGACATACACAGAGCAAGCTTCACCAAAGTGGAACTTCGATGACGCCACGTTTGATCGCTCCGCAGCCGCGTTTGACAATCCGGACCACGTCGCCATCACGATCCACAATTATCGTTGGCGGATCGGTATCGCCGCGGGCGAGGGGAAATATGACGATCTTGAGAACCGGCTTGCGAAAGGTTCTGTCATTTCCGTACCGACGATCACCCTTGAAGGTGATGCGAACGGGGCACCACACGCCCCCCCGACAGCGTATCGCGCGAAGTTCTCCGGCAAGTATGAACACCGGGATCTAACCGGTGGGGTCGGGCACAATCTGCCGCAGGAAGCCCCGCAGGCTTTTGCCCAGGCCGTGGTCGATGTCGACAGTCTGGTTCGAGCATGACCAATGAGATCGTGAAACTGATTCCCAGGAGGAGACTATGTTTGAGAAAAGTCCTGCGCCGTCCCGCGGTTTGCGAGCCGGTTCGATGACTGCCTTTGCCATAACGCTCGCGTTTCTGGGCAGCCTGGCCTTCTCTGCGCAAGACAAGTACACCCTGCGATTGCCGGATGGACTCCCGTTCTCCGACTTCAAGGGCTACGAAGACTGGCAGCTGATCTCCAGCGCCAAGACCGACGAGCGGATGAAAGTGATCCTCGGCAATCCCACCATAATTGCCGCTTACAAATCCGGCATTCCGGGCAACGGCAAGCCATTCCCCGACGGTTCGAAGATCGCTAAGATCCAGTGGAAGCCGAAGAAGAGCACGGAAGCCCCATTTTCCGTGGAGGTACCGGACACACTGGCAGACCTCTTTTTCATGGAGAAGGACAGCAGGAAATTTCCGGACACTGGCGGATGGGCATACGCCCAGTTCGACTATGACCCGACGTCGGCAACTTTCACGCCCGACAAGGCTGGCACACCCAATTGCGGGCACGTATGCCATGTGGCCGTGAAGGCCAAGGATTACGTCTTCCACCCTTACCAGAAGCGGTGAGCCGGCGACAGCGGACACGCAACTCAGGTTCCGCGTCAACCATAGATGGAGATGATGACGCCGCCATCCACACGGATCACGCAATACGCCATGGGCAGGGTTAGCAGCAGCGAGTTGAACCGCAAACCCGCGGTAGTTGCACTGCTGTGCGCAAGCTCTCTTGCACCCGTGCTGGCAGCGGCCGCCACATGCAGCGGACAGGGCGTGCAAGTGCAGGTTCTCGGTTCGGGCGGTCCGGAGCTGGAGGATAAGCGAGCGTCCAGCAGCTATCTCGTGTGGCAGGATGGCCGACCGCGGATCCTAATCGACAGCGGTGGCGGCAGCGCGCTGCGGTTCGGTCAGGCCGGCGCACACGTGGCTCAACTTGATGCCGTCTTGTTTACGCATCTGCACGTCGATCACAGCGCGGATTTCCCCGCGCTGATCAAGTCCTCGTATTTCGAAGAGCGTGAGCTTCCCTTGCCCGTCTATGGCCCGCCGGGCAACGAGAACTTCCCTTCGACCTCCGAGTTCGTGGCAGACTTATTCGACGGCCGACGCGGCGCTTATCGATATCTGGCGGACTTCCTGGCCGGCAAAGATGGCGGCTACTCGCTGCAGGCACATGATGTCGCGCTGACAGCTCACGAGATCCGAACGGTCGTCAGCGCGCGCGACCTCTTGTTGGATGCCGCGCAAGTTATCCACGGCGGCGTACCCGCCATTGCCTGGCGTGTCAGCATGGGCGGCAGGATCATCGTATTCTCCGGTGATACCAACGGCGACAACGGCAACCTCGAGCGACTGGCGAAAGGGGCAGATCTTTTCGTAGCGCACAACGCAGTTCCCGAAGGTGAGACCGGGGCCGCGAGACAGCTGCACATGCCTCCATCAGTGATCGGCCGCATCGCCAAGACCGCCGGCGTCGGCCGGGTCGTGCTGTCACATCGTATGCTACGCACGTTAGGACGAGAGGCGGAAACGCGATCTGTGATCGCGCGGGTGTTTCCGGGCCCGGTGGCGTTCGCCGAAGACCTCGATTGCTTCTAGTCGACGTGCCAGGTCGGGAAAAGAACTTCCTATGAAGCTGACCAGTCTGATCGTCTATTTCATAACCGGCGGCTTGTTTACCGCGATCATCGTAACGCTCGAAGAGGTCGGTCAGCGGACCTTGTCCGGGTTAGCGACACTGGTTCCGGTCTTTACCCTCGTCGCATATGTCTTTATCGGCCAAACCGCGGGAGCCAATGCAGTCAGCCAGCACGCGAAATGGGTGCTGACGGGCACGCTCGTGACCTGGGTGCCTTACATGCTTGCGATTGCGTACCTCGCACCAAAGGTTGGTTCTCACAGAGCCATTCTCGCGGGTCTGGGAATCTTCTTTGTCCTGGCACTCGCGTATATCGCAATCGTCAACCGTCTCAAACTCTTTCAATGACCAGCGGCGCTGCCGGGGCTCGATTGGACGTCGGCTGCTGGCGATTCAGGGGCTGCTGCAGATGCCGCTCTAGTGCCCAAGCCGGCCGCGATGCTCACCCGAGCGCTTCAGCGGGGACGAGCGTCGCGCTGGGTGCCGTGATGGATGCTCCGGTCCCGGCAAGTGCTGCCACCGCACCCACGATCAGCAGCGCAGGGGCCGCGACCTGCTCGCGGCCGGCGAGCTCTGCGACGCGCGCGAGGTCCGAGCGTAAAACCCGCTGTCCCGGCAACGTCGCCTGCTCGATAAGGGCGGCGGGCCGGTCCGCGGCGGCGCCCGCGGCGCGCAACCTCGCGACGATGCGGGGGAGCTGCGCTACCGCCATGTAGAACACCACGGTCTGCCCTGCCTGTGCGAGAGCCCGCCAGTCGAGTGAATCATCGAGCGCGTCGTGGCCGGACACCAGGGTCACGCTGTGCGAGAGCCGGCGGTGGGTGAGCGGGATGCCGGCCCACGCCGCCGCCCCGAGCGCGGCGGTGATGCCCGGAACGACAAGGCAGGGAATGCCGTGGGTGGCGAGCACCTCGAGCTCCTCGCCACCACGGCCGAACACAAAAGGATCGCCGCCCTTGAGACGGGCGACGCGCTTGCCCTGGCGGGCGAGCTCGACCAGCAGCTCGTGGATGCGCGCCTGTTGTGCGTGCTCGCCCGGCTCCTTGCCGACGAAGATCCGCTGCGCATCGCGGCGAGATCGTTCCAGCAAAGCATCCGGTACCAGCCGGTCATAAAGGATGACATCGGCCTGCTGCAGCAGCTGCAGCGCCCGCAGCGTCAGCAGGTCGGGGTCGCCGGGGCCGGCGCCGATGAGGTAAACCTCGCCGAGGCCGTCGCCGCAGCTCGCCTTCAAGCGCGAGTTGAGGAGCTCGCGCGAAAAGATCTCGGCCGCCGCTGCCTCGTCTTCGGCCAGCACGCGGCCGGCGGCGCTGCTGCCTGCAAAGCGCTCCCAGAACCCGCGGCGCGCGAGCGCACCCAGGGCTCGACGTACCACCTGACGGCGCTCCCCCATGAAACGTGCGAGCGCACCGAGCCGTGCCGGCAGCAGCGCCTCGATCTGCGCACGCACACGCCGCGCCAGCACCGGGGAGCTTCCCGCGGAGCTTACGGCCACCACGAGCGGCGAACGGTCGATGATCGCGGGGAATATGAAGCTCGAGAGCGCCGGCTGGTCGACAACGTTGACGGGAATCTGCCGCTGCCTGGCGGCGCGTGAGACGGCGGCGTTGATTGCCGCTTCATCGGTCGCTGCGACGACGAGCGCCGCGCCATCGAGCTGTACCGGCGCGAACTCCGCCGGAAGGTGCTCGAGGGTGTCGGCGGCGGCTCGCTGCGCAAGCAGCGGCAGCAGCCGCGGGGCCACCACGGTCACCCGCGCACCGGCCTTCAGCAGCAAGTCCACTTTGCGCGCGGCAACGTGGCCGCCGCCCACCACGACCGTGCGCCGCGCTTTAAGGTTCAGGCATACCGGCAGGTAGTCCATGATGGAGCTGCGGCCTGCCGTGCGACCTTGCTAGGTAGCGGTGACCGGCGCGTCAGCGCGCGGTTCGGTGAACGGCGCAACGTGCCTGCCGGCCGATCGCTCGGTGCCGCTTGCGCTTCGATCACGATAGGTGGCGTACAAGGCGAGCCCCGTGAAGGCAAAGCCGCCGATCAGGTTGCCGAGCGTCACGGGCAGTTGGTTCCACAGCCACCAGTCACCGACACCGACCTTGGCGCCCAGCATCATGCCGGCGGGTATCACGAACATGTTGACCACCGAGTGCTCAAAGCCCTGGGCAAAGAACACCACGATCGGCAGCCAGGCGGCGCAAATCTTGCCGACGGTGGAGGTCGAGGTCATCGCCATGACGACGCCGAGGCAAACCAGCCAGTTGCACAGCATCGCCTTGACGAACACCGTTACGAGGCCCGCAAGTCCTGCATGCTCGTAGCCGAGCGTCTTCGCTGTCGCGACGGCAATCAGTTTCGCAGCCAGTGGATCCTGCTGAGGGGCGCTACCCATCATCGAGAGCGCTGTGACAAGGAGTGCGGCATAGAGCAACGCACCCAACAGGTTGCCGAGGAACACCCAGCCCCAGTTCCTGAGCACCTCGGCTGCGTTCACGTGGCGCTCGAGCCACGCGAGAGGAAGCAGCGCGAAGCTCCCGGTAACGAGCTCAAGTCCGAGCAGCACGATCAGCACGAAGCCGGCCGGGAAGATCAGGGCGCCTACGATGCTCTGACCCGTTTGCACCGCAGCCCCGAGCGCGAGGCTGGTTGCTGTTCCGAGGAGCGCGCCCGACAGAGTGCCCCGGATCAGAAGATCACTTGCCGGGAGTCGCGCCTTATTGATTCCCGCATTCACCATCGCTGTAAGGACAGCATTCGGTCCCACGTGATCCATCCGCGCCCCCCGTGAAGTCTTCCAGCCAAGTCGGCTTGCGCACCGCTGCGAAAGCCGGATGCAACCGCCATGCCACCGCGACGCAGCCTCCTGACGCATCAGCCTGATGGCTGCTCGTGATTCCTGACCCAACATGGCGCACCGGGATAGGCGAGCGCCCCGAAACAGGGCGTTCGCGAGGGTGAGGCCCGCCGATCCGATGCGCCAAGGCGGTGGCACTGATCTTGCTCGTTGCTCCAGCAGGTTTCGGGTGTGACCGCAGGGCGTGTGAATGCAGAAACAGCGTTTGGTCGTGGTGGGCAACGGCATGGCGAGCGGGCGGACGCTCGAAGAGCTGCTCAAGTACGCGCCTGACCTTTACGACATCACGGTATTCGGCGCCGAGGCGCTCCCTAACTACAACCGCATCCTCCTGTCACCGGTGCTCGCCGGCGAACAGGCGCTCTCCGAAATCATCCTGAACGACCTCCTCTGGTACGAACGCCACGGAATCCGGCTGCACCTGAACAGCAAGGTGGTGAGACTCGACCGCACCGCCCGCCGCGTCGTCAGCGAGGACGGCACGGCCGCGGACTACGATCGCCTGCTGCTGGCGACGGGCTCGAAACCAGTGATTCTGCCGCTGCCTGGCAGGGAGCTCGAGGGCGTGATCAGCTACCGCGACGCGCAGGACACGCGCCGCTTAATCGACGCGGCCGCCCGCTTTTCCGATGCGGTTGTGATCGGCGGGGGGCTGCTCGGCCTCGAGGCCGCCAATGGCCTCAGGCAGCGCGGCATGCGAGTGACGGTGGTGCACCTGATGCCCTGGCTCATGGAGAGGCAGCTCGACCGGGCCGCGGCGCAGCTGCTGCAGCAGTCGCTGGAAGCGCGCGGCATACGCTTTCTTCTCGAGGCGAAAACGCAGGCCATTCTCGGCGATGCGGGCGGGCGGGTGTGCGCCGTGCAGCTCACCGACGGGGAGCCGCTCCCGGCCCAGCTCGTCGTGATGGCCGTCGGTATTCGCCCCAACACCGAGCTCGCCGAGTCGGCACGGCTGTACTGCAACCGCGGAATCGTCGTCAGCGACACGATGCAGACCTTCGATCCACGCATCTACGCCGTCGGCGAATGCGTCAGTCACCGCGGTATTGCCTACGGTCTGGTCGCGCCGCTCTTTGAGATGGCCAGGGTCGCCGCCAATCACCTGGCACAGTACGGCATCGGGCGATACTGCGGCTCGGTGCCCTCCACCAGGCTCAAAGTGACCGGGATTGATCTGTTCTCAGCCGGTGACTTCCAGGGCGGAGGGGGCGCGGAGGAGATCGTCCTGTCGGATCGAGCGGCCGGCGTCTACAAGAAGCTCGTCATCAAGGGCGACAAACTCGTGGGCACCGTCATGTACGGCGACGCAGCCGACGGTGCCTGGTACTTCAGGCTGCTGCGTGAGGGCACCAATATCGCGCAGCTCCGTCCCCAGCTGATGTTCGGCGATCGCAATCTCGGCAATGGGGGCTACCAGGGCCGTGAGCGTGCGGCCGCCATGACGGATGCGATGGAGGTGTGCGGTTGCAATGGCGTGTGCAAGGGCACGATCGTCAAGGCCATCAAGGAACAAGGCCTGTTCACGCTCGATGAGGTGCGTAAGCACACCAAGGCCTCTTCATCCTGCGGCTCCTGCACCGGTCTGGTCGAGCAGATTCTGATGAGCACAGCCGGCGGGGACTACTCCCCCGCGCCCAAGGCGAAGGCGCTGTGCGGCTGCACCGAGCACACCCATGAGGAAGTGCGCCGCACGATCCGCGAGCAGCACCTGCTGTCCGCGGATGCGGCCATGAAGATGATGGCCTGGGGCACGCCGAACGGCTGTGCCAAGTGCCGACCGGCACTCAACTATTACGTGCTGTCGACGTGGCCGCGCGAGGCCCAGGACGATCCTCAGTCCCGGTTCATCAACGAGCGGGCGCACGCCAATATCCAGAAGAACGGCACATTCTCGGTGGTCCCGCGTATGTGGGGCGGCTCGACCAGTGCGGCCGAGCTGCGCCGCATCGCCGACGTCGTGGACAAGTACCAGATTCCGACAGTCAAGGTCACCGGCGGCCAGCGCATCGATCTCCTTGGAGTGAGGAAGGAGGATTTGCCGGCGGTGTGGCGCGATCTCGACATGCCTTCAGGCCACGCCTATGCCAAGGCGCTGCGGACGGTGAAGACCTGCGTTGGATCGGAGTGGTGTCGCTTTGGCGTTCAGGACTCCACTCGGATGGGTATCGAGCTGGAGCGCTCGCTGTGGCGCATGTACGCCCCGCACAAAGTCAAACTGGCGGTGTCCGGCTGCCCGCGCAATTGTGCTGAGGCGGGCATCAAGGACGTCGGCGTGATTGCGGTCGAGTCGGGCTGGGAGATATACGTGGCCGGAAATGGCGGCATCAAGACCGAGGTTGCGCAGTTCTTTGCCAAGGTCGACAGCCGGGAAGAGGTGCTGGAATACGCCGGCGCTTTTCTGCAGTTGTACCGGGAGGAGGGCTATTATCTGGAACGAACCGTGCACTTCGTCGCGCGCGTCGGACTGGAGTATTGCAAGGCCAAGGTCGTCGGCAATCGCCAAGAGCGCAAAGCGCTCTATGAGCGGCTGCAGTTCGCCATCAGCGAGGAGCCGGACCCCTGGAAGCAGCGGGTCGACGGCGTTGCGCGGCATGAATTTGAATCGCTGCGCGCCACCTGAAACTTAAGGTTCCGCAGCGATGAGTCGGTGGTTGAGGGTCTGCGCAGTCCGGGACATCCCGGCGCTCGGCGCCCGCACGGTCAACTTTGGGGGAGTCAGCCTCGCCATATTTCGGACCGCTGACGACCAGATCTTCGCTCTCCGTGACCGCTGCCCACACAAGGGAGGCCCTTTGTCGCAGGGGATCGTGCACGGCGAGCACGTCACCTGCCCGCTCCATGGGTGGGTGATCGGGCTTCGCGACGGGGTGGCAGCGGAACCCGATTTGGGCTGCGCGGCCCGTTATGAAGTGCGCGTCAAAGACGGTGAGGTCTGGCTAGACTTCACACCGCACGCGCAGTCAACGGAGGCCGTGTCATCGGGCACGCATGCGGGCTGAGGGGCGCGCCAAGGCCTGCCCGGCCTGTAACTTACTGATTATTCTTGATTAGTAAACCGGGCTAGAACCCGCTGGCTACCCCGGCTCATGTCCCACGAAACCTGTGTGGCATGGTACGTGTTGACACGCAGCGGACTCGCGCGCCGTCTGCCGATGTCGGTCTCGCTGCTGGCCGAAAGGCGGCGTTTTTGCTGTTTCCTGCCAGCGGGTCTAAGAATGCCGTGTCATTGAAGAGGGGGTCCTCCTATGGATCGGTCCAGGAACAGGTTTGACAGCATCCTTGAAACGATCGGCCGCACGCCAGTGGTCAAGATCAAGAAGCTCGCCCCGGCGCACGTGAAGCTGTACGTCAAGATCGAAGCCTTCAATCCAATGGGATCTGTCAAGGATCGCCTCGCGCTCGGCGTCATCGAGGACGCTGAACGTAGCGGCAGTCTGAAGCCGGGACAGACGGTTATCGAGGCGACCAGTGGTAACACGGGGATCGGGCTCGCGATGGTGTGTGCCGAGAAGGGCTACCCGCTGGTGGTAACAATGGCTGAGAACTTCAGCGTCGAGCGCCGCAAGCTGATGCGCTTTCTCGGCGCGCGGGTCGTGCTCACCCCGGCCGGCCTCAAGGGCAGCGGGATGCTGGCGAAAGCGGTCGAGCTCGCGCAGATGCACGGTTGGTTTCTGTGCCGTCAATTCGAAAATGAAGCGAACGCCGAGGCACATTCCCGCACGACTGCACCGGAAATCCTCGCCGCCTTCGCAGGCGAACCCCTCGACTATTTCGTCACCGGCTTCGGCACCGGCGGTACGCTGAAGGGCGTCGCGCGGGTGCTGCGCGAGCGCAGCCCTGAAACACGGATTATCGTGTGTGAGCCGGATAACTCGCAGCTTCTCGGCAGCGGTGTTGCGCAGTCTCGCAATCCCGATCGCTCGCCGGCCGGCAGCCATCCCAACTTCCGTCCGCATCTGATGCAGGGCTGGAGCCCCGACTTCATTCCGAAGCTTACCGAGGATGCGGTCGCACTGAAATTGATCGACCGGGTCGTTCCAGTCAACGGGGCGCAATCCCTGAAGCTGGCGCGCGAGCTGGCGCAGAAGGAAGGCATTTTCGTGGGTATTTCGGGCGGAGCAACGCTGGCTGGCGCGCTGCAGATTTGCCATGAAGCCGCGCCGGGCGCGAATGTCCTGTGCATGCTGCCTGATACGGGTGAGCGCTATTTGAGCACGCCGCTCTTCAGCGATATCCCCGTGGACATGACCGACGAGGAGCTGGCCATCGCGCGCTCAACGCCGAACTATCGCTTTGATGCGCCCTC
Organism: uncultured Gammaproteobacteria bacterium; assembly: GCA_963843035.1. Taxonomy (GTDB): domain Bacteria; phylum Pseudomonadota; class Gammaproteobacteria; order Steroidobacterales; family Steroidobacteraceae; genus 13-2-20CM-66-19. The sequence continues at coordinate 196,492 of CAWJIS010000001.1, forward strand.
AGCTGCAGCTCCGCCGGGTCCGACGAGCGTGCCGCAGGCAGTGCCAGCCGATGCCAAGGCGTTTGTAGCGCGCACAATAGCGGACCCGGCACAGCCGGTCGTGATGTTCGCGCTCGAGTGGTGCGAGTTCTGCTGGTCGGTGCGCAGGATGTTCGCAAAGCAGGGAATTTCTTACCGTTCGGTCGATCTCGACTCGGTCGAATACCAGGCGGACAACCGGGGTGGAGAGATCAGGGCAGCCTTGAGCGCACGCACCTCGGTTAGCACGATTCCGCAGATCTTCGTCGGCGGGGAGTTCGTGGGTGGCTGCACCGATGTCTTCGATGCTCACAAGGAGGGCCGATTACAGGCGCTGCTCGACAAGCATCGCGTCTCATACGATCGGAACCTGAAGCTCGATGCGTATTCTTTTCTACCGTCGTGGCTACACCCGCGCTGACGCCGCAAGCAACTGCGCGCCGCAAGTTGCAGCATCAAAGAGCTAGTGAGAACAAACGATGAGTGAGGATGAGGACTTTATCCCATACCTGGTGCTGGTCTGCTTCGACAGGGGGACCGATCTGCGCGATCGCATCGAGGAGTCGCTGCCTCTGTTGCAGGAGGCTCTGAAGGAGATTGGAAACGTGCAGCCCGCGATGTCCTCTTACGACGGGTCAACGGTCAGTTACTTGCTAGCCACTTCAGCCGCCGTTCAACCGGGGCAGGTTCTGGAGCAGCTTAAGTCTCCGAAGTCGCGCCGTGGTTCGCCGCTCAAGACTCACGACAGGGTGTTGGTGATCTCCGTAGGTCCTGGGCTCGCTCAGCGCATGGAGCATGTTACCGATTGGCTCAGCGAATACGGCTTGCTCGCCTGATAGAGCTACCCCAAGCGTTACCCCGACTTGCTGGCACGCAAGCGGAGTTGGTTCCGTACCTCGACGATTGTGCCGGGCGGCGCGCAAGAAAGAGCGGTCGAGCGCTTTGAGCAACTCTGGATCGCGACCATGCGGGTTAGGTTTGAGAATGATCGCACCCTGATTCTCGCGGTCGACAGGTCCATCCGCGATCTCCCTAGCGTTTTGACGCCACTAGAAGGTCATCTGGATTAGAGCGCCGCGCCTGCCGAGCGTGGACCTCCCGGGGCGTCTTGCCCGTGCGACGCTTGAACGCATGCGTGAATGCGCTGACTTCCTGATAGCCAAGCAGCCACGCAATTTGCGATATCGACAAGTCCGGATCCGACAAATATTGCCTTGCAAGATCGCCTCTCAGGCATTCAAGAACTCCTGAGAAGGTCACGCCCTCCAGTGCGAGCCGGCGCGCTGAGGTGCGCTGGCTCAAGCCGAGTCTCGCGGCGATCTCCGGCGCGCGCACCCCCCCGTGCGGCAGCAATGGAACAATTGCGTTCTCTATCGCCGACCGAAACGTGCCCCGGTTCATCGGTCGATGAGAAAGAGCTTGCTCGCAATTCGCCACCAAGAGCTCGTTAAGGTACGGGTCAGCACTGGTAACTGTGATGTCCTTGATGCTCCCAACGAAAGTCAGCTCGTCTGCTCTTGCTCCAAAAGTCATGTTGCGGCCGAAGTATGCAGCGAGTCCAGAACCGCCCTGGTTGCTGCGGCGATGGGTGAGTCGCGCGCGGCTCGGCATTAGGCGCAGGCCCGTCAGCTGCCGGCATAAGCGGATCAGCACCGTCATAAAGAACTCGATCTGATGCCGATCCGAGTGACGGGCGATACCGACATACTCGAACGCGATCCGCATCTCTTCTTGCTCGAGACACTTTAGCGACAATCCCTCGTTACCAATTGAGCTGTAGCGCGCCGCTCGCTGCAAAGCGTCCCCCAACGTTTCTGAGGAGGCCGCAACATAAAAGAGCAATCCCATCTCTCGAAGATCAGGTAACTGCGCGAGGTGAAAACCGAGAAACTCGTCCCGCAAGGCATGCGCAGCGAGATTTAGGAACTCGATCTGATGGTGGACTGGGAGTCGAGCTCCGCGGTCCTTGATCTGGTGTTCCGTCAACCCCGCCTTCTTCAGAAGCGGTTTTAGCTCAATGCCAGCTCGTCGCGCGCGTGTATAGGCAAGCCGAGCAATCCATCCTGCGGCAGTCGGCAGCGCGCCAAGACGCTTGGAATCGAGGTCATTCACGAGCTTCGCGCTCAGTGCTGCTGTTGCGGGTGGCCTGGGGCGACAACGCTTTGGCCCATCATAGCAATACATACTTGCGAACTGGCACGTATAAAGCCGCCCACCAGAAACCTTGGCTCGAGACGACACTCGAGCTTGCCGCGGCGCCGGGCGCCCGAGCCGTGCGGCCGCATTCCCTAATACTTCTTCATGGCAACGAAGCGCAGAGTTCTTGCGGTTATCGACGATAACCTGGGCATCCGCTGCGCCATGAGGCGTTTGTTGTTGGCGTGCGGATATGACACAGAACTCTATGCCTCGGCAAAAGAGTTCCTCGATGCTGCGCTGACTACTGAAGCGATCTGCCTCTTTGTCGATATCGAGCTTGGCGATAGTTGTGGTATTGAATTTGCGCAGCAAGTCGCGCAAGCGGGCTTCACCACGCCGATAATTTTCATGAGTGCAAATGATAGTGAATCGGTTAGAAGGCGGGCTATGGAAATCGGCTACGTCGCTTTCTTGCGTAAGCCATTTTCAACGGACGAGCTGATTGAGGTGTTGGCTGAAATTTCCGCCTCTCCTTAGTTCGCATGCCGAATCAATTCCGTGATCTGGATCCGCCGCCCGCTGGTGCGGTTAGACAAAAGCGGGTGCAGCTCGAATTGCTTCACGGCCCGCGTATACGCGCGGCTTTCCCCTACAGAGCGTGCATCACCATGAGCTTGAGCACACAGGAATCGCTCGCGCGGGTGAGGCCTTTGCCGACGCCGAATTCTATGCCGTTGCTGCTGGTGCCGTAGTCCAGTACGCCGAACAGCGTCTGCGACTGCTCCCCAGCGGGTTTGAAGTGCTGCAGCGGCCCGAAGTCGGCGTAGTGCTCGATCGCAACGGCGACCTTGTTACTGAGGTTGTAAGCGATGCGTGCAGCCGGCGCGAAATCGAGCTTGCCGAGGCGGGTGAAATCCGTATCCAGAATGGGATTGACGATCAGATCGAACTGGCCGAGGTGAGCGCCGATGATCGGGCGCATCTCACCCGAGAAGCGGCTTGGTTCCCAATGTGGCGTGTTATAGCTGAGCTCGAAGTTCAGCCCGTAGAACAGCGTGCGATCGTGGGCGTCGGGTACGACAAATAGAGCGCGCAGTTTGACACTGTCGAACAGCAGCCGGCCATCGTTGGTGACCGTGTAGACCGGCAGATAGGTGCCGGCTTCAAACCAGTCCGTGACGCCGTAGGCCCATTCCGGTACCCCGTTGAGGGCGTGGTTGGGAACGATCCCGCCCGGGAACGCAGGCTGGGTGCGTCCGGATGGAGTGAAGTTGTTATGCCAAGTCAGATTGAACTGCCCGGGGGCTGTGATCTCGGCGTCATAGACCTGTATCTCATCGGTTTGCGCTCGGGCGGGTTGCATCCAGACCAGCAATCCCGCCAACAGCGCCACGTACCCCATCGCCCCGCAGCGCCGTGTCATCAGCCCGGGACGCTGGAACGGCGGCCGAAGGCACTGCGGCATGGACAGGCTACGCGGCTGTCTGGTCCTGGGTTCCCACGCCCGTGATTGGCAAGCGGACCGTAACCACGAGGCCCGTTCCAACGGCCGGATCCGACAGCTCGATCTCACCCGCCAGGAGCTCCACGACCCTTCCCACGATTGAGAGCCCAAGGCCGCTGCCGGACGAGGCGCTGCCGGGTATGCGGTAGAAGCGCTCCAGCGCACGCGGGCGCTCCGCGCTCGGGATCCCAGGGCCGTTGTCGTCGATCGCGAGCACTGCGAAACGGTCGCGCTCGATCACTGTGAGGCCGACTCGGCCCCTTTCACTCACGTGGCGGATGGAGTTTTCCAAGAGATTGCGGATCAGCAGGTAGAGGACCTCGGGAGAGCCGGGTAGCCGTTGCTGGCAACCCTCGAGCGTGATCTCGACCTGCTTCTCGCGCACCCCGTGCGCCAAATCCTCCAGGACCAGATCGACCACGAGGCTCGCCTGCGTGCTCTGGCCGGCGCTGAAGGAGGATCCGGGCTCCAGGCGCGCCAGCGACAGCAACTGGCTCATCAAGTGTGTGGTCCGGCCGATATTCGCTTGCAGCTTGTCGAGAGCGCGCCGTGCCTCGGAGGGTGTCGCGGCCCGGGCAGCGACCTGCGCCTGCGCGCGCAGAGCCGCGAGCGGCGTGCGCAGCTCGTGGGCCGCATCGGCCGTGAAGCGCCGCTCGCGCGCGAGGACTTCCGCGTGCCTGGCAAGCAAGCCGTTGAGCGCAACCCCGAGCGCATGCGTTTCCACCGGCATCTCCGCCGTGTTGACCGCGGAAAGATCGTCGGCGCCGCGTCCAGAGAGGTCGGCCGCCATGCGTCGCACCGGCCGGAAGGCGCGTTCGGTCACCACGCCGATCAGCACGGTCAGGAGCACCAGCGCAAAGAGCAGCGGCAGGGCGACCGCGTGGAGCATGCGCGACAACGCGGCATCGCGGTACTCGAACGGCTCCGCGATGTGAACGACGAGCGGCGTGGTGCCGGAGCTCAGCGAGTAGACGCGCCAGGAGCGTCCGCCGAGCACGGCGTTGGAATACCCTGTTCCGTGGTCGATGGCGAGCGGTGCCTGCGGCGCGCCTGGCGAGCGGTAGAGGAATTGATTGGCGCGAGTGGTGATCTGGTAGACGACGTCGAGCGGCATCGCGCGCATCGCCGCGTCGGGCGAGCGCGGCACCACGCTCTCGCCCTCGTTGTATTCGTGATCCGCGTAGCGCAGGGCGAGCGTCGCCTGCTGCTGCAGCAGTTCATCAAACTGTGCAGCCGTGCTGCTCGCTACCGCGTGATAAACGAGGAGTCCAAGGATCAGAAACACCAGGCACGCCGCCCCCGCGACCGCGAGCGCCATCCGCCGGCGCAGCGACCATGGCCGCTCGGCCTTAACGGGCATTGTCGACCCGATAACCGCGTCCTTTGACATTGCTGATGAAGTGCGGCCCGAGCTTGCGCCGGAGGTTGTGAATGTGGACCTCGATTGCGTTGCTCGCGATATCGTCCTCGAATCCATACAGCTCCTCCTCGATCTCGGCGCGCGTCACCAGGCAGCCCGCCTTACGCATCAGCAGCTCGACGACCGCGTACTCGCGCGCGGTCAATGGCGCCGGCTCGCCCTGATGGGTGACCACTCGCTGGTGCAGGTCGAGCACCACCTCGCCGACGGTCAGTGTGGACTCGGCGCAGCCGACCACGCGACGAGTTATGGCGCGCAGGCGCGCCGTGAGCTCGTCGATGTCGAAGGGCTTGATCAGGTAGTCGTCTGCGCCGGCATCCAGCCCTGTGATTCGGTCGGTGACGCGATCGCGTGCCGTCACGATGACGACCGGCGTGGTTTGTCCGCTTTGCCGCAGCCAGCGCAGCACGCTGAGGCCGTCGGTTCTCGGCAGACCCAGATCGAGCACGACGGCGCTGAAGACCGCGGTAGACAGCGCCGCCTGCGCGGCGCCGCCGTCCTGTACCCAATCGACGACATAGCTCTCCTGACGCAATCCATCCCGAACGGCCTCGCCGAGCATGTCGTCGTCCTCTACCAGCAGAATCCGCACGACCGCATTCCTTATATCCGTTGGCTGATTCGAGCACGGGTCGGCTTAAGTCTGCCTTAAGCGTGAGCCTTCTATCCTGCCTTTGCCATGCGAACTCACGCGGCGACACCCCCGTGCTTCAAGTGCGAGCATAAGGCACTCGCGGCGTGGCTTTTCTCGCTGCTGCTGCTCGCAAGAGTGCCTGCCTGTCTCGCTGGTGGGGGCCCATTCGGGATCGATCACGAGTGGACCTACGACAACGGCGGCATCTGGAAGCGCAGCTACCAGGAGGTGCTCGAGTACGGCCTGGTCGCCGGCGAGGTGGGCGGGGCGCTGTGGGAGGGCGGTGAAACACGCCTCGGCCGGACCCTCTGGCAGTCGGTGGACGCCTCTGCGGCGTCCGGCATCGTTGCCTTGGCCATGAAGTACGCGTTCTCCCGGGTGCGGCCGATCGACAGCAACAACGATCCGAGTCTCTGGTTCAAGGGCCACGGTAACCAGAGCTTTCCAAGCGGGGAAGTGACCGAGGTGAGCTCGATCGTCACGCCCTTCGTACTGGAATACGGGCCCGATCACCCCTTCACCTATGCGCTCGAGGCGCTGCCCATCTACGACGGCATCGCGCGCATGAAAGTGCAGGCACATTGGCAGTCGGACGTCCTCGCCGGCTTTGCGCTCGGTACCGGGGCCGGGTGGCTGATGCACCGGAACCCGAACACTCCCTACATTCTGGGCGTGATGCCGCACGGGATATATGTCGGCATCAGCAAGAAATTCTAGGGCGCCGGTGCTTGGTTCCGGAATGAGGCGCCAGGCCCGTTCCGGGTGCCTCCAACCGCTCGCAGCACTGGCTGCGACCCTGCTGCTCCTCGTTGCCCCATCGCCGCCGGCAACTGCAGCCAGCGCCGACGACTTGCTCGATCTGCCGGCGTTCAAAGGCCGGGTGGTGTATTTGGATTTCTGGGCCTCCTGGTGCGCCCCCTGCCGGGAGTCGTTTCCCTGGATGAATCGCCTGCAGGGCGAGCTCGGGCATGACGGCCTGGTAGTCATTGCGGTCAACGTCGACCGCGAGCGCGCCGATGCCGACCGTTTCCTGCGCGAGCACCCCGCGCAGTTTCGCATCGTCTATGACCCGGACGGCCTGCTGCCCGAGAAGTTCGGCGTCGGGGGGATGCCCACGAGCTTCCTGATCGACCGTAACGGCCACGTTCAGTCGCGCCATGAGGGCTTTCTGTTGCGCGACCGCGATACTCTGAGGCAGCAGATCCGTGCACTGGTGCTCGCGCACTGATTTCCGCGGAGAAAGAACCCGTGCGCATTCAATGTCTCGCCCGTCTCGCGATCCTGTCGGGGCTGATGCTCGCCGCGTGCGCCTGCAGTGCGATGGGTGTCAAGCCCTGGCAGCGCGAAATCCTCGCGCGGCCCGAGATGGCGCTCAACGCCGAACCGATCGATGCGGTCATCGATGATCACATCTACTTCAGCAAGGAAGCCGCGAGCGGCGGCCGCAGCTTCGGGGGCGGGGGTTGCGGATGCAACTGAAGCGGCCGGCATCGCCGCTGCACCTCGGCCTGATGGCAGCGAGCTGCGCGCTGTTGTCGGACACGGCGCGGGCCCAGGCGGCGCCCGAAGATGCTGCCGCGCTGCCCCTGCAGATTGACGCAGACGTTCTCTACTACAAGGAGAACGCGGGCCGGGTCCAGACGATCGAGCCCGTGGTGAGCCTGAGGAAGGACTTCGGGGATCAACGGCTTCTCGACGGAACGGTGACGCTCGATACGCTCTCAGGGGCCACCCCCAATGGCGCCATCCCGGCGCGCACGCCGCAGACCTTTGCAAGCCCCTCGAGCACCAGCCTGACGCCGAAACCCGGCTATAAGACCACTCTCTATACGGTCGCCCCGGGCGATTTGCCGCAGGATCCGCATTTCAAGGAGGCGCGCATTGCGGGCGACCTCGACTGGTCGCAACCGATCGGGCTCGACAACACGCTCTCGTACGGCGGGCACGGGTCCACCGAGCATGATTTCGACTCGGTGGCGGCACACGCCGGGCTGAGTCACGACTTCAACGAGAAGAACACCACGCTCTCGGCGGGAGTCAACGAGGAGTACGACCGGATTCATGCGCATGGGGGTAATCCGCTAGCCGGCGGCGATTACGCGCTGTATGAGAAGGAGCCGAGCCAGACAAAAAACGTTGCCGGCGGCCTCATCGGCGTAACTCAAGTCATGAGCCGCAACTGGCTCACGGAGCTCAATTACACCTTCGACCACTCACAGGGGTACCTCACCGATCCGTACCGGATTATCTCGCTGGTCGATGACACGGGCGCGGTGACGGGCTACCGTTATGAGAATCGGCCGGATACTCGCACGAGGCAGAGCCTCTACTGGGTCAACAAGGTGGCGTTGGGTCCCACCGTCCTTGACTTGGCGTACCGGCGCAGCATGGACAGCTGGGGTATCGGCTCGGATACGGTGGACGCGAAACTGCGGATCGATCTCGGCTCCGGCATGTATCTTGAGCCGCACGCGCGCTGGTACCATCAGTCCGCCTCAGATTTCTACAACCTCTATTTGATCGAGACGGTTGCCGCGCCTACTTACATGTCCGCAGATCCCCGGCTGGCTGCCTTCGCTGCCACGACCTTCGGGCTCAAGTTCGGCATTGCCACCGGGCGCAACGGCGAGCTGAGCCTGCGTCTCGAGCAGTACGAGCAGAGGCCCAGCGACCAATCAAGTTCACTCGCCGCGCTGCAGGGGCTCGATCTCAACCCGAATCTCAAGGCGACCATCGTGCAGCTGAGCTGGCACCTGGAGTACTAGCGATGAGCGCGGGGCGCGCTGCAGCCGGCGGGGCGTCGCCGCCTCCTCATGCGCCCGAGTTTGAGGTGGTGCCGCGCGAGGGTGGGATTGTCGCGGCGTGCTTCGTCGCGATGGCGAGCCCCTGCGAGCTGCTGCTGGAGGCGGAGGCAGACGCGGCGCACGAGCTGGGCCGTGTCGCGGCACAGGAGGCTTGGCGCATCGAGGCCAAGTTCAGTCGCTACCGCTCCGAGAGCATCGTCAGTGTGATCAACCGTAGCCAGGGTCACGCGGTCGTGGTGGATGGCGAGACGGCCGCGCTGCTCGACTACGCCGCGCAGTGTCACGCGCTTTCGCAGGGGCGCTTCGACATCACCTCGGGCGTCCTGCGCCGCTGCTGGACATTCGACGGGTCCGACCGCCTACCCGATCCTGCCGCAGTCACCGCGCTCCTGCCACTCATCGGGTTCGAGAAGATCCGCTGGCAATCTCCCCGTATCACTCTGCCCGCGGGAATGCAGATCGACTTCGGCGGCATCGGCAAGGAGTACGCGGTGGACCGCGTACTGAGGCTCGTCGCTGCGCGCTTTGCCGGAGCCGCACTGGTCAATTTCGGAGGAGACCTGGCTGCCAATCGCGCACCCGGCACGGGCCCCTGGCAAGTTGGCGTGGAACGCCCCGATACCGAGCGCGAGGCGCGTCTGCTATTGGAACTCAGCCGGGGCGGCCTTGCGACCAGTGGCGATACGCACCGATTCCTGCTGCGCGATGGAGTGCGCTATGGCCACATCCTCGATCCGAGGTCCGGCTGGCCGGTCCGCGACACGCCGCGCTCGGTGACCGTGGCCGCGGCCAGCTGCGTCGAGGCCGGGATGCTCGCGACCTTCGCCATGCTCGAGGGCAGTCGCGCCGAGGCATTTCTGGAGGAGCAGGGCGCGCGCTTCTGGTGTCTGCGATGAGCGCGCACTGGCCGACTGAGCGGTCTCGCGCAAGATCTGCGCTCGAGCATGACGGAGTGGACTATGTCGCAAGATTTGCAGGCCTCTGAAACGCGATATCACCCTGTTGCGAAGGCGCTCCACTGGCTGGTTGCGCTCCTCGTAGCCGTTCAATTCGGCATCGCATGGGCGATGCCGGATATTGGGCCGCAGACGAAGCTTGACCGCTTAATCGCCCTGCATCTGACAGTGGGGGCCCTGATCGGCCTCGCCACCCTTGCGCGAGTCTCCTGGCGCTTGCGACACAGGACACCGGGCGCCATCGCAACCGAGCCTCGTTGGCTACGCGCAGGGGCACGAGTGAGCCACGCGACGCTCTACTTCCTGCTGCTCGTCGTGCCGCTACTCGGGTGGGCGGCCGCATCATCGCACGGCTGGCGCATAACACTTTTTCCTCGCCTGGCTCTACCCGCATTGCTGCCACGCGGGTCCAAGTCGGGTTTTCTAGCAGGCGATGTGCACACATTCCTGGGTTACACGCTCCTGGCGATCGTGACCCTTCATATCGCCGCGGCCCTTTACCATCGGCTCATTTTGCGTGACCAGGTGCTGGCGCGAATGCTCCCGGGTAGAGCACCAACGGTCGAGAGCGCGAAGGCGAGCGCGCCATAAGAGGTTATGCGTATGGCTCGCGTTGGTCGATGGTGTTTAGGTGGCATGCGAGGCCGAGGGGCTACTCGGCGAGTATTTTGGGGGTTTCTTGTTCTTACTGATCACCGGCTGATGCTCGGGGTCGCTTTGGCGTGCCGTAGCACTCGCGCTCGCGGCTGTGACAGCGAGTCGCCAGCGCCAGGCCCGCCTCCCCGCTGACGGGCTCAATGAACGTTGCATCATCATCGATGCCCAGCGCACCGCTGCCGCTTGCGCTCTTTCTATGTAAGGCGAATACGGCCGCATCGATCATGGCTGAAGCGATTCTCAGGCACCTGGCACAAACGCGCGTGTGCGCAGCGAGCGCCGGGGAAGTCCCCTATGGGCAGGTGAACTCTTACGCGCTTGAGTGTCTGAGCGGCCACGGGATTGCAACGCAAGGGCTGCGCAACAGAATGTGGGGCGAATTCTGGGGTCTAGACAAGCCGCCCGTGCGGTTCTTGATCGCGCTCGCTGATGTGTACGCGGCAGGGTCGATTTGGAGCCCGAATACAATAATTGCGCGGTGGTATATGCGTGACCCGGGTGCCTTCGTCGGCGGTGAGATGGACATCCGCTCAGAATTTGAAGAGGCCTTCAGTACACTGGACTCACGCATTCGCCAGTTCTTGGTGCTGGCATTCGAGCCGTTGACTGATCGGGCGCTGTCGCGGGAGCTCGCTCACATTGGGGAGACTTCGACTGTGTGATTTTCTCGGCACGCGGTTGCCCGTACAGGATTCGCCCCGGAATACAGCCGAAGGGTGAGGAGACGAAGATGAGCATCCCCGACCAGACGGGGCCGTCGGGTTCCGCTGGCAGCGGCAGGACGGCCCGGCGTCGCTCGTGGGCGGAGCCCTGGAAGGTCAAAGTCATCGAGCCGATCCGGATGATGACCCTGGATCAGCGTCGCCAGGCGATCGCCGCCGCCGGCTACAACACGTTTCTGCTGCGGTCCGAGGACGTTTACATCGACCTTCTGACCGACAGCGGGACGAACGCCATGAGCGATTGGCAGTGGGCAGGCATGATGCTGGGCGATGAAGCCTACGCCGGCAGCCGCAACTTCTATCACCTGGAGGAGGCCATCCAGAAGCACTACGGTTATAAGTATGTGGTGCCAACGCATCAAGGCCGCGGCGCCGAGCACCTGCTCTCGCGCATGCTGGTCAAGCCCGGGGACTTTGTGCCGGGAAACATGTATTTCACGACGACCCGGCTGCACCAGGAACTCGCCGGTGGGACTTTCGTGGACGTCATCGTCCCCGAGGCGCATGACCCGACGGTCGATCGACCGTTCAAGGGCAACGTCGATCTGGGCGCACTCGAGCACCTGATCAAGAAGGTCGGCCCGAACCGGATCCCGTACATCTGTGTCGGCGCTACCGTCAATATGGCCGGCGGCCAGCCCGTATCGATGGCCAATATGCGTGAGGTTCGGGACCTAACCCGGCGCCACGGCGTTCGCGTCATCCTGGACGCCACCCGCGCGGTCGAGAACGCGTATTTCATCCAGCAGCGAGAGCCGGGATACCAAGACCACAGCGTCGCCGAGATACTTGTCGAATTCTGCTCCTTCACCGATGGCTGCACGATGAGTGGTAAGAAGGACTCCCTCGTCAATATCGGCGGCTGGCTGGCGCTCAATGACACCGCACTCTATGAGGAAGCCAGCAATCTTGTTGTCGTGTACGAGGGTCTGCACACATACGGTGGTATGGCAGGGCGCGATATGGAGGCGATGGCCCGCGGGATCGTCGAATCGGTGCAGGATGACCACATCCGCGCGCGCGTTGGCCAAGTTGAGTATCTCGGAAACAAGCTGATAGACGCGGGCGTGCCCATCGTCCGGCCAGTCGGTGGCCACGCCGTTTATCTCGATGCCAAAGCGTTCTACCCGCACATTCCGCAGGATCAGTTTCCGGCGCAAACACTGGCGGCGCAGCTCTATGAGGATTCGGGCGTGCGAACCATGGAGCGGGGCATCGTCTCAGCCGGGCGCGATCGGGACACCGGGAAGCACTACTACCCGGCGCTGGAGCTCGTTCGGCTCACGATCCCGCGGCGCGTCTACACTCAGGCCCATATGGACCTGACTGCAGAATCCGCCATAGCTGTATACGAGGAGCGCCACGCAGCTCGCGGCCTGCGCCTCGTCTACGAGCCAAAATATCTGCGCTTTTTCCAGGCGCGATTTGAGAGGCTATTAGGTGGCAGATGAGAGATGTCGTGTGGGTAGTGGGGAGGGGTGCGAACACTTACTAGGATTGCGGCTCCGAATTGATATGGGTGCAAGGGCTCCCGAGTTCAAAGCTGGCAACTGCACTGAATCTGCGCTTCGGAAAGCGGGGAGGCGAGCAGATAGCGCACGTGGAGTTCTCCGGGGGCAGCCGCCTTAAGGGCGGCGAGCCCCGGCATCTCCGCGCCTTGAATGTCTATCGGTGCGTCGAAGTCCCCTCGCGCGAACCTGTCAGCGATGTCCTTCAGGCCGCACCGGCTGCATCTACCAATGATTGACTGGTAGGCCTAAATGTGTACACTTATGGTGTACACATTGTCGGAGGCCACCCGTGAAACACGTTGGAATTAAGCAGGCGCGGCAGGAGCTGCCAGATCTAATAGATCGTGCGGAGGCCGGCGAGGAGATTGTGATCACTCGCCAGGGCAAGGCGGTGGCGAAGCTCATTCCTGCGCCGAAGACCGTGAAGCCGCTGCCGTCGCTTATAGAGTTTCGACAGGGGATAGGCCGCGCCGGAACGCCCGCCGTGCAATTACTGCGTGAGGAACGCGATGGCCGATGAAAGCGGCTACGTCGATACGAGCATTCTAGGGGCCTATTACTGTCCGGAGGCGCTCAGCGCAGCCGCAGAAAAGGCGCTCCGACAGTTAAAGACTCCAGTTATCAGCGTTCTGAGCGAAGTCGAGTTTTGTTCCCTGATTTCAAAGAAGTACCGGCTGGGTGAGTTAAGGCAACGTGAGGCCAAGGAGATTCTCGATCTGTTCTCGAACCACGTTGCTGAAGGCTTTTATCGACGAATTTCCCTGAACACAGAACACTTCATCAAGGCGCGCCTGCTGGTCGCTTCGATGGACACCTCGCTGCGCACCTTGGACGCATTGCACCTTGCAGTGGCTTTGTCCGATGGGCTTACGCTGGTGACGGTGGATCGTGAGTTCGCGCGCGCTGGGAAGCGCCACAAAGCTGATACCTTACTGATTAGGTGACTAACAGCAATTTGGTGTGAGGGCGAGACGGGAATGACCTCGGCGTACAATTCACTCGAAAGAAACTCTGGAACACACTGTTAAATAAAGAATTGGCTCCCCGGGTAGGAATCGAACCTACGACCAACGGATTAACAGTCCGATGCTCTACCGCTGAGCTACCGGGGAACCGAGCGGGACTCGCGAAGGGCGCGGATTCTCAGGTACGGGCCTTCGCGGAGTCAAGGAAACATCGCACTTGCGCGGCTTAAGCCCGGCGGCGGTTCCGCCGCACGAGCCCCACGTAGGCCACCACGTTGATCGCGATGAGGAGTGCCGCCAGCTCCTGCTGGATGTGCCAGGTGAGCCCCGGCGGATAGAGCACCCGCACCAGGTAGTGCGCGAGGAAGCCTTCCCGGTACCCGGCCTCGCCTGCGAGCTGGCGCCAGTGGTTCTCGAGTGGCGTGAGCGGGCAGATGGAGTGCGACACCTCGATCCAGCAACCCCAGGCGAGCGCCGGCAGATGCGCCAGTACGAGCCACGGCCAGCGCCAGGTGAGGAAGCCGCCGAAGATGACGAACGCCGTGAACGCGAAATGGACTACGACGAGCGCATCGGCGATCGCGGACCAGATCATGGGAGTGCCTCACCTCGCGGGTCGCGGCCGCAAGCGACGCGCGGCCGCCTCCCGCGTCAGGCGGTCTCGGCGACGACGCGTGTCACGAGGACGCGCGCGATGCGGTCGAGCGCCTTCTCGAGCGTGTGCATGCTGGAGGCGAAGGAAAGACGGACGTGCCCGGGAGCCCCGAACCCTGAGCCCGGCACGACCGCCACTCCCGCATCGTTCAGGAGGAGCTCGGCGAACTCGTTATCGTCGCGGCAGCCGAGCGCGGCAATCGCGCGCGAGACCTCCGCGAACGCATAGAAGGTGCCGTCGCCCGGCAGGCAGCTGACGCCGGGCATGGAATTCAGCGCCCGCACCACGAAATCCCGGCGCTGCTTGAACGCGTGGTTCATCTTGGTGACGCAGCCCTGATCGGCGCTGAGCGCGGCCGCCGCGGCCTTCTGCGAGATGCTCGAGGCGTTGGAGGTCGACTGGCCCTGGATCGTCGCCATCGCCGCGATGATCTCCTTCGGCCCGCCGCAGTAGCCGATGCGCCAGCCCGTCATCGCGTAGGCCTTGGAGACGCCGTTGATCGTCACGGTGCGTGAGTAGAGCTCGGGCACCGCGCTCACCAGGCTGCAGAAGGGCTCCGCTCCCCAATAGATCTTCTCGTACATGTCGTCGGTGCCGATCACGATGCGCGGATGCTCGATCAGCACTTCGCCGAGCGCTTTGAGCTCGGCACGCGTGTAGGCGGCGCCGGTGGGGTTGCAGGGGCTGTTCAGGATGACGAGGCGGGTCTTCGGCGTGATCGCGGCCTCGAGCTGGCGCGGCGTGATCTTGTAGCCCTGCGCGAAGCCCGCGAGCGGCATCACGGGCAGCCCGTCGGCGAGCATCACCATGTCGGGGTAGGAGACCCAGTAGGGCGCCGGGATCACCGCCTCATCGCCCGGGTCCACCACCGCCATGCAGAGGTTGTAAACCGTCTGCTTGGCGCCCGAGGAAACGAGGATCTGCGAGCGCTCGTAGGTCAAGCCGTTGTCGCGCTGGAATTTCGCGATGATCGCGTCCTTCAGCTCATCGATTCCCTCGACGTTCGTGTAGCGGGTGAAGCCACTCTTGATGGCATCGATGCCCGCCTGCGCGATGTGCGCCGGGGTGTCGAAATCGGGCTCGCCGGCGCCTAAGCCGATGACATCTTTGCCTTCTGCCTTGAGGCGTGCGGCGCGGGCGGTGACGACGAGGGTGGGGGAGGGCTTGACTCGCTGGACGCGGCGGGAGACGGCCAAGATCGCGGACTCCTCTAGTCCTTTGAAAGTCGCTTCGAGCCGCTATATTAGGAGATTGCGTCCGCGGCGGCCATTGAGGCCGCCGCGCACTTCAACCCAATTTTACAGCACAGTACCGGTCCATGGACCAGACGGAACATCGGCCCTTCGAGCTCGAGGCGGACTTCTCCCCCTCGGGTGATCAGCCGCAGGCGATCGGCAAGCTCGTCGAAGGCTTGAACGAGGGCCTCGCGCACCAGACGCTCCTGGGCGTCACGGGATCGGGCAAGACCTACAGCGTCGCCCAGGCGATCCAGCGCGTGCAGCGCCCCGCGATGGTGCTCGCCCACAACAAAACGCTGGCAGCGCAGCTCTATGGGGAATTTCGCGAGTTTTTCCCGCACAACGCGGTCGAGTACTTCGTCTCCTACTACGACTACTACCAGCCAGAAGCGTACGTCCCGTCCTCCGATACCTATATAGAGAAGGACGCCTCGGTGAATGAGCACATTGAGCAGATGCGCCTCTCGGCCACCAAGGCGCTCCTCGAGCGGCCCGACTCGATCATCGTCGCGACCGTCTCCTCGATTTATGGCTTAGGCGACCCGCAGGCGTACCTCGCCATGGTGCTGCATCTGAAGCGCGGCGACCGCTGGGATCAGCGGGCGCTGCTGCGGCGGCTCGCCGACATGCAGTACACGCGCAATGAGCTCGATCTCACGCAGGGCACCTACCGGGTGCGCGGCGACGTCATCGACATCTTCCCGGCCGAGTCCGAGCGCGAGGCGGTGCGGGTCGAGCTGTTCGATGACACGATCGACTCGATCACGCTGTTTGATCCCCTGACCGGAGCGATCGTGCGCAAGATCCCGCGTTTCACGGTCTATCCCGGCACCCACTATGTCACCCCGCGCGAGCGGCTCGTCGGTGCGGTGGATCAGATCCGTGAGGACCTGCGCATGAGACTGAAGGAGCTGCGCGATGCCGGGCGGCTGGTCGAGGCGCAGCGGCTCGAGCAGCGCACCCGCTTCGATATGGAGATGATCAAGGAGGTCGGCTACTGCGCCGGCATCGAGAACTATTCGCGCTACCTCTCGGGTCGTGCGCCCGGGGAGCCGCCACCGTGCCTCTTTGACTATCTGCCGAAGAACGCACTCCTCGTCGTCGACGAGAGCCATCAGACGATCCCGCAGCTCGGCGCCATGTATCGGGGCGACCGCTCGCGCAAGGAAGTGCTGGTCGAATACGGCTTCCGCCTGCCGTCCGCGCTCGACAACCGGCCGCTCAAGTTCGAGGAGTGGGAGAGCCTCGCGCCGCAGATGATCTTCGTCTCCGCGACCCCCGGCGGCTACGAGGCCAAGCACTCCTCCCAGGTGGTCGAGCAGGTCGTGCGCCCCACCGGACTCGTCGACCCCGAGGTCGAGGTGCGCCCGGTGACGACCCAGGTGGACGATGTGCTCTCTGAGATCCGCAAGACGGCCGCGCGCGGCGAGCGCGTCCTCATCACGACGCTCACCAAGCGCATGGCGGAGGATCTCACCGACTACCTCTCCGAGCACGACGTACGCGTGCGCTACCTGCACGCCGATATCGAGACCGTCGAGCGCGTCGAGATCATCCGCGACCTGCGCCTGGGCAAGTTCGACGTGCTGGTCGGGATCAACCTCTTACGCGAGGGGCTCGACATGCCCGAGGTGTCCCTCGTT
This sequence comes from uncultured Gammaproteobacteria bacterium, assembly GCA_963843035.1. Classification (GTDB taxonomy): domain Bacteria; phylum Pseudomonadota; class Gammaproteobacteria; order Steroidobacterales; family Steroidobacteraceae; genus 13-2-20CM-66-19. The sequence goes on from CAWJIS010000001.1 coordinate 213,358, forward strand.
GCGATCCTGGATGCGGACAAGGAAGGGTTCCTGCGCTCGGACAATTCGCTCATCCAGACGATCGGTCGCGCCGCGCGCCACATCCATGGGCGCTCGATCCTTTATGCCGATCGGGTGACGGGCTCCATGCAGCGCGCCATCGAGGAGACGAACCGCCGCAGGACGAAGCAGCTCGAGTACAACGCCGCCCACGGCATCACGCCGCGCGGCATCGAGAAGCCCGTCACCGACATCATGGAGGGCGCGCGGAGTGGGGCACCGACGCCCGGCAGAGGCCGCCGCGGCGAGAAGCCGCGCACCGCGGCGGACCTGCGCCCGGAGGCGCTGGTGAAGGAGATCAAGAAGCTCGAAGCCGAGATGTTCCGCAAAGCGCGCAACCTCGAGTTCGAGGAGGCGGCGACTCTGCGCGATGAGATCGAGAGGCTCAAGCAGCTCGAGCTCGGGCTGCCGGCGCCCGTGGCAGGCTCCGGTTAGAGTGTTTTCTTATAAGCGTAAGTGCCTGGAATCACAGGCATTAGCTTGCTTCAATCGGCTCACTCTTGTATCGTTCGCGCCCCTTCGGCTGCTTACCGAATTCAGGCGCGTAGCTCAGTGGTAGAGCATCACCTTGACATGGTGGTGGTCGGTGGTTCGATCCCACTCGCGCCTACCAGTTTCTCGAGACGGGCTGGGACAAATATGGGCAAACCATCATTTGTCCCGGCCTGTAGTCAAACCTGCCCGCAGATTTACTTACGGCATTTACGTACTGATCGTGCACGCCCGGGGTGGCAGCCTACGCGTTGGACTACTGCACAGACACGGGTTGCGCTTCGGTGAGTACGGCGGATTCGGGAAACACACGCCTATTGCGCGTGGCGATCGTCAGCATCGGCAGCCTGGCTGCGGCGGTGGGATGTCTCGTTTTCCTGGGAGGATGGGCGCTCGGCGTCGAGGCACTCAAGAGCCTGCTCCCGGGTCTTGCCACCATGAAGGTGAATACAGCTCTCGGAATCGCGGCGCTGGGGGCGGGTTTGAGTTTGTGCACGAATGGCGGACGCCCTTGCGCCCTCGGCAAGGTGTCCGGCGGCTTCGCCATGGTTCTTGGCCTGGTGACGGTCGCCGAGTATGCCTTCCAGTGGAACGCCGGCATCGACCAGCTGATTTTCGCGGACACAAGTTATCGCGCGTATCCCGGAAGGCCGTCGCTGGCGAGCGCGGTGAGCATGGTTCTCTTCGGAGCGGCGCTGCTTTGTGTGCGTCGCCCGAGGCTTCAGCTCGTCAAGTCGGTGACCGGCGTCGTGGGAACGCTGGTCGCCTGGGCTGCAGTCAATGGGTATGTTTTTGGTGCTGAGGGGCTGCAGTCGGTCCCGCTCTTCAGCTCCGTGGCTCTTCACACCGCGATCATCAGCCTGGCTCTCGGCCTGGGAGTCCTCGCCGCGGAGCCGACCTTCTGGCCGATTCGTACGGCGTTCGAGCAGAGCTCAGGAGGTGTTGTTTGCCGCTGGTTGCTGCCGACCGCCATCCTGGCGCCGCCGAGCCTCGGCTGGCTGCTCGGTCGCGCGGCGATGTTCTCGATCTACCCCGACGGCTTTCGCTGGGCACTCTATTCGGCTGTCGCCTCACTCGGCTCTGTGTGGCTCGTCATGATGCTGGCGAGCCGCATTACCGCCATGGAGGCGGAGCGCACGGCAGCGACCGAGCTCTCGCGTCACGATGCGCTGACGGGCCTCGCCAATCGCCGCGCTTTCGATGCCTTTCTGCTGGAGAGCTTTAGCCTGGCGCGGCGCTACCGCCATGCACTGTCCCTCATTCTGCTCGATGTCGACCGCTTCAAGTCCTATAACGATGACTACGGACATCCCGCGGGCGATGAGCTGCTGAAGACGCTGGGCCAGCTGCTCCGGTGCGTGGCGCGCGAGACGGACCTGGTCGCCCGCATTGGCGGCGAGGAATTCGCCATCGTCCTTCCGGAGACCGATCTTGCGGGTGCCGAAGTGCTCGCCGAGCGTGTGCGCGTGATGGTAGAGCGCTCGATGGCCTTCAGGCGGGCGGTGACGGTGAGCCTCGGGATAGCCGCAATGACGGGGGAGACCGCCGGCGCCGCCGTGCTCGTGCGCGATTGCGATACGGCGCTCTACGCGGCCAAGGGGGCCGGCAGGAACCGCCTCTCGGTCGCCATTGCCGCCTGAGGCCGGGTGCAGGTTAAACTGCGCGCCCTTTTTGACCGTTCCTTCTTTTCAAGAGTTGAGCCCATGCCCGTCGTCACCTTGCCCGATGGCAGTCAGCGCCGCTTCGAACGCCCCGTGAGGGTGGACGAAGTCGCGGCCGGCATCGGCGCGGGACTTGCGAAGGCGGCGCTCGCCGCGCGCATCGACGGCAAGCTCGTCGACACTTCTTACCTGATCGATCGCGATGCGAGTCTTGCCATCGTGACGGACAAGGATCCGGATGGGCTCGAGGTCATCCGCCACTCGACCGCGCACCTGCTTGCGCAGGCGGTGAAGGAGCTCTTCCCGGACGCGCAGGTGACGATCGGACCTGTGATCGAGGACGGCTTCTACTACGACTTCGCCTTCAAGCGGCCCTTCACCCCGGAGGACCTGGCGGCGATCGAGAAGAGGATGGCGGAGCTCGCGCAGGCGGATGAGAAGGTCACCCGGCGGGTGATGCCGCGGGATGAGGCGGTGAAGTTCTTCCGCGACCAGGGCGAGATCTACAAGGCGGAGATCATCGCCAGCATTCCCGATAAAGAGCAGATCAGCCTCTACGGGCAGGGTAACTGGGTGGATCTCTGCCGCGGGCCGCACGTGCCCTCCACGGGCAAGCTCAAGGCGTTCAAGCTCACCAAGGTCGCCGGCGCCTACTGGCGGGGAGACTCGCGCAACGAGATGCTGCAGCGGATCTACGGCACGGCCTGGCCCGACAAGAAGCAGCTCGATGCGTATCTGCATCGGCTGGAAGAGGCCGAAAAGCGCGATCACCGCAAGATCGGCAAGGACCTCGACCTCTTTCACCTCCAGGAGGAGGCCCCGGGCGCGGTCTTCTGGCACCCGAAGGGCTGGACCGTCTTCCAGGAGCTCATCCAGTACATGCGCATCCGGCAGCGCGCGGCCGGCTACGAGGAAGTGAATGCGCCCGAGCTCATGGACGCGAGTCTTTGGAAGCAGTCGGGGCACCTGGAGAAATTCGGTGAGAGCATGTATCTCACCAAGACCCCGGATGAGCGCACCTACGCCATCAAGCCCATGAACTGCCCGGGGCACGTGCAGATCTTCAAGCACGGGCTGCGGAGCTACCGCGAGCTGCCGGTGCGGCTCGCCGAGTTCGGCAAGGTTCACCGCTACGAGCCCTCCGGGGCGCTGCATGGACTGATGCGCGTGCGCGCCTTTACCCAGGACGACGGCCACGTGTTCGTGACGGAGGAGCAGATCACCGCCGAGTGCGTCGCCATTACGAGGCTGATTCTCGATATCTACCGGGACTTCGGCTTCGAGGAAGTCGCCATCAAGTACGCCGACCGTCCCGCGAAGCGCGTCGGCGACGATGCGATCTGGGACCGGGCCGAAGCCGCGCTCCGCGCGGCCTCGGAGGCGGCAGGCATTGAGTACTCGCTCAATAAGGGGGAGGGGGCCTTCTATGGACCGAAGCTCGAGTTCGTGCTGCGCGATGCGATCGGACGCGACTGGCAGTGCGGAACGCTCCAGGTCGATCTCAATATGCCAGAGCGCTTAGGCGCCTATTACATCGACGAGCATTCAGCCAAGCGCACGCCGGTCATGCTGCACCGCGCGATGTTCGGGTCGCTGGAGCGCTTTTTCGCGATTCTGCTCGAGCATCACGCGGGCAGGCTCCCCGCCTGGCTCGCGCCGGTGCAGGCGGTGGTCCTGAGCATCACCGACCGGCAAGACGCATATGTCGGAAAGGTGATGGAATCCCTGAAAAATCAGGGCTTTCGCGTCGAATCCGACTTGCGTAACGAGAAGGTCGGCTTTAAGATTCGCGAGCACACGCTGAAGCGTGTTCCGTATCTCTTGGTGGCGGGCGACAAGGAAGTGGCCGCAAACCTACTTGCAGTGCGCAGTCGAAGCGGCAAGGACCTGGGCACGATGGCCCCGGAGACGTTCGCCGAACGGTTCCGCGTCGAGCTCGAAAGCCGCGGGCGCAGGAGTTTGGAGGGTTGACGAATCGCTAGTGCAATAAAGCGGGTCCGGCGCAATGAGGAGATCAACGCGCCGCAACTGCGTGTGATCGCGGCCGATGGGTCGCAGGCCGGGGTGATGTCCCGCTACGACGCCCTGCAGATGGCGTCCGCCGCTGAGCTCGATCTGGTCGAGGTATCGCCGACCGCGGAGCCGCCGGTCGTGCGCATCATGGATTACGGGAAGTTCCTGTTCGAGCAGAGCAAGAAAGCCCACTCCGCCAAGCGCAAGCAGAAGCAGATTCAGGTCAAAGAAGTGAAGTTTCGTCCCGGCACGGGCGAGTCGGATTACCAGATCAAGCTGCGTAATCTCACGCGCTTCCTCACCGAGGGCGACAAGGCCAAGGTGACCTTAAGGTTCCGTGGCCGTGAGATGGTGCACCAGGACCTCGGGCGCAAGCTCCTGGACCGGGTTTCAGGCGACCTCGCGCCACACGCGGTGGTCGAGCAGAACCCGCTCATGGAGGGCAAGCAGATGGTCATGGTGTTTGCACCGAAGAAGAAGTAACTCCCTTAAAGGACCCATGAGGTCCCGCGGGGCGTTCGCCCGTAGCGGGTGCGGAGGCGCACCTTGCGACCGGTAGCTATACAAACAGGAGTCGATCGATGCCCAAGTTGAAAACCAACCGGGCCGCGGCCAAGCGCTTTCGCAAGACGGCGAAGGGCTTCAAGCGGTACGCGGCGAACCGCCGCCACAATCTCGGCCACAAGGACCGCAAGGTCAAACGCCAGGCGCGCTCCGGCGGCTCGAGTCTCGTCGACAAGACAGATGTCGGTCGGATCGAGCAGCTGCTCCCCTATTCCAAGTAAGCGAGATCAGTCATGGCACGAGTGAAGCGTGGCGTGACGGCCGGGCGCCGTCACAAGAAGGTTTTGGGCAAAGCGAAGGGGTACTACAACGCCCGCCGCAAGGTCTATCGCGCGGCCAAGCAGGCCGTCATCAAGGCAGGCCAGTACGCCTACCGCGACCGCCGGCAGAACAAGCGCGAGTTCCGCGCGCTCTGGATCGCGCGCATCAACGCCGCGGCGCGGCTCTACGGGCTCACCTACAGCCGCATCATCAACGGCTTGAACAAGGCCGGGGTGCAGATCGACCGCAAGGTGCTGGCCGACATCGCGGTGCACGACACCGCCGCGTTTGGCGCCATTGCGCAGCAGGCCAAGACCGCCCTCGGCATGAGCTGATCGTCAGGAGGCGCTCTTGGCTGACCTGACGGCCCTCACTGCCGAGGCGCGCGCCGAGGTCGCGGCCGCACCGGATGCCGCCGCGCTCGAGAGCGTGCGCGTGCGCTGGCTCGGGAAGAAGGGAACCTTCACCGAGCAGCTGAAGGAGCTCGGCCGCCTTCCCCCGACCGAGCGTCCGGCGGCCGGGGCGCGCATCAACGAGGCGAAGGAAGAGCTCACGCGCGCGATCGAGGCGCGGCGCGAGGCGCTCGAGCACGCGGAAGTCGCCCGCCAGCTGCTCGAGGGCCGCATCGACGTCACGCTCCCGGGACGGGGCGAGGAGCCGGGGGGACTGCACCCGGTGACGCGCGCGCGGCTTCGCATCGAGACGCTGTTTCGCCGCGCGGGCTTCGATGTCGCCTCGGGCCCCGAGATCGAGGACGACTTTCACAACTTCGCCGCGCTCAATATCCCGGAGAACCACCCGGCGCGGGCGCTGCACGATACCTTCTATTTTCCCGACGGACGGCTGCTGCGCACCCACACCTCTCCGGTGCAGATCCGCGCGCTCCTCGATCGCGGCGCGCCGCTCGCGATCATCGCGCCGGGGCGCGTGTACCGCTGCGACTCGGACATGACGCACTCGCCCATGTTCCATCAGCTCGAGGGGCTGGTGGTGGATGAGAACGTGAGCTTCGCCAACATGAAGGCGGTGCTGCACGGGTTTCTGCAGGCCTTCTTCGAGCGCGATCTGGCGCTGCGCCTGCGTCCTTCCTACTTCCCCTTCACCGAGCCCTCGGCTGAAGTCGACATGGCGTGCCTGTTCTGCGCGGGCGCGGGCTGCCGCACCTGCAAGCAGAGCGGCTGGCTCGAGATCTCCGGCTGCGGGATGGTGCACCCGAGCGTGCTGAAGGCGAGCGGCGTCGACCCCGAGCGCTACACGGGCTACGCCTTCGGTGCCGGGATCGATCGGCTCGCGATGCTGCGCTACGGGGTGAACGACCTGCGGCTCTTCTTCGAGAACGACCTGCGATTCCTCAAGCAGTTCCGGGCGTTCAGCTCATGAAGCTTCCGTACTCCTGGCTCGCTGAATGGGTGAAGGTCCCCTGGAAGGCGCCGGAGCTAGGCGCGCGCCTCACGATGGCGGGCTTTGAGCTCGAGGGGCTCGAGAGCGCGGCGCCTGCGTTTACCGGCGTCGTGGTTGCGGAGATTGTCTCCGCCGAACGTCACCCGCAGGCCGACAAGCTTCAGGTCTGCAAGGTGACGACCGGGCGCGGGCCGACCCTGCAGATTGTCTGCGGCGCGGCGAATGCGCGCGTGGGCTTGAAGAGCGCGCTCGCCATGGTGGGGGCGCAGCTCCCGGGCGATGTCAAGATCAGCGCCGCCCGGCTCCGCGGAGTGGAATCGCAGGGGATGCTCGCCTCCGCCAGGGAGCTCGGGCTTGCCGAGAGCTCGAGCGGCATCCTCGAGCTCCCCGCCGATGCACCGCTCGGGAAGCCGGTGCGGGAGTACCTCGGCCTCGATGAGCCGGTGCTGGACGTCAATATCACGCCGAATCGCGGCGATGCCATGTCGATCTTAGGGCTGGCGCGCGAGGTGGCGGCGATCGCGGGAACGAAGGTCACGGGACCGAAGATCGAGAGTCCCCGCGGCGCAAAGGCCGAGCGCTTCCCGGTCAAGCTCGAGGCTCCTGCCGGCTGCCCCCGCTTTGCAGGCTGCATCCTCCGCGGCGTCAACAACCGCGCGACGACGCCGGTGTGGCTGGCCGAGCGCTTACGCCGGGCCGGCGTGCGTTCGATCAGCCCGGTCGTCGACGTCACCAATTACGTCATGCTCGAGCTCGGGCAGCCGATGCATGCCTACGACCTCGCGAAGCTCAAACAAGGGATCCGCGTGCGCCTCGCGCGCGCCGGAGAAGAGGTCACGCTCCTCGATGGGAAGACGGTCAAGGCCGACCCCGACATGCTCCTGATCACCGACGGGGAAGGGCCGGTCGGGCTCGCCGGCATCATGGGAGGGCTGCGTACCGCGGTGCAACCTGAGACCACGGAGGTCTTCCTCGAGAGCGCGTACTTTTCGCCCGAAGCGGTGCAGGGGCGCGGCCGGCGCTTGGGTCTTATCACCGACGCCAGCCAGCGCTTCGAGCGCGGCGTCGACCCGACGCAGCAGGCCCGCGCGATTGCGCGCGCGATTGCACTCCTTAGGCCGATCGCCGGCGGCACGGCTGCGGGCATCGTGGTCACGGAGAATGCCAGGCATCTCCCGAAGCGCGCCGCCGTCAGGCTTCGCGCCGCGCAGCTCAAGCGCCTCTTAGGCGTGGGGGTCCCCGCGGCGCGCGTCGCGAAGGCGCTCACGGGCCTGGGCATGAAGGTGTCATCGAATGCCACCGGCTGGAAGGCCACGCCTCCGGCCCACCGCTTCGATATTGCGATCGAGGCGGATCTCATCGAGGAGGTGGCGCGGCTGGCCGCCTGGGAGAAGATCCCGGAGACCGATGCGCTCACCCCGCAGCGTTTCAGGAAGCTCCCAGAGGAGCAGCCCGCGGAGCACGCGGTGCTCGAAGCCCTCGCCGCGCGCGGGTACGAGGAAGCCGTGACCTACGCCTTCGTCGATCCGGCGCTGCAGGAGAGCCTGTTCCCCGGGAGGCCGGCGCTCGCGCTCTCCAACCCCATCGCGAGCGACATGTCGGTCATGCGCGTGTCGCTCTGGCCCGGCCTGATCCGCGCAGCGCTCGAGAATCAGCGCCGCCAGCAGGATCGCATCCGCCTCTTCGAGCACGGCACGCGCTTTGAGCTCGACGGGAGCGCGACGCACGAGATCGAGACGATCGCGGGACTCGCAAGCGGCGCGCGTTTGCCCGAGCAGTGGGGAGTCTCGAAGGAGACGCGCGCGCCTGCCGACTTCTACGACGTGAAGGCGGACGTCGCAGCGCTCATTGCCGAGACGGGAGCGGCCGAGACATTCGCTTTCGAATCGGGCGAGTTCGCCGCGCTCCATCCGGGACGCTCGGCCCGCGTGCTGCGGCGCGGAATTCCGGTGGGCTGGATCGGGGAGTTGCACCCGGCACTCGTCAAGGCGCTCGACTTTACATATGCGCCGGTGCTCTTCGAGCTCGATATGGGGGCACTTGCTGTCAAGAGGGCGGTGTTCGAGGACATCTCGCGCTTTCCCCAAGTGCGCCGCGACCTGGCAGTGGTGGTCGATGAGGCGGTGACTTTAAGTACACTGGCCGAGCGTGTAACCTTAGTGACATCAAGCTTGCTGCGTGGTCTCCGCGTTTTCGACGTGTATCGTGGTCCCGGCCTAGAACCCGGTCGAAAAAGCATCGCTTTAGGCTTGATTTTTCAAGATATTTCTCGCACTCTTACCGATGAGGACGTGGACCGCCTCATGGCCTCCGTAGTAAGGGATTTGCGCGAAAGCTTGAACGCAAGAATCAGAGAATAAAGAGATGGCCCTGACCAAAGCGGAGATGGCGGAAGCGCTGTTCAACCAGCTCGGGCTGAACAAGCGCGAGGCGCGCGAGCTCGTGGATCTCTTCTTCGAGGAGGTTCGTGCCGCGCTGTCTGGCGGGGAGCAGGTGAAGCTCTCCGGCTTCGGCAACTTCGATCTACGCGATAAGAACCAGCGCCCTGGGCGCAATCCGAAGACAGGGGAGGAGATTCCGATCAGCGCGCGGCGCGTCGTCACGTTCCGTCCCGGACAAAAACTCAAGGCGCGGGTCGAAGCCTATGTTGGAGCCAAAGAATAACGCGCAGCTGCCGGTGATCCCCGGCAAGCGCTACTTCACCATCGGGGAGGTCAGCGAGCTGTGCGGCGTGAAGCCGCACGTGTTGCGCTACTGGGAGCAGGAGTTCCCGCAGCTCAAGCCGGTGAAGCGTCGCGGCAACCGCCGCTACTACCAGCGCCAGGATGTGATCGTCATCCGCCAGATCAGAAGCCTCCTGTACGACCAGGGCTTCACGATCGGTGGCGCGCGTAACAAACTCACGGGCGAGGAAGCTCGCTCCGATAACACCCAGAGCCAGCAGATCGTCAAGCAGGTGCGGGTCGAGCTCGAAGACCTGATGAAAATCCTGCGGCGCTGAGGCTTCCGCGGCACCCCGCGGGTGCAGCAAAACGGCGTATCATTGGCGCCCCGCGCGGCGGTCCCCACCGTGCGTGATCCTCAAGAAGAAGAAATCGGTTCGGAGCGTGGCGCAGTCTGGTAGCGCACTTGCATGGGGTG
>CAWJIS010000002.1:0-363321 GCA_963843035.1 uncultured Gammaproteobacteria bacterium
TCTCGGGCCTCGCAGCGGCGGTTGCGGGCTCAGGAGCCCGAGTCGCTCTTGTAAGCGACGAAATGTCGCGGGATCGGGTGGAACCGGGAGGCCGGCAGATCGACGTTCGATCTCCACGAGGAGCGCCCCCACGCGCTCCCGGCCGCCGGGAGTTTGCACCGCTTCAAGAGGCGTCTGATTTCCAAGCGCCGGAAGTTGCTCCTTCTCCCAGTCTTCGTAGTGGGCGGCAAGCATGGCCTTAAGATGCTCTTGGACCTCAGGTCTTGCCATCAACGCGGCACGCTCATCTGGCGCCGTTGACGAATTGCTTGCGTCACTCTGCACTTCGCTCAGCAGTCGCTTGATCGACTGGATCTCGGTTGCGTGGTAGCGAGCGTGCTCATCGAGGGCGCTCTCGATCAGCGCGCGGATCTTCCGCGCGCGTTTGACGGAGTTAACCTCGCATTGAGGCGCTTGCCCTCGATGCGGATGAAGCCCAACACCGTGTTCTTCCAGTTCTTCTGTTTTGCGTTTCCCCTCTTCAGCCAAGGGATCTCGGCCCGGCGCATCTTCCCTTCTGGGTCGCACTCGATCGTGCTCTCGAGATCTGCCTTGGACTCCCCCGGGCCAAGTGCTTTAGTGCTTCGAACGCTCGCTCCGCCGAGTCGATCTCGAAGATGACACGCTGTGGCACAAGCGGGTCGCCATCGGTGTTCTGAAGCTCCGGCAAACTCACCTACGACAGCTACGGCCGCGTCCTGACAGCAGAAGGCCCGCGCACCGACGTCAACAGCACGACGACCTATCTATGCGTATTACACCTGCACAACGGGTAACGCGGTGGAGAACGCAGAAGCCTTCTTCAGACCTGTTGACGAGATTTCAGGCAACAATGCGGACAACAATGTCACCGGCGACGGCCAGCTTATCATCCTCCCTGACGGCACTATCGTGGGTAGTTTTTACAATCCAGCTGGCCCGCCACCGCCACCTCCCGGACTGTGCGGCCTCGGCATGAACGTCAGGGGCGGCACGATCATCGGGCTGTACAAGACTGAGGTCGCCCGTCGACGGGGCCCCTGGAGAAGCGTCGATGCGGTCGAGTTCGCCACGGTCGAATGGGTCGACTGGTTCAACAACCGCAGGCTCCTTGAGCGGCAATGTGCCGCCGGCAGAGTTCGAGCGGGGGTACTATGCTAGTCGAGAGGTTCACGCCGTGGCGGCGTGACTCACACACCGGAGTCTCCGGAGAAGGCGGGGCGTTCATATTACACGGTAGTGGAGGTGTTACGGACCATGACGACCCAGACTTGGAACTCCGAGGGCTACGCGAGGCACGCCCGCTTCGTCACGGATTTGGGGGCGCCCGTCTTGGAACTGCTCGCGCCAAAACCCGGGGAATGCATTCTGGACGTGGGCTGTGGCGACGGCGTGCTTACAAAGAAGATTGCCGACGCTGGTTGCCACGTTGTTGGCCTCGACTCCAGCGCTGACTTCGTGGCCGCTGCCAGAAAACTCGGATTAGAGGTCGTCGAAAAGAACGCCGTCGATATGGATTTCGACTGGCGTTTTGACGCGGTATTCAGCAATGCCGCACTCCATTGGATGAGAGAGGCCGACACGGTGATTGGTCGGGTAGCGCGCGCACTGCGCCCGAACGGGCGATTCGTGGCAGAGATGGGTGGCCACGGGTGTGTAAGGACCCTCCAATCGGCGTTAATCGAGGAACTCAACCGCCGTGGCTATGACGGCCAGGCGGCCAACCCGTGGTACTTCCCCACAACCGAAGACTACGGCTCGCGGCTTACCGCGGCTGGCTTTGAGGTGCGCTGCATAGCGCTGATACCGCGACCTACACCATTGCCGGGCGATGTAATGAATTGGCTCACCACTTTCTCCGGCTGCTTCACCAGCGCGCTACCGGTCTCCCAACGCCAGGAATACCTCGAGTGCGTGCGTAAACGCATTCACCCGATTCTGTGTGATGCAAATGGGAAGTGGATCGCTGACTACGTGCGTCTGCGCTTCGAAGCTCACCTAACGCGTAGACGGCGGTAGTGTCGAAGAATCTCGTCTCGGTCTAGCCACACCGAACATCGCACACTTGGGACATGCCCTGTCGACTACTTACTCAACACTTTGGACGGCGCGCTCGCGAGGTGAATGGGCTGACTGCTCGCCGTTATAAGTTCCTTGTCGATGAAAGCGTCGGTAGCGGCGTTGCTCTTGTTCTCAAATACCCTGGGTACAACGCCAAGTTCGGTCCAGACGTTGGCCTGGGCGCTAAGTCGGATCAGGACGTGTACGCCCTTTGAGCCGTTACGGCTGTTGACGTTCCGGGCTTCATTCGCCGTAAAACGCAGCGCACAGGCTCTCGACGTCCATCTCCATCATCACTTGGGCGACGATCTCCCGCAGCAGATCCGCGTCCGCGCCCTTCTCGGCAGGCTCGCCGAGTGCGATAGTGTTCGTGGTGGTCGTCGTGGGGCTCCCTGGCAAAACGCACGCACCTGGGATACAGCTCTTTGCCTCCGTCAGACAAGGGCCATATCTCGCTTTCTGAGGCGTAATGTCGATTATCAGGTCGTGCCCCGCGTCTGGTCTTATTTCTGCCCCGTGCCCACTGCAGACGCAAAGCTGGATTGCGCACCGAAGTAACACTCGAGGGCCTCCACCTTTCCGTCTTTGACTCGGAGGTATTCCACGTTCCGGAACGTCTTGCCGTTCTTGACCCGACAGACGTACATCACAAACGCATCGTTGCCGTTTCCAATCACTCGCTGCAGGTCAAAGTTGACGATAAAATTGACCTGTGACTCCCAGCATCGTGCCTTGAAAGCACTCTTGCTGATGTGATCGTCGTTGTTTGGGCTGGTAAATGTGAAGTTGTCCGCCAGCAGGATGTCGAACGGGCTCCAGTCCTTTGTCTCCCACGCCGCATAGTATTTCCGGATAGTTTCTTCGTTTTGCGGACTCAGTCCTGTCGCTGCGTGCGCACCGGCCATCTCCGGGATGGCCGTCGCGGCCGCCAGTGCGCAGGCACCCGCCTCGAGCAGCGTCCGGCGCGACATTGCTGTCTTTCCCACGACTCATTTCTCCTTTGCATTGCCCGGCCTTCGGGTTGATGGTGTCAATGTCCCCCGGTCTTGAACAACAATTCGATATAGCGGCGCAGATGATCGATGCTGGCCGCAGCGACGCCGGGTCCGCCTTTGGCTTTCGCGAGGATGAAAGCACCCTGGAGCACCACCTGGGTGTGGAGCGCCAAGCTTTGCGCCGACCATTTTTGACGAACGCCGTAAAGCTTCATCGCCTCGGCGATGTCGGCCTCTAGCGTTGCAACGTGGCCGCTGATGCACGCGTCGCACGCTTCTCGTATCTCGGCATGGGTTCCATATACCTCTTGCACCATGGTGCCGGCGAGACAGCTGAACTCCGCGACTTCCCCTTTGAGGAGCGTCTTGCGGAAGTCGAGATAGGCGAGGACTCGATCTAAGGGATCGCGGTGCTTGTGGTAAGGCGCTGTCTGAAAGAAGGCCGTAGAGAGCTCCGACCAGCGGCTTACCGCTGCCACGGCGAGCGCGTCTTTGCTCTGGAAGTGATGAAAGAACGCGCCCTTAGTAACTCCCGCCTTCGCGCAGAGCTCATCGACCGAGGTCGCCGAGTAGCCTTTCTCGCGGATGAGCACGAACGATGCGTCCAACAGCCTCTCCCGAGCCCCCGGTCCGGGGCGCTTCGGCTGGCTCTTTTCTCGCATCCGTGTATCATACCGACTAGTCGGTCTGCCGTCAATCGGCCGGCCGGAAGATGATTTTTCGCCAAACTAAGCTTTCGGATGCATCTGCTGAGCATGCAATGAAGCTGTTGATTGTCGATGATGAGCCGCAGACGCGGGCCGCGTTGAGCGAGCTGTGCGGACGCAGTGATGATCTTCATGTGGTCGGGGAGGCCGGTTCGGGGTCGGCGGCGATCAAGGCGATCGACGAGTTGCGTCCGGACGTGATGCTTCTCAATGTAGAGTTGCCGGACATGAGCGGTTTCGATGTTCTGCGAGCGGCTCGGACCGAGAAGCACTGGCCACTCGGCATCATCGTGACGGGCAATCCGGCGCATGCGGTGACCGCCTTTGCCGCCGGCGCGCTCGACTGTCTGCTCAAGCCCGTGAACGTTCATCGCTTTGCCGAGTCCATCCAGCATGCCCGGGAACGGTGCGCGGACGTCTCGCGGGAGCTGCAACCGGAGGCGCCCGCGGCCCTTATGCCGCGCGGCGGGTTGCTAGTGTTTGCCCGCATGATACTGGCCGACCGCATCGCTCCAGGGGCGAAGCCCCCGTGCGCGTCGCTAATTCAGCTGAGCGTGACGACTTTACCCGCTGGGTCCGAGAACGACACCTGAGCTAACGTTAGCGGGTTTCGTGGAACAGTTGTGTATCAAACACGGGCATTCGAACGCATTTGGTGGCCATCTCAAGCTCGAAGAAAATGGCTATTGAAAAGAACCGTCACTTGCCCGGAGGATGACATGGACGGTGGCACACACTCCCGATTGCAGGCGGGCACGGCACGGGCGGCGGCGATTGACGTAGCCTGCGGGGCGCTGTCGTGAGCGGCACATGCATAGTTCGACCGTGTACCGTTACGCAACCGACTCAATACTCTCTCTCTGGATAGCAGACGGGGACAGAAGAGCCTTCGAGGAGATTCTTGCCAGACACGGACCTTTGGCGCTGCGCGTCGCGTGCCATCTTCTTTGCGATCCGCGGACGGCAGAGGAAGTAGCACAGGAAGCGCTGGTGCGTGCATGGGCACAGGCGAAGGATTTCGACCGCCGGCAGGAGCGTTTCCTTACATGGTTGTGTCGGATCGTAGTGGCGGCATGCATGGATCATCATTTGCGCACGGCAGCCGAAAGAGTGGCTGTCAACGCTGCGAACGAGCGAACCGAGGGCGACGACCGCCTCTTGGTCACCGTGCGCGCACTTCACGAGCTGACGATCCGTCAGCGCGCGGCGCTCGCACTTGCCCGCGAGCAAGGGATGTCGGGCGCCGAAGTGGGCCAAGTGCTCGGCGTGTCAACCCAAGCCGTGGATCGACTCCTGGCGCGTGCGCGCGCCTACGTGCGGGAGCGGATTACAACCTGTGACGGAAAGTGAATTCGGCAATGATAGAGCTTAGACGCTTCAAAGCGCTGACCGACAGCTACGGTGCGGATCTGCACCGGTGGCCGGAGGAAGCGCGGATAGACGCTGCGGCGTTCGTGAGGGTGTCCGTACAGGCGAGAGTGTTGTTGGATGCGGCTCGGGCACTGGACGAAGTAATCGATGCGGCGAGCGAGCGCGCAGACGCATTGCAGTGGCCACACGGGGAGCTACGCGCGGCGGCCGCCCGACTGTGTTGCACCGTCCTCACGCAAATTGCCTAGTTGCCACTGGGATCATCGAATGACACGTCGGTACTTAGGACTCCCTGGAAAATCCGATCGGAGAATGGCGCGTTCTGGCGCTTCGCCAATGTTCGACGGCGTGCTAGAAGGGGTGTCTTACCTGTGAGCCACGTAGTCCGCATTCGCGCTGCCGGTGAACCCGAGACTCAGACGTGGGAGCCGATTAGAGGCGGAACGAGGTTTCCGCCGCTGGTGTCGGCGCGAACACCGCGGGTGCTTGTTGGCGAACGCGAGCATCGCTTTTACGTACTTCGACCGCAGGAGATTGAGTACGTAGAGTCTCACGACAACTACGTAAAGCTTCACGGCGCGCGCATGGAGTTCATCAGCCGAGACTCGGTCAAACGGCTTGCGGAGGCGCTGTTCGACAGCGGTTTCATTCGCATCAAACGCTCGCTCTTGATCAACATCCAGTCCATCGTGTACGCCGAGCGAGCGGGACGCGGTACCTACGCCTTTACATTGCTGTCGGGGTCATGCTTGCACTCCAGCTCGAAGTTTCGCGATGAGATACTGCAGGTACTGCCACTCCAATCGCTGCGCGCGCTCGACGCGACAGCGCTAGCAAAAGAGGTTGCCGCTCGACCGACCAGCGACCAAGCGCGAGGTGCGCTTGGTCGGAGGAAAATCAGACATCGCCCTTGAATTGCCTGCCAGCCCCGGACAACGAAGGCCTACATCAGAAAGCCCATCGCGATATGAAACTCGTGCCTCGATACGCCATCGGCGGGGCGGCGGCACGTTCGCAGTAGCAGTAGTCGCGGCGCGCCGGTCAGGATTGCGTTTGCCCGCGGGTTAGGAAGTCTCCGCGCGCCTCGTGTGACCGAGCGGACGAGCAGACAGTTCCACCGGGAGCGCAACATGCGTAGATTCCCTGGTCATCGGATGCATCTTTTCTCGAGCGAGTGTTTTCTCTTAGTAATGTGCTTAGGATCCGCTGCGGCCCAAACTCATTCGGGAGCGGCGGCAAGCAATGCGCAAAAGGCAAACCCGATACTGAATATTTCGCCGACCGCTGCCCGCTGGGAGCAATCATGGTCGAGCGACGGTGGAAAGACGTGGGAAGCCAACTGGATCAGCAACCTGGTCCGCACGGACTTGAGGTTTCGCTGATAGCGGAAGTGCAAGCTCTTGACGCCGTTCGGGCGACGCGGATCAAAAGGCGTCTGCGTGCCGGGTGGAACCCGGACGCGCTTCGGGACCGCTGCTGCACAAGGACAGAAGTCGAGGACCTTCAGGCGAAGCTGCACGAGAAGCTAATTACGCCTGTCCGGCGCACCCATGACGGCATGCAGAGAATCGAGGAGCGCATTTGTGATCCCAAGGACACGCGTGTCGCACGCGTGCGGCCGCGTGCTGAACGTGGTGGTGGCACTTGCGTCCTTTGGGAGCTGCGCGGTGGTATGCCTTGGGGTTAGCTTCCTCGCGCTCGGCTCGCCCGTCTTTGCAAGTGACCTGGTCTTCGGTGAGAGCCATTTTGCCCGTGGCGCCGGCTTCTGGCCATCGGGGGATGGGGCCTCCTGTACAGGTCACGTACGATGAAGACCGTCTCCCCTGCGGTAATTCCAATCATCACAATTGACCGTTCGGCCGCTCGGCCGCTACACCAACAAATCTACGATGCGTATCGGGCAGCGATCGCGGATGGCACTCTGCGGGCCGCGCAGAGAGTGCCGTCCACGAGAGTCCTAGCGGCGGAGCTGGGTGTTTCCCGTATACCCGTGCTGCATGCGTACGCGCAGCTCTTGGCAGAGGGTTATTTCCACAGCCGGGTGGGGGCAGGGACCGAGGTATCCCAGTCACTGTCTCAGCGCCCTCAACGCTCAGATCCCGTTGTGCCGCGTTCGCGCAAGAGCTTGCGCCCACTCGAAAATGGTGCCTTCTGGCCTCCTTTTATACACGATGCCAGTTGGCGCCGTGGCGTCGGCGCATTTGCTGTTGGGCAGGTCGCGCACGATCAGTTCCCGCAAAAGGTCTGGAGCACCTTACTCAGGCGACACGGCCGACTGACCAGCGCGAGGGATCTGGACTACGGTAATCCGATGGGGTTGAGGAGCCTGCGCGAAGCAATCGCTGTTTACCTGAGAACAGCGCGTGGGGTGAGATGTGAAGCAGAACAGATCATGGTGGTCAGTGGCTCACAACAAGCACTGGACATATCGGTTCGCGCGCTACTTGATGCAGGAGCCCAAGTTTGGATGGAGGAACCCGGATATCCATTTGCACGAAAGGTTCTTGCCCTGAATCGGTGCAGGGGCGTAATCGTACCAGTGGATCGGGAAGGGTTGGACGTTCGCGCTGGTATCAGGCGCTGCCGGAACGCGCGCGCGGCGCTGGTCACCCCCTCACATCAGTATCCTCTGGGTAGTACCTTGAGCGCCACCCGGCGGTTTCAGCTGCTCGACTGGGCCGAACGCTCCGGGGCTTGGATTCTCGAAGACGACTATGACAGCGAATTTCGCTATGAGAGCAAGCCCATCGCCGCACTGCAGGGCCTCGACCGCAACTCGAGAGTTATCTACATAGGCACCTTCAGCAAAGTGCTGTGCCCCGCGTTGCGACTCGGCTACCTAGTCATTCCCGGGGATCTCATCGAACACTTTCTAGCGATTCGCATCTCCATGGACATGGGACCGCCGATGCTGACGCAAGCGATCGTTGCGGACTTTATTCGCGAGGGTCATTTCGCGCGTCACATTCGCCGAATGCGCTTGATCTATGGCGAGCGGCGAGCGAAGTTGATCGACAGCTTGTGCAAGGAACTGCCTGCAGGCATGGAAGTGACTGGCGGTGAGGCGGGCATGCACGTTGCAGTGACCCTGGATGACGTCAACGATGTCAAGGTTTGCGAACGTGCCGCGGGTCGAAAGCTCTGGTTGTGGCCGCTCTCACTGTGCTACGTAGGGGAGTCGTGCCGGCAGGGATTCATCCTGGGATTTGGGAGCGCGCCGGTGGAGCAGATTCCGCAAGCCGTTCGCCGGCTTCGCAGCGTGATAGAGGAGGGTTGACACCTGCGACCCGAAGCGACGCGGTGGCGACGCGAGCCTGCGCAGCACCAGGACCTACGTCGGCTGAGGTCTGGCGCGCAAACTTGATCGCGTGGCTGTGTAGGTTTCCCCGTCAAGGACGCAGCTTAATACTAGAGGTCGTGATGAACTGGATGGCCCAATCGGCGAAATACCTCATCCTTTGGTCCATGGGTGTGGCGCTTTGCCAGAGCACGCCGCTCGCGCTACAACGCGCGCCGCCGCGGCAATCATTCGATCTTCAAGTGCGATGGAGTCCGACGCCCGTGAAAGTGCTGGGGGCTTCTTATCTCGTATACGAGCTCCATCAGCCAACACCCGCGTAAGCAGTTTCCTTCGAAGACAGCCGCTGTGATCCCGATGTACTGCAGCGGGCGATCAAAGCGGGACCGCGACTTAACGTCAGGTCGCCGAGCCCATGACGCAAGCGATCCTGGGCTCTGCGGTAAATTCTCGCCCCTTCAGAGCAGCTCGCGGTCCAGCATCGTAAAGCGCGCAAGTGAAAGCAGTTCGTGCTTGGACTATGGATATGTGCTCGTGGGTTGCGTACGGCGATTCGGGTTGGCGCCGAGTAACCGGTCGATGCGCTACCTAGAGGCCCCCCGCAGCGGACTGAAGAGAAAGGCGGCGGACTCTCTCGAGTCCGCCGCATTCAACTCAGCATCGGCTCCCCCTGCAGCGCCGGGAGCATCCCGAGCACCGTGGCGTTATCCGCAGTCGCGGCGTCGGCCGTAGCATTGACGTCGGTCAAGAGCTTCCCTTACGAGGCCGCTCTCGACAGCGCGGCTGTTATGATCCATCTCGACCTCGTTATTACCGGTGACACCGCACTCGCGCATCTGGCAGGCGCGCTCGGCCGCCCGACCTGGGTGGCCCTCGAGCACGCGCCCGACTGGCGTTGGCTGCTGGAGCGAACCCACGGCCCCTGGTACCCGAGCATGCGCCTGTTCCGTCAGTCCCGGCGCGGCGACTGGGAGGGTGTGTTCGCCGCCATCCATCGGGGGCTTGCGCGCTGGTAGCGGCGCGCGCCCCCGGGCCCGCCGCGGTAAGCGCGGCCGCGGCGCGGCGCTTTCAGGCCTTGGCTCGCGTGTTCCCTTCCCCCGGACCGCACGCAGCACCCGCCAGATCGCCGAGGGCTTCCTTGAGGGGACCGAGCCACAGCTCGAAGTTGCGCCATTGCGCGAGCCCCTCGGTGTAGAGCGGTTGACGCACCTGCTCGGAGCTTACGGTCGCCACCGTGCGGCGGGTCTCGTGGAAGCGCAGGCACTGTTCCTCGAACGGCAGACCGAGGTGATCGAGCAGCCGGCGCGCCTCGCCCTCCAGGTCCCGGACCACATCCTCGTAGCAGACGCGGTAAATGCGCCCGGGCAACACCGCCTCGAAGTGCGCCATGAGACCGACGTACTCGCGGTAGTAGTGACCGAGATCCTCGAGGCTATAACTGAACCACAGCCCCCGCTGGAAGTGCTGCTTGTAGTTGGCGAAGCAGCATCCGAGCGCGGAGCGGCGCGCGTCGATGATGCGCGCCTGCGGCAGCATCAACTGGATGAGCCCCAGGTGCAGGAAGTTGCTGCCCATCTTGTCGACGAAGCGCGGCCGTCCCAGCAGGCGGTGCGCGCGCGTCTGCGCAAGATAGCGCTCGCCGAGCGCGGCGACCTCGGCGCGTGTCAGGCGCGCGACCGACTGCGGATAAACGGGGGGCTTACCAGGCTCCTCCTCGCGGTCGCCGAGCTCCAAGGCAAACTGCAGCACGTCGGTGAGCTCGCGCGTGCCCTCGATTTGAGAGTGGCTGGCGAGGATCTGCTCGAGCAGCGTAGAGCCTGCGCGCGGCAGGCCGACGATGAAAATCGGTTCCTGTGACGGGCAGCCCCAGCCGGAGCGCGCGCGGAAGAACTCCGCCGTGTACAGCGCGCGCGTGCGCTGCGCGAAGCGCGCGACGCTCTCGCCCTCATAGTGGACCACTGCCCGCCGCCGCTCGTTGCCGCGGGCATAATGCTCGAAGGAGGTGGCGAAGTCGCCGGCATCCTCCAGCGCCTTGCCGAGCGAAAACTCGAACTGCGCGCGATCGTCGGCAAGCATTTCCTCGCGCGCCAGCTGCTCCCGCATCGCCGCGACGTCGCTTTCGGTAAAGCGGAAGGTCTTAAGATTCGCCAGGGCCATCCAGGCATTGGCGAATCCCGGCTTGAATTCGATGCACTTGCGGTAAGCGTCGATGGCCTCGCGCTGGCGGCCCGCGGTGCGCAGCGTGTGGCCGTAGTTCAGCCACACCACCTCATCGCGGGGACGTTCGCGCACCAGTGCCTCGAGGATCTCGAGGGCGCGCTCCGAGCGGCCGAGCAGGCTGTAGGCCGCCGCCTGCAGTGTACGGTAGCGGAGACTCTGGGGATCAATCGCCAACAACCGCTCGAGCAGCGGCACCATCGGTTCGCCTTGCATGCGCTTGCACAGGACCTGGGCGAGATCGAAGCGCGCGCGGCTGTCGCCGGGCGCCAGGCGCAGGCACTCCTTGAGCAACGCTTCCGCCTGGCTGAGGTCCTCGCGTGCGCTGGCAACTTCCGCCCGCATCCGCAGTGCCGTGACGTCCTCGGGCGAGTGCGCGAGCGCGCGCCCCAGCATCTCCTCAGCGGCGCTGAGTCGCTCGTTGGCGAGGGCCGCGGCGGCCTCGGCCAGGCGGGAGCCTTCCGGCGCCAGGCGCTCGAAGCGTGCGTAGGCCGCATCGCACGCGGCGGTGTCACCGCGCGCTGCGTGCAGCATCGAGAGCTCGCGCCACGCTTCGGCGAGATCCGGCGCGACTTCCACCGCGCGCTCGAGGGCCGCGAGCGCCTCGGCATCGCGCCCCGCCGCGCGCAAGGCGCGCCCGAGCTCGAGGCGAATTACCGGGGAGTCGGGCTGGGACGCGGCGAGCGTGGTGAATTCAGCAACGGCCGCCTGCGGGTTGCCGCAGGTGCGGTGCGCCGTACCGAGCAGCAGCAGCGCCGCTGGGTGCCCGGGGTGGGCGCGCAGAATGCGCACGGCCTGCGCGACCGCGGCGGGCGGATCGCTCTCCAGTAGTGAAGCGATGCGCATCAGTTGGCCATCCACGTCACTTGCCGGGGTCAATGCACTCCCCGCTTCACACGGCGAGATTGCTCATCGTCCCTGCTCAAAGAGGGCAGGGCACTCGACAACTCAAGGAGCCTGGAATAAATCCGACGAGGGCCCGGGAGATCCGAGGCTTGTCGAGCGTGCGGCATTCTCCGCGGCTTACTGCAGGCTCAGTTGCCGCAGTTGGCGCCGTGCGTTCCGTATTGACAGCTCGACATGCTACGCTGAAGCTGCTCGGTGACCTCCCGTCCCTCTCGTGCCATTGCCTCCGCCTCCGCGACCGTCACACAGCGCATCACCGTCGCGAGGTGTGAGCCGAGTGCTATCTCGCGCCTGCAGTACTTCTCCTGGCCATTCACCATGCTCAGCTTGTAACCCTGGGACCGAAGCAGGTGCTCCGCCATCCGCTCGCCGGACGCACTCGGAGTGGGCTTCGCCGGAGCGACGGCAGGAGCCTTTGCCGCGGTAGCCGCCGTCGCAGGCACCGAGTGGGCAGCGCTGTTCTGGCCGGTGCTGTCCTCAGCGGTGCTGTTCGGCGTCGTGGTGCTCCGGGACTCCGAGGCGACCGGGGTGGCGGGCGGGTCCGCGAATGCAAGAGACAGTGCCCCTGAGGTGAGTATCGCGAGCATGGCAACCGCAGGTCTCATGATCGCGCCCGCAGTCGCATAGTGACTCGCGCCGAGCAAGTGCAGCGATACGTACGGCTCGCCGCGGCCACCCAGCTGAACCGGCGGCGGTCGATGCTGCCCCTGCTGACGCTCGACAGGCCGGGAATCGCACTCGCCCTGCTGGTTGCTGTCGTCATGGCTTGGCCGCGTCTCACCCAAGTTGTCATGGACATCTCGCCTCACTCCGGTCTATACATCCAGACAAGGCGGCGGACTCTCAAGTCCGCCGCCTTCAACTCGCTCAGGTCCTTAGAACTGCGCCGTGAGGGTGGCGAACACGTACCGCCCCATCGCGTCGTAGACACCCGGGAAGGTGTTGCCGTTACAGTTCGCGCCGGAGTTGCCGGCACCGCTGCTGGTGGTGCAGGCACTTCCGACCGCGAGCGGGGGAACCTTGTCCGCGATGTTGTTCACGCCCAGCTGCAGTCTGATGTTCTTGTAGAGGTTGAAGGTTCCCGAAAGATCGACCCAGCTGTAGGCCGGGATATGCGCCAGTGGCAGGTACGCCCCCGGTGACTGGAGAAGCGGGGACGTGCTCAGGAACTCGAGCTCGTCCGGACCGAAATAACGCCACCGCAGGTTGAGGTCGAGCCCGTCCCAGGGCGTTGACCAGGTGACGTTGAACACCGAACGCCAGTTCGGGTTTCCGCCCCCGCAGATGGGGCCCCAGAGTCCCTCGCAGTCATACGAGGCGCCGCCCGCCACGGGCGTGGTCTGCAGAGACTTGAGCTTCGTGCCCTCGAGCGACACCAGCAGTGACCCCAGGCCCGGCAGGGACTGGCGGTAGCTGCCTTTTAGGTCGAGGCCCTCGGTCTTCAACAGACCCTCGTTCACGTTGGTATCGATGACGTACCCGTTCTGAGTCCGCCACAGCGAGCCAGTCGCGTCGCGGTGCACCTGATTACAGAGCAGTCCGCTGAAGACACAGTCATTGATGATGTTGTTGCCGCCGATGGCGCCAATCACGTTCTTGATCTTGATGTCGAAGTAGTCGAACGACAGCGTCAGGTTAGGCACCACCCGCGGCGACAGCACCAGGCCCACCGTGTAGGTATCGGCGACTTCGGGCACGAGCTGCGGATTCCCGCCCGACAGCCCGTTGTACTGGGGGGCGGTGTTCGGCAGGATGTTGCCGAACTGGGCGGCTGTCACGCCGGAAGGCGCGCACTGCGCGAACGTAACGTTGTTAGTCAGCGTGGTGGTGGACCCGGCCTTGAGCGGCGCGGCGCACGGATCGACGGAGCCGTCCAGACCGACCGACTGAGGAGAGAACAACTCACCGATGTTCGGCGCACGCACCGCGCGCTGGTAGCTGCCGCGCAGGCGAGCGTCGCGCACCGGTGCCCACTCGAGACCGAGCTTGTAGGTGTTAGTGGTAAAGCCCTCGCTGTACTTCGAGTAGCGATAGCCGCCCTCCAGCGAAAGATCCTCGGCTCCGGGCTGTTGGTTGGCGAGCGGCAAGCGCATTTCCGTGAAAGCTTCCCTCACGTCGAAGCTGCCGGAGATCGGCGGGACCGGGCCACCGCTACCGGCCGCGGAACCCTGCTGAGCCAGCAAATCCGGAAGGAAATCGGTGGACTCCTGGCGCCATTCGGCACCGAGGTTCAGCTGCAGGCCCTCATTGGCCCAGGGAAGCTTCGCGCCGTACTTGCCGAGGTCGCCAGTCACCGAGCCGTCCGCGACGTATTCAGTGACGGTACCCACGGCAACCAGCGGGACCGACAGGAAGGCAAGTGCCGCGGGCGTTACCCCGTTTGGAACCCAGATATTCCAGGGCGCGCACTTGGGATTGACGGTGAATCCCGTCCCCGAGCCTACCAGCGGCCCGTTATTCACGGGCGCTGAGGGTCCGCCGCAGACCGGACCGTTCGGTCCCGGCAGCACATTCAGCGCCTGGTCGATGTTGTTGTTGCTGAGGTAGTTCAGGTTCCCGAATTGAGTGTCCACCGCACTGTGCTGGGCGTAGACGTTGTACGTCCAGGCTTCCGTGAAGTCGCCCTTGAGGCCGATTACCTCGCGTGCCGAGTCGGTGAGGAAAGTTGCGATGCGAGGGCCACCCTCAACGTTGCGCCGCCCGATGACAAAGTTGAGCCCGGGGTAATTCACGCCGTTGTAGGTCTCGAACGGATTGCCCTGCGCGGCGAGATTCGCCGCGGTGCACATGGTCGCGACCTCCTGCGCCGTGAGCAGCGGATCGGCGCACGGGATGAACGAATTCTGGAAGAAGTCGCCGCTCGGGGCGATCTGGGCGCTCGACGAGTTCCTCATGTACATGACGCTCGAGTACGTGTTCACGTGCTCGTTGACGTCGTAGTTGAGGAACGCGCCCGCGGTCCAGCGCTCGTTCGGCGTCTGGTAATAGTTCAGCGGACCGAAGTTATAGTCGTCCGAGGCTCCTGCGAGGTTCCGAAAGATACCGGTCTGGCCGTCGACCGTGTGGTGGATGAAGCTCACGCCGCTGGCGTTCGAAGCGTAGAAGTGCCCGCCGGCACCATTCTTGGCGGCCGTCCCCGAGCCCACGCACCCGACCGTGGTGGCGGTGGCTATGCCGAGCGTGCAGGCGCTGTAGTCGAACTTGCTCTGCAGCGTCGCGCCCTGGTTGTCATAGGTGACGTACGTGGTCACGTTGCCCTTGTTGTCCGCGAAGTTCGAGCCCATGAGGACCGAAACGCTCTTGCCGAATCCGGTGTTCACGTTACCGGCCGGCAGGGGGTCGCCGGCGGCGTTGACGGCGTACGCGACCCCCGCCTGGTCCTTGTTGTCGTGCTGGTTGAAATGGTAACCGACGTCGACCCGGATGCCCTCGAAATGCGTATCGAGAATGAAGTTCACGACGCCCGCCACCGCATCCGCCCCGTACACCGCGGAGGCTCCGCCCGTGAGGACATCGACCCGCTGAATCAGGGCCGCGGGGATCTCATTGATGTCGGAGAAATTGACTCCTCCGTTCGCGGTGCCGGGACCGAGACGCAGACCGTCGACCAGGACCAACGTGCGCGGGTTGCCGAGGCCGCGCAGGTCGACCGAGGCGGTACCGTCGGCGCCGTTGGAGGTGGTCGAGTTCATGCCCGCGAAAACCATGGGCAGGTTGTTCAGCACGTCCTCGACGCGTGTCAGACCCGTGGCCTGGATGTCGGTCGACGAAACCGTCGTGATCGGACTGATCGAGGTCTCATTCGGTGTGCGCAGGCGCGATCCCGTGACCACAACTTCCTGGAGCGGTGCTGCGGCAGCCTCTGCGGGCTGGGCCGGAGCTGTCTGAGCGTGCAGCGTCGTGACGGCGGCCGAGGCCGTAATCGTCGCGAGCGCGAAACGCACAGCCTGTTGCAAGCTACGACGGTTCACCATGTGTTCTCCCCTAAATGGATTGATCTAAAAGTTGTCACTCTGAAATGCCTGCACGCGTCATCTCGGTGACTCACGCGGAGTTCCTGGCAACAAAGCTGAGTTCTCTCTACTTGCCCTTATCTCCTCGACCGGATTAACCCCTTCCCTGCGCACCTATCCCTGCAGCCGCAGTTCCACGGTGCGGCTTCTCACTTGTCCAAGGCGCAAATGCCCGCGCCAATGCGGTGCCCGCCAATAGACGGTATTGCGTCGGCGCACGATGTGGCCGCGCACATGATGAAAACGAGGTCCGTTTCGAAGCGCGACGCTCGAGTGGGCCCGGTCGTCACGGTAAGCGGCCTGAATGAATAGCGGAGCGCACACCTCCACGTGCTCGAGTAGCGGTCGCCTCCCGAGCTGCGCGCGTTTCTTGTTGAGACGTGCAGGGTTTACCTCCTGATGCACCAGATCCGCACGGATGGCCAGCAGGAGAAAGAGGGCCAGGAGCATTGGAATGTCGAAGGCAACACTCGAGACCAGACGCCGAACGATGTCGGCTCGCAGGGCGGGATCGTTTAGCGTGCTCCGATAGTAGTGCTGCCATGCAGAATCCAGGCGAAAGCGCGCACACCGCAATAGGTCGTTGAGTTGCTCGTTCTGCAGGTCGAAGACGCCGATAGCGTCTCCGTTCAGGAGTGCTTCGGGCGGTGCCGTCACGCCACAGCGCTTAAGATCAAGCGTTGTTTCCACCGCCGCTACCAGCGGCTCGCGCGGCTCGGAGCGCGAAAGCCAAAAAGTGCGGAGGGTTCCGCAGCGACCACTGGGATCAGCACAGATGAGAACGCCGGAACGTTCTGCCTCCAAGGTCTGCGCAGGGGTGCACTCAGGAAGCACCCGCGCCAACGCTTCGCGCCCCGCCGGCTCGCTCCATTCCACCCAAAGCTGCTCGGCGGGCAGGCGCAAGAGATCAAGGCATCCGGACAACTCATCCCCTTCCGAGTACGCGAGCTCGACGCAGACGCGCACCAACTCGTCCGTCAGGACATAGCGCAAGGGGCAACGCGCCAAGGCCGCGGAGAACTCTCCGGCACCGGTCAGGCGCCAGACCTCTCCGCAGTCCTGGCGAACCAGAAGAGGAGCGGTGCACTGCGCAATGTGATCGAGCAGTCGCAAGATCCAAGCTTCCCGTGACGGTTCCCAATCGCTCGCCGCCTGGTCGTTGCGTCAGCGAGACAGCGCTGCCGGCGGCGAACTCGCCGGGAAACATAGATCGCGCGAGCGCGCGCCGGGTGAACTATGTGGCCAAGATGTACCTCGCAGGGGTGGAGGTGTCTTTTTTGGGGTGAAGTGGGGATCGGACCACGGTGGACGAGCGCGCCGAGCGGTGTCAGATCGTCGTTGTGTCAGGGAAGGGGCGTGCTACTAGAGTGCGTGGCTAAATTGCCGCGCCCTGCCGGCTCGTTGGTTGGCGTTCAGGACGTCGGGTCCGCTGGGCGGTGTCCGCCGCGTGCATCGCGAGGATGAGGTCGATTGGCCACAGCAGCTCCGACAGCCGGGCGGGTTCGGTACTGCGAGAGGCTGCGGCAGGACTTGACGGGACTTGTGCGGGTGGCCGGTCGACTCGCATCGGATGTGGCCACATCGACCTTGGGCGCCGTGATTGGCGCGGTCGAGTCCGCCATCTGTCTCTATCATCCGCAGCTCGGCGCTCGCCGAGCCCGCGTCCGACCAGCCCACCGCCGCTTGCATCGTCCTAGGCGAGTAGAGTCTGAGTGATGCTGATCGGAGACTCGGGCTGAACCGCCCCGACTTTCCCGGAGGCCCCATTACTTGAGAGGATGGGGTTATGGGAACGACAACAACCAGGTATTCACAAGAAGTCAGGGAACGTGCGGTGCGGATGGTCTCAGAGCATCGCAACGAGTATCCGTCCGAGTGGGCAACGATTGCTTCGATCTCGGCCAAGATCGGATGTACTGCGGAGACGCTCAGGCGCTGGGTGGGGCGCTCGCGGGTTGATGCGGGTACGCGCCCCGGGTTGAGCAGCTCGGAGCGTGAGCGGCTGAAGCAACTCGAGCGTGAGAACCGTGAGCTCAAGCGAGCGAACGAGATCTTGCGCAAGGCGTCAGCTTTTTTCGCCCAGGCGGAGCTCGACCGCCGAGCGAAGTGATGGTGGCGTTCATCGACGCCCACCGTGCCGAGTATGGGGTCGAGCCGATTTGCGCTGAGTTGCCGATCGCCCCGTCGACGTACTACGAGCTGAAGGCACGCGAGCGCGATCCTGGGCGTGTTCCGGCACGTCATCGACGTGATGCGCTGCTGTGCGATGAGATCCGGCGGGTGTGGTGCGAGAACTTCTGCGTCTATGGCGCGCGCAAGGCCTGGCGCCAGCTCAACCGCGAGCAGATCCCTGTCGCTCGCTGCACGGTCGAGCGGCTGATGGGAAAAATAGGCCTGTGCGGAGCAATTCGCGGCAAGACATTCAAGACCACGGTCCCGGACGAGAAGGCGGCAAGGCCTGCGGACCTGGTGGACCGGCAGTTCACCGCGGAGCGGCCGAACCAGTTGTGGGTGGCGGACTTCACTTACGTGGCCACCTGGCTGGGCTTTGTCTTCGTCGCCTTCGTCATTGATGTGTTCTCGCGCACCATCGTCGGCTGGCGCGTCTCGAGCTCGATCAAGACGGACCTGGTGCTCGATGCTCTCGAGCAGGCTCTGCATGCTCGCTCTGATACCGATGGACTCGTCCATCACAGTGATCGTGGGACTCAGTACCTGTCGATCCGCTACAGCGAGCGCTTGGCCGAGAACGGCATCCAGGCCTCCGTCGGCAGCCGTGGAGACTCGTACGACAACGCTCTCGCGGAATCGATCATCGGGCTGTACAAGACTGAGGTCATCCGTCGACGCGGTCCTTGGAGAAGCATCGATGCGGTCGAGTTCGCCACGCTCGAATGGGTCGACTGGTTTAATAACCGCAGGCTCCTCGAGCCGATCGGCAACGTACCGCCGGCGGAGTTCGAGCAGGCGTACTATCGTAGTCAAGAGGTTCACGCCGTGGCGGCGTGACTCACACACGGGAGTCTCCGGAGAAGCCGGGGCGGTTCAGGCGGCTCCGTTGACCCGAGCGAGATTCGGGCCTCCACTCTCATCGTCATGGGTGAGTGGGACGCGATCACTACGTTTCAGGGCGCGGAGTGGTTACTCAGGTCCCTGAAGCAAGCCGCGTCGCGAAGACTTGTCGTTCTCGGTCACGGTAGTCACACGATTCAGTTTGAGACCGAGCGCGTGCGCCTGTACCGAGTCATTGCAGATTGTCTGAGCGAAAGAGATTGACGTCCCCGTAAGTCACTCGTCGGCAGGCGAGGAGCTGCCGTGAAGGATCTGACGCAGGGGCCGGATGCCGAGGCCGTGGCAGCGTAAGACCGGCTGCAAGAGTTTCGATACCGAATCGAACCGATCGGTCTCTGTACCACGTTAAGGTAGACTTCGTGCGCGGCGCGCGCGCCATGCGTTCTCACTGCGTTTTCTTCCAGACGATATCTTCGTTGTTCCGCCGGTCGATCAGCGCATCGACCTTGCCACGTTCGTTTCTGCGAAACACGATACGACCCTCGACACCTTTTCCAAAAAAAGATATCTCCAGCCTCAGTGAGCAGCAGATCCTTGTCCTTGCCGGATCGTTGCATAAACAGCGACTCGCCCTGACTCGTCACTTCGCGCGGTTCCGGATGTCCATGCGGTCGATGAGGCCGTTTCTGAAGGAGTACACATGCTGTACGGTCTGGTCTTTAAGGATATTTCCATATAGATCGCGAACGACCTGGTGGACATCCACCACGGTGTTACCGGTCTCATCATCTTCCATGCCCACGGGTTCAACGCGGGGATTCAAAATGCCCCACTGACGTCTCCAGTAGGCGCGCACTTCGTCGCGTCCATGCACGCGCCCACCATCCATCCCGTTCGGCCAGTCCACATTAGTGCGCATCAACGCGAGGGCTCCTTCAATGTCGCGTCTGTTGAATGCCGCATAGACGGCGGTCAGTAGTTCACGTCTTGACTGCATTTGTCCGCCCTTTCATCCGGGATTACATGCGCTTACCTTGCTTCATGTGAGGCGTCCCGCCTCTCTGTTGACGTGGCACGACGATGCTCGCAGAGATCGGTCGACTCGTGGTGGAAGCCGCTACTTGAACCGGTGCGGCTCTCATCCGGTGAGCCACCATCACCGTCGATCCCAACCCAGGTCGAGCCCGCATAGATCATCACGTCCTCCGCACCCTGAGGCGGTGCCACGGCGGGCATGATCCACTTGCCCTCGACCCAAGCGACGGCCTGACCAGCGGGCTGCGTGCGAGCAAGCATCGGGTAACGTTCGGGCTGTACCAAAGAGCGCGCTGCCCATGCGACGAGCCGGTGACTGGCTTTGCGGAATTCCGCCAGGTCCATGTCTCCGAATGCCTTGCCGTTCGGCGGGTCGCAGCGTCGGACAGGCAACTGGCGCGAGGGCACGCTCAGTAGGGTACGCCATCCTTGTGCGTGAACTGCCACTTGCCATCCGTACCCATGACAGCCTGAATGTCGTCTGCCGGATAATCGACCTCATCTCCTGCGGTGTGATCTCCCACTTCCAGAAGAAGGCAATCCTGGTAGGTGCGGTTCTCCAGATGGTGAGGTGTGCCGCCTGCGGCAAAACCCGCCACCATGCCTGGGCGGAGCAGTGTCTCGCCCGCGTCGGTCAACAAAGTTGGGTTCCCCGTGATGACGTAGATGAATTCATCTTGGCGGGAATGGACATGATGCAGTGTGGACACTGCGCCAGGGGCCAAGCAGGTCAGATTTACACCAAAATTGTTAAGCCCGAATAGGTCGCCAAGGGGGCGTTTAATCCTGCCGGCCATACGTGAAGCAAATGGTTGCGGATAATTGCTCGCCTTGGTGCGTTGGGGAGCGGCGGTCGCTATGACGGCAGCAGGCTTATCTGTCATGGGCATTGTCATCCTCACTACTTACATGCTTCCAGACTCACCTCAGGGTAAATTCTGTCGTTGCTTCAATCGCCGAGGGCTCTTTACACGATTCGTCCGGACTGGATGGACTCGAATTCACCACGCTTTGAACAGTCGACGTCTATGCACGGAGGCAAGACATCTAAATTGTGGTGGATGACCAATCAAAGCTACGCGAGGCCGTAGATTGGCGCGCCGGGGAACACGTATTCCTCTATCGTGGTGCGGCCAACGTCGAGTCGCGTCCGATCGTACCCTCCACGGGCTCCAGAAACGTGCGCTCCTCTCGCAGGATGAATCGCTTCGATTGCGCGAAGGAGAAGTTCTCCTGCGCTTCCGGATCGGCCCTGAGACGAGCACGATAGGCTTCGTAGGCGGCCAGGCTTTCAAACGCGATCAGTGCCCAAGCGATGTCGTTAGTGCCCTCCGCTGGCAGAAAGTATCCGAAGAGTTCGCCACCACAACGCGGGATGATTCGACCCCAGGTCTGCGCGTACCTCCGAAAGTCCTCCCTTTGAAAGGGATCAATCTGGTAGCGAATAAAACAGGTGATTTTCATGGCACTCGCCCCCGGTTTCGTCGTCTCTTCCAGCGCTTGTACGCCGATCGGCAGCGTCGTCACGCCCGCGCACAGGGCAAGCAGGTCTCGGCGCGTCAACGGCCACATTTCCTCACGCTCCGTTGCCTAAACCCGGCCTCTCGTTACGCGCTGCATGCGGACTTCGTCGCCCGGCCCTTCTCCGACAGCGTCTCCATCGTCATCCCGCCATGGTCTCTGCAGCGCTGCGCGGCTCCGGCGACCATCCTGATGCCGGGCCGGGCATCCCCTCTCGGACTTTGAACTCGAGTGATCGGTGAAAGGCCTCCCTTACGCTGTTACTACTGCGACACACCTTCCGCAATTACCGACCTCGACTCTCACAAGTACTGCCACTCGTGAAGCCCGCTTGCCGCGTAGTGTACGACGGAGCTCGCCAAAAGATCTCTTTGCGTGTTAGCCAACCGATGCCAGAAGCAGTTCGAGCTGTTGCAGTGAGACGTCAGTATGTTCGTGGCGGTTGGTCGTTCGTTTCAATGACCATTCTCGCCTACTTTGATGTAGCCACTCTCAACCGCGGCGCGTAGCGAAGTCATCGGGCGGCGGAACTAACTCGTCTTGTGCCGTCCCGGGCTTGGGAGTTTAATGGTCTGCCCCCCCCCCCCGAGCAGTGCAGGTTTCAAGTATGAACACCCGCTTACTTGCGCGGATCCCCCGGTTGGTGTCACTCCTCGCAGTCGTGATCGTCCCGGGCGGCATGACATCCTGCGGAGGCTCGTCCAATGGCGTGGAGGCAAGTCCACCGCAGCTGCGTGCCGGCTACGCGTACGTCACCAGTGCTGATGTCCAGGGTAGGTCCGTACCGGGTGCCGTGTATCAATACATGATTGGCTCAGACGGATCCCTGACGCCTCTCAGTGTTGGTTCGGTTCCCGCGGGCGTGGCTCCCACCGCAATGATCTCGGATCCCACCGGGCGCTACATCTACGTGGCGAATCTCGGCGACGCGACGATTTCTCAGTACGCGGTCGGGGCTGGAGGGGGATTGACCGCGCTGTCGCCGGCCGTCGTCAGCGCTGCCGCGCCGCTTCTCGCGGCCGCAGGTTACTCCCTGAGTGTCGATCCCAACGGGCTGCTTCTTTATGCCGTGATAGACCCCCACAGTCCCGCTACCTCGGCATCGATTGCGCAATACTCTATTGGCGGCGATGGCACGCTCACGCCGCTCAATCCTGCCTTCGTCAACTTATCGGCCGCTGCATCGGGGCCTCTTACGATTGATCCCAGCGGCCACTATGCGTATCTGGCCGGCAACATTGGAGGACTTGGGCAGATCGCTCAGTTCTCCATAGGCATGGACGGAACGCTGTCGCCCTTGGTGCCGGCCGTCGTCTCAGCCACTCCCACGGTGGTGGGTGTGACCCTTGCTCCGAGCAGCCCAACGGCTTATGTGCTCAGCAGCTGCGTTGATAATGCCTGCGACGGTCAAGTCGCTCAGTACGCAATCGGGGTAGATGGAGCCTTATCGCCAATGGGAGGCGTTATTCTCACCGGCAATCACGTCAATCCGGTGAAGTTCGTGATTCCGGACTCCGGCTCGAGTGCGTACCTGCTCACTAACCTCATGGGTGTCGACACCAATACCGGCGCCGTTTACCAGTACTCCATTGACAGCGCGGCTGGGCTCGTGCCCGACACGCCACCCTCGCTCCCAGTCGCTTCGGGCTCCGTGGCAGAGAACGTTTACGGACAGAATTTATACGCCCTGAGCGCGAATGCAGTCGGGACGGCTTCCGGGTCCCCTCCGGGTGGGCACATCGATCATTACGCCATTGAGACTCGCGGGCAGCTCAGCGCAGTGGGCACGACCGCGGTGGCGGGTAGCCTGGCGACGGCAATGGCTCTGGTATCGCCTCTTGGCGCCGCAGTTGGGATGTCGATGAACGCTCCTACCCGTTGAATTTGCGCTGCGGCCGGTGGCTTGCTGATTCGGAGTGGCTTGCAAACGTCAGTCACTGTGAGTAGTTGCAGCGGAACCGGTCAGCCGCGCGGGCAGCGCAGTGTCAGGGAATCGCTCGTCCGAGCAATGTTGGGTACTGGTTCGCGGAACGCGTCCGAGCGAGCGGCGACCCGCTGCGCCAGCCACGCTTGCACTTCGTGCTCGATCCACCCGACGCAATGGCTGGTCATCTGAACGCGCATGGGGAAGTTGCCTGCGGACTGGAGCTCGTAGATCTTGGTCTTCCCCAAACCGGTTACATCAAGGACCTGAGCCAAGCGCAAAATCCGGATTGCCTTGGCGCGAACGTCTTCCGTGCCCGGAGGAGAGAGCGACGTCCCGTTTGGACTCAGCCGCGATATCGAACCGGTGTGAATTCGGGTCTTGCAAGTAACCATGGGTGCCAGATTCCGATTTGGGTTCGTGCCGCTGCCGTTCCTCGTGTTGCGTCGCCTTTAAGAGGGCGAGTTCTCACCGCTGACAGAGCATGGCCTGCATGACCGCTCGAAATCATCCCGAGTATCGAGCGAGTTTCATCAGAAACCCTGGCTGAAGCGCTGGGCTACGTTCCGCAGGTCGAGTGACCGGCACTGGACTTTGCCCGCAACCGACCTCTGTCGAGGGTTCTCAATGAGATCGGGCAGAAACTCGGGCAGGCGCGACGCCGCGCTTGGTGCACTCCGGGCTGGGAGTGAGTGCCTAGGAGAGAAGACGCAGCAGCCGCTCGTAGAGCAGCAGCACCAAGCCACACAAGAGGGCGAACCCGAGGAGCGTCCAGAACGGGCTGTGGGGAGGCGAGGCTGCGACCCGATAGAAGAGAGCGATCAAAATGCTGAGTAGCCCGAGGGCGGAGAGCCCCACGCGGACCAGGGGTTCCGCCAGGCGAAGCACCACGAACGCGGGAAGGCGCGCGGCCCCCCAGATCAGTTCACACGATCTGCCATTCGACGGCTACGCACCTGCTTCGGGCAGGCGTGGACATCAACACGACAAACGTATACGCGGAGGTGGATCTCGAGGCCAAGGCAAAGGCGCTCACTGCCTGCTCTCCCGGCAAGATGGGTGGGTCTCGCTCACCTTGGAAGTCGGCCGCCGGTGTCATGGAGTTTCTTCGGGCCCTGTGAGCAGCACTCTTTATGGCGCTGCGGTCGAGCGCGTGCCGGATTCCGGTGTGACTGGCTGCGGCGCCACACCTTCACCGCACAAACCCGTCGAGGCCGGGCGCCTAGCGCACAGGTACGGTGTCTGCTCCGTCCACGGCCACTTTGGGCGGGACGGGTTGCAGGCTAGTCTAGCTGACGCCGTCCGTAGCTTGTACGGCCGCTACGAACGCGGTGAGTCGTTCGCGATTGAGGCGCCCGGCTACTCGCACGCCGTTGCATAGATCGACACCGAACGGGCGTACGTGGCGTACCGCACGCCCGACGTTCTCAGGCGTCAACCCGCCCGCGAGGAACACTGGATGGGGTGAGACTTCGACGAACGCCCGGCTCAGATCCCAGTCGTGCACGCGCCCGGTGCCACCGAGCTCAGGCACCGCCGCGCCCGGCCGTCCGGAGTCGAGTAGGAATGCATGCACGTGGTTAGCATAGACGTCGATCAGATCGAGTACCCGGCGATCTTCGACATGAATTACTTGAACGCGCCGCACGGTTGGGAGCAG
This sequence comes from uncultured Gammaproteobacteria bacterium, assembly GCA_963843035.1. Lineage (GTDB taxonomy): Bacteria > Pseudomonadota > Gammaproteobacteria > Steroidobacterales > Steroidobacteraceae > 13-2-20CM-66-19. The sequence goes on from CAWJIS010000002.1 coordinate 24,739, forward strand.
ACGCGCAAGCTCCGCAGATTCCCGAGGATCGAGATGCGAGACGATCTGCACGGTCGATACGCCGGTCCGGCGCACGTGATCTGTAATCGCCTCAGCACTAGTTTCAGACGTCAACAAGAAGCCGGCTATTGGTGGCGGTAGCCTCGTCGCGATCGCAGCGATCCGTTCGTCTGGAATTGGGCCGGGACCGGAAGGCATTCGCCCGACGAGTCCGATCGCGTCCGCTCCACACGCAACGGCGACCGCTGCTTCGTCGGCGTTAGCGATACAACAGACCTTGATTCGCGTACGCACGAAGCCCCTCCAAACGTACCAACCCGCCGGTGGACCGGCGTTAGATCCGGCTATATGTCCAACTCAACATGCGCCCATCGCGGTACGGCATCAGGCCATGGAACTGACGCGGGTCGGTATCGAACACAAGCTGGAGAAAGAAACGATCGCCTTCCCACAAGGGCAACTCATCCACTTTTTCGATTTCGACCCATACGAGCCTGCCTTCCGGATTGCGCTCGAACGGCACACCGCTGAAGCGCGTGACGACAAACAGGAACCCGAACCAGTCTTCGCCGCCCTTCCCGAATCCGGGCCAGCTGATGGTGCCGCGAAGGCTCAGATCGAGGCACTCGATGCCCGCTTCCTCCCTGATTTCGCGGCGCATGCCGGCGCCAACGTCTTCGTTCGCTTCGAGTTTTCCGCCCAAGCCGTTGTACTTGCCAAGGTGATGGTCGTCGTCGCGCGTACGGTGGATCATGAGGACCCGCTTGCGGTCAGGCGACAGTACGTAGCTGAGTGTTGCGAGTGTCGGTCTGTACGGCATGACCAGGCGTTCAGGAGCGAAACAGGCGGCGCATTGTAAACTACGCATTACGTCGTTCTGTGCATTTTCCTGCGGAACGACGCAGGAACGGCGGGTTTCAACCTGAAGCCGACCTCGCGGCCCGCCCCCTAGCCACCCCTGGAGTCAGGGACCTCAGGATATCGCGCCCGAGATGGAGGCTCGCCTGCGAGAACTCCTCGGGCTTCGACTGCCACAGCCCAGGAAATAAAGCACCGGTGCCAGGATTAAGAAACCGGCGCTCTTGGGTTTTTTGCCCCAATACTTCACGGTGTTTTGGCCCAGAAGTGGTCTAACGGCCCCAATACTCACCCTCTTCGGAATCCTCATTTAGCAGGCTGTTGAAGAACGAGCCGACAACGCGATCATGATCCTGGCCATCATCTTTTCTCCGCTTCGTAGCCGCTTAGGGTCCATTCGATTGGGGTCATTGGCTTCTCACCACCCATCGTTTGGGCCCTCTGCACAGGCTCGAGAGACACTTTCCCTACGAAGGCACAAGCAGCGGCGGATCCAGGAGCTTGGTCACCCGCAGCAAGGTGTAGATCCCGATCGTCAGCGTGGCGAGGAAGTCGACCTTGTGCCGGCCGTAGACCTTCATCTTGCGCAGCGGCCGTCCGTCCTTGCCCCAGCCAAAGCACTCCTCGATCCGCTTGCGGATGCGTTGGCTGGTCAGGTAACCGCGGTGGCGCGTGGTGCGCTGATCGATGGCCGAGTCACGCTGCTCGGTGATGTTCATGGCTACCTGCGGCGTGATCGCGCGTTTGCGGCAGTCGGCCACGAAATCGGCCGTGTCGTAAGCCTTGTCGGCCGCCACGGTGCGCCGTTTGCTCAATGGATGACGATCCAGCATCGCCAGCGCCGCCTCGCGCTCGGCAAAACCGCTTGCCTCGGTCACCTCCACATCCACCACCAGGCCGTTGCGGTGCTCCATCAGCACATGACCGAGGTAACAGAGCTTGCAGGGTTAGTCACGCGTCCAAGGCCGCATGGACACCGCGCGCGAAATCGAGTCCCGCTTCAGGACGGTGCTCTACGAGGACATCCTCGCGGACCTCACTCTTGAATCCGTAACCCGCGATGACTTTCTCGAATGGCGTGATCGGCTCCTTGAGGGACGCCAGCCGCGAACCGTGAACCGCCACGCGCGAGCGGTTATGGCCGCCCTTAACCAAGCGGTCGAACTCGGCTATCTCGGAAATCCAGCGGCGTGGAGGCTGAAAGCGCTGTCAGATGGTATTGAGGAAGGCGGTGAGACCGCCGTGTTTCTCGACGCCGCCCAGCGAAAGGCCGTCATTGCCGCGGCCTCTCCGGCGGCGGCGCGATTCTTGCGCGGACTCGAGCTCACCGGGGCCCGCCCGAAAGAGCTGGCGGTCACCGTGGTCGCGGATTTCAGTGGGCAGACGCTGAGACTGGCTCACCGGAAGGGCAGGCCAGCCAAGCTCCGTCCGCGACATGTGCTGCTGGCCCCCGAGGGAATCGCGTTCTTCAGTGAGCAATGCCAGGACAAGCTACCCGGTGCCCCCCTGTTTACCGAGGACGGAGAGACGCCCTGGCGGCGGCACATTTGGGCCCGCGAGATGCGCGCAGCCATCGCCAAGCACAACCAGGACGCCACAGGAAAGAACCGCATCTCGACCGATGCCAGCGCGTACAGCTTCCGCCACGCGCGTATCAGCGAGTTGCTACAGCTCTACGGAGTAGATCCGTTGACGGTGGCGGCGCAGACGGGGACGAGTCTCGCGATGATTGAAAAGGCGTACCTGCGATTCATTCCGTCGGCAATGCAAGAGAAGCTCGCAGCGCTGAAAGGATAGACACGCGGTGTCATGCTTCAAGGTTCTTGGAACCCAGATACAAGGCGCCTTGGGACAAGATCTGAGCCATCGCCAACGGGTTAAGTCCGTATCTCTTAGCCAACGCCCTCTCAAGTGTGTCGCACGCGTCGATCTAAGCGGAGGTCTCCGTGCCGCACGATGTCACGTACCGCTCGAGCTCACCCCGCGTGATGTAGGTACGGCTCCCGTCCTTTTGCGGTTTGATGGATCCCTCATGGATCCGGTTGTAGAGCTGTGCGCGGCTCATCCGCAGGATGCGCGCGGCTTCATACACTTCAAAGCGCAACGCAGGGAGTGAACTCTCAGGAACTTCAGGCGTAAGTTTTCGTGCGGGCATGGCGGCAATTTCCGGTTGGACGTTCCAAGACCAGTACAGAGCCTCATCAAAGGGGCCGGGCTCCCATGAGGGCGAGTTCTCACCGATGAAGGATCATGGGACGAGCACCGGCTCAAAGTCAGTCGGGGTATCTTGCGAGTTTCGAAAGATACTCGGGCCCGACCGTGAGGCGCTGTGCACAGATGGCCGGTTGCCGGCATTGGGCGTTACCCAGGCCGGTCGGCTGTTGAGGTTTCTAGGCCAAATCGGGCAGAAACTCGGACGGGCGTCCAGCGGCGTCAAACGTTAGGGCCTGGCCCCGGTATTGGAGTAGATATCATCCCAGACAGATTCGGCACCGGTCGCCGGTGCTTGCTCCGCCTGTGAGCGTATGGTCTGGACCCAGCGGCGCTCCTCTGCTTCGATGTCATCGAGACTTTGCTCTGTTGCAATGCCCCATGCCGTCAGCGAGCGCCGGTATCGACGGATAGGATCCACACGCTCGCGGGCTGCCTTCCGCTCCTCGCCCCCTTTTGCTCCGCTCGAGAACCCGGAGTGGTATTCCCAGCGCAGCGTTTTGCACTCTATGAAGCTAGGGCCCTCGCCCAGGCGCGCCCTCGCGACACATTCGCTGACCGTGGAGCGCACGCCGAGCACGTCGTTGCCGTCGATGACGCTCGCGGACATGCCGAATCCGCGCGCGCGATCGGCGATATCGGCAGTCGCCTGGCTTTTCTCGGTCGGGACCGAGATTGCGTAGCCGTTGTTTTCGCAGATCAATATCAAGGGGACTTTCCACAGCATTGACATGTTGAGAGTCTCGAAGAACTCCCCTTCGCATGCGGCGCCGTCGCCGAAAAAACACAGTACGACCTGGCCTGTCTTTCTGAACTTGCACGAGAGCGCCACGCCCCCAGCGTGCGGGATATGCCCGGCGACGATCGCATTTGTCGTGATCAGGCCGTGGGCGGGATCTGCGAGATGCATCGAGCCGCCCTTGCCGCCGTTGATACCGCTTCGTCTCCCCATGAGCTCCGACATGATGCCGACCGGGTCCACGCCCTTCAGCAGCGCTTCGGCATGGCCTCGGTAGGTTGCCAGTACCAGGTCACGGTCAGCGGTTGCGGCGATGGCGCCGACCTTGATCGCCTCCTGGCCGATTGCAGGATGGGTCGAGCCGGGTATGAGTCCGGCTCTGAAGGCTTCGACGACCTGCTCCTCGAAGGCCCGCACGCGCGCCATGTCACGGTAGAGCGAGATGAGCTCGTTCGCCCGCAGTGCGGGCGGCCGGTCTCCGATTGGGGCAAGGTCGGCAGCAATCGGAAAAACCTTGGATGGCGATGGCATAGGTTAATTATTCCGCGAGTTGGTTCATGCGGCGTTCGAGCGCGGCAAGCAGTTTTCCGCCGCTCACGCCGTCGGCGCTCCTGTGGTCTATCGCGACGTTCATCCAAATCCGGTGTCGGGTCGATACGGCGTCGCCTCTCGCGACGGACTGCTCCCTGAGACGCCCAGTTGCGAGCGTGGCCACCTGGGGGCCCGAGATGACCGGAAGGAAGTGATCGACGGGAAAGGCTCCGAGGTTCGAGAGCGTGATCGTGCCTGTCGCGAGATCGCGCTTGTCGAGTCGCTTTGCACGCGCGGCTGTGACCAGCCGGGTTCGCTCCGCGGAGATCCTTTCCAGTGAGAGCTCCTGGACGTCCCGGATTACAGGGGAGATAACCCCGCTCTCGGTTGCGATCGCCAGTGATACATGTACCCGTGGCGACGGTTTGCCCATGAAGACGTTCAGCTCCGGGACCTCGGTCAGAGCTCGCGCAAGAACCAGCACCAGCAAATCAGTGATCGTGATGCCGGAGGGGGCTTTCCGCTTCGCGGCCGCCAGGCCCCCCGCATCGAGCTCACCGCCGACGTGGATGTGCGGAATCTCGCGCCAGCTCGCCACGAGTTGCGCCACTACCTGATCGCGCAGCGTCGGCGTTGCAGGCGCGGCGATGCGGCTGAGATCCGAGGACGTAATGCGGTCATTAGGGCCGCTGCCTTGGACGCTCCTGACGTCGAGACCACGCTCGCGTGCGATCCGCCGCGCGGCCGGAGAGGAAAACCTTCTCTGATCGGCCGTCCCCTTTTTGCCGGGCGATGCTGGCGGATCAGCGCGCGCTTCGACAGCTGCAGCCCTCGATGCGCGCGCGGGTGAGGGAGATGGAGTGGGCGTAGTCGGTTGGCCCGCTGCCGATGCGTCGTCGATCTCGGCGAGCTTCGATTCCACTGGGACGACCGTGCCCTCTTTGACGATCAGGCGGAGGATCCCCTCGGAGGGTGCCTCGAGTTCGACGATGGCTTTGTCGGTTTCGATCTCCGCGATCGCCTGTCCAGCGCGAACCGGTGCGCCGTCCGCAACAAGCCAGCGGGCGAGGGTGCCCTCCTGCATCGCCAAGGACAGCCGAGGCAGAGTCAGCGGCGTCATTGATTGCGACCGAGCTGCCGCTCCACGGCGGCGACGATCCCGTCGGCATTGGGATACACGGCAAGAAGTGCCGCCGGCGCGCACGGGATCGGAACGTCCAGTGCGCAGACACGCTCGACCGGCGCGTCAAGGTAGTCGAAAGCCTCCTCCATGCAGCGTGCCGCAATCTCCGCACCGATGCCGCAGGTCTTGTGCGCGTCATGCGCCACGACGAGGCGCAGCGTCTTGCGGAGCGACGTCAGGATCGCTTCCATGTCGAGTGGCGCTAGAGTGCGTGGATCGATCACTTCCGCCTCGATGCCACGCGCAGCGAGCTTCTCCGCTGCCACCAGGGCTTCGTCCACCATTCCGGAGGTCGCCACGATGGTCGCGTCCGTCCCGGCACGCACGATGCATGCCTGGCCGAACGGTACGTCTGCGCCGATCTCCACTTTTCCACGCCGGCCATATAGGCGCGCATTCTCGATGAAGAGCACCGGGTTCTCGTCGCGCAGCGCGGTGCGCAGCAGGCCGTAGGCATCTCCGGCATTCGACGGCATGGCGATCTTAATTCCGGGAATGTGCATCAACCATGATTCCAAGCTTTGCGAGTGCTGCGGACCCATCCCCATACGGGCGACGATCGGAGTACGGATCACGAGCGGCACCTTGAGCTTCCCGCCCGTAAAATAATGCAATTTCGCGGCTTGATTGAAGACCTGATCCATGGCGACGCCGATGAAGTCGAAGAATTCGAGCTCGACGAGCGCCCGGACGCCGCTGATCGCTAGCCCGATAGCAAAGCCCACCGTCGCGGACTCGCATAACGGGCCATCTCGGATCACCTCGTCGCCGTATTTCTCCCACAGCCCGCGCGTGACGCCGAATGTGCCACCGTAAGGGCCGATGTCCTGTCCGAGGTGCATGATGGGCTCATCCCGCGCAAAGGCCTCATCGAGTGCGCGGTTGAGCGCCTCACGTACCGTCAAATCCTCGGTGCGAGCGGTCTGGGAGGGTGTCATGGCGTTATCCCGGTCGGAGACAGGATTATCCCTTGTCATATATAGATGAGTAGGGGGTCTGGGGGCTGGTTGAGCTTCGCGCGGCGCACGGTACCCGGTCTGATCGCGGGCGATCAGCGGCACTCGTCGGAGCTCCTGGCGGCGCGGCGGAAGGGATGTGCGCCCATGTCACGCGTCGCGCTCATCCACGATCGACACGTTGAGGCCGAGAAGTTTCACGGAGGATTCACCGGCACGCACCCGCTCAAGTAACGTCGTCTCCGCCTGCAACCGTTCCCGGCAGCGGTCGAGGAGACCTGGCAGCCTCCCTCTTGGAATGACGGCGATGCCGTCATCGTCGCCCACGATCAGGTCGCCGGGAGATACGCTCACCCCACCGCATTGCGTCGGCGCATTGATCGTCCCGCCCCACCCTTTGTGCGGGCCGTTTGGCGTCGAGCCGCACGCGAACACGGGTACGGAAGATTGGCGAAGCGCCGCTCGATCGCGAATCACGCCGTCGATGATGACTGCCGCCACGCCCTGGCTCGCGGCGGCGGCGTGGAGAATCTCGCCCCACACCGCTGTGCGGCTGCACTGTCCCGCGTTGACGATGAGGACGGTGCCGCGAGGCGCGGAATTCGCGACGACGTGCAGTGCCAGGTTGTCGCCCGTCATCACGGTGACCGTCAATGCCTCGCCGACGAACCGCACCGCGGCGCTGACGGGGGCGATGCGCGCCTCCATCCCCGCTTCCCGGTTGAGCTCGTCGGAAATGATCGTGGTCGGGATCCGATCCCAACCGGCGAGGTCTGCGTCCGAGAGAATTCTGGCGATGGGCTTGCGCAACGCGACAGTCATGCACTCGCCCCTTGTTGGAGTCCCCGGAACGCCCGCTTCAAATCGTTGATTATCATAACGTATATTACGTGTATACGGCAAGGCCACAAGCCTCGACGGGACCCAGGTCCCGACCTCCTCGAGCAAGGCTCGGGCGCGGAATCGAGCGCCAACGGACTGCCACCGGACCGTGAGCCTTGCAAAGCACTAGGCCGATTAATAGAATCATTCGTATACAAAACGTGTACTTCCAAACCAGTCGAGGTCTCTCGCGCTCTGCGGACGGTGGAGGCGCGACGGATCGGGCGTTTCTGTCGTAGAGAGGCAGGGGAGATCGACGTTGAGCAGGGCGTATGACGTCATCGTTGTCGGCGCCGGGATTTTTGGCGCGAGCACTGCCTATCATCTCAAGAAGGCCGGCGCCGCCAGGGTTCTGCTGGTCGAGCGCGGTGCCGGACCGGCAGCTGGAACGACCGGGGCGAGTGCTGCGATTGTACGACAGCATTATTCGAACCGGGTTCTGTGCGAACTCACGGGAGAGAGCATCGCCATTCTCACCGACCTGGGTGGGCGCCGTGCCAGGGGCGGGCTCTTCACTCAGGCGGGGTGGTACTTCCTCGTCCCGGAGCCGCTTCTTGCAGGCGCGCGCGAAAACATTGCGATGCAGAGGGACGCCGGCGTCGTCACTAGCCTGCTCGACATCGACCAGGCGAGCCGTGAGCTCGCCTGGCTGAATCCGGAAGGCATCGCTGCGGTCGCGTTCGAGCCCGGGAGTGGTTATGCGGACCCGGTCAGGTGTGTGGAGGCCTTCGTCGAAGAGTTCGTCCGCCTGGGAGGGGAGGTCCTCTTCAAGAAGAAGTGCCATGGCTTGATTCGCTCGGGGAATCGCATCGAGGGGGCGGTCATAGAACATGAATCACTTCTTGCGGGCTGCACGGTCAATGCCTGCGGACCGTGGTCGAAGGCGCTCGCCTCGAGCGCCGACATCGACCTGCAGATGGTCGCGTATCGCGAGCAGGAGACCATCTGGCACTGCTACCGGGCGGCCGAGATGCCGCCGAGCTCCATTTCCGACGCCGCCGATGCGATCTATGTGAGGCCCATGGGAGCCGGTCGGTACACCGTCGGACGTGGCTATCCGAAGCCCTACACCGAGGTCGATCCAGGAGCTTACGAGGAGACTGTCGACGATGACTTCGTGAACGACGTGCTGCAACGGCTGCAACTGCGCTTCATCCCGTTTTCGAATGCAAAATATCTCGATGGCTTCGCATCGCTCTACGACGTCACCCCCGACTGGTATCCGTTCGTCGGATTGCGCAGCGATATCCGCGGTTACGCCGATGCGTCCGGAGGCAGCGGCCACGGATTCAAGCTTGCCCCCGCGCTCGGTGCGCACCTATCGCAATGGGTACTCAACGGCTCCGTGAAACCGGGGGTTCGCGAGCTCAGTTACGACCGTGTATCGGCGGGTCGGATGTTCGTTCAGAAGTATGGTGGCAACCGGGGTTAGCCGCCCACAGAAAAGCAACGTACTGGCGAGCACAAACACTCAGAAGAACCCTTGCCGAGATGACCGCGAAACGAGCTGCAGGCAGATGGATGATCGGTGTGGACGTGGGAGGCACGTTCACCGATTTTTACGCTTTCGACGCCGCAAATGGTCGTGCGCGCTATTACAAGACTCCCTCGACTCCCGACAATCCCGCAAAGGCAATCCTAATCGGCCTGCGGGAACTCGCTGAGCGAGAAGCGATCAGCCTCGCGACTGTGGTCGCGCTCGCCCACGGGACCACCGTCGCCACCAATGCGCTCATCCAGCGCAAAGGCGGAACAGTCGCGGTGGTCACGACTCGGGGGTTTCGAGATCTACTCGAAATTGGCCGGCAGGTGCGGCCGCGAATGTACGACATGCGACTTGATTTCCCGCCGCCTCTGGCCGAGCGGCGGCATCGCTTCGAGATTTCCGAGCGCATCGGCCCGGCTGGTGAGGTCATCGCGCCGCTCGCAACCACGGAGTTGAAGGGCATCGCGGCTGCGGTGCGTGCTTCCGGGGCGGAGGCCTGCGCGATCTGCCTGCTGTTCTCGTATCTCAATCCGGAGCATGAGCGTCGGATCGGGGAGTATCTGCGTCAGCGCCTCCCGGGGGTGGCAATTTCGCTCAGCAGCGAAGTCCAGCCCGAGTTCCGCGAGTACGAGCGGTTCTCGACGACGCTGCTCAATGCCTACCTGCAGCCGGTCGTGGACGCATACATGAGCCGCCTGCAGAGGGACCTGGCCGCAGTGGCTCCCCAGGCACGCATCGGCATCAATCAGTCGAGCGGGGGCCTGATGTCGATCGACCGAGCGCGCCGCTTTCCGATTCGCACTGCCTTGTCAGGCCCGGCTGCGGGGACCGTGGGCGCGATCTACGTGGCGCGCAGCTCGAAGCGGCCGAATGTAATCACCCTTGACATGGGTGGGACGAGTGCGGACGTCGCGTTGATCCGCAATTTCCGCGCGGCCACCGCGTTCAATCGTGACGTCGCGGACTTCCCAATTCGCCTGCCTATGGTGGATATCAACACGATTGGCGCCGGGGGCGGCTCGATCGCATGGTTCGATCGTGACGGCCTGCTGAAGGTCGGCCCCACGAGTGCCGGCGCAGTCCCCGGACCCGCCTGCTACGGCACCGGCGGGACGCAGCCCACCGTGACCGATGCCAATGTAGTCCTCGGGCGGCTCTCAAGCCGTGGCCTGCTTGGGGGAACCATGGCGCTCCTTCCCGAAGCTGCGGAGCAGGCCGTCGCGACCGTCGCGGAGCGCCTCGGTATAGGTGTGAAGAAAACAGCTCAGGGCATCCTCGACATCGTCACGGCCAACATGGTCCGCGCGATCCGCGCCATCTCGGTCGAGCGCGGCCATGATCCACGCGGCTTCACGCTGTTTCCCTTCGGGGGAGCGGGGCCGTTGCTCGCCAGTTCCGTGGCTCGCTCGCTCGGGATACGGGAAATACTCGTGCCGCTTTCACCAGGGATTCTGTGTGCGCAAGGGCTCATGGTGACAGAAACGAAGGAGGATTTCGTTCGCAGCCGGCGATTGCCCCTCGATGAGGTGGGCGTCTCCCACCTGCACGCCATTCTTGAGGATCTGCGTGCGGAGGCCGAGTCCTGGTACCAGCAGGAGGGCATCGCCAGCGAGACGGGCTACTCCCAGATCCACGTGGATATGCGCTACGTGGGACAGAACTTCGAGCTGCAGGTGCCGGTGGATACCGCGAAGGCTCGCTCGCACGCACCGAGTGCGTCTGAGTTGCGGGAGCTCTTTTTCAAGGCGCACGAAACAAGCTATGGCTTCTTCAACGCCGAGGATCCCGTGGAGGTGGTCAACGTGCGGCTCACGGCACACGGCGCTCCCCACTTGCTGCCGGTGCCGACGGCTTCGCCCGGCGCCAGTGCGAGCCCGGCGCCCATCGAGCACCGCTCGGTCTGGTTCGCTGCGGACGGCGCGCCGCTCAGTACGCCGGTCTATCGCCGTGATGACATTGCGGCGGGCTGGAGCACCGTCGGCCCTGCGATCGTGGACCAGTTCGACGCCACCACGGTCATTTTCCCGGGTGACAAGGCCAGGGTAGACGACGCGCTGAACCTCGTGATCGAGATCGTACTGTGACCGACACCAAGCCGACCACGTCCGCGGCCGGTTCGTCCGGTCTGTCTCCCGGCTCGCTGGACGCCATTGCGCTCGAGATCCTGTCGAATGCACTGCGCTCGGTCGCGGACGAGATGTTCGCAGCCCTGATGCGCAGCGCCTATTCGACCAACATCAAGGAGCGCCACGATCATTCGACGGCATTTTGCGACCGTGCCGGGCGGCTGATCGTTCAGGCCGAGCACGCACTGCCCATACACATCGCAAGCATGACGGGCCTGATGAAGACGCTGCTCGCGAAGTACGACCTGCGCGACATCCGCGAGGGCGACGTATTCATCGCCAACGACCCGCACGTAGCCGGTGGCAGCCATTTGCCGGACGTGAACCTTGCCATGCCCGTGTTCGTCAACGAGCGGTTGCTCGGTTTCATCTGCAACACCGCGCACCACGCGGACATCGGCGGCATGTCTCCCGGCTCGATGGCCGGCGCCATGACCGAGATCTATCAGGAGGGCGTCAGGATCCCGCTGATTCGCTTGTTCCGCGCCGGTGAGCTTCAGGAGGATCTCTTTGCGCTGCTGCTATTGAACGTGCGACTGCCGGCGGAGCGCCGCGGCGACTACTATGCCCAGGTCGCCGCCGCACGTCTCGGTGTGCGGCGCATGATCGAGCTCGCGGGCAGCTACTCCTGCGAGGTGCTCGAGGCCGCCTTCGACCAGATCATCAGTCGCACGGCGACGCGCATGCGCGCTGCCTTGCAGGTCGTTCCGGACGGTAAGTATTTCTTCGAGGACGTCATGGATGACGACGGTGCCGGCACGGTCGACATTCCCATTAGACTCACGGTCACTGCGCGCGGCGGCGCACTGACTTTCGACTTCCGGGACACCGCGGACCAGGTCCTGGGGAACATCAACCTGCCCTTGGTCGCGACCCGCGCGGCGGTCTGCTATACGCTCAAGGCACTGTTTGATCCCGAGATTGCCAACAACCAGGCCGTCGTCGACTCGTGCGAGCTTCTGACCCGCCCCGGCACGATCGTCGACTGTGTGTTCCCGGCGTCGGTGGCAGCCCGCGCCAACACGGCACAGAGGGTGGTCGATGTCATCATCGGCGCGCTGGCGCATGCCCTTCCGCAATACGTCGTCGGCGCCTCGAATGGGGCCAACACCACGGCGGTATTCTCGGGCAAGGATCCGCGAACGGGTCACAACTACCTCTATCTTGAGACGCTCGGCGGTGGATTTGGGGGCAGAAGCGACCGGGACGGGAGGGACGGCGTGCAGGTGCACACTACCAACACATCAAACCTCCCCATCGAGGCGATCGAGACCGAGTACCCCCTCCGGGTGGTGAGCTATGGCTTCGTGGAGGACTCGGGCGGCGCGGGCCGTTTCCGAGGTGGGCTCGGCCTGCGTAGGGAAATGAAGCCGATCGGCCATACCTGCCTGTTCAACGGTGCGGGTGAGCGGTTCAGTCATCAGCCGTGGGGCGTGTTCGGCGCTCTGCCCGGCAAATCGGGCTGCTTCACTCTGCATGATGCGACAGGCAAGAAACACAAGCTGCCGATCAAGCCGTCCGCGGTCAGCGTTCGCCCGGATCAGGTGCTCTCGATCGAGACGCCTGGGAGTGGGGGGTACGGTCCACCCGGCGAGCGGACGGCAGAGCTGGTCGCCAGGGACCGCGCCAGCGGGAAGTTCACGGAAACCTACCTGAGGCGCTACTACGGGCCCGCGCCTCGTGGCGCCAGGCGACCTGCAAGGCGAAAGAAGTGAGCCTGACGTATTGCCGCAGCCACGGGTGATCGACAGATGGTCGAAATCTCCAAGCGTCTCGAAGGCATTGCGTACTCGCCAAGCATGAACATCGCGGATCAGGCCCGTGCTCTCCAGCGTCTCGGGCGGCCCGTCATTGATCTCAGCCTCGGCGAATTGAACTTTGCGACCCCCGGCAACATCGCCGATGCCGGCATCAATGCAATTCGCAACGGCGCCACGCGTTACGACAGCGCGGCCGGCCTCATGGCGCTGCGGCAATCGATTTGTGACAAGTTGCGCCGGGAAAACGGACTGCAGTACGCAGTCAATCAGATCAGTGTCGGCTGCGGTGCGAAGCAGATCATCAGCAGTGCCTTGTTTGCGACGCTTGACGCCGGCGATGAAGTTCTGATTCCGGTTCCCTACTGGACCTCCTATCCCGACATGGTGCGCCTGGCAGGAGGGAAGTCCGTGCTCGTGCCCTGTCTTCCGGAGCACGGCTTCAAGCTTCAACCCCGCGCCCTGGCGGACGCGGTCTCGAATCGGTCCAAGTGGCTGCTGCTCAACTCGCCGAACAATCCGAGCGGCGCTGTGTACAGCGCTAGTGAGCTGCTCGTGATTGCCAGGGTGCTCGCGGAATTTCCGCATGTCGGAGTCATCTCCGACGACATCTATGAAAAGATGGTGTTCGCACCGGCGGTATTCTCGAACATCGTTGCGGTCGCCCCGGACCTATACGAGCGAACCCTGGTCGTGAATGGGGTGTCGAAGACCTACGCGATGACGGGCTGGCGCGTCGGCTATGGAGCCGGGCCCGCGGACCTCATGCGGGCGATCAACGTCGTGCAATCGCAAACCACGACCCATACCAGCACCATCAGCCAATATGCAGCGATCGAGGCTCTCGATGGGCCAAACGACGTGGCGCAGGGCTACGCTCTGGAGATCGGCAGGCGCGCCGAGATTGCCATTCACCTGGTCGCGAGGACTCCGGGCCTTACGTGCGTGCCACCGGCGGGGGCGTTTTACTGCTTCGCGAACTGCGAGGCGCTGCTCGGACGACAGTCGCCGACCGGCTCGTTGAATTCGGACGTCGACGTCGCGCGCTACCTGCTCGAGACTGCGCTCGTGGCTGTCGTGCCCGGAGGCGCTTACGGCCTGTCGCCATACTTGCGCATCTCATTTGCAGCGGACCCTGATCTCATCGAGTCGGCGTTCCAGAGAATTGCGGAGGCGATCGATCGGCTCACGTAATCGACAGATACCACGGTCGTCGCCGCGCGGGTGTCGGCCTCATTGGTCCGGCGATCGGTCCACTACGCCCGCTTCCTGGCGTATTCGGGATCGAGCAGTGCATCCTTGGGCGTCGTCTTCTCGAGCGCCCTGTAGACCTGCTCCTTGAAGAACTGGACGTGTTGATCGGAGTGCTGGGCGACGGTGCGCGCGTCACGCCGCGCAAGCGCGGCGAAGATCTTGGTGTGGTCGCGCAGGATTCCCGCAGCGTGAGCGCGCCAGTCCGTATCGACCGTGAATCGCAGCAGCAGTGAAGACAGTCGCACGCTGTCCTCCAGCAACTTTGCGTACGATTCCCGGAGGTACCGATTGGCACAGCCGTCGGCTACCGCCGAGTGGAATTGCAGATTAAGGTCGCGCACCGCCTTGATATTCTGCACTTTGCAAGCCGCCTCCAGGCGCTCCTGTATCTTTGCGGCTCGATCCAGCTGGGCTTTGGTGATCCGATCGGCGCTCAGGATGAAAACGATCCTCTGTACGAGGGTATACGCTTCAAAGAAATCGGCGATCTCGGCGACGGCAAGCGGTTTTACGTATGCGCTTCGATGGGGCTCCATGTTCACCATGCCGTTAGCGATCAGCCGCCTGATCGCTTCCCGGACGGGGGTGCGGCTTACGTTGAAGCGCGCCATCAGATTGACTTCGTCCAAGACGGCTTCCGGCTCGAGAACGGAGTTGAGGATGTCCTCCTTAAGGGAATCGTAAATATCTTCGGCCAGAACTTTTGCAGCCGCAGGCTTAGCCATCACCCCTCCGGAATGCGCTCAGGCGCTGGGACAGATGTCTATTCTATCCCGATACTCCAATCACGGCGGCGAGACTGACGGGGTTCCCGCGGGAGCTGTTGTTGCCGCCACCTGCCGCCCGCCCGGCGGCGCCGCAGCATGCCGGCCCTCACCCGGGCGAGCTCCGGGGTACCGCTTGGCTTGACTCAACGGATACAGTCTGTATACGATACATATTGTATACGACAAAGCGAACTACTTCAGGTTTGCGCCTGACGTCTGCAGTTCAAAAGATGGGGGAGCCGGCATGCTAAACGTACGGGTACCACGTAGCGACGCGGTGAAGCGGCTATTAGTGCTTATTGCGACCAGCATTCTGTTTGGAGCGACGACTCCGGAGGTCTTTGCACAAACTCAGACACAGAGCAGCGCTGGAGCAAGCTCCGGCGCCTCTTCAGATGCGCTCCAGGAAGTCGTCGTTACCGCTGAACGACGAGCCGAAGCCGTCCAGACCGTGCCGGTGACGGTAAATGTTCTGACGGGATCCGACCTAGCCGCGCAAAACATTACAAACGTCGGAGACTACACGAGCGCGATTCCCGGGGTGAGTTATAACGTCACCGGTTTCGGCGATCGAGCGGGGTTAGATATCACGATTCGAGGTATCAGTAATACCCGACTTGCGGACCAAACCGCAGGCACCGGGGGATTAACGACGGGGTTCTACATTGACGACGTTGCGGTTGACCCCGTTGATATCTATCTGTACGACATAAATCGGATGGAGGTGCTGAAGGGCCCGCAAGGAACGCTGTTTGGTCAGGCGTCAATGGGTGGAACTATCAGAATGGTCACCAATCAGCCCGACTCAAAGCAGTTTGCTGCTTCCGTCGAGGGGGATTTGAGCGACATTTACCATGGCAGCACCGGCGATGCCTTCAAGGGCATGGTCAACGTCCCGTTGATTGAGGACACGCTCGCGCTGCGTGTGGTCGGGTACAACGCGCACGATGGCGGTTGGATACTTTGGCAACCCTCCAGCCTCGATCCTGGGTTTTCGAGAGGCCCAACGGAAGGACTTATACCGCCGCTGGGTGGTCTCGACGTTACCGCACGGCAGTACGATGAATACCCGAACACAACCACGACAACCGGGGCCCGAGTCGCGCTTCAGTGGACTCCGCTTTCCAATCTCGTGATAACTCCGTTTTGGATGTATCAGACCAAGTGGAATCCTTTCACGAGTCAAATTGATCGCGACCTGAATGAAGGGTACGTAACGCAGAGTTATATCGCGGAGCCCCGCAAGGAGCAGTTCAACGACCTCGCTCTCACTATCGACTATGACATGCCGTTCGCGTCGCTGACGTCTGTGTCCGCGCAATACAACCGTGATTACCGGTGGACGCAGGATACAACCCAATTCTGTGCGGACGCGTTCGGATTTGCCACCGATGGCGGAATAGCAAGCACTTGCTATATCAATTTTGATTTCCACACAAAGGTTTGGAGTCAGGAATTGCGACTCGCGTCCCACACAAGTCACCTACTCGACTGGCTGGTAGGGGCCGCGTATTTCAGGGAAGTGCGCGATAACAACGTCATCTGGCTAGCACCGGACTTCAATGCCAACGTGGCGCCGGCCAATCAGCTTCCTGGCGATGGTCTCGTCTATGCTACGAGTTACCAGTACACGTATCGCGACGTCTCGGAATTCGCAAATGTGACATTGAAACTGCTCAATGAGCAATTGCAGCTGTCGGCAGGTGTACGGCACTTCGACCAATACTGGTTTCAAGATCCTCCGGCTTCCACGGGGCCACTCGTGGGCGCGATCGACACAGTCCTCACTGGTTCGGTGCAGAGCGGCGATGAGAGTGGAGTGATACCGCGCTTCAGCGCGAAGTATTCGCTCACACCCGATGAGATGGTGTATGCGTCAGGAGGAAAGGGCTTTCGAGGCGGCGGACCCGGTTCGGGGCCAGCGCTTACTCAAACGGCGGGGTGTCTGGATGCTTTCAAGCAGCTTGGGATCGAGCCTGGGCAACCCTTTAATTCCGACCACACCTGGAGCTACGAGTTGGGTTGGAAGTCCACATTCGATGATTCCAAGTATTTGCTCAACCTCGCGGCGTTCTACACGAAGTGGACGGACATTCAGTCGAGTTTGATCCTTAATGCGTTTGTGGCGTCATGCGGCGACGTCATTACGGTCAATGGTGGTGAGGCTACCAGCAAGGGTGGCGAGGTAAACTTCGAAGCCCGCCCGGTATCTCACCTCACGCTGAGCGCCGCCCTTACCTACACGGATGCCAGGCTCGGGCAACAACCGGCTGGTAGCGCGGCGGGGCAAGAAGGCTGGTATCTGCAGAACGCGCCCGTATGGCAGGGCACGGGGTCGGCTCAATACGAGTTCCCTGTTCTGAAGGATAAGACTGGGTATTTTCGCGTCGATTTTTCCTACTACGGTTGGCAGTACAGTAACCAGGCGACGCAGAACAATCCGTTCTTTTATGTGCCGGCGCGCTCGCTGCTTAATCTGCACTTAGGGGTACGTCCGCTTGAGGGGCACTGGGAAGGTGAAATCTACGTCTATAACCTGGCAGACCGCATGCAACAGTACGGAGCGCAGCAGCTCTTCGGTACCACAACCGTGAACCAAACCTTGGTAGGTCCGCCCTTGACCCTCGGTGTGATAGGTCGTTATCGGTGGTAGGCCCGGCGGAGGAGTATAGAAGAATCGAGCATTTCGGAGAGCGTCGAAGGGTCGAGAATTCCTAGACGGGGCAAGGCATGCGTGGCCAGACTCCGGGACTTGACGTAGTAGCCAGGGGATTTCATTTCGCCGAGTCGCCGCGCTGGCGGGCCGGCACTCTCTACTGCTCTGACCTGTTCGGCCGTCAGGTATTCGCCATTCAGCCCGATGGGGGCGTCAGGGCACTGTGTACGGTGCCCAACATGCCCTCGGGCCTGGGATTCTCGCCCGACGGGGCGCTCCTGATCGTGTCGATGAAGGACCGCAAGGTGCTGCGCTTCAACGACAACGCGCTGTCCCAGGCGGCCGACCTCAGCTCACTGACGCCGTACCAGTGCAATGACATGCTGGTCGATGACCGCGGGCGCGCCTATGTCGGCAACTTTGGCTGGCACCCGGGCGAATCGAAGATGCGCCTAACCAATCTGTTGCTGGTGCTGCCGAACGGGGAATGTCAGGACTTGGGCGGAGCCGTCAATTTTCCCAATGGCATTTGCAGATCGGCGGACGGACGGACCTTGATCGTGGCCGAGTCCTTTGCAAGCCGACTCAGCGCATTCGATATCCGATCAGATGGCACGCTGGCGAATCAGCGAGTCTGGGCGAGCTTGAGCGGCAAGACCTTCACCACGGTCTCAGAAGCCCTGGAATCGGGCGATCCCCTTCCGGACGGACTCGCGCTCGATGCGGAAGGGGCGGTCTGGGTCGCCGATTCCGGCGGGCATGCGGCTTTGCGTGTTGCGGCGGGCGGAAAGATTCTCGAGAAAATCGAAGTCGGCGACATGGCGGTCTTCGGCCTGACGCTGGGTGGAACCGATCGACGAACACTTTTTCTCTGTATCGCTCCTTCGGTCGGAAAGGCGGATCTTGAGACCGAGAGAGAGTCGATTATTGTTTCGTATCGTGTTCGCGTGCCGGGGGTCGGACTGCCCTAAAGGGATCGTGACAAGACCCATTCGTGCGGTCGCCTCGGCTATCCTGCCTCAGGTCGACCACTCTCGGCACTTCGGTGGATGGGATCGAGAGCCTCGGTTAAACGACATTCCAGTAAGCCAGGGCTCGACGCTGGCGGGCTCTGCATGACGGCGAGGTCGATTTGATTGGCGGCCTGATGGATATCGTTGACCGACGCCTCGGCGAAGTGGTCTCGGCGGGAAGCACTGCGCGTGCCCGATGGAGCGCTCCAAGGAGTATTTCATCGCATGGAGTCGAGCGGTGCGCTAACTACGCAAATCGTTTACATCGGATTTCCGGCCTAGCAATGTCGTCCGTGTTCGCTAACAGCGGCAAACGCCTGCGTCGAATCTGTTGAAAGAGGTCCAGAGCTCCGCGATGGACGTCGTCGCTTACACGAACACGCTGGGCGCCGCCCCCGGAGACACCATCAATGTGTATGTGAGTTGCCGTTCCGGCGACTACGACGCGCAGCTCGTGCGCCTGCGCCACGGCGACCGCAATCCAGCGGGCCCGGGCTTCCGCATGACCCGAGTGCCCTCGGCCATTGAGGGCTTGCACCACGGTTTCGAGCAGCGGATCACGACAGGCTCACACCTCGACATCTCGAATGTGACCCTTCCTCAAGGCAGCGTAACCATTGGGATGTGGATCTGGCCGACACTCCTCGGCAAGGGCCGGCAAGTGTTGGTCTCGTACGAGGCGCTCGCGAGCCCCCGTATCACGTTAGCTATCGACGCCTCCGGGCGGCTGACAGTCGAATATGGAGAGCTCCGCGAAGCGCTTTCCGAGGTGTTGGTAACGCGCATCTGGTACTTTGTGGCCGCCACGTTCGACTCGCGGTCTGGGCAGGTTCAGGTTATCGCTAACCCGCGCGAGTGCTGGCCTGGGCTTGACAGCCAGATCAGGTCGGCAACCAGTATCGCGATCGCCACTTCACCGTCAACTAGAAGCGCTGGTGTGCTGCGCTTCGCATGCGAGGCAACGACGACGGCCGACCAACCTGCGTTGACATCGTTCTACAACGGCAAAATAGAAAACCCGTGGATCTTCGAGCGCAGCCTAGAGCGCGACGAGCTTGCGTGCCTATGGCGGGGCGAGGCGCCGGCTCAACTGCCAGGCTTGTTCGCAAACTGGGACTTCGCGCAGCATTCAGACGGTATAGAGGTCCTCGATACAGGCCCGCACAGTCTCCATGGTCGACTAGTCAACTTGCCTGCGCGAGCGATGAAGGGACACGCGTGGACCGGTGACCGCTACCGTCACTTGGATGTGCCAGAGCAATACGGCGCAATCCACTTTCATGAGGACGATCTCGAGGATGCAGGATGGCGGATGTCATTCTCCTTGCCGCTTCCGAGAGAGCTGCCCAGCGGTATTTATGCCATTCACTTGCGATCCGCGCGAGGCGAGGACCACGTCCCCTTCTATGTGCGACCCGGTCCGCAGCAGGACCGCAAGAGAATCGCTCTCTTAGTGCCCTCATTGACCTACCTCGCCTACGCGAACGAGCAGCTTGCGAACCGACCTGGTCTCCTCGAATCGCTATCCAAGTGCGGTATGGCTAACGCCACGGCCGCAAGCTACCCCGCAACTCCAGCCGACCGTTACATCACGCAGAATCGACTTCTTAGCCTCTATGATTTGCACGCAGATGGAAGCGGGGTCTGCTACGCGTCTAAGTTGCGGCCACTCCTCGGCATGCGGCCCGACTATTACATGACGCTGCTCGGGGAAGCGGGTGGTCCCCATCTGTTGACCGCGGACTTGCACCTCGTTGATTGGCTCGAGGAGAAGGGCTTTGAATATGATGTTATAACAGACGAGGACCTCGACGAGCACGGGCAGCCTCTTATTGGGTCGTACCGCGCTGTGTTAACGGGAACGCATCCAGAGTACTACACGGCGTCGATGCGTGACGCTCTTGACGGCTACCTTAAGGCTGGTGGTCGCCTGATGTACCTCGGTGGCAATGGCTTTTACTGGGTGACGTCTTTCCATCCAAGTCGCCATGCGATCGAGGTGCGCCGCGGCCTGGGTACGCGCGCCTGGATGGCTGACGTGGCGGAGGAGCACCATAGCACCACTGGCGAGCGCGGCGGCTTATGGAAATTCCGTAGTCGACCGCCCAACACCCTGGTCGGCACGGGATTTACTGCACAGGGCGTGGGAGATCCCGGCCGACCATATCGCCGCACAAAGGCGAGCTACTCTCGAGAATTTGCGAACGTGTTTGAAGGGGTGCACGGGGACTTGATTGGAGACTTTCCCAACCTCGTGCTGGCATACGGTGCGGCGGGATTCGAAGTCGATCGCGCGGATCGAGAGCAAGGTACGCCATTGAATACTGTCGTTCTGGCCTCGGCGAGGGTCGGCGGCAACACCTACCAAGAGGTGATCGAAGAACTCCCGACCGCAACCCTTCCGGCGATGCGTGACGCGATGAATGACAAGTTACGTGCGGACATGGCCTGGCTCACGTATCCAAACGGTGGCGTCGTGCTGGCGGTGAGCAGCATCCTGTGGTGTGGTTCCTTGTCGTGGAATGGCTACGATAACGACGTATCGCAAGTGACAGAGAACGCGTTACGCATTTTCCTTCGCGCTTGAGGCCGAAGGGATAGCGTTGGACGTGCCTACAGGGCGCAGAGAGTCGTCGCCGCTCTACCGTGAATGGGAACGCGAGGACCAGCGGCCAGATCGATCTCCAGAAAGTCTGCTCGCGGCTTCCCGGTCGCGCTGGCGGCGTTTCGTAGCGTGTTCGAGCGCCGGGTCGGACTGGCCTAAAGTACAAGGATCGTGACAACACGTATCCGTGCGTTTGCCCCCGCTATACCGCCTCAGGTCGACCACTCTCAGCACTTCGGTACATGGCATCGAGAACCTCGGTTGATCTGAGCCCGATAATTCCCGAGGCTGGATTGCGACCGGCACGGCCCATACAGGCATCCACGAAGAACCCCACCGGTTTCTTGCACGTATAAACGCCAGCGTCTTTCGCTGGCTCCATGCGCAGCGTCTTGCCGGAGTGTGTATGCACCTCGACTCGCTCGCGCTCGAAATCCAGGCTCAGGTGACCCGCGGTCCCGAAGAGCCGCAGGTCCAGCTGCGCCTTGGCGTGGGGCGCGAGTGCGCTCGAGCCGGAAACGGCCACGGTCACACCGCTGCGCAATCGAATGCTTGCCGCATCGCTCAGATCCACGCCCGAGGCCGCTTTGACTGTGTAGGAGAATACGGATTCGGCCGGAGAGTCGACCAGCAGGAACAAGAGTCCGAGAGCGTGCGACAGCTGCCCCCAACCGAATCCGCCCGCCCTTTGCGGGTCTGCCCAGGTGCTCGGACTCGGCTCGACCAGGGAGCCCCTGGCCCAAGCCACCCGTTCTCCGCGAAACAGGCTCGCGGTCGCCGAAGCCATGTGTAGCACACCGTGCTGGATCTCTCCCAGAAGACCCTGCCTGACGTATTCGGTCGCCGCATCGGCGAGCTCGCTGAAGTTGTAGCCGTACGGTATGACGATGCTCACCGCATGTTCGTGCTCGAGCCGTGTGAGCTCCCGGGCCTCGGCGGCGTTGGTGGTGAACGGCTTTTCGACCATCACATGGCGATTCATCGTCATCGCCGCCCGGGCCTGGTCGAAATGGCACACATGGGGTGAGCTGATGACGACACCGTCGAGCGCTACGTTGCTCAACATCTCGCCGTAGTTCTCCGTACCGTATGGGATCGAAAACGCGCGTTGCACCTTCGCCAGGTTTTCCGCTCCCACCGTGCACACCGCAACGACTTCTGCATCGGGATTCGCCTTCAGCAGCGGCAGGTGGTTTTCCACCGCCCACCATCCGGCGCCGACGACTGCTATCTTTGCCTTTTTCACCGCTGGCTCCGCTTTGAGTGGAACGTTCGCCACGACTATGCGTAGACATTCTGTATATCAATGGTAAGGCGAGGGCAAGGCCTCAGGCGCTGACGCGGCCGTGCCGCACTGCAAAGCGCGCGACCTGCTCGAGATCGAGTGTGATGCCGAGTCCGGGAGCTGCTGCAGGGATCAGGCACCCATCCCGTACCCGTTCATGCGCCGAGCCGAGCGTCAGCGCGCGGCGCACGTCGAAGCGCATGTCTGACGGAAACATCTCTATGTGGTCGACATCCCGGGATGCAAGCGCGCAGTGCTCATGGATCTCGGGATTCTCGTGAAATGACACGCGCAGCCCCGATGTACCGAGCCTGTGCGCCAATGGAACGACGGCCGTGAAACCGCCGAGCGCGGTGGCGTCGAGCCGCACCACGCGCAGCGCTCCCGTATCGATGAGCGCGAGCAAGTCCGCGATGCGCGTCGCCTCGTCGCCGCAGCCGAGCGGCGCGCGGGTCAGCTTCGCGGCCCGCGCGTACTCGGCGGTCGCCTCGCGCGGAAACGCATCTTCGATCCAGTCGACACCCAGATCGCCGAGTGCCGCGAGCAGCTCCGTGTGGTCCGCGGCTCGCGACCAGGACCACGAAAGATCGACCACCAGCCGGCAGTGAGGCGCGCGGCTGCGGATGCCCCGCAGACGTCGTTCCAGGGTGCGCCAGTCCGGGTAGCAGCCGCCGGCGATCTTGAGCGCCTTGTAGCCTTCCTCGACGCGGGCGACAAGCCGGTCGACGAACGCGGCATCACTTTCACCGGACAGCGGGTAGCCTTCGACGAGCAGCACCGTCAATTCACGCGCGCTGCCGTTCAGCAGCGCCCACACCGGTAGCGAGGCGCCGCAGGCCTTAATGGCATGCAGTGCGATGTCGATGAGCGACCAGGCGCGCCCGATCACCCCGTCGCGTTCGAGGGCCACGGTAGCGTTCCGGAAATCTGCGTGCCGTCCGGAGATATCGTCGGGGTTCCGGCCGATCAGGTGTGGGGCGAGCAGATCCACAATTGCGACGTCGATCGGGGATCCCCGTGTGTGACTCACGAGATCCGCGCGCCTGCCGTCCGAGGTCTCGACCCGCAGTGCCGCATAGTGCCGTGTCGTGACGGAGAACGATCCGAGGTCCACGGGCGCAGGCAGCGCCACGCGGCACGCCCACGCATCGATCTTGTGGATGACCTCGGACACTTTTGCCGACCCACCGCCAACCGTAGCACAGTCTTGACTTCACGAATACCTTGTGTATACGCTATAAGCGAGTATAGAGGAATATCCTCTGGATCCTTTGCGTGTGCCGCACCGCCTGCGGGTGAGATCGGCAGCCGCCGTCCGGCGGCTGTAAGGACGGTCGGATATGAGCGTCGACGAGCTACAAGTGCACCACGAGATCAGAAAGGTGCTGTTCCTCTCCTGCCGCGGCCTCGATCGGCGCGATCGAAAGCTGCTCGAGCGCATTTATCATGCCGACGCCCGACACAGCCACGGCGACTTGTGGGAGGGCCTCGGTCACGAATACGCGCAGAGAGTTGCCGCTTCGGAGCAGCCGTCCGGCGGCATCACTGGCCAGCATCACATCACGAACGTGGTGATTCAGATTGACGGAGCAAGGGCGGCGGCCGAGAGTTATTACATCTCGATGCACGCCGAGAGCGAGGCGCAGTCCGGCGCGCGTGACTTCATCACCGTGGGAGGTCGATTCCTCGACCGCTTCGAAAAGCGGGGCGGGGAGTGGAAGATAGCCCATCGGCGGGTGCTGTTGGATTGGTCTCTGCGCATTCCATCACCGCTCGCCTGGGCGCTTGACGGCAGATTCGCCCATGGTGCCGCGGCGGCGCAGGATCCGTCGGCTGAGTTCTTCAAGGGATCGCTCTCCTTGTGAGCGCTGCGACATGAACGTCCAGTGCAAGGGCACAATTGAGTTACCTCACGCGTGAGACTCCGGGATCCTGATCAGCGCGCGCCGGGCCGCGCTTTGGGGCATCGGGAGCCGAAAACGATCGACAGCGAGCCGCCATTTCCGCGTCGGGAGCTCTTGACCTACGGCACGGTAGCGCTACCGCTGCAGATGATCCTGCTGGTGACGGTGGTCTACCTGCCGAGCTTCTACGCGATCCAGCGCGGTCTTTCCATGTCGGCGGTCGGAGCGATGTTCTTTGCCGCCCGGACCTGGGACACCATTACGGATACCTTCATCGGCGGGCTGTCGGATAGCACTCGCGGCAAGTGGGGCCGTCGCAAGCCGTGGGTACTCCTCGCGACCCCGCTGCTGCTGGTGTCGGCAGGCTTCCTCTTCATGCCGCCCAAAGTTGGTGCTTCGAGCCTGTACCTCGGAATCTGGCTGTTTCTCTTCTATCTCGCCTGGACGGCAGTACAGATCCCGTATCTAGCCTGGGGCGCCGAACTGAGTGAGAACTACACTGAGCGGAACCGCATCGCCGGAGTCCGCGAGGCCTTCGGGACGATCGGCATCATGCTGGCCACGGCATTGCCGCTGATCATCCTCAGACCGGAGGACCGCGATCTCTCCGGGGTCCTCAGAATTGCCTTTTACGCCGTCCTGATGCTGCTGCCGATTGCCATCATGCTGGCGGTCTTTGTCACGAGAGTCGAGAAGGTCCGGCGCGGGCAGACGAATTTCAGCTGGCGCATCTTGCTGGACGCCGTTCGGGGAAACCCGCTTTTCGCCCGCTTCATCGTCACTCAATTGTTCTTCACGACCGGCTGGAACGTCTTTCTGGCCTCGATTGTCATCATCGTGGAGTACGCGCTCGGCCTGAAGGGGCAGTACCTGTCGCTGGTGTTGATCATGAACGCCACGGCGACGATTTGCATACCTCTCGGAATAAAGCTGGGGAGGAAAATCGACAAGCACAGGGCCATGTCCGTGGCGATGGTGGGCTTCGTGCTTTTCTATCTGGCGCTCTCGCGCATGCCGGAGCATCACTACGTCTGGACGGCAGCGGCGTTCGCCTTTCTTGGCGTGTGCTGGGCCCCCGTGCTCATCAACATGCACGCCATGATTCCCGACATCGTCGACGTCGGCGAATTCAAGGGGCAAAAGAGCCAGGCTGGCGTGTACATGGCCATCTACTATCTGATTCTTAAGATGGCGATGGCACTCGGCGTCGGTCTCGGGCTCCCGTTGCTGGAAGCGGCCGGGCTGCACCTCAGCAACGCCTCGAGTGCACTCGGCAAGCACGCGATTGACTGGGTGAGCCTCTACGTCCCGGCGGCATTGACGGTTCCCGCGATTCTCCTGTTCTGGACCTACCCGCTGTCGAGGAGAAAGCACCACACGTTGCGCCGCTGGCTCGATGAACAGACGTTGAGCATTCGTCCTGCCATGGGGAGTGAGATCGAATGACTCAGGTATCGATCTATGGTGCCGGTCAGCTTGGGACCGCCGCCGCGGAGATGCTCCGCAGACATGGCGCTTACGAGGTTCACGGACCCTTCGGCAGGGCGGAGCGCCAGACGGCTCTTTCCTCCGGCGCCGAAGTCGTGATCATCGCGACTACGACGCGCTTTCGGGACGTCGCGAACGACATCGAGCTCGCCGTTGCCTCCGGCTCGAACGTCCTGGTGTCTGCGGAGGAATGCGCTTACCCGTTCGTCGTCGACAAGCCGCTGGCTGCCAGGCTCGACGCCCTGGCGGTGGCGAAGGGAGTCAGCGTAGCGGGTTGCGGAATAAATCCCGGCCTGATATTCGACGCACTCGTGCTGACGCTCCTGGGTGGCGCGCCGCGTGACTGCACCATCGAGGTAAGCCGTACCGTGGATATCTCCGGATTCGGGCCGACGGTGCTGCGGCGCATCGGCGTGGGTCGAACGCGCGAGGCGTTCGCCGCGGCGGTTAAGAAGGAGGAGATCCTCGGGCACGCGGGCTTCCCGCAGTCCATGCACGTGGTCGCTTCGGCGATCGGTGTCGTGATCGAGCGGATCGAGAAGGAGCTGTCGCCGCTCATCAGCGAGAGTCCCGTAAGAGTCAGAGATCTGGTGGTCGCGGCAGGAGAGAGTGCCGGCGTCACGCAGACCTACACCGCCTTCGTCAAGGGCGCGCCGTGGTACGTCTGTCGCTGGTTCGGGCACGTCGACATCGCCTCGATCCCGAAAGCCACCGGGGATGACATCACTTTCTACCGCGGTGGCAGGATTTTCCAGACAATGCAGATCCGGCCCGCCATCGGGGCGCAGGTGGGGTCGCAGAACATGCTCGTTAATTCCGTCGCGCGCATCCTCAAGGCGCCCGCCGGCTGGCGTACGGTGAGCGAGCTGGCTCCGGCCTTCCCCGCGCCGGCTGCGGGGTGAGGAATGACCAGGGGCATGCCCGGAGGATCCGTGTCTAGTTCATCGCGCATCGCTCGCATCACAGCGCATCCGGTCACTTACGCCGAGCCGAACGACGCGAACGCCATGCGCTTCCTCACCTTCGTGCGCATCGAGGATGCGAGCGGGGCCGTAGGGTGGGGCGAGGCGATCACGCAATTTCCGGCCAGCACGCGCGCGACCGAAGCAATCGTCAACTCGCTGGCACCGGAGCTCCTCGGCAAGGATCCCTTGCAGAACGTCGGGATCTGGCGCGACATCCAGAAGCAGACCTGGTGGTATTCCTACAGGGGCGGGCCGGCGCACTTCGCGCTGTCGGCGATCGATATCGCGCTCTGGGACCTCAAGGGCAAACTCACCGGTCAGTCTCTCAGCCAGATGATCGGCAACCGGGACTCGGCGGCGGTTAGCCGGCTGCCGGTGCTTGCGTCCACGCATGCCTTCTCGGCGGATCTCGACAAGGAGATCCGGCGGCATGCGGCTTATGTGCAGCACGGCTACATCGGCGTGAAGATCGGCATGGGTAAGCGCGGCGATGCACGCCTCGGCTACGAGATCGACCGCGACATCGAATTCGTCCGCGATCTGCGCGCCGCGTTGGGACCTAAGGCTCTGATCATGATGGATCGTGGCTACGCGCTCACATGGACGCTGGACGAGGCGATGCGGCGCGTCCTGGCATGGGAGGAGTGCGGTCTCAAATGGGTCGAAGAGCCATTCGAGCCGTGGGAGTTCGGCCATTTCCGCCGACTGCGCGAGCGCACTACTTGCATGATTGCAGGCGGGGAAAGGGAGTGGGATTACCGCGGCTACTCGGAAGTCATCGGTTCAGAGACGCTCGACGTGATCGGCTGCGACGTCGGGCGGGCCGGCGGGATCACCGGAGCGCTGGGGATCATCAAACTCGTCGAGGCCGCAGGGCTCTGGTTCAACAGTCACGCCTGGTCGAGCGCGGTCAACACGGCCGCCTCGATCGCCCTGTCGGCGTCGACGACACGCTGTTTGCTTCAGGAACTGAAACCCGATCCAAATCCCATGCAGCATGAGCTCGTTTCCGAGCCGTTCGTTCCAGCGGACGGTACGATCGCCGTGCCATGCAAGCCCGGCCTGGGGATCGAAATCGATGAGAAGGTTATCCGGAAATATGCGATGTGACGCGCTGTGCAGATATCGGTAGACAGCGGGATTGATGGTCTGTTGGGCCTGAGCGGCCGAGTCGCAATCGTGACCGGGGCCGCCAGCGGGTACGGGCGGGCGACTCTCGAGACGCTGGCACGGTTGGGTGCGCTCGTCGTGGGATGTGACGTCAACGCTTCGGAGCTCGCAAAGATTGCTGCGGACCTCCCTCGAGCGTCCAGTCACCTCGCGCTGGTTCGTGATGTCTCGAGAGTCGCGGAGTGTGAGGCCATCGTGGCTGCCGCCTTCGAGCGGTTCAAGCGCGTGGACATACTGGTCAACGCGGCTGCGATTCTCGAATCGGTGGAGGTCGGTAGGGTCGATGAGGACCACTGGCAGAGAACCCTGGACGTGAATCTCAAGAGTCAGTATTTCCTGTCGCGCGCGGCCTCGCGGCCGATGCGCGCAGCAAAATGGGGCCGCATCATCAATTTCATCTCCACGGCCGGCATTACCGGCGGAACGGCGGGCGCTTCGGTATACGGGATCTCCAAGGCGGGTGCGATTGCGATGACCAAGAGCTTTGCGCGGGCATTTGCCCGTGACAACGTGCTGGTCAACGCAATCTCACCCGCCTCACTCCGAACGCCACTGTTTCGCCGCGGACGTTCCGCGGAGGAGATGGCCCTGGTGTCGGCGGAATACTTGCGCAATTCGCTGCTGGGACGCTGGACGGAGCCCGGCGAGGTTGCTCTGTCGGTCGTTTACCTCGCCAGCAACATGTCGAGCTGCGTCACTGGCCACATCCTGCGCGCGGACTCCGGCGCAGGAGTGGTCCACCCGTAGGAGCGCGAGTCAGCAATCATTACTGCGAGCGAAAGCACATGAAGATCGAAAAAGTCGAAGTCATTCCATTGGATATCAAGCTCGAGAAGACCTTCTACGGTGGAACCTACGCGGTCAAGTCGCGCCCGACTTTGGTGACACGCGTTTACCTTGAGAACGGGTTCGTCGGTGAAACCTACGGCGGCGACGAATTCCACACGCAGCGGGATATCGTCAACGTGATTCGGGTCCACCTTGCCCCGTTGATTACCGGCCGCGATGTCCGGGATTTCGTAGACCTGTGGGAAAGAATGTCGTCTGCCAAGATCGACCTCGGCAATCGCAGCCTGCATCAGCTCGACATGCACCCGCGCGGCATCATCGCACAGGCGATCAGCGCCATTGACAACGCGCTCTGGGATGCGCGCGGCAGGTTCTACCGCACGCCGCTTTACCGCCTCCTGGGCGGCTATCGCAACCGCATGCCCGTGATCGCCATCGGCGGCTATGCGGCCGCCGCGGGCGAGGATCCGATTGCGGTCCTGACGCGCGAGGTGGAGGAGATCGTCGGTCGCGGGGTTTACGGCATGAAGCTCAAGGTAGGGAGAGTGGGCCTTGCGTTGGACCTGGAGCGCGTGCGGGCTGCCCGCAAGGCTGGCGGGCCGGAGTTCGTCATTGCCGTAGATGCGAACCAGGCTTGGCTGCCACGGGAGGCGGTGAACTTCTGCGCGGCACTCGAGAAGGCGGACCTGAACGTCCGCTGGGTGGAGGAGCCGATCTGCTGGCAGGATCAGACCGACGGTCTGCGGTTGCTTCAGGAAAAGACCCGTATCCCGATCACGGTGGGGCAGGGTGAGATTACCGGAATCGCGTGTCGCGATCTGATCACCAAGGGCGCCGTCAACATCCTCAACGTGGATTGTACGCTGTGCGGCGGAGTCACCGAGTGGCTGCGGATCGCGAGCATGGCACGTCTGATGAATGTCGAGATGGCGCACCACGAGGAGCCGCAGATCGCCATCCACTTGCTGGCTTCGCAGCCTCACTCGACCTACGTTGAGGTGTTCCTGAATCGCCAGCGCGACCCCCTGCTGTGGACGCTGCCGGTCGGGTTTCCGACGATCAGCAACGGCATGATGGCCGTGCCCGAGGGTGATGGTGTCGGCATCGAGCTCAACAAGCGCGTCATCGATCAATACCGCGTGGAGTGATCCGGGCATGTCACGGATGTGCTGCCGCTGAGGGAGAAGCCGTGCGCTATCGTCTTTTAGGCCGAACGGGTCTGTACGTCTCGGAACTCTCCCTCGGCACCCAGACTTTCGGGGGTGGCGGGGCGTGGGAGGTGCTCGGTGCGCTCAAGGAGCCTGCCGTCGTCGAGCTGCTCAAGGTGGCGTTCGAGGCGGGGGTGAATCTCATCGACACGGCGGACGTGTATTCGCTGGGGGAATCCGAGCGGTTGGTGGGCAAGGCGATCCGGGCACTCGGACTTCCGCGCGACGAGCTGATCATCGCGACCAAGGCCACGGCCAATATGAACGAGTCGCCGAACGGCCGCGGGCAGTCGCGCCACCATCTGTTCAATTCGGTAGAGGGAAGCCTCAGGCGGTTGCAGCTGGATTACATCGATCTCTATCAATTGCATGGCTTCGATCCCCTGACTCCTCTCGATGAAGCTCTTGGTGCGCTCAACGACCTGGTGCGCTCGGGCAAGGTCCGCTATGTCGGCCTTTCCAATCTGGCCGCCTGGCAGATCATGAAGGCGCTCGCGATCTCGGAGCGGCGCGGCTGGTCGCGCTGTGAAAGCGTGCAGGCCTACTACTCGATCGCCGGACGCGACCTCGAGCGGGAGGTACTGCCTCTCGTCGCCGACCAGCAAGTTGGCGTGCTGGTATGGAGCCCTCTCGCCGGCGGCCTCCTGACCGGGAAATACAAGGCGGGGGAGGAGAGTCCGAGCGAGTTCCGCCGGACGCATACCGATTTCCCGATCGTCGACAAGCCACGGGCCTTCAGCTGCATCGAGGCTATGCGCCGGATCGCGGCTCGAACGCAGGTATCGGTCGCGCAGGTCTCTCTTGCCTGGCTTCTCAGCAAGCCCCTCGTGACCTCGGCGATCGTGGGAGCACGGACCGTGGAGCAGCTTCGCGAGAATCTGAGCGCGAGCGAGCTGCGGCTCGGGAGCGAAGATCTGGCAGCGCTCGATGAGGTGAGTCGACTTCCGCCGGAGTATCCGGGCTGGATATTGGAGTTCTTCTCCAAATATCGGCTCCCGCCCGCGACGCAATAGCGAACACTGAGTGGATCGTGGTAACCAAAAACGCAAGTGACGAGTATGTGGGCTCCCCGGCCAGCGGCGCGGAGCGCCGGGGTGCGACCTTGCCGCTTCAGGGAATCCGTGTTCTCACTTTGGAGAACCACGGCGCCGGCCCCTTCGGGTCGATGTACCTCGCAGATCTCGGCGCCGAAGTCGTGAAGATCGAGAATACAGACTCGGGCGGCGATGGCACCCGTAGCATGGGGCCTTACTTCCTGGGGCCCAACGATAGTCAGTTCTTCCAGACGTTCAACCTGAACAAGAAAAGCGTCCAGCTGAATCTTAAGGTGCAGGCAGGTGTCGAGGCGTTCAGAAAACTAGTTGCTCGGGCGCAGGTCGTCATGAACAACCTTAGGGGAGATCAGCCTGAGAAGCTCGGACTGGAATACGCGCAACTGCGCGCGGCGAACCCCCGGATCGTGTGCGCCCACCTGTCGGCGTACGGCAGAGACAACGAGCGGCGTGGCTGGCCGGGGTACGACTACCTGATGCAGGCCGAAGCGGGCTACTTGTATCTCACCGGTGAGCCCGGAGCACCACCGGCACGCATGGGCCTGTCGATCGTGGACTATATGGCGGGCGTCACGACGGCGTTGAGCATTCTTGCGGCCCTGATCGGTGTCGGCCGCACCGGGCATGGATGTGACGCGGACGTCTCGCTGTTCGACGTCGCCTTGCATCAGCTTACCTACCCCGGCACCTGGTTCCTGAACGAAGGCGTCAAGACGCAGCGACTTGCGCGCAGTGCCCATCCCTCGGCCGTCCCGGTGCAGCTGTACGAGACCGCAGATGGCTGGATCTTTATCATGTGCATGACGGAGAAGTTCTGGCGGGGGCTCGTCGATGAGCTCAATCGTCCTAACCTGACGACCGACCCGCGTTTCGAGACGGTGGACTCGCGACGCAAGAATCGCGAGGCGCTCGCTGCGATACTGGATCTCGAATTTCGCAAGCATTCCACAGAAAGGTGGCTTGAGCGGTTGCGCGGGCGCGTCCCGGTTGCGCCCGTCTATGAACTCGGTCAGGCCTTGAACAACCCCTTCGTCGAGACGATCGGTATGATCCGAGGCGTCCCTCACCCCGCCCGGGCGGATTTCAGGGTGCTGGCCAACCCGATCCGTCTCGACGGCGAACGGCTCCCGTCGCGCGTGGCGCCACGACTTGGCGGCGACACTGTGCTCTTCCTGCGGGAAGCGGGCTACGACGACGCAGCGCTCGAGGCCCTCAGACGTGCGGGCGCGATCGGATCTGCCGTGTGATTCGCCATGGCGGACTTGTCTGACCTAGTGATCCCTTATGCCTGAGGCGATCGAGATCGGTGGGCCGTATTTCGAGGACTTCGTACGTGGCCAGGAGTTCGATTCGCCGGGCGTGACGCTCACCGTCGGGCATGCAGCCTGGCACCAAGCAGTCACGGGTGACCGCTTGCGCCTCGTGCTCGATCAGCACGTGAGTCGCATCGTCACGGGGCGCCAGGAGCCACTCGCGCATCCGATGCTGGTCGCCAACGTCGCAATCGGCCAGTCCACCGAGCCATCCCAGCGCGTCAAGGGAAACCTCTTTTACCGTGGCCTGGTGTTTCGCCGGCCCGTATATATCGGTGAGACACTCTGCAGCACGACCCGCGTGGTGGCTCTGCGCCAATCGCAAGTGCGACCAGGGCGGCCGGCCACGGGATTGGTGGCGCTCGAAATCGAGACCCGCAACCAGGACGGCCAGCAGTTGCTGCACTTCTGGCGTTGTCCGTTGATTCCCTGCCGCGATCCGAATGTGCAGACCGGTTGGCGGGACGATCTGGACGGGATCGGCAAAGGAGCGCTTCAGGCTGACATCGGTGGCGCGCGGCCGGACGGGTGGCATCTCGACGGCTTGGCGGAGCGCTGGGGAAAAGGGCGCGGAGCACAGCATTTACAACCTGGCACCAGGTTCAATGTTCAGGCATGTGACACGATCACATGCGCGCCGGAGCTCGTCCGGCTGACGCTAAATCTGGCGGTCGCGCACACCGACAGCCGAGAGTCCTACCTGGGCCGGCGCCTGGTATATGGGGGTCACACACTATCGGTCGCGTTCTCCCAGGCGACGCGCGCACTGCCCAGGCTGCTGACGATTCTCGCGTGGGAGAGTTGCGAGCATACCGCGCCGGTCACGGAAGGCGACCGCATCCGCACTGAAGTCACCGTGCTGGACGTGGCGTCAGCGTCGGCAGGTGCGACGCCAGTCAAGCTCGGGATTCGGAGCTTTGCGGCAGGGCCCGTAGAGAATGATGAGGAACGGCTGGTGATTGACTGGGTCATCTGGGTCCTGAGCCTCTGACCCGGCTCGGCCGGGCCACAATTGGCCTGACTTCCTAGCTGGGTCGATCCCCGATCGATCAGACGCCCGCTACCAGCTCCACCTCAGATGGTGATTGTCGGCAAACGGCAGAGAGTCGACTGAAAACGGCTTCTTCGCACGTACGGGCATTAGCTTCTCCCGCTCGCGCAGGTCGCGCATGCTCTCCAGTTGTCCGGTGTACGTCGTGGGCTGCCCGATCATCCAGATCATGCCGTGTGCCGCGGTAATGGGAGGCTCGTAGTAGTCGAGTATTTCCATCGGGATCACTTCCGTCGTGATGCTGTTCTGGGTTCCGATATCGATGCGGAAGACGTTACAGGCGATGTTGTATGGCCGCAGCTGCTCGGCTACGTCGAGGCTCAGCCGCTCGAGCGCGAGTTTGGTGTAGCCGTAGGCCATCAACGCCGGCAGGTAATTCAACGCGACACTCGAGCTCACATTGAGTATCCGGCCCTCGCCCTGGGCGCGCATGTAGCGGGCGGCAGTGCGCATCGCCACCAACGGCCCACGGAAATTCGTCGCCATTTCGTAGTCGATCAGTGCGAGATCGGAGAACAGAGAAGTACCGTTCTTGATCAGGGCGGCATTGTTGATCAGGATGTCGATGCGCCCGAAGCGCTCGACGGTTTGATCGATCATCCGGATCACGTCGCCTTCATCGGCCATGTCGGCGCGGATCGCCAGCGCTTCGGCACCGACGCCGCGCACACGGTCAGCGGTTTCTTCCACAGTTCCCGGAAATTTGCCGACGGCGGAATATCGCCCCAGCTCGGGACGTTCGCGCGTGGCACCGGAGTCGCCGCGGCTCGCGCGGGCTGTGCACGCGACCTTAGCTCCGAGCTTTCCGAGCTCGACGGCAATCTCCGCGCCGATTCCGCGACTCGCGCCGGTGACGAGGACGACCTTGTCTTTCAATTGCATCTGTGACTCCGGCATTTCACACTCTGGCAGGGTTGCGGGAGGCAGGATAGCGGACGCGCGGTGCTACGACGCAGAACCTAACATCGGCCCTCACCGGCGCGTTACGACCGGTAACTCGATACGCGACGGCCGGTCACTGCCCCAATATACGGTTTGGTGGGCAATTGCTAGTTCCGCGTCTTCGCCGAACCGGTGTCCTGTGTTGGGGTTGCGATCGTACTTGGGGAAATTGCTGCTCGAAATCTCGACCTGCAGGCGGTGGCCAGGCAGGAACACGTGGCTGATCGACCACAGATCGATCGTGAACTCGTAGGTGCGTTCCGGGTCGAGCAGCTCCTGGCGGTGGAAGGAGCGCCGGTAGCGGCCGCGGATGATCCCCTCGCAGAGAATCCTCGCCGCGCCGTCTGGGTGAACGTCGGAGAGCTTGGCCGTGAAGTCCGTATCCGGTGCCGACGTTGCGGCGTACAGCTTGACGAGGATGCGCCCGGTGACCTCCAGGGCCTCTCCCTGCGGCGCACTCGTGTAGATCAGAACGTCGTTGCGCTGGTGGAGGGGTCGCTGATCCACGGGTCCTACCGTGTTGGTCATGGGGTACATGCTGACGTTACCGCCGAGTGAGGGCACGGGATCTGCGGGATCGTAGTCGAAGCAATCCGCCCCCCCACCCGCAGCGCTCACGTCGGCAAGGTGACCTGCGCCGCGCGTGCCGCCGTTGTCAGCTTCGCGCAGCAGGTAGAAGGGTCGGACGCTGCTTTGGTGAATGGGCCACTCCGGCTCGGTTCGCCACACGTTGGCACCCATCGTGAAAATGCTGACCGGCGGCTCATCCACGAGCCCGTTGTCGATGCCTTTCAGCCAGTAATCGAACCACCGATGCTCGAGCCGAAGATAGTTCACCTCTGCAGCTAAGCCAAAGTCGGCCTCGCCGACGCACCGCGGCAGGTTACTCGTATGACGCCAGGGGCCGACGACGAGGTGATGGGTGTGCCGCAGATCCTCAGGACCGAATCTGGTCATGCCGAGGTAATTGTTGATCGTCGCCTGTGCAACCTGATCGTACCAGCCCGTAATGTTCAACGTCGGGACGCGTACACGGGCATACCGTCCGCTTCCCATCTCCCCGACGCCCGGCCGCACACCAATGCTGAACCGCCAGTAGAGGTCGTTGTCGGGATGGTCAACCAGGTCCTGCCAGAGCTGATCGGAGTGACCATAAAGGGCGACATCCATCGTTCGCAGTGGCAGATGCCGATAGAGCGCGGGCCAATCCCAGAATGACTTGCGCAGGCCTTCCTTGATGTCACGCGTGCCCGTCCCGAGGTAGGCGAGCAGGTTAAGACTGTTTGAAAGCTGCATCGCTCCATTCGGATAGACGTTGTCGTAGTGATCGTCGGGGGAGATCCAGGGGATCAGTGCTTTCAGATACGGATTCTGGAACGGCGCCGACATCCACTGCACGAAGGCCAGGTAGGAGCCGCCGGTCATTCCGATGCGACCGCTCGACCACGGCCGCTCGCCGAGCCAGGTCTGACAGTCGTAGGCATCCTCGCCGTCGAAGCGACCCTCCTTCCAGTCCGTGGACCAGTAAAGGTACGAGGTGCCCTCCGAGTCATAGCGACCGCGAACGTCGACGGCGGCAACGACGTAGCCGCGCGGGACGAAGTACTGCACCCGCTCGATCACCCAGGTGTCCTGGGCGTTGTCATAGGGCGTGAAGATGAAGACGACCGGGAATCGCCCGGCAGTAGTCGGTCGCCAGATATTTGCGGACAGACGTGTCCCGTCCCTCATCGGAATCTTGACGTCGTGCTCGAAGTGAATCCTGTGCTCGGGGGTGCTCAGGGCCCTTATCCAGGGCGCATCGACCTGGGTGAACCAGACCTGGTCAGAGCACAGCGACTCTTTCGTCGTCTTCGATCTCATCGGAGAGTGAACTGTCGGAGCCGGATTTTCCCAGAGCGCGGGGCGCTTGACGCCACGAGACCAAGAGTATACGTTTTGAATACTTTTAAACAGCCCCGCATGCCCATCCATACTCAGTAAGACGCAGGCCCTCGCCGAGCTCCCACTGCGTGGGAGGGCACGTCAATGGACTCACCGCGCGTCGACGAACCGCCGACTCTTCCCGCGATCACTGACGCGCACGTGCATCTGTGGGATCTGCGAGCGTTGCGCTACCCCTGGCTGACGGATCAATACGACCCGGCGATTCCGGCGGGGCCGTATCGGGCGATTTGTAGGAATTTCCTTATTCCCGATCTGCTGCGGAATGCGGGAAGTTTGCCGCTCGCCAAGATCGTGCATATTGCGGCCGCGATCGGGCACCCCGATCCGGTCGATGAGACTGCGTTCATCGAGGCGCATGCCGCCGAGCACCGAATGCCCCTCGCCATCATCGCCAGTGTGGACCTCTCCTCAGCGGACGTTGCCCCACAGCTCGAGCGGCACAGCGTCCACCCAAGCTTTCGCGGCATGCGGGCTCTGTCTGTCGGGCGCGACCTGTGGGCTGATTCTGCGCTCATGAGCAATCTTAAGCATCTCGAGGCCGCGGACGTCGTCTACGAACTCGATGTGCAGTTTCCACACTACGCATCGGCCGCCCGCGCGGTGCGCCGCCACCCCAGCCTGCGCATGGTCATCGATCATGCCGGCATGCCGACGGCTCGCTCGGCGGATCATTTTCGAGCCTGGCGGGAGGGCATGAGCGAGCTGGCCGCCGCGCCGAATGTGGCCTGCAAGATCTCCGGTCTCGGCGTCTACGATCATCATTGGACGATTGACAGCCTGCGGCCGTGGGTGGAGACAATTATCGAGTTGTTCGGCCCTCAAAGGACCATGCTCGCGTCCGATTGGCCGGTGGGAAGTTTGTATTCATCGTATCCCGCGCTCTATGCCGCCTATTCCCGGATCACCGCGCCGCTGCGACACGAGGAGCGGCGCCAGGTGTTCGGCACCACGGCGGAGGCCTGGTACAGGATCTAGGAGATTCCGCTGACGCCTCTTCTGAAAGACGACCTCGCTCGCGAGCACGATTCGACCGTTCTCGACGCGCTGCAACGTGCGGTGGCAGCGGAGCGATGGACCGACGCGGACCGCCTGGCCGACACCTTCATGACCGCGCACCTGGCCGTGCACGACGGTTACCGAAATCTCGTTGCGCGGCTCTTGACCTGGGTCTGCACGGAGTATGGAGACCAGGAACTCGAGCGCCTGAACGAGGCACATGGGTCGTGGCAGGACTTCGGGCCCGCGGTGACGGTTCCTGCGCGGGAGCTCGTGCAGCGCATTGCAGACATCAACCACTGGCACATGTCGCGCTTCAGGCTCGTTGAGGACGACGCGAAGATTACGTTTCTCCTGCAGCCCTGCGGCTCGGGCGGGCGGCTCATCAATGAGGGCCGATACTATTCAACGGCCGCCGCGCCGTATGCGCTCGTGCACCGTCCGAGTGCCTCGACCTTTGGAATGCCCGACTTCCCGGTCTACTGCAACCATTGCTCGGAGATGTCCCGGACCATCCTTCAGGGTGGGGGACATGGCTGGATCATCGAAGGGTGGACCGCCGATCACCGCTGGGGCGGG
Source organism: uncultured Gammaproteobacteria bacterium (assembly GCA_963843035.1). GTDB lineage: Bacteria > Pseudomonadota > Gammaproteobacteria > Steroidobacterales > Steroidobacteraceae > 13-2-20CM-66-19. The sequence continues at coordinate 62,452 of CAWJIS010000002.1, forward strand.
TGCCGGCTTCACGTGTACAAGCGTTACGAATCGGTGAATGGCGATTTCTTCGATCGTCTGGGGCTTCGAGCGCCGGTCGCCAGTGCCGCTGCCCCAACGGGCAGGATATTCACGGATTCCGAGTTGCGGGAACTGTCCGCCTCTGCTCCCGACCGCATGCTCGAGTGCATCCGCACCCGTGACGCGGCCGGCGCCACAGAGCGCATCCGCCAGGCTCGAGCCTCCTGGGCCGAGGCACTGCGGCCGGCCTACCGGCTCTGGACCTCGAACCTCTACCTGCACATCGACCGCCGCTTTGGCTCGGCCGCGTTCTCGAAGGCGGTGCACGCGACTGCCTGGGAACTGCTCAGCAAGGCGCAGGAATTGGCCGCGATCCGCAGGTCGGGGGAATTCTGGACCGCCTATTGGCGGGAGACCGGCGCGCTGCGCGCCGAGCGCCGCTCGAAAAGCGCCGGCGATCACCACATCTCATTGCCCGCCTTGTTTACCGGGGAGCTTCGCCCGCTTGTCCTGAAGTGCGGCGGGGCTTTCCAGGACTCGTTCACCGATTTTCTCGCCGGTCATCAGGGAGGGGTGCAGCTCGAGCTGCACGGCCAGGCGGTTCTGATTTTCCGGGTCGGCACTTTGAAGGAGGAGTAGTGACCCGCTGCTTGGCACATGGGTGACACCGTTGATCGCCTGAATCCTCGCATCGGTCATGTGCCGAAGAGACCCGCAATCGGTGTGATCGGCTGCGGGGAGATCGTCCGTGTCGCGCAACTGCCCGCGTACCATCGCCTCGGTGTCAGTGCGCTCCGCGCCTACGATCCTGACCCGCGGGCGCTGCACGCGTTCTGTGAGCTCAGTCCGGCAACGATCCCGGCTCGATCGATCGACGAACTGCTGGACGATCCACGAATCGAAGCCGTAGATATCGCCATCCCGCCCGATCAGCAGCTGCTGGTGGCATCCCGGGCCATCAGTGCGGGACGGCATGTCCTTTGCCAGAAGCCTCTTGCGAGAACGGCGGCCGAGGCGCGCAAGCTCGTTGCACTGGCGGCCGAGGCGGGCCGCACGCTCGTCGTCAATCACCAGATGCGGTGGGCACCGTGCATTCGCTGGGCCGCAAAGACACGACGTGACGGAGAATTCGGGGAGCTCGTGAGCGGTGTGGTGAACACCATTCACTACGGTGAGCTTTCCGCGGGTCATTGGCTCGCTCGCGAAGCGCGCTTCATGGCACTGTTCAACACAATTCACGTCGTTGATTCTTTGCGATTCCTGTTCGGTGATCCGACCGGCGTGCATGGAATCGTTCAGGCGGAAGACACCGCGAAACAGCTTCCCGATCGCACGGTGTATGCGTGGCTCCGCTGGCCCTCGGGGGCAGTGGTGTCGATCACCGACCGCCTGACAAAGTGCCGACAGCCGGTTCGGGCTGACTTCGCTCTCGAGGGCACCGACGGCACCGTGTTCGGGCGCATCGGACTCTGGGACCGTTATCCGTTACCCGCTCCGGATGTCGTGTGGTTTCAGGCGGCGCACGGCGATTCGGCCAGACTCCTCTCAGACTCGGAGTGCTGGATTCCAGATGCCTTCACGGGTCCGCTCGGTGAGCTATGCGATGCAATTACCGCCGACCGCGCCGTGACGGTTGACGGGTGGTCCGGGCTGCGCGCGCTTGAGATTGTGGAAGCGATATACGAGTCGTCACGCCGCAATGGCGACTGGGTCGCGGTCTAATCGCACCACCGCCGCCATGCGCTACTCAATTTTCAGTCTTGCCCGACAGGCGTTGCGAGGGCATCGCGGATGGACGCCGGCTTGGCGCGATCCGGCCCCCCAGACTCGCTACGACGTCATCGTCATTGGCGGCGGCGGGCACGGGTTAGCCACAGCGTATTACCTCGCCAGGGTGCATGGCGTCGCGCGTGTCGCTGTGCTTGAGAAGGGCTACCTCGGTTCCGGCAACGCCGGCCGCAACACGACGATCATCCGCTCGAACTATCTCCTTCCCGGCAATCTGCCGTTCTATGAGTTTTCGATGAAGCTCTGGGAGGGGCTCGAGCAGGAGCTGAATTACAACGTCATGGTCAGCCAGCGCGGAGTGTTGAACCTCTTTCACTCCGATGCGCAGCGGGATGCGGCCGCGCGGCGTGGCAATGCGATGCGCCTGCACGGCGTGGATGCCGAACTCCTCGACTCGGTTGCAGTTCGTCGAATGGCGCCCTTCCTGGACTTCGATAACGCCCGCTTCCCGATCCGGGGCGGCCTCCTGCAGAGGCGCGGTGGCACGGCGCGTCATGACGCCGTCGTCTGGGGCTATGCCCGGGCTGCAAGCGCCCTGGGTGTCGACATCATCCAGAACTGCGAGGTAACGGGCTTCATCCGCACTGCGGGTCGCATTACAGGCGTCGAGACGACGCGAGGCGAGATTCGGGCAGAGAGGATCGGCATGGCTGTCGCGGGCAACACCTCGAGAGTGGCTCGCCTGGCGGACCTCAGGGTGCCGATAGAAAGTCACGTACTGCAGGCGTTCGTGACGGAGGCATTGAAGCCGCTGATTCCCGGTGTCGTGACGTTTGGGGCGGGGCACCTTTACATCAGCCAGTCGGACAAGGGCGGCCTCGTCTTCGGTGGTGACCTCGACGGTTACAACTCCTACGCCCAGCGCGGAAATCTACCGACGGTTGAGCATGTCTGTGAGCAGGCCATGGCGCTTATGCCCATGCTGGGACGCGTCCGAATCCTGCGGTCCTGGGGTGGCGTCATGGACATGTCGATGGACGGGTCCCCGATCATCGATCGCACACCGAGCCCGGGGCTCTATCTCAACGGGGGCTGGTGTTACGGCGGCTTCAAGGCGACGCCGGCCTCAGGGTGGTGCTTCGCGCATCTGCTCGCGCGCGATGAGCCACACGAAGTTGCGCGTACATATCGGCTCGACCGTTTCGCCATAGGGCGCCTCATCGACGAAAAAGGCGTGGGCGCGCAGCCCAATCTGCACTGATGCGCATTCGATGCCCGTTTTGTGGCGAGCGAGACTCGAGCGAGTTCACCTATCAGGGCGACGCGAACGCTCGGCGACCAAGCTCTGATGAGGCGGGCGTGCAGAGTCGCTTCTTTGAGGCAGTGTACCTCCGGGACAACCCGGTGGGTGCACACCAGGAGCTTTGGTACCACGTCTTCGGATGCCGGAGCTGGCTGCGCGTGACCCGCGATACTCGCACCCATGAGATCTTCACGGTCGCCTTTGCGAGGGACTCGTGAGTGCCTCCGCTCAGCAGATCCTCGCGCAGCCTAACCGGTCGCCCGCGGGAGGCCTCATTGACCGAGGCCGGCCGTTGACCTGCACCTTCGATGGCAGGTGCTACGGCGGCTACGAGGGCGACACATTGGCTTCCGCCCTTCTGGCATCGGGGGTGAGGCTCGTCGGGCGCTCGTTCAAATACCACCGTCCCCGCGGCATCGTCACGGCAGGATCTGAGGAGCCGAACGCTTTGGTCGAGCTTCGAACGGGTGCGCGCCGCGAACCCAATACGCGCGCGACCGTGACCGAGCTCTACGACGGGCTCGAGGCATACAGTCAGAACCGGTGGCCCTCGCTCAGGTTCGATGTTGGCGCAATAAATTCGCTGCTCTCTCCGATCTTCGTCGCCGGGTTCTACTACAAGACCTTCATGTGGCCCGCAGCATTCTGGGAGAGGTTCTACGAGCCGGCGATTCGCCGTGCAGCCGGCCTCGGTCGCGCGAGCGTCGAATCAGACCCCGACGCGTACGAGAAAGCGCACGCCTTCTGCGATGTACTCGTCATCGGCAGTGGGCCCGCGGGCTTATCGGCTGCTCTCAGCGCGGGACGCTCGGGGGCGCGCGTGCTCCTCTGCGAGGAGGACTTCGTGTTGGGTGGTCGCCTTAACGGTGATCCGCGGGAGATTAACGGCATTGCCGGATCGGCCTGGGCACGGGAGGTCGAATCTGAGCTCGCCTCATTCTCTGAGGTGCGTGTTCTGCGTCGCACGTGCGTGTTCGGTGCTTACGATGGCGGCACGTATGGCGCGCTGGAGCGCGTGACGGATCATTGCCAGGTGCCGCCGGCTCATCAGCCGCGGCAACGTTTCTGGAGGATCACCGCCAGGCGCGTGGTGCTTGCCGCGGGCGCCACCGAGCGGCCCATCGTCTTTGGCGGGAATGACAGGCCGGGTGTCATGACGGCCTCGGCGGTGCGCACCTATCTCAACCGGTTCGCGATCACTCCGGGCCAACGCGCGGTGCTCTTCACAGCGACCGACGATGGCTACAAGACCGCGGTCAATTTAGCCAAGGCCGGAATACCAGTGGTTGCGGTCGTTGATGCGCGCCTTGAGGTCGCATCATCGCTACTTGCCACAGCGAAGCGTGTTGGTGCGCGCCTACTCTGCGGGGCGCGTGTGATCGAGGCTCGCGGCGCATATGGGCTGCACCATGTGACAATCCGCACCTTTGACGGACGTTGTGAACGGGTCGCGGCGGACACGCTTGCAGTCTCCGGCGGTTGGAACCCGAACCTCGCGCTGTCCACGCATCTCGGTGGACGCCCGCAGTGGTCTCAGGATGTCCGTGCTTTCGTGCCGGGCGATGTTCCTCGCGGGATGGTCGTAGTGGGGGCCGCACGCGGCACCTTTGGACTTGCGGACGCGCTGCGTGAAGGGGCCGCAGCCGGAATTGAAGCTGCAGAGGCGACTGGATTCCGGGCACCACCCAGTCCGGAGAACACGGCTGACGATGAACTTACAGGCGTATCGGCTTTCTGGCACGTTGCCGAGTCTCGCGGCAAGGCGTTCGTGGACCTCCAGAACGATGTAACGCCCGAGGATATTGCGCTCGCGGCCCGCGAGGGTTTCGGCGGTGTGGAGCTCCTCAAGCGCTATACGACGTTAGGCATGGGAACGGACCAGGGCAAGACTTCCAACATCAACGGCCTCGCAATCCTTGCGTCCCAGACCGAACGCACCATCGCCGAGGTCGGCACGACGACGTATCGGCCCCCTTACGTACCCATCGCGATCGGCGCCTTGGCAGGACACCATAGGGGCAAGCACTTCAGGCCCACACGACTCGCCGCCGCTCACCGATGGGCCGAGGAGCGCGGAGCCGTGTTCGTCGAGGCCGGTGATTGGCTGCGGGCGCAATGGTTCCCTGCCGCCGGCGAGAGGAACTGGCTCGCGACCGTCGCGCGCGAGGTGAAGGCCGTACGTTCGAGCGTCGGCGTCTGCGACGTCTCGACGTTGGGCAAGATCGATATCCAGGGCCCGGACGCCGGCGCTTTCCTCGATCGGGTGTATATCAACACGTTCTCGACGCTTCCCGTGGGGAAGGTGCGCTACGGGGTCATGATGCGGGAGGACGGCTTCGCTTTTGATGACGGGACAAGCGCACGGCTGGCTGTCGACCATTTCCTCATGTCGACGACCACAGTGAATGCGGGCAAGGTGATGCAGCATCTGGAGCACGCGCGGCAGGTGCTCTGGCCAGAGCTCGACGTGCAGATCGTCTCCGTCACCGAGCAGTGGGCGCAATACGCGGTCGCGGGCCCGAACTCACGCCGCTTGCTGGAGCGTCTCCTCGGCGACTGCCTGGACATCTCGCGCTCCGCATTTCCCTATCTCGCCTGCGCGGAATTTATCTGGCGCGGCATCCCTGCGAGGCTCTTCCGCATCTCCTTCTCCGGGGAGCTCGCGTACGAGCTCGCGATACCCTCCCGATTTGGCGATGCCGCCATTCGCGCCATCATGGACGCTGGGGCAGAGTGGGGCGTCGTTCCCTATGGCACGGAAGCGCTGGGTGTCATGCGTATTGAGAAGGGGCACGTGGCCGGCAACGAGCTCAACGGCACGACCACCGCGGCTGACCTGGGTTTTGGCCGGATGATGTCGACCCAGAAGGACTTCATTGGCCGCGTTCTAGCCGCCCGGGAGGGTCTGACAGATCCGAGGCGGCCGGCGCTCGTCGGCGTGAAGCCCGTCGATCGTGGAGCACGCCTAAATGCAGGCGCACACTTTCTCGCACCCGGCGCGGAAGCGACTCTGGAGAACGACCAAGGCTACCTCACCTCTGTCGCCTTCTCGCCGATACTCGAATCCTGGATTGGACTGGGTCTCTTGAGTGGCGGTCCCCAGCGCCACGGGGAGCGCATCCGGGCCCATGACCCGCTGCGAAACAGTGACGTCGAAGTCGAGGTGGTCTCACCGATCTTCTTCGATCCGGATGGCCTGCGGCTCCGCAGTTGACCAGGGCGTCATGGCTTCAGATATTCATCTGCAGTTGGCCTCGCGCCCGGCGCTTGGGGATCTGCCGGCTGTCGAGAAGACGGCAAATGCTGGTGTCATCGTCAGCGAGCGCGACGGACTGAGCCTCGCAGCGGTTCTTGCCCGACGGGGCCGGGGCGCGGCGCTAGCCAAGCGAGTAGGCGAACGGTTCGGTCTCGCATTACCCAATGGACCCTATCGCTCGATTGCAGGTGACTTCGCCCTGGCCGGCACCGGACCGGGGGCGTGGCTGGCCACATTCGAGTACGGTGGCTACGCCTTTGCCTCATCCCTGAGGGAAGCACTTGCAGATGTCGCTTTGGTGACGGACCAGAGCGACGGTTACGCCGTGGTGCGTCTTTCGGGGGTGCGAGTCCGGGAAACCCTATGCAGGCTCGTGCCCATCGACACGCATCCGCGCGCGTTCAAGGTCGGCGACGTCGCAGTGACCATGGCAGCTCACGTCAGCGCGACGATGTGGCGCCTCGATGATCAGGCCGATGGCGTTCCTATCTTCGAGATCGCAGTTTTCCGTAGCCTGATGAAGAGTTTCTGGCACGCGCTGCATGCTGGAGCGGCCCAATTTGGAGTCGCGAAGGGCACAAAAACCTGAGAATTCAGCGATCAGCGCAAGCAATAGCAATTCCCGCCGTGACACGCCCGGAAATTTCCATTCGCTCATGTGACACCCGGACGACTTGTTCGGTCGTCTTTCCGCGTAGCGTTCTGCGTCGTGCCGGCGCGTCCTACGTCTCCGTCGCGGCACCAGGCTGACGGAGCGGCTCTGCCATCTCCGCGAACTTTCCGGGAACGGTCAACAGCACGAGTGCTGCCAGAATCGGCAACAAGCCAGCCATTACAAAAACTGCGCGGAAAGAGTGCTGGGCATCAGTCACGACACCAATGATTTGAGTGCATAGAATTGCCCCCAAACTGCCGCCGAATGCGGTGATTCCATAAACGGTTCCAACTGACTTTGCGGGTGCAAAGTCGCTGGGCAAAGTAAAGATGTTCGATCCCCATCCGCCATGTCCCATCATCGCAAGGCTGACCCAGGCTACAAACCCCGCTGTAGACTTCGCCGTCGCCGCGGGAACGCCCGACACCATGCAGATCGCACTTAAGACCATCACGGTCTTCCGCGCTTTGTTGACAGTCCATCCATGCCTCATCAATCGAGAGGAACTCCATCCCCCGGCCAGATAACCAATATCGAGCGCCACAAATGGGAAAATCAGCGCAACTCCAATGTCCATGATCGACAGGTCGCGGTAGGCCCGCATATACACCGGTAACCAGGTGAGATAGAACCACGACACCGGTTCCTCGCAAAAGCGCGCCAAGAAGACTCCCCATATGAGTCGTTGGCGGAGAAGATAGGTCCAGGCGGTACGAGTCTCAGGGCGAGCTGTGAGCCCCGCCGGAGGTAAGGCGACGAGCTGGGTAGTACCGTGGATCGTGCGACGTACGACCGTACCGGGCGGCCGGTATATCCGCAACCAGAACACAACCCAGAGCAACCCGGGTAGCGCGACGATCCAAAAGGCGATCTGCCATCCCAATGCTACGATCACATAAGCAAAGAGCGGCGGAGCGATAATCGCCCCAATGCTCGCTCCACTTGTGAAGAGTCCTACTGCGGTCGCCCGCTCCGCGGGTGGAAACCACTCTGCAACGACCTTGACTCCCCCTGGAAAATTGACACCCTCAGCCAAACCCAGTGCAGCGCGAAACGCGCTGAATCCGACGACGCTGCCGCCAAGGCTGGTCAGTGCAACGGCAAGGGACCAGCTGGTTACCAGTATGGCGAATCCCAGCCTTGGACCGACCCAATCGATGAATCGACCGGCCATCGGCTGGCCCACCATATATGCGATGAGGAATGCGTTTATGATGGTGGCAATGTCGGTGTTGCTGAAGTGGAACTCCGCAGCGAGTACCGGCGCCGCCATCGACATCGCTTGCCGGTCGATATAACTGATGATCGTGGCGATCAGCAAGAGGCCACAGATCCACCACCGCAGTCTCACCCTACTCGCTGAGTCCGAACCGTCCACGGACGCCTTGAGCATGGAAGACGTTCTAACGCCCGGTTGGCAAGGGCGGCTCACAAGGCTTGCTATCGGCGGGGATCACTGGCAGAACGACATGCGAAGGATGGTCGCGGTCGTGATAGATCTTCTGGCTCGCGACGAGGAGGTCGGCATCCTGGCCGAATCGATGACCCGTGTTAGGGTTGCGGTCGTACTTCGGGAAGTTGCTGCTGGAAACCTCGATCCTAATGCGGTGTCCCTTCCTGAACACGTTGCTTGTGGACCATAGATCAATATAAAACTCGTTGATCTGCTGTGGCACAAGCAGCTGTTGCTCGCGAAACGTCTGCCTATAGCGGCCCCTGATGATGCCTTCGAGAAGAATCTTGGCGTATCCGGCGCGATCCACGTCGACGATCTTTCCCGTAAAATCCGTGTCGGTACGATCGGTCGACGCGAAGAGCTTGAGAATGATGGGCCCAGTTATCTCCAGGTCTTGCTCGAGTGGCGCAGACGTGTAGACAAGCACGTCACTCCTAAGCTCGATTGCGCTCTGGTCATAGGGTCCGCTGCGTGAGGGATGCATAGCGACGTTCCCACCCAACGTGGGAACCGGGTTGTTGGGATCATAAAGGAAGGAATCATGTGCTTCGTCGCCCGGACTGGCGGTGCTCAGCACTCCGTCGCCGAGCTGACTGTTGGCGCGGCCGCCGCTGCGTAGGAAGTAATTGGTGTAGTGGGCACGCTTCAGCGGCCATTCGCATTCGGTGCGCCAGACATCGGCACCCATTACGTAGATGTATACAGGTGGCTCTTTGTCGAAGCCATTCTGCATGTCTTTGAGCCAGCGGTCGAACCACCGAAGCCGCCATTCGAGGCCGTTCGGCGCGGCCTGCGCAGGAAAGACGTGATCGCCCTGGGTTGTCTTGAACAACCCGTTATGGGTCCATGGACCCATCATGAGCTTCTGCGAACCACGCAACTGCGTCGGTCCGTATTGAGTCATACCGACATAGTTGTTGATCGTGGCCTGGGATACTTGGTCGTACCATCCGGAGGTGTTGAACGTCGGCACCAAAATTTCAGAATACTTGCCGGGGCCGTTCTTGCCGGGTGCAATACGCTCCCCAGGCCCGGGCCAATAGCTGTCGCGTTGCGGATGCGAGAGTAGGTCGTTCCACAGCACCGTGTTTTGAATTCCGGCGTAGCTCGCATCATCGCGCAGCGGCAGGTGTCGGTACCACTCGTCCCAGTTCATGACCTCCAAGGGGACATTAGTGCGACTGCCGCAGCAAAACCACAGAAAGTCGAGGCTGTTGGAGAGTTGGAACGCTCCGGAGGGATAGACATTGTCGTAATGATCATCGGGGGAGACTTCGGGAATGAGAGCCGTGAGATTGGCGTTGTGATGAAGGGCTCCCTCCCATTGGATGAAGCCGCGGTAGGAGCCGCCGTACATGCCGATCTTGCCGCTGGACCAGGGCTGTGACGCGATCCAGCTTTGCATCGCATAGAGGTCTTCACCGTCCTTGGGTCCGTAGAGGTAGGCAGAGCCTTCGGAATCGTATCGGCCGCGCAGATCGTACGAGACATACGCATACCCTCGCTGCGCAAAGAACTGAGCGTCTCCAATATTGACGTCGACCAATTTGTTATAAGGCGTGGCGACGAGGACAGTCGGGAACTTTGCTCCTTCGACCTCGGGCGTCCAGATGGCCGCGCTCAGCTTGACGCCGTCCGGCATTGCGACCTGTACCATCCGAAAGCGGATAGTCTGGAAGGTGGGCTTGGAGAGTGCGTCTTTCCATGCAGAGGTCTCGGCGCGGCCTGAATGACTAACGATGCATAGCATGCAAAGTGCCAGCCGACAGAGCGGAATTGATTTCACAGGTGCCCCCACACCAGGTACGTTTGACGGCGCGCCGCAGCGCGTATACCTTACGAATACTTTAACGCTTTAGTGGGCGACCGTCGATACGCACGGCGCAGGGTCTCTTGAAGCCCGGCGCTTCGACGGGAGCCAACGGGCTCCGTGCACGTCGGCTATCGCGGCCTTGTAGCGCGATTGTCGACCTTGGTCTGTGAAATCTTTGGGGAGGGCGAGATCGAGCGGCTCAACGGGGCCCACGGACGTGGCGGTTCCTCCAGCCGGGCGTGGTCGACCCTCGGGCGCAAGGTGGTTCTTGCGGTCGCCACGCCACCGCTCGTTGAAAAGGGCCGGATCCGCGTCCACATCGAAGGTTGCGCCCTTGCCTGGCCCTAAGCGAACAATGACCCTCTATCCTCCGTCCAGTAGGTACGTTCCAACCACTCTCCGGGCGTTTCGGAGCCAGTCCGATCGATGGATTTTCGCCGGCTCGCGTCCGAGGTCAGTGGAGGTCAAGGGCGGGTCTGGGACAGCGCCTCGCGGTGTATGCCGGCAGGGGTGATCAACAGTCGCGCGGCCGCCCCAAGCGCTACATCCTAGGCGCCCGATGGGGGGATCGTCGCATCAGGGTCGCGCGCCGGGCTTCTCATGAATCAATCGAGATCGATTTGTTGGCAAGTCAACGAGCTTGCAGCTTGAGAGACATTCTTCGCCCATTCAACCCACCATCGCCCGCGGGCGCCGACACGATGTCCCGCGTACGCTGGAACATTTTAGGACTCGTAACGCTGTTCGGCCTCGTCAGCTATTTCGAGCGCCTGAATCTGTCCGTGGCTGCACGATTTATCCGCGACGAGTTTCGGCTAACGGATGTTCAGATTGGCTGGAGCTTCAGCGCATTTCTGATTGGCTATACGGCGATGCAAGTTCCCGCGGGCATTCTGACAGATCGCCTCGGAGCTCGGCGAGTCCTCGGGACGGCGGCCTGGGTATGGTTCCTCCTGACACTAATTCTCGCCATTACGGTTGGGCACATAACATCCACCGCGGCGGCGGTGCTTACTACGCTGATTGTAATCCGATTGCTCCTGGGTCTTGCCGAAGCGCCCACGTTTCCCGGGGCGTCCTTAGTTGTGTCGCGATGGTTTCCACCCCAGGCCCGCGGACTTCCTAACGCCATTATCCAGTCGGCTTCGTACTTGGGCGGAGCCGTGACTATAGCGACGTTGGCCGGCTTGACGACGATTTGGGGGTGGCGCGTTGCGTTGTTTACGTCGGCAGCGCCCGCGCTTGCGCTAGCGGTCGTTTGGTCGCACTACGCGACGGACTACCCGCGCCAGCATCGTGGGGTATCGGCATCGGAGTTGAACCTCATCGCCGGCAGACCGCACGTGTCAGACAACGTGTCGTCTGCGTCGTCTGAGTCATCGTGGCAGACCATCCGGCAGCGCAATGTCGTGTTACTTTCCCTCAGCTATTTCGGCCAGGGTTACGTAGTTTATTTGTTCTTCTTTTGGTTCTTCGTCTATCTGGTCGACGTCCGCGGTTTTGCCATAGCGGCAGCCGGTGTCGTGGCGGCGATACCGACCGGCACGGCTGCACTGTGCGCTCTCATCGGCGGTCCACTGAGTGATCGCGCTGCTCGCGTCTTTGGTCCGCTTGTGGGGAGGCGTTGGATCATACTATCGGCTGGCATTCTCGGAGCGGCCGCTCTGGTACTCGGGACGACCCGAGTCGCCGCGCCGCTTGCGATAGCGGGGTTTGCGGTCGCAATCGGCACACGCGGCTTAGTGGAGAGTGCGTACTGGTCCATTGTCATTGATCTCGCCAGGGACCGGACGGCCTCGGTTGGAGGAGCTATGAACATGATGGCGAATCTTGGAGGCGCCGTCTCGACCGCACTGGCGCCGGTATTAGTAATCCACTTCGGATGGACCGGTTCGATATTGGTTGCGGCAGTACTCACAGCGCTAACTGGATTCATTCTCTTCGGAATGTCATCTGACCATGCGCCCCTCACGGTGCAAAGCTAGCAGGTTCGCTCTGCGCAGCGTGGGGGGAAGCGATGCCTACTAACTTCAGAAGGGAACATCCGGGGCGATCATGCCCGTGCCGCTGGGTGCGGTTCGATGTCGAAGTGAATACTTTCTTCGTGTTTGTCCGTAGGGACGGTAATGCAGGCCGGGAGAACGGAGGGCCGTGATACGGAAGGTCGAGTTCGCGATCCTTGGCGCGGGAGCGATGGGATCCATCATCGGCGCGCACTTGGCGCGCGCTGGCCATCAAGTAGCTATGCTCGCGCGTGGGCTTCGCGCCGAGCGCATTCAGAACGAAGGTCTTCGAATCACGGGGCTCGCCGACTTTACCGCTCACGTAGAGGTTATAACGGACCCGAGAAATCTCCGCACTGCCGACGTACTCATTGTGGCAACGAAGGCGATTGACACAGTTGGGACATTGGAGCCATTACGTGCGACGGACGTTGGCGTGGCCCTGTCAATACAGAATGGCGTGATGAAGGAGGAGCTTCTCGCGCGCGCGTTCGGTCGCACTCGCATTCTCGGCGCGGTAGCGAACACCAGCGGCGAACTAATGTCGTCCGGTCAGGTCACGTTCACTCGAAATGACAATATCCTCGTGGGCGAATGCGGCGGGGGTGTTAGCCTGCGTGCAGAGCGCGTCGCCGCCACCATGGATGCCTGCGGTGTGCGCGCTATAGCCGTGGCCGATATCCGTGCGCAGGAGTGGAGTAAATTTGCCGGTTGGGTCGGGTTGATGGCGCTCGCGGTGACTATCCGACGCAATACCTGGGAGTTTCTACTCGACCCGGGCGCCGCACTTGTAATGGTAAGAGTGGTACGCGAGATAGAGCGCTTGGCGCACGCGTGCGGCATTGAACTGTCGGCGGGAGCAATACACATTCTGGACATATGCAGAGGATCTGAGAGCGAGGCAGTCGAGATCGTCATGCGCTTAGGGCAAGCCTTTCGTGTGGGGTCGCCAAATCATAGAGTCTCGACGCTGCAAGATCTGGAAGGGGGACGCCGACTCGAGATAGAAGAGACCGTGGGCTACGCGGTTCGGAGGGGTGCGGAGCTTGGACTACGACTGCCGCTGATCGAGATGGTGTTCCACATAGCCGGTGCGATTGATCGTGCACGACAATCGGTGAAATGATTCCTTGTTTCGAGAGGCGAACTCCCCTCCTGGAACGCGCGAGGTGTCATTACATCGGATTTGCTTCAGCGCCTCTGCGCGCAAAGACTATACGACCTGTGACCTGGTAGTCGGCGTTCTGATGCGTTGCGCCGCATCAAGGAGGCGTCGCGCCTGATGGACGATAGGATAGTCGATCATCATTCCATCCACGTTAATCGCAGCGGAGCCGCGTTGCTCGGCTTCCTCGAACGCGGCGACGATCCGGCGGGCTTTGGCGAGCTGCGCTTCTGAGGGTGTAAACGCGGCATTGATGGCCCCCACGTGATCGGGATGGATGCAGAGCTTGCCCTGAAATCCCAGGACTCGTCCCCATTCGATGGACTGCTGCAACCCTTTCGGTTCGTTGAGCAGAATCCAAGCGAGATCGATTGGCGGCTCTAGATCAGCTGCGCGGGAGGCCAGTACGAGATCGCTGCGAAACTTCACCAGCTCGAGCTCGCCCGTTGTCCAGGTAATACCGAGGTCAGTTGTGAGGTCTCCTGCCCCGAAGGCGAGGCGTCGGACGCGGGAGCAAGCTCGTGTGATCTCCTCCAGCGCAGCGAAGCCCTTTCCGGTCTCGATCAGCGGCAGCAGATCGATACATCCGGGTAGGAGGCCCCGCTCGCGCTCCAACTGCGTGATCAGCCAGTCTGCTGTACGCAGCTGATACGCGCTCTCGACCTTGGTCAACATGATGCCGTCCACACCCGCCTGCACGACGGCGAGAAGATCGCCGTACGCGTACTCCGTGGACAGTGCGTTGATGCGCACATACCCCAAAGTGGTACGTGGACGCCGGAGAGCCTCGACGACGCGGGGTCGCGTCGCAGCCTTTTCCGAGACCGGGCAGGCATCCTCGAGATCGAGAATCACCGCATCGGCGTCGCCAGAGAGTGCTTTTTGCACGCGCTGGGCATGATTGCCTGGTGCGAACAGCATCGACCGGAGAACTGGCATGCCACCTTCTCGTGTGCGCAACTGCGCGATTGCCGTGCACCGGCGCCGGTAAGTTATACGAACAACTACACTGAGGCTTTCTGCCGGCCGATGCAAGCGACCACCCGGCACCGATGTTGGTTGATATGGGCGCTCGGAGCCAAGAAAAGTCTGCGCAAGGAGCATGCGGGGAAAATAACCGAGAGCGGCTCTCATGCGTCGCTATACCTCAACAAATCGGGCAGAAACAGGGACAGGCGTCTAGCGGCGGCTAGCCTCTTGAGGAGCTGGTATCCGGCTTGGGCCCGGGAGCGTTGCCTGCAGGCACTGCAGGCCCGATGGCTGCACGGAGCAGCGCGCTGGCCGCCTATGAGCCGTTTGGTTATCGAGTCATAAGCGACTGTATTACCCGGGCCGGAGCAGGATCAGTAGTATCGACCGTTCTTCTAGCGCCCGGATCGGCTGTGATCGGATCAGGAATCGGTGCACTGCTGAACAGCTGGTTCTCGAGTGAGGCAACGCCAATCGAGGAAGAGGCACTCGAGATCCTCAATCGCTCGTTCGAAGCGCTGCCGGCCCGTGCCCGAATCGAGAGGGTCCTTGAGATTCTCCCGGGTGCTCACGTGCTTGCCTCGAGCTTTGGCGCTCAAGCGACGGTGACGTTGCATCTGGTGACCCAGGTTTGTCCGGGGATCCCAGTCATTTTGATCGATACCGGGTATCTCTTCCCGGAGACTTATCGGTTCGCCGACGAGCTGACTGAGCGGTTCAATCTCAACTTGAAAGTGTTTCGGTCCGAGGCATCTCCTGCTTGGCAGGAGACTCGGTTCGGGAAGCTCTGGGAGCAGGGGCTCCCAGGCATCGAGCGCTACAACCGCATTAACAAGCAGGAGCCCATGGAGCGAGCACTGCGGGAGCTGGATGCCGGCACTTGGCTGTCCGGTATCCGGCGAGCTCAGGCAAGGTCGCGAGCCCACATTGCCCCGATTGAATGGAGGCGTGGTCGGTACAAGGTTCATCCCATCCACGACTGGTCGGACCGCGAGGTGGGCCGCTACCTCAAAGCGCACAACCTGCCTCATCACCCGCTCTGGGAAAAGGGCTATCTCTCAATCGGCGACTGGCACACGACGCGCTCGCTCGCAGAAGCAGGAAGTATCGAGAACCTCCGGTTCTTCGGCTTGAAGCGCGAGTGCGGATTGCACGAGATGTAAACCCCGGACGACGTTCCCCCGTTCAGCTCGCCAGCCAGATTCTTCCAGCAGCCAGGACCAGCATCGTCGCGATCAGCACATGCATGATCGCCGGCGAGAGGCGCAGTGCGGTGCGCGAGGCGAGGAGTATCCCGGGGATGGAGCCGACGAGGAGACATGCCACTACAGGCAGGTTGACGTGCCCGAGTGCGGCATGGCCTAGGCCGGCGATGAGCGTAACGGGCAGGGCATGTGCAATATCGGTGGCCACGAGTCGGTGTGCCGTGAGCCGCAGCGGATAGAGCCAAAGCAATGCGACGGTGCCGAGCGCCCCGGCGCCGACTGACGTCACCGTCACTGCGAGCCCGATTAGCACTCCGGCGATCACCGTGAGGGTCACTCTGTAGCGATTGGCTGGCCCGAGTGAGGCCGAGGTGAGCCTGAGGCCCAGCCGGGTGAGCGGTTGCCGCAGGAGGAGCCCCAGTGCGGTGAGCGCAAGCATCGCCGCGAGACACCGGGAAACCACCGGATCGGCCCCCGGCGGAGCTCTGCGCACCCAGAACCAGACGATTGCGGCGGCGGCCGCCGGAATGCTTCCAAGTGCGAGTCGGCCCGCGATCTGCCAATCGATTCGCCGGCCATAGCCGAATGCGGCCGTGGCAGCGGCCTTGGTAGTTGCCGCAAACACGAGATCGGTTCCCACCGCAACGGTCGGCGACTGTCCGAAGACCAGTACCAGGATCGGTGTCGTGAGAGAGCCACCGCCAACACCGGTGAGGCCTACCAGGATCCCGACCAGCAGACCTACTGCGATGTAGAGAAGTGCATCCGGCATAGCAGAGCAGTGTATCGGCCATATCTGCCCAGATATCCTGCTTTGTTGTTATGACTCCATAGAAACCCGGAATGACTGGCTCAGCGTCGGCTCATGCAGACAGGCCCACAGGGCTCCAGGTTAAGCGGTATGCCGAGCCGCTTCATCGGTATCATCGGTAGCGCGATTCGCTTCCAATGCGTTGATCTCTTGCGCCAGCTCCCCCGACACCCCGGTCAGCGGTAGTCTGCATTCCGAGAATCAATCAGACCCCGACGCCAGAGCCTTGCTCACGCCCTGACCGGCGCCCGCACCGCCGTATGCCGTGCCTTGAGCTCGCGCAGCACGCGCTCGAGCTTCAAGTCCCGCATCCGAAGAAGTACCAACAGGTGATAGAGGAGGTCCGCCACCTCATCAATCACCTCATGGTCACTTCCTCCGGTCGCGGCGAGCGCGACCTCAAGGCCCTCCTCACCGACCTTCTGCGCGATGCGCGTCCAGCCTGATGACAGGAGCTTCGTCGTGTAGCTCCCTTCCGGTCTCTTCTCGAACCGATCGCCGATTACTCCCTCGAGCGTCGTGAGGAAGGTGAGCGCGTCGCTCTCGATTTCCGCCGCATCGCCGAAGCAGCTGCTGTGCCCCAAATGACACACCGGTCCCCTGGGCCAGGCGCGCACCAGTAACGTGTCCTGGTCACAGTCCCGGCGGATTTCCTCGAGCTCGAGTGAATGACCCGAGGTTTCACCTTTCTCCCACAGCCGGCCGCGGGAGCGGCTGAAGAACACGACGCGCCGGTGGGTGAGGGTGGCAAAAACGGCGTCGCGATTCATATAGCCGAGCATGAGCACCGCACCACTGCCCGCGTGCTGAACCACCGCCGGAAGAAGTCCTCCGCCTTTCTTGAAGTCCAGGAAGTCGAGGGTGGCGAAGTTGATGCCGTTACCTACCATGCGCATGAGGCCTCCAGATCGGTCGGCCGAACCGCGACTCCCGCGTACCGGAGCTCGCGCTTGAGCTCCGGGATCCGGATCGCCCCCGAGTGAAACACGCTCGCCGCTAGCGCGGCGTCGACGCCCGCTTGCGCAAATACATCAACGAAGTGGCGGACAGCCCCCGCGCCTCCCGAGGCTACGAGCGGCACGCGGCACAGCTCGCGCACCGCCGAGAGCTGCTCGATGTCGTAACCTGACCGCACGCCATCGTTCGCCATGCAGTTGAGCACGATCTCGCCGGCGCCACGGTCCTGTACTTCCCGCAGCCAGGGCAGCAAGTTCCGTCCGCTGTCACCCGCTTGCTCAGAATCGCCCGTCATCTCCCATACCCGATAGCCGCCCTGCGTCCTCTGACTGTCGATGCCGACGACCACACACTGTGAGCCGAAGCGCCGGGCGAGGAGGTCGATCAGCGTCGGGTTCTCGAGCGCTGGTGTATTGACAGACACTTTCTCCGCGCCCGCGTTGAGCACCGCCTCCGCGTCCGCTACCGAGCAGATGCCGCCTGCAACGCAGAACGGGATGTCGAGGATCCCGGCGATCTGTCTCACCCAGCCGCGATCGACGAGCCGCCGCTGCGGACTTGCCGCGATATCGTAGAACACGAGTTCGTCGGCTCCTTCCTCGCGATAGCGCCGCGCGAGCGCAAGGATATCTCCCGCCACCTCATGGTCGCGGAAACGTGTGCCTTTGACGACCACGTCATCGCGCACGTCTAGGCAGGGGATAATTCGCCGGGCAAGAATGGCCGTAACTCCTTAGCTGAAATCCGCTCTTCAAGAAGCGCAGTGCCACTTATCGCGGCGGCAACGCCGATCTGCTTCAGAAAGCCAAGATCGTGCTGATCGCGGATGCCACCCGAGGCCTGCCACTCAAACTCAGGGAACCGCGCGCGGCACTCTCGGTAAAGCCGGATGTTCGGACCGCGTAGTGTTCCGTCGCGCTCGATGTCGGTGCACAGCACGTGCCGCAGGGGCTCGCGCGGAAAAGCCGAGATAGCGCGCGATAAGCTCAAGGCGCTGTTGCGGGTCCAACCGTCGGTGCGCACGTGCGGCACGCCGTCAGGACCCAAGCGCACGTCGAATGCGAGGCAGATTCGCTCGGCGCCGAACTGATCAAGCCACGCGGCTACTTCGTCGGGCCGCTCGATCGCCGCCGTACCGACCACCACGCGTGCCACACCGGCTGACAGGAGGTCCTCGATGACGGAGGCACTGCGCACGCCGCCGCCCACCTGAAGCGAGATCGATGGGTGGCGGGCAAGATCCGTGATGATCGGCCTATTCACGGCGAGACCGTGTTTGGCACCGTCCAGGTCCACGATATGCAGCCAGCGCGCGCCGAGCCGGCAGTAGCGTTCGACTAGCGCAGCCGGCTCGATCGCGTACGCCGACTCCGTGGCGAAATCGCCCTGACGCAGACGCACGCAGCGCCCGCCGCGCAAGTCGATCGATGGGATGAGGAGCATCGCTTCAGAGCCTCAGGAAGTTCTCGAGCAGCCGTGCTCCGGTCTTCCCCGAGCGCTCCGGATGGAACTGTGTGCCGCAGAAGTTCCTCTTGCGGACTACCGCGGACAGCCGATCGCCATATCGGGTCTCGGCGAGCGTCTCACCATTCACGGGCACGGCGTACGTGTGGACGAAATAGGCATAGTCCTGGTCCGTGATTCCTTCTAGGAGCGGGTCCTCGCAGCTCGGCCGGAGCTGATTCCAGCCCATGTGAGGTACGGGGCGTCCGGGTGCAGCGTGAATACGCCGGACCGTGCCGCGCAGAACTCCTAAGCATCGAGTGCGGCCCTCTTCCGAATCGTCGTACAGCAGCTGCATTCCGAGGCAGATACCGAGCACGGGTTGCGTCAGGGTGCGGATGACGTTAATGAGCCCCGCCTCGCGCAGGCGCTTCATCGCGTGGCCCGCGGCGCCGACTCCGGGAAGCACGACGCGCTCGGCGCTCGCGATGGTTGCCCCGTCGGCGGTGACCTCGGCGAATGCGCCCAACCGCTCAAAGGCAAAGCGCAAGGATGCGACGTTGGCCCCGCCTGTGTCTGCGATGACGACTTCAGTGGCCATTGGGGCCGCCTCGGTCGCGGGATTGGGGACATAGCACCGGGCCGGTGACAAGCCAGTGAGCGCGTCGCAAGGGGCTTGATGGCGGTGCCTGGCCCCGACGCAGCACCTCGCACGACCGCGAGCGAAAGCTGGTCTGTCTGCAGGAAGGGATCACAGCACCCCCTTCGTACTCGGCAACTCCCTCCCCTCGCGCCGAATTGCCTGGCGCAGCGCTCGTCCCACGCCCTTGAAACAGGCCTCGATCATGTGGTGAGCGTTCTCACCGCGAACGGTCACGTGAATGGCCCCTCCCAGGCCTTCGCTCAACGACCTGAAGAAATGGGGAACGAGCTCGGTGGGAAACGCTCCTACCGACTCCCGCTCGAACCGCCCGCGGAACTTGGCGAACGGACGCCCGGAAAGATCGACGGCCACACTGGCCTCCGACTCATCCATCGGCAGCAGAAACCCGTAACGAGCGATCCCCGCTTTGGATCCGAGGGCCTTGCGCAGCGCCTGCCCGAGCGCAAGGGCAGAGTCCTCTACCGTATGGTGCTCGTCCACCTTGAGATCGCCCCGGCACGAGAGCTCGAGTGAGAAACCGCCGTGAGCGGCGAGTGAGCTCAGCATGTGGTCGAAGAACCCGATGCCCGTCTCGATGAGCCCGGTCGCGGTGTCATCCAGGTTCACCCGCGCGTACACCTGAGTCTCCTTGGTCTCGCGCAGAACCTCCGCCCGCCGTGCGAGCAGCGCTCTCACCACCTGCGGCCAGCCGTGCTCAGCCGCTCCATGCCGACGCACCGTGAAGCCCCGAAGATGCAGATTCGCAGCGAGCTCAAGGTCCGTGTCCCGGTCGCCGATCACCGCACTCGCATCCCGATCGATCGCCCGCTCGAGCACGTACTTCGCGACGAGACCGGGCTTCGGCTTGCGGCACCCGCAGCCTTCACTCGGCAGGTGCGGGCAGACGAACACTGCATCAAACTGGATCCCCTGAGACTGAAAGACATCGAGCACGAACGACTGCACCTGGTCGAATGCCGAGCGGGGAAAGCGCTGCGTGCCGAGCCCGTCCTGGTTCGTGACCATGACGAGCGTGTAACCGCCTTCAGTGATTTCCTTGAGCGCTGCGAATACGCCCGGCATAAAACGCACCTTGGACAGGGAGTCGACCTGGCTGTCTGCCGGCTCCTCGATCAAGGTTCCGTCCCGGTCGAGAAAGAGCGTGGGCGTCCGGAGTGTCATATCCACGCCCGGATGAGCCGCGCGTTCTGCGAGGCCGTGCCGACCGTCACGCGGAGCGCTCCCGGAAGCTCCGGATACATGCGCATGTCGCGTACCATGAGCTTCGAAGCTTTCGCGCGCGCGAGCGCCTCGCTCGCGTCCTTAAACTGCGCGAGCACGAAGTTGGCGGCGCTCGACCAGACCCGCAGCACTCGAGGCAGGCGCGCGATCGTATGCGCGATCAGCTCCCGCTCGGCGCGGATCTGCGTGATGCGCACGCGCATGGTGTCGAGCTTGTCGGGCTCCAAAAGCCTTAAAACTGTTTCGAGCGTCAGCTGCGTGATCGCATAAGGTGCTATGACCTTCTTCAATAACTTGACAATCTCGGCATCGGCAAGCAGCGCCCCGCAGCGCGCACCCGCAAGCCCGTGGGCCTTGGAGAGCGTGCGCAGCACACACAGATTCGAATGCCGGGGAATGTGCCGCGCGAGACTCTCCTCGCGCGCAAACTCGATGTACGCCTCATCGACCACGACGAGAGCGCGCCCGGCGAGTGCGCGGGCGATTCTCAGGATCGCCTCCGAATCGAGGAGATTGCCTGTCGGATTGTTGGGCGAGCACAGGAAAACAATTTTCACCTGCGCGGTGCAGGCGCGGAGCACCGCCTCTTCATCCAGCGCGAAGCCATTCTCGGCGCGCAGCGGCACCGAGTGCACCGCGGCCCCCTGGATCTGCGCCGCGACCGCATACATGCCGAAGGTCGGGGGACAGATGACGACCGCGTCGAACTCGGCGCGACAGAACGCCCGAATCAAAAGGTCGATCGCCTCGTCGCTCCCGCGTGACACGAGGACCCTCTCGCCGGACACGCCGTAGAGTTCCGCCAGTCGCTCGACGAGAGCGCGAGGCTGGGGCTCCGGGTAGCGATTCAAG
The DNA here is from genome assembly GCA_963843035.1 of uncultured Gammaproteobacteria bacterium. Classification (GTDB taxonomy): domain Bacteria; phylum Pseudomonadota; class Gammaproteobacteria; order Steroidobacterales; family Steroidobacteraceae; genus 13-2-20CM-66-19. The sequence continues at coordinate 83,953 of CAWJIS010000002.1, forward strand.
CCCGCGTGCGAGTCGTCTCCCGACACTCTCCAGGGAAGCTCGTTGGCGTGTAGTCGCGTCAGCTCGGGCTCCCATACCGCCGACTGGTAGGCCTCGAGCGCCACAATCTCGGGGCGTGCGAGCTCCGTCACCCAGCTCATGCGGTAACGCTCAGCTCGGCATCGGCGCTCGCCGCATCGAGCACCCGGAGTCGGCGCCGGACGGCACTCGCGTGCGCGTCCAGCCCCTCGAGCTCGGCGAGCACCATTGCGGTTGGAGCGAGCGCCCGGAGTCCCACCGGAGAGATCTCCTGCACGGGTATCGTCTTCACGAAGTCGCGCACCGAAAGGCCGCTCAAGGTTCGTGCATGCCCGTCGGTCGGGAGCACGTGGTTGGGACCCGAGCAGTAGTCGCCCAGAGTCTCTGCGGACCAGGAGCCGAGGAAGACAGATCCCGCGCTTTGGACCTTTTGCAGCCAGTGGCGGGGCTCCTCGACCTCGAGCATCAAATGCTCGGGCGCGTAGGCGTTGACCACGTCAATCGCGGTCTCAAGGGTCGGCACTAGGATTGCGCGGCAGCTCCGCAAAGACTTGTCCAGAATCGCTTTGCGCGAGAGCCCGCCCCGCTGTCTGGCGATCTCCGCGGCGAGTGCCTCCGCGAGCGTCCGGCTCTGCGTGACCACGATCGCCTGCGCCAGCGCATCGTGCTCGGCCTGGGCGAGGAGATCGGCTGCGACGAGCTCCACGCGCGCGGTCTCGTCGGCTACGATCATCACCTCAGAAGGGCCGGCAGGGAGATCGCACGCGCAACCTTCGGGGTCGGCGGCGACGAGGGCCTTCGCGGTGGTCACCCAGGCATTGCCGGGACCGAAAATCTTGTCGACCCTCGGGATCGACTCGGTGCCGATGGCCAGCGCGGCGATCGCCTGCGCACCGCCCACCTTGAAGACCTGATCGATCCCGCAGAGCGCGGCTGCCGTCAGCACCGCCGGGTGCACCCGTCCATCCTTCTGGGGTGGCGTGCAGAGGATGCGCGTCGGGCATCGTGCAAGGCGCGCCGGCACGCCCAGCATGATGACGGCAGACGGGAGAGGCGCCGTCCCAGCCGGCACGTATAGCCCCACAGACTGAATGGGGCGGATGATCTGCTCACAACGCACCCCCGTCTCGGTCTCGAGCAGTAAGGGCTTGGGCTCTTGTGCCTGGTGATAGCGTTGCACGTTCGCGATCGCACGCTGGAGCGCAGCGATATGCCCGCTCGACATCCGGGAGCGCGCGTCCTCGAATTCCGCGGGGTCCACGGCGAAGCTCCGAAGCTCGACACCGTCGAACCGCCGCGTCAGTAGACGCAGCGCCTCGTCGCCTCCCTGGCGCACTTCCTCGATGACATCGCGCGCCAGCCGCTCGACCCCCGAGCGCGCCCCACGCCCGGGTCGCGCGAGCGCGTCGCGCTGCCCGGCCTCATCGAGGCTGCTCCAGTCGAGGATGCGCATAGGACTTCAGGCGAGCATCTTCTCGACCGGAAGGACGAGGAGGGCGCTCGCGCCAACCTTCTTCAGGGACTCGAGTGTTTCCCAGAACACGTTCTCGCGGCAGACCGCGTGCACCGCGACCCGGTCGGCGCAGCCCTCGAGCGGAATGATCGTGGGCGACTCAGACCCGGGCAGCAGGCGGCGGATCTCAGCAAGCGCCGAGCGCGGCGCGTGAAGCATGATGTACTTGCTCTCATGCACCTGCTGCACCCCATCGATACGCATCAGGAGCCGCTCGACCCACTCCGCTTTCTCCTTAGGTAACTCGACGGGCGTGCGGATGAGCACCGCGTGACTCTCGAGCACCGTCTCGACCTCGCTGAGATGATTCGCCTGAAGCGTCGAGCCTGTCGAGACGAGGTCGCAGATGAGATCCGCTCTCCCCAGGCGTGGCGCGATCTCGACCGACCCCGAGAGCGTTACGATGACGGCGTTCGCCTTTCGGTCGCGCAGATAGCGCTCGAGGAGGCAGGGGTAGGTGGTCGCAATCCGCCGGCCCTCGAGCGCCGCGACGCCGCGATAGGCAAACCCTTCAGGCACCGCGAGCGCCAGTCGGCAGCGCCCGAACTCGAGACTTCGCAGCGGCGCGAGCCCTTCACCGTCTCCTCGGCCGCCCAGCGCCAGGCGCTTCTCGTCGAGCACGTTGAGCCCCACCAGCCCGAGATCGCACACGTCCTCGCGCACGAGATCCGGAATGTCGTCGTCGCGCACGAAGAGGACATCGAGCGGCATGTTCTCGCCGTACCCGAAGAGTTGGTCCTTGCCCCGCGAGAGCTTCAAGCCGCAGCGGGCAAGGAGGTCCAAGGACGGCTCGGTCAGCCGTCCGGACTTCTGCACTGCGATCTTGAGGCGTTGTTTATCCATGGCGGCGCGCTTCGCTCAAGCGCCGCGCCGCCGTGTCGTAGCCGCCATTGCCGAGGGATAGAAAGCGTGCGACGCGTCCGATGGTGGTGATACTGATGCCCGTCAGGCGGCGGATCTCGCGGTAGGAGAGGCCGCGCTTTAAGTACTCGACCGCGACCCAGCGGTCGGCCATGGCCTGAATCTCCGCGGGTGTGCACAGGTCCCTGAGGAATGCGCGGCATTCCTCGGGAGTCTGGAGTGCGACCATGGCGGCGCAGAGCGAGCGTTCGGCGAGGGCCTCCTGGCGGGCGGTGAATTTCTCGTGGATCTTCATAATTTCCAGTGTACCAATGTACTAGTACATTGGTACAGAGCAAAAGGTTAATTATTTAAGCGACGGGGGGCCACTTTCCTCGCCGGAACGCTCTTACGTCTTTGGGGAGGTGGGTATTCAGGACGCAGAGGACCTTTGAAGCCGCAAGGCGGCTCCTCTTCCCCAGAGAACGGCCAAAGATTCGGGTTATGTGATCTGGTTCTCCGGATGAACTCCCCAGATGGGGTTCTAATCGCGCCCGAGCTAGCGGGAGCAGGAAGCCTCCATGGAAACGCTCGGATTGCGCCGGATACAGGAGCCCTCTCGGGTTGAGAGGCTCTTGGAAGCCTACATCTCGCGCACCGCCACGCTTCCTGAGGGCTCCTACCAGGTTCGCGACCCGCGCGAGCTACCCAAGCCTTTGCAACTCCTCCTGACCCGGGCGATTGAAGAGGGGCAGGTCTGGAGTGCTTACGCGCGCGGCCCGCAGATCTGGCTCTTCACCTGCCATATGTCTCTGGAGCTGTCTCGCGAGCGCGGAGCTCCCGTGATCCTGGTGCATCTCTACGGAGAGGATGCGGACGTGAAGGATTCCGGCGCCTGGAGATTTGATTCACTCGGGAACTGGACTCGTTGCGCTGATTGAAATCGCTGCCGTGCTTGCTTCCCGAACGTGCTTCGCGGCGGCTTACTGGGTCTCACCGGAGGCGAGTCGCCTCCGGTGAGGCCATTTTTCTAGCTCCGCGCGTCGCTCCAGGACCCGTTGAATGACTGTGGTATGTCCGCCCGCAGGCATTGGACCCCTTCGATGTCACACGGCAGCACCTCGTCCGGCGAGCTGCCGTGTGTCATCGGAATCCAGGAATACCGGGCTGACAGCCCATTCCACCCCTCTGCCGCGCTTCCGCGGGGAAGGGACCCGGGAGAGGGGCAGGCCTAGGTCCGCTCGACCGGTGTAGGAGTCAGAGTCGACTCATGGCCGTTGAGGCCCGCGGTATGTTCGGCCTGAATCCGCTCGTAGACCTCCTTGCGATGCACGGGGATGGCGCGCGGCGCATCGACGCCGATCCGCACGTCGTTTCCGCGGATCCCGAGAACCGTGACCGTCACCTCGTCCCCGATCTTGAGCGACTCGCCGCCCCTCCTGGTCAGTATCAGCACGCAGGTCCCGCCTTTCTTTTTCTTGGGTCCCAACTGACATAAGAGCGCCTTGCGCGCCGAAGTGGATCTTGTCGCTCTGTTACCTTGCAGGCGTTCTGCCCTAAGTAATTGTTTATCTGGAACTTATATTCCTGCCGATTGGGGTCACCAACCGCCCCTGATTTACTCTTATATATACGCGTCTGACCCCCATGAGACAGGCTCGCCTTGGGCTTCGAAGACCACCAAACGCTCGTCGCCGGCCTCGTTGAAAGTCACGGCCAGCAACTGCGCCGGTATCTCCTCTCGCGCGTGCGAAACGCGGCCGATGTGCCTGACATCGTGCAGGAGGTTTTCCTCAGGATGATGCGGGTGCCAAACGTGGAGTCGGTGCGCTCGCCCGAGGCCTATCTCTTCACGGTGGCTCAGCATGTCGTGCAGCAGCACACGCTTAAAGCTTCGGCCGCACCGCCGTCGGCGGATCTCGCCCGCATGCTGAGCGATCGCAACGCCGGCGGCGCTCACGCTGACCCGGCGCTCGAGGTCCATGCCGACCAGTGCCTCGAGCGTCTGCAAGGCGGGCTGGATGCCCTGTCTCCCAAGGTGCGCGCGACGTTTCTGCTCTCGCGCCGGGACGGGCTCACTTTCGATGAGATCGCAGAGCGTTTGGGCACTACGCGGCACATGGTGAAGAAGTACCTCATGAAGGCATTGACGAAGCTTCGGCACGGCCTCGAGGAGGCCGACCTGGCCGCGGATGAGATGGAGACGGATCTCAAGACAGTCAGGCAGGGGAGGCCTGAGTAGGAGTTGCCATGGAACGCCGGAAAGTGACGCTCAACGCGCAGATTTACGAGGAGGCCTCCGCCTGGTTCGTCGAATGCCGCGCCGGGGATCTCGATGAGGCCGGCCGGCGCGACTTCGACACGTGGCTGCGAAAGTCGCCCGAGCACGTCAGCGCCTACCTTGAGGTCGCGGCGATCTGGAACGAGGGTCCGACTCTGGACCCTAGCAGAAAGTGGGATGCCGAGTCGCTGATCGCGCACGCCGGGAAGGACCCTGACAATGTAGTCGCTCTGGGGCGAACCTCTGCAGTCCCTGAGCCCGAGGCGTCAGTGCCGCCCATGCAGGGAATCGCGAATGCCGAGCTTCAGCGCACGCCCTTGCACCGCCGTTTCTTCGCGGTGGCCGCTTCCGTCGCGGCCCTGATCGCGATCGCGGGCACCTGGGCCTGGCTCGCATATTCTTCGCCCGAGTACGCAACTGCGATCGGCGAGCAGCGCTCCATCGAGCTCGCCGACGGCTCGACGGTGTCCATGAATTCGAAGTCACGAATCCGTACCCGGTACTCTAAAGGCGAGCGGGCCGTGGACTTGCTCGAGGGTCAGGCGCTCTTTCATGTCGCCAAGGACAAGTCACGCCCGTTCCTCGTCAGCGCCGACGGTACGCGGGTGCGTGCAGTAGGCACCCAGTTCGATGTGTACGAGAAGCATGAGGGCACTACGGTCACCGTGCTCGAGGGCCAGGTTGCGGTTCTCGCTCCCTCTGCCTCGACGGCCGGCAGCGCCGAAGTTCAGCGAGCAGACGCCGCACCTCCTGCCACCATCCTGGTCTCTGCAGGCGAGCAGCTCACAGTGACTCCGAAGCTTGCGCAGAAGTCTGATCACCCCAACGTCGCAGCTGCTACTGCCTGGACCCAACGCCAGATCATTTTCGAGTCGGCGACGCTGTCCGAAGTCGCGGAGGAGTTCAATCGCTACAACGAGCGGCAGCTCGTAGTCGAAGACCCCGCTCTCAATGACTTCCACATCAGTGGCGTCTTCTCCTCGACGGACCCCGACTCTCTGATACGCTTCCTGCGCGCACGTCCAGGCATCAAGGTGACGGAAGACGGCTCCGGCATCCACGTCGCGAAGAATTTTTGAAATCTCAGGGTCACCAATCCGTCACACCGCGCTCTTCTCAGGCATGAGGCTGCGGCCGGCTCGGGCTGCAGCGATAACAAGCCTCGTTCGAGGTTGGGGAGTGCTTATGCGCCTGAGTGTTGCGGTGGCCGCAGTCTGTCTGTCGATCATCGGGCTTGCGAGTGCGGATGATGTGCGAGCTGCGATCCGCAAACCGACCAACATTCCAGCGCAGAGCCTGGGTACGGCGCTCCAGCAGCTGGCAAAGGATCGCAACTTCCAGATCGTATACGTCACGGAGGAAGTCAACTCGTTGCGCACCGGAGGTGCCGTTGGAGAATTCAACACGGAAGAGGCGTTGAAGATCCTCCTCAAGGGAACCGGTTTGACGTACCGCTACCTGGATGAGAAGACGGTGACCATTCTGCCGTCCTCGGGCCCTTCCGGCTCTGGCGGAAGCACGCCAACTCCGTCCAGCGGGCAGCCGACGAGCTCGAGTTCTGGCAACGACGGCAGGCCGGGCCAGGACAGCACAGCACAAAGGTTTCTCGTGGCTCAGGCGAATGTGGGACAGGCTGGAAACAGTCCTGCGCCGGCAATAGAGGAGGAGAAAAGGCGCCAGGGAACCTCCGAGGTACTGCAAGAGGTCATCGTCACCGCACAAAAACGGGAGGAGCGGCTTCAGGACGTACCAGTGCCTGTTACGGCGATCAGAGCCGACACACTTTTGGACACCAACCAGCTTCGGATTCTCGATTACTACACCAGCGTCCCGGGGTTAAGTGTGACACCCGACGACCTGTATGGCTCCGCAAGGGTAACCATTCGGGGTATCACGACGGGAGGCTTTTCAAATCCGACCGTAGGTATTGTGGTGGACGACGTGCCCTATGGGTCGTCTGCAGGCATAGGCATTGGGTGGGTGGCGCCTGATCTCGATCCAAGCGAGCTGCAGCGCATAGAGGTGCTGCGCGGACCGCAGGGTACGCTGTATGGCGCCAGCAGCATGGGCGGGTTGATTAAATACGTGACGGTGGATCCGTCAACCGAGGGCGTGAGTGGCCGCCTGCAAGCGGATGGCGACGATGTCAAGAATGGTAGCGGAGTTGGATACGGTATCCGTGGCTCGGTGAATGTGCCCATCACCGATACGCTGGCGGTACGCGTAGGTGGTTTCGCGCGGCAAGAGCCTGGGTACATTGATGATCCCGCCCTTAACATCAATGGCGTTAATAAGACCAATGCCGAGGGGGGGCGAATCGCTGCCCTCTGGCGGCCGTCTGAGACGCTTTCGCTGAAGCTGAGTGCGCTGTATCAGGAGAGCAGAGCGGACGGACTGACTTTCGTGGACCCGAGCCTGGGAGACCTGCAGCAAGATCTCGCCCGAGGGATCAATGGGAACGGGAGCTCTGGTGGGTTCGACGTTCAAATTCAAGCCTACAGCGCCACGCTGAACGCCAAGTTAGGCTCCGCGGATCTCACCGCCATCACAGGCTACAACGTCAATCGCGGTACCTATAAGTTCGATATCTCTCCGTTGTTGACCGGGTTCGTCAACTCATTCTTTAACGTCAACGACGGTGGTGCCCCCCAGATTCAGACCAAAGACACCACGAAGTTCACGCAAGAGATTCGGCTGTCTGTTCCGCTCAGCGGTAGGGTTGAGTGGCTCATAGGGGGCTTTTATGACCACGAATACTCACCCATTTCGCTGTACATGCCGGCGACGATCTTCCTGACAGGGCAACCCATCGGCCTGTTACTGCAATACCCGCCCACCCCCTACGGCGGCGGAAATAGAGTCTCTGAATATGCCGGTTTCACCGATCTCACATACCATTTCACCGATCGATTCGATGTGCAGCTCGGCGGACGTGAGAGCCACATCGAGGTCGACAATCTGGCACAGGCACCCTTCTCGGGTATTTTTGCGGGCACCCCGACGTTCGTTCCCGCGGTTGACTCGAGCGCAAATGCGTTTACGTACCTTGCGACTCCCGAGTACAAAATTTCGCCCGACCTGATGGTCTATGCGAGATTCGCTTCGGGCTATCGACCGGGTGGACCTAACCCTTATGTCAGTCCGCAGAGTCCCATCTACGATCCAAACGTCCCGACCGCGTTTGCGCCGGACAAAACCTATACGTACGAGCTGGGCACCAAAGGTGAGTTCCTGGATCACACGTTGTCCATTGACGCTGACGTGTACTATATCGATTGGCGGAATATCCAACTCACCCTGGTAGGCAAACTCTCGACCTATGGCGCGAATGGCGGTCAAGCTAAGAGTGAGGGTGTGGAGTTTTCCGTGGAATCAAGGCCAGTGCAGAGCCTAACGATTTCCGCCTGGATTGCGTTCGATGATGCCGTGCTGACGGAGAGCTTCCCGGCGGCTAGCACGGCTTACGGGGTCGATGGCGACAGGTTGCCCAATAGCAGCCGGTTCACTGGCACCTTATCGTTTGAACAGAGATTTGCGCTCACGAGTGGCGCATCTGGGTTTGTCGGAGGGTCTACGAGTTATATCTCCGACAGCGTGGGTCAGTTTACCGGCACCGCCTTACGCCAGACCTATCCGGCTTATGGGAGGACGGATTTGCGCGTCGGTGTGCGGTCCAATTCCTGGACGGGGACTGTCTTCGTAAACAACGTCGCGGACAAGCGCGCCGCGCTCACGGGAGGTATTGGGTCGGAGTTCCCGTCCTTCTTCCAGTACATCCAGCCGCGCACGATCGGACTGTCTGTCTCGAAGAGTTTCTAGCGGATGGACTGTTCGATCGGTCTGAGGCGCCGCGCGGTCTTCGCAGATGCCGGCATGAAGTCGAGCAGTTCCAGATGGAGTCCCAAAAATGTCGGAAATCGGGCGGTCCCCTTTTTATTTCAAACTCTCTTGATGAGGCTGCCTACGAGAACGTGTTGTGATGACCAAGGCTTCGCCTGGGATCCACTATGAGATATACGGTCAAGGGTACCCCCTGGTTCTTGGGTTCCCTATTACCGCATCCCTGAGGCCACCAGCTGTAACGAGCGCCATACTGAAGGGTTACCTGGACCGACTGACCGACCGCTATCGCGTTCTCGTCATGGACTATCCCAACCTAGGGCCAGATATAGGCCGAAGTAAGCCCATACCGGCAAGTGAGCTCACCGCGGAGCGCGTGTGCAGCGACCTGCTTGCCGTGGCGGACGCGGCGAAGTTCGAGCGATTCATCTGGTGGGGGTTCTCCTGGGGTGGAGTGATAGGGCTGCAGCTTGCGTCGCGCTCGGATCGTGTGTCGGCGCTGGTCTGCGGCGCGTGGCCCCCGCTCGGTGCGCCGTATGCTGAGCTGCTCCATGCAGTTCGGGTTGTCGCGGCAACCGATTCTCCCAGGGGCGACGTGCCTCCGGATCAATTTGTTACTTTCTACGAAAGTCTGCGGGGGTGGCGGGAAGCGGAGGCAATCAAGCGCATTAAGTGCCCCGCGATGACTTTCGCGGGGTCTGAAGATGAAATCCAGAGAGGGAGCGTCACTTTGCGTCTGGCCGCCACAATCCGTGAACGTCGTACTGAGCTCGAAGAGCAGGGTTGGCATGTGGTCGAAATTGCGGGACGCGACCATTCACTCTACACGGATCCGGCTACCCTCGTTCCCATCGTGCGGAGCTTTCTGGACCGGATCTGTCGCTAGCAATTGTCGATGGTAGGCGACAGGCCTGAGTAAGAAGAGCCCCCTGACTTGTACTCATTCAGCGCCGCAACCGGCAACGCATACCGGAACTACGTTCTGGCGGTCCTAACCGTCGTTTACACGACGAGCTTGGTGGATCGCGGGCTCATTAGCCTGCTCCTACAGCCCATCAAGGAGGACCTGCGGCTGTCCGATACGCAGCTCGGATTCTTAACCGGAATTGCATTCGCGTTGTTCTATGCAACGCTGGGGTTACCCATTGCGCGCTGGGCAGATCGAGCTGATCGCGTCAAGATCACGTCGCTGGCGATAGGCCTGTGGGGCGCTACCGTCATGGCCTGCCTCTTTGTCGGCACCTTCGTGCAGCTGCTCTTTGCCCGGATAGCGGCCGCTGTTGGGGAAGCCGGCAGTATGCCGCCCACCTATTCGCTGCTTGGCGACTACTTTCGCAGTCCGGTGGCGCGGGCACGCGCCATGGCGGTGTATATGCTCGCCAATCCGCTCTCCTCAATAGTGAGCTATATCGCTGGAGGGTTCTTAAACGCACGTTATGGATGGCGGCTCACGTTTTTTATCGTGGGCATACCGGGTCTTTTGGTTGCCGCGGTGGCTTGGCTCACCATTCGCGAGCCGCGCCTCCAGTCGCCTGCAGGTGTCGAGCAGTCCCGTGAGCGATTGCCCCGTATGACCGAGGTTCTCGCCTGGCTGTGGCGTCAACCATCCGCTCGTAATCTGACGATGGCCATCATCCTGCTCTTCACGATGGGGCTGGGACTTCATCCTTGGTATGCCGCCTTTCTGATGCGCAGCCATGGGATGGATACAGCAGCGGTGGGTGTTTCGCTCGGGTTGATCTTTGGCATTGGAGGCATTATCGGCACCTTAGCGGGTGGGTATGTGGCGACGCGCTGGTTTGGCGAGGACGCACGAAGCCAGATGCGCTTGAGCGCCCTCACGATCGGCTCATTGATCGCGTTCTTTGTCCCGTTCCTGCTACTCCAGGGGAAATATCAGGCCTTGTCCGCTCTTTTCGGATTGATCATGCTGCTCTTCGTTTTCGTGGGACCGACCTATGCCTTGCTGCAGCGCTTGGTGCCTGATGACATGCGGGCAACCATCTTGAGCATCGTCATGCTGCTGGCGAACCTGATCGGAATGGGGATCGGACCGCAGATGGTGGGCATCTTAAGCGACCTGTTGCATCCCGACCTGGGAGCCGACTCTCTGCGCTACGCGATGCTGATCGTGGCGCTCATAGCGCCGGCATCGGGGTTCTATTTCTGGCGCGCCGCGCGTACGGTCAATCAGGATCTGTTGTCGGTCGCAGCGAGCCGAATCGGGGAGCCCGCTTAGGGGCCGCAATCCGGCCTGCAGAGGGCGATTTAATCGGTGAGTGAAGGGTCGCACTCATTCGCCGGATAGGCAGACATGGCACTGAAGGAGCACTTGGAATGAGCGGGCCGACGAGCACGGCGCTGGATCGTTTGTTAAGAGTGGAATTGCAGTGGGGGATCAAGATTCCCCTGCGCGATGGCACGAAGCTGAATGCCACGCTCTATCTGCCAGAAGGAAGGCATGCTCCGGCACCCACCATTTTTGATCTCACCCCTTACACGGGTAACCGCCTTCACCCCCGTGCGAGCATGATCGCGCATCATGGTTTCCCCGTCTTGATCGTAGACGCTCGAGGCCGGGCAAACTCGGAGGGCACGTTTACGCCATTTGTCCAGGAGGCCAAGGACGGCTTCGACATTGTTGAGTGGATCGCCGGACAGCGGTTCTGTAACGGCAAGGTGGCAATGTTTGGTGGCTCATACGAGGGCTGCGACCAATGGGCAACGGCCAAAGAGCGCCCGCCTCATCTCGCAACCATCGTGCCGTTTGTGGCGTCGGCACCAGGCCTCGAATTCCCGATGCGTAACAACATCGGCTATCCATATGCGATGCGATGGATCGCGGCCACCTCGGGTCGTACTCAACAAGAGGGTATCTTTGCTGACCAGCAGTTCTGGAGGGGCCAATACTACAAATGGCATACCTCCGGGCGGCCGTTCAGGCATCTTGATCAAATGTTAGGAAACCCGTCAACAACCTTTCAGACCTGGGTGTCCCATCCTGCTCTGGATTCCTACTGGGACGCTTGTCTTCCTACGGCGGAGGAGTATGCGCGCCTAGACTTGCCCATCCTGAGTGTAACCGGTGCATACGACAGTGGTCAGGTTGGAGCCTTGCACCAGTATCGACAGCACAACTTGTACGCTACACCGGAAGCTCGAGCCAAACATTTTCTGGTGCTCGGCCCCTGGGACCACCGGGGTCCGTGGAACGGAAATCTCGGACTTCCACCCGTCGTCGGAGGCGTGACGTTTGGACCCGCTTCGCTGATCGACGCAGTTAGGCTGCATACTCAGTGGTACAACTGGCTGATGTGCGATGGACCTCAACCCGATCTATTGCAGCGACGAGTGGCTTACTACGTCGCGGGTCGGGAACAGTGGCGTTATACGGATACCCTGGAAGAAATTACAGCTTCTCTCAAACCCCTCTACCTGGATTCGAAGGGCACGGCCTCGCGGATCTTTGATTCCGGGTTGTTGCGAGAGACTGCTGGAAGCGGTTCCGGCGACACCTACATTTACGATCCACGGGATCGCAGCATTGCGGAAGTGGAGCTGCCGCTCGAGGAGCCCTTTACCATCATGCGCCCAGTCTTCCCGACGGATGACCCGACCGATCAGACGCTCGTATATGCCAAGGAAGGGAAGGCGTTGTTCTACCACAGCGCACCATTTCCGCGAGACACACAAATCACCGGGTTCTTCCGATTGACGGCCTGGGTATCCATCGATCAACCGGACACGGATTTCGTAGTGACGATCTATGAGATCACTCCCGATGGGGGAAGTATTCTCTTGGGCTGCGACCAAATGCGGGCGCGCTACCGTGAGAGTCTGCGGAAAGAAACGCTTGTTAAAGGCACCGAACCTCTTTGCTTTGACTTTAATCGATTTACTTTCACATCCAGGGAAGTCAAGGCAGGTAGCCGACTCCGGTTGGTGATTGGGCCTATAGACTCCATGTATTTTCAGAGGAACTGTAACACTGGCGGAGTTGTCGCCGATGAATCAATAGACGACGCAAGACCCGTTAAGGTAACCGTGTGGCACGACACCTCGCACCCGAGCGTACTGCACGTCCCCTATGGACGACCTGTTAGCGCAAATGAGCCGACTGCCCCGCCAGCGGCCTTCGTAAAGCCCGCGTCATGAAGGTCGTGGACCTTCGTGCGGATCGAGCGAATTGGAAGTAGAACCCGAGAAGGTTTGTCTCCCGCCGGGACAAGCGACTTCGCATGTTGCGGACAGCGCCAACGGGCGCCCAGCTCGCGGTGATCGAGCGCCTGCCTCAGCCATGCAGCGTACGCCGCTGCTTGAAGCACGCGTGGAGCTGAAATGATGGAGCGAGACATTCGAGGTGACCGCTTGTATCGCGCAGCGCAAGACTTGTGTGGCGCACTTCGAAGGCCCGGCACGGGTCAGATCAGCGACGCGACCGACGTCCACTGTTCGGCAGATGGCATGCACGCCGTCTTTGCCGGGATTATTGTGGACAGGCTCGAGGGCTCTCCGCCCAGCCGCATTTGCTTGACGGACCTCGCCCGAGGTGAGACGCGCGTGCTCACTTTCGGGCCGGGCATCGACCGATTTCCGAAGTTTTCGCCTGACGGGCGCCAAATCGCGTTTCTGTCGGATCGCCACCGCGCGGGTGATTTTCAGCTGTACTTGCTCGCTCTCTTAAGCGGCGCGGCGCGTGCTACACCGCGCGTGGACGGATGGGTGGAATATCTACAGTGGTCGCCGGATGGGCGACGCATTCTCTTGGCGAGCGCCGGCCACGGCGCCGATGTCTCCGGGGGCCAGGGAGCGATTACCAGTAAGCAGTCTGCGCAAGCCCTACCCTCGTGGGCGCCTGCCGTGGAAACGGGCGAGGAAGCGTTTCGATGGCGCCGCGCCTGGGTTTACGACCTAGCGAGCGGGATCTCACGGCAGGTTTCTCCACCAGACAGCAATATCTGGGAGGCAGTCTGGTGCGGGAATGAAGCCCTGGCCGCCGTCGTTTCCCCAGGACCAGGAGAGGGACTTTGGTATATGGCCCGGCTGCAACTTTTGCAGATCGGTGGTGATGGCGGCTCGGACAAGAGACGCGAGATTTACACGCCTCAGGACCAACTGGGGTGGGTCGCCGGCTCCCCATCCGGCCGTCACCTGGCAGTCGTCGAGGCGACTTGTAGTGATCGCTGGGTCGTCGCGGGGGATCTAAAGCTTATTGACGTGGGCACCGGAAAAATGCGGCCCGTTGATACGGGCGGCGTCGATGTCACGCATACCGAATGGCGCTCGGATCGCAAGCTGCTGGTCGCGGGTCATCGAGCTTTTGAAATTGCCGTGGGACTTGTCGATTCGGAATCCGGTGCATTCAACGAAGTCTGGCGCAGTCGCGAGGTCAGTAATGGCGGCCGTCTCCGGTACGTGGCGGTGTCGGGCTACGGCGAAGCCGGCGAGTGCGTCCTGGCCGGCGAGAGTTTCACTCGTGCACCGGAAATAGGGGTGATTCGCCGCGGTGAGTATGCGCCGGTGAGGTCTTTCGACTTGGGCTACGCGCAGGCCGCACAAGCGATCCGGACGGTGAAAGAGGTCACTTGGCGGGCCCCAGACGGACTTGAGATGCAGGGCTGGCTGTTGCAGCCCGGGGGCAGGGGCCCCTATCCGCTCGTGATGTGCGTGCACGGGGGGCCCGTGGGGCAATGGCATCCAATGTGGTTGGGTCGCCCGCGACATACGCCTTACCTGATGTTAGTGCAGCGCGGTTACGCGGTTTTCTTCCCCAATCCCCGCGGTAGTGGCGGTAGGGGACAGGACTTTGCGCGCCGCGTGGTGGGCGACATGGGTGGGGCCGACACCTACGATTATCTGTCGGGTCTGGATTATCTGGTGCAGGAAGGTATTGCGGACCCAAAGCGGCTTGGAGTCACGGGGGTGAGTTATGGCGGGTTCATGACTTCGTGGCTCATAACGCAGGATGCGCGCTTCGCTGCCGCAGTGCCGATTGCGCCGTCAACGAATCAGGTGACGCAGCATTTGATCTCCAATATTCCGGATTTCGTGGCGCTGTTCCTGAAGGGCAGGTACACCAATCCAACGGGCAAGTATTTCGAGCGCAGTCCTGTCATGCACGCGCACAAGGCGAAGACGCCGACCCTTAGTATTTGCGGAGCATTGGATCGCTGCACGCCTCCGGAAGAAGCCGTGCAATTCCATCATGCCTTGCTGGAGAACGGCGTGAAATCCGTTTTGGTGACGTACCCAGAGGAGGGTCATGGAATACATCACTATCCCGCAGCGATCGACTTCGCCGCGCGTCTAGTCGGTTGGTTCGAAGAGCACATGCCAGCTTCAGATCGGAGTCAGTCGTAAGCGGTCTATTGGCTAGGGCGAAGCACCGATGAGCACGCTGAAAAGCAGCGGAAGAGACGTGCGGAAGGTTCCGGGTGTCACGGCGTTTAAGGGTGGGACGGGTGGTGGGGTGAAAAGCGCGGCACATACTCTGAAGATATTCGCAGGCGGAATCGCCACCGAAACGAATACGTTTGCTCAGGTCCCGACGGGTCTCGAAGACTTCCAAGTGCAGACAGGAAAAGATGCCCTGGAAGGCCGCATCGTAAATCCCAGCCTTGATCTGAGCCGAACTTGGGGAGAGCTTGCTCGTGACGAAGGGTGCGAGTTCGTCTTTAGCCTCATGGCCTGGGCGCAACCCTCGGGAATCACTGTCAAGTCCGCCTACGAGGCCTTGCGGGATCAGTTACTCGCTGATCTGGGTGCAGCGCTTCCGGTGGACATAGTCCTTCTGAATCTGCATGGGGCGATGGTGGCGCAGGGCTACGATGATTGCGAAGAGGACATCCTTCGCCGCGTTCGGGCTCTGGCTGGCCCGAACGCGGTCATCGGTATCGAGCTCGATCTCCACTGCCATTTGAGTCACGCGAAGATTGCATCGGCTGACATAGTGATCACTTATAAGGAGTATCCGCACGTCGACGTGAATGCGCGCGCCCGAGAACTCTTTAAGCTGGCTGTTGCCACGGGATTGGGTCAGGTAAAGCCAACCACGGCCCTGTTCGATTGCCGCATGATCGGCATCTATCCGACCACCCGCCAACCCCTACGCTCGTTCGTAGACGCGATGGCAGAGGCAGAGCGGCGCAAGGGGGTCCTATCCATTTCATTCGGGCACGGCTTTCACTTCGCGGACCTGCCACATGCGGGCGCAAAAGTGCTGGTCGTTACGGACGACGATCCGCGACTTGCCGACGACGTCGCACGTGAGTTTGGACTTCGAGCGCACGCGCTGCGTCGACAGATCGGCTTTGAGTGCATCTCATTGCCCATCGAAGAGGCCCTGTCGCAAGCATTGGCGAGTACCCAGACACCGGTGGTGGTCGCGGACCAGTCGGACAACACCGGCGGCGGAGCACCAGGCGATGCCACATTCGTGCTTCGATGGCTGCTTGAGCACGGAGCTACCGGTGCCGCGATCGCGATCTTGCACGACCCGGAAGTAGTGCGGATTGCCCGCAAAGGGGGCGTCGGTGCGTCTTTGGCGGTTCGCTTAGGCGGAAAGACCGGACCCACCTCGGGCCAGCCGGTGGATCTGGAAGTGTCCGTCCTGTCTGTCATAGAGAACTACTCGCACGCTTGGCCTCAGTCCTCCGGTGACCCGCTTATCTTTCCAGTAGGAGATGTTGTCGCTTTGCGTTGTAGCGGCATCGATATCGTGGTGGGGAGCATCCGCTGTCAGTGCTTTAGTCCTTCCATATTCAGAGATCTGGGTATTGACCCGAGAGAGAAGCGTCTTCTAGTTCCTAAGTCGTATCAGCATTTTTATGCCGCATTCGCGCCGATCGCTGCAAACGTGATCTACATGGCCGGGCCGGGGGCGGTTATGCCGGACCCTCGGATGATCACTTATCATCGCCTCGACACAAGCAACATGTACCCTTGGGTTGACGACCCGTTGACAGCAGCCGAGACGATATCAGTGAGATAGCAGAGGTGCCCGCGTGATCGTTCCTCCTGACCCGTGGCAGATGCCTTACCGTCGGTTAGACACCAGTAGTCGGTATCCCTGGATGGATGATCCACCCGCGATCTGATACTGGTTGAGCGACCGAGACCCTGCTGGGCTTTGCGGAAAGTCAGAATCCGCGTCCGGAGGGGTCCATTTTCCCGTTGCAATCGCTCTTATTCATTTACGGTGGGTGGGCCTGCAGGAGCCTTTGGGGCTCGGCGGGCCACACTTTGTCTAAAGCTTTCTTGAGCTGCCTTAGGCGGCCCGGGGAGGCTTTTGGGCATGAAGATCGCAGACGCCGCCAAGCTTTCGCTCGAAGGATATCGCATTCAGGTGATTGAGAAGCTCAAAGCGATTGAGGATCCCGCCAAGGCGCACGATCTTATCGACCAGGTCGAATCGGTGCTCAAGGCCGCCGATTTGAGTAAACCAGCCCAGCGGACTTTCTGGGAGGCTCTGTACACGGATCTGGATGTGATTGCCGAGGAGTGGGCCGAGATCCTTGGCAAAGAGGCGGCGGAAGCGTTGGGGAGCGTTATCGCGGCCGCTAAGATCGACGTCCGGCGCTATCTGTAACTAGCCTAAACTGAGTTCATGCGCGCATTCGTTGGTTTCTTTCGGTGCATTACCAGCCCGGCTCTCAGTGAGAGCCGGGGCTTGGCTGTGCGTGGACCGAAAGGAACCCCAACGAGGATGCGATCCCATGACGACGACTCAAGAACAGGACGCAAGCCCGCAGGCGCCGTTGCGCGTGCGGGTTACGACAGACGGTGACCCGAGCGTGCTGACCCGTCTACTCGGGTACTTCCAGAACCTGAATATGACTCCGCGCCAGCTCAGTGCGGCGTACGGCACGGACGCGCGGATGCATGTGTCCGTAGATATCTTCGGACTGGCCGAAGAGCGCGTGTCGCTGATTACGGCGAAGATCGGACAGCACCCTTGCGTGTTGAACGCCTACTGGCATCACCTCGTGTAGGAGTCCCGGGTACGCTGGGAGGGGATGAGGAATTGGGTGACTGGGTCGCTGCGAGACGGAGACACTGGCGTGCGGGGCTTACACGATCAGTGCCACCACATTGGGGAGTGGGTTGATGGAAAGAGATCTGCGCGGAACTGACCTCTACAAGGAAATCGAAGCGCTCGTCGCGAGCCTTCGCCAGCCGGGAACGGGGCAGCTGAGTGACGCCGTTGAAGTGAATGCGTCCCCGGATGGGCGGTTCGCGGTGTTTGCCGGCACGATCATCGACAAGCTCGAGGGGACCCCGCCTACACGCATTTGTCTCACGGATCTTGCGACGGGCGACATGCGGGTGCTCACCTTCGGGCCGAGCATCGACCGGCTACCTAAGTTCTCCCCCGATGGCCGGCAGGTCGCATTCTTGTCCGACCGTCACAAGGAGGGGGACTTTCAGCTCTACCTGCTCGACCCAAAGACAGGTGCCGCAAAGCCGACGCCGCGTGTCGAAGGCTGGGTCGAGTATCTCAACTGGTCGCCCGATGGAAGGCGGATTCTCTTAAGCGTGGCCGGTCACGGCGCAGACATTGCGGGCGGGCAGGGCGCGGTCACAAGCAAGCAGGCGGCGAGGGATCTGGCATCGTGGACTCCAGCGGTCGAGACCGGGGACGAGAGCTACCGCTGGCGGCGTGCGTGGGTGTATGAGCTCGCTGCGGGCCGGTCTCGGCAGGTCTCGCGCGACCAGGACAACATCTGGGAAGCCGTCTGGTGCGGGAGCGATGCGTTTGCGGCCGTCGTCTCGGGAGCGCCCGGCGAGGGTCTCTGGTACTCGGCACGTCTGCAGGTGACGGCAATCAATGGCAGCAGCGCATCGGCCGAGACTCGGGAGATCTACGCGCCCAAGGACCAGCTCGGCTGGCCGGCGGCATCGCCGTCCGGCAAAACAGTGGCGGTAGTCGAGGCAGTCTGCAGCGACCGCTGGTTCGTGGCGGGGGACTTGAAGCTCATCGACACGCGCTCGCGCGCGATTCGCAACATCGACACGCGCGGCATCGATATCGCGTTCACCGAGTGGCGCTCGGAGACGCAGCTCCTGCTCGCCGGCCATCGCGGCTTCGAGACGGTGGTGGGTCTTTGCGCCGCCGCTTCCGGGGCCTTCACCGAGGTCTGGCGCAGCCAGGAGGTTACCACCGCCGGCTCGCCCGCTTACGTTCGCGTCTCGGGCGTCGGAGAGCGCGGGGACTGCGTGCTTATCGGCGAGAGCTATGCGCGCGCGCCTGAGGTCGCAGTCATCCGAGGCGGCGAATACAAGTCCGTCCGCTCCCTCGATATCGGCTTTAAGGATCACGCATCCGCTATCGGCGCCATTGAGCGCGTGACCTGGAAGGCCTCCGACGGGCTCGAGATCCAGGGATGGCTCTTGAAGCCCGCGAAGGGCAAGGTTCCGCACCCTCTCGTGCTCAACGTCCATGGAGGCCCGGTCTGGCAGTTTCGCCCCTTGTGGTTGGGCCGCTATGCGGCGATTCTTGTGTTGCTGAAGCATGGGTACGCGGTCTTCCAGACGAACCCGCGGGGCAGTACCGGACGGGGACAGGAGTTTGCCCGTCACGTCGTCGGTGAGATGGGCGGCGCCGAGACGACCGATCACCTCTCAGGGCTCGACACCCTCGTAAAGCAGGGCATCGCGGACCCCAGGCGCATCGGCGTCACGGGCGGCAGCCACGGCGGCTACATGAGTTCCTGGCTCATCACGCAGGATCCCCGCTTCGCGGCGGCCGTGCCGGTGGCGCCGGTGACGAACTACGTGAGCGAGCATCTGATCGGGAACATCCCGCATTTTTGCAGCCTGTTCCTGAACGACAGGTTCAACAACCCGGAAGGCAAGTACTTCACGCGCTCGCCCATCATGTATGCCCACAACGTGAAGACGCCGACGCTCAACATCTGCGGCGCGCTCGATCGCTGCACACCGCCCTCGGAGGCGATGCAGTTCCACAATGCGCTGCTCGAGAACGGTGTCGAGTCGGTGCTTGTCACCTACCCCGAGGAAGGCCACGGGATTCGTAGATTCCCCGCGGCGATCGACTATGCCACGCGTCTCGTCTCGTGGTTCGAAACGCACATGCCCGCGACGCCGGCCAGGTAGGTGCATCATGGGACCCTTGAGGCTCGGCACGAAGATCGAGCAGTGGCCGCTCGTCGCGCCCTTCCGCATCACCGGCTACACGTGGGAGCAGCTCAAAGTCCTCGTCGTGACGCTCGAGCACGAGGGCCGCACGGGGAGCGGCGAGGCCGCGGGCGTCTATTACAAGGGCGACAGCCCCGCATCCATGGTGGGGCAACTGATGTCGCTTCGCTCGCGGATCGAGGCCGGCCTGACACGGGAAGACGTCAGGAAGATCCTGCCTGCCGGTGGGGCGAGAAACGCCCTCGACTGCGCGCTGTGGGATCTCGAGGCTAAGACGATCGGACGTCCAGTCTGGGAGATCGCCGGTCTCGAGGAAAAGCCGCGCCCGCTCCTTACGACCTTCACCTGCGGCGCCGATACGCCCGAGAAGATGGCGGCCGCGGCCCGCGCCTACACCCACGCACGGGCGATCAAGGTGAAGCTCACCGGCGAGCTTCAGGATGCCGATCGCGTGCGCGCAATACGGGCGGCGCAGCCCGAGGCGTGGCTCGGGGTCGACGGTAACCAGGGATTCAGCCGCTTATCCCTCGAGAAGCTCTTCCCAGCGCTGATCGATGCGCGGGTATCCCTGATCGAGCAGCCCTTTCCTATCGGTGAGGAGGCGCTTCTCGATGATCTTAACTCGCCGATCCCCGTCGCGGCGGATGAGAGCGTACAGACTCTCGCCGACATTACCCCGCTGGTCGGGCGCGTGCAGGTCGTGAACATCAAGCTCGACAAGTGCGGCGGGTTGACGGAAGGGTTAGCCATGGCGCAAGCGGCGCGCAAGCTCGGGCTCGACTGCATGGTCGGCAACATGATCGGCACCTCGCTCGCGATGGCGCCGGCGTTTCTTGTGGGTCAGTACTGCAAGGTGGTGGACCTCGATGGGCCCATCTTTCTCAAGGCGGATCGGCCGGTTCAGGTGCGTTACTCGGACGGCTACATCGAATGCCCGCCGGACGTCTGGGGCTCGCCCGCGTGAGCGTCCTGCAGCTGCCTACGCCCTACCTGCTCTTTCTCGGCGACGTGACGGAAGCGCCCTTTGCCAAGACGGCATTTGGGCTTCGTGACTGGGTGCCCAACCTGTGCGTCGGCGAATGCGCGCTCCCCACCTGCCAGGTGACGACGGGGCTGCTGCGCATGACGCCTGCCGAAGCGCTGTCGCGGGGCGCTCGCTCGCTCGTCATCGGAGTCGCGAACCGCGGCGGAATTCTCGCGCCGTCCTGGACGCTCAAGCTTCTCGAAGCCATGCAGGCGGGTCTCGACATCGTGAGTGGGATGCACGAACGGCTCAACGATCAACCAGACTTGAAGGGCGCTGCACAGCGGCTTGGCCGGCGGCTCATCGACGTGCGCGAGCCGCCGCGGGACATCCCGATTGCCACGGGAGCCAAGCGCACCGGCAAGCGCCTCCTGACGGTGGGCACGGACTGCGCGCTCGGCAAGAAGTACACGGCGCTGACCCTTGCCCGAGCGTTCAAAGCGCGCGGTGTGGACGCGGACTTTCGGGCAACAGGCCAGACCGGAGTTCTGATCGCAGGCTCAGGCATCCCGATCGACGCGGTGGTCGCCGACTTCGTCGCCGGCGCCGCGGAGTTGCTGAGCCCGCCTGCGGCGCCCGATCACTGGGACGTGGTGGAAGGGCAGGGGTCGATCTTCCACCCTTCTTACGCGGGGGTGTCGCTCGGGCTACTGCATGGAACCCAGCCGGACGTGATCGTGTTATGTCACGAGGTGGGACGCGATCGTCTCGCCGGTCTTGAGGACTATTCAACCCCGTCCCTTGAGGAGGCGATCAAGCTCCATCTTGTGCTCGCCCGGCGCACGAATCCGGCCGTGCGGTGCGCGGGGGTTTCCCTCAACACCTCGAAGCTCACCCCGGACCAGGCGCGACTAACGCTCGGGGGGCTTTCGACGGGGCTGCGTCTCCCGGTGGCGGACCCACTGCGTCCCGGCGCCGAGTTGGATCGGCTGGTGGATTCCTGCCTCGCGGTCTGAGCTGATGCAACGCTACTCGGCCCTTCAACTTGCCTGGCAAGCCCTTCGAGGCAACCGCGACTGGCAGCCCGCCTGGCGCGACGCGGAGCCGAAGCGCGGCTACGAAGTCGTCATCATCGGTGGAGGAGGGCACGGGCTCGCGACCGCGTACTACCTCGCCAGGAAACACGGCGTCCGCAACGTCGCGGTACTGGAGCGCGGCCAGATCGGACTTGGTAACTCCGGGCGCAACACGCAGGTGGTGCGCTCCAACTATTTCTACCCCGTGAGCTCGTCCTTTTTTGATCACTCCCTGAAGCTCTATGAGGGCTTGGGCCGCGAGCTCAACTTCAACGTGATGCTGAGCCAGCGCGGGGTGCTGAACTTAGGGCACAGCGATCACGAGATGGAAATGCTTCGCCGCTGGTGCAATGCCATCCGCATGAACGGCATCGACTCCGAGATGATGAGCCGCGAGGAGATTAAGAGCCTGGCTCCCCCGCTCAACCTCGACGGCCGCTACCCGGTCCTCGGCGGCTTCATCCAGCGGCGGGCGGGCATCTGCCGTCACGACGCCGTCGTGTGGGGCTATGCCCGGGGAGCTTCTGCGCTCGGTGTCGACATCGTGCAGAACTGCGGGGTCACAGGCTTCACGATCACGGGCAATCGTGTCCGCGGAGTTCAGACACCGAAGGGCCCTATCAGCGCCGACCGCGTCGTGATGAGCGTGGCCGGCTACTCCTCGCAGCTTGCGGCGATGGCGGGACTCACGCTCCCCATCACGACCATGGCGCTTCAGGCCATGGTCACCGAGCCGGTGAAGCCGGTCCTCAACACCATGGTGATCTCCGGTCTCGTGCACGCCTACGTGAGCCAGAGCGATCGCGGTGAGATTGTGATCGGGGGCGGCGCCGATGCCTACAACTCCTACGCCCAGCGCGGCGGATTCCCCCAAATGCGCGATGTGATCCGAGCGGTGGTCGAGCTGTTCCCGAGCTTCAGTCGCCTGAAGCTCCTGCGCCAGTGGGCGGGGAGGGTGGACATCACGCCCGACACGAGCCCCCTCATGGGCCTCACGCCGATCGAGGGCTTGTTTCTCAACTGTGGCTGGGGCACGGGCGGCTACAAGGCGATCCCGGCGGGCGGCGACACCATGGCGTACACCGTGGCCACGGGCAAGCCCCATCCCCTCATCGCGGGCTTCAACCTGGATCGGTTCAGGATGGGCGCCCTGGTCGATGAGGGCGCCGCTGCGGGCGTGGCGCACTGAGGGCGAACGGCACCGATGCTGAGAATCAACTGCCCCTACTGCGGTGTGCGCGACGAGACGGAGTTTGTATTCAGCGGTCCGTCGCACGTCACTCGCCCGACGCCCGAATCCGACGACCAGACCTGGACCTCGTACCTCTTCAGCCGCCGGAACCCCGCCGGGTTGCACCTCGAGCGCTGGGGTCACCTCTACGGCTGCGGCCGCTGGTTCAACGTCGCGCGTGACACTACCACTCACGAGATCCTCGCGACTTACGTCTTAGGTGCGCCGCCGCCGGGGCTGAACGACGCATGACCACCGGCCCCTACCGCCTGCCTCACGGCGGACAGATCGACCGCACCCGGCGGATCGGTTTCCGCTTCGACGGCCGGACCTACCACGGACACCCGGGCGACACGCTCGCCTCGGCGCTCCTTGCGAACGGCGTTCGCGTGGTCGCCCGCAGCTTCAAATTCCATCGGCCGCGCGGGATCTTCGCGTGCGGGATCGAGGAGCCGAACGCCCTCGTGCAGTTGAGTGCGGGGCCGCGCGCGACCCCCTCCTGTCGCGCCCCGACCGTCGAGCTGCACGAGGGCCTCGATGCCCACTCACAGGAGGGCTGGCCGGGGGTGCGTTTCGACGTCTTGCGCGTTCTCGATGCCATGGCACCGCTCTGGTCCGCTGGCTTCTACAACAAGACTTTCATCTGGCCCAACTGGCACACATACGAGCCCGCGATCCGCCGGCTCGCGGGCTTGGGCCACGCGCCGTCCGATCCCGATCCCGACAGATACGAGATCACGAACCTCCACTGCGACGTGCTGGTCGTCGGCGGCGGGCGCACGGGACTCTGCACCGCGCTCGACTCCGCGCGTGCCGGCGCGCGCGTCGTCCTCGCCGAGCAGGACTATGTTTTTGGGGGTCGCAGTGCCTGGGACGCGTCCAGGATCGGGGACCAGTCGGCCGACCAGTGGATCACGGCGACGCTTGGAGAGCTGGCCCGGCTGCCGCACGCTCGTCCCCTGACCCGAACGACCGCCGTCGGTCGCTACGATCACAACGTGGTGGCGCTTCTTGAGCGCGTCGATTCAGGCCGCGCACACGCTTCCCGTGAGCGCCTCTACATCGTCCGCGCGCACCGCTTGGTGCTCGCAACGGGTACGATCGAGCAGCCCCTCATCTTCGCGAATAACGACCGGCCTGGCATTGTCCTGGCCGGTGCCGCGCGTCAGTACCTCAAGCGCTACGGCGTGGCGATAGGCCGACGGGTTCTGATCGCCACGAACAACGACTCCGCGTACCTGCTCGCTACGGATCTCAAGGACGCAGGCGTTACCGTGCTGGCGGTCGTCGACAGCCGTCGTGAGGGCGCTGTGCCGGAAACGCTTCGCCGTGCGCTCGGCGACAGGGGCATCGACCTGCACTTTCGTTCCATTCCCGTCGCGACTTCCGGTTTCGGCGCGCTCAGGCAGGTCACAGTGGGGCGACTCGCTCTGGATGAGCGAAGCGTCGAAGCCCGGCAGTCGTTCCGCTGCGACGCACTGGCAGTATCCGGCGGCTTCTCACCGGCACTGCAGCTCTTTGCGCAGGCCGGAGGAACACTTGCGTACGATGCGGGATCCGGCGCCCTGCAACCCACCGCGCGTCACCCCTCCATCGAGATCGCCGGCACCGCGAGTCAGCCGATCGCGGTCGGGCCACGCGTCGCCCCGGTCGGCAGCACCCGTCGCCAGTGGGTCGACCTCGCGCACGATGTCACGGTCGCTGACCTCGAGCTTGCCATTCGCGAGAACTACGCGCACGTGGAGCACGTCAAGCGCTACACGACCTTAGGGATGGCGGCGGACCAGGGCAAGACCTCCACCGCCGCCGCTTTGGGGATCCTGGCGAAGCTCAAGAACGTTCCGCCAGGCGAGCTCGGCCACACGACGCTGAGGCCGCCGCTGACACCGGTGACATTGGGCGCGATTGCAGGCCGCGACGTCGGTGAGCGCTTCGCGCCGAAACGGCTCCTCCCCATGCACGACTGG
Organism: uncultured Gammaproteobacteria bacterium; assembly: GCA_963843035.1. Taxonomy (GTDB): domain Bacteria; phylum Pseudomonadota; class Gammaproteobacteria; order Steroidobacterales; family Steroidobacteraceae; genus 13-2-20CM-66-19. The sequence continues at coordinate 108,840 of CAWJIS010000002.1, forward strand.
CATGTGGCGCACGACGCGATCCTCCACGACTTCGGCGGCTGGCAGCGCCCGGTGGCCTACCTGAGCACAAGCCAATCGCGCGAGCATGCGGTGACGCAGGAGGCCCTGGCGGTGCGCACCGCCGCAGGCCTCTTCGATGGCTCGTCCCTCGGCAAGATCGAAGTCCGGGGGCCCGACGCCCTTGAGTTCCTTGACCGTTTCTACATCAATAACCTCAAAACGCTTCAGCCCGGCCGCGCGCGCTACGGCCTCATGCTGCGGGAGACGGGGATTCTCTTCGACGACGGCACAGTAGTGATGCTCGCACCCGACCATCTCCTCATCACGACGACCTCCGGCAATGCCGGGCGCGTCTATCAGTGGCTCGAGGAGTGGCACCAGTGCGAGTGGCCGGATCTCAAGGTGGCCATCACCCCCGTCACCGAGCAGTGGGCAACGATCTCGCTCGCCGGGCCCCACGCCCGAAAGATCCTGTCAAGGCTCGACACCGACATCGATCTCTCGAATGCTGCGTTTCCCCACCTGGCCATGCGTGAAGGAGGCCTTCTTGGCATCCCTGCGCGCATTTACCGCGTCAGCTTCACTGGCGAGCTCACCTACGAGATCAACGTCCCGGCGGATTCCGCCCGGCAACTCTGGGAGACCCTTTACGCGGTCGGCACTTCCTACGGCCTGCAGCCGCTCGGCCTCGATGCCCTCATGCAGCTGCGCCTCGAGAAGGGTTTCCTCCATATTGGGTCCGACACCGACGGCACGACGGTGCCCGACGACGTGGGTTGGGGGAAGGTCGCCGCGGGGAAGACGCGCGACTATATCGGCAAGCGCTCCCTCACCCTCCCCGAGCACGTCCGCCCCGACCGTCTCCAGCTCGTCGGTCTCAAAGCCACCGCGCCCTTCATGATCGGCAGCCACCTGCGACTACCCAACGAAACCAACGCCACCGATGGCTGGATCACCTCCGCCGGCATCGCAACGCTCTCCGGCGAGGCGATCGCCCTTGCCATGCTCCGTGCCGGCCGGCAGCACATCGACACCGAAGTCACTGTCTACGACGACCGCTCACCCGCCGGGCGTGCGCGCGTCGTCAACCCGACTTTCTACGATCCCACCGGAGAGCGCATGAATGGGTGACCCGGCCGTTCGAATTTCGGAAGTCGCGCTTGCCGCGGCCGTACGCCTCAAGACATGGGCGGTCGGCGAGGAGGCTTCGCTCGTGCCGCCCGCCCTCAACGGCCAGGTCCGCCTGCTCGCCTTGGGTCCTGGCGAACGACTCGTACTCTCGGATGTCATCGACGGGCCACAGCTCGCTGAGCGCCTGCGTGCTCATCTCACGGGATACGATACCGCCGTCGTCGATCTCAGCTGCGCACTGAAGGGCCTGCGCGTGGAGGGTCCCGCCGCACGCGACGTGCTCGCAAAGGGCTGTGGTCTCGACCTCCACCCGCGCAACTTTCCCGGCGGCTCCGCGACGCGTACCCGCTTCGCGCAGCTCCCCGTCATCATCGAGTGCAGAGACCGCGCCTTGCGCTTTGAGCTCTACGTGGGCCGCAGCTATTTCGCGTACCTTAAGTCCTGGCTCCAGGATGCCGCGGCTGAGTTTCAGCACTCGCCCGCACGATCCTTCATCGAGTGATCACCGCGCTGACATCTCCCGCCGCTAGTCTGTGCCTCGCCCGTCATGTACGGGGAAGAGCCTTGCGAATTCGTGGGCTCACAGGCTCGGGGGTGCGGCCGGATTGACCAGGGAAGCGCCGGCCGCATCCCCCGGGGCGCAGACCCCGCGGTTCAGTGCCAGCCGAAGCACGCAAAACCTGCTCGATGGAGCAATTTCTCACGAGTCCCCCGTTCGCGTCGTTTTCCGCCCCTCGCAAGACCCGGACGCAGGCGACGAACCTGACGACGACGCGCAATGCTCGCGCCAGCCAGCATCACTGGCACCGCCCCCAAGCTGTAAAACTGCTACCTCACCCCAACCGAGAGAGTGATCTGCGCGTGACCAACCTGATAACTAATTGATATCTCTTGGCTTTATGCGGCGTAAGAAAAATCTTGTCTGGACCGTATCCACTCCTCTTATATAACCACTCTACTGTTACGGGAAATTACGCCTCTGGGGGTACGGCTCTTGCCGCAGGACGCCCGCCATTCGTTCGTCACCGCGATCGCGAGCCGCTACGGGCAGCGCCTGAAGCGCTTCTTCACGCTGCGCCTGCGGAACGAAGCGGACGCCCCCGACTTAGCCCAGGAGGTTTTCCTCCGCCTCATGCGGGTCGAGCACCACGAGACCATCCGCAGCCCCGAAGCCTACCTCTTTACCGTCGCAAGCCACGTCCTCCACCAGCACACGCTTCGCCAGGCCCACACCCCCGCGTCGATCGACATCTCAGAAGTGTTCGCCGAGCTTCAGCTCACCTCCGACGATGACCCGGCCGCCCGAGCCGAAGGACAGCAAAAGCTGAAAGACCTCGAGCGTGCACTGGCCACCATGCCCGCAAAGATGTCGACGACGCTCCTGCTGCATCGCTTCGCGGGCCTCTCGATCGAGGAGTGCGGCCGCCAGCTCGGGGTCTCGCGCCCGGCGGCGAAGAAGTACCTGGCGCGGGCGCTCATTCAATGCCGCGACGCCCTACAGGAAGGCGCGTCGGGAAGCCCGAAGGATCGTGCATGAAGACGCGAGTCGCAACCCCGAAGCTCAATCGCCAGGTGCTGGATGAAGCATCGGCGTGGTTCGTGGACTTCCGGGTCGGGGACGCCGATCCCGCCGCCCGCGCGCGCTTCGATCAGTGGCTGCGGCAGTCGCCGGAGCATATTCGGGCGTACATGGAGATTGCGCGAACGTATGTTGAGCTTCCTGCGCTCAAAGCGGATCACAAAATCGATTTGGATGCGTTAATAGCGAGTGCCAGATCTGACGCTGACATTCTGAAGCTTAATGCGTCAGTGCCGGCGGTAACGCCTGAGCGAAAGCCTGTGGGCAGGACGTGGGCCTTGGCCGCCTCCCTCGTCGTCGCCGCAATAGGTCTTGGCGCCTACGGCTGGTATTCTCTGCAACGCTATCCGACCTATACCACCGACATTGGCGAGAACCGCTCGATTACACTCGCCGACGGTTCCACGGTCGACTTGAACGCGCGCTCGAAGCTACGCGTCGAGTTTTCGAAGAGCCAGCGCAACGTCGAGCTGCTCGATGGCCAGGCGCTCTTCGAGGTGGCGCACGACGCCTCACGGCCGTTCATCGTCCGGAGTGGCGGCGCTGTCGTGCGGGCAGTGGGCACGCAGTTCGATGTGTACCGCGGCTCGACCGGCACGACGGTGACGGTAGTCGAAGGCCGCGTGACCGTCGCTGACTCTAGTGCGGTGCCAAACGCCGCTGGCGCCACCTACGTCTCGGCTGGCGAGCAGGTTACGGTGACCGCCCAGGCAATTACTCCGCCTAAGCACGCGGACGTGGCTGCCGCGACGGCGTGGACCCAGCATCGACTAATATTCGATGCTACACCGCTCGCCGAAGTGGTGGAGCATTTCAATCGCTACAATACTCGCCAGCTTATCATCGACGATCCCGTGCTCGCCGCATTCCACGTGAGTGGCGTGTATGCTTCGACCGATCCGTCGTCTCTGATTCGATTCCTCCGTGAGCAGCCGGGCGTCGTGGTCACGGAGTCGGCCGATGCGGTACGCATCCGTCGACGATGACATTATTTTTTCAAAGTCGTATCCGTTTCGCGATCTGAAACGCTCTTTAGCACCCAAGTCGCCGTCATGTGCGGCGGCCTTCAGAAGAATCGCCCGACAGGGCGGGGGTGCCATCATGCGCATGGGTCTCGTTGCGACAGCGATCTGCCTCTCCATCGTGGGCTTGGCGGCTGCCGGTGGCGCGAAGGCGGCGATCCGGAAGGACACGACCATTCCTGCGGGAGGCCTCGGGCCGGCGCTGCAGACCTTAGCTAAGCAGTACGACTTTCAGGTGCTCTATCGCACCGAGGTCGTGGGGTCGCTGCACACGGAAGGAGCGGTCGGGCAGTTCACCTCGGAGGAAGCGCTCAAGCAGCTCCTGAAGGGAACGGGGCTGACGTATCGCTATCTGGACGAGAAGACCATCACGATCGTACCGGCGAATGCCGCGCCCAGCGGCACTGGCAGCGCGCCCACCTCAAGCGGCTCGAGTCCACAGACAAGCTCCGGGGACCAGAAGGAGGGCAAGACAACCGCTTTTGGTGGGACATCGAGCGCTATGCCGGGTGTTCTCCTCGCACAAGCGGCACAGGGACAAGCACCCGGTCCGGCAGGGGCAGCGCAGGTGAGCACAAACGCTGCTCGGCCTGAAGAACTTCAGGAAATCGTCGTGACAGCGCAGAAGCGTGCGGAGAGATTGATCGACGTTCCGCAATCGGTAACGGTCTTGTCGGCCAGTGATTTGGCGAGACTAGGTGCCACTCAATTTAGCGATTTCGCAAATACCATACCCGGTATGAGTTATCAGACCGCGGGCGCTGGTTTTACGTCGGTAACTCTGCGAGGAATCACGACAGGCTACGATATCAGCCCGACCGTCGGCGTTTACGTCGATGACGTACCCTACGGAGCAAGCACGACCTTCGTGCAAGCTGCGCAAACCGCACTCGATGTGGGTCTGTTTGATCTCCAGAGGATAGAAGTCCTTCGTGGTCCACAAGGCACGCTTTATGGTGCCAGCACGATGGGCGGTCTTCTGAAGTACGTGACCAACGCGCCTGACCCAAGCGGCGTCAGCGGCAGTGCGCGGGTGGGCGTCTCGGACACCGCCAACGGAGGTGTTAACTACTACGGTGCGGCAACGATCAATATGCCAACGCTCCCCAACCAAGCCGTACGTCTGAGCGGCTTCGAATCACATGATGCGGGTTATATTGACAACGTCGGTCTAGGTGTGAACGACGCCAACGAAGGAGACATCTACGGCGGTCGCCTTGACTACCTATTTAAAACGGCCGGCGCGCTTTCCGTTCGAGTCACTTTTTTCGCACAGGATATTTCTCGCGATGGCGAGACAACCGCTGACTACACCGCTGCCGGTCAACCGTATGGAAGTCTGGGACAGGATCGCGTGCTCCCCGAACCCTTCACAGGCAGATTCCGACTGGGGAGTGCTACTGTAACCTATGACTTTGCAGCAGCAACGCTAACCTCCGTTACCAGCTACCAGACGGATTACGAGCACAACGTATACGATGTTTCGGCTATTTATGTGCCGATATTCCAGAGTATTGGCTTCCCCTACACCAAGTTGGGTCTTCCCAGTACCCAGAACACCGACAAGTTCACACAGGAGATTCGGCTTGCTTCCCGATCAACCGGGTCGCTCGAATGGCTGGTGGGCGGATTTTACACTCACGAGGCTTCGTATATCGCGCAATACTTTGTCGACCAGACCGGGGCCCCCACACCGATTATCACTACGTTGCCACAGCCTTCGACATACGAAGAATACGCGGGTTTCGGCGACCTAACCTGGCATCTGGCTAAGGAGTTTGACGTGACCGGTGGCGTGCGTGTTGCGCACAACGATCAAACCTTCTCTGAGCCTCCAAACCCCGGGAGTGTTCGTTCGTCTGAGACGGTTACCACATACCTTGCAAACGCGCGTTATCATTTCGGTGATCATTCCACCGCGTACATTCGATACGCGACAGGCTACCGCCCCGGTGGACCGAACTACCGACTCACAGATCCCGTGACAGGGGTGCTTGCTGGGCCGCCGGCATTCGACGCTGACAAGCTCCAAAGTTACGAGGGAGGTTTCAAAGCGGAAACCTCTGACGGCCGGTTCGGGTTCGACTTCGCGACGTACTACATCGACTGGAGCAATATTCAAGTTCTCGCTATACAAGACGGCTTGGCGTATAGAACCAATGCCCCGGGTGGAGCTACCGTTAAAGGAGCGGAACTGACTTTGACTGCTCGCCCGGTTGATGACCTATTGCTAAGCGGAGCCTTTGCCTACCAAGACGCGTATCTCAAAGAAGCTGTGCCGGCATTGAGCGCGCCCGCCGGAGAGCGGTTGCCGGCGGTTCCCCTTTGGACCGCGGCGGTGAATGCGGACTGGGTGATCGTGCACAACGACTTTCAGCCGTCGGTTGGTGCAACCTACCGGTACGTGGACCACCGATTGGCCAGTCTCTCTCCGCCCGCAGGATTCACTGAACTCTATACCCTTCCAAGTTATTCAACTCTTGACGTACGGTTGGCTGCGACCTTCGGCTCAGTCAACGCGCAGTTGTACGTGCACAATTTGACCGACGAACGTGGACAGGTGTCTGACCTGTATCCGCAATTTGGTGCGCGTATCGCCATTCTGCAGCCGCGCACTGTGGGGATGTTGGCTACGCTGAAGTTTTGAACCCGACAGCTACCATTGCCGGCGTTTTTTCGCGCAGGAGTTGTCTTGCGCGATGATATTCATCGCCATGATCACGACCAGCATCTCGAGATACGCTAACGCAAGACCCTAAGCACGCAAGCAATGCCGGCGAGAGTAGCTCCCCGGATTCGACTTGTGACACGCTCAATTCTGCAAACCAGCAGTCCGCAGGGTACGGCAGGAGCAGCAGTTATGACCTTACTTGTAGATGGCGCCACGATCATAGACGGCGTCGCACAACACCCGATCGAGGGCAAAGTAATCTGGATTGAGGGTAACCGAATCAGGGCGATTGCCAGGCGCGATGAACTCAGGGCTCCCGCGGGAACGAAAGTCATCGACGCCACGAGAAAGTATGTCATCCCTGGTTTGATGAATGCCAATGGCCATCTTTTCGGGATTCACCCGTTGGAAAGTCTTTCCCGATATAGGGACTGCTATGAGGAAATAATTGCCGAGGCGGCACAGATAGCCCTCAAGAACGGACTCACGACCGTCTTTGATACTTATGGGCCTCGCCGTGCCCTAATGAGGGTTCGCGATCGGATAAACGGTGGGGAAACTTTAGGCAGTCGCTTCTTTTGCGCCGGTAACATCATAGGGTTCGATGGCCCGTTCTCGGCCGATTTCTATGCTAAGGCGATTGAGGTTGTGAGCACGGTACTGGCAAAACGTGTCAACGCCATTTGGGCTGAAAACGTGGGCAGGCACTTGATGTGGCTAACACCTCAGCAGGTGGCGCAGGAGGTTCGGACATACATCAATAAGGGGATCGATTTCATCAAGTACGCTTCAAATGATCACTTTCCAGGCGCTTTTATTGCGTTTTCAGAGCGGACGCAGGCAGCGATGGTCGAAGAGGCACACCGCGCGGGGATAACGGCACAAGCACACACAATGTCGGTCGAAGGCCTGAGAATGGCGGTAGAGGCCGGCTGCGATCTGATTCAGCACACCAATATAACTGGTCCAACGCCAATTCCTGAAACAACAGTCGAGGAGATGGTCAAACGCAAGACTGGGGCTGTCCTCTTTGTTTGGACGCAAAAGGGAATGGACTGGATCATGAAGAACGTATCTGACGTGGAACGTATGTGGTGGAAAAGCGGCGACACCAATGCCCGCAGTCTCATCCGCTCCGGCGCATCTTTGCTGATGGGCAACGATGCAATGTTGGTATCACCGGAGCTGCTGACGGATCCCCAGTACGGTAAGTGGTCGGTCGGCGCCCCCGATGAACTGAAAATCTACAGTTTCACCCAAGGGCACTTCCTGTGGTTCAAGGCCATGGAGGAAATGGGGTGCCCGCCGATGGAGATGCTGAAGGCCGCCACTCGCAACATCGCGGTGGCCTACGGCAAGGACCGGGATCTCGGCACGCTTGAGCCGGGCAAGATCGCCGACCTGCTGATTCTGGACAGGAACCCTCTGCAGGACGCGGAGAACTACCGCAGCATTCACAGCGTGATCCAGAATGGCGCGGTCGTTGACCGCGACGCTCTGCCCGTCAAGCCGATACTCACCGCGCCCTTGCCGCCCCCGGCGGAGGAGGAGGCCTCGTTTACGCCTTTCATTACCGGGGGGCAGTTTCCGATGTGCCCGATGTGCATACGGCACTGACGTGACGTTCGCGACGCAGCATGTTTAGCCCGGGCTACAAGCGCTATGTGCTTGCAACGCTGACTCTGGTTTACACGCTGAACTACCTAGATCGCGGTCTGATCATTCTGCTGCTGCAACCCATCAAGCTGGATTTGAGCCTTTCGGACACGCAGCTTGGCTTTGTCACGGGCATTGCCTTCGCGTTGTTTTACGCCACGCTGGGGGTACCGATCGCACGCTTAGCCGACCGGGGGAATCGCGTCACGATCACTTCCATCGCCATTGGGCTTTGGGGCATCACGGTCATGCTGTGCCTGCTCGTCTCGAACTTCATTCAACTGGTGCTCGCACGAGTCGCAGCGGCCGTAGGGGAGTCGGGCTGTACACCTCCGACCTATTCTCTGCTAGGGGATTACTTCCCGGGCCCGGCCGAGCGTCCACGCGCCATGGCCATCTATTGGCTCGCCAGTCCCGTCGCGCTGCTGATCAGCCTCATGGCAGGAGGGTGGTTGAATCACCTTTATGGCTGGCGGATGACGTTTTTCCTGATGGGAATCCCCGGTCTTCTTGCGGCGCCGCTGGTTAAGATCACGGTCGTTGAGCCCCGCACGCTTACGAAGCAGCCGAAGTCCGCAGCATTCCCGTTGCCACGCATGACGAGTGTCCTGACTGCATTGTGGCATCAACCCTCATCTCGGAATTTGAGCGTCGCTTACATACTGCTCTTGACGATGGCGTTGGGATTAGCGCCCTGGTACGCAGCATTTATGATGCGTAGTCACCTCATGAGTACCGAAGAGCTGGGCCTCTGGATGGGGCTGATCTTCGGCATTGCAGGCATTACCGGGATTCTTCTGGGTGGTTACTTGGGTGGCAGGTGGTTTGCTCACGACGAACCAAGGCAAATGCGGCTGACGGCGGCGTCGGTTGCGGCGCTCGTGCCGTGCTACGTATTGTTCTTGTTAGTGCCGAACAAGATCGGCGCTCTGCTCGCGTTGATTCCGCTGGTGGCGGGACTGGGGGTGTTCGTCGGACCGACGTTCGCGTTGATGCAGCGCCTGGTGCCTGACAGTATGCGTGCGACGACATTGGCAGTCGTGATGCTGCTTGCGAACCTGATCGGCATGGGGCTCGGGCCGCAGATTGTCGGGATACTGAGTGACTGGCTGATGCCGGTGGCGCGGCAGGATTCGTTGCGATATGCAATGTTGGTAATTTCGCTGATCGCGTTCTGGGCAGCCTACCACTTCTGGCTGGTCGGACGTACCGTTCGCCAGGACTTGTCAGCCATAGCGGAGTCTCGCCACTTGGGGGGCAGCGTAGCTGCCACTTCCTAAGACCTCCTAACACTGGGAATCCTGAAGAAAGGCAGTCAGTAGCTGGAGATCTATGCAGAGAGATATCCGCAAGACCGAGCCATATCAGGAAGCCGAGGGGGTGTGCCGAGACACGCGGCAACCGGGCACGGGGCAAATTAGCGATGCCGTGGAGATAAATGCGGCAAATGGCAAACGTGCAGTATTTGCCGGCACGATCGTGGACAAACTTGAAGGCATTCCGCCAACAAGGATTTGCGAGATTGATCTCACCTCGGGCGAAACGCATGTATTGACCTTTGGACCCAATACGGATCGCCTCCCAAAGTACTCTCCAGACGGTCGGCGTGTGGCATTCTTATCTGATCGCCAGCGCGCGGGTGATTTTCAATTGTATCTGCTGGATCGGTCTCAGGGCTCCGCAAAACCCACTCCCCCTGTGGACGGCTGGGTCGAATATTTTCACTGGGCGCCGGATGGTAACCAGATCCTGCTCGGTGTAGCCGGTCATGGGGCGGACATCTCCGGTGGTCAGGGCGCAATCGCGAGTCATCAAGTCAGCCAGGGTTTGCCCGCATGGATGCCAGCTTTGGAGACGGGAGATGAGATGTTTCGATGGCGAGGCGCATGGGTCTATGAGCTCACCACAGAGCGGATGCGACGAGTCAGCCGCCCGGACCTCAACGTCTGGGAGACGGTGTGGTGCGGTAACAAGGCTCTCGCCGCCGTGGTCTCTCCTGGTCCAGGAGAGGGGCTGTGGTATAGCGCCGATTTACACATCATCGATACGGAAACCGGCGGCAGCCAGCCGATCTACGCACCGCAACACCAGATAGGGTGGCCCGCCGCTTCTCCGTCCGGAGACCGTTTGGCCGTGGTTGAAGCCATCTGCAGCGATCGGTGGATTGTTGCGGGGGACGTGAAGCTCATTGAGACCACTTCAGGAGCGGTGCGACGCATCAACACCGCAGGCGTGGACGTCACGTACACCGAGTGGCGATCCGACAGGCATCTCTTATTGGCAGGTCACCGGGGATTCGAGACGGTGGTGGGGGTTTTTGATGCGGTGGAGGACACTTTCAGCGAGGTGTGGTGCAGTCCCGATATCACCACAGGCGGCCGCTACGCCGCTGTGTCCGGACTTGAAAACAATGGTGACTGTGTCCTGATCGCCGAGAGCTTCATACGCGCTCCAGAGATCGGTGTCATTCACCGAGGGGAATATAAATCCGTTAAATCATTTGACCTCGGCTACCAGGAACACGCTAATGCCATTGGCGCGGTTGAACGTGTGAGCTGGAGTGCGCCTGACGGTCTCGAGATTCAAGGCTGGCTTCTCCTGCCAAAGGGGAACAGGCCCTATCCTTTGGTCATGAATGTACATGGCGGCCCTGTTTGGCAGTGGCGGCCCGGGTGGTTGGCTCGCACGAGGACCCTTCCATTCTTGATGCTGGTCAAACGAGGGTACGCGGTCTTTTATCCGAATCCCCGGGGGAGCAGCGGTCGCGGACAGGAGTTCGCTGGCTGCGTCTTTGGGGATGTGGGCGGAGCTGAGACGATGGATCACCTCGCAGGCCTGGACTATCTGATCGCAAAAGGAATCGCCGACGCCAGTCGTCTCGGCGTCACGGGGGGCAGCCACGGCGGATTCATGACCTCCTGGCTGATTGGGCACGACTCACGATTTGCCGCAGCGGTTGCCGTTGCGCCCGTTACCAATTGGGTGTCTGAACACCTGATTTCAAACATCCCGCATTTCTGCTCAATGTCGCTTGGCGACCGGTATGTAAACGCCGGAGGGAAGTATTTCGAACGCAGCCCCGTGATGTACGCGCGCAAGGTCAAGACGCCGACCCTGAATATCTGCGGTGCGCTGGACCGCTGTACACCGCCCGAAGAGGCGATGCAATTTCATAATGCTTTGCTCGAGAACGGAGTCAAATCCGCATTGGTCACCTATCCGGACGAAGGACATGGGATACACAAGCTTCCTGCAGCTATCGATTATGCCGCTCGCTTAGTAGATTGGTTTGAGCAATACATGCCCGTAATGGCCTCCGTGCGCTCTTGATAGTCGAGAGCGTCAAGAAGGAGAGCGAACCGAAGACTACCGCGCTGAGACGGCGCCGCTTGCCCTCTCAGCTGTCTGGGACAACCACGGCCTGCCTGCTGGCTCTCGGTACAGTCTTGCCGCTGTCGGGTAACGCTGGTTCCGCGTCAACCGATCCGCGGGCAATCCACGTCAACGCATTTGACCTTCCCAGCTCGTACTTTGTAGACGAGAAATCTAACGAAGCGGCGGCGCAACACGCGGCATGGGCGGCTCGGTGCACGCTTCAGCTCGGCGCCGGAGTGAGTAGGGCGGTCGTGTTGTCGACTCGAGATTGTCTAGCGAAGAACTATTACACGCCCCTGTTAGCGCGTTTCGCAAAGCACTTTGCCGTCACAATTGAGCCGCAACGGATTGCCCAAGTATCGGTCGAAATCTTTCAACCAACCGAGGGGATTGCAAAGCGTAATGAGAGTCGGATTCTCATAAACCTTCACGGCGGTGGGTTCATGTATGGCGGCAAGTACGGTGGAGAGATTGAGTCGATACCCATCGCCGCCACCGGCAACATTAAGGTCGTAAGCGTGGATTATCGAATGGCGCCGGAATATCACTTCCCCGCTGCGACAGATGACGTGGTTGCTGTGTACAAGTCCCTTCTCGACCACTACAGGCCCGAGAACATCGGGATATACGGTTGTTCAGCAGGAGCCATACTGACCGCGCAGACGATCGCACGCCTGGAAGTGAATGACTTACCCCTGCCCGGCGCGATAGGTCTGCTTGGCGGAGGGGCACAACCAACGGAGGGCGACTCCTATCATTTGGCGGGCGCCTTATTTGGCTTTTCTCTGCCGGCGCGGGACGCCTACGCCGGAAATGCAGATCCCTCCGACCCGCTTGTGACACCCGGATCGTCTGCCACGATCATGAGAAAGTTCCCGCCGACCTTGCTGGTATCCGCAACAAGAGACTTGGAGCTGAGTCCCGTGGTTGTCACTCACGCGCAGCTCGTTGCCTTGGGAGTTCCCGCCGAGCTTCATGTGTGGGAAGGCCAAGATCACTGTTTTCAATTCGACCCGGATCTGACCGCATCGCAAGACGCATACAGAGTGATCGCTAAGTTTTTCGAGAGTCATCTCGGCACTCGTCCAATTTCATAATGCTTTGCCCCCGTCGGCGCGGTGAGTGCGTAGCACCGGCCTTGCGGCCTCAATACTTACGAGTTCGACGAGCCGTTTCGACGGCCCGTTACGCTACTTGAGTCTGCGAATCCTTTCACCATTCGCGTAATTGACGACATTCCTCCGTCGCGCGCGCTTGGCATCTATGTTCGCTAGGATGCCTTCCTCCATCAACCGCAAAAGCGCTGCCTGGAGGTTTGAGATCAGGCAGCCGCCGTCTTCGGCCATACCCGCGATGACCTCCTCGGTCACCCGGAGTTCTGCCCCAGCCGTCGGCAATCGCGCGAGCCAGAGTGATTGCTCGTTCCATTCGGAACCGGGCGTTGGTCTGTCGTTCGAATGCAAAGTATCCCCGAACAGGTCGGCCATTCCGGTGTTCGCTTCGCGCGTCCGCTGCCTGACAGCAAACTTTACTTCTCTCTGGTGCTCACCTGCCTTCTCGGACTCCTCCAGAAAGACAATCATGCCCTTCACGTGATGCGTCACGTAGGTCAGGTAGTAGAAAACTTGTTCCTTGGACGGGAATTCGACTGGAAACCACGCGGTGCGCAGCCGGTTTGCGCCGGTCGGGCCGAAGGTCTTCAGATGTCGCAGATACGCGCGCATCCAGTCCTCTGGACCTCCGGAGAGCATCAGATTTGAGTATGCGTTCCCAACGAGCTCTCGCAGGTTCTGTTCCTGACTGGCGTGACCGGCCGCAAGACTGATGAAGTTCGACATCACGTTGATCAGCAGCTCGACGTTGCGCCGGGCGAGGAGGGGAGCCAGGATTCGAGGAGCGATGACATCCTTCCAGCCGGTCGGATCGACCAGAACCAAGGCCATCTCGTCCGCGCGAACCCAGCGTGCTACCGAGTCTGCCGATTCTGCGAAGTCCTCGTTGATCGCTGTGACCTTCACAGCGCTTGTCGAGCTTTGGCCGGCAAAGGTCTTGAGCCTGGCGAAAGCGTCCGCTTCGCGCTCGACGAAGAGCGCCCGCAGCGATACCGAGCGGCCGAGTCGGGTGGCCAGCGTCGCGTGACACCCCTCCATCACGACAAGCGCCTGCGCGAACGAAGTGTCGCGGAGATCTTTGCGCGCGGACATCCACGGACCCGCGAAGGCATCGACGTAAGCGATGCGGTCGTATCTCTGTCCGGCGATCATGATGAGCCGTTCGAGGTACGACTTCAGCAGGAAGTGTTTGACGAAGCTCTGTTCCCTGCCCGCGTAGGGGATAAGCTGGTCGCGATCCATACCGTCATTTCCGAAATCGCGCTCTGCGAATCAGATCGAGGGCGCGATCGCCATCTGTGGGTACTCAAGCCAGCGACGGCCGTCCAGCCGGTTACCACCGGCCTTCGACGTTCGCCCACCCCACTGCTTGAAGAAGAACGCCACACTCTGAGCATTACATTGGTCGCGGATTGAGCGGATCCATTCCGGCATCACGGTGCGCGCGCCAGGCCCGCTTTCGCCGCCGGCGATTGCCCAGTGGATATCGCGGAGATCGAGCTCATCCAGATCCTCGAGCAAGGGTTCAAAGGAAATGAACCGGACGCTGGCGCGTGCCTGCTGGAGATGCTTGAGTCGAACCAGCGCCTGCCGGTCTTCAACGGACACACCTAGCCAGATGTGTCGCGGGGCAGCGCTCGTCGCGTAGCGCTCATTCACATAGCGGCGCAGAAGGGAGCTGCGCTTGGTGAGAATCTGAAAGACGTGCCAATGCGCTTCTTCCATCGTGTCGAACACGCGGTCGATGAAGTCCCTTGGCACCTCTTTGTGGAAGAGGTCGCTCATGGAATTCACGAAGACGCGTCTCGGCGACCGCCAGGACAGCGGCTCGCGTAGCTTGTGTGGCCGCAGCGTCAGGTCAAAGCCGTACTCGAACGGATGCCCCTTCACGCCGCGAAAGCGCTCGGCCAGCCGTTCCGCGTAACAGTGGTCGCACCCGCGGGTAACCTTGGTGCAGCCCGACACGGGATTCCATGTCGCATCGGTCCATTCGATGCCGGTCGCCAGGGCCACGGCGGTACTGTAATTCCATACAGTAAAAGACGTCAAGTTCCTGTTTCTGCTGTTACATCCCCACTTTCGACTTCGCAACGCTCTAATACCCATTGGGAGACTCCTTTATAGGAGCCGGAGGCGCCCGTCGGTGGTCGAGACCCCGGACAAACGAAGCTTCGTCGCCGCCATCGCCGCGCAGTACGGCCGAAGGCTGCGCCGTTTTTTGTCCGTGCGACTGCGGAACGTCCAGGATGTCCCGGAACTCGCTCAGGAGGTGTTCTTAAGGCTGCTCCGGGTCGAGCGGCACGAGGCCATCCGCAATCCCGAGGCCTACCTCTTCACGGTCGCAAGCCACGTGATCCACCAGCACGCGCTCCGGCGCTCATCGAGCCCCGCGTTCGTCGATATCACAGAGGCGGCGACCGAGCTCACGCTCCCCGACGGCGAGGACCCGGTCACGAAGGCCGACAACGCGCAGCGTGTAATGCACCTCGAGAGTCTCCTTTCGCAGATGCCACCCCGGGTGGCGGCGGCGCTGGTGCTCCATCGGGTGTCAGGATTCACGGTGCAGGAGGTGGCGGATCGATTAGGCGTGCGGCGCGAGACGGCGAAGCGGTATATCGCGCGCGCGGCACAGTTCTGTCGCGATCGGCGCGCAGGTTCTGCGGCCTTCGACGCTTCGGAGCCGGTCGTGCCCGAAGAGCATTCACGACGAGCACGGGCGAAGGAGGGCGGTTAGGGACGGCCGCCATGGGGAGACACATGGATAGCCAAATGACCAATGCTCCACCCAGCCGCGACCTCGTCGCCGAGGCGTCGGTGTGGTTCGTCGAGTTCCGGGACGGCAACGTGCCCGACTCGACACGCGCGCGCTTCAACGACTGGCTGCGCCGCTCGCCCGAGCACATCCAGGCGTATCTTGAGGTCTCGGCGGCGTGGTCCGAGCTTCCGACGTCGGACCCGGAGGGCCGGATCGATGTCGAGGCAATGGTCGCACGAGCGCAGGCGAGTGCAGAGGATAATGTAGTCGAGTTCGAGAAGAGAAGGCTGACTGCGCTGTCGGGCGCTGACGTGCCCGTGCAAGTAACCTCGGATGGCAGTGCCGAGCAAGTTGGGAGTCGGGGCTTCCGTCGCGGTGCCATGTTCGCCGCTGCTGCGGTCGTCGCTGCAGTGGCACTCGGCGTCGGCCTCTGGGAGGCCTCGGTTTACGGCGTCTACTCGACCGGAGTCGGCGAGCAGCGAACGGTGATGCTCGCCGACGGCTCGACGATCGAGCTGAACGCGCTCTCCAGGGTTCGCGTGCGACTCTCGAGGGACGTCCGCAATATCGAGCTGACGGAAGGCCAGGCGCTCTTCCACGTCGCCAAGGATCGCACGCGACCCTTCATCGTGAGATCAGGCACCGCGACCGTGCGGGCTGTCGGCACGCAGTTCGATGTCTACCGCAAGCTCTCCAGCACCACCATCACGGTGCTGGAGGGTGAGGTCGCCGTGACACCCGAGAAGCCCGGGGGCTCGGGCGCCCTGGGTCCTGGCGCAGCGACGCCGGGCGCCGCACAGCCAGAAGGTGCGCCGGCAATCCTGCTCTCGGCGGGCCAACAGCTCACAGTCGCTCCACAGCAGGTTTCGAAGCCCAAGAAAGCCGATGTCGCGGCGGCCACGAGCTGGACCGAGCATCACCTAATTTTCGAGGCAACACCGCTTTCCGAAGTTGCGGATGAGTTCAACCGCTACAACAGAAAGAAGCTCGTGATCGCCGACGTGGCGCTCCGCAGCGTGGGCATCAGCGGGGTGTACTCCTCTGCCGACCCGGAATCCCTTCTCGGGTTCCTGCGCGCGCAGCCGACGCTCGTCGTTACCGAAACGGCTGATGAGATTCGCGTCACCAGCCGAGAGAAGCCCTGATCATCTTGGGTCGAGGCACTGATCCCCACTTTTCATTTGCGAACGCTCTACTCCTTCAGGCGCGTGCTGTTCTGCAGTGCCGGCATAAGAAGCCTCATCGCAGGCGGGGGAGTGGTTATGCGAATCGCGGTGGTCGCGGCAGCTGTCTGTTTGTCGATCGTTGGATTGTCTGAGGCCCAGAATGCGAAGGCCGCGATGCGGCTCGACACGCACATCCCGGCCGAGAGCTTAGGCACCGCACTCAAGAGTTTCGCGCAGGAGCGCAATCTCCAGATCCTCTATTTCTCCGACGCGGTACGCGATGTGCACACAGGCGGTGCGGTCGGTCAGCTCACGACCGACGAGGCGCTGACCCAGCTCTTGAGCGGCACTGGCCTTACGTACCGTTACGTGAGCGACAAGGCGATCACGATTCTTCCGGCGAGCACGGGTTCCGCGGGCAGCCCGAGCGGTACGACCTCCCCCAGCACGAGCCCGCCGACAACCTCAGCCGATCAGAGGGAGGGGAAGACACCAACTTCCGGCGCATTTCTCCTGGCTCAGGCGAGCTCTGCAGCGAGTGCTGGAGGCGTTTCGCTAGGCGAGCAGGCAACCCAGACACCCGAGAGAGCCGGTCAACTCCAGGAGATCGTGGTCACCGCGCAGAAGAGGTCGGAAAACATACAAGACGTCCCGCTATCAGTTAGCGCCATGAGTGCCGAGCGACTCGCGCAGTTCAACTATACGCAACTCAGCGACTACGCGGCCACGATACCCGGACTGCAGGTCGACAGCGGCGGCGCCCCGGGCTGGGCCACTGTGACGCTTCGAGGCATATCGACGGGCAACCTGTATGGCAGCGCGACCACGGCAATTTACGTTGATGACGTACCCGTTGGCGCGAGCGGGAGCTACTCCTACGGTGCGTCATTCGATGGTTTAGACCTGCTTCCATATGATCTGGATCATGTTGAGGTTCTTAAGGGACCCCAGGGAACCCTGTACGGCGCGAGCAGCATGGGCGGCCTCCTGAAATACGTGCTGAGCACACCCGATCCCCGTAAAGACTCCTTTCGCGTTGGAACTGATATTTCCACGATCGACGGGGGATCAGGGGTTGGATATGGCTTTCGCGGCTATGCAAGTGTCGCGATCGTACCGGATGAGCTCGCTGTCAGCATCAGCGGTGCGCACACGTATACACCCGGCTTCGTCACCAACGTTGCAAATGGCCAAAATGGGATTAATCACGGAAGTCAGGATGGAGCGCGCATCGCAGTACTGTGGCAGCCAGCGAACGAGCTGACCATAAAACTTGCTGCAATGATTAATCACTCGGACTTCGACTATGTTGGGGAAATCCCACTCACGCCGGTGGGGCAGCCCCAGTTCGGGGCGTTTGATGCTCAATGGTTTTTCCGCAACGGACTCGTGGTGCAGGACACACTGTACTCTGCCGACATCGCGTACAACTTCGGTTGGGCCACGCTGACATCGGTGTCGGGGTACTTCGGCGCCACCAGTAATGAGCCTGAAGATGGCACTATTTATCCTTTCTTCAGCCAGGTTCTCGGCGTGTACGCGCCGGCCGTCGACCAGGAGACGCTGGAGAAGTTCAGTCAAGAGCTCCGTCTGGCTTCTCCCATCAACCAGAAAATTCAATGGGTTCTCGGCGGCTTCTTCACCAAGGAGGATGCGGCACTGTTCGAGAATATACATGCGTTGAATCCGGCGACTGGGCTCGCGAATCCGCTTTATGAGCCACTCGACGATATCAGGCGTCCAAGCGACTTTAAGGAAGAGGCGGCGTATGGCAACGCGACCGTCGAGCTCACATCGCAGTGGGACATCAACGGAGGTGTGCGCTACAGCCACAATGACCAGTCGGTGTCGACGTACGGACTGAGCACGAACGGCAGCGGGGGTTATCTATTCGGGTCTCTGACCGCGCCGTACAGTACTCCGCTGTTCAAGTTTTCGGAGGGGACGACTACTTGGTCCGCGAGCTCGCGGTACCACCTAACACCGGACGCGATGCTGTACGCTCGGGTTGCGACCGGGTACCGGCCGGGCGGATCCAACACTGGCGTGCCCGGTGCACCGCCGACATTCTCGGCCGATACCCTCACCAACTACGAGTTCGGCGTGAAGTCGGAGATCCTGGACAAGCGCTTGCTGCTCAATGCCGATGTCTTCTACATCGACTGGAAGAACATACAACTCGGAGCATATACCGCCGCGCACTTGATCTTCACGGGCAACGCGGGGACAGCGTTCAGCGACGGCGTCGAGGCCACCGCGGAATATGCCGTGACGCCGGAGTTGCGGCTCAGCGTGAATACGGTTTACAACGATGCGAAGCTAACCGAGGACGCGCCGGCGGTGGGTGGTGCTGATGGCGATCGGCTGCCGCTTTCGCCGCAGTGGAGCGGGAGTGTAACCGGCGAGTGGAATCACCCGATTGGTGACTCCTACACGCTGATTTCAGCTGTCGTATGGCGCTACGTAGGGAACCGGAACACGGATTTTCCGGGCGGCGGGGGAATCCCCGGCGGCAGCAACTATCTCCATCTGCCCTCCTACGACACGGTCGACCTTTCAGCGGGACTAACGAATGGCCGCTGGACGGCTAGGATCTTCGCTAGGAACCTCGCCAACGAAACGGCGTATCTCAGGTACTACGCTCCCGCGGCGACGCTTCTTCAGCCACGCACCGTCGGCTTGAGCGTTGATGTTGCGTTCTAGCGTCCGCCGGCTTTGGGGCATAGGCCGTGTTTCGAGAGTGGGCGAAAGAGTCGTTAGCGCCACTCACGACAGTCATTCCTGAGCATCCGTTGGAGGAGCTTGCGTCGCTTGGCAAGATGATCGGCGACGCCCGCGTGGTGGCGCTCGGCGAAGGTGACCACTTCGCCGCCGAGCCGATGCTCTTCCGCAACCGGCTGCTGCGGTATCTTGTCGAGCAGAAAGGCTTCACGGCAATCGCCATCGAATCCGGCATCGTCGAGAGCCGCGTCGTTCATGATTACGTGCGCGGTGGTACTGGCGAACTCTCTGGCGTTCTCAATCAGGGAATTACCTGGACCTTCGATGAGCTGCCTCAGAATGCGGCACTGGTCCGATGGATGAAGGACTACAACGCCGACGCGCGGCACGCGCGCAAGATCAATTTCTACGGTTTTGATGTTCCAGGAAGCCCGAGTAACCCCAAGGCCAAACGCGGCGTAGGCACTGCGTTGTCGGAGGTGCTGAGGTTCTTGCAGCGGGTGGACAGCAAGTCCGCCGCTGCTTTTCAGACGCGGCTTGCTCCCTATCTTGGAGACATGCATTTTGACCTTTATCGGCCCGGCTCCGGTGGCGGCTACTACCGGTTCACTCAGTCGGAGCGGGACACTTTGACGGCCGTTATCGCCGACCTTGTTGCAATGATCGAGGCGCGCCAGGCCGAATACACGGCGGCCAGCACGCCCGAGGACTACCAGTGGGCCGAGCGAGCGGCCATCGGCGCACGGCAGGTGGACTGCTGGCTCCGTCAGGTTCCGATCGGTTGCCGAGCTACCAGGGAGCAGCTCAGATTCTTGGACTTCGCATCCGATCTGCGCGATCGTGCTCAGGCGGATAATCTGGATTGGATCATTCGGAGGGAAGGCCCGGCCGCGAAGGTCCTCGTTTACGCGCATAACGGTCATCTGAGCAAGGCACCGATCACTTGGCATTGGCGGCCCGTCGGTGATAGTGGCGGAGC
Organism: uncultured Gammaproteobacteria bacterium; assembly: GCA_963843035.1. Lineage (GTDB taxonomy): Bacteria > Pseudomonadota > Gammaproteobacteria > Steroidobacterales > Steroidobacteraceae > 13-2-20CM-66-19. The sequence continues at coordinate 129,007 of CAWJIS010000002.1, forward strand.
AGGAGGTGCGTACGCGCACGCCGTCGCTGGCACCTATCTCAGTCAACGCTTGGGCACGGGCCTGGTCACGATCGGTAACCTGATCGGTAAGGGGCAGATCGGGTCCATCGAGTTCACCCAGACCTTGGAAGCAGCGACTCCGGGTTCGGCCGACCGACTCGCTCAAGGCGTCGGTGTGCCACGCTATCTGCTTGACCTGCGCAATGCTCCGTCGGCCGCAATGAGCTGCCTGAGCCAGCACTCGAGACTGGGGCGAGGCTTCGAGATCCCGGGGTTATATCGGGTCGGCATGGAGGTTCCGGTCTCTCACGCGTTCGATGTTGTCTTCTATCTGGATGCGGTAACCCCTTGTCGAGCTCAGGTATCCGGAAGCTGAACCTGGCCGTCAATCCCGTGCCGGCGACCAATAATCGAGAGAGCACGACGCGCTCGGTGGTTGGGCAGTACGCGTCGGAGCCCGCGAAACGCTTCGGCCAGCTGCTCCTTCTGACCACTGCCGCCACGGCTGCCATCTACGCCAGAACGACCGTCGGGCCACTTCAGGAAGGCATCCGAACCGCGTTAAGACTGTCCGACAATCAGATGGCCCTGATGCAGGGACCCGCTCTGGCACTTCCCCTGGTGATAGCGGCCGTTCCGCTGGGTCTTGCGATCGATCGATATAACCGTGTGCGCTTGATACTCATTCTAACTCTGCTCTGCCTCGTCGGGAGTCTATTAACCGCGAGCGCGTCTGGCTTTCTGACGCTCTTTGCGGCTCGCTGCCTTATTGGGCTCACAGGGACCCCCATCTATCTGGTATCGATTTCTTTGCTGTCGGACCTCTACGGGGTACATCAACGTGGCCGTGCGACGATGGTTGTGACCTTTGGCGCCGTTATCGGCATGTCAGCTGCATTTGCTCTTGGCGGCGAACTGCTGGCGGTTTCCGGCTCCCAGTCGGATGGTTGGCGAGGGGCCATGCTCTGGCTGGCTGTCCCCCAAGCGCTGGTTACTTTCCTCCTTCTCATGATGCGTGAGCCAGCCCGAACCGGAGTAATCGTTGAACAGCCCTCCCTTCACGAGGCATATGCCGAGCTCCGGCGCTATCGCCCCATGATTGTTCCCGTCGTCCTGGCCTTGGCTATGGTCGTCATAGCGGATGGTGCGAGTACGATCTGGGCAGCACCGACCCTTGCACGTCGATTCGGCGTGGCGCCCGAACGCTACGGCGCCATTCTATCCGTGGCGCTATTAGTCAGCGGCGTGGCGGGTCCGGTACTCGGCGGTGTGCTGACCGACTCTTGTCAGCGTCGGGGCGGGCCTGGCCGAACCGTATCCGCCTTAGCCGCGCTAGCCCTGTTGAGTGTCCCTGTTGGACTCTTCGCTGTCGCGCCGACCGTATCGTCCGTCAGCATCCTGCTGGTCCTATTCATGACAATCGGCGTCGCCTTTAACGTAGCGGTGCCTGCGCTCATTACGGTCGTCGTCCCGAACGAGCTTCGCGGAACGTGTCTGACGCTCTGCTCAGCAACCTGCATGCTGTCGGCGTTTGGCGTGGCGCCGGTGGCGGTGAGCTTGCTGTCGGGAGCGATGGGCGGCACCAGCATGATCGGGCAGGCATTGGCTGTGGTGTGCGTAATCACGAGCCTTATCGGAGCCGTCATTTTCGCCTATGCGCGGCGATCCTTTGCGACGGTGACCGGGTGATCGGAGGAAGCAATGAGAGCGTACGTCCGCGACACTGAAATATTCTTTGATATTGATGGTGCGGGCCTCGTTCCGATTGGCAACCACATGGACACCCGGCCAACGGCGTTTCTGATCCACGGTGGTCCGGGCGGCGACCACTCAGGATTCAAAGGGCGCTATGGAGTGCTCAGGGAAAGCATGCAGCTCGTTTATTTCGATCATCGCGGTCAGGGCAGGTCCGCCCGCGGTGACCCCAAGAAATACACCCTCGATGAGAATGTCGAGGACTTGGAGGCCCTGCGCGCGTATCTCGGGATCGGGCCGATTGTCAGCATTGGGTACAGCTACGGTGGAAACGTCGCACTGGCGCATGCCGCGCGTTATCCAAGCGCGGTGTCACATCTGATCCTGATCAGCACGTGTGCACATGCCGGATATGTGGCCAAAGCAAGAGAGAACGTGGCGGCGCGGGGCACTGCGGAGCAAGTGGCGTCGTGCGAAGACCTGTTCGCCGGCCGGCTCGATACTCCGGAGAAGTTGCTTCACTATTTTGAGGTAATGGGTCCCCTCTATGCGCACAAGTACGATCTCGCGGCCTGGAAGGTGGCTCTCGCGCGAACGGTTCTGAGTGTGGAGGCCCTCAACCGGGCCCACGGTCCAGAGGGCTTCCTGCGCAGCTTCGATCTCCGTCCGGAGCTCGGCTCAATCATTGCTCCCACGCTGATTCTAACCGGACGCCATGACTGGATCTGTCCACCGGAGCTCTCGGAGGAAATGAACAGGCTCATTCCGCGATCCGAACTGCGAGTTTTCGAAGAGAGCGGCCACTCGATAGCCAACGACGAGTCGGATGAATGCGTGAAGGCCATCGCAGCCTTCGTGCGGGTGGGCAAGAATTAGCATGACCAAAACGCTGTTCAAGAATGCACGCATCTTCGACGGTATCACGGAGGAATGTCCCGAAGGCATGCAGGTCCTCGTCGAAGACGGAATCATCCGAGAGGTAACTGACCGACCTATCGCCGCCGCCAATGTTCGTGTGATCGATGTTGGCGGGCGCACGCTTATGCCCGGGCTCATCGATGCACACATACACGCCTATTCGTGTGACATCACCGACGTGAGCACCGAGACTTATGGGGAGGCGTACCGCACGGCGCACGCGATCCGCATGTTGGGGCACGCGCTCGATTGCGGTTTTACGACGGTTCGGGACGTGGGTGGCGGCGATTACGGGTTATCTAGGGCAATCGCGGATGGCTTGGTTCGCGCTCCGCGGTTTTTTTACGCCGGCAAGCACTTATCTATTACCGGTGGCCATGGCGATATCAAGCTGGCGCACGAGATCGGAGGGCTTTGTGGATGCGGGGCGGTTACGGCCCTCGCTCGGGTGGCAGATGGGGTCGACGGAGTGATCCATGCGGCGCGCGACGAGCTGCGGTGCGGCGCCCATTGCATAAAGATCTTGGCGTCCGGCGGAGTCATTTCTCCGTGTGACCCCGTCTGGATGAACCAGTATTCCGAAGAGGAGATTCGGGCCGTCGTGCGCGAAACGGAGGAACGCAGGACTTACACGACCGCGCACTGTCATCCAGTCTCGGCGATCCGGCGCTGCATCAACTGCGGCGTTCGTTGCATTGAGCACGGGACCCTGATGGACTCCGCGACCGCTAAACTCGTGGCCTCCACGGGCACGTACGTCGTGCCCACGATCGTCATCATCTTTACGCTCGTGGAGCTGGGAGAGTCCTTGGGCATTCCCCCGACGAACCTGCGCAAGGCCCGGGAGATATACCAGCATGCACTCGTAGGCCTTGATCACATGAGGCAGGCGGGAGTCAAGGTCGGGTTCGGCACGGACCTGCTGGGTAAGCTCTATACTCAACAGTGCCGTGAATTTCTGCTGCGGAGAGAGGTATTTTCCCCGCTCGAGATTCTTCGGCAGGCTACTTCGATGTCTGCAGACCTAATGATGCAAGGAGGCAAACTCGGCTGTGTATCGGCGGGTGCCTATGCCGACCTCATCGTCGTGGACGGTGATCCACTCGAGGATATTGGCCTTTTGGCGCAGGATGGCCGTTGCCTGTCAACGATCATGCGAGGAGGGGAGATCATCAAGCACCAGGAATGACTCCGAAAGGGTCCATGAAACTCTCACACGGTGTGCTGAAGCAGCTAAGATTCCGCGGTTCGACGATAACCGCAGGGTCAGCACAGTCTCTCCCCCGGCATCGGCCCGCGCCAACTTCCTTGAGGCCTATCCATGCATGTGATTCAGTCCATTGCTGCAGACGCTGCCGACATTCGAGCCATGAGGCGGGACATTCATGCGCACCCGGAATTGTGCTTCGAGGAGCGACGCACTTCTGACTTGATTGCCGATGCCCTCACAGCCTGGGGCGTATCGGTGCACCGTGGATTGGCCAAGACCGGGGTGCTCGGCATCATCAGGAACGGCAGCTCCAGCCATGCCATCGGGCTGCGTGCCGATATTGACGCGCTGCCGATCACCGAGCGCAACACGTTTGCTCATGCGAGCAGGCTTCAGGGCCGGATGCACGCTTGCGGCCACGACGGGCACACGGCGATGTTGCTCGCCGCGGCCAAGTACCTCGCCCTGCATCGTAATTTCGATGGCACGGTCTATCTGATTTTTCAGCCGGCCGAGGAGGGTGGCGGTGGCGCACGTGAGATGATCAAAGACGGGCTGTTCGAGTTGTTCCCGATGGAGGCTATCTTTGGCGCGCACAACTGGCCGGGACTTGCCGTAGGGGAGTTTGCGGTAAAGTCCGGGCCGGTATTTGCCTCGAGCAACGAGTTCAGAATCACTATCCGCGGGCGTGGTGCGCACGCGGCCATGCCGCACAATGGCATAGACCCGGTTCCCGTGGCGTGCCAGATGGTGCAGGCCTTTCAGACAATTATTTCCCGCAACAAGCGTCCGATCGATGCGGGCGTCATCTCAGTCACCATGCTGCAGGCCGGCGAAGCGACCAACGTGGTGCCCGATACGTGCGAGCTTCAAGGAACGGTTCGGACTTTCACCGTGGAATTGCTCGATATGATCGAGCAGCGCATGGAGCAAATCGCGCAGGGCACCTGTCAGGCCTTCGGCGCGACGTGCCAGTTTGCGTTCCGTCGAAACTATCCTCCGACTATCAACCATCCCCAGGAAACCGACTTTGTGCGCGAGGCGCTTGGCCGCCTCGCGGGCGCGGACAACGTGAAGGAGTTCGAGCCCACCATGGGGGCCGAGGATTTCAGCTACTTCCTGCAGGAAAGGCCTGGCTGCTACTTCCTGATTGGCAACGGGGACGGCAGTCACCGGGTCGACGGCCATGGCGGCGGGCCGTGCATGCTGCACAACGCCAGCTACGACTTTAACGACGAGGTCATTCCTTTGGGTGGATCCATGTGGGTGCGGCTCGCGGAGGCCTGGCTGAATCGCAGATGACGCATCTGACCGCGCCCTTGACGCTACTTACTCCCGCAGTACAGCACCATCCCCGACTGATCCTTGATCTTCTGGAGCTCCGCTTCCCGCTGCTCTTCGGGCAACGTGCAAATGCGGTTAATCTCGGCGGCGGCTTTGCGGTTGATCTGGGCATTCCGTGCGGCCTGCCGCTCGGCGGCTGTCTCGCAGGCCGCGACGGCGCCGACTAAGGCGAGCACCGTGACCGCGGTCGCGGCAAGGCCGGCCGGCTGTACCCAGCCGCTTCTTCTTAATAGGCTGCTCAAATCAATTCCCCCGGGAACGTATATTAACCCCAAAGTCGGAGAAGCTAAGCGACTGATTCGACGAGGATTCCATCAGACCTGCTTCTGAATTCTCCGCCCCTGTCCCGAGTCCGAGGAGGAGGGGCAGGCAGGGGCAGTGTCCCTCGCCGCTCACAAAACGCTCTATTGTATTCAGACGGGTCTTTCCGCGAGGCGCAGACGCTCTTGAGCACCGACGCCCGGCAGGCGTTTCTCACGGCAATGGAGCGAAGCCACGGGCGCTCGCTCCATCGCTTCCTCTCGCGGCGAATGGGAGCGCGCCGCGCTGAAGCGCCGGACCTCGTCCAGGAGGTGTACCTGCGGCTGCTGCGGCTTGAGGATATTGATGCCATCCGTAACCCGCAGGCGTACCTCTACACCATCGCGAATCACGTCCTGCACCAGTACACGCTGAAGGCCTCGCAGCTCGCGGGTGTCACGCTCCTTAAAGACGCGCTCAACGTCCTCGAGGGTGGCGAGGAGACAGACCCCGAGTCGTGGTTCGCGCTGGAGCAGCGCTTTGAGGCCTTAAACACCGCGCTTAGCCAGCACTCCCCGCGCGCGTACGCGACCCTGATCCTGCACCGGTGCGAGGGCATCCCGCTCAAAGAGGTCGCCGTGCGCTTAGGCTGTTCCTACACCATGGTGAAGCGTTACCTCGCCCAGGCGCTCACCTTCTGCCAGCGGATGCTGGATGATGGGGAACCCCGGTGAGCGAGCTTCCGGTACCCATGAAGCGCAACGCGCAGGTGCTGGACGAGGCCGCGGCGTGGTTCGTCGAGTTCGCGGAAGGCGACGTTGCGGTCGTCGCGCGCGAGGCGTTCTCGCAGTGGCTTAAGGCCTCTCCCGAGCACGTGCGTGCCTATCTTCAAATCGCTGGGACCTTCGATGAAGTGGGGCACCTTAAGCGTCACCAGAGTGAAGATGTCCAAGCTTTGATCGAGGCGGCGCTCGCCGATGGCAATGTCGTCGAGCTGAGTCCGCGGTCCATTAGCCCTGCGGAAGCCGAAGCGCCGGCTGAGGTCGGCTCGGAGAGCGGTGCCATCGCAATTGCGCATCCGGGGCGCGGGCGAGCGCGCGTGGCCTGGGCGGCGGCTGCTTCCCTCGTTGCGCTGACCGCACTGGCAGTGTGGCACACCTGGCTCCCGGGCATCTACACGACCGGCATCGGCGAGCAACGCATCGTGAACCTCGCCGATGGCTCAACGATCGAGCTCGATGCCGAATCCCGCATCCGCGTTCGCTTAGGTGAGCGCGAGCGCTTCGTCGAGCTCCTGGCGGGCCAAGCGCTCTTTCACGTCGCAAAGGACTCGACGCGCCCCTTTATCGTTGAGAGTGACGGCGCGACCGTCCGCGCGGTCGGAACCCAGTTCGACGTCAACCGTCAGGCCACCGACACCGTGGTCACTGTGCTTGAAGGTCGCGTCGCCATTGCACGCGTGAGCGACTCAAGTGGCGGAGGTATCGGCGAGGACGGCTCGAGCCCTACCGATATGCCGACTGAGAGGTCGCCGCTTTACGCCTCGGCCGGCGAGCAGGTCATCCTGACCGCACAGGCGGCTTCCAAGCCCGCCCATCCCGACCTCGCCGCGGCGACCGCCTGGAGAGAGAGGACGCTCGTCTTCTCTTCCTCGCCGCTCGTGGTGGTCGTGGATGAGTACAACCGCTATCACGAGAAGCGCTTGCGTGTCGCGGATTCCGCGCTCTCGGGGCTCAAGATCAGCGGCGTCTTCTCCGCCGCCGATGCCGCATCGCTCATCGCCTTCTTGAAGGCCCAGCCCAATATCGAGGTCGAGGACAAGGACACGGAGATCGTCCTCAAATCGAAATAGTGTTGCGGTCAGAAGAAAGATAAATGACCGCTGAGTGTCTCTCCCCGCGCTGCGAACGCTCTATCACTGCATGAAGCCGTCGCCGCAGTGGGCGACGGTCAGAAGAAGCCTCATTCGAGGCGGGGGAGCTCTTATGCGACTTAGCGTTGCGGCGGTAGCGATTTGCGTGAGCGTTGTGGGTCTGTGCGCAGCACAAAATGTCGCCGCGGCGATGAACCGCAAGCCCACCAACATCCCGGCGCAGCCTTTGTCGACCGCTCTCGAGGCCCTCGCCAAGGAGCGCGACCTCCAGGTCATTTACCGCTCCGACCTTGTCCAGAGCATTCAGTCCGCCGGCGCTATGGGCGTATTCACCCCCGCGGAAGCACTGACCAAGCTCCTCACCGGTACCGGCCTGACGTTTCGGTACCTCAACGAAACCACGGTCACGATCACATCCGCGTCGGCCGCCGGCGCATCGGGCACGGCTCCCACTCAGCCGTCCGGCTCTCCGCCAATATCGGAAGGCTCTCCGAAGGAGGCCGCAAAGAGCCTCCCGTTTCTCCTGGCTCAGGCGACGGGACAAGGTTCGAGCGCCTCTTTCGTAGAGCAGCAGCAGCGAACAGCGCCCGCTGAAGTGCCCCTCCAAGAAGTCATCGTTACCGCCCAAAAGCGCGAAGAACGTCTCCAGGATGTACCCGTGCCCGTGACCGTAATTACGGGAGACACCCTTTCCCTGAACAATCAACCTCGCCTTCAGGACTTCTATTTGAGTGTTCCAGGATTGAATATGTCGCCGCCGGCGGGAGGATCAGAAGAGCAGAATTTGGCGATACGTGGAATCACCTCTGGAGCCGGGGCCAGTCCGACCGTCGCTATTACTCTGGATGACGTTCCCTTCGGATTTACTACCGGCCTACTAGGCGACATCATCCCCGACTTCGATCCGGCCGACATTGCCCGGGTCGAAGTCTTGCGAGGCCCCCAAGGGGCTCTGTACGGCGCAAGTGGCCTGGGGGGCCTGATTAAGTACGTCACGCTCGATCCCTCAACAGCCGGCTTCAGCGGCCGAGTTCAGACGGACTTATTCGGCATCAAGAATGGAGCCGAACTCGGATACGGCATTCGTGGAAGCGTAAACGTGCCGCTAAGCGATACGTTTGCGATTCGCGCTTCGGCGTTCACCCGAAGAACTCCTGGCTACATTGACAACCCGGTCCTGGGTAGCAATGGAATAAACCAGGAAAATGTTAGCGGTGGTCGGCTTGCCGCGCTTTGGTCGCCCTCGGATGCGTTATCCCTCAAACTGAGCGCCTTAATTCAGGACGACAAGGGCGATGGCGCAGACGAGGTTAACCTGCCTACCGCGGGATATCCGCAAACTTACGGCTTGGGCGACCTGCAACAGATTTATCTTCCCGGTATCGGAGCATACGACAAAAAAATACAGGCATACAGTGCGATTCTCAAGGCCAGGTTAGGCGATGTCGATCTCACATCGGTGACCGGCTACAACATCACTAACGCCCATAGTTCTTTGGACTACACCTATGCCTTAGGGTCCATAGCTGAATCGAATTTTGGAGTGTCCGGCGCCGCATTCGTCGATCAATCCGCAATCAGAAGCTTCACCCAAGAACTGCGTGCATCGATACCCGTTGGGAAAACGATCGACTGGCTGGTCGGAGCGTTCTTCACGCACCAAGTGGCCGCGAATAATTTCATTGTTCCCGGGGTAGATCCAACAACCGGCGAATTCGTGGGTAACATTCTGTCATCCAACTATAAGGAAGGTGAAGGACTGAAGTACCAAGAAATCGCCGCGTTTACAGATGTTACGGTTCACTTCACGGATAAGTTTGACGTGCAGGTGGGTGGACGTGAGAGTCGGATGACCAACGGGAGTGATCCAACTTACCAAGGCGGAGTGCTTACGGGACCTGAGACGGTCATTTCCCCGGGCTACAATCCTGAGTCGACTGCCTTCACATACCTGCTGACGCCGAGGCTCAAAATATCGCCCGACCTGATGACCTATATTCGCCTTGCCTCCGGCTATCGACCGGGCGGCGGAGAAGCGGCTGGACCGGACGCCGTCTGTCAACTCTATAACTTTCCGTGCGAATATGCCCCGGACAAGACTGATAACTATGAGATCGGTGTGAAGGGAGACGCTCTCGACCACCGGTTATCGTTTGATGCGTCAGTCTACTACATAAGTTGGAAGGACATTCAGCTCAGAGCTGTTGTGCCCAACCAAGTGTACGGTTATACGACTAATGGGAGTGCCGCCAAGAGTGAGGGTATAGAAGCCTCGGTGGAGGCAAGGCCATTGACTGGATTGACGATTTCCTTTTGGGCCGCCTATAACGATGCGGTGTTAACCCAGGATTTTCCCGCCGGCTCCTTGTACTACGGCGTATCGGGCGACCGACTGCCGTTCGCCACCCGGTTCTCTGGCAACATGTCCGTAAATCAGGACTTCGCGGTGACGGCGAACGCGATTGCATTTGCCGGGCTCACGGTTACATACCAAGGTGACTCGTTAGGTAACTTTGCCACCAGCCCTGACCGCCAAACGTATCCAGCATTCACCAAAGTGGATGTGCGAGCGGGTCTCAAATACGCCAAGCCTTGGATGGTTAATCTGTACGTCAGCAATGTCACGGATAAGCGCGCCATTATCGGCGGTGGCGGAGCATACAACTTCCCCCCTTATGGCTATGTCGTGATCCAACCGCGGACGGTTGGCGCGGTAGTTCAATATTCGTTCTGATGCGGAGCGCGGACGCAGTACACCTTCGAATGACCCAACTCGTCCACAGACTGCAAAGAGTGGGCCGCTGCAGTCCGTTGCACTATCTGCACTATCTGGCCTTCTATCAGCGGCAGCTACCATGCGCCGGTGTCAGCGGAGTTGTACGACACTAACCCAGCATGAAACGGCGTTGTGTCAAATCTATGATGGCGGTGCGGCCGAAATCGTCGGAGTTGCGTGTTTCGGTCAGCAGAGCGTCCGAGCGTCGGTTCGGAGCACGATCCCCAAGACTCTTTCCGGCATGAGGAGAACGAACGATGAACGCAGCCGTGGGTGGAACGAAGCAATCCGGAGTCGGTACGACGCGCTTTGACGTCATAAGGCACGGCCCGCATGAGTTTGTGAGGTATTTGGTGGACAGGCCGATGCCTGTGAAGGGATTGCTGGCGGTGGAAGCGACGGTGGACGTGCGGATGAACTTCTCACGGCCGGTCAAAGAGGTCTTCCGGGTGATGCGGGATTTCAATCTCTGGCACAACCGGTATGGCTATCAGTGGACGGGGGTAATCGGCGATGAAGAGAACAACATGGTCTACCTCAGTAACAAGAAGGACAACAAGTTCGGCACTCAGATTCCGTACGTGGTGAGAAGAGTGGTGCCGAATAACCTTATTTACCAAGAGAGTTTGCCGCATCCCTTTCCTGACGACAGTGGATTCTGGAGCGGCCACAATGTGCTGAGTTTTTGGGAGGAGGATGGAAAGACGAAGGTCACGGTGTTCATGGAACACACGTTCTTTTCCCAGCAACTTTCGATCGAGGTGCTAAGGAAGATCGCTGCGGATCTGATGTTCGAGAACGGCGGAATTGGATTCTGGCGCGAGTACTTCATCCCGGACCTCGAGAGATTGATCGAAAGGCGACAATCCGTGATGGAGTAGGGGCGAGGAGATTGCAGATGGAGCAGAGCGATTGGAGGAGCGCCGCCCGACGGGTGGATCTGAGGATCGGCGATTTCATCGATGGGAGATCTAGCGATAGCCCAAGCGCGGAAAGGCTCATCAAGAACAGCCCCCGCGATGGCACGCGCCTGTATGAAGTCAGCCGTGGGAGCGCCGAGGGTGCTGATCGCGCCGTGGCTGCGGCCAGGCGCGCACATGTCGACGGTCGTTGGTCAAACGTGTCGCTGCAGGACAGAAAGGCAGCTCTGCTTCGGTTAGCGAGTCAGATGGAAGCGCATATGGACGAATTGGCGCTGTTGGAATCGCTGGATGTGGGAAAACCGATCCATGATGCCCTGTCGCTCGATATACCGCTTGCGATCTCCGTGATCCGCTACAACGCGGAAGCGGCCGATAAGATCTTCGGACAAGTGCATGCTCCGGATCCCGGGACTCTGTGCTATCAGCTGCATCAGCCGATCGGAGTCGTCGCGGCCATCATCGGCTGGAACTTCCCCCTGGTACTCGCTGCGCTGAAGGTAGGGCCCGCGCTCGCGATGGGGAACACGGTGGTCCTAAAACCCTCCGAGTACTCCTCGTTATCTGCACGGCGGCTGGCGGAGCTTGCGACTGAAGCCGGAATCCCAGCAGGGGCGTTGAACGTGGTGCACGGCAGTGGGGCTACGGTGGGTGCGGCTCTAGCAAGGCACCACGACGTCGACCTTCTGACCTTTACGGGCAGCACCGCTACAGGTAAGAACCTTCTCATAGCTTCGGGTGAGTCGAATCTGAAGCGCGTGACGCTCGAGTGCGGCGGCAAGGCGCCCAACATCATTTTTGAGGACTGCGCGGATCTTGATGAGGTCGCCGACGCTGTAACCGCTCATGCCTTTTGGAATCAGGGGCAAGTGTGCTCGGCCTCCTCACGGATTTTGATCCAAGAGAGCATCAAGCGTGAGCTCCTACCAAGAATCCTCGAGCGCACGGGCCGGCTGGTTCCCGGTGATCCCTTGGATCCCGAGACGCGCTTTGGACCTCTGATCAATGAGATGCAACGAGATAAAGTGGTGAGCTATATCGAAAGCGGCCGGCAAGATGGCGCGAAAATCGTTTACGAGGGGCGCCACGCGGCACCGAACCCGCAGGGTTTTTACGTGCAGCCGGTTGTCTTCGATCAGGTCGATCCGAAGCTACAAATTGCACGGGACGAAATCTTCGGACCCGTACTCTCAGTCATGACCTTTCGCGACGAAGCCGAAGCAATCCAGATCGCGAACAGCACCATCTATGGTTTGACGAGCACGGTGTGGACACAGAGCTTGGGGCGTGCCCATCGCCTCGCCAAGTCGCTCCGTTCGGGCTACATTGCCATACAAGCCACCGGCAAGCCCTCGACAGGCGCAGGCATCGGCACGATGACCGTTGAGGGCCACAAAGAATCCGGTTTCGGCAAGGAAAGCGGCTTGGATGGCCTGAAAGACTACACGATCAATACGTCCGTCCAGATATTTGCTTAGCGCTTGGCATCCGGCATCGCCGTGAGTGGAGAACCGTCGCGGACGCCAACGCCCGCCGTAATGGCTGTGGGAATTCTCTCTCTCGCCTACCTCACAGCATTCATGGATCGGATGATCATCTCTATTGTGGTAGAACCCATTAAAGCAGAACTCGAACTTTCGGACACCCAGATTGGATTCTTGACGGGATTTGCCTACATTGCGCTGTATGCGATTGGTGCCGTCGCCATTGCTCGCGTCGCTGATAAGCACAGTCGAAAACGCATCGTGTCGCTCGCCATTCTGGTCTGGAGCGCGATGACTACCCTCACCGGCTTCGCGCAGAACTTCTGGCAGATGTTCCTCATTCGTATGGCCACCGGCATCGGAGAGGCGGGCATCTTCCCCTCTGGCAGTTCCATCATCGGGGATTACTTTCCCGCTAGGAAGCGCCCAGCGGCCATGGCAATTTTTGTCTCAGGGGCAACGATAGGCCTCACCGTCGGCCTGATGTTTGGTGGATTCATCGCGGAGCGCTATGGCTGGCGCTCTGCGTTCATCATTGTGGGGCTGTCAGGTTCTCCCGTCGCATTGCTTGCGAGCTGGGCACTGCGCGAGCCTGACCGCGGCAACGCGGACCAACGGACATACTCTGGACAACAACATCGATTCATCGAAGTTGCCAGAGCACTGCTGGGCAACAAGACCTATGTACAGATTGTGCTGGTGGTATCGCTGATCAATTTCATGATCTTTGGCATCATCCAGTGGATGCCGGCCCTGATGCTGCGTAAGTTCCATTTCAGTATGACCGAGGTGGGCACGCTATTTGGCGCGGCTCTTGGCCTTGGATCTGCCTTTGGATCGATCATCGGGGGCTTTATCGCCAATCGCCTGGCGCAGCACGACAGCCGATGGCTCTTGCGTATGCCCCTTTGGGTGAGCACTCTGTATTTGCCTGTTTACGAGTTTGCCATCTACGCCCCCAATGCCACTTCATCAATGGTGGCGATCTTTCTGATCAACATCGTCGGCGGGAGCAGTTTTGGACCGGTTTTAGCCGCGATGCAATCGGTGGTGGCGGGTTCGATGCGCGCGACAGCTTCGGCAATTTATCTCTGTTGCGGGATGTTGATCGGTGCCGGCGGCGCGCCGTTGGTCGTGGGGGCCTTGAGCGATTGGCTCAGACCCTCTCAAGGAAACGCCGCTGCGCTTGAGACTGCGCTCGCGAGTGTGATCCTGGTGACCTCCATCTGGGTATTGATTCATCTCTATCTCGCCTTGCAATGCTACTCCCGTGAATTCGTCGCAAAGGATATGCCGCGGTAAAAGGCGAGTGTACTTAATGGGCACTTAGTTGTATCTGCAGGGGTACTTCGCGTCAGTCGTCGAGATAGTTTATGCGCGCTCCAATTCGCGACACCGAGATCTTCTTTGACATCGATGGGGCCGGGCTCATTCCGGATGGTGCGCATATGCGCGAGCGTCCCACGGCCTTACTCGTGCATGGGGGGCCAGGAGCCGAGCATAGCGTCCTAAAAGCGCGCTACGCGAAGCTGGCCGAGAGGATGCAGCTTGTCTATTTCGATCATCGAGGGCATGGCCGCTCAAGGTGCGGCGACCCGCAGAAGTACACACTCGATGAGAACGTTGAGGACATGGAAGCGTTGCGCCGGTATCTTGGGCTTGGCGCCGTTGTGAGCATCGGTACCAGCTACGGCGGAGGCGTTGCACTGGCGCATGCCGCCAGATATCCTGAATCAGTCTCTCACCTTATCCTCGTGGCCAGCATGGCGTCACACTCCGGGTACGTGGAGCGAGCGAAACAACTAGCCGCTGAACGCGGGACCCCTGAGCAGATCGCGCAATGTGATCAACTCTTTGCAGGCGCCATCGACACCCCACAGAAGATGCGCCGTTATTTCGAAGTAATGGGGAGCCTTTATACGCGCAAAGCAGATCCGGGGCTTTCGAAAGAGGCCCTTGAACGCACGATCCTATCGCCTGAACCGTTCAACGAAGCTTTTCGACCCGGCGGGTTCCTGCGTAGCTTCGATCTGCGTCCCGAGCTCGCGGAAATTACGGCGCCCACGCTGATTTTGGCCGGTCGATACGATTGGATTTGCGCCCCGGAATTCTCTGAGGAGATCCACCGGCTCATCCCCGGTTCCGACCTTCGCATATTCGAGGAGAGCAGTCACTCCATCGCAGGCGATGAACCTGAGAAATTCTTTGACGCAGTAGCCGGATTTGTCGTGTACAACATGAAGACAAATACACCGTGATCCGATGCCAATTGGCACGTAGCCGCCAAGCGGCGTCGTACTGCGCTACTCATTCCCGCAGTACAACACCATCCCCGACTGCTCCTTGATCTTCTTGAGCTCAGCTTCGCGCTGATCCTCGGGTAGCGAGAAGGTGCGGTCGATAACTCGCCGGCGCTGCTCCGCGGGGTCCATTTCGAGAGGAGATGCGCTCTTATTGCGATCTATCGATCTATGCGAGAACTCCACAATCAGCTTATTGCGCGCCTGCGTGTGGGCTCGGTCTTGACCACGCGAAGCGGTACGAGTTATCGCGTGATGGAACCCGTGGTGCAGGTTGCGCCTAGCGGGGGTGTTGTGCCCGCCTTCGTGCTCGAGAAGACGACGCGCGGATGCTCTCCTCAATCTGTTCTTATGCCCGTGGGCATATTGATCAAACTGATGCGTGGGGGAGGCCGACATAAACCCGGCCCTGGCACGGCAATAGATTGGCCCCGCGTCAAACAGCGGGCCATGACTAAAGAGACTACCTTTCTAAGACGCCGCCGATCATAAGTAGAGTTGCGCCCGACTCATCCTCAGGATTGAACCGTGCCGACTTCTCCGGACACTGTTATGTGTGAGTCACTCCGCCGTGGTATGACCTTCACGTTGCCGATAGTACGCCAGCTCGAACTCGATGGGCGGAAGGTCGCCGATGGGCTCGAGCAGGCGCCGATTGTTGAACCAATCCACCCATTCCAAAGTGGCGTATTCGACCGCCTCAACGCTTCTCCAGGGGCCGCGCCGCCAAATGACCTCCGCCTTGTACAGGCCGTTGATCGATTCTGCGAGTGCATTGTCGTACGAGTCGCCGGTGGTTCCGACGGAGGCCTGAATGCCGCATTCAGCCAGGCGCTCGCTGTAGCGAATAGACAGGTACTGCGTGCCCTTGTCGCTGTGATGGATCAGCCCGTCGGTGTCGCAGCGAGCGTGGACCGCCTGCTCAAGCGCATCGAGAACGAACTCCGTCTTCAAGGACGTGCTCACCCGCCAGCCGACGATCATGCGCGAGAACACATCGATCACGAAGGCAACGAACACGAAGCCGCTCCAGGTGGCAACGTAGGTAAAGTCCGCGACCCACAGCTCATTAGGCCGCGTGGCCACGAACTGCCGCTTCACCAAGTCCGGAAGGCTTTGCGCGTTCTCGGCCGGAATCGTTGTCTTGAAGGCTCTGCCGCGCCTCGCGCCGCACAGGCCCATCTGGCGCATCAGCCTCCTGACCGTGCAGTGCGCCACCCGTATGCTCTCCCTGTTCAGCTGCTTCCAGGTCTTGCGCGCCCCATAGACGCAGAAATTCTCCTCCCACACCCGCCGAATATGCGGACCAAGCTGTGCATCCCGACGATGCCGCTCCGGGAGCTTCTTCGGATCGCGCTCCCGTGCCTTCAGCTCGTAATACGTCGATGGGGCAATCGGCAACTGCTTGCAGATCGGCTCGACCCCAAATCGACCCTTGTGTTCCTCGATGTACCGGAACATCACTTGCGTCGGCGGTCGAGCTCCGCCTGCGCAAAATACGCCGACGCCGTGCGCAGGATCTCGTTGGCGCGCTTGAGCTCGCGGTTCTCGCGCTCCAGATCCTTGAGCCGTTCCCGTTCCGTCGTACTCAAGCCCGCACGCTTGCCATGGTCACGTTCAGCCTGCGCCACCCAGCGATGCAGCGTCTGGGCCGCGCAACCCAGCTTGCTGGCCACCGAGACAATCGCTGCCCATTGCGAGCCGTGCTCCGCCTGCTGCTCAAACACCATCCGCGCCGCGCGCTCTCGTACCTCTGATGAATATCGCTTTGCTGTTCCCATAAACTCCATCCTCTCTCAGGTTGAAGTCTCCGGGAAAGCCGGCACGGTTCATCTCGACGCCGAGACGTCGGGAGAGGACGCAGTCACGTTCACCAAAGAACCGAGCATCATTGAACAAAAGGCATACCGCGACATCTGGGGCGGCGCACAGACACATTTGGATGCGTACCTCAAGTGGTTTTACGAGACCGTGGTGATTCTTCACGAGTTACTCCATGAAACCGGGAGCATCTATGTTCATCTCGACTGGCATGTCGTCCACTATGCGAAACCAATCCTAGACGAGATCTTTGGTCGTGAGGCCTTCTGCAATGAGATTGTGTGGTGGTACACAAATAAGCTTCCAACCGGTGGGGATCTCTTCGATCGACAGCACGACTCGCTACTGTGGTATGCAAAGGGTCAGAGTCACACGTTCCACGAGCTACCGCTGCCAATTCCGAAAGAAAAGCAGCAATTTCAAGCTCGCACGAGAAAGGTCCGTGGCAAACGAGAGTACATTCGCGATGCACAGGGGGAGATTGTCTACGAATTGAGGGACGAGAAACTTGTTCCCGATGTTTGGGAAATACCGCTAGTACATCCCATCGGAAATGAGCGCGTCGGCTATCCCACTCAGAAACCAGAAGCTCTCTTGGGCCGAATCATTCAGGCGTCATCGAACCCAGGTGACTTTGTTCTGGATTGCTTCGTTGGAAGTGGTACAGCCGCGGCGGTTGCGGAGAGATCGGACCGGCGGTGGATTGCATGTGATTTAGGTCGATTCGCCGTCCATACGACGCGCAAGAGATTGCTTTCCATTTCAAATGTACGCTCCTTCGTAGTGCAGAATCTTGGCAAGTACGAACGGCAGTTGTGGGCGAACGCAGAATTCGGCGAAGGCAACGGAGAGCAGGCAGCGAAGCGCCAGCGCGCCTACGTCGAGTTTATCCTTAAGCTGTCGAATGCGACGCCAATTCACGGGTACACGTGGCTCCATGGCGTCAAACCGGGGCGCATGGTTCACGTGGGTGCTGTCGATGCTCCAGTGAGCGCTGGCGATGTGACTCGCATCGCGGCCGAGTTCAAGCGGGCCATTGGCACGGGAAAGGACGCTCCGCGAACGAACAGTATCGATGTTCTCGGGTGGGATTTCGCTTTCGAACTAAACGAAGTTGCCAAGCAGCAAGCCGCCGCGGCAAACATCCAAATGCACTTCCTTCGGATTCCGCGTGATGTCATGGACAAGCGCGCGGTTGAGCAAGGCGATGTCCGCTTCTTTGAACTCGCAGCCCTTTCGGTCGAAGTCAAGATAAAAAAGGGGACTGTCTCGCTAAAGCTAAAGGACTTCATCATCCCTCCGGACGATGTGCCGGAAGAAGCGCGCAAGGCTGTTAAGCATTGGTCGCAATGGATCGACTACTGGGCTGTCGATTGGGACAACAAGAACGACACATTTCACAACGAATGGCAGACATACCGCACGCGCCAGGAGCGCTCTCTGAAGCTGGAGGTCACTAACACCTATGCGGAGCCAGGTGAATACAAGATCGTCGTAAAAGTCATCGACATTCTTGGGAACGACACAACGAAGTCAATGAGGATCAAAGTGGCGTAAATATGGCCCGCAGAAGGAAAGACAACATAGATCAACTGGGTCTCCTAGACGCGCGAGTCGCTACTGCACCGCTGGTGCCCGGAATTCGGGAGAAGGTCAAATCGTGGCGGGAAGATGGCCATAAGGGCATCAGCGACACTACGCGCATCCTACTGAACCACTGGTTCTACACTGACCATCGCCTGCCCAGCGGGCGCAAGTTTGCATACCACTATTTCCAGCGAGACGCAGTCGAGACCCTGATCTATCTGTATGAAGTCGCCAACTTACGGCGGCACAAGAGCTTGGTGGAAGCTTTTGCCACCGGGGTCGATCTGCACCTTCTTCAATACGACAACTTCGCGCGGTACTGCGTGAAGATGGCGACCGGAAGTGGAAAGACCAAGGTGATGTCTCTTGCGATTGCGTGGCAGTTTCTCAATGCGGTGGCGGAAGCACGCGATGACTTTGCGAGAACGTTTCTCCTCATCGCTCCGAATGTCATTGTGTTTGAGCGGTTGAGGACGGATTTTGAAGGGAATCGAATTTTTCACACTGACCCAGTTATTCCAGCCGAATTGGAGATCTTTTGGCATGACTTCCAATGCTATATGCGTGGCGAAGGCGAGCGGGCAAGTGCGATGGGGGCGCTCTATCTGACGAACATACAGCAGTTCTACGAGCGTCAGAAGATCGAGGAAAACGAACCCGAAGCGTTGACGGGGGTTCTCGGGCCTAGACCAGTTTCGGAAACCTCCGGGATTGGGGATTTCGAGAAGCGTGTCGGCGAGCGCGGCAGTCCGCTCGTAGTGCTCAACGACGAGGCCCACCATACGCACGAAGAAGAGAGTGAGTGGAACAAAGTCATACGAGGGTTGCACGAAAAAGTGCGGGGAGGAGTGCTCGCACAGTTAGACTTCAGCGCGACGCCGCGTCACGCCAAGGGGCAACTGTTTTCCTGGACGGTTTCCGACTACCCGCTGAAACAGGCGATCATTGACGGTGTAGTGAAGCGCCCGCTCAAGGGCATTGCGCAGGGAATCACGGAGCAGCGATCGGAGATAGCCAGCACCCGTTATCAGGCCTACCTGGCAGCAGGTGTGGAACGGTGGAAGGAATACTGCCAACAGCTGACACCACTGGGCAAGAAGCCAGTGCTGTTTGTGATGATGAACGACACGGCCGACGCCGACGATGTGGGCGATTGGTTGCGAAAGAAGTATTCGGCAGAATTCGGGGGAGACAAACTGCTAATCATTCACACCGACAGGTCGGGCGAGGTATCGAAGAAAGACCTAGACAGCGCGCGAAAGGCCTCGCGCGAGGTCGACGACGAAAAGAGCCCGATCAACTGTATCGTTAGCGTGATGATGCTGCGGGAGGGCTGGGACGTGCAGGGCGTCACAGTCATCATAGGCCTCAGGCCCTACACGTCCACGGCGAAGATCTTGCCCGAGCAGACCGTTGGGCGCGGGCTTCGCCTGATGTTTCGTGGGGCTACCGGATACATTGAGCGCGTCGATGTAATCGGCAACAAAACCTTCATCGACTTTGTTGAAAAGCTCGAACAGCAGGAGGGTGTTCAACTCGAGACGTTCAAGATCGGCGAGAAGGTGACTATAGTCACGATTGCGCCGGATCCAAAGAAGACGGATAAGGACGTCGGTATTCCCGTTCTCAGCCCGATTCTCTCTCGCAAGAAGTCTCTGGCCGAGGAAATAGCAGAGCTCAATGTAGCCGAGTTCACTTGTCCGGTTCTGCCGCTCAAGCAGGACGACGCATCGGCCAAGACGTTTCGCTATGAAGGTTACGACATCATCACGCTTCAAAAGCTGATTGAGCGGGAATACACCGTCCCGGAACCGCAGACCGCTGAGGAGGTCATCGGATATTACGCGCGCCGTATCGCGCAGGACGTGAAACTGCCATCCCAGTTTTCAGCGTTAGCACCGAAAGTCAGAGAGTTTCTCGAAACCAAGGCGTTCGGTAAGCCAGTGACATTGAATGAACAGGTGATGATTAAGGCGATTGGGACCAACGTAGCGCAATACGTGACCGTGAAGACATTCGTCGAGGCACTACGCCAGTTGGTAATCGCGGAGCTGGAGCCGCAGCTGTTGCATGCGGGCCGGCTCCTGTCCGAAACGCCGCCGTTCCCTTGGTCTAGAGCAACCCTTGCCGCGGACAAGAGCATCTTCAACCTTGTGCCGTGCGACAACGAGTTCGAAAAGGAATTCGCACAATTTCTTCAGAAGGCTCCGGATGTGCAGCGCTTCGCGAAGCTGCCCGAACAATTTGGGTTCGCCATTGAGTATACCGACAGTGCAGGCAACCTTCGGTATTACGAACCAGACTTCGTGGTGCTGACCGACGATGGCATCCATTATGTCGTTGAGACGAAGGGATTGGAGGACACAAACGTTGCTAATAAAGATCGAGCCGCGAAACTATGGTGTGAAAATACGACACGCTTAGCAGGGAAGCCATGGGCCTATCTGAAGGTCTTGCAGACCGCCTACAAACAGCTACAACCGAGTCGGTTCGATGATCTGTTTGTGTTGGGATGATGCGACGTGCGTTTATAGCCGGCAACCATCGTTTACCTCCAGCGTCGTGTCAGATCCTAAGAAACGGGGACTCGCTTAAGTTAGGAAACGAGCTGCTGACAGGAACGAGGCCATATGAATATCCGAACGCTGCAGCGCGGACTAAAATACCGTGGCCGCGTGAAGGCGGTCCGTCAGACCTACCATGTGTTCGAGGCTCGGCTTCCCCTTTGTTCCAAGAGGCGGCGGAAGTAAGGGGTTCAGGAGCGCCGTCAGTTTCTTGATTCCCATCGACGAGCAGGAAAAAGCCCACGACCGTCCCGACGAAGTTGGCAAGTGTCCGGCCCCAAAAAAGCCAGATGAGGAACGCAGCAAAGCCAAAAATCAGGAGAGTCAGGATCGCCGCCCCGACGCGAGTTCCCAATAGGAACGCGGCTGCCAGAATTCCCAAGCAGACCACTAGTGCGGTTTCAATCACTTGGCGGCTCTCTCGCGTGCGGCGCGCTACTCGGGGTTGCTGGAGAACTGAAGCTCGATGTAGGGACAGGACTTGCTGTCCGGAGCGTAGGACAGCAGGAGAAAGGCGCGGGTCACCAGCGCCATTGGCTCAAAGCGGACTGAGCCGATGAGCGCCCGGACACGCTCGATGTTCAGCAACGGCTCGTCGGTGTGGATGATGACCACGTGCGCTCCGTACGGGCCGCCCAGCGCCTTAGCGAGCTTCCCGTCCTTGTCGGTGAGCCGCTCCTGCACTGCCGCAATGAGCTTCTCGCGGGGCCATTCGGCCCAATCGTAAGCGTACCCCGCCTTCGCACGCTTGATCGCATCACCCTCGACCAACTCAGTGACTTCGATGCCGATGCGTGCGCCGTCCTCTCCGGTGCCTTCGCAGTCGGGCGGGTCGTTCCCCGCTCCGCGCGACTTGAGATCTGTGACGAGCGGCTGACCGGCGGCTTCGAGCGCCTCGCAGAGCTCCTCCGCGACGCCAAACTCGGCGACGCTCCGGTCTATCGCGAATCCGAAGTAATCCGCATACGGGCGCTGTCGCTTCACCGCCTCGCGGAGGACCTCTAACACCTCGGGGTCAATATCGTCCATGCGTTACGCCACAAGCTTCGTGGGCCATGCTTCGAGCTTGTCGAGGAGCTGGAGCGCGCCGTCGCGCTTGGCGTAGGTCTCGGCGACGTGAGTGGTGATGTGGCAGCGCCGGAGGAACTCTCGCGCATCGGTCACGCGATAGTTCCACGCTCGGTCAACGAGCACCAAGTCGCAGTAGGACGCCGACACGATGGAGTGTCCGATATCGAGTGCGTCATTGGTGTCGAGCTTAAATGCCCGGTCATGCTGTACCCGGTAGAGCAGGGCGCGCAGCAGGGCCTGAGTCGCGCGGGGCCGCGTCGTTGCCTTGATGCTCCGGAGGGCGTTCTTTGCGTACTCCGGGTCGCGAGCGAAGTTCGCGCGCACCTCCTCGAAGGCCGTAAGGAACGCGGTCGCCATCGAGTCGAGGAGCTGCCGGACGTGGGCACGCTCAGCGTGGACGGCGTTGAACCAATGCCTCACGGACGGGTGGCCGCGGCGTGCCGCGTCGGAGGCGAACAGCTCCAGCATCCCTTGATCGCCCGCCGGCGAGCCTCGCGCCTGTCCGGTCATTCGCAGCTCCTCCGCCTTGATGACGGCGAAGGGATCGAAGTGCGAGAAGAAAAGCTGCGGGTAGAGCAGGTCGATGAAAGTCCCGACCGCCCGGGCGTGGGCGGCGACATCGAACGTGAACTCGGCGAGGTTCAGGCTGGACACGACCAGCGTCCCGTGCGCAGCCCGGAGTGCAGTCCGGAAGCGGTCCCCGAGCGCCGGCTCATCCTCGGCGAAGAGCCGGAGCGCCCACGTGTCGAGGTACACGGCCGGACACGTCAGGTTCTGCACCACGAAGCGCTGGCCATTGGCGGCGAGAATGGACGGAAAAGTAATCATGTCGGTCCGTGAGTTGCACTTCGAGTTGCACTGGTGCTCGGATGCAGGAAATTCCGCTCCTAGCGGCGTTTTCGGGCTCCAAGGGATTCATGCGTTTACGTGCGCTAGCTTAGCGCCAACGGGCGAACGCTCAAACTTTTAATCCGCTCGTCGAGGGTCCCGTCACGCCAAGCCGCGAGCCAGGCGGTGGTCATGCAGGTGCTCATGTTGCGGACTTGAAGCGCTCGAAACGTACTGCGAGGCGATCACGGTCCGGTCGGTCCCGCATTCGATCCGGCAAGAGGATCATTCCGCCGGCAAGCCGTTTCAGCGCTTCCAACATCGGACCGTCCTTCTGGACAAGCAGGCGCTCTGATACATGCAGCCGATAATCTGGGTCGATCCCGATGAGGTGGGTATCGAAGGCTGCATGATGGATCTTGGACAAGGGGATTCCATTTGGCACCACAGGCTGGCCGAGCTTCTCGTCCTTATCGGCAACAATGTGGGCCGCATCCAGGAGCAGCGGTTCGGGCAACCCCGAGATGGCGCAGCGGCCATTGTAGGCGCTGATGACAGCCTCTCGGAATGAAGCCTGATGCAGCCGCTGCTTCACTGCTCGGAGCGCGTAGCGACGTTCAGGAGCGGTCTCGGGCGGTGCGAGTTTCTCTTGGTCAAGCTCGCCGAATGCGACGCGGACCTTCAGGCTGGTTGGATCCCACGCCGTGACGAAAGCTGGAAGCTCGGCGTCGTAGTGACCTGGCGAAATCCCTATGAAATAGATGATTGGAACACGGTTTTCACAGGCCTCACGGAGCCAACGATTGTCGGCGGCATCCGGGTTGCGCCCCATGAACGCGTACTCGACGGTCTCGTCACCCTCGAAAATCTGGCGATGCACGTCGCGCTGATCGTCGTACCAGACCTTACCACCGGGTCTTGGGTAGACCGTTCTGATGGAGAGAAGGAATCGCATCTGCTGCGGCTTGAATATTCCGCGCTGCGGATTGATCAAGGGGATGCGTTCTCCTTGGAATAGGAAGCCGGGTTTCAGCTCGCGTGCACTGAGGTCGTTGTGGACTTCGCAAAGCTTTCGCACGTGCTGGAAAGCAGCCGTGCGCATGAGCAGGTCCACATCCATGCTAGCCATTGCGGGCCGGTCGGACTCTAACGGTGAGTGTCACTTCTTGAGAAGCGCCGCAAGTGAACGCTGGTGCGTGTCATCTAGGGCAGTCTCCCGTTGAAAGCCGTCAGATCTGGTCGACGAAGAGTCGACAGGGGATTGAGGTTGACACCTGTCTCCAGAAGTCTGCGCGTTGCCAAGCAAGTCTAGGAGACGACTTTGGCGCGATTTTTCACCCGATTTTCACCCGAAGCTCTCACTGAACGTCTAACTTATTGATTTTATGGCGCTCCCTACGGGATTCGAACCCGTGTTACAGCCTTGAGAGGGCTATGTCCTGGGCCTCTAGACGAAGGGAGCGTCCTTCCCGGGCCTATATCGGGAGCGCGGTATTATAGAGAGCGGCCCCGATTGCTCAAGCGAAAGCCAAGGAATTGAACCCACCCGACGCGTCCGTCGCGACGCCCCGAGCCACCCCGCGGATCATCCTCCGATCCGAGCACTCGATTTCCCGCTCCCACATCTCGCCGAACGCGCTGCGAGTGCTGTACCGGCTGCGCGAGGCGGGCTTCATGGCGTTCCTCGTCGGTGGCTGCGTCCGCGACCTGCTGCTCGGGCTCGAGCCGAAGGACTTCGACGTCGCGACCGATGCGCTGCCGGAGGAAATAAAGAAGCAGTTTCGCAATTGCCGCCTGGTCGGCCGCAGGTTCCGCCTGGCGCATGTGTTCTTCGGCCGCGAGACCATCGAGGTGGCAACCTTTCGCGCGACCAGCGCTCCGGCGCAGGGAGATGAGCCGCTGCCGGAGGCCGATCCGGAGGACGGCGAAGCGCCGGAGCTGGATGAGGAGGTGGCGGCACGCGCCTTCGATGCGAGCGGGCGGATCCTGCGCGACAACGTCTACGGCACCATCGACGAGGACGTGTGGCGGCGCGACTTCACCTGCAACTCGCTCTATTACAACATCGCTGACTTCTCGGTGTGGGACTACGTAGGCGGCGTCGAGGACATCGGTGCGCGGCGGCTGCGCCTCATCGGCGATCCCGAGACTCGCTACCGTGAGGACCCGGTGCGCATGCTGCGCGCCGCCCGCTTCGAGGCCAAGCTCGGCTTCGACATCGATCCGGACACCGCCCGGCCGATCACCACCTTGCGCGAGCTGCTGTCGGCCGTGCCCCCGGCGCGCCTGTTCGATGAGACTCTGAAGCTCTTCCTCACCGGGCATGGGGCGCGCAGCTTCGAGGTGCTGCGCCGGCGGGGGCTGCTCGCCGCGCTCATGCCGAGCGTCGATTCCTATTTCGTGAGTCACCCGGGGAGCCTGGTCGAGCGGCTGCTCGTCAAGGGCCTGCGCAACACCGACGGGCGCGTCATGGAGGACAAGCCGGTCACGCCGACCTTCCTGTTCGCGCTCCTCTTATATGGGCCGATCGCCGCGATCATCGAGGCGACGCCGCCAGAGCGCTGGCACGAGCTCGCGACCATACTGGATGCCTGCGATCAGGCGGTGCGCGAGGCGCAGACGCACATCGCGATTCCAAAGCGCTTTGCGCTCGGGGTGCGGGAGATGTTCGCGCTGCAGCCACGGCTCGAGCACCCGCGCGGCCGGCGCGCGCTGCGCGTGCTCGAGCATCCGCGCTTCCGCGCCGGCTACGACCTGCTGCTGCTGCGCGCCGAGTTCGGGCTGGCCCCGCCCGAAATGGCTGCCTGGTGGACGCATCTGCAGGAGGTCCCGGCCGAGGAGCGGGACCGCATGGCGGACGCGCTCGCGGAGGATACCTCGCGCGGGACGCCCGCGGCGCGGCGCGGCGGGCGCCGGCGGCGGCGCCGCCCCAGAGCCAAGGCCGCCGCGCGGTCCTGATGAGCTGCCATCCATGGCGCTGTGGCGGCCCGCGTATGTCGGAGTGGGCAGCAACCTCGAGGAGCCGCGTGCCCAGGTGCTGCGCGCCCTGGGCCGCCTCGCGCAACTACCGCTCACGCGCCTCGAATTGACTTCGCCGCTGTATCGCTCGCGACCGCTGGGGCCGATCGCCCAGCCCGACTTCGTGAACGCGGTCGCGGGCCTCCTTACGCAGCTCGAAGCGCCGGCGCTCCTCGCTGCGCTGCGCGCGCTCGAGGCGGCGCTCGGGCGCCCGGCCGTGCGCGAGCACTGGGGTCCGCGCGTGATCGACCTCGATCTGCTCTGCTACGGGCGCGAGCGCCGCGCCGGGGCCGAGCTCACCCTGCCGCACCCCGGGATACCGGAGCGCAACTTCGTTCTGTATCCTCTCGCGGACATTGCCCCGGATCTCGATCTCCCCGGGCTCGGGCGCGTCGCCGAGCTCGCGGGCAGGGTCACGGCCGAGGGACTGGCGCGCCTGTAGGCGCGCGACCTGGCAGCACATGGCGAACGAGACAACCCATCGCTTCATCGCGGTCGAAGGTCCGATCGGCGTCGGCAAGACGAGCCTTGCCCGTCGCCTGTGCACGAGCCTCTCCGCGCAGGGTGTGCTGGAAGATGCGGCGCAGAATCCGTTCCTCGAGCGCTTCTACAGGAACCCGCGCGCCGGCGCGCTGCCGACCCAGCTGTACTTCCTGCTGCAGCGGGCCCAGCAGCTGGCAGCGCTCAAGCAGGCGGACCTGTTCGCCCCGCTGCGGGTGGCGGACTACCTGCTGGAGAAGGATCGGCTGTTCGCACGCGTGACGCTCGATGACGCGGAGTACGCGCTCTACGAGCAGCTCTACACACGGCTCGACATTCAGGTGCCGAAGCCCGACCTCGTGGTGTATCTGCAGGCCCCCGTCGACGTGCTGCTCGAGCGCATCGCCCGGCGTGGCGTCGCTTACGAGCAGTACATCGATCGCGGCTATCTCGAGCGGCTCAACGAGGCCTACGCGCGCTTCTTTCACGAGTTCGACGCCGCACCGCTCCTCATCGTGAACGCCGCGTCCATCGACCCCATCAGCAACCAGCGCGACTACGACGAGCTGCTGGCGGCCATCAAACGCATGAGCCGCGGGCGGCTTTACTACAATCCGTTGCGCAGCCGCGCGATGTAAGTACACTCAGGCGCTCAGGTCCGATTCCGCTATGTATACGCATCTGCAACGCGACGCCACCCGCCCGCCGGTCACGCTCTCGACGCTCGCGCGCATGAAAGCGGACGGGGAGAAGATCGCGAGCCTCACCTGTTACGACGCGAGCTTCGCCGTGCTGCTCGATGCGGCGGACGTCGACGTGGTGCTGGTGGGGGACTCGCTCGGCATGGTGATCCAGGGGCACAACACGACCGTGCCCGTCACCATGGATCAGATGGTCTACCACTGTGCCTGCGTGGCGCGCGGGCTCCACCGCCCGTTCCTGATCGGCGACCTGCCGTTCATGAGCTTCCCGTCGCGCGAGGTGGCGCTCGCGAACTCGGTGCGCATGATGCAGGAGGGCGGCGCGCAGATGGTCAAGATCGAGAGCGGCGGCAAGCAGACCGACATCGTCGAGTTCCTCGCGAGCCACGACATCGCGGTGTGCGCGCACCTCGGCCTCAAGCCCCAGTCGGTGCACAAGACCGGCGGCTTCCGGGTGCAGGGGCGCGAGCGCGAGACCGCGACGCGCCTCCTCGAGGAGGCGCGGCGGCTGGAATCCGCCGGCGCCGACATCGTGCTGCTCGAATGCATTCCGGCCTCGCTCGGCAAGACCATCTCCGCGGAGCTGAACGTGCCGGTCATCGGCATCGGCGCCGGCCCCGACACCGACGGGCAGATCCTTGTCACCTACGACATGCTCGACATCACCACCGGGCGCAAGCCCCGCTTCGTGCGCAACTTCATCGAAGGCGCCGGTGACAACCTCGAGGCGCTCAAGCGCTACGTGCGCGCCGTCAAGCAGCGCGAATATCCGGCTCCCGAGCACTGTTTCTGAAGCGGCGCCTCGAGCCGCGCCTGATCCGACCGCGACCCATGGAGACCGTCACGACCATCAGCGCGGTTCGCGAGCGGGTGCGCGCCTGGCACACCGCCGGGGAGCGGGTGGTGTTCGTGCCGACCATGGGGAATCTGCACCTGGGGCACGTGAGCCTCATCGAGACTGCAGGCCGCCACGGCGAGCGCTTCGTCGCCAGCATCTTCGTCAATCCGATGCAGTTCGGTCCCAATGAGGATTTCGCCCACTACCCGCGCACGCCGCGGGAGGACGAGCGCATGCTCGCATCCGCCGGCTGCGATCTCATGTTCATGCCGGACGTGACCGAGATCTATCCGCACGGCTCCGAGCGTGCCACGCGGGTCGAGGTGCCGGGACTGTCGCGCATCCTCGAGGGCGAGTTCCGTCCCGGCCACATGGAGGGCGTCAGCACCGTCGTGGCCAAGCTCTTCCACATTGTGGAGCCCGACGTCGCGGTGTTCGGCGAGAAGGATTTTCAGCAGCTCGCCGTGATCCGCCGCATGGTGGCGGAGCTGTGCATGCGGGTCGAGATCGTCGCTGCGCCGACCCTGCGCGACGCCGACGGGCTCGCCTTGAGCTCGCGTAACCAGTACCTGACGCCAGCGGAGCGCAAGCTCGCGCCGGTCATCTATGCGACGCTCGAGGCGGCGGCCGGCCGATTGCGCGCCGGGGATGCGCAATTTGCCAGCATCGAGCGCTCCGGCGTGCAGGTGCTGGAGAGTGCGGGCCTGAGGCCCGACTACTTCTCGGTGCGTAGAGCCGAGGACTTGAGCGCCCCGGGCCCGGAGACGCGCGCGCTGGTGGTGCTCGCGGCCGCGCGCCTGGGCCGGGCGCGGCTCATCGACAACCTGCAAGTGGCGCGCCCCTAGCTCACGCTGCCTGGCGGTGGCGTCCGAGTGCCCAGGCTACGTGCTCGCGCACCAGGGGCGAGGAGTCCTCGCGCCGTGCTTCGAGCGCGCTCAGCACCGCAGTTGAAGTCGGCGCGTTACCCAAAGCCACCGCGATGTTGCGCGACCAGCGCTCGTAGCCGAGGCGATAGATCGCCGAGCCGCGCATGCGCTGCACGAACTGCGCCGGCGTCCAGAGAAAGAGCTCCGGGAGATTCGGCGCATCGAGCGCGTGGCGGACCTTGAAGTCGGGATGCGCTGCCGTCTGCGCGAACTTGTTCCAGGGACACACCAGCTGGCAGTCGTCGCAGCCGTAGATGCGGTTGCCGAGCGCCGGACGCAGCTCTTGCGGGATGGTGCTGTGGTGCTCGATCGTGAGATAGGAGATGCAGCGCCGGGCGTCGAGCCGGAACGGCGCGAGGATCGCTCCGGTGGGGCAGGCCGGGATGCACGCCTGGCAGGTGCCGCAGTGGGCGCTGGCGCGCTCGTCCACCGGCAGCGGCAGATCGGTGAGGATCTCGCCGAGGAAGAACCACGAGCCGGCATCGCGCGCGATCAGGTTGGTGTGCTTGCCGATCCAGCCGAGGCCGGCATTGCGCGCGTGCGCTTTCTCGAGCACCGGCGCGCTGTCGACGCAGACCCGGTAGCCGAAGCTGCCGATCCGCCGGGCGAGATCCGCGGCGAGCCGCGCCAGCGAGTGGCGCAGGACCTTGTGGTAGTCGCGGCCGAGCGCGTAGCGCGAGATGTAGGCGAGCGTGGGGTCCCCGAGCACGGCTTGAGCATCGCGCGCCTCACCCGGCCAATAGTCCATGCGCACGCTCACGACGCGCACCGTGCCGGGCAGCAGCTCCTGCGGGCGGCCGCGGAGCCGGGCGTGGCGCCGCATGTAACCCATCTCCCCGTGGAAGCCCTCATCGAGCCACCTGAGGAGGTGCCGCTCGTCCTCGGGGATGTCGACGGCGGTGACGCCGAGGGCGTTGAAGCCGAGGGCGCGCGCTTGGCTCGTCAGCGCGCGTTTGGCCGCGTCGAGGTCGATGGAAGCGGGCCCGGTCATGGCGCTTTTCCCCCCGTCAGTATAATGACCCAATGGCGCTGCCCCTTGCCTTGTATTCCAGCGCGCAGGTGCGCGCCCTCGACGCTCACGCGATCGAGGCGCTGGGAATCCCGGCCTATACCCTGATGAAGCGCGCCGGCGAGGCGGCGCTGCGGCACCTGCGTGCGCGCTACCCCGTGGCGCACCGCATCGTGATCGTTTGCGGCGGGGGCAACAACGGGGGCGACGGCTACGTGCTGGCGCGCTTTGCGCAGGCGGCGGGACTCACCGTGAGGGTGCTCGCGGCGAGCGACCCGGAGCAGCTGCGCGGTGCGGCGCGCCAGGCGTTCGAGGACTTCCGCGTGAATGGCGCGGTAGCGCCCCCGTTCGCGGCATCGCTGCTCGCCGAGGGCGAGATCGTGGTCGATGCGCTCCTCGGCACGGGGCTGCGCGGCGAGGTGCGCGCGGAGTATGCCGCGGCGATCCGCGCGATCAACTCGAGCGGGCGGCCGGTGTTCGCGCTCGACGTGCCCTCGGGTCTCGACAGCGACGCCGGTGTGCCGCTCGGCGAGGCGGTGCGCGCCGATTGCACGGTCACGTTCGTGGGGCTCAAGACCGGGCTCCTGGTCGGGGAGGGCCCGGAATACGCCGGCACCGTCTTCTTCGACGATCTCGAGCTCACCCCGCCAGCCGGTGAGTTCGTGCCGCGCTTGACGCGCATCATCGAGAGCGAGATCCACGCGGCCTTGCCACGCCGGCACCGGGCCGCCCACAAGGGAGATTTCGGCCGGGTGTTGATCGTCGGCAGCGGCAGCGGCATGCCGGGCGCGACCCGGCTCGCGGGCGAGGCCTGCCTGCGCGTCGGCGCCGGGCTCACGACGGTGGCGGTCGCTCCCGAGAACGTCGCCGCGATCGCCGCCGGCAGGCCCGAGCTCATCTGCCTCGCCCTCACGGATCAGCGCGTGCTCGCCGAAGCGCTCGCCCGCGCGGACGTGGTCGCGATCGGCCCGGGCCTCGGGCGCAGTCCCTGGGCGCGCGCGGCGCTCGATGCAGTGCTGGCCGCGGACAAGCCCGTGGTCGTCGACGCGGACGCCCTCAACCTGCTGGCCGAGGCCGAAGTACGCCCGCGCGATGATTGGATCCTGACGCCCCACCCCGGCGAGGCGGCGCGGCTGCTCGGCGCGACGACCCAGGAAGTCCAGCGTGATCGCCTCGCGGCGCTCGATCGGCTGCTCGAGCGCTTCCGCGGCACGATCGTCCTGAAGGGTGCCGGCACGCTGGTCGCCACCACCGGCCGCACGCCGGGTGTGTGCGAGCGGGGCAATCCCGGCATGGCGAGCGCCGGGACCGGCGATGTGCTCACCGGCGCGATCGCGGGGATCCTGGCGCAGTGCCGCGATCCCTGGGCGGCCGCGCGCGTCGGCGTGCTGGTGCACGCCATGGCGGGCGATGCCGCCGCGCGCGGCGGCGAGCGCGGGGTGCTGGCGAGCGATCTGGCGCGGGAGCTGCACCACGCCGTCAACCTCTAGGCTTTGAGTCCCGATGCGCTGGCGCACGCAGACGGCAGAGGAAACCGAAGAGCTCGGCGCATGGCTTGCCCGCGGGCGGCCTGAAGCGCCGGCCGCACTCCTGGTGTTGTACCTGCGCGGCCAGCTGGGCTCCGGCAAGACCACGTTCGCACGCGGGTTCGCCCGTGGCCTGGGCGTCACGGGCCTGGTGCGCAGCCCGACCTATACGCTGCTCGAGTTGTATCCCGCCGGGGCAGGGACCCTCGTTCACCTGGACCTTTACCGCGTGCAGTCGCCCGCCGAGCTCGATTCCCTCGGCCTGCGCGACTGGGCGGTGCCCGGGGATCTGTGGCTCGTCGAATGGCCCGAGCACGGCGCGGGACGCCTGCCCGGCGCGGATCTCGTGGTGACGTTCGCCGCCGGCGATTCCGGGCACGACATCGAGGTCACTTCCGCCTCCGCACTCGGTGCCGCCTGGCTGGTCCAATTTGCAGGTGTGGGCGTTTGAGTGCTTGAAAGTCATGGACGAAGATCGTAGATTACGTGGCAGATTACGCCGCGAACTCGATGATTAGAAAGATATTTATTGGAAGGCTCGCCGGCGGTCTGCTGACCGTGGCCGCCCTTTCGACGGCGAACGCCGCGGAGCTGAGCTCCATGCAGCTGTCTGCGACTGCAGACGCGGCCGTCATGACTCTCGCGCTGACCAACGGGCCGGCCGCCCGGGTCTTTACGCTCGATCACCCCGACCGAGCGGTCATCGACCTTCCCGGCACGCACGCCGGGCGCGGCATGACGGTGCCGGGGCCGGCCGGTCTCGTGAGCGCCGTGCGGTTGGGTAAGCAGCCCGGCGAGACGCTCCGCATCGTCCTCGAGCTCACCTCGTCCGTCACCGTTCACAGCTCTCAGGCCGCAGGCCCAACGGGCGCGCGGCAGCTGACCGTGACGCTCGGTGAGCCTGTGGCGGTGGCGGATGCTGCACCTAAGGCGGTACGCGCGGCACATGCGCCCGGCGATGGCGACCGTGACGTGATCATCGCGGTGGACGCGGGCCACGGCGGGAGCGACCCCGGCGCCATCGGCCACGGCGGCACACGCGAGAAGGACGTGACGCTCGCGATTGCGCGGGCACTCGCCGCACGCATCGACGCCGAGCCCGGGATGCACGCGGTGCTGACGCGCGATCGGGACGAATTCCTCGAGCTGCGCGACCGCATCGAGCGGGCGCACGCGGTGCACGCGGACATGTTTGTTTCGGTGCACGCCGACTCGATCGCCGATCGCAGCATCTCGGGAGCATCGGTCTATATCCTGTCGGTGCACGGCGCCTCGAGCGAGGCGGCGCGCGAGCTGGCCGAGGGACAGAACGCGGCGGATCTCATGGGCGGCGTGCGCCTCCCCGAGGGTGGCGCCGCCGCACCGGTGGTGCTCGACCTCGTGCAGCAGGAGTCCATCGGCCTGAGCGCAACGGCGGCCGAGCGCGTCGTGTCCGCGCTCGAGCAGGTCGGCGAGGTACGCAAGGCGCAGGTGCAGCGCGCCGGCTTCATGGTGCTGAAGTCCCCCGCTATTCCCTCGATGCTCATCGAGACCGCCTACATCTCCAACCCCGCCGAAGAGCGCCGCCTGCGTAATCCCGACCAGCAGGCACGTCTCGCGGATGCGATCTGCGGCGGCGTGCGGGGCTACTTCCTGCAGAATCCGCCGGACGGCACGCGCTTCAAACAGGAGCGGCGCGTCGCCAGCGTCGCGGAGGTCGTGGCCGCCGGAACCGGAACGACCGGCGCGACGCACCTCGACCCATAACCCTCGAGCGCTTGGGGCGCCGCGCAGGGTGAGGATCGCCTGTACACTGCGCTGCGCGCCCATGCGCGCGCGCCCATCGTCGTAAGCCGGCATGCCCATCCGCGTTCTTCCCAGCGAGCTCGTCGACCAGATCGCCGCCGGTGAGGTGATCGAGCGGCCGGCCTCGGTGGTCAAGGAGCTCGCGGAGAACAGCCTCGATGCGGGCGCACAGCGCATCGAGGTCGACGTCGAGCGCGGCGGCGTGGGCCTCATCCGCGTGCGCGACGATGGCGCCGGGATCGCCGCGGCGGAGCTGCCCGCGGCGGTCGCCCGCCACGCGACCAGCAAGATCGCCTCGCTCGAGGACCTCGAGGCGATCGCGACCCTCGGCTTTCGCGGCGAGGCACTGCCCTCGATCGGCTCGGTGTCGCGCCTCAGGATCGCCTCGCGCGCGGCGCTCGCCGGGCAGGCGGCCGAGATCACCGTCGAGGGTGCCACGGTCGGGCCCGTGCGCCCCGCGGCGCACCCGCCCGGAACCAGCGTCGAGGTGCGCGAGTTGTTTTTCAACGTGCCGGCGCGGCGCAAGTTCGTGCGGAGCGAGGCGACCGAGCTCACGCACATCGTGCGCCTCATGGAGCGTCTCGCCCTGTCGCGTTTCGACGTGAGCTTTCGCCTGCGCCACGGCGAGCGGGTGCTGCTCGAGACGCCGGCCGTGGCTGGCGCGAGCGGGGAGGCCGAGCGGCTCGAGGCGGTCCTCGGCAGGGATTTTGCCGCGGGCGCCGTAGCGGTCAGGCACGCGGCGGGACCGGTGATGCTCTCCGGCTGGGTGGGCTTGCCGACCCGCTCGCGCGCGCAGCCTGATCAGCAGTTCTGGTTCGTCAACGGACGGAGCGTGCGCGACCGGCTGCTGATGAACGCGGTCCGCCTCGCGTACCGCGACGTTCTCTACCACGGCCGCCACGCCGCCTATGTCCTCTACCTGACACTCGACCCGAAGCTGGTCGACGTGAACGCGCATCCCGCCAAGCTCGAAGTGCGCTTCCGCGACAGCCGCCAGATTCACGATTTCGTGTTTCGCGCGGTGGAGCGGGCGCTCGCGGCCACGCGGCCGAACCTTGCGGCCGCGCCCGCCGCCGCGAGTCCCGGCGGCAATGGAGCACCGCTCCCCTCATCCCCGGCGTACCCTGGCCGACCGGGCGCGTCCCTCGCCTTTGCCGACGCAGCGCCCGACCCTTGGGCGCTTGCCGCCATGGTGCGCGAATCGGCGCCGGCGCCGTTGCCGGCCGACGAGCAGCCGCTCGGTGCCGCGCTCGCGCAGCTGCACGGCGTGTACATCCTCGCGCAGAACCGCGAGGGTCTCGTGCTCATCGACATGCACGCCGGGCACGAGCGCGTGCTCTACGAGCAGCTCAAGGCCGAGCGCGGTCTTGGGTCCCCCGCCACGCAACGGCTCCTCACGCCGCTCGTCATCGAGCTTAAAGAGCACGAGCTCGGCTCGCTGCTCGAGCGGCGCGCCGATTTCGAACGGGCCGGCTTCGAGCTGGACGCGCTCGGTCCCACGCGCCTTGCCGTGCGCGCCGTGCCGGCGCTGCTCGATGCGCGTGACGTCGGCGAGCTGCTGACTGCCCTGGTCCGGGACCCCGTCCTGGATGCCGATTCCCACCATCTCGAGGCCGCCGCGGACCGCTTCCTCGGCACGCTCGCCTGCCGCAGTGCGATACACGCGCACCGCAGGCTGACGATCCCGGAAATGAACGCGTTGCTGCGGCAGATGGAGGCGACCGAACGCGCCAACCAGTGCAACCACGGCCGGCCCACCTGGACCCGCCTGTCGCTCACGCAGCTCGACCAGTTGTTCCTCCGGGGGCGTTGAGTGTCAGGGGGCGCATCCGGCACCGGGCGCCTGCCCGTGCTCCTCTTGAGCGGCCCCACCGGCGCGGGCAAGACCGACTGGGCGATCCGCCTGGCCGAAAGCGCTCCCGTGGAGATCGTGAGCGTGGACTCGGCCTTGGTATACCGGGGACTCGACATCGGGACGGCAAAGCCGGCGCCGGAGGTGCGCGGGCGCATTCCGCATCACCTCATCGACATCTGCGATCCGGCGGAGAGCTACTCGGCCGGGAGGTTCGTGAGCGACGCACTCGCCTGCATTCGCGACATCCATGCCCGCCGCCGGGCACCGCTCCTGGTCGGCGGCACGATGTTATATCTGCGCTCGCTCCTCGACGGGCTGGCGGCGTTGCCCGAAGCCAGCCCCGGACTGCGCCGCGAGCTCGATGCACGCGCGGCAAGGCTCGGCTGGCCCGCCCTGCACGCCGAGCTCGCCCGCCTCGACCCCGCGGCCGCCGCGCGCGTCGCGCCTAACGACGCGCAGCGGATTCAACGGGCGCTCGAGGTCTGCCACGCTACCGGTCAGCCGATGTCGCTCCTGCAGCGCGCGACGGCGAGTCCGCTCGCGCCCTTCAGCGTGCGCTACTGGACACTCAACCCGCCCGACCGGGCGGTGCTGCACGAGCGCCTGGCCCGGCGCCTCGAGGCCATGATGGCCGGCGGTTTTCTCGACGAGGTGAGGCGCCTGCGCGACCGGGGTGATCTCACAGCTGAGCATTCCTCGATGCGCGCGGTAGGCTACCGGCAACTGTGGGCCCATCTCGACGGGCAGTACGATCTCCCGGAGGCCGTAGGGCGCGCGCTTGCCGCGACGCGCCAACTGGCCAAACGGCAGCTGACCTGGATGCGCGCTGAAAGCCGCGCAGAATGGCTCAACCCGGCGTCCGAGGCGTCGTGGAACCGGGACATATGTAATGCATTGACGGCGCTTGGGTTCTGAGAGAGGCCCCCCGCGTGTTAAGATGTAGCGTCGGTCCCGTGCCTGCGGGTGCGGTACATTTGCTTGACCCTTGAGGATCGCGTAACAACAGGGAAGCTCGGGCGCGGTCCGGCTGCCGTGCAAAGAATTCGAATTCGCACAAAACAAGGAGAACCCGAATGGCCAAAGGACAGTCTCTGCAGGACCCCTTTTTGAACGCCCTGCGCAAGGAGCGGGTGCCGGTCTCCATCTACCTGGTGAACGGCATTAAATTGCAGGGCCAGATCGATTCCTTCGACCAGTTCGTCGTGCTGCTCAAGAACAGCGTGAGCCAGATGGTCTACAAGCACGCGATTTCCACCGTCGTGCCCGCGCGCAATGTGCGCCTGTCTGCGGACGAGGGCGGCGCGGGGCCCGAGACGCCTGCCGAATGATGCCCCCACCCCCGGGAAGCCTGAGTGTTCGAGCGCCCGCGGTCCGGTGAGCGCGCCCTGTTGGTGCGCTTAGGTGTAGGCGCCCCCGTCGATCCGGAAGACCTGCAGGAGTTTACGCAACTCGCGCTGTCCGCCGGCGCCCAGCCGGTGGCCACGGTGACCGGCCGGCGTGACCGCCCCGATCCGCGCTACTTCCTCGGCAGCGGCAAGGCCGAGGAGCTCAAGGTTGCCGCCGAAGCCCATGACGCCGAGGTGATCCTCATCGATCACGCCCTGAGCCCGAGCCAGGAGCGCAATCTCGAGAAGCTGACGGGCAGGCGCGTGCTGGACCGCAACGGGCTCATCCTCGACATCTTCGCGCAGCGCGCGCGCAGCCATGAAGGCAAACTCGAGGTCGAGCTCGCGCAGCTCAAGCACATCGCGAGCCGCCTGGTGCGCGGCTGGACGCACCTCGAACGTCAGAAGGGCGGCATCGGACTGCGCGGTCCGGGCGAGACGCAGCTCGAGACCGACCGCCGCATCATCGGGCAACGCGTGCGCGTGCTCGGCAAGCGGCTCGCGAAGCTTAAGCAGCAGCGCGAGACCGGGCGGCAGATGCGCGCGGAGATTCCCGTGCCATCGCTGGCGCTCGTCGGCTATACCAACGCCGGCAAGTCGACGCTCTTCCGCGCGCTCACCGGCGCCGACGCCTACATCGCTGATCAGCTGTTCGCCACCCTCGACCCGACGGTACGCCGCATCACACTCCCCGGCGGTACCGCGGTGGTGGTGGCGGACACGGTGGGCTTCATTCGCGAGCTGCCGCACGAGCTGGTCGCGGCGTTCCAGTCGACGCTCACCGAGGCGCGCGCGGCGACGCTGCTGCTGCACGTCGTGGATGCGAGCAACCCGCGCCGCTCCGAGCAGCTCGCCCAGGTGGACGCGGTGCTCGAGGAGATCGGCGCGCGCGCGATACCGCAGCTCATCGTCTACAACAAGATCGATCGGCTCACCGTGCCGCCGCGCCTCGATCGCGACGGCGAGGGGCGGGCGAGCGCGGTGTGGATCTCGGCCGAGCAGCGCTCAGGTCTCGACCTGCTGATGAGCGCGGTGGCTGAGCGGCTCGCGCGCTTTGCGCGCCGGGCGCGTCTCAAGATGCCGGCGAGTGCCGGTGCGCTGCGCTCGCGCCTGTACTCCGCGCAGGCAGTGCGCGCCGAGGCGAGCTCGCCGGATGGCTCGATCGAGCTCGCCGTGGAGCTTCCCGACCTCGAGCTGCTGCAGTTGGCGCGCACCGCGGGCGTACAGATCCTCGAGGTGCAGGGACCCGACACGGCTTGTGCCCCCTCGGGTGCCTACCTACAATCGGGCGGCGCCGTGAGCGCGACCAAGCTGCGCTGACTGAAGGCGCAGAACAACTCTCCCTATGCCGTGGAATCAACCAAACGGTCCGAACAATCCGTGGGGGCGTCGCCCGGGCCAGGGCGCGCCTGACCTCGATGAGCGCTTGAAGAGCTGGCAGCGCTGGCTCGAGTCGCTGTGGCGCTCGGGCGGCCGCGGCGGCGAGGGCGGATCGCTGCTGGTGGTGGCGGTTCTGGTGGTGATCGCGCTGTGGCTCTTCAGCGGTTTCTATCAGGTCACGGCCGCCGAGCGCGGCATCATCCAGCGCTTCGGCCGGCTGGTCCTGCCGGTGCGCCCCCCGGGCGTCGGCTGGCGCCTGCCGTGGCCGATCGAGACGGTCACGCGGGTCAACGTCGCCAGCGTCAACTCGAGCGACTTCAAGTCGCGCGTGCTGACCTCGGACGTTTTCCTGGTGGACCTGGTGTTCTCGGTCCAGTACCAGTACACCGACCCGGTGAAGAAGCTGTTCCGAGTGAGCGACCCGGAAGCGACGCTCAACGAGGTGAGCGAGAGCGCCATCCGCGAGACCATCGGCCGCAGCACGCTCGATGAGGTGCTGGTCGGCAATACGCGCCCGGACATCACCCGGCGCACCAAGGAGCTCATCCAGCACGTGCTCGACTTCTACGACTCCGGGATCACCGTGACCACCGTGAACCTGAAGGACGTGCAGGTGCCGGATGCGGTGATTCCCTCGCAGCGCGACGCCAACAAGGCGCAGGCCGACAAGGAGCGCTTCATCCTCGAATCCGAGGCGTACGCCAACAGCATCGTTCCGGTCGCACAAGGCTCGGCCGGGCGCATCCAGCAGGACGCCGAGGCCTACCGGGCGCAGGTGACCGCGCTCGCCGAGGGCCAGGCGTCGCGCTTCACGCAGCTTCAGGGCGCCTATGCGCTCGCCCCCGAGGTGACGCGCAAGCGCATGTACGTCGATGCAGTCGAGAACGTGCTCGCGCGTGCCCACAAGGTGCTCATCGATGCCCGCGCCGGCAGCAACATGATCTACTTACCGGTCGACAAGCTGCTCGAGAAGCAGACGGGCGCCGCCTCCGAGACGGGCGAGCAGCCCGCGGGCGGTGCCGCCAAGGAGCAGCCCGAGCAGGTGACCATCGAGGCACGCGGCCGGGGGGAACGCTGATGAGCGGACGGCTGTTCCCGGTGCTGCTGGCGCTCGGCGTGGCGCTGGTGCTCGTGGGACTCTCGCTCTTCACGGTGAGCGAGACCGAGGTCGCCATCGTCACCGAGTTCGGGGCCGTCAAGGGCAGCCACTATGTGCCGGGGCTGCACTACAAGTGGCCCTGGGACGTGGTCACCAAGTTCGACCGGCGCATCCTCTCGCAGTCCTACAACGGCGAGACCTTCCTCACCAACGACAACCGCGGACTGATCGTCGACTTCTACATCAAGTGGCGCGTCAAGGACCCGGTGCAGTTCTACACGGCGACCGGCGGCCGGGTTGAGCTGGCGGGCGAGCGCCTCGCCGACATCGTCAAGGACGGGATCAAGGGCGTGGTGGCGCAGCGCACGCTCCAGCAGATCGTGTCGGCGGAGCGCGCCGCGGTCACGAGTGAGATGTTCGGGCAGGCGAGCAAGAGCGGCGCCGGCTTGGGCGTCGAGCTGGTCGACGTGCGCGTACAGCGCATCGATCTGCCGGACGATGTTGCCGCACGCGTCTTCGAGAGCATGAAGCAGAGCTTCGCCAAGACCGCCGGGCGGCTGCGCGCCGAAGGGCAGAGCACCAGCACCGGAATTCGCGCCGCGGCCGAGCGGCGCCGCACCGAGATACTCGCCAACGCCGAGCGCGATGCGCTGCGCATCCGCGGCGAGGGCGATGCGGCGGCGACCCAGACCTACGCGCGCGCCTACTCGAAGGACCCCGAGTTCTACGCCTTCTACCGGAGCCTGCAGGCCTACGAGCGCTCTCTCGGCAAGGACGGGGACCTTCTGGTACTGACTCCCGACGGGGAGTTCTTCAAGTACCTGAAGGACCCGGACAAGCGCCGCGGAGCCAAGTGAAGCCGACGGCGTGAATCTCTCCGATCTCGCGGCCGCGTTTGGCCTGTTTCTCGTGTTCGAAGGTATCGCCCCGTTCATCCATCCGCAGGGCGTGAAACGCGCGCTCGCGCGGCTGCTCGAGGTGCGCGACCGCGAGTTGCGCATCGCGGGCTTAGGTTCCATGCTGGTCGGCGTGATCATCCTGTTCGTGGCGCGGTAGGCACGCATGGGCAGATTCGTCGTCGTCATCGGCACCCAGTGGGGCGATGAAGGCAAAGGCAAGGTCGTCGACCTGCTCACCGAGCGCGCGGCCGCGGTAGCGCGCTTCCAGGGCGGACACAACGCCGGCCACACGCTGGTGATCGGCGGCAAGAAGACCGTCCTGTCTCTCATCCCTTCCGGGATCCTGCGCCGAGAGGTGCGCTGTTTCATCGGCAACGGCGTGGTGCTGTCGCTCGAGGCGCTGTTCGCCGAGAGCGACATGCTGATCGAGCAGGGCGTGCCGGTGTTCGAGCGGTTGGCTGTCTCGCCGCAATGCCCGCTGATCCTGCCCTCGCACGTGCTGCTCGATCAGGCGCGCGAGCGCGCCCGCGGCGCCAACGCCATCGGCACCACCGGGCGCGGCATCGGGCCGGCCTACGAGGACAAGGTGGCGCGCCGCGCCGTGCGGGTCGCGGACCTCTTCCAGCGCGACCGCTTCGCCGCCAAGCTCGGCGAGGTGCTCGACTTCCATAACTTCCTGCTGCAGCACTACTACCGCCTGCCGCCGGTCGATTTTCAGCAGACCCTCGATGCGCAGCTCGCGCTCGGCGAGC
The DNA here is from genome assembly GCA_963843035.1 of uncultured Gammaproteobacteria bacterium. Taxonomy (GTDB): domain Bacteria; phylum Pseudomonadota; class Gammaproteobacteria; order Steroidobacterales; family Steroidobacteraceae; genus 13-2-20CM-66-19. The sequence continues at coordinate 169,291 of CAWJIS010000002.1, forward strand.
GTCTGAAGCCGCTCATTACCGACGTGACGCGCGCGCTCGCGGAGCTGCGCGCCGCCGATGCCAACGTGCTGTTCGAGGGCGCGCAGGGAGCCATGCTCGACGTGGACCTCGGCACCTACCCTTTCGTGACCTCGTCCAACACCACGGCAGGCTTCGCCGCCACCGGCACGGGCTTGGGTCCCCGCGCCTTCGACGGCGTGCTCGGCATCGTCAAGGCCTACACGACCCGGGTCGGCGCCGGGCCGTTTCCGACCGAGCTCTTCGACGAATACGGTGAGCACCTGTCGCGCGTCGGTCACGAGTTCGGCTCGGTGACCGGGCGCCGCCGCCGCTGCGGCTGGTTCGATTGGGTGGCCCTGAAGCGCGCGATCGTGAACTCGAGCGTCTCGGGCCTGTGCATCACCAAGCTCGACGTGCTCGACGGGCTCGACACCATTCGCATCGGCGTGGGCTATCGGATCGATGGGGCGGTGACGCCCGAGCCGCCGCTCACGGTGGAGGGCTACGCCGGCATCGAGCCGGTGTACGAGGAGCTGCCAGGCTGGCGCGAATCGACCGTCGGGGTCACCGAGTACGCGGCGCTCCCCGGCAACGCCCGCCGCTATCTCGAGCGGCTCGAGGCGCTCGCCCAGGTGCCGCTCGACATGATCTCCACCGGCCCGGACCGCGACCAGACCATCGTGCTGCGGCACCCGTTCGGTGACTGAGCCGGGCACCGCGACGGTTGCGCGCGCGACGCCGGCCGCACGCATCGCGCTCGCGCTGATCGTGCTCGGGGCCTGTGGGCTCGTGGCCAGCACCTGGCACGTGTTCTTCGCGACCTGGGATGAGCCGGAGCACCTCGCCGCCGGGGTGGAGCTGCTCGATCGCGGCTACTACGAATACGACACCGAGCACCCGCCGATCGGCCGCGTGGTGCTCGCGCTCGGGCCGTACCTCGCTGGCGCCCATTCCTACGGCACACCGCCGCCGAGCGGCGTGACCGAGGGCGAGGACATCCTCTACCGCGACGGCAAGTACGATCTGTATCTCACGCTCGCGCGCGCCGGAGCGCTGCCGTTTCTCGCGCTGCTCCTGTTCGTGACCTGGCTGTGGGCGCGGCGGATGCTCGCGGGCGAAGGTGCGGCGCTGCTCGCAGTGATCCTCCTGCTGTCGGTGCCGCCGGTGCTCGGGCATGCGGGTCTCGCGGCGCTCGACGTGGCGGCGGCCGCGACCATTCTGCTCGCCCTCTACGCTCTCGACCGCTGGCTCGATACGCCGAGCTGGCGTACCGCGGTGCTGTTCGGGCTCGCGAGCGGATTCGCGGTGGGGACCAAGTTCTCGGCCGTGCCGTACATCGGGATGTCGCTGCTCGCTCTCGGCCTGACTCACTGGGTGCTGGCGCCGCACGCCACGCCTGCGGAGCGCGCGCGTATCCGGCGCCTGCGCGCCGCGGAGCTCGCCCTCGTGGCACTCGCCGCGCTCGTGCCGCTCTTCATCGCCTACGGCATCCGCGCCCCGAACGAGGCCCGGGTCGCGGCGCGCTTCGCCTGGGCCGTTTCCTACCTGTTGGAGCGGCCGGGCCTGGATCATGGGCTCGGAGTGCTGCTCGGGCACCTGTGGCTGCCGCGCGAGCTGAAGGATCTGGTCAACGGGATCGTAGCCGTCAAGGCCCACAACGATGGCGGTCATCTGTCGTACCTGCTCGGAGAGGTGCGCATGACCGGCTGGTGGTACTTCTATCTGGTTGCGCTCGCGGTGAAGACGCCGCTGCCGCTGCTCGCGGCCGGCAGCGCCGGCGTCGCCTGGCTCGCCCGCGACGGCTGGCGGAACGGCGACAACTGGCGGATCACGCCCGCGGTGCTGATCGTCGCGATCCTGGTGTTCGCGAGCGGCTTCAGCCACATCAACATCGGCATACGCCACGTGCTGATCCTGTATCCGCTGCTCGCGCTCGGCGCCGCCTGGGTCGTGACGCGGGCGTGGCAGGCATTGCGCCGCATGCGCGACCGGCGCCTGGCCGCGGCGGGCACCGTGGTGCTCGCGGTCGTTCTCACCTGGCAGTTGAGCACGCTGTGGTCCGCGTGGCCGGACTACCTCGCCTGGTTCAATGAGACCGTCTCCCACCCCGAGCGCGTGCTGGTCGACTCGGACCTCGACTGGGGCCAGGATCTGCGGCGTCTCGAGACGCGGGCGGCGGAGCTGAAGATTCCGCGCCTGAGTCTCGCCTACCGCGGCACGGCTGACCTCACTCGCGAGCCGCTGCCGCCGCTCGTGATCCTCCCGCCTCACCATCCCACCACCGGCTGGGTGGCGGTCTCGCAGCTCGCGCGCACCCGCAATCTGAGCGACTACGCCTGGCTCGATGCTTACCGGCCCGTCGAGCGGATCGGCAAGTCGATCGACCTCTATTACATCCCGTAAGCGCTTAAGCGGCCTGCGCCTGCCCCCGCAGTCGGGTGATTCGTACCAGTGGGGGAGGGTGCGAGTAGTAGAAGGCGGCGTATAGAGAATCGGGGGTCAGAGTGCTGGCATTGTCGCGATGCAGCTTCACGAGCGCCGCGGCGAGCTCGGCGGCACTCGCCTGGCGCGTCGCAAAAGCATCCGCCTCGAACTCATGCCGGCGCGACCAGAGCGAGGCGAGCGGCGTGATGAAGAAAGTGAACGCCGGCACCGCCAGCACGAACAGCACGAGCGCCGCGTGCGCCGAGGGCGTCGGCACGCCGAGTGCGCGGTAGAAGCCGCTTTGTGTGGCCAGCCAGCCGAGCGTGGCGAGTCCGGCGAACGCGGCCGCGACCGAGACCAGCAGCCGCTTGCGAACGTGCTTGAGGCGAAAGTGCCCCAGCTCGTGCGCCAGCACCGCCTCCACCTCGCCAGCCCCAAGCGTCTCGAGCAGCGTGTCGAAGAATACGATGCGCTTGTGCCGGCCAATCCCGGTGAAGTAGGCGTTGCCGTGGCTCGAGCGGCGCGAGCTGTCGACCACGAATACCCCCCTGGAGGCGAAGCCGCAGCGCTCGAGCAGCGCCTCGATACGTGACTTGAGCGCCTGGTCGGCGAGCGGCGAGAAGCGATTGAAGAGCGGCGCGATGAACGCCGGCCACGCCCAGGCCATCACCAGCATGACCGCAAGCCACAGACACCACGCCGCGAGCCACCACCAGCGGCCGGCGCGCTCCATCAGCAGCAGCGTCGCGAGGAGCAGCGGCCCGCCGAGTATCAGCGTGAGCGCGAGACTCCTGGCGAGGTCGGCGAGGTAGAGCGCAGCCGTCGTGCGGTTGAAGCCGAAGCGCGCCTCGAGTCCGAACGTGCGCCACACCGAGAGCGGCAGGCTCACCAGGCGGGCAATGAGCGCGACGGAGGCAATGACAGCGAGTCCCAGCCACGGCTCCGCGAGCTGCGAGCGGCGCCACAGGCCATCGAGCGCCGCGAGGCCGCCGCCGACCGTGAGAGCGAGCACCAGCGCGGCGTCCACAATCAAGCCGATGCGGCCGAGGTGCACCTTCGCGATGGTGTAGTCGGCCGCCCGGGCGTGTTCCTGCGCGGAGACGCTGGCTGCAAACGGCTCCGGCACCACGCCGCGATGGCGGGCGACGGCGGTGGCCTGGCGCTGGGAGAGCCACAGCTCCAGACCCAGGCCCGCGAGCACCGCGAGCACGAACAGCGGGGTGAGCCAGGCCATGGACTAGCCGTGGCGGCGCGCCGAGCGTGGCCGCGCCTTTATGCGCCGTCCCGGCTTGCGGACGTGGCCTGCCTCTGCGGCAGATGCTGCGCCGTTGCTCAGTTGTGCCAGGAGCAGCCCCGAGGCCGTCTCGAACCTCGACGGGTCGCCGTAGGCCCGCGCGACCAGCATCTCGCCCTCGAGCGCACCCACCAGCATGCGGGCCGCGTCGCGGGAGCTAAGCCGCGGCGACAGGCGACCCGCCTGGACCCCGTGCTCGATCTGCGCGGTGAGCCAGCTCTCATTGATCTCGAAGAACGCGCGAATTGCCGTCTGCATCTGCGAGGGTAGCGTGCCGTACTCGGCGGCCACCATGCCACAGAGGCACATGCGTTGATCGGACAGCACGTTGGTGTAGAGGCTGACGTAGTCGCGCAGCCGCTGCTGCGCGTCGCGCGAGCCGGTGGCGATCGCGGCGAGCGCCGCGTTGAAGGCTTCGGTGTAGCGCTCTACCAGCATGCGGCCGAGTTCGGCCTTGGTGGCGAAGTGATAGTGCAGGCTCGCCTTGGTGATGCCGACCTCGACGGCGATGTCGGCATAGCTGAAGCCGTTGAAGCCGCGCGTCTGCACCAGCCGCTCGGCCACGTCGAGGATGCGCGTGCGGGTTGCGTCGGGCGGCTGGCTCGAGGGTCGGCTCATAAAGAGCATGATAGCAGCTGGGGGCTATTGTTTCTATCTACTAGTTGGTAGATAATCGACCCTAAAGGCGGCATTTGCGCCGCCGCAGGGGGCCACATGCAGACGACCGAGCACAAGACTTTCCTCAAGCCGGACGAGAAGCGCGAATTCCCGCGCGGGCACGCCGAGATCCTCAAAGTCGGGGGCGGCGAAGTAGGGCGGCTGGTTTTTCAGCCGGGCTGGCGCTGGTCGAACGACGTCAAGCCGATCGCCAAGACCCACAGCTGCACCGCTCCACACTTCCAGTACCACGTGAGCGGGCGCCTCGGCATCCGTATGGATGACGGCACCGAGTTTGTCGCCGGTCCGGGGGATATCACCTCGCTCCCGAGCGGACACGACGCCTGGGTCGTCGGCAACGAGCCGGTAGTGGTCGTGGACTGGTTCGGCGCCAGCAACTACGCCAAGGCCTGAGTCAGCCCGCGCCGGGCGCGTTCAGTCGTGGCTGCCAGCCACGGCCGGACGCGCCGCGGCCACACCCTGATCGAGCAACCACAGCACCAGTGTGCACAGGAACGCCGCGAGGCTGAGTGTGCCGAAGAACCACAGCATGGGAGCGTAGCCGCCCGGGTTGGTGGCGCTCGCGCCGCTGGTGTCGTTGAGGTAGCCGGCTGCGAGGTTCGCGCCGAAGAGCCCCGCGTTCTGCAGCGCCGTCATCAGCCCGTAGGCCGTACCGAGGTGCTCCGGCGGCGTGTAGCGCACCACCGTGGGCCAGAGCACCGCGGGCAGGAACGAGAAGCTCACGCCGAGCAGCGCGGTTGAGAGCCCGGCACTGCCCGGCAGCACCGCCAGCACCAGGAAGCTCAAGGGCAGCAGCACCGCCCCCGCGGCGAGCAGCGGCGCATTGCGCCCGGTCCGGTCCAGCAGGAAACCGAATACCGGCGTGGCGAATACGGCGCCGAGGAATACGTAGCTGTTGAGCGTGCTGGCGGCATCGAGCGTCAGCCCGTGCGCTTCCTGCAGATACTTGATGGCGAAGGTGCTGCGGAACGGGAAGATGACCGAATAGAACGTTACGCAGGTGGCCACCAGCAGCCAGTATTCCCTGCGGAAGGAGAGCAGGTGGTGCCAGTCGAAGCGCTCCGGGGGCGGCGGCAGCGCCAGGGTGCCGCGCGGCGCCTCGCGCCGGTCGAGCCAGAAGTAGAGGAGCGCTCCCGCGAACGAGACCACCGCGAAGCCGGCCGCGAGCCACATCGGCGGCTGCCACCCGTGCGCATACAGGGAGCTGGCGAAGGAGGGCGAGCGGTCGGCCAAGTAGGAGCCGAGGCGTGCGAGGGAGAGGTTGAGCGCGAACAGCAGCGCGAAGTAGCGGCCCGCGAACCACTGCGCGAGCGCCACCGTGGTCGCGACCGCGAGCGTCTCCGAGCCGATCCCGAACAGGAGCCGCCCGGTGGCCATCACCGGGAACTGCGCGCCGACTGCGGTCACCAGCGCGCCCACCAGGCACAGCGCGGTCGTGAACACCACCAGGCGCCGCGCGGTGAAGCGATCCACCAGCACGCCTCCCGCCACCACCAGGAAAATGTTGGGCAGGCTGTAGATGGCGTTCAGGGTGCCGATCTGCGTGTCGCTGAAGTGCAGCTCGCGCGACAGCTGTTCGGCGACCGGCGCGACGGAATCGTAGCCGTAGTAGTTGCCGAGCATCACCAACGCCGTACCGACGTACATGAGCGCCTGGACGGCGAAGGACGGCGTGGCGGCGCGTGGCTCGTGCATGCGGTGCGGCATTGTAACCAAAGTCCAACACCGTCTGCCGCGAGGGCAGCGCGCGCCGTGCCGCTCAGCGTGCGACCCACCCCGAGCGCACCAGCGGCTCGCTGAACTCGCGCACTACGCGCGGGTCGGGCCGGGCCAGGCGGCGCGTCACATCGGGCGCCGGCACGCGCGCCAGTATGTCGCGAATGACGTTGAGCCGTGCCTGGTGCTTGTCGTCGGCGCGCACTACCATCCAGGGCGCATCGCGCGAGTGGGTGCGCTCGAGCATCTGGTCGCGGGCGCGGCTGTAGTCGCTCCAATGCTGTTGTGCCGCCTCGTCCACGGGGCTCAGCTTCCACTGCCTGAGCGGGTCGCGGCGCCGCTCACGCAGCCGCCGCGCCTGCTCGGCGCGGCTGATGTCGAGATAGTACTTGAGGAGGTGGATGCCCGAGCGCACCAGCATCCGCTCGAAGCCCGGAGCCGCCTCGAGGAAGGCCTCATGCTCGGCGCGCGTACAGAACTTCATGACGTACTCGACGCCGGCGCGGTTGTACCAGCTGCGGTTGAACAGCACGATCTCCTGAGCCGCCGGCAGATGCACGGTGAAGCGCTGAAAGTACCACTCGGTCTCCTCGCGATCGCTCGGCTTGCCGGGGGCCACCACGCGCACCTCGCGCGGGCTCAGGTGCTCGGCAATGCGCTTGATGGTGCCGTCCTTGCCGGCCGCGTCGCGTCCCTCGAGGATCACCAGCACCTTGCGTCCGTGGGCGATGACGTGGCGGTGCAGTTTCACCAGCTCGATCTGCAGCGCCCGCAGGTCGCGTGCGTAGCGGTGCCTGCCGAGCTTCGGTATGGACGGTACCGGGCGGGTCTTCCTGGCCATGGTCTGCTCCGCTTGTCGCTCCAGGGGGTGGGCGTGCCGGGCGCATTATTCGCTCAAGCTCCGCACGCGGGCCACACTCTTGTGGGGCGCACGCGCTTGGTACAGTCTAGGCGCTCCGGCGCCGCGGACGATCCAACAACAGCGGGTCCGGGGAGTCATTCATGACTAAACCTAAGGGCGAGCCGCGGGTGGTCGTCACGAAGAACGGGCCGTACCTCGTGAGTGGCGCCGTGCCTTTGGCGCGGCAGACGATCGTCGCCGACCGGGAGGGCGGCTCGGAGGAATGGCGGGAGAGTCATGCTTTCCCGCCGCAGGAGAGCTATGCGCTGTGCCGCTGCGGGCACTCGCAAACCAAGCCCTTCTGCGATGGCACGCACAAGAAGATCGGTTTCGACGGCACCGAGACCGCGAGCCGCCAGCCGTACCGGGAGCAGGCGCAGCTCACGGAGGGACCGGCGCTGTCGCTCACGGACGCGGAAGCCCTGTGCGCGTTCGCGCGCTTCTGCGACCCGCACGGGCAGGTGTGGGCCCAGGTCGAGCGCACCGATGAGGCCGAAGTGCGCGCCACCTTCGTGCGCCAGGTGAACAACTGCCCCTCGGGACGCCTGGTCGCGTGGGACCGGGCCACGGGCAAGCCGATCGAGCATCACCTGGCGGTGTCGATCGGCGTGATCGAGGATCCTCCCGAGGGAGTGAGCGGGCCGCTGTGGCTGCGCGGCGGGATCCCGGTCATCGCCGCCGACGGCTTTGCCTACGAGGTGCGTAACCGCGTGACGCTGTGCCGCTGCGGCGCCTCGAAGCACAAGCCCTTCTGCGACGGCACGCATGCCGCCATCAAGTTCCGCGACTCCGGCGCGGGCGGATGAGCTGAGGACCATGAGCATCTACGACGAGTCGCTGGATAAGAACCCCGCCAACTACGTGGCGCTGTCGCCGGTGAGCTTCGTCGAGCGCAGCGCCGAGGTGTACGGCGACCTGCCGGCGGTGGTGCACGGCAGCCGCCGCTACAGCTGGCGCGAGACGCACGAGCGCAGCGCGCGGCTCGCGGCCGCGCTGCGCGCGCTCGGGGTGCAGCGCGGCACCACGGTGAGCACCATGCTCACCAACACGCCGGAGATGATCGAGGCGCACTACGCGGTGCCGGCGCTCAATGCCGTGATCCATACGCTCAACACGCGCCTCGACGCACCTCTCCTCGCCTGGCAGATGCAGCACTGCGAGACGGCGGTGCTGATCACCGAGCGCGAATTCGCGCCGCTCATGGCGCGCGCGCTGCACATCCTGCGCGCCGAGCACGGCCGCACGCCCGTCGTGATCGATGTCTGCGACTCGGAATATGCCGGGCCGGGAGCGCGCCTCGGCACGCTCGAGTACGAGGCATTGCTCGCATCTCATGCCCCGCTCGCGCGCCTCGAGGGTCCGGCCGACGAATGGGACGCGATCGCGGTCTCCTACACCTCCGGTACCACCGGCAACCCCAAGGGCGTGGTGACGCATCACCGCGGCGCCTATCTCAACGCCGTGTCGAACGCGCTCTGCTGGAGCATGCCGCAGTTTCCGACCTACCTGTGGACGCTGCCGCTGTTCCATTGCAACGGCTGGTGCTTCCCCTGGACCGTGGCCATGCTCGGCGGCACGCAGGTGTGCCTGCGCAGGGTGGAGCCGCGCGCGATCCTCGATGCGATGCGCAGCCACGGCGTGGATCACTACTGCGGCGCGCCCATCGTGCACAACATGCTGATCAACGCCGAGCCCGCCTGGCGCGCCGGTCTCACGCAGCGGGTGCGCGCTCTGGTCGCGGGAGCGGCCCCGCCGGTGGCCATGATCGAGGGCATGCAGCGCATCGGCTTCGATCTGACCCACGTCTACGGCCTCACCGAGACCTATGGACCGGCGGCGGTCGCGGCCAAGCGCGCCTCCTGGGCCGGGGCGAGCGTCGCGGAGCAGGCGCGGCTCAACGGCCGCCAGGGGGTGCGTTACGTTCTCGAGGAGGGCATGACGGTGCTCGAGCCGCAGACGATGTGCGCCGTGCCGGCCAATGCGCAGGTGCTCGGCGAGGTCATGTTCCGCGGCAACATCGTCATGAAGGGTTATCTCAAGAACCCGCAGGCGACCGCTCAGGCGTTCGCCGGCGGCTGGTTTCACAGCGGCGATCTCGGCGTGCTGGAGCCCGACCACTACGTGAAGATCCGCGACCGCAGCAAGGACATCATCATCTCCGGCGGCGAGAACATCAGCTCGCTCGAGATCGAGGATGCGCTCTACCGGCATCCGGCCGTCATGGTGTGCGCGGTGGTGGCGCGGCCGGATCCCAAGTGGGGTGAGGCGCCGCTCGCCTACGTCGAGCTCAAGAGCGGCGCCGCGGCGACCGCCGAGGAGCTGATCGCCCACTGCCGCGGACTGCTCGCCGGCTACAAGGTTCCGCGCGAGGTGCGCTTCGAGGAGATCCCCAAGACCTCCACCGGAAAGATCCAGAAGTTCGTGCTGCGCGAGCGCGCCCGGTCCGCGAGCGCCATCGAATAGCTCCGTCCATGACTCGCGGCGACGTCATCGTGGTTGGCGGTGGCCTTGCGGGCCTTAGCAGCGCTTACGCGCTGCACGAGGCCGGCTACACGGTCCAGGTGCTCGAGCGGCGCGAGGATGTCGCGCTCGAGACCAGCTTCGCCAACGGCGGGATCCTGACGCCCTCGATGCCCGATCCCTGGAACGCGCCCGGTGTGCACTGGCAGCTGCTGCGCTGGCTCGGGCGCGAGGACGCGCCGATGCTGCTGCGGCCGCGGGCCATCCCCGGCTATATCGGCTGGGGCCTGCGGTTCCTGGCGGCCTCGGCGCCGCGCTCCTATCACAGCTCGATGCAGGCCAACTACCGCCTGTGCGCCTACAGCCTGGAGCGGCTGCAGGCGTGGCGCACCGCGCTCAACCTCGAGTACGCCGTGGGGACGCGCGGCACGCTCGAGGTGTACCGCAATCCGCTCTCCTTCCAACACGCCGTAGCCGAGCTACGCTCGCTCGCGCCCCTCGGGCTCCTCGGCGAGCCGCTCGACCCCGCCGCCACGGCGCGGCTCGAGCCGCTGCTCGATGAGATCCGCGGCGACCTGGTCGGTGCCATCCACTTTCCGACGGATGAGAGCGGCGACGCGTTGCTCTTCTGCCGGGCGTTGCGCGAGCGGCTCGAGGCACGCGGCGTGAAGGTCGTGGTCAATCGAGCCGTGCACGCGCTGCGTGTGACCGCCGGCCGGGCGGTGGGAGTGGAGACCGCCGGCGGCTTCGTGCCGGGCTCGCACGTAGTTGTGGCGGGGGGGCCATGGTCGACGGCGTTGCTGGCGGCCTGCGGGGTGCACGTGCACGTGCGGCCGGTGAAGGGCTATTCGCTGTCGATCCCCATCGATCCGGGCGCGGGTCCCCGGCACGCCCTCTCGGACGACTCGCTCCACGCGGTGATGACGCCGCTCGGAGCCACGCTGCGGCTGGCCGGCACCGCCGAATTCAGCGGCTGGGACCTCTCACTGCGCCCGGGGCGGGTGCAGGCGCTGTGGAGGCTGCTCGCGGCCTTGAGCCCGACGCTCTCGCGCACGGTGGATCGCTCGAGCGCGCGCCCCTGGTGCGGATTGCGCCCGATGTCGGCCGACGGTCGCCCGTACATCGGCGCCACATCCGTCGCGGGACTCTACGTCAATACCGGTCACGGCCATCTCGGCTGGACGCAGGCGGCCGGGTCGGCCTCGCTCCTGGCGCAGCTGATCTCCGGCGCCGCGACTGCCATCGATCCGAGGCCCTTCGCCCTGTCGCGCGCCGAGCGCCGCGCGTGGCGCGGGGAGATCCAGACGGCGGAGCAACATTCATGACATACCACGCCCTCACCCTGCTCGCGCTGGCGCTTGGGGTCGACACCGCGCCCGCAGCGATGCCGTCCGCCGCGGACCAGCCACCCGCTTACGACGTGGTGATCCGCGGCGGCACCGTCTATGACGGATCGGGAGGCGCGCCGTTCGTCGGCGATGTCGCCATCCGCGCCGATCGCATCGCCTACGTCGGACCGCACGCGCCCGGGCGCAGCGCCGAGGAATTCTCCGCGCGCGGCAAGGCGGTCGCACCGGGCTTCATCAACATGCTGGCGCACCCGGAGGAATCGCTGCTCATCGACGGGCGGGCGCTGAGCGATCTGCGTCAGGGGGTCACGCTCGAGGTGTTGGGAGAGGATTCGATGGGGCCGCTGTCGGCGGACATGAAACGACTCGGGCGCGAGCGGCAGGGAGACATCAAGTACGACATCGACTGGACGACGCTCGGAGAATACCTCACCAGGCTCGAGCAGCGCGGCATTGCGCCCAATGTGGCCTCCTACGTGGGCGCCGGCACGGTGCGCACCTACGTGCTCGGCGAGCGCGACGTGCAGCCGAGCACTGAGCAGCTCGCCGCGATGCGCGCCCTGGTGCACCAGGCGATGGAGGAGGGCGCCATCGGGGTCACGACCGCGCTCATCTATAGTCCCAACGACTACGCGAAGACACCCGAGCTCATCGCGCTCGCGCAGGAGTCCGCCCGCTGCGGCGGCATCTACAGCGCCCACATGCGCAGCGAAGGCGACCGGCTGCTGGAGGCGGTGCAGGAGACCGTCGACATCGCGCGCGCCTCGGGCGCTCCGGCCGAGATCTATCACCTGAAAGAGGCCGGCCGGCGCAACTGGGACAAGCTCGATGCGCTGATCAAGGCGGTGGAGGCGGCACGCGCCTCGGGCGTGCGCATCACCGCCGACATGTATGGCTACACGGCCGCCGCAACCGGACTCGATGCGGCCATGCCGCCCTGGGTGCAGGACGGGGGGCTCGAGGCGTGGATTGCACACATGAAGGATCCAGCCACCCGCGCGCGCCTCATCGCCGACATGCGCAATCCCGCCTCCAATTGGGAGAATTACTTGCTCGCGGCCGGCCCCGAGGGGGTGCTGCTGCTCGGCTTCAAGAACCCTGCGCTCAAGCCCCTCACGGGCAAGACGCTGGCCGAGGTCGCCAGGGCGCGCGGCGTCAGCGCGCAGGATGCCGCCATCGATCTCGTGATCGAGGACGGCTCGCGGGTGGGGGCGGCCTACTTCCTCATGTCGGAAGACAACGTGCGGCGCGAAGTGGCACTACCGTGGGTGAGCTTCGATTCGGATGCCGATGCGCCGGCGCCGGAAGGCGTGTTCCTCAAGTCGAGCCGCCACCCGCGCACCTATGGCAACTTCGCGCGGGTGCTCGCGCATTACGTGCGGGAGGAGAAGGTACTGACGCTCCCGCAGGCGATTCACAAACTCGCCTCGCTCCCGGCGGCGACCCTCTCCCTGAGCGATCGCGGCCTGCTGGCCCAGGGTTACTTCGCCGACATCGTGGTGTTCGATCCAGCGAAGGTCCAGGACCACTCCACCTATCAGCGCCCGCAGCAGCTCGCCACCGGTGTCGGCGATGTCTGGATCAACGGCGTGCGCGCACTCCGTCACGAGGTTGCGACCGGTGCCGCCAGCGGGCGGGCGGTCCGCGGGCGCGCCTGGACGGGAGGCGGGGGCGGCGGCTGCCGCAACAGCGCTGCCGACTGGCGCTGGTCACCCTGAGGGCATCGGCGGCTTACTCGGCGAAGGGTGCGCGCAGGTCCATGTGCGCGGTCACGGGCGGCATGGGGTACTTGAGGCCAGTCGCGCAGTTGAAGAGCACGACGCGGTCGCTGGCGGCGAGCCTGCCCTGGCGCGCGGCGCTCAGGTACGCCGCATAGGTCGCGGCTCCCTCGGGACAGAGCAGCAAGCCATCCCTGGCCGCCACTTCGCGCCGCGCGCGCTCGATGTCCGCGTCCTCGACCGCGACGGCGAACCCCTGGGTCTCGCGCAGCGCGCGCAGGATGAGGAAGTCGCCGAGCGCCGCCGGAACCCGGATGCCCGAGGCGATGGTGTGGGCATTCTCCCAGGGGGTGGCGCTCTCCGCGCCCGCATCGTACGCGCGTACGATCGGCGCGCAGCCGGTGGACTGCACCGCGACGAGGCGCGGCATCGGTCCCGCGATCCACCCGAGCGCGGCGAGCTCCTGCCATCCCTTCCACATGCCGATGAGGCCGGTGCCCCCGCCCGTCGGATAGAACACGACATGCGGCAGCTGCCAGTGCATCTGAGCCGCGAGCTCGAGCCCCATGGTCTTCTTGCCCTCGATCCGGTAGGGCTCCTTGAGCGTCGACATGTCGAACCAGCCGAAGCGCTCCTTGCCCGAGGCCACGAGCCGGGCGCAGTCGTTGATGAGCCCGTTGACGCGCCACACGGTCGCGCCCTGGAGCGCGATCTCGCTCAGGTTGATCTCCGGAGTGTCATCGGGACAGAAGCAGAACGCCTCCATCCCGGCGCGCGCGGCGTAAGCAGCCATCGCGGCGCCCGCGTTGCCGTTGGTCGGGATCGCCACGCGGCGTACGCCGAACGAGTGCGCCATCGAGACGGCGAGAGCGAGGCCGCGCGCCTTGAAGGACCCGGTGGGGAGGCGCCCCTCGTCCTTGACCACCGGTGCCGTGAAGCCGGCAGGACGTGCGCTGTTGGTGAGCTCGATGAGCGGAGTCTCCACCTCGCCGAGGCTCACGATGTGTGTGGAATCGGTCACCGGCAGCAGCTCCCGCCAGCGCCACAGGTTCGCCGGCCGCGCCTCGATGTCGCGCCGCGCCAGCGCGCGCTTGAGCTCCGCGAGATCGTAACGGGCCAGCAGCGGCTTGCCCGCGGCCGACAAGCCCTGCAGCCGGGTGATGTCATGACGCTCGCCGGTGGCGCTGCATTCGAGGTGGGACGCGTAGGAGTAGCGCAACTCGGTGCTCCTCTCTTGTGATACAACACCACGATGACGCAGGAGCCATCGCACAACTCATCGCCGCAACTGGTCCGCGCCATCGGCCGCTGGAGCATGGTAGCACTGGCGGTGAACTGCATTATCGGCAGCGGGATCTTCGGGCTGCCGTCGCCGGTGGCGGGATTCGTCGGCAGGTGGAGCCCGGTGGCGGTGCTGCTCGCCGGGGTTGCGATGGCGGCGATCATCGGCTGCTACGCCGAGGCGGCTTCCCAGTTCACCGAGACCGGCGGGCACTATCTATATGTGCGGCGCGCCTTCGGGCGCTTCGCCGGCGTGCAGGTGGGGTGGATGACGCTGCTCAGCCGGCTGACGGCGTGCGCCGCCGCAGTGAACCTGCTGGTCATCTCGCTCGGGGAATTCTGGGCGCGCGCCGGGGAGCCCGTGCCGCGCTTCCTGGTGGTGTCGCTGTTCGTGGGAACCCTCGGGCTGGCGAACTATCGCGGCGTCGCCGCGGGCACGCTGGTGAGCAACGTATCAGTGATCGCCAAGCTCGTGCCGCTCGCCCTGGTCGGCGTCGTCGGCGTCGCCTATCTCACGACGCACCCGGGGCTCGCGCCGGCCGCCGCCACCGGCGGTCTCGACGCGTGGCTCAAGGCGGTGCTGCTCCTGATCTTTGCCTACGGCGGCTACGAGGCGGCGCTCTTTCCCATGGGAGAAGCCAAGGATCCACGCCACGACGCAGGCTTTGCACTGTTCACGGCGCTCTCCGTCGTGGCGTTCCTCTACACGGTGCTGCAGCTCGTCGTGGTCGACGTGCTCCCCGGCGCCGCGCACAGCGAGCGCCCGTTGGCGGATGCGGCGCGGCTGATGATGGGGCAGGGCGGCGCGGCGCTCATCTCGGTCGGCGCGCTGATCTCGGTGTACGGGTACCTGAGCGCGAACCTGCTGGCTGGTCCCCGTGGCACATTCGCGCTCGCCGAGCGCGGGGATTTCCCGGCGCGTTTCGCGGCGATCCACCCGCGCTTTCGCACACCGTACTTCTCGATCATCGTTTACGCGCTGCTCGTGTGGGCCTTTGCGCTGCTCGGCAGCTTCACCTGGAATGTCACGCTGTCGGCGGTCGCGCGGCTGCTCTACTACGGCGCGGTGTGCGCCGCCGTGCCGGTGTTGCGCCGCAAGCAGCCCGGAGCCGCGGCCTTTCGTCTGCGTGGCGGGCCGCTCGTGCCGGCGTTCGGAGTCCTGGTCTGCCTCGCGCTCCTGACACGGGTCGACTTCAGCAAGTCGCTCATCCTGATCGCGGTGATCCTGGCGGCCGCCGTGAACTGGCTGCTGACTCGAGGCCGCGGCACAATGGTGCCGGGAGACAACCATGAACATCGATGAGCCGTTGGTGTTACGCCGCCAGGACTCGCGCGGCGCAGTCACCCTGACCCTCAATCGCCCCCAGGCCTACAACGTCCTGTCCGAGGCGCTGCTCGGCGCGCTGCAGCGCGAGCTCGACTCGATCGCCACCGATGAGTCGCTGCGCGTAGTGGTGCTTACCGGCGCAGGCAAGGCCTTCTGCGCCGGCCACGACCTGCGCGAGATGCGCGCGCAACCCTCGCAGGAGTACTACGCGCGGCTGTTCGCGCAGTGCAGCCGCGTGATGCTGAGCCTCACTCGCCTCCCGGTCCCGGTGATCGCGCAGGTGCAGGGCATTGCCACCGCGGCGGGCTGCCAGCTGGTGGCGCAGTGCGATCTCGCGGTGGCCTCGAGCACCGCGCGCTTCGCCGTGAGCGGCGTGAACCTCGGCCTCTTCTGCTCGACCCCCGCCGTGCCGCTCAGCCGCAACGTCGCGCGCAAGCGCGCCTTCGAGATGCTGGTGACGGGCGAGTTCATCGATGCCCGCGAAGCGCTCTCCCGCGGCCTCGTGAACCAGGTGGTCGAGCCCGCCGACCTCGAGGCGCAGACCGAGCGGCTGGTTGCGAGCATCGTGGCCAAGCCGCGCGTCGCGGTGGCCATGGGCAAGGAGCTCTTTTACCGCCAGGCCGAGCTCGGTCTGGCGGGCGCCTACGCGGCCGCCGGCGAGACCATGGCTTGCAACATGATGGAGGAGGCCGCGCTCGAGGGGGTGCAGGCCTTCATCGAGAAGCGCCCGCCACGCTGGGGATCGTGAGGCAGCGCCGCTCGTGAGAAACGCGACCCGTTGGACGCCGCTCGCGGCGCTGCTCGCTGCGGCGCTCACCGCCCGCGCGGCCGCGGGCGGCGAGGGTGCCGCGATGCCCGAGGTGGCCGTCACCCGCGACGCGATGATCACCATGCGCGACGGCGTACGGCTCGCGGCGGACGTCTACCGTCCGGCGCAGGGCGGCGTCGCCACCGAGGGCCGGTTTCCTGCGCTGCTCATGCGCACCCCCTACGGCAAGGCGGTGCGCGCGCCGGCCTTCGCCAATTACTTCGCCGCACGCGGCTACGTCGTGGTGGTCGAGGACGTGCGCGGCCGCTACCAGTCCGAGGGGCGCTGGCGGCCGATGTACGACGACGGCACCGACGGTTACGACACCGCCGAATGGATCGGCCACCAGGGCTGGTCCGACGGCGGCATCGGCACGCTCGGGACCTCCTACGAGGGTGCCACCCAGCAGGCGCTCGCCATCGCCGGTGCGCCGTTCGTGAAGACCATGATTCCGCTCTTCTCCATGTCGGATCCGGGCCGCTACGGCGTGCGCCACAACGGCGCGTTCGAGCTGCGCTGGTTCAACTGGGTGTTCTCCATGGGCGACCCGGGCGGCACTCCGAATCTCGTGGCCGCCGCGCGCGCGGCCAGCGATCCGGTGGCAGCGCCGGCGCTCGCCGAGCTCGTCAAGCACGTACCGGAGTACGTCAGCGCGCTGCCGCTGCGCGCCGGGACGACCCCGCTCAAGTTCGCACCCGACTACGAGAAGTGGCTGATCGACGTCATGAGTCACGGCGGCGCCGACCCGGCGTACACGGCGATGGGCATCGACGTTCCGGATCACCTGGCCGACTACAAGGACATCCCGGTCTATCACGTCACCGGCTGGTACGACTCATGGACGCTGCAGGTGGCGAACCTCAACTTCGCGGGGCTGCGCGCGCACAAGAAGAGCCTGCAGCGCCTCATCGTGGGCCCCTGGGTGCACAGCCGCCCGGGGCAGAGTTTCGCCGGTGACGCCCAGTTCACGCCCGACGCCGCCATCGATCTCAACGCGTTCGAGCAGCGCTGGTTCGACCACTGGCTGAAAGGGGTGGACAACGGCGTGGAGCGCGAAGCTCCGGTGCGCCTTTACGTCATGGGCGGCGGCGATGCGCACAAGACCGCGGAAGGCCGGATGTTCGTCGGCGGCCATTGGCGCGACGAGCAGGAGTGGCTGCTGAGCCGCGCGCGCGCCACCGCCTGGTACCTGCACGGCGGCGGAGTCCTCTCGGCCGAGCGCCCGGTGCCGCACCCGCCCATCAGGTACCGCTTCGACCCGCGCCACCCTGTGCCTACGCTCGGCGGCAACCTCTCCTCCCAGGGCGCGCTCGCGAGCCCAGGGTGCGACCGACCAGCGCTGCCGCGCGGATCTCTGGACCTGCACGGATTCCAACCCGCTGTCCGCCCGCAACGACGTGCTGGTATTTCAGACGCCGCCGCTCAAGGAGGACATGGAGGTGACGGGGCGGCTGATCGTGAAGCTCTGGGCGGCGTCCGACTCACCCGATACGGATTTCACCGTCAAGCTGATCGACGTCTATCCGCCCAACGCCGACTTCCCGCGCGGCATCGACCTCAACGTCGGCGACAGCATCGTGCGCGCGCGCTACCGCAACGGGCCGGTAACGGCCGAGCTGCTCAATCCGGGGAAGCCCTACGAATTCACCATCGAGCTCTATCCGACCTCGCTCCTCTTCAAGCGCGGCCACCGCATCCGCCTCGACGTCTCGAGCAGCAATTTTCCGCGCTTCGACGTGAATCCCAACACCGGCGAGCCGCTCAACGACAACCGCAGCGCCCGCGTGGCCGAGAACTCGATCTACCTGGATCCCACACACCCCTCGCGGATCCTCCTGCCGGTGGTGGCCGCCGCGCCCTAAGCGCGCTTCGCGGTGGCGCGTTCGCGATGATCGGTGCGACTCGCGCGGCGGGGGGCGCGTAACGGCGCCCACGCGGCCGTATGATGGCCGCGGCCCTGGAGGCGCACCCATGGCGATCGAGCTCACGCTCAACGGGCAACGGGTCACCTACGACGGCGACCCGTCGATGCCGCTGCTCTGGTACCTGCGCGATCACGCGCAACTCACCGGCACCAAGTTCGGCTGCGGCATCGGTTACTGCGGCGCCTGCACCGTGCACCTCGACGGCACGGCGGCGCGTTCTTGCGTGACGCCCATGTCGGCGGCCTCCGGGCGCGTCGTGACTACCATCGAGGGGCTCGCCGCCGGTGGGCGGCTGCACGCCGTGCAGCAGGCCTGGATCGACGAGGACGTTCCGCAGTGCGGCTACTGCCAGGCGGGGCAGATCATGGCGGCCGTCGAGCTGCTGAGATTGCACCCCGAGCCCTCGGATGCCGATATCTCGGCGCTCACCAATCTGTGCCGCTGCGGCACCTACCCCCGCATCCGCAAGGCGATCCGGCGGGCAGCGGCGCTCGCGCGCGAGGCACGCACATGAGCGCCGCCGCACCCGGCAGGGCGGGGCTTTCGCGCCGCGAATTCTTTCGCGTGTCGGTGAGCGCCGCCGGCGGGTTGGCCGTTGCATGCATGTCCCCGCTCGGAGCGCTCGCCGCCGACGGAACGCCCTGGCCAGCCGCACCATCGGGCGCCGGTGAGTCGCTCGGTGCATTCGTGCGAATCGAATCGGACGGCTCCATCGTGATCGGGGCACGCGGCTGCGAGATCGGCCAGGGCGTGCGGACCTCGCTCCCGATGCTGATTGCCGAAGAGCTCGATGTTCCATGGTCGAAGGTCACGGTGGAGCAGCTTCCCTACGGCCTCGTGGCCAGCAAGGACCGGTCCGGCTTCGCTGCGCGTTACGGCCCGCAGGGCGCCGGCGGAAGCACCAGCATTCCCGACGGCTGGAGCGACCTGCGCCAGGCAGGGGCTCGAGCCCGCTGGTTGCTGCTGCAGGCGGCCGCACAGGAGTGGGGCTTACCCGCCGAGCGCCTGACGACACGCGATGCGGAGGTGCTGAGCCCCGACGGCCGCAGACTCAGCTATGCCCAGCTCGCCGCACGGGCAGCGGCGTTCCCTCCGCCCGCGGGCGACGTGCCGCTCAAGCGGCGCGAGGCGTATCAACTGATCGGGCAACCGACGCGCGTCGTGGACGCCCGTTCCATCGTGACTGGCAGCGCGCTGTACGGCATCGATGCGGCGCCGCCCCGGGCGCTGACCGCGCTGATCGCCCGCTGTCCGTGGCTCGGTGGCGCCGTTGCCGAGATTGATGACCATCAGGCGCGGCAGATAGCGGGGGTCCGCCACATTGTGAGCATTCCGGGGCCGCCTCCGGGCGAGCCGATCGCACGCAACCTCGCCCCGGGCGTCGCGGTGGTGGCGGATGACTTCTGGTCGGCACGCAAGGGACGGGAGGCGCTGCGCATCCGCTGGAAGCCGGGGCCCGGCGCCGCGGACTCATCCGCGGCCCTCGAGCGTCGCGCGATCGAGGCGCTCGCGGGTACCGGGAAGACCGCGCGGCACGACGGCGACTTCGCCCGGGCGCGCACGGCAGCAGCACGCATCGTGGAGGCGGTGTACATCGAGCCGTTCCTCGCGCACGCCACGATGGAGCCTCCCAACGCATTCGTGGACCTCCAGGGCCGCCGCGCGCTGCTCATCGCCTCACTGCAAAGTCCCTCGGACGCCTCCCGCATGATCAACGCCATGACCGGCATTGCCCGCCCCGACATCGAGATTCAGCTGCCGCGCGCCGGCGGCGGCTTCGGCCGGCGCCTGCAGAACGATTTCGTCGCTGAAGCGGTGCTGGTGGCGCAGGCGGTCAAGGCGCCGGTCAGGGTCGTGTGGACGCGCGAGGACGACCTGCAGAGTGATTTCTATCGGCCGTTCGGCGTGCATGCGTGCGCGGCGGCTCTCGATGCGCACAATCGGCTCACGGGGTGGTCGCATCGGGTAGCCGCGACCGCGCGCAAGTACCGCGCCGCGGGCATGGAGGACGCACCCGACTGGGTCGGATGCGTGGACCCCGACGGCTTCCCCGCCGGGTGCGTCTCCAGTTATCTGTCGGAGTTTCTGCCGCTCGACTTCGCGCTGGCGCGCGGCTGGTGGCGTGCACCGCTGCCGACGTTCGCGGCGTTCCCCGTGGAGAGCTTCCTGGACGAGATCGCTGCGGCCTGCGGGACGGACTCACTGGCGATGCGCCTCGAGCTCCTCGGCGCGCCACGCGAGCTGCCTTACCGCGACCACGGCGGGCCCGTGCTGCACACCGGTCGCCTCGCAGGCGTCCTGCGGCGCGCGGCGCGTGAGATCGGCTACGGACGCAGGCTCCCGGCGCGCCACGGCATCGGCGTGGCGAGCCACTTCACGCACGGCGGCTACGCCGCGCACGCGCTCGAAGTCGCCGTGTCGGAGCAGGGCGCCCTCGCGATCATGCGGTGCGTGTGCGCGGTGGATTTCGGGGCGATCGTCAACCCGCTCGGGGTGGAGGCGCAGGCGATGGGAGGAACCATCGATGGCCTCTCGACCGCGCTCAACCTCGAGATCACGGTGAAGGACGGACGCGTCGAGCAGGCGAACTTTCCGAGCTACCCGCTCATGCGCATGGCGGCAGCACCGGACGTCGAGGTGCACATCGTCGAGTCAGAGTCTGCGCCTTCGGGCGCTGGCGAGATGTGCATTCCGCCGGTGGCGCCCGCGCTTTGCAACGCGATTTTTGCGGCGACGGGAAAGCGCATCCGGCGGCTGCCGGTCGGCGATCAGCTGAAGAAGTCGTGAGGTTGCCGGAGCCCGCTAACGCGCGTGGCTGGGGCTGCTCAGGGACGCTTGTCCTCGCGATAGAGATGGATCAGGTCCACCACGCGCACAGCTCCGGCGCTCGTCGCGAGCTTGCGTGCCTCGTACTTGGCTTCCCGCGTTCCTACGTAGCCGGTGAGGGTCACGACGCCCCGTTCCGCATCGACGTCGACATGCCGGTAGTAGAACATTGTGTCTGCGGTCAGTGCGTCCTGTACGCGCCCGGCCAACGCCGCGTCCGCCTGGACCTCGGCGGTAGTCCTCGGGGGGGCCTCCGCGCAGGCCGCCGCCAGCAGCAGGCAGCAACCGACGATCAGTGGCATTCGCACGGACACTGCGCTTCCTATCGGGCCACCCCGTTGGCGAGCCCGTTACGCTCCAGGTCGAGATGGTTGGTCACCACCCGCCTGACCCCCGGCACGGCGGACGCGATCTGCCGGGCCTGGTAAATCGCGTCCGCGCTCCATACGTAGCCGCTCAAGTCCGCCACGCCGCTGTCGACCCGTACGTCCACGTGGCGGAAGTAGAACCAGGGATCGGCATTGAGCGCCAGATAGATGCGGTTCGCGAGAGCCTCATCACCCGCACTGCGGGGGGGCGAACTGGGCAAGGTGGTTGCGCAGGCCGAGACTAGCGCGAGGATTGCCGTGAGAGCCGGGAAGCGCGCCCTGCGTTTCCACGGTGCCTTCATGGATGAAATTCCGACGCGGGTCTGCATGACCCATCCCATAGGACCGGCGCCACCGCTTCAGGTTCACACGCAGCGCTCGAGGCGCCACGATCCGCCCCTAGCGCGCGACCGGCGAATTGTCGATACCGTTGCGCTGCAGCTCGAGATTGTTCACGACACCGGTGACGCCCTCGACCCCCTCGGCAATGGTCCGGGCCGTGGAGATGTCGGGTGGATCCCAGACGAAACCCGTAAGAACCACCACGCCATTGTCGGCTTGCACGGTGATCAGTCTGCCGTAGAAGAGCTTGTCAGACGTCAGCGCGGCCTGCACGCGCTCGGCGAGCGCCTGGTCGGCCTGCTTTTGAGCCTCGGTCTTGGGCGGGCCCGAAGCGCACGCCACCAGAGCGCACACCGCGGCCAGTGCGACTACCACGCGCGCCACACGATTGAGAACTCTCGACACCATTATCTTCTCCTCATTGATCCCGCCCGTTAGCGTATACCAGGCCCGCAGGCGTGGCGAACGCTCCGCGGACCTCAGGTCTTCCGCAAGCGAGGCTCAATCGTGAAACTCGGTATCCACGAACAACTCGATCTCGTTGACGATCCGTCGCGACCCGGAAGCCCGGCGGGCCAGGTAGAGCGCACGCTGCAGGTCGCCGACATCGAAGGCGATTCCCTGCAATCTCACGACGCCGTTCTCCGTCACCACCGAGATGTGGGCGGCGTAGACGTACGGATCTTCCTCCAGGGCCTGCACGACCCTCGCGGTAATGGCCTGGTCGCGGGCCGCACTGATTACGATTTCGGGAGGGGCGGCCTCGGGCGGCCGCGCTGCCGCCGTCTGGGCGACCGCCGGCACCCATCCGACCAGAGCGGCTGCTCCCAGCATCCCCACCGGGAGCCAGCCGATCCGGTCCAGTCTTCCCGCCACCACGTCCCGCCGTGGAAGCGCCCGAGCTCAGAACCTGAAGCTCATACCCGTCGAGATCCCCAGCTCATGGCAGCCGCCCCACGTGGTCGGGCCCGCGCTGCTGTAGTCGATGAACAGCGGGTGCGTCGCATCGTGGCAGTCGGTCTTGATGCCATGACCGCCGGCGCCGATATCGAAGTGGGCGTTGCCGTCGTTCGCGGTGTCGGCGATGTCGGCATACCAGGTGAGCTGCTTGTCGAGCTTATGCCACCAGGCGATGGTGTACATGTTTGACTGGTTGTTGCCGATCCCGTTCGGGTTGTAGTTATGCTGCCCGCCCGGGTCGCCCACCGATGCGCCCGCATGCGCCCAGCCCGCGGCTATGCGATCCGCGCCGTTGGGGAACTGGTAATCCAGCGCCACCCAGTCGCCGGTCCGCTGCCGCTCGTTCTGGAACTGCATGACGGCGGGAAGCGTGCGGTGCATGTCCTCGTACAGCACCGAGATCGTGAGTCCGAACGAGAAGCGGTACTGCCCACCGAACTTCATGGCCCATTCGTTCGCCATGTCATAGGCCGTGCTGTATTCGGGTGTGCCGGCGGCTGCCGCGCCCGGATACTCGCCTGCGAACGCGTTGTAGTCGGCCCAGTCGAGCAGCGGGGAGACGCCGTTGCCCAATCCCGCGTAGAAGTTGTAGATGGGGTTATTGGCGCCGACACCGTCGCTCGAGCGGTTGACGTTCTGGTGCAGCTCATAGGCCGCCACCAGGTACAGGCCGCCCATCTCGAACTTGAGGTCGCCGCCGTAGGCGTTGTTGAACCCGCCGTCATCGCAGGCGAGGAACAGGTTGCCGCTGCCCGGGCTGTTCGATCCGGAGCAATCCGACGATCCGAGCGGCGTGATGTTGTTGCTGGGATCCGGGTTCTGCCCGAGCGCATAGGAAAGATCGAAGCTGAAGCCCGAGAAGTTGGGCGAGCTGTAGTCGATCACGTGATCCATGCGCGTGCCGAACTCGATGCGGTTGTCGCCGCCGGTGTTGCCCATCACCACGCTGTAGTTGCCGAGCTGACCTGCGAAGGGATTCAGCCGGTCCGTCGAGGTCTTGTACGGTGTGAACAGCGATCCGAACCGCAGGCGGCCCCATTCCTTGTTCTGGAAGCCGATGAACGTGTCGCCGAGCCCGATGGCGCCCTGGACGGTATTCGAGGACTTGGTCCAGGTGTTTTGCAGACCCGGGGCTGAGTTCACGCTGAAGCCCGTGGACACCTGGTAGATGAAGTTCACGTCCGACGTCCCGATCTTGTGGCTGCCCCGGTAGCCGATGTTCGAGCCGTTGCTCGACATCATAGCCATCCAACCCACCCGGCCGAATGGGCCCGCTTTGGGTGACCCCGTAACGGCGGCGCACGGCGGCCCGCCGAGGGGGCCGGTGCACGTATAGGGGTACGCCACCATGTCGGTCATGCCCTTGGTCGTGTAGTCGATGGATGCATCCAGCGTGCCGAAGAAGCCCTTCATGAAGCTGTCGAAGCGCTTGTCCGAGGCCGTCACGGCCTTGGAGGTCTTCGACGTCTCTTCCTTGAGCTCCTTCAGCTGCTTGTTGAGCTCATCGACCTGTTGCTGCAGGGTGCGCATGCGCGCGTCCTGGTCCGAGGACTGAGCTGCGGTCTCAGTCGAATAACAGAGGACCACCAGCAGGGCCGCGAGTGCTGCCACCAGCGGTCTCTGCAACTTGGTACTGAACATAAAACATCCCCCTTTCGAGATGTGACTGGAACCTAGATCCGCCCCCTCCAGAACTCTCCCATTCTCCCTCGTCCCTGCCCGCCGGCCGTTTCAGACCGCCGGTATCAGCCCTGCCCCTCGTGCCCAGCGATACTTCGCGCCGAGCACCGCGACCGGGATCTCGGTCGAGTAGGCGTAGGCTGGAATCCCGTGTTGATAGAGGTACTCCGCGGCTTCCTCCACCTCGACGTCACCGGCGAGCGAGGCCACCACAGGCTTAACCGTCCCCTTGGCCCGCATCTGCTCGACGACCTCCACCATCAGCCGCGCAAACACCATCGGTGGAGTGATGATCGTATGCCAGTAACCCAAAATGAGCGCGTGGATGCGCTCGTCCTCGAGCCCGAGGCGCACCGTGTTCTGATACGTGGTCGGTGGCTCCCCGCCGGTGATGTCGACCGGGTTGCCGGCGGCGCCGAAGGGCGGGATGAACTTGCGGAAGGCGGCGTCGAGATCCGGCGGCATGGCCATCAGCTGCAGCTGATTGTCGACGCAGGCGTCCGACAGCAGCACTCCGGAGCCACCCGCGCCGGTGATGATCACGACGTTGTTGCCCTTGGGTGTCGGTAACACCGGAATACCGCGCGCAAAATCCAGCAGGTCGCGCAGCGTGCGCGCGCGGATGACACCTGCTTGGCGGAACACGTCGTCGTAGATCTTGTCGTTGCCGGCCAGGGCTCCGGTGTGCGAGCTCGCGGCTCGCGCGCCCATGCTGGTGCGGCCGGCCTTGAGGACGACCACGGGTTTCTTCTTCGAGACACGCCTGGCGACCTCGGCGAAGGCGCGGCCGTCCTTCAGGTCCTCGAGGTGCTGGCAGATGATCTGCGTATTGTCGTCCTGCTCGAAGAAGTCGAGCAGATCGTCCTCGTCGATGTCGGACTTGTTGCCGAGCCCGACGATGGCGGACACGCCCATCTTCGCCGAACGCGAGAAGCCGATGATGGCCATGCCGATGCCGCCTGACTGCGAGGAGAGCGCCGCGCCACCCTTGACGTCGTAGGCGGTGCAGAAAGTCGCGCAAAGATTCTTCGGCGTGTAGTAGAAGCCGTAGATGTTCGGGCCCATGAGGCGGACGTCGTACTTGCGCGCGATCGCCACGATCTCTTCCTGGCCCTTGACGTTGCCGGTCTCGGCGAAGCCCGATGGAATCAGCACGGCGCCGGGGACTTTCTTCTCGCCGACCTCGGTGAGCGCCTGGGCGACGAACTTGGCGGGGATGCAGAACACCGCGACGTCGATCACGCCTGGCACGTCCTTGACGCTCTTGTAGGCCTTGCGGCCGAGGATTTCCCCGGCGTTCGGGTGGATGGGGTAGATCGCACCCTGGTAGCCGCCGTTGATGAGGTTCTTCATCACCGAATTGCCGATCTTGCCGTTCTCGGCGGAGGCGCCGATGACGGCGACCGCATCCGGCTTCATGATCCGGTTCATCTGCCGGACGATGGTCTCCTGGCTCGGCCGGTAGCGCGCCGGCTGCGGCTTGAAGTCGAGCACCACGCGCACGTCGGCCGCCGTGGCGCTCCTGGGCGTCGCGAACACCGGGTTCAGGTCGAGCTCGCTGATCTCGGGGAAGTCGGCGACCAGCTGCGAGACGTTGACGATCATGGTGGCGAGCGTTTCGCGATCGACGGGCGGCGCGCCACGCACGCCTTTCAGAATCTGCGCCGCAGCGATCCCATCGAGCATCGAGAGCGCATCCTCGCGGGTGGCGGGGGCGAGGCGGAAGGTGATGTCCTTCAGCACCTCGACCAAGATCCCGCCTAAGCCAAAGGCGACGAGCTTCCCGAAGGCCGGGTCGGTCACCGCGCCGATGATCACTTCCTGGCCGCCGGAGAGCATCTGCTGGATCTGCACGCCTTCGATGCGCGCCTCGGGGTCATAGCGGCGTGCATTGGCGATGATGGCCGCGAAGGCCTGCTCGGCCTCGGTGGCGCTCTTGACGCCGACCACGACGCCCCCCGCCTCGGTCTTGTGCAGGATCTGCGGCGAGACGATCTTCATCACTACGGGGAAGCCGATCGAGGAGGCGAGCCGCGCGGCCTCGGATCCGGTGGCGGCGACCGCCTCCTTCGGCACCGCTATGCCGTACGCCTCGCAGATCCCCTTCGCCTCGGGAGCGGTCAGCGCGCCCCGGCCTGCGGCCTTGGCCTGGTCAAGGATCTTCCGAACCGCATTCTTATCGTGCGCCATGCTCTCTCCCGGATCCCCTTTCCGTGCACCCCGCTGACCGCGCGGGTGCGCTTGTCCTTCAAGCTTTCCGATCAGCTCAAATCACCTTCTCGGCGCGCAGCGTCGCGATGTCCGCCGCGCCGAGGCCAAGCTCAGCCAGCACCTCTTCGGTGTGCTCACCGAGCAGCGGCGAGCGCTTCACCTCGGTGGGACTATCCGACATCTTGATGGGATTACCCACGGTGAGGTACTTGCCGCGCTTCGGGTGGTCCACCTCGACGACCGTGCCGGTGGCGCGCAGCGAGGGCTCCGCCGCCAGCTCCTCCATCGAGAGGATCGGCCCGCACGGAATGTCGTGCCTGTTGAACTCCTCCATGGCCTCGAACTTGGTCTTCGTCATGGTCCACTGCTCGATCGTGTCGAACACGTGCTTCAGTCTCGGGAGCCGTGCGTTGGGCGTGGCGTAATCGGGATCCGCGATCCACTCCTCCTTGCCGATCACCTTGCAGATCTCCCCCCACACGGGGGCCTGCGTGATGAAGTAGAGGTAGGCGTTGGGATCGGTCTCCCAGCCCTTGCACTTGATGATCCACCCCGGTTGCCCGCCGCCCGAGGCATTGCCGGCGCGCGGCACCGCGGAGCCGAACTTGCCGTCCGGGTACTGCGGATACTCCTTCATGACGTGCGTGCGGGCGAGGCGCTGCTGGTCGCGCAGCTTGACGCGGCAGAGGTTCAGCACGCCGTCCTGCATGGCGGCGAGCACCCGCTGTCCGCGGCCGCTGGTGTTGCGCTGGTAGAGCGCCGCTACGATGCCGAGCGCGAGATGCAGCCCCGTGCCGCTATCGCCGATCTGGGCGCCGGTCACGAGCGGCGGTCCGTCGTCAAAGCCGGTGGTGGAGGCGGCGCCGCCGGCGCACTGGGCGACGTTCTCGTAGACCTTGCACTCTTCGTAGGGCCCCGGGCCGAAGCCCTTGACCGAGGCGTAGATCATGCGCGGGTTGAGCTGCTGGATGCGCTCCCAGGTGAGTCCCATGCGATCGAGCGCTCCGGGCGCGAAATTCTCAACCAGCACGTCGCAATGCTTCACCAGCCGCTCGAGCACCGCCTTGCCGCGCGCGTTCTTGGTGTCGAGCGTGATCGAGCGCTTGTTGCTGTTCAGCATCGTGAAATACAGGCTGTCGACGTCCGGGATGTCGCGCAGCTGCTCGCGGGTGATGTCGCCCGCGCCGGCGCGCTCCACCTTGATCACGTCCGCGCCGAACCAGCCGAGCAGCTGCGTGCAGGTCGGGCCCGACTGCACGTGGGTGAAGTCGAGGATGCGCACGCCGTCGAGTGCCCTTGCCATCTGAAGGTCTCCGTGCTCCCTGGCTCTACTTGTACATCGTCTGGTTCTTGGTCCCAGGCGCGTACTCGCGCGGGTCGACCCAGATGTTGATCACGGCCGATTTCTTCAGCTTGCGCACTGACTCGCGGGCACGCTGCAATGCCCCCGCGATCTGCGCCGGATCGTGCACCTCCTCGCCGTAGCCGCCGAGCATCTCCGCGAACTTGCCGAACGGCACGTCGCCGAGGAGATTGCCGACGTTGCCGCGCTCCTCGCCGTACTTGGCGATCTGGCCGTAGCGGATCTGGTTCATCGCGGAGTTGTTGCCGACGACGGCGATATAAGGCACGCCGAAGCGGTTGGCGGTCTCCATGTCGAAGGCGGTCATGCCGAAGGAGCCGTCGCCGTAGTAGCAGAGCACTTCCTTGCCGGGATGTGCGAGCCCCGCGGCGATCGCGAAGCCGGTGCCGACGCCGAGCGAGCCGAGCGCGCCGGGATCCATCCACTGGCCCGGGCGCCGCGGGCGCACGGCCTGTGCCGAGATCGTGACCACATCGCCCCCGTCGCCGATATAAATGGTGTTGTCGGCGAGGAACTCGTTGAGCTCATAGGCCACCCGGTAGGGGTGGATGGGCTTATTTGTGGACTTGAAGAGCGGCATCAGCTTCTCGGTGGCCGCGGCCTCCTGCTCGCTGAGCTTCTTCATCCACTGCCGCCGCAGCTGGCGCTTATCGTCCTTGAGGCGCCCCGAGGCGGCCTGCAGCACCGCGCCGAGGATGGCGCCGGGGTGGCCGACGAGACCCAGATCGATATCGCGGTTCTTGCCGACCGTGCGGTAGTCCTGGTCGATCTGCACGAGCTTGAGCTTATTGCTGATGCGCCGCCCGTAGCCCATGCGGAAATCGAACGGGGTGCCGACGATCACGATGACGTCGGCGTCGGCGAAGGCGTTGCCGCGGGTGCGGTCGAAGTGGTGCGGGTCGCCGGGGGGCAGGAGTCCCCGGCTGCCGCCGTTGAAGTAACCGGGGATGTCGAGGCCGCGCAGCAGCGCGATCGCTTCCTCGTGGCCGCGCGCGGTCCAGACCTGCTGTCCGTAGAGGATCGCCGGCCGCTCGGAATCGACCAGGATATCGGCGAGCTTCTCGACGTCGCGCGGATCGCCGAGCGAGTGCGTCGAGGCACGGTAGTGGCCGGGCTTCGGCACCACCGCCTTGGTGGCGTCGACCTCGCGATCGAGCACGTCGCGCGGGATCTCGAGGTACACCGGCCCCGGGGCGCCGTTGAAGGCCTCGCGCACCGCCATCGAGATCATGTCGGCGACACGCTCGGTGCTCGGCACCGTCGCGGCGAACTTGGTGATCGGCGAGAGCATGTCGACGTGCGGCAGGTCCTGGAGCGAGCCCATCTTGTGCTGGGTGAGCGCCCCCTGGCCGCCGATGTGCAGCACCGGGCTCTCGGAGCGGAACGCGGTGGCGATGCCCGTCATGGCATTGGTGCAGCCGGGACCGGCGGTAGTGACCACGCAGCCGAGGCGGCCGGTCTGCCGGGCGTAGCCGTCGGCGGCATGGGCGGCGACCTGCTCGTGGCGCACGTCGATGATGCGGATGCCCTCATCGATGCAGCCGTCGTAGATGTCGATGATATGGCCGCCGCAGAGGGTGAAAATGGTGTCGACACCCTCGTTCTTCAGCGCCTTGGCGACCAGATGGCCGCCGGAGATGACGCCGGCGTCACGGCTCTTGCGCTTGAGCGTGTCTTCTGCGGTCGTCGTCGCGCTGCGTTCCGCAGCCTTGGTCGTCGTTTCGAGCATGTCAGTCTCCGTACCTCTCATGACAGCCCGCGAGGCGAGCGCGGCGCGCCCCGATCAGCCGTGGCGCCCGCGGCTTCGCGGGATCTTCCTTCAGTCAAGCTCCCCCCGGCCGCGGCGCGCGTGCGTCGCGCGCCGGGAGGGCTCCGTTCCTCAGTGCGCTGGTGCCGGTGTGGCGCTGCCTACGCCCTTGCCGGTGCGGCCCGTGTAGGCACTTCGCAGGGGCTTCAGCACCAAGATGGCCGCAAGCGCCGCGATGATGTTGAGTCCGGCTGCCAGGTAGAACACCACGTGCCAGTTGCCTTTGGCCGCGAGCACGCTCGTGAACGGCACGAGGATCGATGCCGTGCCCTTCGCCGTGTACATGAGACCTGTGTTGGTCGTCGCGTACGAGGCGCCGAAGGTGTCCGTCACGGTGGCCGGGAACAGGCTGTAGATCTCGCCCCAGGCGAAGAACACGAGTCCGCTCAGGAGGACGAACATCACCGGGTCATTGCCCATGTTGCCGAGGGCGATGATGCCGATGCCCTCGAGCAGGAAGGCGATCAGCATGGTCTGCTCACGGCCGATCTGGTCGGATACCCAGCCGAAGAACGGCCGCGTGAGGCCGTTCAATATGCGGTCGATGGTGAGCGCAAAGGTGAGCGCCGGCAGGGTGATTCCCACCAGACTCACCGGGATCTCCGCCACCTTGTAGTCCTTGGCGATCGGCGCGAGCTGCGCGGTCGCCATGAGGCCACCGGCCGCCATCATGATGAACATGACGTACATGACCCAGAAGACCGGGGTCTTGAGCATCTCCCATGGCGTGGCCTGATAGCGGCTCGCCCCCGGGGCGATCTTGGGCGCCGTCGTGAAGAAGCCCGCCGCCGGTGCCATGATCAGCATGCCGACGACGACGACGACGATGCCCTGGAACAGGCCGAAGGTCATGAAGGTCTGCTGGTAGCCGGAGCTCTTGATCATGTTGGCGATCGGGATGATGGTCGCGGCCGATCCCATGCCGAAGCCCGCGGCGGTCAAACCCGCTGCAAGTCCACGGCGGCCAGGGAACCATTTCACCGCGTTGCCGATGCAGGTGCCGTAGACCGCTCCCGCGCCGATGCCGCCGACGATGCCGGAGAAATAGAACATCCCGAGAGAGTCGGCGTAGGAATTCAGTACCCAGGAGAGGCCGGCGAGCACACCGCCACCCACGATCATCCAGCGTGGACCGATCCGATCGACGATGTAGCCCTCGACCGGTACCAGCCAGGTCTCAAACAGTACAAACAGCGTGAACGTGATCTGGATGGCTGCCTTGGTCCAGCCGAATTTGGCCCCGATTGGGCCGACGAACAGCGTCCAGCCGTACTGGAGGTTCGCGACCATCACCATGCAGATGATGCCGATGATCAGTTGCGCCCAGGGATTGGCAAAGGCGGAGGTCGATTGAGGTTTCGAATCGGTGACCATCGATATTCCCCCTATGACTGAAAGAGCCTTGTCGGCCGATAGGTCAAAATCTTGAGTCCCGCGAATCGCGTCGTGAATCAACTGTGAGCTTCATGGCCGGTAAGCCCGCTGGCATTCGGCCGCTCCGCAAAGCCCTCGAATGGTGCATGCGTCATGTGTTTTTAAAGAGGCGGCCGACCATATGTGATATATCTTGGGCTTGTCAATAGAATGTAATGGCGGCAAAAATGAGCTGAACAACGGCCAATTCGGAGCTGCTGAGCCCTCAGCTTCGCCGGCCCGACGCAGCTGCACTAATTTCGTGCATTCGGCGTGTTGCTGATATGTGATATGCCAGTCACATTGAGTTACCATTTCAAGGCAATGCAGGACCCGCGTACCACGTACGCTAGGGCCATCCGGACGCTCTCCTGACTCCTTTTAATGAATCAGCCGCTCGGACAAGGCCTGAAGAGGCATCGGTGTGGCATTCCCGCAGGAGCAACCTCCAGTGAGCGCGATTGCGACCACCCGTAACCGCCGGGGAGGCGGGGGCTTGGGGCTCGGGCCGCTCAATCCGATGAGCCTCAAGGACCAGGCCTACGTGCGCATCAAGGAGGCGATCGCCAACACCGATATCTACAGTGACCGCCAGCCCGTGAGGCTCGATGAGCGGGAGCTCATGAAGGCGCTCGGCGTGAGCCGCACGCCAGTGCGCGAGGCGCTGTCGATCCTCGAGCAGGAGGGCTTCGTCAAGACGGTCCCGCGCCGCGGAATCTTCATCGTCCGCAAATCCAGGCGCGAGATGATCGAGATGATCCAGATGTGGGCGGCACTCGAGAGCATGGCGGCGCGGCTCGCGACGCTCACGGCCTCGGATGCGGAGATCGGCAAGCTGCGCCACCTGTTCGACGAGTTCCAGAGCTCGCCGCCGGCGGAGCACCTCGACGAATACTCCGATGCCAACATCGCCTTTCACCAGGCGATCATCCGCTTAGGGGGCTCACGGCTGATCGAGGACGCCACCCACAACCTGTTCCTGCACGTGCGCGCCATCCGCCGCGCCACGATCTCGCAGAACAATCGCGCGGCGCGCTCGATCATCGAGCACCTGAAGATCATCGAGGCACTCGAGCGGCGCGACACCGAGCTGGCCGAGCGGCTCACGCGCCAGCACACTCTCGATCTCGCCGCGCACGTCGATCGCTACTGCGACTTTCTCGATTGACTCGCCGGCCGCGCGGCCCGCTCGCCGCCGGGCACATCCAGGTTCACCAGCCGCTCGATGAGCGCGGCCCCGTCGCGCAGCAGGAACTCCTTGAAGGCGGCTGCCACCGGCGGCAGTCGCTTGGCGCGGTTGTGCACCAGGTACCAGTGCAGCATGGCAGGAAAGCCCTGCACGTCGAGCACCACCAGGTTGCCGGCGCGCAGATCGAGCGCCAGCGTATGCGCGGAGAGGAAGGCGATCCCGAAGCCCGCGACCACCGCCTGCTTGATGGTCTCGGTGCTCTGGATCTGCATCGCGATGTTGAGGCGCGAGAACTGCCGCCCGAACACCTCGCGCATGGAGTTCCAGGTGTCGGAGCCGTGCTCGCGCTGCACGAAACGCTCGCGGTTCAACGCCGTGCGCGGGATCTGCCGCACGCCGGCCAGCGGATGATCGGGCGCCGCGACGATCACGTAGGGATGCGGCGCGAAGGGAATCGCCACGATATCCATGTCGTGCGGCGGCCGCACCATGACCGCGAGGTCGGCGAGATTCTCGGCCAGCTGCCGCAGGAGTCCTTCGCGGTTGTGCACCGTGAGATTGAAGGTGACGCCGGGGTGGCGCGCGCCGAAGGCGGCGAGCACCCGCGGAAAGAAGTAATCGCCGGCACTGATCACCGCGACGTTGAGCCGCCCGCCGGTGACGCCCTTGAGCTGCGCGAGCGACTCATCGGCCTCGCGCAGGCGCTGGGTGATCGCCCGGGCGCAGTGCAGCAGTTCCTCGCCCGCGGGCGTGAGATAGGTCTTGCGGCCGATGCGCTCGAAGAGGGGCAGCCCCACACCCGCGGCCAGTTCCTTGATCTGCGTCGACACGGCAGGCTGCGTCAGGTGCAGCTCCTCGGCGGCGCGCGAGAAATTCATGTGGCGCGCCGCGGCCAGGAACACCCGCAGCTGTCTGAGCGTTATGTTCTTCATCGCGGCGGAGCATACCGCCGGTGGCCACGTGATGTATATAGATAACCATATACCAGAGATAGAAAGCTTTGACTTTTCCTATGGTCAAAGGGGCCGTACTCTGACTAGCAGTCGCCATCGTGGCTTTGGCTAGCGGCGCTTCCGCCGAAGGATGAGACCGTGACAGCAACAGTCTTGAGCAGCAAACGGACCGCCGGCTCCGCGAACGATCCTCTGGCCACGGAGCTCGCCGCCTATAACCACGCGTTCTGCGAGCTCGAGCTCCCGTGGCACTGGGATGCCAGCACCTTGAGCCAGCTCAAGAGCATCGCGACGGACAGCGATGTGGTCGGCGCCTACGTGGAGCGCAGCCAGGCACACCTGCTGCGGGCCTACGAGAAGGCATTCCTGCGCGACCTGGTGCACGCGGCGCGCGACCGCTACCAGCGGCAGACCTTCGGCACCGCGGCCTAAAGCCACCGCGGCCGTCGGCGCTGCACCGCCGGCTGCGCGCCGCTCCGCCGCGGCATGGCCGACTGAGCGGATCGGGTAAGCTAGGCAAATGACTCCCGGCGGCAGGATCGATCCGGCGCGCGCCTTCACGCCGCTCGCCATCGCAGTACTCACCATCTCCGATTCACGCGACGCCGGGAGCGACACCTCAGGCGACCTGCTCGCCGGGCGCATCGGCGCTGCCGGCCATCGCTTAGGGGCACGCGCCCTGGTGCGCGACGACAAGAGCCGTATCCAGGAGCAGCTGCGCCGCTGGATCGATGACCCCGGCATCGATGTGATCATCACGACCGGTGGCACCGGCCTCACCGGGCGGGACGTCACTCCCGAGGCGGTGCGCGAGCTCTTCGACAAGGAGCTCGAGGGCTTCAATGTGCTCTGGCACCTCATCTCCTATGAGACGGTCGGCGTCTCGACGCTGCAGTCGCGCGCCTGTGCCGGCCTCGCTCGCGGCACGGTGATCTATGCGCTGCCCGGATCGAATGGTGCCTGCCGCGACGGCTGGGACCGGCTGATCCAGCCGCAGCTCGACAGCCGTCACCGCCCGTGCTCGATCGTGGAAGTCATGCCGCGCTTCCAGGAGCGTTGAGTCCGCCATGACGCCGGCCGAGCACAGCGTGGCGGCCGCGCGCGGCGAGATCCTCGGCGCCGTCAAACCCCTGCCATCCGAGCCGGTTGCCATCGAGGTGGCGGTTGGACGGACGCTGGCACATCCAGTGGCCGCCGCCCGCGCGCAGCCGCCGTTCCGCGCGTCAGCAATGGATGGCTACGGTGTCCGTGCCGCGGATCTCGGCTCCGAGCCTCTCACGGTGCTCGGCGAGGCGGCGGCCGGCCGCTCCTATGCCGGCGCGCCGATGCGCGCCGGGGGCGCGGTGCGTATCTTTACCGGCGCTGCGGTTCCTGCCGGCGTGGATCTCATCGTGCCGCAGGAGCGCGCACGGCGCGAGGGCGCTATCGTTTGGCTGGACGCTACCGCGTACCGGCGCAGCAACATCCGTGAGGCCGGCATCGACTTCGGCGCAGGCGAGGTGCTGGTGCGCCGGGGCGTCCGGCTCAACGCGCGCCACATCGCCCTCATCGCGGCATCCGGAACCGGTACCGTGCAGGCGGCGCGGCGGCCGCGCGTGGCCGTGCTCGCCACCGGGGATGAGCTGGTGCAGCCCGGCGCCGCCGCCACTGCCCAGCAGATCTTCGACTCGGTGAGTTTCGGTGTTGCTGCCTCGATCGGGGAGTGGGGCGGGGAGGCGCTGCGTCTTGCGATCCGCCCCGACTCGCAGGCGGCCATCGCGGCTGCGGCCGCCGACGCACTCCGGCGGGCGGATCTGCTGCTCATCATCGGCGGAGCCTCGGTCGGTGACTACGATGTCGTGAAGCAGGCTCTGGCCCGGCTCGGCCTCGGAATCGCGGTCGAGCGCGTCGCGGTCCGCCCCGGTCGGCCGACCTGGTTCGGGCGAGTCGCCGACCAGCCGGTGTTGGGACTGCCGGGCAATCCGGCGGCGGCGCTGGTGTGCGCGCACCTGTTCCTGCGGCCGCTGCTCGCGGGCCTGCTCGGCCGCGAGGCGCACGACGCCTGCGTGACGGCGCTCCTCGAGGGTGAAGTGGCCGCGAGCGGCGCCAATGAGTGTTACCTGCGCGCGGTCGCCACGCAGGGCGAGGACACGCACCTGCGCGTGCGCCCCTGCGACAATCAGGACACCTCGCTCCTGTCAGTATTCGCCGCTGCCAACGTGCTCATCCGCCGCCCCGCGCTCGCCCCCGCGGCCGTGAGCGGTGAACGGGTCGAGGTGCTGCGGCTTGGCTTAGAGTGCTCCTCATGAGTCTCGGGCCCTCGGCGGACGCGCGCATTCCGCTCGGCAACGGCGGCCTCAGCGTGGCGCCGCTCGGCTGGGGCATGTGGCGTCTCGGGGAAGCGGGGGAGGCGAGCCCACGCGAGCGGGTGGAAGCCGCCCTCGAGGCCGGCTGTACGCTGTTCGACACCGCGGATGTCTATGGCTATCGGCGCGGCAGCGGCTTCGGCACGGCCGAATCGCTCCTCGGCGCGGTGCTGCGCGAGGCACCGCGCCTGCGCGATCGTATGGTGCTCGCCACCAAGGCCGGCATCACCCCGCCGTTGCCGTACGACTCCTCGGCCGAACACCTGCTCGCGGCCTGCGACGCATCGCTCCAGCGCCTCGGCGTCGAGTACATCGATCTCTATCAGATCCACCGTCCGGACCTGCTCGCGCACCCGGGCGAGGTGGCGCAGGCCCTGGAGCGGCTGCGGCGCGCGGGCAAGGTCCGCGAGGCGGGAGTCTCGAACCACACTGCGGCGCAGTTCGAGGCGCTGGCCGGGCATCTGCCGTTTGCGCTCGCGAGCGTGCAGAACGAGCTCTCGCCGCTCGCCATCGAGGGGCTCACCGACGGCACGCTCGATGCCGCCATGCGGCGCGGCACGGCGGTGATCGCCTGGTCGCCGCTCGCACAGGGGCGCCTCGCGACGCCCCCGGGCGGGCTGTCGGACAGCCCGCGTACCGACCGGGTGATCGCCGCGCTCGAGGTGATCGCGAGGCGGGACGGAACCTCGCGCACGGCGGTCGCGTACGCCTGGATCATGGCGCATCCGGCGCGGCCGATCCCGCTGATCGGCAGTCAGAATCCCGCGCGCATCCGCGAGGCGCGCAGCGCCTACGCGGTGCATCTGACGCGCGAGGATTGGTACCGGATCCTGGTCGCCTCGCGCGGCGCGCGCATGCCCTGATTTAATTGGCTCGGGTTCGGACGTCCTGTCCTCACCCTCGCGGCCGTGGGCGAAAGGCGCGACTTTCGCCCACGGCCCGCCACCTTCGGCGGCGGGCACATCCATGTGCCTGGGCGGCTTGCGCACCGCCCGCCTTGTTACACTCGCCCCGCCACAGGGGGATGCCGCCATGAACGATCAGGTCGCGACGATCAGCCACGCGAAGGACACGATGCTGGAGCTGGCGATCCGCTTCGGTCCCCGGCTGGCGACGGCGATCCTGATCCTGGTCGCCGGCTTCATCGTCGGCAAGTGGGTGAGCGGCGCCTTTGCCCGCATGCTCGAGCGGCGCGCGCTCGAGCCGCCGATCCGCCAGCTCTTCACGCGCATCGTGTGGGCGATGTGCGTGCTGCTGTTTGGGATCATGGCGCTGCAGAACCTCGGGGTGGAGCTCCTGCCGCTGGTCGCCGGGCTCGGCGTGGCCGGGGCCGGGCTGGCACTCGCCACCCAGGGCGTCTTGAGCAACGTCGTGGCCGGCCTCTCGATCATCTTTGCCAAGCCCTTCAAGGTCGGCGAGTACATCGCGATCGCGGGGGTCGAGGGTGCGGTGGAGAGCATTACGCTCTTCAGCACCACGCTCACCCACACAGACCGCTCGCGGGTCGTGATTCCGAACCGCAAGGTGGTCGGCGAGATCCTCCATAACTACGGCCGGGTGCGCCAGCTCGACTTCACGGTGGGAGTCGCTTACGACACCGATCTCGCGGCCGCGCTCGCCATCATCCGCGAGGTGCTCGCGGCCAACCCGCGCGTTCTCGAGGACCCCGCGGCCGTCGTCCAGCCATTGCAGCTGGGTGACTCCGCGGTGGCGATCGCCGTGCGACCGTGGGTGGCGGTGCAGGACCAGGTCGCAGCGAGCGGCGAGCTGTGCGCCGCGGTGCTCACGGCGTTCCGCGCCCGCGGCGTCGTCATGCCATTTCCGCAGCGCGAAGTGCGCATCCTCGGCGGTCAGCCCTAAGTACCGGCGCTACCTGCGGCGGCGTCCGGCCGTCAACCTGACGGCCATCCCTTATATAGGGTTGGGGGGTATGGTATATATTCATTTGACTTTGAGGGGGCGGCGTCCAACAATCGCGGCCCGCAACGGCGCCGCGATGCCTGGTACTTCAATCAGGTCAACAAGCGTGCGCTGCTCGAAAGCGACGGGCTGACGCTGCGCGATGCCCATGCCCTCAACCTCTTCAAGAACGAAGGGCTGGCACCGGATGCGGCGCAGCGGGTCGCCAGGTTCTTCAAGGGCCGCAAGCCCTGAGCTCCCGGGGCCCGAACGTTCAGTTCGCGGCGGCGATGTAGTGGGTGATGCGCGGCGCTTCGTGCGTGAAGCTGAGGACACGCTCCTCGAGCGCACGATCGGCGCGCGTGACGCGCTCATGCTGACGCAGATGCTCGAGCCATGAATCGACCAGGAAGTTCTCGACGAACCTGCCGGTATGCGCCGTATCCTGGAACACGCCCCAGGAGTAGGCGCCGTCGCGCCGGCGCGTGCGGGCGTAGCGCGTCAGAGCGGCGAGGAAAGCCTCGCGGTCCTTCGGGTCGATCCGGTATTCGATGCTGACGAGAACCGGGCCCGCATCGCCCTCCACCGCCTGAGCCAGCACCGGCGCGGGCCAATGCATCGAGGGAGTGAGGTCCTGATCGGCCCCGCCCAGCAGCTTCCAGCGCCGGGTGAGCGGTATGGCAAGGAGCGCGCCGGCCGCGGCGATGAGGTGCGCCGGCGGCAGCCCGAGGCGAGCGCCGATCAATCCCCAGCACGCGCTCCCGACACTCATTGTTCCGAAGAACACCGTCGCGTAGACGGCCAGCCCGCGCCCGCGCACCCACTCCGGCAGCGCGAGTTGCGCCGAGACGTTGAGAACGGCCAGCACCATGATCCAGGAGCCTCCGGCGAGCAGGCAGGCAAGGAGTGCAAGCGGCGCTGCGTGGGCGAGCGCGAACAACACCAGCGCGAGGGCGGTGCCGACTTCGCCGAGGGCCACCAGGCGGTCGGGTCCGAGTCTCGCCTTGAGCCGCGGCAGGAGGACTGCGCCGGCGACCGCACCGGCGCCGAGCATTGCGAGCAGCACGCCGTAGAGAGTGGCGCCGCCGCGGAGCTGCGTGCGCGCGAGCACCGGCAGCAGCGCCCAGTAGCAGCTCGCGAACAGAAAGAACCCTGCCGCGCGCGCCAGCGTCGCGCGCAGTGATCCGTGATAGCGCGCGTAGCGCACCCCGGCGCGCATGGCACCCGAGAGATGCTCAGGGGGCAGGGCGCGCGCATGTCGCCCCGGCGGATGCCAGCCGAGGATGACCGCGATCACCCCCAGGTTGCTCACCGCGTTGAGCCAGAAGGGTGCCGCGATGCCGGCGGTGAGGATGATCGCGCCCGCGAGCGCGGGGCCAATGACGCGGCTGATGTTGATGCCGAGGCTGTTGAGCGCGATGGCGGAGGAGAGCGAA
Source organism: uncultured Gammaproteobacteria bacterium (assembly GCA_963843035.1). Taxonomy (GTDB): domain Bacteria; phylum Pseudomonadota; class Gammaproteobacteria; order Steroidobacterales; family Steroidobacteraceae; genus 13-2-20CM-66-19. The sequence continues at coordinate 207,964 of CAWJIS010000002.1, forward strand.
GATCTTGGCACCAGCAGCGGGGTGATCGCCTGCCACGCCGGAGTCTCCACCGCCCCGAGCGTCCCGACCAGGAAGATGAACAGCAGCAGCAGCGCGGACGTTACCCGGTTCAGGGCCACCAATACGGCAAACACGGCGCACAGGACCGTGGTGAGGATCTCGAGCACGAGAATGAAGCGGCGCTTGTCCGTCATGTCGGCGAGCGCCCCGGCCGGCAGGGCGAACAGGAACAGCGGCAGGCTGTTGGCGACCTGGACCAGCGAGACGATGAAGGGGTCGGCGTCGAGGCTCGTCATCAGCCAGCCGGAGGCTGCGTTGTACAGCCACCCGCCGACATTCGAGACCACCGTGGCGATCCACAGCCAGCGGAAAACACGGTGGTGCAGCGCGCCCCACGGCGCGGCCGGCGCCGGCGGGCCCGTGGGCGCAGTGGCAGTAGCCTTGTCCGTCATGGCAGGCATCGGCTGTGCCGACGCTCTTTTACGGCGTCTGAGCCGGAGAACGGGTGACGGTGATCCTGATCGAGGGCGTAATGCTGGCGCTGAACTCGAGCACCAGCGGCTTCCCGGCCGGCAGCGCAAACTCGACGATCTTGTACGGAGTGCTGCAACCGACACGCCCCTGGGCGTCCCGTCTTTGCAGCAGAACCCCGCCCGCGACGACGTCCACCCAGGCCGGCTGGTCGAGCGCGAAGCGGTAGACGCCCGCGGTGTCGACCGTGAGCCGCGTCAGCCCGGCGTAGGTTGCCTCTTCCGGCCAGGTGCGGCTCGGAGGCGCCGTAAAGCTCACCTCCGGTTGCGCGCGCAGCTCGAGCTCGTAAAGGCGGTCGGGCGTCAACACCGGCGCATCGGCGAAAGCCTTGCCGCTCGCCAGATCCACCGGCTGCTTGCTGAAAAGATCGCGCTCGTGGTGCACGTCCCAGGAGAACGCCGCGCAGGGATCGTCGGCGCGGGCGTAAGTGGGCGCGAGCGGCAGCATCAGCAACGCCAGCAGCGGTGCGGCTTCGCGCAATAGGCTCATCTGGCTCCCCCCGGCGCCATTCCCCTCGAGCCTCGGAAGTATATGCGAGTGTGCAGCGGCGAGCCTAAATCGAGATCTGCCGCCCGAGATCGATCAGCTGATCGCGCGGCACGTTCAGGTAGTCGGGCATGTGCATGGAGTTGCGCAGCAGGGCGCTGAAGATCGCCTCCATCCAGCGCGGCAGGCCGCCGCGGTCCTCGCGCGGCACGATGCGCTCGGAGCCGACGAAGTAGGTGAGCTTCTCCGGGACGACGCCGCAACCGCGCGCGGCGAGCTGCCGCATGAGGTCCGGCATACTGGGGCGCTCCATGAAACCGTAGCAGGCGCTCGCTACCCAGAAGTCCGGGACCGGCTGCGCGAGCCGGATGCGCTGCGCCGCTCCCACCCGGGGGACCGACGCCGTCTCGAGCGTCACGGCGATCACTTTCTCATGCAGCGCGTGACTGTGGCGGACGTACCAGAGCATGACGGGCGGCGTGGCGTCCTGCACCCGGGTGAGGAACACGGCGGTGCCCGGCACGCGCGCGACCCCGTCGCGGGCGATTGTTGCGAAGAAGTCCGCGACCGGTACCGCGTTCTCGTGCACGCGCTTGGCTGTCGCAACGAGGCCGCGGTGCCAGATGTACATCACGCCGTAAACCGCCCCGGCCAGCAGCAGCGGCACGTAGCCTCCGTCGAGGAGCTTGAGCAGGTTGGAGGCGAAGAAGCTGCCGTCGACCACGAAGAACACTGCGGCCACGCCGAGGCTCGCCGCCGGACCCCATTTCCAGATGTCGCGCATGGCGGTGTAGAGCAGCGCCGTGGTGAGCAGCATCGTGGCCGACACGGCGATGCCGTAGGCGCCGGCCAGGTTGTCGGACTTGCGGAAGGCGAGCGCCAGCGCCACGGTCACCAGCATCAGCAGCCAGTTGACCGTACCGACGTAGATCTGCCCATAGCCCTCGTCCGAGGTCTGCACCACTTTCAGACGCGGCATCCAGCCGAGCTGGATCGCCTGGCGCGTCATGGAGAAGGCGCCGGTGATGATCGACTGGCTGGCGATGATGGTCGCCACCGTCGACAGCAGCACCATCGGTACCAGCCACTCACTCGGGCACAGGCGATAGAAGATGTTGCCCTCGGTCGGCGCGCCGGCGAGGACGATCGCGCCCTGTCCGGCGTAGTTGAGCACCAGGCTCGGAAACACCAGCGAGCCCCAGGAGGCCTTGATGGGCCGCGCACCGAAATGGCCCATGTCGGCGTACAGCGCTTCGGCGCCCGTGACGCACAGAAACACCCCGCCGAGAACCGCAAATGCGGCATGGCCGCCGTGCCGGAGATACTCGAGGGCGTACCAGGGGTTGAGTGCCCACAGCACGGCCGGATGCCGCGCCACGCCGAGGATGCCGAGCACGGCGATGGCCACGAACCACAGTGCCATCACCGGGCCGAAGGCGCGGCCGATGCGCGCGGTGCCGAGCGGCTGCACCAGAAAGAGGCCGGCCAGCACCGCCACGGTGAGCGGCAGCACGTAGGGTTGCAGCGAGCGCTCGATGATCGTGAGGCCCTCGAGCGCGGACAGCACCGAGATCGCGGGGGTGATCGCGCCGTCGCCGTAGATGAGCGCCGCGCCGAACAGGCCGAGCGCGACGATGAGCGGGCGCTTGTAGCGCTTGACGCCGAGCAGCGCCATCAAGGCGAGGATGCCACCCTCGCCGTCGTTGTCGATGCGCATCGCGAAGCCGGCGTACTTGACGCCGGTGATGATGATCAGCGTCCATGCGAGCAGCGATACGACGCCGAGGATGGTCGGCGCGTTGTTGCCGCCGGTGAGATCCAGCACCGTCTTGAAGGTGTAGAGCGGACTCGTGCCGATATCGCCGAACACGACGCCGAGCGCCCCCACAGCGAGCGCGAGTGACAGCGGCTGCTGATGCTTGTTCCTGGGCATACGAGGGCGGAGCGCTCGGGCGTGGCGGACGAGCGGCCCGCGGGCTTCTAGCCGAGCAGCGCCGGCAGCCGCTGGCTCACCCAGCGCGTCGCGAGATCGTAGGCGTGGCCGAGCTGCAGCACCGCGAGGTCCGCGTGACGGCGGCCGATGAGCTGCATCCCCATCGGCAGATCCTGCGCGCCGAACCCGACCGGCACGTTGAGGACCGGGCCGCCGAGCAGGCTCGCCGGTACGACCACCTCCATCCAGCGATGGTAGCTATCCATCACGACGCCGTTCACGGACCGCGGCCACTGGGTCGCGGCATCGAATGGGAACAGCTGCGCGCTCGGCAGCAGCAGGAACTCGTAGCGCTCGAACAGCTCACCAGCGGCCGTGTACCAGCGCGAGCGCGCCACCGAGGCGCGATAGACATCGAGCGCGGTCAGGTGCTGCGCGCTCTCGATCTCCCAGCGTGCCTCGGGCTTGAGGCGCGCGCGCGTGACGGGCTCCTGGTAGAGACCCTCGAGGTCGCCGGCCACGAGCCAGTGCCGCAGCGTGACCCAGGCCTCCCAGAGCGCGGCGGGAGAGCAGGGAAGGCGGGCTTCCTCGACCACGCAGCCGAGAGTCTCGAACACCGCGCACGCCGCGCGGCACAGCTCGAGGACGCCTGGCTCGATCGGCAGATAGCCGCCCAGGTCGCCGAGCCACCCGAGACGCACGCCCTGGAAGCCGCGCTCGAGCGGCTGCAGGAACTCGGCGGGTTCCTCTCCTGTCGAGAGCGGCGCGCGCAGGTCGGGGCCGGCGATGACGCTCATCAGCATGGCGACATCCGGGACGCTGCGGCCCATGGCGCCCCACTCGGAGAGATGATCGAGAAACAGCTCCTCCCCGCCAGCAGGCACGCGGCCGAGCGAGGGCCGGAAGCCGAACACATTGTTATAGGCGGCCGGATTGCGCAGCGACCCCATCATGTCGCTGCCGTCGGCCACCGGCACCATGCGCAGAGCGAGCGCGACCGCCGCTCCGCCGCTGCTGCCGCCCGCGGTCTTGCCGAGGTGGTAGGCGTTCAAGGTGGTGCCGAACACGGGGTTGTAGGTCTGCGAGCCCAGGCCGAGCTCCGCCGTGTTGCTCTTGCCGATGAGGATTGCGCCCTGGCTCTTGAGGCGCTCGACCAGGATGGAGTCGTGCTCGGGGATCGCATCGAGTAGCGGCGAGCCGCGCGTGGTGCGGATGCCGGCCGTGAAGGCCAGGTCCTTGACCGCGTGCGGCAGCCCGTGCATGCGGCCGAGGTATTCGCCGCGGGCGAGCTGCGCGTCGCGCACCCGCGCCTGCTGCATCAGAGCGTCCGCATCCTGCAGCGAGACCAGCGCGTTCACCCGGGGATTCAGACGGCCGATGTGGTCGAGGAAGGTGGCCATCAGCTCGGCGCACGACACGGTTCGCGCGCGAATCGCACGCACCAGCTCCACCGCGCTCATCATGACGAGCGGCGAGGGTCCGGCATGAGTGTTCACGGCATCACCTTCATTCCGAGGCACGGGCCTTTCAAGGGCGGATCCTAAGGCGCCGTGCACCGGCAGTGTATAGTTTGTGGCCATGGAGTGGCGACATCGGTACCCGGGCGCACGGATACTCGCCTGCAGCGCCCTGTCCCTCGCGCTGACCTCCTGCTCGCTCGTCAGCCTCAAGTCTCCGGAGCGCCCGCTCTCTCCCCGCGATCTCAACGCCCGCATCCTGACCCGGGAGCTGTCGGCGCAATTCGTCACGACGGTGAGCCGCTGCGCGGACGATATCGCCGCCACCGAGCACGACCCCGGGGTGCTGGACAACACGCTGCGCTGGGAGATCGCCGCGGTCGGCGAGAGCCGGCGGGCCGCCACGCGAGTCGTGCCGATGATGAGCCTGCTCGATACCTGGGCGCTCGCCGCGCAGATGCAGGCCTTCACCGCCGAGGGGGCTCGAGGCGGCGCCTTGTTCGGTGCGCACCAGCAGGCGGTGCGCGACGTCTCCGGCAATTACGCCGTCGACGCGCAGGCGCTGGCGCGCAGACTTCTCGCGCCTCACGACTTCGCCACCTATCAGACATTCGTCGAGAAGTACGTGCGCGAGCATCCGCTCGCGGACCTGACGTTTGCGCGCGCGTCGATCCTCGAGCTCTGGAGCCGCGCGCAGGGGGCCGACACCCGGCTGGTCGATTCGCTCGGCACCATCCCCGAAGCCCTGGCGGATGCCGCCGACCGGCTGGAGATCTACGGCGATACCGTTCCCTCCCAGGTGATGCACCAGACGCAGCTGGCTCTGCGCGAGTCGGGATACACGCGCGGCGACGTCCGGGCCGCGATCGGTGAGCTCAACGAACGGCTGGAGCGTCTGACGGCGGTGGCGGAATCCACGCCCGGGCTGGTGCGCGGCGCCGAAGCCGAGGTACGGCAGAGTCTGCGCGACGTGCTCGACCGGATCGACGCCTCCTCACGGGCCGCGGACGCGGCATTGCACACGGAGCGGGTGGCCCTGTTCGCCGATCTGCACACCGAGCGCGCAGCGGTGCTGGCGGAGCTCGACGTCGAGCGCAAGGCACTCGCCGAAGACGCCGCCAGGATCTCGAGCCGCGTGGTGAAGGACGCGGGAGCGCAGCTGCGCGAGCTGGCCGCGGAGGTACTGTTGCTCCTCGTCGTGCTCGCCGTCGTCGTGCTGGGGCTGCCGTTCGCAGCCGGTTATCTGCTGGGCCGGGCGCGCCGCGGGCGCGCGCCGGGGCCTGCGAGGTGAAGGACCGGCCGAGCGCCACCGCTTATCGTGTGGCGCTGAGCAGAGCGGCACACCAGATGCTCGACCGGCCGCCGGTGCTCGAAGACCCCGTCGCGCTCGCCATCGTCGGGGAGCGCGGTGTCGCGGAGATTCGCGCGGCGCCGCTGCGCTTCGGGCTCCGGGTGGCGCGTTATCTGCGCGCCTTCCTGGTGGCGCGCAGCCGCGTCGCCGAGGAAGCACTCGCCGAGGCCGTGCGCCGCGGTGTGCGCCAGTACGTGGTGCTCGGCGCCGGACTCGATACCTTCGCCTACCGCAATCCGTATCCCGCGCAGCAGCTGAGTGTCTTCGAGGTGGACCATCCGGTGACACAGGCGTGGAAGCGCCGCCAGCTCGCCGCCGCACGGATCGCGCTGCCGGAATCGCTGAGATTCGTCGCCGTCGACTTCGAGAGCGAGACGCTGCCGGAGCGGCTCACCCGCGCCGGATTCCGCGCCGGCGAGCCCGCCTGCTTCTCCTGGCTCGGCGTGACCATGTATCTCACGCGCGCCGCGGTCCTCGGCACGCTCGGCTACGTCGCCGCCCTCCCGACCGGGAGCGGGATCGTGTTCGATTATGCGGTCCCGCCTGCGACCCTCGATCTCATCCGACGTGTGGTAGTGCGTACCGTGATGCACCGGGTCGCCGCGGCAGGTGAGCCCTGGAAGAGCTTCTTCGAGCCGCGCGAGTTGGCGCTCGAGCTGCACTCGCTCGGCTTCCGTCAATGCGAGGACCTGGGGGCCGAGCAGCTCAACGCGCGGTTTTTCGGCGATCGCACCGACGGACTGCGCGTCGGAGGACTCGGCCGCGTGATGAGCGCACGGTCCTGACGCGCCAATTCCTCACGCCCTCCTCACAGGGCGCCCGGGCAAGATACGCAACTTTCCGGAGGCCCGGCACACGGCCGTGCGGGCAGTATGACCACATGAATACGAGCAACCTGCGGCAGTTGATGTGTGTGCTCGCTCTCGGCCTTGCGCTGAGCCAGGCGCAGGCAGCCGAGCCGAGTGTCGGGGCGATCGTCGGCACGATCACGAGCCCGGCCGGCGTGCCGGTGGCGCACGCGACCGTGACCGCGTTGCGCGCGGATGGCGGCGCAATTCGTGCCACGGTCTCGGGAAGCGACGGGGTCTATGCATTCGGCGACCTGCCGCCGGGCGTCTGGACCATTACCGCGCAGGCGACCGGGGCGCCCGAGATCAACGTGCCGGCGCTCCCCGTGGTCGCAGGCAAAGCCACCCGTAACGATATTGTCATGAACGTGGTGCCGCCGGCGCCCGCCGTGGCCGCAACCCCGGCCGTGGCTGCGGCGCCCGCTCCGGCTGCCGCGCCGTCCGCCGCCGCGATTGCCCAGGTCCTGCCGGAGGCGCTCCAGGCGCCCGAGCCCGGTCCCGCCGTCGATACCCAGACGCCGTTCGCGGTCGGCGATATCGGCTGGATGAACGGGAACACACGCAACTCGACGCCGATCTTCGACACGAAGTTCTTCACGCCCGAAGTCCGTTTCGACGTGAATTATCTGCAGGACTTCAACCACCCGACGGACCACACCATCGTCGGCTCGACCGAAGAGTTCCGCTCGGGCGAGTTCCAGATCGAGCAGGTGAGCTTCGGCGGGAACTTCCACTGGAACAACGTCCAGGCGCGCTTCCTGTCGATGATGGGACTGTTCGCGGTCACCACGCCGCGTAACGACGCGAGCGCCGGGGTCGGGCAGTGGGATCTGCAGGGCGCTTACAAGTACATGTCCGAGGCGAATGCCGGCTACCACTTCGACGTGAACCACGGGCTCAACGTGGACGCGGGCATCTTTGTCTCGTACATCGGACTGTTCAGCTACTACAACTTCGACAACTGGACCTATCAGCCGTCCTTCGTCTCATCCAACACGCCATGGTTCTTCAACGGGCTGCGGGTGCAGTGGTTCCCGACGCAGACGCTGAAGATCGAGCCGTGGCTCATCAACGGCTGGCAGTCCTACGCCAAGTTCAACGGCCATCCGGGCTTCGGCGGGCAAATCCTGTGGATCCCGAACGAGGACTTCAAGCTGGTCTTCAACAGCTACTCGATCGGGCAGGACAACCTGGCGAGCGGCAGCGGCGTGCCGAACAACGGCGGCAGTCCCAACGCGGCGATCGGGCTCCCCAACCCGAACGCGCCCTACATCAACTACGCCAACGTCACGCGCGTGCACGAGGACGACAGCCTGCTGTGGAAGTACTACGAGTCCAAGGAAAGCGGCCCCGGCCTGTCCAAGATGGCGACCTCGATCACCTGGGACATCGGCTGCGAGTATGGCGGCGGCGTGCACTGCTCGAGCGGACCCAACAAGGCCAACTTCTTCGGCATGATGGGCTATAACCGCTTCTGGTTCGATCACGACTTGTACGCGGTGACCCTGGGGGGCGGCTTCATGAACAACCCCGGGCGCTATCTCGCGCTGCTGCCGCCGATCAACGGCGCCACCGCTCAAAGCGGTACCCCCTACTTCACCGAGAACCCGGGGCAGAAACTCTACCAGTGGGACACGCAGCTCAACTTCCAGTACATGCCCAAGCCCTGGATCACGTGGTGGACCGAGGTCACGTTCCGCCACTCCGACGTACCCTACTGGGCGGGGACGGGAGGCGTCACTCCGCCTCTCGGTAACACCGGTACGCCGTCGAGCCTCGTGTGTAACAACGGCAGCGCGATCGGCGCCGACAACTGCGCCAGTGAAGGCGGTGTCTGGGCCCCTGACCTGCGCACGCGCGAGGTGGTGTGGGGCGCCGGAGTGATGGTGAAGTTCTGAGCTAGCGCTCTTGCGACGCCGCGGTGCGCGCGGGTCCTGGTCTCATCAGCAGGACGACGCCCGTGACGATGCCCCAGGCCCCGAAAGCGGCGATTTGCGCGACGGCGAGCACGCCCGTCTCGTACACCGCCAGGGTGAGAAGGCCCGCGACCCCGCCGGCATAACCGATCGCAGCCACGAGCTTCGGCAGTGCACCGCCTCTCCAGGCGAGCACGGCAAACAGGAACTGGCCGAGACCGAGCGTCATGAGGCCGGGATCGGTGAGGTAAAAGGAGAGGTGACTCCAGATGCCGGCCTGATAGGCCGCCTCAGCAGGACTCGGCGCGAGATGTTGTGCCGCGCTGACGGCGGTGAAGGCGCCGACGAACTCAAAGGTCGCAAAGCTGAGGAGCAGCACCCCGCCCGTGGCGAGGAGCACGGCGGCGCGGGCCAGCGCTCTTCCGGCGCGGGCGAGCAGCGCGCCCAGGCCGACGATGAATGGGATCGCCGCGCTTGCCCACAGCAGAACCGCCACGGCCATCAGAACGTAGGTGGCACGGTGAGCCTCGAAGTAGGACAGCAACTCAGCCGGCGCCGGAGGTGCCGGGCTGGCGGCCGGAACGAGCAGCAGAAAGGACAGCAACCCCGCGGCGATTGCAAAGCCCGCGAAGACTGCTCTGTGGTCGACAGGTGGCGGGTCGCTCATCTGCGCTGCTGACCGCGAGCTTGGCCGGCGGACCTCTCTACTTCGCGACCGCCGAGCTCGATGCGCCGACGGCCGGCCGGCGGCTCAGCTTCGATTTGAATCCACGCGGCTTGATGATCAGGACGTCGCACTCGAGACCATCGAGAACCCGTTCGGCCGCATTGCCGATGAATAGTCGCTTGAGCGCCGAGCGGGATACGGCGCCCATGACCACCATGCCGGCGCGCGTGTCGCGCGCAGCGGCCCGGAGCTCTCCCGCGACGTCCCCCATGTGGACGTGACGCCGGGCGCGCGGCACGCCGGCGCTGGCCGCCAGGCGGTCAATCGCGCGCGTAACCTGCGCGCCGTGCGCATCCTCCACCTCCGGCGGTATCGTCAGCATTGGCGCCGTGCTTATCGGCACCATGGCGACGTTGACGAGCGGCATGTAGCTATGAAACACGTGCAGCTTGCCGTGCAGCAGCTGCGCGCAACTGTTGCCCGCGGCGAGCAGTCGCGTGTCCAGATCCGCCGGGCGTGCGTGCGTGTGGAACGGATCGACGGCGGCGAGGATTGCCGGGCGCAGGTAGTCGCGTGAGGACTTGACCAGCAGCAACGGCGTCGGGCAGTGTCGGATCAGCTCCCAGTCGGTGTTGCGCAGAACCAGCCGCGCCCCGGGCACATGGCGCCGCGTGGCGGCGACGACCAGGCCGGCCCGGCTGGCGAGCGCCCGGCGCACGATCGCCTCGTGCGGCGGATAGTCCCAGCTGCTCGTGCAGCGCACCCGCAGGCCGCGTAAGGCTTTGTCACGGGCGAATCGCTCGAGCCTGCGGAGGCTCCGGGCGGCGATCACGGCGCGACGCCTGCTCACGAACTCCGCGGTCGCCGTCTCCGGCCAGCTCGCGCCGGGGTCCGGCTCGTCGATGGCGTGAAATAACTCCAGCGTCGCGCCCGCGGCCCTGGCGAGGGTCCCCGCCTTGCGCAATTCGCTCCGCGGCGCATGCCGCAGGTCATGAATGGCCAAGAGTATGTGCCGGATGCGGGTAGGCATAAGGATTTCCCCTGCGAGCGCGCCACACGACTCTAGGTTAGACCCGGCGCAGCAACCCATCGTGGAAAGTGCCTAGCCCGGTTGCCCCCTCTTTACGCGCTAGTCCGTATGGCGGGCGAGCGAGGGCTGGCCGAGTATCCGTGTGTCAAGTGACGGAGAAGTGACGAGGAGAGGCACGGATGAACGCTGTCACGCATGCACTTCGCCGGCCGGGGCGTCGCATGGCAGAGCTCGATCCTTTCGTGGTCGCGGCGCAGGTCGAGCCGGCTGCGGGCTACGGTTGCGTAGACTGGTACGTCTACGGGGAAGATAAGCCTGCGGCGGATGCGCGCACGCAGCAGACACGTCCCAGGACGGGGAAGGCCGGACTGCCCCTCGTCGTGCCGTTCGAGCCGCAGGCCCGAACCCAGCGGCACTGATGCCTCCGCGAACCCCTGCGGCCGCGGCGCTGCGGGAATGCCTGACATAGAATTGCGATGTCAGGCCGTCGGTTGCTGGAGGCGACTTACGTGAGCACGGATGAGCTGCAGCGCGTGCATGCCTGGTGGTGCGCCGCGAATTACCTTTCCGTAGGCCAGATCTATCTGCTCGACAACCCGCTGCTGAGCGAGCCTCTGCGGCCGCAGCACATCAAGCCGCGGCTGCTCGGTCATTGGGGCACCACGCCCGGACTCAACTTCCTCTACGCGCACCTCAATCGCGTGATCAAGGCGCGCGATCTGAGCGTCCTGCCGGTCATCGGACCCGGTCACGGCGCACCCGGGGTGGTCGCCAACACCTGGCTCGAGGGCAGCTACAGCGAGCTCTACCCTGAGGTGCCGCGCAACGCCGAGGGTATGCGGCGGCTGTTCCGGCAGTTTTCCTTCCCCGGCGGGATTCCGAGTCATTGCGCTCCGGACGTCCCCGGGTCGATCCACGAAGGCGGGGAGCTCGGCTACTCGCTCGCCCATGCCTTCGGCGCCGCCTTCGACAATCCGCAGCTGCTCGTCGCCTGTGTGGTGGGGGACGGGGAAGCGGAGACCGGGCCGCTCGCGACCGCGTGGCACTCGAACAAGTTTCTCAATCCGCGCAGCGACGGCGCGGTTCTGCCGATCCTGCATCTCAACGGCTACAAGATCGCCAACCCCACGGTGCTGGCGCGCATCCCGCGCGAGGAGCTCGAGAGCCTGCTGACCGGCTACGGCTGGCGGCCATATTTCGTGGCGGGCGCTGAGCCGTGGTCGATGCACGCGCAGATGGCGACGACGCTCGAGCGTGTGCTCGATGAGATCGCCGCGATCCGCGAGCGCGCCCGCCGCTCGGGCGCCGTGGTGCGGCCGCGCTGGCCGATGATCGTGCTGCAGAGCCCCAAGGGATGGACGGGCCCGAAGACCGTGGACGGCGTTCAGGTCGAAGGCACGTGGCGCGCACATCAGGTGCCGCTCGCCGAGGTGGCGTCCAACCCCGCGCATCTGCGGCTGCTCGAGCAGTGGATGCGCAGCTACCATCCGGAGGAGCTGTTTGATTCAGGTGGCGCGCCGCGTGCGTACCTGCTGGAGCTCGCGCCGCATGGTGCGCGGCGCATGGGCATGAATCCGCACGCCAACGGCGGCGCGCAGCCGGCGCCCCTCGAGCTGCCCGCGATCGCGCCTTTCGCCGTGCCCGTGGAGCGTCCGGGCAAGGCCGCGGCGGAAGCCACCCGGGTGCTGGGGCAGTGGCTGCGCGAGGTGCTGCGCATCAACGCCGCGGCGCGCAACTTCCGCCTGTTCGGACCCGACGAGACCGCCTCCAATCGTCTCGATGCGGTATTCGAGGTGACCGACCGGACCTGGGTCGCGGACTCCCACCCCGGCGATGATCATCTGAGCCCCGATGGCCGCGTGATGGAGGTCCTGTCCGAGCATCAGTGTCAGGGCTGGCTCGAGGGATACCTCCTCACCGGGCGGCACGGCCTGTTCTCCTGTTACGAGGCGTTCATCCACATCGTCGACTCGATGTTCAACCAGCACGCCAAGTGGCTCGAGGCCGCGCGCCGCATCCCCTGGCGGCAATCGATCCCGTCGCTCAACATCCTGCTCACCTCGCACGTCTGGCGCCAGGATCACAACGGCTTCTCGCACCAGGATCCGGGATTCATCGATCTCGTGGTCAACAAGAAGGCGGACGTGGTGCGCGTCTATCTGCCGCCGGACGCGAACACGCTGCTGTGCGTCGCCGAGCACTGCCTGCGCAGCCGCGGGCGCGTGAACGTCATCGTCGCCGGCAAGAACAGCGAGCCGCAGTGGCTCGGGATGGAGGCCGCCACGCATCATTGCGAGGCGGGCATCGGCATGCTCGAATTCGCGAGCAACGACGGCGATGGACCTCCGGACGTGGTGCTCGGGTGCGCCGGGGACGTACCTACGCTCGAGGTGCTCGCGGCGGTCGATCTGCTGCACCGGCACCTCGCGGACCTCAAGGTCCGCGTGGTCAACGTGGTCGATCTCATGACGCTGCAGCCGCGCGAAGAGCACCCGCGGGGACTCAGTGCGACCGAGTTCGACGCGCTGTTCACGACCGACCGGCCCGTCATCTTTGCCTATCACGGCTACCCGTGGCTCATCCACCGCCTCACCTACCAGCGGACCAACCACGCCAACCTGCACGTGCGCGGCTACAAGGAGGAGGGCAGCACCACGACGCCGTTCGACATGGTGGTGCGCAACGACCTCGACCGTTTTCATCTCGTCATCGATGTGATCGACCGGGTGCCCGGCCTCGGCTACCGGGCGGCTCACGTACGGCAGCTGATGCGTGACAAGCTGTCGCAACACCACGACTACATCGTTCGCGAAGGCCAGGATCTGCCCGAGGTGCGCGACTGGACGTGGCAGCCGCGGCGCAGCGCCTAGAGAGCTCTCAATACAGCCTGGGCTGCATGCCGAAATAGCGGGCGCCACGCCGCGCACGCGGCGGCGGCCTGACGAGTCCCGCGGGCTTGACGATCAACACATCGCAGCCGAGGCGATCGAGGACGCGTTCCGCGGTGTTGCCGATCAGCAGTCGCTTGAAACCCGAGCGCGAGATCGCGCCCATGACGAGGATCGAGCTGCGGGTGCTGGCCGCGAGCTGCAGGATCGCATCGACCGGATGGCGGCCGAGGACATGCTGCCGGGTGCGCGGGATTCCCGCATTGAGTACCGTGCGCTGCAGCGTGGTACGCGCGCTGCGCCTGGCACGTGCTTCCAGCCCGGTGACTTCCTGGTCCGACAGTGCGCCTGCCGAGAAGGCCGTCAGCGGCAGCGGCACGTAGGCGTAGCCCGCGTGCAGGGTGCCGTGCAGCGCGCGCGCGACCGTGGCCCCCAGGCGGAGAATCTGCTGATTGAGCCGCAGCGGCTTCTCATAGGTGTGGTCCGGATCGATGGCGGCGAGAACCACCGGCCGACGATAGGGGCGCGCATGCTTGACGAGCAGCACCGGCATCGGACTGCGGCGCAGCAGCTCCCAGTCGTTGAGATGCAGCAGGCCGGCCGCGAGATGTCGCCCCGGATGCCGCTCGGCCACGATGAGACCGGCGCCGAGGTGCGCGGCCTCGCGAACGATGGCTTCGTACGCCGGGTAATCCCATGCGACGCTCACCGCGACCTTGAGCCCGGTGCGTCGCAGGCGGCGCGCGATGCGCTCCAGCCGCTCGCGCTGCGCCTCGTGGATGCGGCGCTCGATCTCCGGCGGGCTGTCGTACAGCGGCGAAAGGTCGCCGTCGATGCCGCCGACGTACAGCGGCTCGGCGATGGCGTGGAACAGGACGAGCTCGGCGTCCAGGGCCGCGGCGAGGCGCGCGGCCTTGCGGACTGCGGGGAGCCTGCGGGCCTCGGGATCCTTGACGGCGGCGAGAATGCGGCGGATCGCACTCATGGGAGCAGCGCTCTCCTCAGGGCTGAGTCTCGAGAAACGCGGCGACCGCGTCCATGTCGCCGAGATTCAGGTTCTGCGCGACGCCGTGCATGATGGCGACGTTGCGCATATTGCTCTGGAAGGAGCCGAGCTGCTTCAGCACATATTGGCCGTGCTGGCCCGCCAGCCGCGGGAAGTCCTGCAATCCATGCGCGTCGGGCCCGTGACAGCTGCTGCAGGCCGGCACGCCCTGCGCGGCGACTCCCTGCGCGTAGATCTCGCGTCCGTGGCTGATGGTCGCGGAAGCTCCGCTCGCGCTCGGCTCGGCTTTCTGCGCGGCGTAGTAGGCGGCGAGCGCCGCAATGCTGTTGTCGTCCAGCTGACTCGCCATGCCCCACATGTAGCCGATCGCGTCCGGATCGCCACGGGTCTGCGCGCGGAATGCCTTGAGCTGGGCGGCCAGGTAGTTGGCGTTCTGCCCCGCGAGGCGCGGGAACTTCGGGTTGGTGCTGTTGCCGTTCGGGCCGTGGCAGGTACCGCACACGGTTAGCGCGATCTTCTCCGCGTGAGCCCGGGCCGCGGCGTCGGGCTCGTCCGCGCGCGCCGCGCTGCCGAGAGCGAGCAGCGTGGCCGCGCCCAGCAGCAGCGGTGCGTGCATTGCCCAGCGCGTTCGCCGGCGTCCGGATCCATTGTGGTTTGTGGTGCACATGGCGATTACCTCAGTAGGCGAACCACAGCAGCAGATACAGCGTGTTGTTGTCGGATGCGTTGCGTCCGACCCCGTCATAGTTGCTGCCGCCACCGTTGAACTTGTTGTAGGCGACGTATTGCGCGGAGATCTTCACGTTCAGCCAGGGCAGATAATTCACCTCCGCCATCCAGCCGCGCGTGTCAGGTGAGCCGTTGGCGCTGACGATCACCCCGGGGTTGCCTCCGGCGGGCAGGGGCGATGGCACGGACGGATACAGTCCGGGATCCGTGCTGCCCGTCGTCGAGAAGTAAGCCAGCGTGCCGCCGATCTTGCGCCGGTAGTAATAGGTGGCCCACAGCCGGGTCGTCGACAGGTTGTCGCCCGGATTTGTGCCCCCTGCAACACTGGCATCGAGTGTCATTGACTCGTGGATGTGAGTTCCGGCGATCGTGAGCTGATGCTCGTCACCCACGAATTGGTATTGCACATCCTCGGCGACGTCGTTGAAGCGATTCAACGGCCCGCTCAGGGGAATTTCGGCGCCCGGTGCGCCGCCCGGAAACAGCCTGAATTCGGCGCCGTACATGCCCGCCTCGAGGGAATGCCGGTCCCAGTTGTACTCATAAGCGACCCGCCAATAGGGCGCGAGTCCCGATAGGACGTTGGAGACGGATCCATCGAGGGGGCCGGCACCGCCGGTGAGCTCGTTGGTCGTGCCCTGCTTGGCGGAGCGGTAGGCGCCGAGCTCGGCGTACAGCGATTCGTTCCAGTAGAGATACCCCGTGAGTCCCGCGACATCCTGCGCGAAGGCGCCGTCGATCGCAGTACCGGCGAGCGGCGATACCACCGCGTTGCTAGCGGTAAATGGGTAGCCCCACGCGGGAGTTGTGTTCCACAGATCCTGCACCGTCGGGTTGTTGTTGAGCGACAGCCCGTACGTGAGTGGCCGGTTATCCGGCAGCAGTGTGGTATCCGCAAACCGCAGGTCGGTGTTGTCGATGCCGATCGTGCCGCTGTCGTTGGCATAGGTGATCTGGAAGAAGGCACCGAAGTTCGGGGCGATCTTGCCCGCGTAGAACAGACTCAGCTGCTGCGGGAAGCCAGCGGTGCCGTTCTGGGCGACGCCGGGAGCGCCGGCGGCGGCGAGGTCCGGCACCCCGGTCTTCATCTGGCTGTAGGAGATCTGCGCCATGATCGACAACGGCACCGTCTGCGCCAGCGACAGCAGCTCCTCTTTCTTGCCGCTGACATCCTGCACCTGCTTCACGTTGCTGAGGATGTAGCCGTTCGCCTTGAAGACGCGGCCAAAGTGCGTCAGCTCGGGGAATACCGTGTGGCAGGCCTCGCAGGCCATGCCCGTCTGGCGCGCGAAGCTCGGGACCGCGAGCGCGGCCGGAGCCGCGCCCACCGAGAGTGCCGCGAGCACCGCCAGTGCGGCGAATTTACCCAACGCAGTGACCCTTGTGGCTGACATGCAGAACTCCCTGCTTGCGCGACGATCCGCGCTTGTTGGAGTGAGGCTAACGGGCCCGCGCGGGCGCAGAAAGTAAGGTTTGTACGTATGGCGTCAGGGAGAGTGCCTACCGACATCAGACGCCGGGCAGGTAGCATGCAAGCGCAACGCGCATGAGCGGCCACAATCTCAACTATCTGCTGGCTCCCGAGTCGGTGGCCGTCGTCGGCGGCTCCGATCGTGAAGGCAGCGTCGGCGCCACGGTCATGCGCAACCTCCTCGCCGGCGGATTCCGTGGTCCGATCTGGCCCGTCAATCCGCGCCACGCCACGGTGGCGGGCATACGCGCGTACTCCGGTGCCGCGCAGCTGCCCGCAACACCCGATCTCGCGCTGATCTGCACACCGGCGGCCACCGTCCCCGGAATCGTCGCGCAACTCGCCGCGCGCGGCTGCCGCGCGGCGGTCGTGCTCAGCGCCGGTCTCGATCAGCCTGCGATGCTGCGCGCGGCGCGCAGCTGTGGACTCAGGATCCTGGGCCCCAACTGCATCGGCTTGCTGGTACCGGGGATCGGCCTCAACGCGAGCTTCGTCCACCTCCCCACCGTGCGGGCCGGCAACATCGCCTTCGTTGCGCAGTCCGGCGCCCTCACGACCGCGATGCTCGACTGGGCGCAATCATCGGGAGTGGGGTTCTCGCACTGCGTATCGCTCGGCAACGCCGCGGACGTCGATTTCGGCGATCTGCTCGACTACCTCGGCAAGGATCGAAGCACGCGCGCCATACTGCTCTACATCGAATCGATTACCGGGGCGCGCAAGTTCATGTCGGCGGCGCGCGCCGCAGCGCGCAACAAGCCGGTCATCGCGGTCAAGGCAGGTCGCACCGCCGAGGCCGCGCGCGTTGCCACCTCGCACAGCGGCGCGCTCGCGGGAGCGGACGCCGTGTACGAGGCGGCGCTGCGGCGGGCGGGAGTACTGCGGGTCCGTACCACGCGCCAGCTGTTCGAGGCGGCGGAGATTCTCACGCAGGCCAAGCCCTACGCCGGCCCGCGGCTCGCCATCGTGAGTAACGGCGGCGGACCGGCGGTGATGGCAACCGACGCGCTGATCGAGGGCGGCGGCGAGCTCGCCACCCTCGCACCGGCGACGCTCCAGGCACTCGATGCGTTGCTGCCCGCCGGCTGGTCGCATACCAACCCGGTCGACATCATCGGCGATGCACGCCCCGAGCGCTATGTGGGCGCGCTCGGACCGCTGCTGCGGGACCCGGGTGTCGATGCGTTGCTGCTGATTCACGCGCCCACGGCGCTGGCATCGACCAGCGCCGTGGCGGCCGCCTGTACACCGGCACTTGCTCAGGCGCCACGCCCGGCGTTCGCGTGCTGGCTTGGCGCCGAGGGAGTGCGGGCCGCTGCGCTGCCCGGGACGGCGACGGTGCCGGGTTATGCCACGCCGGAAGAGGCGGTCGAGGCTTTCCTGCACGTGAGCCGCTACGCGCAACTGCAGTCCCTGCTGGTGCAGACTCCCGCTTCGCGGCCCGAGGGACCGGAGCCCGACTGGGATGCCGCACGCTCCATCGTTGCCGCGGCGCTCGCAGAAGGACGAATGCTGCTCACCGAACCGGAGTCGAAACAGCTGCTGGCGGCCTATGGCATTCCCGTGGTCGTGACCCGGATCGTCCGGGAAACGGCCGGGCTCGGAGCGGCGGCTCTCGGTATCGGGTTTCCGGTTGCGCTCAAGATCCTCTCGCCCGACATCAGTCACAAATCCGACGTGGGCGGAGTGGCACTCGACATCGCGACTCCCGGGGAGCTCGAGCAGGCGGCGCAGACGATGCTGGCGCGCTGTCGCTTGCTCCGCCCGCAGGCACGCCTCGAGGGCTTCACGGTGCAGCAGATGATCCGCCGCGGGGGTGCGCACGAGCTGCTCGCGGGTATTGCCGCGGATCCGAGCTTCGGCCCCGTGATCCTGTTCGGGCGCGGGGGTACGGCGGTGGAGGTCATCGGCGATTCCGCGCTCGGCCTGCCGCCGCTCAACTCGGTGCTGGCGCGCGAGCTCATCGCGCGGACGCGCGTCGCGCGTCTGCTCGCCGGGGCTCGTGGCGTGACGGCGATCGACATGGCAGCCCTCGAGTCCACACTCGTGAGCCTCGCGCAGCTCGCGAGTGAGGTGGCCGAGATCGCCGAGCTCGACATCAATCCGCTGCTCGCCGACGAGCACGGCGTCGTCGCACTCGATGCGCGCGTGCGCCTTGCGCCGAGCAGCCTGAGCGCCGCCGCGCGGCTCGCGATCCGGCCGTACCCGAGCGAGCTCGAAGAACGGATCGAGCACCGCGGCCGCAGCCTCACGCTGCGACCCATCCGCCCGGAAGACACCTCCCACCACCGCCGCTTCCTGTCGCGCGTGTCACGGGAGGATCTGTACACCCGCTTCTTCAGCGGCGTGCGCGAGCTGCCCGAGTCCGATCTCGCCCATTTCACGCAGATCGACTACGACCGCGAGATGGCCTTCATCGCCGTGGCTGCCGACGGTCCCGAAGCCGGGGAGATCCTCGGCGTGGCGCGCGCCTGCGCCGACCCCGACAACAACGCCGCGGAATTCGCCGTGCTGATGCGCTCCGACCTGAAGAATCAGGGTCTCGGGACGCAGCTGATGCGCAAGCTGATCCGTTACTGCCGCGCGCGCGGCACGCGCGAGATGTGGGGAAGTGTCCTGATGGAGAATGCAGCCATGCTGCGCCTGGCGCACTCACTCGGATTTCGCGTGCGCTCGACCGAGGGGAACATCGGGGAGCTCGTGCTCGATCTGCAGGCGGCACGCGCCGCCTGACGCGCCGCGCGTGGACCTCACACGGCCCGGGAGAGGGGCGCCGCCACCGCCGCCGGGTGTGATGCAGCGAGATAACGGTCGAAGCACATCGCAATATTGCGCAACAGCAGTCGCCCTGCCGGTGTCGCGGCAATTTCCCCGTGAGCCACGCGCACCAGGCCGTCGGCGGCGAGCGGTTGCAGCTGCGCCAGCGCATCGGCGAAGTAGGCGGCGAAGTCGATGCCGTAATGCTGCTGGATGGCCACAGTATCGATTGCGCCCTGACACATCAGCTGACCGATCACGGTGGCGCGCACGCGGTCGTCGAATGTCAGCGCGAGCCCGCGCCATAGCGGCAGCCGCCGCTCTTCGAGGGCCGCCTTCCAGCCCTTGAGCTCGCGGAAATTCTGACTGTAGCTGTCGGCGATATGGCTGATGGCACTCGCGCCGACGCCGATCAGGTCGCAGTCGGCGTGAGTGGTGTAGCCCATGAAGTTGCGGTGCAGGCCGCCATGCTCCTGCGCCTGTACCAGCTCATCGCCCGGCAGGGCGAAGTGATCCATGCCGATGTAGTCGTAGCCGTCCGCCGACAGCTCATCGATCGCGAGGCGCAGCAGATCGATCCTGGCGGCGGCATCGGGAAGCGCGCTCGGGTCGATGCGCCGTTGTGCCTTGAAGAGCGTTGGCAGATGCGCGTACCCGTACACCGCGATGCGGTCGGGTCGCGCTGACATGACGGTCCGCAGCGTGTGCCGGAATCGTTCCGGTGTCTGCCCCGGCAACCCGTAGATCAGGTCGACGTTGATCGAGCGGAAGCCCTGGTCCCGGCAGGCGTCGATGAGGTCCAGCGTCTCCTCGACCGTCTGCATGCGGTTGACGGCGCGCTGCACGTCCGGATCGAAATCCTGGACGCCGAGACTGGCACGATTGAAGCCGAGCCGCGCGAGTGCCGCTGCGTAGGGCGCCGGCGCCTCGGGCAGCGAGCGCGGGTCGAGCTCGATGGAAAAGTCGCGGTTGGCGGCGTCGCTCAGGCGAAATGCGCGACCCACGCCGGCGATGAGCCGCTCGAGCGTCTCCCGTCCGAGGAAGTTGGGCGTGCCGCCGCCGAGGTGCAGCTGCACGACCTCGCGGCCGGGATCGAAGAGCGGCGCCACGAGCTCGATCTCCTCGAGCAGGTCGTCGGCATAACGCGCCCCCCGCGACAGGTCGCGGGTAATCACGCGGTTACAGCCGCAGTAGAAGCAGGGACTGAAGCAAAAGGGCACGTGTACGTACAGCGACAGCGGACGCCTGTCCGGCAGGGCGTTGCTGCGTGCCGCGTAGGCATGCAGCTCGCGCGCGTCGAAGGCGGCACTGAACTGCGGTGCCGTGGGATACGAGGTGTACCTCGGACCCGGCCGATCGTAACGCCGTAGCAGGGCCGGATCGAGGCTTATGGAGTTGTTCAAGTCACCGCTCTGAAAAAACGCCGCGGGCAACGCTCGCAGAAACGCCACCCGCGGCAGTCTCGCAGACCCGCTACTGCACCTTGATCGTGGTCGGTTTCTTGGCTTCGACCTTGATCTTCGGAACGTGGACGGTTAGTACGCCGTCCTTCGAGTCGGCGCAGATCGCCTTCTCATCGACGCTTTCCGGCAGCGCGAAGCTGCGCGAGAAGTTGCCATAGAAGCTCTCCACCTTGTGGAACTTCTCGTCCTTGTGCTCTTCCTGCTGCTGCCGTTCGCCGCTCAGGGTCAGCATCCCGTCCTTGACCATCACTTTGGCGTCTTCTTTCTTGACGCCCGGCAGTGCGGCGCGGATCAGATACTCGCCTTCAGTCTCACTGATGTCGACCGAAGGTGCCCAATCAGTGCCCGTCTCGAACGTTGCCGGCAGCCGCGGCCACCGGCCAAACCAGGCGGGAAAGCGCTTGAGCACGTCGTCCATTGCGCTGAAAGGTTCCCAACGAATGACGCTCATGACTTTCTCCTTTCCTCTTAATCCTTATTTACAGTGGCTAAAGTAGTGCGCGGGTTCACCGCCTGGTATCCGCATCACTGCGTATCCGCGGCCGGGCTCCGTCTTTGAGCATGATCGCGTTGATCACGGTCGACACTCCCCGCACCTCGCGCACGGCGCGCTCGGCCTGCTCCCGCTGGCAGTTCCAGTCGAGCACTCCTTCGAGTGTCACGACGCCGGCGCGCACCAGCGGCATGATCCGCTCGCCGCACTGAGGCAGGGCACGCTTCAGCGCGGCAACCACTGCGCGGGCGATCTCGGGATCGGTCACTGCGGCCGGAAAGCGCGCCCGTACCTCGATGGCGTTGGCGACTGCGGTGACGCCGCGCACCCGCTTCACGGCATCCTCGGCACCGAACTTGTCGAAGAAGCTGCGTGCATAACCGGTCAGGGTGACCGTTCCATCGGTGACCTTGACCGCGATGTCCGTCTCATCCACGTCCGGGCACGCGAAGAGCTCGGACTCAACCTGGCGCTGGATGTCGGTGTCGTGGCGGCTTTCCATAAATTCCCTCCATAGAGCGGCTCGATTCTCACCGCTTACGGCCGGGCCCTGAATGCGGGGAAGTGCTTAATCGGCTGCGGGCGCACGCGGTATGCGTCATCTACTTATCGCGTGGCGGCATCGTTCGGCGCTATTTTTTTGCCATCGGGCCCGTCGAGCGCGTAAGCCCGGGAGGTTTTATGGAACGCGAAAAGATGCACCGCCTGCTGCGTGACATGATGCTGTCGCGCGTTTTCGAGGAGCGGGCGGCCGAGGAGTATCAGAAGGGCAATATCGTGGGGTTTCTTCACCTGTATCCCGGTGAGGAGGCAGTGGCGGCGGGAGTCATAAACGCCACGGGACCCTCGGACTACATCGTGAGCACCTACCGCGAGCACGCCCATGCGCTGGTGCGCGGCGTGCCGCCGCGAGCCGTAATGGCCGAACTGTTCGGCCGTGCGACGGGCATGTCCGGGGGTATGGGCGGCTCGATGCACATGTTCGACCGCGAGCGTCGCTTCATGGGGGGCTACGGGATCGTCGGCGAGACCTATCCGATTGCGATCGGCATCGGCTACGCGATCGCACTGCGTGCCTTGCCGGAGTCGGTGATCTGCTTCTTCGGCGACGGGGCAGTCAACCAGGGAACCTTTCACGAGTCGCTCAACATGGCGGCGCTGTGGCGCCTGCCCGTGCTGTTCGTGTGCGAGAACAATCACTACGCGATCGGCACCGACATCCACCGTCATTCGGCCGTGCCGGAGGTTTACAAGCGCGCCGCCGCCTACAATATCCCGGCGGAGAAGGTCGACGGCATGGACGTACTGAAAGTCTACGAGGCGACCCGACACGCGCTGGACCGCATCCGTCGGGCCGGTGGTCCGCAATTTCTTGAGTTCGAGACCTACCGCTACCGCGGACATTCGATGGCCGATCCGGGCACCTATCGGCCTGCGGTGGAGGTGAAGGCCTATCAGGTGATCGATCCCCTGACCATCGGTGCGCGCGAGATCGAGTTTCGCTATCCGACGCCGGCCGAGCTCGCCGAAGTGGGCCCCGACAACATCGCCCGCCTCACCGGGCACATGATCGCCGTCGGCCACCTCGAAGAGGAGGAAGTCGCGCAGATCAGGAAGGAGGTCGAGGCGGTGGTCGAGGATGCGGTGCAGTTCTCGCTCGCAAGCCCGCAGCCCACGATGGATGACGCCTGGCGGCACCTCAACTGCAACCGCCGCCACGAACGGCTGTTGCAGGCCTAGGAGTTCTTTATGACGCAGGAACTGCTCTATTGGCAGGCCCTCAACCGGGCCCTCGATGTGGAGATGGCGGCCGATGAGTCGGTATTCGTGCTCGGCGAGGACGTCGGACTGTACGGCGGCAGCTACCGGGTCACGGAAGGCCTGTACGCCAGGTACGGTGAGGCACGCGTGCGCGATACGCCGATCTCCGAGAACAGCTTCACCGGCCTCGGGGTTGGCGCCGCCATGGTCGGCATGCGGCCCGTGGTCGAGATCATGACCATCAACTTCGCCATGCTGGCGCTCGACTCGATCGTGAACGGGGCGGCGAAGATCCCCTTCATGTCGGGCGGGCAGTTTCCGATGCCACTGGTGATCCGGGTTCCCGGCGGCGTGGCGCGCCAGCTGGGCGCGCAACACGCGCAGCGGCTCGAATCGATGTTCATGAACGTCCCGGGTCTGCGCGTGGCGGTGCCGTCGACTCCGCAGGATGCCTATTGGCAGCTGCGGCAGGCGATCGCGTCCGACGAGCCGGTGGTGCTGCTCGAGCATGAAGTCCTGTATTTCACCAAGGGACCGGTGGACACGATGGCGGAGCCACCGCCGATGCACCAGGCTGCGATCCGTCGCGCCGGCAGGGATCTCACCCTCATCGGCTACTCGCGCACGGCGCTGCAGGCGCAGGAGGCGGCCGCCGAGCTCGCCAGGGAAGGGATCGAGGCGGAAGTCATCGACCTGCGGAGCTTGAATCCGATCGACTGGAAGACCCTGAGCGATTCGGTCGACAAGACCCATCGCGCGCTCGTCATCGAGGAGGACTGCCGGCACGCGGGTGCGGGTGCCGAGATCGCCGCCAGCCTCGCGGAGCGTTGCTTTTTCTCGCTCGATGCGCCGGTGCAGCGCGTCGCGGCGCTCGACATCCCGACGCCTTATAACGGCGCGCTCGAAGCGGCGAGCATTCCGCGGGTGGCGGACATCGTCGCCGCGGCGCGAGCACTGCTGGGACCACGGGAGAAAGCGGCCGCATGAAGCATCCGATCGCCATGCCCGCGCTCTCGGACACGATGAGCAACGGGCGGCTGGTCAAGTGGCTGAAGGCGATCGGAGAGCCGGTCAGGCACGGCGAGGTGCTGGCAGAGATCGAGACCGACAAGGCCATCATGGACGTCGAGGCCTTTCGGGACGGTTTTCTGAGTGGTCCCCTCGCGCCGGTCGATGCGGAGCTGCCGGTCGGGCAGGCGATCGGGTACACCGCGGACACACGTGCCGAGGCTGCGGACGGCGCGAGCGACGCAGCGCCTGGTGCGGATGCACCCACGCTCGCGACTGCACCGACGTCAGCGGCAGCCGACTTGGCCACTATGGCGCCTGCAGCGTCGCCGGGCGCCGCAGTGGGTGTGCGACCCCCAACAACCCCCGCTGGTGGCGCGCATGCTTCGCCTTACGCGCGCAGGCTCGCACAGCAACTGGGAGTCGACCTCAGCCAGCCCACATCGACATCCGTCCCGTTGCACGCTGCGGATGTGCTGGCCGCGGCGCGGCATCCTGCGGACCCGGATCTCAAGGCCGGACCGCCCTACCAGCTGGAGCGCAATACGAGCTTCCGCGAGGCCACCGCACAGGCCATGATCGCAAGCCTCGGTACGCCGACCTTCCGTGTCACCGCGGCCCTGCCGCTCGGCCCACTGATCGCCAGGGCGAAGGCCGGCGGCCGCTCGTTGAGCGTGCTCCTCGCCCGTGCCTGTGCACTCACCATCGCGGAGCACCCGCTGTTCAATGCCGCCTACACGCGCGATGGGATCGCTCGGCGCGAGCGGATCGATATCGGGATCGCCGTGGATTCGCCCGCAGGGCTCATAACGCCGGTGCTGCGCGATGTCGCGCGGCGCTCGCCGCTCGCGCTGCTCGGCGAGTGGCGCGTACTGCTCGAGAAAGCGCGCACGCGGCGGCTTACGCCCGCCGAATACAGCGGCGCCACTTTCTATCTGTCGGACCTCGGGGTCTTTCCCGGTGTCCACAGCTTCGAGTCGCTCGTCCCGCAGGGAGCCGCGGCGCTGCTCTCGGTTGCGGCCGTGCAGGGCGAGA
The DNA here is from genome assembly GCA_963843035.1 of uncultured Gammaproteobacteria bacterium. GTDB lineage: Bacteria > Pseudomonadota > Gammaproteobacteria > Steroidobacterales > Steroidobacteraceae > 13-2-20CM-66-19. The sequence continues at coordinate 232,794 of CAWJIS010000002.1, forward strand.
AGGCCTTGTGCACGCTCAACTGCGATCACCGCGTGGTTTTCGGCGGCGATGCGGCGCGTTTCCTCGAGACCCTCGAACGGCACATCACCGGGCTCGCTGCAGTGGACGGCTAGGAGCCGCGGCGCGCCAGCAGCAGTGCAATCGCGCACGATCCGAGGCGCGACAGCGCCTTGTCGGCACGGCTGGTCAGAATGATCGGCACGCGCGCTCCGAGCACGATTCCCGCCATCTGCGCACCCGCCAGGTACTCCAGCTGCTTCGCCAGCATGTTGCCCGCCTCGAGGTCGGGGACGATGAAGATGTCGGCCCGGCCGGCGACCGGCGAGCGGATTCCCTTCGCGCGGGCGGCCTCGAGCGAGACCGCGTTATCGAAGGCCAGCGGCCCATCGAGGATGCCGCCGGTGATCTGGCCGCGCTCGGCCATCTTGCACAGCACGGCCGCATCGAGGGTCGACTTGATTCTGGGCGACACGGTCTCGATCGCCGAGAGGATCGCAACCCGGGGCGTCTTCGTTCCGAGCGCATGGGCGAGGCTGATCGCGTTGCGGACGATGTCGGCTTTGACCTCGAGCGTCGGATAGATGTTGACGGCGGCGTCGCTGATCAGCAGGGGGCGGGGATAGGCCGGAGCATCGATCACGAAGACATGGCTCATGCGCCGTGCAGTCCGCAGCCGTGGCTCGGCCACGATCGCGCTCATGAACTCGTCGGTGTGGAGGCTCCCTTTCATGAGCGCTTCGACCTTGCGCTCGGCGGCGAGCGCGACTGCCTCGGCAGCCGCGGCGTGGCTGTGCTCCGTCCACACGCATTCATAAGCGGCCAGATCCACCGATGCCTGGCGCGCCGCCGCACGGATCTTGGCCTCTGGTCCGACCAGGACCGGGACGATCAGCCTGGCCCGGGCGGCTTCGATCGCACCACCCAGCGAAAGGGCATCGACCGGATGTACCACCGCCGTGCGCAGCGGCGGTAGTGCGCGCGTCCGCTGCAGGAAGCGCAGGTAATGATGGCCCGGGGGGCGACGCGGCGCCGCAGCGCCCGCGGAGGAACTCCTGCCGCGTTTGAGGGTCTTCTTATTCATCTCGATCCCCCGGGACTGCGTTCTTCACCGAAAGCGGCATGCGTCACAGGCGCAGCCTGGGCGCCGTACGGTATCATCCAATTCGATCGGCGAGCATCATTATGTCCGTCCCCGCCAAAGACAGGAATTCTGCCCCGCAACCCGGCCGCCGCCGCTTTCTCATGGCGGTCGGCGGAGTATGCGGCACCATGGCGTCGTTCGTCGCAGCGCCGGTGCTTGCCGCGGCCCGCGGCCCGCGTTGCGTGAGCTTCGTCCATACCCATACGGGCGAGACCCTGCGCGCCGTCTTTTACCAGGATGGCTGTTATCAGTCGGACTGCCTCGCGCAGGTCGATCACCTGCTGCGCGATTTCCGCACCGGTGACGTACATCCGATCGATCCCGCCCTGCTCGATATCCTGTTCGACCTGCAGGTACGCGCCGATCGCGACGCGCCCTTCGAAGTGATCTCCGGTTACCGCTCGCCGGCGACCAATGCGATGCTGCATGGGCGCTCGGAGGGAGTGGCGGTGCACAGCATGCATCTCGTGGGCCGCGCCATCGACGTGCGCCTGGGTGGCTATTCGACCCGCAACCTCGCGAACCACGCGCGTACTCTCGCGCGCGGCGGTGTGGGCTATTACGCGAGCAGCGACTTCGTGCACGTCGACACGGGCCGCGTCCGCTACTGGTGATCTAAGGACGCGTCACGACCGGCTTGAGCCCGAGGAGGGCTTCGAGGCGGCGGTCCTGGCCGTAGATATCGTCGAAGAAGTGCACCGCCCCGTCCTCGGTGGCGACGGCTGTCCCATAGAGAATCAGCACGTGCACCGGCTGTGCGAGCTTCACCTGAAAAGTGACCGCGCCATCCATCGCCGCACGGATCTTCTCCGGCGTCCAGTCACCCGCGGTACCGCTCATGACCGCAGCCGCGAGCGCCACGGGATCGCTGACGCGGATGCAGCCGTGGCTGAAGGCGCGGCGCGGCTCGGCGAACAACCGCTGTGCCGGTGTTGAATGCAGGTACACGTCGTAGCTATTGGGCAGCACGAACTTGATCAGCCCGAGGGAATTGTCGGGCCCTGGCCGCTGACGCAGGCGCAGGCGGCCATTCGCGAGCGCCTCCAGATTTGCCGGTGTGGCTTCGAGCGGCGCCGCGGACTCCAAAGTGTCGGCGGCGATGAGCTCCATGTCGTGCGTCTCCAGGTAACGCGAATCCTTGCGAAGCTCGGCGAGCAGCTCATGCCGGACGATGCTCGGGGGTACCTCCCAGTAGGGTCTGAACAGTACCGCCGTCATGTCTGCCGTGAATACCGGCGTGTGCAGTTGGGGGTACTGCCGCCCGACGATGACGTTCATGCGCAGCATGTCGGCCTCCTCATCGACGGTGGAGCTGATGAGGAACAGCCGGAACTGCGGGATATTGACGATGAGCGTCGGCGGCTGCAGCGCCGGGACCCAGCGCCAGCGCTCGAGCGTCAACTCGATCTGGCGCACCCGCTGTGCGAGCGGCACTCTCAGGGCGGCGAGCGTACTGGCGCCGAGCGCGCCGTCTTCCGCCAGCCCGTGGAGGTATTGGAACCGTTTGATGGCCGTGACCAGGTCCTCGTCCAGCACCAGGTCGGTTCGCGATGCCTGCGGCTCCGGCAGGTCGCCCACGGCCGCCAGCCGCCGGCGCAGCTGCGGTGCGCCCGCGTAGGGCTCGCCGGGCTTCACCGACCGGCGCGGCAGCGGCGGCAGTGCCGGCAGATCCGTCGCTGCCGCAAGCTCGCGATAGCGTGCGAGCGACTGGCGCAGCAGGCGGTAGTGCAGATAGCGGGGCTCGGCTGCGGCCAGCACGGCGCTCGTGTCAGTGCGGGTGGCGAGCTGCTCGAGGAGCGCCGTGGCATCGAATCCTTCGGAGCGTGCCGGCATATCGAAGCCCGCGGCGTGCGGGTCGATACGCCCGAAATGCAGATTCCGGACCAGCGCCAGGGCCGCGCTGGTGAGGTCCCGGTCGAAGCGGGACCAGTCGGCGAAACTCGCCTCACGTTTCGCGGAGAGCGCTGCGAGCTCCGCGTTTAATCCCGGGGCGCCGTATTCGGTAGCCGACAATCCGTAGTCCGAGACAGATTGCAGAGCCTCGATCAGCGCGCGCGCCTGCGCCGTGGCAATTCCCGCCCGACTCCACAGCAGCGCGTTCGGATGGCGCGCGTAAATCGCTTCAACAGCGAACCGCTCGCCCGCAGAGGCGGCTGCCACTGAGAGTGCGCCGGCCAGGAGGCATGCAAGCACCACCCGCAGCAATGTCGGATGCCACCTCATGAGTACATCATAGGCGGCTGGCAACCACGCAGGCGTTGTTTGAATCGGGAGTGTTCCCTGCCATAAGTACTAATCCCAGGGGGGGTGCGCCAAACCCGACACACGCGCATAGGGGTTAATCGCAACAGGTTAGGTACAGGGCCGCATGGTGCGACAGCCGTAATGGAGCACCCTTAGCTGTAGTGTTCCGGAGGCGGTCGATGCGCGCAATTCATCGGATACTCGTGGCGGTCAAGGACCCTGGGGCACGCTCGCTGCCCGCCGTAAACAAGGGGATCCAGCTGGCTCGTGCCCTGGGCGCGGAGCTCGAGCTCTTCCATGCGCTCGACTCGCCGTACTACACGGACATGCTGGGGGTGACCTCGGAGCGCACGCAGCGGATAGAATGCGACGAGCGCAGCGAGTACCTGCAGCGGCTGGAGCGCATCGCAGCGCGCGCCCGGCTTCACACTCGCCGAGTGAGCGTGGCCGTGGAGTGGGACTATCCCGCGTACGAGGCGATCGTGCGACGGAGCCTCGAGATCGGCGCAGACCTCATCGTTGCGGAGTGCCACGCCGGCCGGCGTATCGCCCGAGGATTGCTGCGGCTCTCAGACTGGGAGTTGCTGCGTCTGAGCGAAGTCCCGGTGCTGCTCGTGAAGCGCACACGGCCCTATCACCGTCCGACGATCGTGATGGCGCTCGACCCGAGCCATGCATTCGCGAAACCTGCCCGGCTCGACGCGCAGATCGTGCAGACGGGAAGCGCGGTGTCGGCGGGGCTCCGGGGGAGGCTCCATGCCGTGCATGCGTTTCCGGCGGCAGCCGCTGCGCGCGTGCAGGGGGCAGCCGCTGCCAGCGCCAGAGCGGGCCTCGATCAGGCGCTCGACTCCACGGATATCGGGCCGGCCTGCCGGCACCTGGTCTGCGGGGATCCGACAGCCGTGGTCCGGGACGCGGCCCGGCGCCTGAGCGCCGACATCGTGGTCGCGGGGGCCGTGTCCCGCTCCGGCCTCAAGCGCGCGTTCATCGGCAACACCGCCGAGCGGCTGCTCGATTGCCTGCCTTGCGACCTGCTGATCGTAAAGCCGGCGGAGTTCTCGTGCTCCGTGCCACGTGCTGCCCGTGGCGCCCGACTGCTCGCGGTGGAGCCCCTCGGCTGAGTGTCAGGCCGTCGAGGGCGTTCCGGGGCGCCGCCGCCGCCCTCGCAACAGATTCTTACAGCCCCTTTTGGTTATGCTATGCGCGAGCGCCCCCGATCGGACGCGCGAGGCGCATAACAGGATCAGCGATCTTCATGCAGACTCTTCCGGGAGAACTCGCGCGCAGCGCGCTGGATGCAGCGCCCGACGCCCTGATCATCATCGACGCGGAGGGGATCATCCGCTTCGCCAACGCCCAGGCGTCGGTACTGTTCGGCTACCCGCACCAGGAGCTCGTCGGACAGCACCTGGAGCGCCTGATACCGGAGAGGTTTCGCGCTCGTCACGTCGGCTACCGCGGGTCTTACCTCGCCGCGCCACGCGTGCGGCCCATGGGCGCCGGGCTCGCGCTGTTCGCCCGGCGCCGGGACGGAGGCGAGTTTCCGGTGGAGATCAGTCTCAGTCCCGTGGGTGCTGACCAAGCCCTGGTTGCCGCGGCGATCCGCGACGCGACGGAACGCAAGCGGGCCGAGGCGGAGCTCAAGGCGGCGCGGGAGGCTGCGGAGAACGCGCGCGCAGCGGCAGATCACGCCCGCGACGTCGCGGATCATCTGCGGGAAGTCGCCGACGAGTCCCGCGAGATCGCGGATCGTGCCAACCAGGCGAAGGGCCGCTTTCTGGCCACCGCGAGTCACGACCTGCGCCAGCCCCTGCAGACGCTCGCACTGCTCAATGGCGCGCTGCGGCGCATGGTGACGAGTACCGACGCCGCGGAGGTGCTGGCGCAGCAGGAGCATGCCGTCGGCACGATGTCGCGGCTCCTGAACGCGTTGCTCGACATCAGCAAGCTCGAGTCGGGAGCGGTTAGACCTGAGCTGCGCGATTTCCGGGTCGCAGGCGTTCTCGAGGCGCTACGCCGGGAATTCGGCGCCGTGGCGCAGAACAAGGGAGTCGAGCTCGCGGTGGAGTCCTCGCAGGAATCGGTTCACAGCGATCCCGCCATGGTCGAGCAGATTCTGAAGAACCTGGTCTCGAATGCGGTGAAGTACACGCAACAGGGTCGGGTAGTCGTGCGCTGCCGCCGCGAGGACGCGACGCTGCGCATCGAGGTTCTCGATACCGGTGTCGGCATTCCGGCCGCACAGCTGGCCCACATTTATGATGAGTTCTACCAGGTGGGCGTACCTGCGAACAGTTCACGGGACGGCTATGGGCTGGGGCTGAGCATCGTGCAACGGCTGGTGAAGCTCCTCAACGCCCGCCTGGAGGCGATGTCCGAGGTCGGCAAGGGCTCGGTCTTCGGGTTGCTGCTGCCCATGGCGCATTCGGCGGTGCGCGACCCCGAGCCGGACGAAGCACGGGCCCCGGCAGCGGGGGCGGGCAGCGCGCGTGTTCTGCTGGTCGAGGATGATGCGAGCGTCCGCGACGCCACTTCGATGCTGCTGCGGGTCGAGGGCTATCGGGTGACCGCGGTTGCGTCGCTGTCGGATGCGCTGCAGGCCGTGGCGAAGGAGCCGCCCGAGCTGCTCGTGACCGATTACCATCTGGCAAACGGCGAGCTTGGTACGGAAGTGATCGCAGCCGTGCGCGGGCGCGTGCGGCCCGGTCTCAAATCCATACTCCTGACCGGCGACACTTCCGCCGTAATCAAAGAGATGCGCGCGGATCCCAACCTCAGGATCCTGAGCAAACCGGTAGACGCGGAGGAGCTCCTCAGGCTGCTGGAGACGCTCCTCGGCGGCTGAATTCGTGACGTGACGGGTCCTGCACGGGCCGGTCGCTCAATGGCCCGTGCGATCCCCTTCCAGATCCATCACCATTCGCACCAGTTGCGCCAGCGAGGCGGCACCACTCTTTTCCATGACGCGCGCCCGGTGAATCTCGACCGTACGCTGACTCACGCCCAGCTCCGCCGCCATGATCTTGTTGGGTTTGCCGCGCGTCATGAGCGCGAGCACCTCGCGCTCGCGCGGCGTGAGTGAGTCGAGGCGCTCGCGGATCTTGGCGTGCTGCTCGAGCGCCGCGCGGTTATGCGCATCGCGCTCGAGGGCGCGCTGGATGCGATCGATGAGATCCTGATCGCGAAACGGCTTTTGCAGGAAGTCGAAAGCCCCCTGCTGCATCGCCTCGACGGCCATGGGAATGTCGCCATGGCCGGTGATGAAGATCACCGGAATGACCGCACCGCGGAGATTCAGCTGCTGCTGCAGCTCGAGCCCGCTCATGCCGGGCATGCGCACATCGAGCACCAGGCAGCCCGGCTGGGTGGGCTTGTAAGAATCGAGGAACTCGCTCGCCGAGGCGAGGGCCTGGGTCGCGAGACCGACGGATTTCAGCAGGAAACGCAGCGAGTTGCGTACGCCCTCATCGTCGTCCACGACGAAGACCGTGGGTGCCTGTTGATGCATGTCACTCGTCGGATTGCGTCGGTACTACTATATAGAAACACGCTCCGGACGGGGTGTTGGCGCGATAGCCAACGGTGCCGCCATGAGCCCGCGCAATGGTACTGCTAATGGCGAGGCCGAGCCCAGTGCCGTTCTCCTTGGTCGAAAAGAACGGATCGAACACCCGCTTGACCGTGTCCGGCGACAGTCCCGGCCCGTTGTCGCACACCATGAGCTGCACACCAGCGCCGTTCGCCAGAGAAGTGCTGATCGCGACCTTGGGATTCCCAGTCGGCTGGGCGCTGAGCGCCTCGAGGCTGTTGCGCAGAAAATTGAGAATCACCTGTTGGATCTGCCCAGCGTCCGCGGCCACCTCGGGGAGCCCGGGGGCCAGATCGAGCGTCAGCTCGACGCCGTGCAGGCTGGCGTCGGTCCGCATGAGCTCATGCAGCTCCTCGACCAGGGCATTCATGCCGACCGGGAGATGCTCGGCCTGGTGGCGGGCCACGGCGCGCAGCCGGCGGATGATGTCGGCGGCGCGGGTCGTCTGCGCGGCAATCTGGCGCAGCGCTTCCCGCAGCTCGTTCGGGTCGGTGCCGGGGCGCGTGAGCAGCCGCTCGCAGGCATGGGCGTAGTTGGCGATCGCGGTGAGGGGCTGATTGAGCTCGTGAGCGACGCCGGCGGCCATCTCGCCGATCGTCGCCATGCGCGAGACGTTCAGCAGCCGCCCGTGCAGGACGGCCAGCGGATCGTGGCCGGCCGTTCCGCTAGGGCCCGTCTTTGGCACCGGCGCTGCCTCCCCCGCCCCGTCACTGCTCATGTAATGCTCTGCATCTAACTGTGAAGGGCGAGAATCCACGATCGGGTAACCTCCGTCTGTACGTATCTTTCGCAAACAGCGACTGGTCGGGTTACGCGGGCTATCGGCGGGTGGCACTCGGGTACGGGCTCGGCGCTGACCCGGCCGCGTCGGTCCACCAGCCGCCGCCGAGGGCCACGTAAAGCGCCACGGTGTCCTGGTAGCGGACCGCCACCATCTGCAGGTCGTTGATCACGGCCTGGTGATACTGAGCGTCGGCGCTCAGAACATCGAGGTAGGTACTGAGACCCGCCTCATAGTTGGCCTGCACCAGGTGGAGGGCCTCCTGCGCACTCGCCAGTGCTTCGTCCTGCGCCCGCAGAGCCGCCGCATCGTGCTCCAGAGCCCCCAGGGTGTCGGCCACCTGAGCGAAAGCCCCGAGTACCACCTGACGGTAGAGGGCTGAGGCTTGTTTGTATTGATCGAGGGCAGCCTTGCGCCGGTACCACAGCGTGCCGCCTTCGAACAAGGGTTGCGTCAAGCCCGCGCCGACGTCCCATGCGCGTCCGCTGGGGGAGGCCAGCTGCCCTGTGGTGGTGGCGCTGGCGCTGTAGCTGCCCGTGAGAGTCACGCTCGGCAGTAGCGCCGCCGTCGCCACTCCGACGCTGGCGCTGGCGCCGTGTGCGGTCGCCTCGGCGACCAGCACGTCCGGGCGCTGCCGCACGAGCTCGGACGGCAGGCTGACCGGGAGCTCCTCGGGCAGGGAGAGCTCCGCGAGACCGATATCCGGAGGGCTCCACTCGGCGGGCACGCGTCCGACGAGGGTCGCGAGCAGGTCATCGGCCTGCGAGAGCCGCTGCTCGAGCTGCGGAACGCTGGCCTCGGTAGAGGCGAGCTGGCTCCTGAGGCTCAGGACATTGGAGTAGGGAGCCGTTCCGGCATTCACCTGCACCTCGGCCAGCTTCACCTGCTGGCGCTGCAGCTCGATCAGCTCGCGGGTCGCATCGATCTCGGCGCGATAGGCGGCCCGGGCGACCACCGTGTTGACGATATTGGAGATCAGCGTGAGGTATGTCGCCTGCTCGGTGGCGCGCTGCAGATCGAGCTGCGCGTGCAGGCCTTCGATCATGCGGCGCTCGCCGCCGAACACATCGAGCGCGTAGCTGACCGACGCCGAGAGCGTAAACAGGTTGAAGATGCTCGGGGACGCGCTCGATCCGAACTCGAGCGGCGAGAAACGCTGGCGTTTTGCGGCGGCAGCCGCCTCGGCCTGCGGATAGAAGATGCCATAACCGCTGCGGAGGTTCTGCTCGCTTTCACTGAGACTCGCCTGCGCCGCCTCCAGGCCGGGGTTTGCAGCGAGTGCCTGGGTCACGACGGCATCGAGTCTCTCCGAGCCGAACAGATGCCACCAATCGGCGGCCACCCTGGCGCCCGGGGTGAAGTGTTGCGCCGCCCCGTGAGCGCTCACGGTGTCGACTGGATCGCTGCCATGGGCATAGTGACTCACTGCCGGCGCGCCGGGGCGCTGGAAATTCGGGCCGACCGCGCAGCCGGCGGCGAGAGCGGCAATGAGCCAGACGGCGCAGCGTGGGCCTGCGCGCCTGCCGTCACTTCTGCTTCGCGCCCACATAGACATCGACCAGCTGTCCGGGATAGAGATTCAGGTCCTTCGGCTTCTCGAAGCGGAACACCATCGGCAGCACGCGCAGGTCGACCCGCTCCTCGCGCGCGTCCGACAGCTCGATTTTCGGCGACACATAGGGCTGGATCCTCACGAAGGTGAGGGGCAGATGGACGCTGGTGCCGCGTACGAACATCTGCGCCTCGATATTCTCCGGCGGTGGCAGCTCGTGCACCAGAATCTCGTCGATGTACGCCCGCACCTGCAGATGGCTCTGCGGCAGCCCCATGACGATCAGCGGACCGAAACCCTGCGTATAGGTGTCGTAGGCCCCCTGAGTTGACACGTAGCTGCCGACGCTCGAGCTCACGGCCATTACCACGCCATCCGCCGGGGCGCGGAGCGTGTACTTGGCGAGCAGCGCTGCGGAGGACTGGTAGGCCTTGTCGAGCGCGGCGTAGGTTCGCTCGGCATTCTGGACGTCGTAGACCCACGCGCCGGCCCTGGTGAGCTCGTACTGCCGCTCGATCACTTTGAGGTTGGTCGCGGCGATCTTCTCGGCGTTGCGGGCGTTGTCGAGCGCGTCCGCGCTGATCGACTTCGGATCGATGTCGAAGGAGCGTTGCTGCTTGGCGAGCTGGTCGCGCGCGCTCTTGAGAGTCGCCTGGGCGTTCTCTACCTGAGCCACCGACACCGCGAGGGTCTCACGCCGCGGCTCTGCGTGCAGCTCGCGCAACATCGCGTGCGCCGCCCCGGCCTGCGCCTGCAGCTGCTCCGCGGTCGCCCGCTGCACCGAATCGTCGAGCGTGAGCAGCGCGTCGCCCTGATGGACCTGCTGGCCTTCCGTCACCAGGATCCGGGTGATGGGCCCCGCGACCTCGGGGTAGATGTTGATGTTCGCGCCGTGCGCCTGGTCGCTCTCGATGATGCCATTGGAGTAGATGCCGTGGGCGTACGGATTGGCGGCCGGCGTGAACACCGGCGGCTGCGCACTCGGCTGCTGACTGAAGAGGAATGCGCTCACGATCGCCAGCAGCAGCCCGGCGCCCGAGACGATGAAGATGACCTTATTGCGCATCCAGCTGGCTCCGTTCAACATCCATCATCCTGCCGTCCTCCATGCGCATGATCCGATCGGCGAATTCGTAGATACGTGAGTCATGGGTGACGATGACGATGCAGCGCTGATCCGTCAGCAGCTGCTCGCGCACGAAGTGCACGATATTCCGCCCGGTGTCGCCGTCGAGCGAGGCGGTCGGCTCGTCGAGGATGAGGATGTCGGGGCGGCTGACGATGGCGCGTGCGATGGCGACGCGCTGCTGCTCGCCGCCGCTCAGCTTCACCGGCGGCAGCTGCGCCCGGTCCTTCAGGCCGACGATCTCGAGATTGCGCTCGGCTTCCGCTACCGCAGCGTTCCACTCGCGGTGCTGCAGGATCAGGGGAATAGCGACGTTCTCCGCGGTGGTCAGGCGCGGGAACAGGTGATAGTCCTGGAACACGAAGCCGATGCGCTTGAGGCGGAACTCCGCGAGCGCATCGCTCGAGAGGCTCCAGATGTCCGCGTCCTCGACCTTCACCGTGCCCGAGCTCGGGCGCAGGATTCCCGAGATCATGCTCAGCATGGTGGTCTTGCCGCTGCCCGAGGGACCGACGACGTAGAGCATCTCGCCAAAGCCGGCCTCGAAGCTCACGTCCTTCACGGCATGGGTACGCACCGGCTCCTGGCCGAACCACTTGTTGATGCCCGTCGCCTGGATAGCGGTCCTGGCCACGCCTAGCCCCGGAAGATGTCGAAGGGCTCGATGCGCAGCACTTTGCGCACGCCTACATAGCTCGAGATCGCGGCGATGATCACCACCATCACGAACGCCATGGCGAGGTTGCCGAAGGTGATCATTGCGGCGTAGTCGGGCAGGTGCGAGCGTGCGATCCAGATGAGCGTGGCGCACAGGCCGACGCCGAGGCCGTAGCCGGTGAGCGCAACGAAGGTCGCCTGGAACAGGATCATCTCGACCAGCTCGCTGCCTTTGGCGCCGATGGCCTTGAGAGCGCCGAACTTGTCGATGTTCTCCAGGATGAACGTATAGAACGTCTGTCCGGAGATCGACAGGCCGACGATGAAGCTGATGAGCGTCATCAGCATCATGTTGGTGCCGATCCCGGTCTGGTACATGTAGAAGTTGGAGATCTTCTGCACGAACTCATCGCGGGTGAGCGCCACATAGCCCGCGGCCGTGACGTGCGCCTTGATGGTCGCGACGTCGGCGGGGCTCTTGGGCTCGACCAGCAGATACGACATCGTGAAGCGCGAGTTCGGGATGTACTGCAGCGCGCGACTGTAGGTCGTATACAGCGTCGGCACGCCGAACAGCGCGCTGGAGGCAACCCTGGCGACGCCGACGATCACGCCGCGATGGTCGTTGAGCTCGAACTCGGTGCCGATCTTGGGATTTTCCAGCTTGTAGAATTCCGCATCCTTGATGGCGATGAAGGCGTTTTCCGCGAAGATGTCCTTGATGTTCCCGGCGAGCATCCGCGGTCGGCCGAAGAGACTCGTGTCATCCAGGCCGACGACATTGGCCGCCTGATAGGTCCCGTCACGCAGCTTGAGGAGGGCGCCCCCGGAGTAGAGCGGCACCGCATACTTGACTCCCGGGATACTGCGCACCTCGTCGAGCACGTAGTCGGGAAGAGGGATCGTGTTGGCAACCGTCTGCACCGCCGGATCCATCACCCAGACGGAGGCGCCGATGTTGAGGACGGTGGAGGAGGAGCGGCTGAGGATGCCGGCGAACAGCGAGGTCATCTCGATCATCAGGAACACCGCAAAGGTAATTCCGACCAGCAAGGCCGCGAATTTGGCGCGATCGTTGACCAGCAGCTTGTAGGCGATCTGAAGAATTCCCGGCATACCGCACCCGACCACTGCGAGATGGTGCAATGCGCACATGATCGCGGAGGCCGGTGTCGCGAGTAATCCGCGAAAGGCGTCGGCGGCTCGTGGAAAGTACCTAGCCGCCCGCGAATGCCGCGGCGAGGCCGCTACTGCATGTACTGTCCGCCGTTGATCGACAGCGTCTCGCCGGTGATGAAGGCGGCGGCATCGCTCACGAGATAGACGATCGCGGCCGCGACCTCCTCGGGCTTGCCGAGGCGCCCGACCGGCACGGCAGCGATGATCCGCTCACGGATATCGGGACGCACTGCGGCCACCATGGCAGTGTCGGTGTAACCGGGCGCTATGGCGTTCACTGTTATTCCGTGTGCGGCGCTCTCCAGGGCGAGCGCCTTGGTGAAGCCGATGATGCCGGCCTTGGTAGCGGCGTAGTTGGCCTGGCCGAACTGACCGGCGAGGCCGTTGACCGAGCTGACGTTGACGATGCGCCCGTAGCCCCGCTCGCGCATCGGCCCGATCACCGCGCGGCACATGTTGAAGCAGCCGCCGAGGTTCACGTCGATCACCGCGCGCCACTGCTCGCAAGTCATTTTGTGCAGGCTCGCATCGCGGGTGATGCCGGCATTGTTGACCAGCACGTCCACGGGACCCAGGGTGCGCACGATCTCGGCGACTCCGCTCTGGCAGGCCTCGAAGTCCGCGACGTTCCATTGGAATACCGGGATGCCGGTCTCCTCGCGTAGCCGGCGCGCGGCGGTCACATCCCCGACAAAGGTGGCCGCCGCCTGGTAGCCTGCCTTCTGCAGCGCGCGGCAGGTCGCCGCGCCGATTCCGGCGACACCTCCCGTAACGATTGCGACACGTGCCATGGCGGGTAATTGTGCTGCGGGCTGGGGCGCGGCGCATACGCTCTTGTCCCTATGTACCGGCCGCAGATTCGTGATTAGCGTGGCGCAACCTGGAGGCGATCCTATGGGCGCCGCGATCCACTTTACGCTGAACGGCCGTCCCGTGAGCCTCGACGCGGGCCCCGATCGGCTGTTGCTCTGGGCGCTGCGTGGCCCGCTCGGCCTGACCGGCACGAAGTATGGATGCGGCGTTGGTATCTGCGGCGCCTGCACCGTGCTGCTCGACGGGCGCGCCACGCGCTCGTGCGTTACCACCCTCGGTGAGGTCGAGCGGCGCGCGGTCGTCACGATCGAGGGTCTCGCCCGGGGCGAGAGCCTGCACCCCCTGCAGCAGGCGTTCATCGACCACGGCGCGCTGCAGTGCGGCTACTGCACTCCGGGCATGATCCTCACCGCGCAGGCACTGCTCGCTGCGACCCCGCATCCGTCGCCGGAGGCGATCGCTGCCGCCATGGAGCATCAGCTGTGCCGCTGCGGCGCGCACCAACGCATTCTCGCGGCGATCGAATCCGTCGCGAGCCGCCGGGACTTGAGCCCATGAGCGGGCCGCGCGGGGTCAGCCGGCGCGAGTTCTTCCGAGTGGCGGGCGGCGCCATCGTGGTGTGCGTGGGCGGCGCCGCGCTGCCGGGCTTCGGCCAGAATCGCTGGCCGCGCTACAGCGACGACGTCGACGCCTATCTGCTGATCGGGGCCGATGGCCGGGTCACGGTGTTCTCGGGGAAGATCGAGATGGGCCAGGGCGTCATGACGTCGCTGGCGCAGATGGCGGCCGAGGAGCTCGGCGTCGACCTGCAGTCGATCGACATGGTGCTCGGCGATACCGATCGTTGCCCCTGGGACATGGGCACCTTCGGCTCCATGACCACACGCATGTTCGGCCCGGCACTGCGGGCGGCCGCGGCCGAGGCAAGATCGGTCCTCACGGGCCTCGCGGCCACGCGCCTCGCGGCGTCTCCCGAGCGGCTGACCGTGCGCAATGGGGTCGTGTCCGTGACGGACGCCCCGGCGCGCCGGGTGAGCTATGCGCAGCTCGCGCGGGGGCAGCGACTCATGCGGCGGGTGGACCCGGCGGCAGTGCTGCAGGCAGCCGCGGACTTTCAGGTCATGGGGCGCCCCGCGACGCGGCTGGATGCGCGCGCCAAGGTCACGGGTGAGGCGAAATACGCCGCCGACATGCGCCTCGCCGGGCAGCTGTACGCGCGCATTCTGCGTCCGCCGGTGCACCGGGCGAAGCTGCAGAGCGTCGACTCATCGGCCGCGGAGGCTATCGGCGGCGTGACCGTCGTGCGCCGCGATGATCTGGTTGCGGTGCTGCATACCGATCCACAGCGCTCGGGCGAGGCGCTCGCGGCACTGCGGCCGCAGTGGCAGCTGCCGCAGGAAGCCGGGCCGGACCACGACAGCATTTTCGAGCACCTCGCTCAGTCGGGGGTCGCGCTCACGGAAAGCGCGCGTCGCGGCGATGTCATGGCGGCGCGCCAGGCCGCCACGCGCGTCTTCGAGTCAACTTACCGCAAAGGCTATGTCGCCCATGCGCCCATCGAGCCGCACGCGGCGCTTGCCGAGGTTTCGGCGGCACGGGCGACGGTCTGGGCATCGACGCAGACACCCTTTCCGACCCGTGAGCACATCGCGCACGCGCTCGGTCTTGCTCCCGAGGCGGTGCGTGTGATCACGCCCTTTCTCGGCGGAGGCTTCGGGGGCAAGAGTGCCGACCTCCAGGCGGTCGAGGCTGCACGCCTCGCGCAGTTCTGCGGCCGACCGGTGCAGGTCGCGTGGGATCGGAGCGAGGAGTTCTTCTACGATCGATTCGATCCGGCGGCGGTGGTAACCATCGTCTCGGGCGTGGATGCCAGGGGGCGCGTGGCGTTGTGGGACTTCACCGGCTTCGCGGAGGGCGAGCGCGGCGTGGCGCATCTATACGACATTCCCGACCTTCGCATCCGCTGCGGCGGCGGCATGTCCTACGAGCAATCGGGCGCGCCGCAGCAGCTGCATCCTTTCGTGGTGGGCCCGTGGCGCGCCCCCGGCGCCAACATGAACGTGTTCGCGATCGAGTCGCAGATGGACATCATGGCGGCGGCGTGCGGATCGGACCCGCTCGAATTCCGCCTGCGCCACCTGAGCGATGCGCGCATGCGCCGCGTGCTGCAAGCTGCCGCGGCAGCCTTCGGCTGGAAAGCGGCTGCCGCACCGAGCGGGCGCGGCTGCGGTATTGCCTGTGCGAGCGACGCCGGCAGCTACGTCGCCGCCTGTGCCGAGGTGGCAGTCGACAAGGCGCAGGGTACGGTACGCGTGGTGCGCGTCGTATGCGCCGAGGATCTCGGCATCGTCGTGAACCCGGAAGGCGCGCGCATGCAGATCGAGGGTGGCGTCACGATGGGTCTGGGCTACGCCCTGTCGGAAGAGCTGCATTTCCGCGGCGGCGACATCCTCGACCGCAACTTCGGCTCGTATCATCTGCCGCGCTTCTCCTCCGTGCCGCGCATCGAGGCGATACTCGTGCGCAATGACGAGCTCGCGCCACAGGGCGGCGGCGAGCCGCCGATTACGATTGCGGGAGCCGTCATCGCCAATGCGGTGTTCGATGCGACGGGCTCGCGCCAGCTCCGGCTTCCGATCACCGCTGAGCGCGTTCTGGCCGGCATCGCGACGGTAAAGCTCCATGGGTCTTAGAACGCTGACCGCTGCGTTGCTCGTGTTGCCGGGTGCAGTGGCCCTGCTGGCAGCCGCCGCGCCTCCGCCTGCGACCGGTTCCCCGGACCCCCAGCACGGCGAGGCCCTCTATCTGCGTCACTGCGTCGCCTGCCACGGTGGGCGTGCCTGGGGAGACGGGCCGCGCGAGATCCCGGCAATCGCGGGGCAGCGCGCGGCTTACGTGATCGAGCAGCTGACGCGCTTTGCGAGCGACGAGCGTCCGGGTTCCACCATGCACGGCCCGGCGATGCGCGACACTCTGAAGGCTACGGACGTCAATCGTCCGGCCGCGATTCGCGATCTTGCCGCGTACCTCGCGCGCGCGCCCGCTGCCCCGCAGGCCGAGCAGGGACCGGGCCGCGCCCTGGCGGCCGGAAAGAGCGCATATCTCGGCGCCTGTGTCGGCTGTCACGGCGAGGATGGCGCCGGGTCCGACGTCGGATCGGCGCCGCGCATCGGTGGGCAGCACTTCCGTTACGTGCTGTCACGGCTGCGCGAGTTCGCTGCTGTCCATCGCGGGCTGGTCGAGCCGGCCGCGCTGTCGGCCGAGGAGCAGCAGGCGCTCGCCGACTACATCTCGCGATTGCCGGCCGGCGGGAGCAGACCCTAGGGCGCGCCCGTGAAGACCGCCGATTCACGCGAACAGGCGCGGCTGCTTGGCAACTGGAGGGCTGAGCGCGACAGCTCGGCGCTGTACGCCGCGCTGGCGCAACTCGAGGGCGACCCGCGGCTCCGCGGCGTGTACCTCGAGCTCTCGAGAGCCGAGCGACGGCACGCCGACTTCTGGGAGGTGCGGCTGCGCATCCTGGGACGCGCCGTCCCGGCCTTCCGCCCCTCGGCGCGCATCCGCGTTCTGATCTTCCTCGCCCGGCACCTCGGCGTCGGCTTCATTGTTCCGAGCGTGATTGCGCGTGAGATGAAGGAGCGCGATGACTATGTCGGGCAGGAGGATGCGCTCAGCGCGGGATTCCCCTCGGAGGAGCACGGCCACGCGGCGGCGCTGCGCGGCAGAGACCACGCGGCGCTCGGCAACAACCTGCGGGCCGCGGTGCTCGGCGCCAATGATGGCCTGGCTTCCAACTTCTGCCTGATGATGGGTGTGGCCGGAGCGCAGGCGTCCACCTCGATCGTGCTGTTGACCGGAATCGCGGGACTGCTCGGCGGGGCATGCTCCATGGCGCTCGGGGAATGGCTGTCGGTTACTAACGCGCGCGAGCTCGCCCTGAGCCAGCTCGACCGGGAGATCGGGACGCTCAAGCCCGATCCGGCACATGTCAGCGTGGCCTCGGCCGGGGATGCGCTCAGCGCGGCGGGCCTGTCCTTCCTGCTGTTCGCGCTGGGGGCACTGGTTCCGTTGCTGCCATTCTGCGTTCTCCCGGTAGCGCTGCGAATCGCCGGCACCGTCATGCTGTCGGCGGCCGCTTTGTTCCTGCTGGGCCTGGCAACCTCGCTCTTCAACGGCCGTTCCGCCTGGTACTCGGGTCTGCGGCAGACCGTGTTCGGCGCCGCCGCCGCGCTCGTCACCTGGCTCGCCGGGCGCGCGTTCAGCGCGCTTGCCGGGGGCGGTTGAGTGCGCGACAGACCACGATCGCGCTAAGCACATCCCCGTATACCGCGGCCATCAGGGCAAGCGCGAGCATATTGGGCGACTTGCGTCGGGCAGCTCGAGGAGTGCAATGATCAAGACCATCCTGGTACCGGCGAGCGGATCGTCCACGGACCGGAGCGTGTTCGCGACCGCGCTTGCGCTTGCACGTCCGCTGGCGGCGCATATCGAGTTCCTGCACGTGCACCTCACTCCGGGAGTGGCGGCGCTGCACGCCCCGCACGTCGACCTTCTGCGGGGTGCGGCTGTCAGCCGCGCGCTGGCGGAACTGGGCCGCGAGGAGGATGAGCTTTCGGCGCACGCGCTCGCGCATTTCAAGGAATTCTGCCAGGAGCACCGCGTGCTCATTCGTGATACGCCGAAGGCGGTGGAGCTGGTCAGCGCCCGCTACTCGGAGCAGATCGACCAGCCCCTGGCACGGCTGCTGATGCAGACGCGTCACAGCGATCTGGTGGTGCTCGGGCGGCATCGCAGCCGCGACTATCTCCGCGGTGGCCTGATCGAAGAACTGCTGGCGCGCGGCGGTCGCCCGGTGGTCATCGCCAGCGACAGGCCTCCGCAAAACGTCGCCGGCACCATCGTCGTCGGTTGGAAGGAGACCGCCGAGGCGGCGCGGGCGGTGGCGGCAGCGATGCCGCTGCTCAAGCAGGCGCGCAGGGTGGTGCTGCTCGCGGTGAAAGAGGGGGGCGGCGCTTCGCGCGAGCAGCTCGAGCACCTCGGCCAACAGCTCGCCTGGCACGGCATAGATGCCGAGGTGAGCATGACCGGCGATGCCTCGCGGCCTGCGGCGCAGCAGCTCCTGCTGCGCGCCTCGCAGCTGTACGCCGACCTGCTGGTCGTCGGTGCCTTCGGGCATGGGGCGCTGCGCGAGCGGATATTCGGCGGCGTCACCCGCACGCTCCTCGAGCACGCCGACGTGCCGGTATTCATGTTGCAGTGACACGGCTGCCCGCGCGCCTGATCGATTGCTGACTTTGCGGGCCGGGGCCGCGAGGTTAAGCTTGGCTCAGCGAGGGAGAGGTGCGCTCCAGAAAATACACATCCGCGGCAGCGCCCGCGCCGTGGCGCGGCATCTTGAGGCGCCACCTGACGGTGCTGCTGGCAGTCAAGCTCGCAGCGCTCGCGCTGCTGTGGGCGCTGTTCTTCTCGCCCGCGCACCGCACCGCCGTCGACGGCCAGGCCGCCGGGCGGCATCTGGCGGTGGCTGCGAAGGAAGGCACCCATGATTGACCTCTCGGTCGTGGCTCTGTCGCGCCTGCAGTTCGCGCTCACGGCCCTGTATCACTTCCTGTTCGTGCCATTGACGCTCGGCCTGTCCATGCTCCTGGTGATCATGGAGGCGGTGTACGTCATGACGGGGCGCGAGATCTGGAAGCGCATGACGCAGTTCTGGGGGATGCTGTTCGGTATCAACTTCGCCATGGGAGTGGCCACCGGCATCACCATGGAGTTCCAGTTCGGAACCAACTGGGCCTATTACTCGCACTACGTGGGCGACATCTTCGGCGCGCCGCTGGCGCTCGAAGGGCTGATGGCGTTCTTCCTCGAGTCCACTTTCGTCGGCCTGTTCTTCTTCGGCTGGGAGCGTCTCTCGAAGGTGGGACATCTCCTCGTCACCGCCTTGGTGGCATTCGGCTCGAGCCTCTCGGCGCTGTGGATCCTGATCGCCAACGCCTGGATGCAGCATCCGGTAGGGGCGCAGTTCAACGAGCAGACCATGCGCATGGAGCTCAGCTCCTTCTCCCAGGTGCTGCTCAATCCGGTGGCGCAGGCGAAATTCGTCCACACGGTCGCGGCGGGCTACGTGGTGGGGTCGGTGTTCGTGCTCGCGGTGAGCGCCTGGTATCTGCTGCGCGGGCGGAACGTCGAGGTCGCCCGGCGCTCGCTGGCGGTGGCCGCCAGCTTCGGGCTCGCCTGCTCGCTGTCCGTGGTCGTGCTCGGCGATGAGTCCGGATATCTGGCGAGCGAGAACCAGAAGATGAAGATCGCGGCCATCGAAGCGGAGTGGCACACCGAGCCGCCGCCCGCGGGCTTCACGGTGTTCGGCATCCCGGACGATGTCGCGCATACCACGCATGGCGAGCTCAAGGTGCCGTGGGTGCTCGGTCTCATCGCGACGCGCTCGGCCGACGAGCCCGTGCTCGGCATCTTCGATCTGGTCGCCCGCGCCCGCACCCGCATCGCGAGTGGTATCGAGGCGCACGCGGCACTGACAGTCCTGCGCGCCCACCCGCAGGACGCCGCCGCGCGTGCGCTGTTCGAGGAGCATCGCGCCGACCTCGGCTACGGGCTGCTGCTCCTGCGCTACGTCGACGACCCGGCGCGCGCCACACCCGGACAGATCGAGGAGGCGGCCTGGTCGACCGTGCCCAACGTCGCGGTGCTTTTCTGGTGCTTCCGCCTCATGGTGGGCATCGGCCTGCTGCTGCTGTTGTTGTTCGCGACCGCCTTCTACCTCTCGGCGCGCCATCGCTTCGAGCGGCATCGCTGGTTCCTGCGAGCCGCGTTCCTGTGTCTGCCGCTGCCGTGGATCGCCGCCGAGCTCGGTTGGATCGTGGCCGAGTACGGCCGGCAGCCCTGGGCGATCGACGGGGTGCTGCCCACCTTCCTCGGAGCATCGCCGGTCCCGGCGGGCAATATCGCGCTGTCGCTCTGCGGCTTCGTGATCTTCTATTCGGCGCTGGCGGCCGTGGACGTGTACCTGCTCACCCGGATGATTCGTCGTGGCCCGGACGGGCTGGGGTATTGGCCGGAGGGGGACGCGCGTGCCCGATTATGAGACGCTGCGGCTGATCTGGTGGCTGATTCTGGGGGCACTGCTCATCGGCTTTGCGCTCATGGATGGCTTCGACCTAGGGGTGGGGGCGACGTTCCGCTTCGTCGGCCGCACCGACGAGGAGCGCCGTGCACTGCTCGAGTCCATCGAGCCGGTGTGGGACGGCAACCAGGTGTGGTTCATTCTCGCCGGTGGTGCGGTATTCGCGGCCTGGCCACTGCTGTACGCCGCTTTCTTCTCGGGCCTCTATCTGGCGATGTTCGTGCTGCTGGTCGCGCTGATCCTCAGGCCGGTGGGCTTCATCTTCCGGAACAAGATCCACGACCCTCGCTGGCGAAATGGCTGGGACTGGGCCCTGACAATCGGCGGCGCAGTCCCCTCCCTGCTGTTCGGCGTGGCCTTCGGCAATCTCTTTCTCGGCCTGCCGTTCCAATTCGACGCGCTGCAGCGCCCGGTGTTCACCGGCGGCTTCCTCGGCTTGCTGCACCCGTTCGCATTGCTGGTCGGGCTGGTGAGCCTCGCGATGCTGATCATGCACGGCTCGGCGTATGCGGCGCTCAAAGTAGGCGAGCCGATGTCGCGGCGCGCCGCCGCGGTCGGCGGCTGGGCGGCGGTGGTGTTCGTCGCCGGCTTCCTCATCGCCGGCACCTGGGTGGCGAACGCAATCGACGGGCACAGGATCTCATCGGTGGTCGACACTCTGGGACCGGCGAATCCGCTGGCCAAGCACGTGACGGTCGCAGCGGGTGGCTGGCTCGGCAACTTCCGCGCGCACGGCGTGCTGTGGCTCGCGCCCGCGGCGGCCGTGATCGCGGCGGCGCTCGCCGGCTCGCTCCTGCGCGCCGGGCGGGCGGGTCTCGCCCTGGTGTCGAGCGGCGCTGCTGTCGCGGGTACGATCCTGACCGCGGGAATTGCGCTGTTCCCCTTCCTCATGCCCTCGTCCACGCATCCCGATCAAGGCCTCACCGTGTGGGATGCCTCGAGCAGCGCACGCACCCTCGGCATCATGCTGATTGCCGTGCTGGTGTTCCTGCCCATCGTGCTCGCTTACACTGCCTGGGTATTTCGTGTGCTCAGGGGCCGGATCACGCTCGAGTCGGTCCGGCAGCACACGGGCCTCTACTGAGAGGCAAGGGAACGCGGAGCGCGACCATGTGGTATTTCAGCTGGATCCTCGGGCTCGGTCTTGCGCTCACGTTCGGCGTGCTCAACGCCATCTGGTATGAGGTGACGCAGGCGCCGCCGTCACGGTCGCCACCGCCCTCGCGGCCCGACTCCCGGACCTGACCCGATCGTCCGGTACCCGGGGAGCCCCGCGCCCTTTGACCGCGCGCAGCGAGCATCCGAGCGACTCCGCCGCGGCGGTGGCGCTGCGCGTGCGCGAGCTGCGCAAGAGCTACGGCGAGGTGCTGGCCGTCGACGGCGTGTCGTTCGAGGTCGCCCCCGGTGAGATCCTCGGCCTCTTGGGTCCCAACGGCGCCGGCAAGACCACCATCATCAACACCGTTCTCGCCGTGCTGACGCCGAGCTCCGGCGCCATTCGCATCGGTGGTGTCGATGTCTCCCGGCAACGCTCGCTCGCTCTGGCTCGTACCAACTTTGCCGCCGTGTACGCCAGCCTCCCCGGCAATCTCACCGTGGCGCAGAACCTGCGCTTCTTCGCTCTCATCTACCGCGTCCGGTCCGCACGCCACCGGGTCGAGGAGCTGCTCAGGCAATTCCAGCTCGAGGCGCTGCGCGACACCAAGTGCGGCGTGCTGTCCTCGGGGGAGCTGACGCGGGTGGCACTGGCGAAGGCCTTGCTCAACCGCCCGCGACTGCTGCTGCTCGACGAGCCGACCGCGTCGCTCGATCCTGCGGCGGCGCGTGACATACGCACCTCCATCCGTGCGTTTGCGCGCGATACCGACTGCGGCGTCCTCTGGACCTCGCACAACATGTACGAAGTCGAGGAAGTCTGCGACCGGGTGCTGTTCCTGTCGCATGGGCGGATCCTCCTCGCCGGCGACCCGCGCGCGCTCCCGCACGAGCACGGTGCGCGCAATCTCGAGGAGCTGTTCATCCAGCTGGCGCGCGAGCCGCTTGCCGCTCCGGCGGAGCGGCTCGCATGAGGGTTGAGCCGGTCGCGGCCATACTGCTGCGCCAGTGGTATCTGCTGCGCGGCAGCCCGGTGCGTGCCTTGCCGATGTTCGCGTGGGTGGGGATCGACATCGTTCTGTGGGGGTTCATCTCCCGCTTCCTCAACAGCGTGAGCGCCGCGGGAATCAATTTCACCGCCGTGTTCCTCGGTGCGGTGCTGCTGTGGGACCTGTGCGGGCGTGTGATGCAGGGATTGACCACCGCCTTCCTCGAGGACGTGTGGTCGCGCAACTTTCTCAACCTGTTCGCGAGCCCGCTCAGGATCTCGGAGTATGTCACCGGGCTCGTGATCGCCAGCATCGCGACCAGCATGATCGGACTCGCGGTCATGCTGGCGCTTGCCGTACCGGTCTTCGGCCTGTCGTTCCTGGCGCTCGGCCTGCACCTGCTGCTGTTCCTGCTGGTGCTGTACGGATTCGGGGTGGCGCTCGGGATCCTGGCGAGCGCGACGGTCTTGAGGTTCGGCCCGGCATCGGAGTGGCTGGTGTGGCCGATACCCGCGCTGCTGTCGCCGTTCTGCGCGGTCTTTTACCCGCTGACGATTCTGCCGGCGTGGATGCGCGGCGTCGCTTACGCCCTGCCGCCGTCCTACGTGTTCGAAGGAATGCGCGCGGTGCTCCAGGGCCGGCCATTCGCGCTGCTCCCGGCGCTGTGCGCGCTGACGCTGGCGGCGCTCGAGATCGCCCTCGCCGGCTATTACTTCGTGCGCGTGTACCGCCGGGCGGTGCGCACCGGGCTGCTGGCACGCTACAGTGCCGAAACGGTGAGCTGACGCGCCGCGCCGCGCGCCTATGCACAAGTACTGATTTCCGACCCGGGACATTCCGGCAAAGTGCAGCGCATGCGAAGCGAGCGGCTCGTGTGGGTGGAGGCTCCATGATCGTCAGCGAAATCTGCCGGCGTAACCCCGTGACGATTCGCGCGCACCAGGAGTTGGACGACGCCGCCAAACTGATGCGCGAGCGGCATATCGGCTACCTGATCGTTGTGGAGCCGTACGCGCCCCACGCAGCTCCACGGCCTGTCGGGGTGCTCACCGACCGCGATATCGTGGTCGGCGTACTCGCCAAGGGCACGGATCCGCGCCTCGTCAAGGTCGGCGACGTGATGACTCGCGAGCCAGTGGTCGTTTCCGAGGACGCAGCTCTCAACTCGGCTCTGGCCGAGATGCGCCGGATCGGCGTGCGCCGCATTCCGGTCGTCGACGCAGTCGGGCAGCTCGTAGGCGTCCTGTCGCTCGATGAAGTGCTGGATGCGCTCGCGCAGGAGCTCCTCGGCGTGATCGGCTCGATCCGCACCGAGGTACGGACCGAAGCGATCCGGCGGCCCTGAAGCGAAGTTTGCGGCCGTCGCGCGCAGCGGTTGGCGCTGTCGCTGCCAGGGCTGAAGCACAGTCACCATGCTGGATGAGTTCCTGCAGGAAGCGCGGGTCGCCTACTTCTCCATGGAGATCGCGCTGCGCAGCGAGATCCCCAGCTATGCGGGCGGCCTCGGCGTGCTCGCGGGCGACACGCTGCGCTCGGCGGCCGATCTGTCGGTGCCGATGGTCGCGGTCACGCTCGTCAGCCGCGCCGGCTATTTTCGCCAGGAGCTCGATGCCGAGGGCCGGCAGATCGAGCATCCCGCCCTGTGGGATCCGGCCCGCTGGGCGGCGCCGCTCGACGCCAAAGTGGCCGTGTGGATCGAGGACCGGGCGGTGTGGGTGGGCGCATGGCTGTACGTGGTGGAGAGCGACCTCGGGGGGCGCGCACCCGTCATTCTGCTCGATACGGATTTCGCCGAAAACGCGCCGGCGGATCGCGAGATCACCCATTATCTCTATGGGGGCGACGATCGCTACCGGCTTATGCAGGAGATGGTTCTCGGGCTCGGTGGCGTGCGCGTGCTGCGGGCCCTCGGATTCGAGATCAGCGCCTACCATATGAATGAAGGGCATTCAGCGCTCCTCGGACTGGAGCTGCTGCGCCGTTTCACCTACCCGATGAGCCAGCTGCGCTCCGGCGAATCGCCCTACGACGTGCCGCGCGTCCGCCAGCTCTGCCGCTTCACTACTCACACGCCGGTCGAGGCGGGACACGACCGCTTCTCCTACGAGCTGGTACAGCGGCTGTTCCGCAGCGGCGAGCTCGCGGGCTCGAGCGCCATCCGGCTCGATCTCGCGGAATTGCAGCAGCTCGCGGGTCGCGACCAGCTCAACATGACGCAACTGGCGCTGTCGCTGAGCGACTTCGTGAACGGGGTCGCCAAGCGGCACGCCGAGGTCTCGGCGCGTATGTATCCCGGCTACCAGGTGCGGGCGATCACCAATGGGGTGCATCCCTACACCTGGACGGCCCCGAGCTTTCGCGCGCTCTACGACCACCACGTGGCCGGCTGGTGCCACGAGCCCGAGCTGCTGGTGCGGGCCGAGCGCATCCCGGATGCCGAAATCCGCGCCGCGCACCTCAAGGCCAAGCAGGCGCTGATCGAGTGCGTGCGGCAGCTCACCGGCGCCGCATTGAGTGCGGACGCGCCGATCGTCGGGTTTGCGCGCCGCATGACGGCATACAAGCGGCCGGAGCTGCTGTTCGCGGATCTCGGGCGGCTCGAGGCGATC
This sequence comes from uncultured Gammaproteobacteria bacterium, assembly GCA_963843035.1. Classification (GTDB taxonomy): domain Bacteria; phylum Pseudomonadota; class Gammaproteobacteria; order Steroidobacterales; family Steroidobacteraceae; genus 13-2-20CM-66-19. The sequence continues at coordinate 257,707 of CAWJIS010000002.1, forward strand.
GCGCGCCAACGGCCCCTCCAGATCGTGCTTGCCGGCAAGGCGCACCCGCACGATGAGGAAGGCAAGCGCCTGATCGCGCTGCTGCACCAGCAGATGCGATCGCTCGCGGGCAAGATTCCGTGCGCTTATCTGCCCGACTACGATCTTGCGCTGGCGCAGCTGCTGGTCTCGGGAAGCGACATCTGGCTCAACACGCCGCTGCCGCCCTTCGAGGCCTCGGGCACCAGCGGGATGAAGGCGGCATTCAACGGCGTTCCCAGCCTCTCGTCGCTTGACGGCTGGTGGATCGAAGGCTGTATCGAGAATGTCACCGGCTGGTCGATCGACGGGGCGGGCACACTCTACGAGAGGCTGGAACACACCGTGCTACCGCTCTTTTACTCCGAGCCCTCCGGCTGGGCACGGCTGATGAAGGGAGCCATCACCACGAATGCCGCCTACTTCAACAGCCATCGGATGATGCGCCGCTACGCGACCGAGGCATACCTGCACTGACGCATACGCGAAGATGCGTAGTGACGGAGCGCCGCAGGAATCGCTACCATTTCCCCTGATTTAGCGTTCTTTGAAGCCGCGATGAGCACTGCGAACCCCAAGGCGGAGGCGGGCACACAGCAGGCGTTCGTGGTGCTGCACGTCGAGGACGATGAGGAGCTGGCCGCGAGCGTCGCCCGGCTGCTGCGTGCCGAGGGGTTCGAAGCACTGACCGCAACCGACGGCGCGAGCGCGCTCGAACGGATCGAGCACGGCCACTGGGAGCCTGACGTGCTAATCATGGACGTCAATCTGCCCGGCGAGATGGATGGCGCCGATGTCGCGCAGGAGATCTGTCATGCGCTCGGGCACGTGGTGCCGACGATCTTCCTCAGCGGTGAGCTGTCGAACGTGGGCTTGCCCTGGCTGCCGGGTGCGCCGCTGCTTTTCGTGGCGAAGCCGCTCGACGCCGATGTACTGGTGAAGGTCGTCGAATCGTTCGCCGGACTCGGGCGCTTCATGCGCGCGCACGTGCACCACTGAGCGGTTCCCGGTCGGCTGCAGCCGCAGGTCCGGGATCAGGCGAGGGCCTGCGCGAGATCCTCCAGCAGATCCTCGGGCTCCTCGATACCGACCGACAAACGCAGGAGACTCTGCGGCGTGCGTGAGCCGGGTCCCTCGATGGATGCGCGGTGCTCGATCAGGCTCTCGACCCCGCCGAGGCTGGTGGCGCGCGTGAACAGGCGCGTGCGGCTCGCCGTCCGCAGAGCCGCGTCCGCGCCTCCTGCGATGCACACCGACAGCACCGCGCCGAAGCCGCCGTGCATCTGAGCCGCGGCGAGGGCGTGCGCGGGGTGTGAAGCGAGCCCGGGATAGAAGACGTGTTCCACCGCCGGATGTGCGGCGAGGAATTCCGCCACCTTGAGCGCCCCCTGACACTGCGCGCGCACGCGCAGGCCGAGCGTTGCGATGCTCCGGCGCAGCAGCCAGCTGTCGAAGGGCGCGAGCGGCGCGCCCGCCATTCGTTGCCAGGCGCGCAGGCGCTCGAGCAGTGCCTGATCCTCGCGCACCGCGACCACACCGCTCAACACGTCACTGTGGCCGCCGAGATACTTGGTGCCGCTGTGGACCACGAGGTCGACGCCGAAGGTGAAGGGGCGCTGGCACACCGGCGTGGCGAAAGTGTTGTCACACACGACCAGCGCTCCGGCATCGTGCCCAATAGCGGCGGCGAGCCTGAGATCGGTGATGTTGAGCAGCGGATTGGTGGGAGTCTCGATCCACAGGAGGCGCGCACGGCCGGCAACCGCCGCCTTGATTGCCGCCGGATCACGGAAGTCGACCAACTCGAGCGAGGCGCCGCGCTGCAGTGCGACTTCGCTGAATTGCTTCTTTGAGCCGTAGTACGCCTCGAGCGGCGCCACCAGCCGCTCGCCCGCGCCGAGCAGGTCCAGCACCGCCATGTTGGCCGCGAGCCCGGAGGCGAAGGCGACTGCGCCGGCTCCCCCCTCGAGCGCCGCCACGCAGGATTCGAGCGCGGTGCGGTTGGGAGTGCCCTCGCGGCTGTAGCGATAGCCGCGCGGGTAGGCGCCGTCGGCGTCGCGCTCGAAGGTGGTGCTGAGGTAGATGGGCTCGGCGATCGAGCCGACCGCCGTGTCGGGGGAGTGGGCGGCGTGCACGCACAGGGTATTGAGACCGGGGCGTTTCATGGCTGTGAGCGTAACTCACCCGCGCGCCGTCCGGCAGCGCGGTGGGAGCTCCGGGATGGATCGCGCGAGGCTACGCCTGTTTCGGAGTCCAGGAGCTGCACCAGCCAGTGGCCTTGACGGCCTTGCCGGGGAACAGGAGACAGCCGCCCTCGGCCGAGCCGGCCGCGCCCTGGTAGAGGGTGCAGTTGCCGCACTTACTGCCGGGCTTGGCGCCGCTCGCCTTGCTCGCGTCCGTGGTGTACTTGAGCGCTTTGGCGGTGGGGTCGTCCGTCGAGACCAGGGGCAAGTCAGCCGCGCTCGCCGTCCTCACGGCGATCGGAATCAGCACCGTGCCGAGAGCGACCTTCTTCAGCAGCTGACGGCGGGACTCATCGAACACCTGCTTCATGCGATTCTCCTCGACGGCCGTAAACACGCCGCGAAAGATTACGCAAAGCGAGGGCTGCTGGGAAGTAGTCACAACTACTCATGTGTCCGGCCAGGCGGCGTGCCGTGCCTGGAAGCGGCGCGCCTTCACGCGGTTGCCGCAGACCTTCATGTCGCACCAGCGGCGCGAGTGATTGCGGCTGGTATCGAGAAACAGCCACCGGCAGGTGTCGGCAGCGCACGCGCGCACCCGCTCCATCGTCGCCGACATCAAGAGCTCGCCGGCACTCCGGGCCAGGAGCCACACGGGCAGCTCTGCCCGGGCTTCAAAGCGGCCCCAGTCCCAGGAGAGCGCGCTGCCCCGGGCTCTGCGCTCCCAGCGCAACTCCCGGTGCTGGCCGGCGCGGCGGAGCTGGCGCTCGAGCGTGCGCAGCGCCGCCGGCGGAGCGGGGCGGCCGTCCACCCTCGCATAGAGCGCCGCGGCCAGCGCTTCGCGCAGCTGCCGTGCCGAGCGCACCGCGCGTTCCGCGGCGCCGGGCGCCACCTGCGCCAGGCGGCGGGCGCGCCGCGCATCGAGCAGCCGCGTCTGCTGCGCGAAGCGGAGCAGGGCCGCGTAATCCGTCAATCGCTCGACCGGCCTGCCGGTGCCGAAGCGGTCATCGAGTGAATTGACTAAATCGAGCGCGGCATGCCCGCCGCACAGGTTGAAGAGCGGGTGGGGCTGATTCGTAGCGGTCATAACCTAACCATTAAAAGTAATTTTACAGGTTATAGAAGCATTGTCTACCATAACCACCTATGGAGGTTTCACAGGTTAGAGAGACGGAAGCGGCCGCCGCTGCCCCGCGCCTCGATCCGCGCGAGCTGCTGGCCTTCGCGGCGATCTACCTGCTGTGGGGTGCGACCTTCCTCGCGATCCGCGTCGCGGTGGTGGAGATTCCGCCGTTCTTCACGGCCGGGACGCGCTTCCTCACGGCCGGGACGCTGCTCTACACCTGCATGCGCCTGCGCGGCCAGCCTGCCCCGAGCGGCGCCGAGTGGCGCGGCATCGCGCTCACGGCGCTGTTGCTGTTCGTCGTCACCTACGGTGCGCTCTTCTGGGCGGAGCAGTACGTGCCCTCGGGACTCACGTCGGTGATCGAGGCGTCACTGCCGCTCATTACGATCGCGCTCGAGGTGTTCGTGTTCCGCCAGCAGCCCTTTCGCCGGCGGATGCTGGCCGCGGTGGCGCTCGGCTTCGGCGGGATCGCGTGGCTGCTCCTCGGGCGTGATGCGGAGTCGTTCGCGGTGCTTCCCTGCCTGGTGATCCTGGCCGGGGGCATCGCCTGGTCGCTCGGGGCGGTACTGACCCGCTCGATGCCGCGGCCCGCGTCTCTGCCGCTCACGGCCGGCGCGCAGATGATGCTCGGCGGTGTGGTGCTGCTGGCGCTCTCTCTCGGCAGCGGCGAGCTGCACTCCACGCCGCACGTCTCGCTGCGCGCGGGGGTCGCGCTCCTTTATCTCATCGTCGGCGGCTCGTGGCTCGGCTTCACCGCGTACGTATGGCTGCTGGCGCGGATGCCGGTGACGCGCGTGGCGAGCCACGCCTATGTGAATCCGCTGGTGGCCCTCGCGCTCGGCTACCTCGTGGCCGGGGAGGAGCTGACGCCGCGGATGCTGCTCGCTTCCTCCCTGGTGGTGGCGAGCGTGTTCCTCATCCTCAGGGACCCGGTGCCGCAGCCGGCACGGCGACCAGGGTACCAGGGGCGCACCGCCAGATAAGCGCACTCGCGCTTCTTAACGCGCGGCTCACAGCGGGCGGGGTAGCCTCGTTGCGATGAGCAACGTCGATATCGCCTTCTATGTAGTGGGCGCCCTGTTCGTCGTCTACGTGGTGGCGGCTACGTGGCGTTCGAAGGATCAGGATCCGCACGCGCGCAATCACGACCGAGGACGCCTTCCGGGCCGATAGTCGGGTCCACGTCCTGGTGAGGCTCCGGAACACCCGCTGCGCATAACTACGGATGGCGGGCGCAGCGTCCCGAGGCAGACTCCGCTGGCAAGAAGGAGTTTGCGATGTCAGTGTCAGGGCCCAGGCCGCGCAGGTGGTCAACGTTAGTGCTCGCGGGAGTACTGTCCGCTCTTGCGCTGGCGGCGTGCGAGACGATTCACGTCTCGAGCGACTTTGATCGCACGGCGAGCTTCACCGGCTACCACTCCTTCGCCTGGCTACCGCGCGAGCACCATGGCACGGCCAACCCGCTGGTGGTACAGCGGGCTCACGATGCCATCCAGTCCGAGCTGACAGCCCGGGGCTTCACCTACAGCGAAAATGCCGCGGCTGCCGATTTCGTCGTCGACTTTACTATCGGCTCGCGCGAACGCATCGACGTGCAGTCCTACCCGTCGGCCTACGTGGGCCCTGGCTGGTGGGGCCCTGGCTGGTGGGGTTATCCCTACTGGGGCACGGATGTGGATGTACGCCAGTATCGCGAGGGGACACTTTCAATAGACGTCTTCGACGCGCACAGCCACCGGGCCGTGTGGCACGGCTGGGTCAAGAAGGAGCTGACGCGCTCGGACATCGAGAATTCCGCAGCGCCTATTCGGGCCGCGGTAGCCGCGGTGCTGGCCAGGTTCCCGCCGTCGTGATGTGACGCGCCGAGCGGGGCGGGGCGGCGACTAGCGCAAATCCGCGGCAGGAACCGGGTCAGGAGCGCGTGGTGCGACGTGTTGGGCTCTTTTCCGGCGGATTCCACGGCCGGCCGGTGCGCTCCTCGATGTAGCGTCTGATCAGCCGCCGCACGACCTGCGAAGGGGTCGCGTCTTCCTCGGCACACAGGCGCTCGAACAGCGTCTTCTTGCGCGGGTCGATGAGGATGGTCAGGCGTGCGGTGCGAATTTCGACAGGCAATGCGCTACTCCGACGATGGGACGCGCGGCGTCTAATACTATTATAATCCAGCGCGTACTTCAGTAGCACCGTCTGTGACGCCCGCGCCGCCGTACTCGCCCCTCAACGCCTGCCTGGTGCTCCTGCTTGTCTGGGGAGTCATCGGTCTGGCGGGGCTGTTGCGCCCTACCAGCCTCAAGTTTGTCGGCCGCACCCTCTTTCCGATCAGCGCGCTATGCGGCGTCGCGCTGGCCGCGGTCGCCGCATGGGGCCTGGGAGTCGCGCCCGAGCGGACGATTCTCGCCATCGGACTGCCCGACCTTCCGGTACACCTGCGGCGCGACGGGCTGAGCAGCGTGTTTCTGTTCCTGCTCGGGGCGGCCTCGGCGGGCATCTCGATATTTGCCGCGGGCTATTTCCGCCGGGGGCACGGCACGTCGGCGGGCCTCTTGTGCCTGCAGTACCACCTGTTCCTGGCGAGCATGGGCGTGGTGATGCTGGCCGACGACGCCTACGCGTTCATGGTCTCGTGGGAGACGATGGCGCTGTCGTCCTACTTTCTCGTGACCACGCAGCACGGCTTGCCCGAGATCCGGCGCGCAGGGTTCCTGTATCTCCTGATCGCCCACGTCGGTGCAACCGCCATCCTGCTCGCCTTTGGCGTGATGCAGGGCGGCAGCTGGCAATTCACCTTCGAGGCGATGCGCGGTGCGCGGCTGCCAGCGCCCTGGGCCGCCGCCGCGTTCCTGCTCGCACTGTTCGGCTTCGGCGCGAAGGCGGGACTCGTGCCGCTGCACGTCTGGCTGCCCGAAGCACATCCCGCCGCGCCCTCGCCGGTCTCGGCTCTTATGAGCGGCGTGATGCTCAAGACCGCCGTATACGGAGTGCTGCGGGTCACCTTCGATCTTCTCGGACAGCCGGTGTGGTGGTGGGGCGTCGTGGCGCTCGCCGTCGGGCTGTTCACGGCGCTGTACGGCGTGGTGTTCGCCGCGGCGCAGAGCGACATGAAGCGGCTGCTGGCGTACTCCTCGATCGAGAACATCGGAATTATTTTCACGGCGTTCGGGCTGGCGATCGTCTTTCGTGGGGTCGGCATGCCGATGCTGGCGGCGCTCGCCCTGATCGCACTCCTTTACCACTGCCTCAACCACGCCTTCATGAAGAGCCTGCTGTTCCTTGGCACCGGGGCGGTGTTGCATTCGACCGGCGAGCGCAATCTCGGTCGCCTCGGCGGCCTCATTCATCGCATGCCGTGGGTGGCATGGCTCACGCTGGTCGGTGCACTCGCGCTCGCGGGCCTGCCGCCGCTCAACGGCTTCGTGTCGGAGTGGCTGCTGCTGCAGGCCTTCCTGTTCGCCCACGAGGTGCCTCATACCTTCGTCAACATGCTGCTGCCGCTGGGGGCGGCGGTGGTGGTGCTCGCGGCGGCGCTGGCGGCCTACGTGATGGTCAAGTTCTTCGGCGTGATCTTCCTCGGACAGCCACGGGAAGCTACGCTCGCCCGCGCACACGACGCGGGAGTCCTGCAACGTCTCGGCCTGGCGTGGCTCGCGGCGGGGTGCATTGCGCTCGCCCTGTTCCCCACTCAGATCATCAACCTTCTGCGCGGCGTCGTAAGAGAGCTGAGCGGCGCCGATTTGCCGGGACAGGCCGCTCCCTGGTGGCTGCTCGAGCCGATACCCGGCCGCCAGGCCTCCTACTCGGCCCTCGGGTTCCTCCTCGCCCTGACGGCGGTCGTGCTGCTCACCATCCTCGGCGTACGCCTCTTCTATCACCGGCGGGTACGGCGCGCGGATCCCTGGGATTGCGGCTTTGCCAGGCTCGATGCCCGCATGCAGGACACGGCCGAGGGCTTCGGTCAGCCGATCCGGCACATTTTCGCGCAGTTCTTCCTGCTGCGGCGTGAGCTGCCTTCGCCGTTCGATCGGGCTCCGCGCTACCGCGTCGTGATCGGCGACCGCATCTGGCTGCGCCTCTACGAGCCGCTCGGCGGGCTGGTGCAGCGCATTGCGGATGGCTTCGCCTGGGTGCAGCAGGGACGCATCGCCACCTATCTCCTCTACAGCTTCATCACGCTGGTGGCGCTGCTCGCGCTGGTGCTATGAGACCGATCGAGCTTCTCACCCAGTTGCTGGAGCTCGCGGCCGCGCTCGCCGCGGCGCCGCTGTTCCTCGGCTGGATCAATCAGTGCCGTGCGTGGCTGCAGAACCGCACTGCCCCCAGCATCTGGCTCCCGTACCGCGGCATTCGCAAGCTCTTCCACAAGGACGCCGTGATTGCAGGGAACGCCTCGCAGCTCTTTCGCCTCGCTCCCTACATCACCTTCGGCGCGATGGTGGTTGCCGCCGGCATTATTCCCTCGATGGGCACCCGGCTGCCGTTCACGCGCATCGCCGACGCGATCGCGCTGGTCGGGCTGCTCGCCACGGCCCGGGTATTCATATCGCTCGCGGCCATGGACATCGGCACCGCCTTCGGCACTCTCGGCGCGCGGCGCGAGATGATGGTCGGGTTCCTCGCCGAGCCGGCGCTGCTCATGATCATCTTCGTCGCCTCGCTCATCTCCTCGACCACCGCGCTGCCGGCGATCACCGAGCACCTGGCGACCCAGACGCTCGGCCTCTACCCGAGCCTGGCCTTCACGGCAGTCGCCTTCACCATGGTGCTGCTCGCCGAGAATGCGCGCATCCCGATCGACAACCCTGCCACCCATCTCGAGCTCACCATGATCCATGAGGCGCCGCTGCTCGAGTACTCGGCGCGTCATCTGGCGCTCATGGAATGGGCGGCCGCGCTCAAGCTCTTCAACTACGCCTGCATCGGCTTTGCGCTCTTCATTCCCTGGGGAGTGTCGACCGGCCAGGGCGGTCCGCTGGCCCTGTTCGGCTCGATTCCGGTGCTCGCTGCCAAGCTCATCGCCGCAGGCGGCGTGCTCGCCCTGATTGAAACCGTGTCCGCCAAGCTGCGGGTGTTCCGGGCGCCGGAGTTCCTCGCCACGGCATTTCTCTTTGCGGTGCTCGGTCTGCTGGTGCACCTGCTGCTGGGAGCTTAGAAGCCGTGAGTGGTGTCCCCCTGATCCTGCAGCTGCTGAACTTCTGCGCCGCGCTGTTGCTGCTGCTGTCGTTCGCGATGCTGTCACAGCGCCGCATCGTGAATCTGGTCAATCTGCTCGCCCTGCAGGGAAGCGTGCTGCTGCTCGCAACGCTGCTGCTGGCCGCGCGCACCGGACAGCATCACCTGTACCTCTCTGCGGCGCTCACGCTCGGCCTCAAGGTAATCCTGCTGCCGTGGCTGCTGCATCGCCTGATCCGCCGGCTCGGTGTCTACTGGGACGCCGAGCCGCTGCTCAACATCTCCGGGACGATGCTGGCCGGCGTGCTGATCGTGGTATTCGCGTTCGGCCTCGCCCAGCCGATCTCGCAGCTCGCCAGCACCGCGACCCGTAACGCGATCGGCATCGCCGTCGCGGTCGTGCTGCTTTCCTTTCTCATGATGATCACGCGCCGCAAGGCCATGTCCCAGGTGGTGGGCTTCCTGTCGATGGAGAACGGCCTGTTCTTCGGCGCCATGAGCGCGACCTACGGCATGCCGATGGTCGTCGAATTCGGCGTCGCGCTCGATGTGCTGGTGGCGGTGCTGGTGCTCGGCATCTTCTTCTTCCAGATCCGCGAGCAGTTCGACAGCCTCGACCTGCACCACCTGGAGGCGCTCAAGGAGGAAGCCGCCGGGAGGAGGGGGGGTTAAGCATGGAGCTCCTGATCCTCCTGGCAGCCCCACTGACCGGTGCGCTTACGCTCGGGGTCCTCGGAGCGCGGCGCTTCGCGCCCGAGCTCAACATCGGGTTCAGCCTGCTCACCTTCCTCGCCGCGTGTGCACTTGCAGCGCGCGTCGTCGCCCAGGGCCACCTCGTCCTGGGCCGCGAGCAGTTCTTCATCGACGCCTTCAACGTGTTCCTCGTGGCACTCACCGCGTTCGTCGGGCTCACGACCTCGATCTTCTCGCGACCCTATATGCGCGTGGAGTTGCAGCACGGCCGGGTGAGCGCGGGGCGGCTGCGCCTCTACCACAGCATGTATCAGCTCTTCATGTCGACGATGCTGGTCGCGCTGACGACCAACAACATGGGACTGCTGTGGGTGGCCATGGAAGCCGCAACGCTCTCGACGGTGCTGCTGGTGACACTCTATCGGACCGCCGCAAGTCTCGAGGCCGGGTGGAAATACTTCATCCTGTGCGGCGTGGGCATCGCCCAGGCGCTCTTCGGCACCATCCTGCTGTACTTCGCGGCGGAGCGCGCCATCGGCGCCGAGGGCGTGAGCGCCCTGCTGTGGACGCACTTGAACGGCGTCAAAGGGCAGCTCGAGCCGGCGGTGCTGAGCCTCGCATTCGTATTCCTGCTGGTCGGTTACGGGACCAAGGTCGGACTTGCGCCCCTGCACAACTGGCTGCCGGACGCGCACGCCGAGGGCCCGACGCCGATCTCCGCCGTGCTCTCGGGCCTGCTGTTGAATGTCGCGATCTACGCGGTCGTGCGCTGCAAGATACTGGTCGAGGGGTCGCTCCACTCCGCGCTCCCCTCACGGATGCTGATGGGCTTCGGACTCCTGTCGGTGGTGCTCGCGGTGTTCCTGCTCTGGCGCCAGCGTGACATCAAACGCCTGTTCGCCTACTCCTCGATCGAGCACATGGGCATCATCACCTTCGCTTTCGGCATGGGCGGCGCGGTGGCGAACTTCGCCGCCCTGCTGCACATGACGGTGCACTCCCTCACCAAATCCGCCATCTTCTTTGCCGCCGGGCACGCCTCGCAAAAAGCCGGCTCGCAGCTCATGGATCAGATCCGCGGCCTCATCACCCTCAGTCCGACCATCGGCTGGGGCCTCATGATGGGGTCGCTCGCCATTCTCGGGCTGCCGCCCTTTGGCGTCTTCGCGAGCGAGTTCCTGATCCTCACCACCGCGATGCGCGAGCAGCCGTGGGCGACGCCGATACTGCTGGCCGCGCTCGCGGTGGCGTTCGCCGCCATCTTCGGTCGGGTGCAGCCGATGGTGTTCGGCGAGACGACCGCGAAGCGCCTGCCGCACCCACCGGCGCTGCTGCCGGTGTTCGTGCATCTCGGCCTGGTGCTCGGGCTCGGACTCTACATCCCGCCTTACCTTGCTGATTGGTATCGGGCGGCGGCGCGTCTGATCGGGGGCGGCTGAAATGACGCAGCGGGACTCGAATGCGGAGAGCCACGCGCTTCCTGGAGCGCCGCGCTGGCGCACGCGTAACGTCTCGCCGGAGGAATGGGTCCACGCGGCGCAGGAGCTGGCGGGGGGCGGTGCGCGGCTCGCGGCGCTCTGGACGAACGGCGGCGAGCGCGGCGCGCCGACCGTGCGTGCGGCCTTCTTCACCGGCACGGGCCCGCTCCTCCTCAACCTGCCCCTCGACGAGACGGATGCGCTTTACCCCGGGCTCGAGGAGCTCTTCCCGTGCGCCGCCCGCATGCAGCGCGCTGCGGCGGATCTCTCCGGAGTGCGCGCGTCGGATCCCGATACCCGCCCCTGGTTGCGGCACAATGCATGGCCGCCCGGATACCGGCCGCTCGTCGACCCGCCCCCGGCCGAGCACGAGTCCGGGATCGACGCGTACGAGTTCGTGCGGGTCGAGGGCGAGGGAGTACACGAGATAGCCGTCGGCCCGGTGCACGCCGGCATCATCGAGCCGGGACATTTCCGCTTCTCGGTGGTCGGGGAAAAGGTGCTGCGGCTCGAGGAGCGGCTCGGGTACGTTCACAAGGGCATCGAGCGCCGCTTCACCGAGCTGCCCGTCCTCGAGGCACATCGGCTCGCGGCGCGCGTCTCGGGAGACTCGGCGGTGGCGTTCTCCTGGGCCTATTGCCAGGCACTCGAAAGTCTGGCCGGCGTCACGATCCCTGCGCGCGCCGCCTGGCTGCGTGCGCTGTGCCTCGAGCTCGAGCGTGTGGCCAACCACCTGGGAGACCTCGGCGCGCTGGGAAACGACGCCGGCTTCGCCTTCGGTCTTGCGCAGTTCTCGCGCCTGAAGGAGCGGCTGCTGCGCAGCTGTGCCGAGGCGCTCGGTGAGCGTTATCTCATGAGCGCCATCGTGCCGGGTGGCAGCGGGGTCGACCTGACGGTCGCCGGTGCGGAGTTGCTGCGCTCGTGTTCTGGTGAGATCGCCCGCGAAGTGCTCCTGCTGCGCACGATCTATGATGAGCACGAAGGGGTGCGCGATCGCTTCACCGGCGCCGGCACGATCGCGCCGCTGCTCGCCGCACAGCTTGGCCTGACCGGGCTCGCGGGGCGCGCCAGCGGGCAGGCATTCGATCTGCGAGTCGACCTGCCCTGCGCGCCGTACAGTGAGCTTGGCGTTACCCGGATCGGCCATCGTGCCGGGGATGTTGCGGCGCGGGTCGCGATGCGCTTCGATGAGTTGAGTGAATCGTTGCGCCTGATCGAGCACATCATCATCGGGTTACCGCCCGGGCCTCGCGCGCAAGCCGTGCACAACCCGTCGCCCGGGTTACTCGGCATCGGCGCGATCGAGGGCTGGCGCGGGCCGGTGCTGGTCGCGCTCGAGACCGGGCCCGAGGGCGCCATCAGCCGCTGTCACCCGCACGATCCTTCGTGGCAGAACTGGCCGGCCCTCGAGCACGCGATCATCGACAACATCGTGCCGGATTTTCCGCTCATCAATAAGTCCTTCAACCTGTCCTACAGCGGACACGATCTCTAGGACGCGCGCATGCTCAAGACCCTGCGACAAATTGCCTCAGTCGGAATCGTGACCGAGCCCGCGCCCCGGGCGGACGCAGCGCTGCGGCTGCGCGCGGCGCTGCAGGCACGCATCCTGGCGGTCCTCGGACGCGCCTTGTGCGTGCGTGCGGTCGATGCCGGTTCCTGCAACGGCTGCGAGCTCGAGATCCACGCGCTCAACAACCCCTGGTACAACATCGAGGGCCTCGGTATCCGCTTCGTCGCGAGTCCCCGGCACGCGGATCTGTTGCTGGTGACCGGTCCGGTCTCGAGGCACATGGAAATCGCCTTACGCCGCACCTACGAGGCCACACCAGACCCTAAGCTGGTGGTGGCAGTCGGGGATTGCGCCTGCACCGGCGGGATTTTCGGCGAAGGCTACGCGAGCCGCGGCCGCATCTCCAACGTCATCCCCGTGGATGTGGCCGTGCCGGGGTGTCCGCCCGATCCGACGCGGATCCTGACGGGCATCCTCACGGTGCTCGAGGGGCGCTCAATGGCTCCTGGCTAGCACTGCTTCGATGGGCGGCGCCGCCTGCGGCACCGCCTGGCGGTAATCCTTCCCAAGCAGCGCCGCGACCGTGGCGGCGATCTGCGCCTGCTGCACCTCGCCGGTGTGGCTGCGCTCGCCGAGCGGCGCGGTGTCGGGCCCCATCACGGCGATCCAGATGTTCTCCGAGCCTTTTTCCTTGACCCCGTGGTCCTTCCATTCGACCGGTCCGCTGCCGCGCCCGTGATCGGCCGTGAGGATGAAGGTCGTCTGGTCGCGGTACGCGGGCAGGCTCTGGAGCTTGTTCCACAGCTGCTCGACGTAGCGATCGAAGGAGTGCGCGGCATGCAGCAGCAGGTCGTAGCGGCCCATGTGGCCCCAGTCGTCCGTCTCGCCATAGCCGACGAACAGCACGCGCGGCTGCGCCCTGGTAAACGAGTCCATCAGCGGGATCTGCAGGAACGAGTCGTAGACAACCGGGTCCTCGAGTGTCGTAGTGGTCCCGTAGAGCTCGTTCATCAGCGCCTCGCGCGGGCCCACCTCACCTTTATATGGCAGGTCGCGGCCGGCCTGCAGTGGCAGGTGGCTGCGGCCGACGTTGAAGATGTCCTTGAACGTGGCCCAGGAGGCAAACGCCGCGACCTGGCCCTTGAGGTCCGGCAGGCCGTTCAGCCACTCGAACACCGTGACGTTGGGGTTCGGTCCGAACTCGTTGGAGTTGACGCGCGGATCGGCATGGCCCGAGAGCATCTCGTTGTAGCCGGGATACGAGAACCAGAAGGTGTTGGTGACGCGCGCCACGCTGCCCTTCGTCTGGTTGCCGAAGATCTGGCCGTGCGCGGCGACCGTGGTCCAGATGAACGGGAACAACGCTTTGCGACGCTCGTTGACGTCGTCGCGCCAGTACCTGGCTCTCAGGTCCGCCTCCTTGTCCCAGATGCCGCCGTTCTTCGCGTTGAGGAGCTCGGGGTCGGCCCCGGTGAACATCTCCTGCCAGCGCAGCCCGTCGCTCACGATGAGCACGACGTTGCGGGTCTTGAGCGGGGCGGACGTGTCGGCGAGCGCGAGCGGCGCGCCGGCGCACAGCGCCAGCACCATGACGCTGAGCGCCGACCTGACAACGATACGGTTCGACATCAGACTCTCCACGGGCGGCTCGGGACGCATGACGCGTCCCGCACATCGCTACAATAGCAGGCAGCGCCCTTGAGCTGCGTGGAGCTTATGCAAGGCAAGTGGCTCGCTCCGTTGATCCTCCTGGCCGTTGCCTCCGGCTCCCTGCAGGCGCAGTCGGCACAATCAGTCGCTCCCGACACCGCGGAGTCCGGCTCGATGGAGGAGATCGCGCGCGCCACGACCGAGGCGCGCTTCCTCTCGCCCTGGGTCGCGTATCTTCCGGCCTCGGCGACCGTCGTCTCGCCGCGCAGCTTCCTCAAGCGGATTCCCGGGGCGCCGGGCGAGCTCGTGGATTCCGCCCAAGGCTACGGCTATTGCCGGGCGCTGGCCGCCTCCTCGCCGCGCGTGCGCCTCTTCACCATCGGGCGCTCGGAGGAGGGGCGTGACATCGTGCTGCTCGCCATCGCGGACGAGGAAGGCATCCGTGATCTCGAGCGGCTGAGGGCCGCCACCGCGGCGCTGGCCGATCCCCGCCGCACCGATGCCGCCGCCGCCGCGCAGCTCGTGGCGACCGGCCGCCCGATCTATTACTTCAACGCCGGACTGCATTCCGACGAGACTGGCTCGACCGAGGCGGTGCTCGAGCTCGCCTATCGGCTCGCGGTGTCGGAGCAGCCGACGATACGGCGCATCCGCGCGAATCTCGTGGTGCTCATCAACCCGGTCTCCAATCCCGACGGTCGCGACAAGCAGGTCGAGTGGTTCTACCGTTACCTGAAGGGTAAGACAGACCTCGGGAGCCTGCCGCGTCAGGCACCGCCTTACTGGTCGAAGTACGCCTTCGTCGACATCAATCGCGACGCGCACCAGCAGGTGCACGAGACCACCAGGGCCGTGTTCCGCATGTTCTACGCCTGGCACCCGCAGGTGATCCACGACTTGCACGAGAGCGTGGCGCTGCTCGTCTCCTGGAACGGCACCGGGCCCACCAACGAGCTCGTCGACCCGCTCTCCTACGATGAGCGGCTCGAGCTCTCGTTTCACGAGGTGCAGGCGCTCACGGCGCTCGGGATGCCGGGCGTGTGGAGCTGGAACTTCGGCGACGATTTCGCGCACCTGTATCTCGATTCGATCGCGACCAACCACAACTCCGACGGCCGCGGTTACGAGACCTTCGGCAACGGCACCGCCGAGACGCTCCTCCGGGAGGCGCCCGCCGACGAGAGCACCCGCGACTGGTATCGCCCGCTGCCGCCGCCTGCGGGGAAGTTCCGCTGGTCGGCGCGCGACAACCTCAACTACACCGAGACCGCGGCGCTCGCAGCGCTCGATGATGCCGCACAGCAGCCGCAAGAGCTGCTGCGCAACTTCTATCTCAAGGGCTTGCACTCCTGGCGCAAGGGAGTCGAGCAGCCGCCCTATGCATTCATCATTCCGGACGGCCAGGGGGATCCCAGGCGCGTGGCGCAGCTCGTCGAGCGGCTCCTGGCCCAGGGGATCGAGGTGCAGCGTGCGGCAGCGGAGCTGCGGGTCAAGGAAGGCGCTTTCCCCACCGGCACGTACGTCGTGAGGCTCGATCAGCCCTACCGTAACTACGCGGTCGATCTCCTCACGCGTCAGACCTATCCGAAGGATGCCGGCGAGCCCTACGACGACGTGTCGTGGGAGCTGCCGGCGCACTACCACCTGGCGGTGATCGCGAGCGCCGACCCCGAGTTGCGCGCGGCGAGTCTCACCTCGCTCACCGAGGCGCCGCGCCTCAAGGGCCGGGTATCGGGCGCGGGCCCCGTGTACCTCCTCAACGACACCGGACAGGAGGGACTGCTCGAGGCACGCTACCGCCTCGCGGACTTCAGGCTCCTGATCGCCGAGCGGCCGTTCACGGCCGATGGTGTCGCGTACCGGGCCGGATCGTGGATCCTCGGCCCGCAGCCGGGACTCGCCGCGGCGCTGCGCGCTGCGGCCGCGGACCTCGGCCTCGATTTCGCGAGTGCCGCAGCGCTGCCTGCCGTGGCACGCCACGATGCACCGGCGCCGCGCCTCGGGCTCTGGGTGCCGTGGGCGGATACCGACACCATCGGCTGGGCGCGCTACGCGCTCGATCAGCGCCACATCCCCTACGCATACGTACGTGACGAAGACATCCGCCGCGGCAAGCTCCGCGAGCGCTACGACGTGCTGCTCTACGGCCACGTGGATCTCGAGCTCGCCGAGCAGATCCAGGGGATCCCCAAGGCCTGGGGGCCCATGCCGTTCCGCAAGACCGCGGCAACTCCCGCCCTCGGTACGCCCGCCGCCTCGGACGACATCACCGGCGGCATTGGCTGGAGCGGGCTCGCGGACCTGCAGCGCTTCGTCGAGTCGGGCGGCCTCCTCGTCACGCTTGGCAGCGGCTCGATGCTGCCGCTCGAGGGTGGCATGGTGCGTGGCGTGCGCCGCGAGTCGGGCGGCGTACCGCGCAGTACGCAAGGGGGCGGCGCCGCGGCCGCGGCCGCCGCGCAGTCCGCGGTGACCCGCACGCCCGGCGCCCATGTGCGCGTGACCTTCGCGCGCCCGGATCATCCGATCGCCTACGGCTACGACGCGCGCACCTGGGTATTCCGCCAGAACTTTCCGATCTATTCGACACCGCGCCGCTGGCTGCGCATGGCGTACTGCACCGCATGCCTCGACGGACCGGTCGATGCCCGCGGTGTGGTGCTCGAGTGGGGCGATCGCGAAGGAATGCCGTTCGTCGTGAGCGGACAGGCGTGGGGAGAGGAGAATCTCATCGGCCACCCCGCGATCCTCGACCTGCGCTCGGGAGCGGGCCACGTCGTGGCGTTCAACTTCAACCCGCTGCATCGCGATCTGAACCGCGGCGACCAACGCATGTTGTGGAACGCCATCCTCAACTGGCGGGCGATCCTCGCGGAGCAGTGAGCGGCGACGCGGACTTGGAAGACCGTGCCGCCGTCATTTCGCCAGCCGGTTGTACTTCGCGAGCACGGCGCGCAGCTCCGCGTGCGGGAGCGAGCGCACGTGATGCCCGTCGATGCCCGTCATGTCGGTCGCGGCGACCATGGCATTGACGATCGCCTCCTCGGTGGCCTGCACGGTCGCGGCGAACAGCGGGTCCATGGAATCGTTCGGCACCATCCTGAGATCCACCGGCCCGTGATCGATTTCGCTCGCGCCCGGGTTGGCGGTCGAGAACGCGATGAAGATGTCGCCCGAGCCGTTGCCGGCGATGCTGCCGGTGCGGCCGAGGCCGAGCGATACGCGCCGGGCGATGCGCTTCAGCTGGTGCGGCAGGAGCGGCGCGTTGGTGGCGACGACCACGATGATCGAGCCGCGCTCGGCGAGCTCTGACGGCACGAAGGCGTAGGGGTCCTCGCTCTCGATCTCGCGCCCGACGGGGACGCCTGCGATGCGCAGGTTGTGCCGGACCCCGTAGTTGCACTGAACCAGCACTCCGAGCGTGTAGCCGCCGTCCTTGCCGGTGAGCTTGCGCGACGCGGTGCCGATGCCGCCCTTGAAGCCGTTGCAGACCATGCCGGTGCCACCGCCGACCGCGCCTTCCTCCACCGCTCCCGAACGCGCGCTGTCGAGCGCGTGAAACACGTGCTCAGGCTTCACGTGAAAACCGTTGATGTCATTGAGCCACCCGTCCCAGGTCTCGGCGACCACCGGCAGCGACCACCACGAGTCCGTGGCATCGGGAGGCCCGTGCGCCACGCGCCAGGCGATGACCGCATCGCGCACCACGCCCACGCTGTGGGTGTTGGTGATGAGCACCGGGCCCTCGAGAAACCCGGATTCCTCCACCCAGGTCGTGCCGGTCATCTCGCCGTTGCCGTTCTGCGAGTACCAGCCCGCGAAGGAGAAGCGCTGCATGGAGGCGGCGCCCCGCGGCAGCACCGCCGTGACACCGGTGCGGACCGGCCCCTGGCCGACCACGAGCTTGCCGCTGCCCGAGATGAGGGTGGTCTGTCCCACCAGCACGCCCTCGATGTCGGTGATCGCATTAAGCGGTCCCGGTGTGCCGTCGAAGGGCACGCCGAGGTCGCGCGCGCGCGGCCTCTGCGCCGGCGGGTCGGTGGCGCCGGCCGCGCCGGCAACCGCACAGACCAGTACTACGAATGCGAGCAGAGAGACGGCCCGGCGCAGCATGTGGCTATCCTCGACTATGGGAGAGGCGGGAGGTCTTCAGGTCGCCAGCGCCGGCCGCCGCAGAACCGCGTACCACAAGTACACCGGCACGCCGACCGCGCACAGCGCCAACGCCCAGAGGAGCGACTTGCCGCCGATGCCGATCGAGACCCAGACGCAGTAGATGGTCGCCAGTACCGCGGCCGCGAGCCAACGCGACTCGCGCGACCCGAGCCGGGGGAGCTCGCCGCGGCGCCACAGGATCAGCACCGCGACGGCACAGCCGAAATACACCGGCAGGTTGGAGGCGGTGACGACGACACTGAGGAACGTGAAAGCGCCCGCGGTCGAATCGCTGTAGCTCGTGAGCATCATGAGGCTGGCGAGCACGGCGGTGAACACGAAGGCGCGGGTGGGCGCGCCGTGTGCGTTCAGCTTTCCGAGGGCCGGCGGAAAGCCGCCGTGCCGGGCGAAGCTCACGGTCAGCTCGCCGAGGATCAGCGTCCAGCCGTTGAGGCAGCCGAGGCCGCTCACGATCACGAACGCCGCAAGCAGCTTCCCCGATGCGGGGCCGAGGAAGCGCGCGAACAGGTCCGCGAACGGGGCGCTGGAGGCCGCCAGCTCGCCTTGCGGGATCAGCAGCATCGGGATCAGCGAGACGCAGATATAGACGAGCGCGACCGTGAGCGTGCCGATGAACGTAGCGCGCGGAATGGTGCGTCCCGGATCGCACACCCGGCCGGCGGGCATCGCGGCGCTCTCCACCCCCAGCATCGCGTAGAGGGCCAGCGTCGATGCCGCGACCACGCCGCTCAGCGACGTGGGCGTCGTCGGCACCTGCACCGGTGAGGTCGCATGGGGCGCAAGAAATGCCCACACACCGAGGGCCACGATCCCGACCTGCGGCACGAGCTTCAGCACGCTGCTCCACACCTGTACCCAGCCGGCGGTGCGCACGCCGCGCACGTTGATCAGCACGAACAGCCACAGCAGCGCCACCGCCGTCACCGCGGCGAGCAGGTGGTTGGTGGCCAGCACGGGAAAGAACGACGACAGGTAGCCGACCACGCCGGTCGCGAGCACGGCGTTGGTCACCACGGTGGAGATCCAGTAGCACCACATGATGACGAAGGCGACGCCGCTGCCCAAAGCGCGGCTCGAGTAGGCGTACGGTCCATCGTCCTGCGGGAAGGCGCGCGCGAGTCCGGCAAACACCCAGGCGACGAACACGCAGCCGATGGTCGTAATCAGCCAGCCAGGCACGGCGTTGAGCCCATAAGGGGCGAGCGAGGCCGGCAGCATGAAGATGCCCACGCCGATCGTGTTGCCCACGACCAGCGCGGTGCACATGATGAGCCCTAAGGCGCGCGGCTGCGCGGGTGTGACGGGCAACATGCGCGGCTCCTCAGACCGACGCCAGCGCTTCATTGAGCGCGGGCTCGAGCAGTGACAGCGCCTCGTCCACGTGTCCGCGGTTGATCATGAGCGGCGGAATGAAGCGCACGGTGCTCGCGCCGCAGGAGAGCAGCAGCAGCCCGTGGTGGAAGGCGCGCGTCAGCACCGCCTCGCAGAGCTTCTTCGCGGGCGCACGGCTCGCACGGTCGGTGACGAGCTCCATGCCGATCATGAGCCCCTTGCCGCGCACGTCGCCGATGCAGGGGAAGCGCTGCTGCAGCTCGCGCAGACGTGCGATGAAGTACTCGCCGACCGCCGCTGCGTTGGCCGCGTACTCGCGCTCCACGAGCTCGAGCGTCGCGAGCGCCGCCGCGCAGCACAACGGATTGCCGCCGAAGGTGTTGCCATGCGCACCGCGTTGCCATTTTTCCATGTGGGTGCGGCGCGCGACGACGAGTCCCATCGGCAGCCCCGAGGCGAGACCCTTGGCGAGCGTCATGATGTCCGGGGAAACGCCCCAATGCTGGCTGGCGAACATCTTGCCGCTGCGCCCGATACCGCACTGCACCTCATCGAAGATGAGGAGAATGCCGTGGCGGTCGCACAGCGCCCGCAGGCCGGGGAGGAAGCTGTCGGGCGGCACGAGATAGCCACCCTCGCCCTGGATCGGCTCGACCACGATTGCGGCGACCTCGGCCGGCGGAACGTTGCTCTGGAAGAGCATCTCGATGTAGTCGAGGACCGCGCGGCCCTGGTCGCTACCTACGAACAGCGGCCGGTAGGGGTTGGGGTAGGGCACGTGCGTCACGCCCGGCATGGTCGGGAAGAACCCCGCCTGCTGCGTCACCTTGCTCGAGGTGAAGGCGAGCGAGCCCATGGTGCGGCCGTGAAAGCCGCCCAGGAAACCGATGAAGCGCGGCCGGCCGGTCACATAGCGCGCGAGCTTGAGCGCGCCCTCGACCGATTCCGTGCCGCTCTGGCACACCAGCACCTGCACCGGTTCGCGCATCGGGTCGAGCTCGTTGATGCGCTCGGCGACGCGCGTCATGCGCTCGTGCCAGTAATCCGAGGAGATGTGCAGGAAATCGTCGGCCGCCTCCTTGATGGCCTGCACGACCTTGGGGTGCGCATGTCCGGTGCTGGCGACGCCGATGCCGCTCATGAAATCGAGGAAGCGATTGCCGTCGACATCCCAGGCCTCGGCGCCGCGCCCGCGTGCCATGACGAAGGGGTAATCGCGCGGGTAGGAGGGCGTCGTCACCGGCCGGTCGCGCGCGATCAGTGCCCGCGCCCTGGGGCCGGGAAGCGGCGTTTGGATATGGGGTGAGGGCATATCAGTTCCTCAGGGTGATGCGCAGCGGACGGGCATGCGCTTCGCGTGTGCGCGCCTCGAGCTCGCGCAGCGCGGCGAGCTCGGCAGGCTCCGGGGCGGGGAGCGTCTCGATGTGCCCGGCCACTTTGAGCGGCCAGCCGGTGGCGGCCCGGGCCGCATCGGCGCTGATGCCGGGATAGAGCGCGGCGAGCTCGAGCTCCTGGGTTTCGGGGTGTGGCCGGAGCACGCCGAAGTCCGTAATGACCGCGCGCGGGCCCGCGCCCGGACTGCCGCTCGCGGCGCGCGCACCCTGGCCCTCGAGGTAGCCGCAGGAGGTGCGAAAGTCGAGCCTTGGTGCGAAGCTGCGCGGCGTCTGCTTCATGATGACGAGCACCTCGCGCGCGTAGGTGGCGATCTCGGGTGCGCCGCCGGCGCCCGGCAGCCGCACGGTCGGATGCGCATAGTCGCCGATGACCGTGCTGTTCAGATTTGCGTAGGCGTCGATCTGCGCCGCTCCGAGGAAGCCGACGTCGACGCGGCCGCGCTGCAGATAGTGCGCGAAGATCTCCGGCAACGGCACGACGCAGGTCGCGGTCTCGGCGAGCTCGCCGTCACCGATCGAGAGCGGCAGCACCTTGGGCCGGGTACCCACCGTGCCCGACTCGTAGATCAGCACCAGATCCGGAGCATGCGTCATGCGCGCCAGGTTGCACGCGGCGCTCGGGAGCCCGATGCCGACAAAACACACCGCACCGTCGGCTAAGTGCCGCGCGGCGGTCACCGTCATGATCTCATCCGGGGTGTAGCCGGGCGCGCTCAGGCGGCGACTCCGAGCACGCGCAGCAGCGCCGCGTGATCGCGTACGCCGAGCACGTGGCGCTCGATCCAGGCCGTGAACGCCTTACGGTCGCG
This sequence comes from uncultured Gammaproteobacteria bacterium, assembly GCA_963843035.1. Classification (GTDB taxonomy): domain Bacteria; phylum Pseudomonadota; class Gammaproteobacteria; order Steroidobacterales; family Steroidobacteraceae; genus 13-2-20CM-66-19. The sequence continues at coordinate 279,242 of CAWJIS010000002.1, forward strand.
GGCGATCTCATCCCAGGCGAGATAGAAGCGGTTGTCGCGCGGGTAGTAGCCCTGCGCGTAGGACGGATAGGCGCCGCCCGGCACGACGCTGGCGGCGGTGATCAGCCACGACGGCAGCACCACGGCGTTCAGGTCGGCGCGCAGCCGCTCGACCCGCTCCTCGACGGTAACGAGCACGCGCCGCGCGGCCAGCGCGGCCTCTTTGGCGGCGCCGATGATGCCGCGGATGAGGACATTGCCCTCGGCATCGATCTGTTGCGCGTGCAGAATGGTGACGTCCGGGTTGATGGCGGGGACGGCGGTCAGCAGCCGGCCGGTGAAGGGACAGCGCACGGTGCGCAGATTCGCCCCCGGCAGGCGCGCGAGATCCGTGTCGGTGTGATGGGGCATGAGGCCGCAGCTCATGCCGCTGGCGCCCGCCTGATAAGCCAGCGCGAGCTCCGCGTGGCTGAATTCGCTGAGGGCGAGCGGCTGCGGCCATTGCCGCTCCACCGCGTCGCGCAGCCGATGGAGCGACCCCACGCCCGGATTGCCGCCCCAGGAGAAGGTCAGCCGCGCAGCGCAACCCATGCCGATCAGCTGGTCATAGATGAGATCCGGCGTCATGCGGATCAGGTGCAGGTTGCGGCGCTTCTGGCGGATGACCTCGTGGCCGGCGGCAAAAGGGATGAGGTGCGTGAAGCCTTCGAGCGCCACGCTGTCGCCGTCGCGCACGTGCGTCCCGATCGCCTCGTTGAGCGGCAGCAGCAGCATGCGCATTTACTCGACCACGGTCTGCGACTGCTCGCGCAGGTACTGCGGCAGGTAGTAGAAGGACGCGATGGCCTTGCCCGTGGTGCCCGAGCCTTTCCAGCCACCGAAGGGCTGATAGCCCGGCCAGGCACCGGTGGTCGCGCCCTGCGGGCGGTTCGCGTAAGTGACGCCGGCCTCGATGCGCTCCTGGAACCAGCCGATCTCGTCCGCAGCGCCGTAGAAGCCCGCCGTGAGGCCGAGCGGGGAGGCGTTGGCGAGCTCCATCGCTTCGTCGTTCGATGCCACCCGGTGCAGCATCAGGATCGGCAGAAACATCTCCTTGTCCCACAGCGGGTGGCCCACCGGCGCTTCGGCGAGCGTCGGGCGCACGAAGAAGCCACGGGCGAGGGCCCCGTCCGTGAGCTGCTCGCCGCCGGCGAGGATGCGCGCGCCGTCCGTGCGCAGCAGCGCCGCGTAGCGCGCGTAGTCGTCGTAGCCCGAGCTCGTCGCGACCGGCCCCAGCCAGTTCTCGCGCCGCGCCGGATCACCGATGGAGAGTGCCGCAAGCTGCCCGAGCAGCGCCTCGGTGAGGGGCTCGGCCACCTCCCGGGCGACATACAGCCGTGAGAGCGCCGAGCACTTTTGTCCCCCCATGCCGAACGCGGAGCGCAGGATGCCGGCGGCGGCACGCTTCAGGTCCGCGCGCGCGGTGACGATGCAGGCATTCTTGCCACCCATCTCGGCGATGCAGGGCCTGGGATACGCGCCGCCCTGGAGCTTCACGGCGATCTGCCGGCCGACTTCGTAGGAGCCGGTGAAGGTGACGCCCGCCGTGAGCGGATGCTCGATGAGCGCGGCGCCGATCGCGGTGCTCGAGCCGCTCAGGTAATTGAAGACTCCCGGCGGCAGCCCCGCATCGCGCATGCAAGCGGTAAGCAGCCGCCCCGCCCACGGCGTCACCGTCGCGCCCTTCAGGACCACGGTGTTGCCGGTGATGAGCGCGGCCGCCACCGGGCCCGCGGCGAGAGCCACGGGGAAGTTGAAGGGCGTGATGACGACCCAGGCGCCGTAGGGTTTCAGGACACTGCGGTTGTGGGACACGTGACCGCTGAGCGGATCGTCGGGGAGCGCGCGCGCGAAGCCGCCCGCGCGCTCGAAGTCGTCGCAGTAGGTCGCGAAGAAATCCGCCGCCTCCTGCGCCTCACCCAGGGCTTCCATGCGGTTCTTGCCCACCTCGAGGGTGAGCGCTGCGGCGATGTCGTAGACGCGCTCCTCGATCAGCTGGCCGACCCGCCGCAGGAGCTGCGCACGCAGTTGCGTCGGGGTCTGCTTCCACGCGGGCCAGGCGCCGTGCGCGGCGCGCAGCGCGCGGTCCGCGTCCGCCGCGCTCGCGGCCGCAAACGTGCCGATGAGCTCGCCACGGTCGGCGGGGTTGCGCTTTTCCGCGGCGTGCTCGGCCGGCCGGTCGGCGCCGGCGATGTAGAGCGGGTGCGAGCCGCCGAGCGTGCCGCGCACACGCTGCATGGCCGCATCGAAGCGCGTGTGCAGCTCCTCGGGCGGATCGAACATGGTCGCGTAGGTGAGCTTGAAGGTCATGAGTTCCGCCCCCCGGGGATCGCCGCGACCATGTGCTATTATCCCACGGCTATTCGCACGGCGAATCACATTAGACGCGCGTCGTTCACTCGTCAACGCGACATGCGCGCGAACTTCAGCTCTCACTTCGTCGCATTGTTGGTCGGCTGGGCGCCTTACCAGTTATGTGCCGCGCCGCCGGCGGCGCCGTTGCCCGCGCTCGATCTGCCGCACTCGTACTACTACCGCGAGATGTACCTGCCGCAGCTCACCAGCGGGCCGGGCAGCCTCGCGTGGGCGCCGGATTCGCGCACGCTCGTCTACTCGATGGCGGGATCGCTGTGGCGGCAGAGTAGCGACTCGAGGAGCGCGCAGCAGCTGACCGATGGCCCGGGCTACGACTATCAGCCCGACTGGTCGCCGGACGGACGCTACATCGTGTACGCCTCGAGTCGTGGCGAGGCGATCGAGCTCATGCTGCTCGATCTCGAGTCCGGGCGCGCGACGCAGCTGACGCATGGGGGCGCGGTCAACGTCGAGCCGCGCTTCTCGCCCGACGGGCATCGCATCGTGTTCGTCTCGAGTGCCTATCACCGGCACCCGCACTTGTTTCTCGCCGAGCTGCACGGCACGCAGATCGCCGCGCCGGTGCGTCTCAGCGGGGAGAGCAAGAGCACGCTGCCCCGCTACTACTACAGCGCTTACGACCACGAGATCAATCCGGTGTGGACGCGCGATGGCAGCGCGATCGTCTTCGTCTCGAATCGGGGACATATCTACGGGACCGGCGGGATCTGGCGGATGGCCGCCATTCCTGGCGCGCAGGCGAGTGAGCTGCACTACGAGGAGACCAGCTGGCAGGCGCGGCCGGACTTCTCGCCCGACGGACAACGGATGGTCTACAGCTCCTATCTCGGGCGTAACCGCTTGCAGCTGTGGCTGCTGCCGGCCGCCGCGGGCGGCGACCCGTTTCCGATCAGCTACGGCGACTGGGACGAGACCGGCGCCCGCTGGTCTCCCGACGGGCGGCAGATTGCCTATATCTCCAATCGCGGCGGCGGCCTCGAGCTGCGCCTCATGACGCTGCCGGGTGGCGCCTCGCGGCCGCTCGAGATCACGGAGCGCCGGCGCCTGCGTCCGAGCGGCACGTTGCGCCTCGCGGTGCGCGACGAGCGCGGAGTCGCGACGCCGGCGCGTGTGGTGGTGACCGATGCGGGCGGGCGGTTCTATGCGCCGGCGCGCGCCTGGATGCACCACGCCGAGTTCGACCGCAACGAGTATCCGTTCGAGGCGCGCTACTTCCATACCACGGGCGATGAGTCGATCGAGGTACCGGCGGGGCCGATCAGCGTCGCGGTCATGAAGGGCCTCGCGCGCACCCCTGAGCGCCGCACGGTCGAGGTGCGCGCCGGCACCGTGAGCGACTTGAGCGTCGCGCTGCCTGCGAATCCCTGGCCCGACGCCACGGGCAGGCGCTGGGTCAGCGCCGACGTGCACGTGCACATGAATTACGGGGGCCATTACCGCAACACGCCGGCGCATCTCGTGCTGCAGGCGCAGGCCGAGGATCTCGACATCGTCGAGGACCTCATCGTGAACAAGGAGCAACGCGTCCCCGACATCGCCTACAGCGGCCTGGGAGTCGATTCCGCCTCGACGCCGCAGACACTGGTGGTGCACGGGCAGGAATTCCACACCAGCTACTGGGGGCACCTGGGACTGCTCGGCATGCGCGCCAACACCCTGCTGCCGGGCTACGCGGGCTACCCCAACACGGCCGCGGCGAGCCTGTTTCCGACCAACGCCGACGTCGCCGACCTCGCGCATGCGCAGGGCGCCCTGGTCGGCTATGTGCATCCCTTCGAAGAGGAGCCGCGGCCGCTCACTCACCCCGTCCATACCGACGCCGACGAGCTGCCGGTCGATGTGGCGCTTGGCAAGGTCGACTACATGGAGATCGTCTCGTTTGCCGACCACCAGGCAACGGCGTCGGTCTGGTATCGGCTGCTGAACCTCGGATTCAGGATTCCGGCCGCGGGCGGCACCGATGCGATGGCCGACTACGCGACGCTCCGCGGGCCCGTGGGTCTCAACCGCGTCTACGCTTCCGTCCCCGACGGCCCCGTCTCGAGTGACGCCTGGCTCGCGGCGCTGAAGGAGGGCAGAAGCTTCGCCACCAACGCGCCGCTCCTCGACTTCGGGCTGGCCGGGCAGATGATTGGCGCGAGCGTCAGCATCGAGGGCGCAGGCGCGGTGCCCTTTCGCGCGCGCGTGCGCTCCATCGTTGCGCTCGACCATGCCCAGATCGTGTGCAACGGCCGGATCATCCGCGAGCTCGACCTGGGATCAGCGCACGACCGGCTGGACACGAGCGGCACGATCGAGCTCGCGCGCAGTGGCTGGTGCGTACTGCGAGCCTTCAGCGCCCGGGCCGAATACCCGATACTCGACAACTTCGTCTACGCAACCACGAGTCCCATCTACGTGACCGTCCGGGGGGAGAAGCCGCGCTCGCCGGAGGATGCGCGCTTCTTCGAGGCGTGGATCGATCATCTCGCCGAGACGACCAGCGCCTACCCCGACTGGAATTCGCCGGCCGAGAGAGCCGCCGTGCTGACGAAGCTCAAGGAAGCCCGCGCGGTGTACCAGCGCCTCGAGTGACGGGGGGTAGCACGTGAACGCCAATTCGCCCGCCGCGATTCCCTCCCACGCCCATGTGGTGGTCGTCGGCGGCGGCATCATCGGCACCTCGGTTGCCTATCATCTGGCGGCGATGGGCTGCAAGGACGTCGTGCTGCTCGAGCGCGACCGCCTCACCTCGGGCACCACCTGGCACGCCGCGGGCCTCATGGTGACCTTCGGCTCGACCTCCGAGACCTCGACCGAGATGCGCAAGTACTCGCGCGATCTCTACCGGCGTCTCGAGGCCGAGACCGGCCAGTCGACGGGACTTGCGCAGATCGGCTTCATCGAGGTCGCTTCCGACAAGGACCGGCTCGAGGAATACCGGCGCGTCGCGGCCTTCAACCGCTATTGCGGCGTCAACGTCGAGGAGATCTCGCCGCGCGAGGTGCTCGAGCTCTTTCCGCTCGCACGGGTCGACGACATCGAAGCCGGCTTCTATGTAAAGGAGGACGGGCGCGTCAATCCCGTCGACGTCACCATGGCGCTCGCGAAGGGCGCACGCCTCAAGGGTGTCAGGATCATCGAGGGCGTGCCCGCCACCGGCGTGTTGCGCTCGCGCGGGCGCGTGACCGGCGTAGCCACCGCGCTCGGCGACATCCGGACCGAGATCGTCGTCAACTGCGCCGGGATGTGGGCGCGGCAGTTCGGCGCGGCGAGCGGCGTCACCATCGCCAACCAGGCCGCGGAGCATTACTACCTGATCACCGAGCCCATCCGGAATCTGCCGCCGAACATGCCGGTGCTCGAGGATCCGGGGGCTTACGGCTATTACCGCGAGGAGGGCGGCGGTCTCATGGTGGGCCTCTTCGAGCCGGTGTGTGCGCCCTGGAAAGTCGAGGGAATCCCTGGTGACTTCTCCTTCGGCGAGCTGCCGCCCGACTGGGAGCGCATGACGCCGTTTCTCGAGCGCGCCATGTCGCGCGTGCCGATCACGCAGCAAGTCGGCATGAAGCGCTTCTTCTGCGGGCCGGAGAGCTTCACCCCGGATCTGCGGCCCATCGTGGGTGAGGCGCCGGAGCTTCGGGGCTACTTCGTGGCGGCGGGGCTCAACTCCATCGGAGTCCTGACCGCCGGGGGACTCGGCAGGTTGCTCGCCCACTGGATCGTAACGGGGCATCCCGATGTCGATGTCACCGGTTTCAACATCGATCGGCTGCACGCGACGCAGACCAATCCCGAGTACCGGCGCGAGCGCACGGTTGAGTCGCTCGGTCTGGTCTACAAATGCCACTACCCGTTCATGTCGCTCACGACCGCGCGTGGCGTCCGCAAGTCACCCTTCCACGAGCGGCTCGCGGCGGCGGGCGCGTACTTCAAAGAGGTGAGCGGCTGGGAGAGCCCGGACTGGTACGGCGATCCCGGCGCGACGCCCGACCCGGGACCGCTGACCTGGGGGCGCCCGAGCTGGTTTGCGCGTTGGCGCGAGGAGCATCGCGCCGCGCGCGAGAACGTGATCCTGATGGACATGTCGTTCATGGGGAAATTCCTGGTGCAGGGCCGCGATGTCGGGCGCTGCCTCAATCGCATCTCCGGGAATCAGGTCGACGGCCCCGCCGGAGTCATCACCTACACGCAATGGCTGAACGAGGCCGGCCGTCTCGAAGCCGATCTCACGGTTACTAAGCTCAGTGAAGAGCGCTATCTCGTGGTCGTGACCGACACCATGGTGCGCCACGCAGAGACCTGGATGCGGCGCCACATCGGCGACGACGCGCATGCCTTCATCACCGACGCAACTTCCGCCTACGGGCAGCTCAACGTGCAGGGGCCGGGCTCACGCGCGCTGCTCGAGAAGCTGACCGGCGCCGATCTCTCGAACGCGGCCTTCCCGTTCCGCTGCGCACGCGAGATCGACATCGGTTTCGCGCGCGTGCTCTGCATCCGCATCACCTACCTCGGCGAGCTCGGCTACGAGCTGTACGTACCGGCCGAGCAGGCGACCCATGTGTACGATCGCCTCGTCACGGCGGGACGCGGGCTCGGACTCAGGCACGCCGGGCTCAAGGCGCTCGGGAGCCTGCGCATGGAGAAGGGCTACCGCGACTACGGCCACGACATCGACAACACCGACGTCCCTTACGAGGTCGGTCTCGGCTTTGCGCTGGATCTCAGCAAGCCGGACGGCTTCATCGGCAAGGAGGCGGTGCTCGCGCAAAAAGCCGCCGGCCCCCTCAAGCGCCGCCTGGTGCAGGTGCTGGTGAAGGATCCCGAGCCCCTCATGTTCCACGCCGAAGTCGTGCGCCGGGACGGGATAGCGGTCGGCTACGTGCGCGCCGCATCCTACGGCCACACGCTGGGCGGCGCCGTCGGGCTCGCGATGATCGAGCCGAGGGTGACGGTCGATGAGGCGTATCTCTCGAGTGGGGAGTGGCAGGTCGACATTGCCGGCAAGCTGTATCCAGCCGTGGTCTCCGCCCGCCCGCTCTATGATCCGGCGATGAAGCGCATCCATGCCTGAGGAGCCGCGGGAGCCAGGCGAGCCGCCGTCGCGCCGCGGGGCGGTGATCGGGCTCCTCGTGGCACTCGCTCTGATCGTGCTCGGTCTGGTGCTCGTGAAGCTGCTCGGGCACTCGACGCGGCTCGAGGACTGCGCGCTTTCCGGCCGCACCAACTGTGCTCCCATCGATACCAACGGAGGATCGCAATGATCACGGGTTATAGCGACCACGCGGCGAATGAACGCACATTTCTCGCCTGGGTGCGCACCGGCATCGCGATGATTGCCTTCGGCTTCGTGATCGAGAAGTTCAATCTGTTCCTGCTGGCGATCGCGACCGAGGCGCTGAGCGAGCGCTCCGCGCAGCTGGTGAAGTTCTCCGGCCGGGGTGGGCGCTACGACGGGCTGGCGCTCATCTTCGGCGGCATCGGGCTCGTGGTGCTGTCGACGGTGCGCTTCGTGCGCACGACACGCCTGCTGGATGACGGCGCGGCCCATTCGGCCTCGAGCGTGCGCACCGAGCTCATGCTCTGCGCCTTTCTCGTGCTGGTGGTGGCCAGCTACGGGATTTACCTCGCCTTCGGCTGAGGCGCCGCGGCGCTGCCTAGGCTTGCGCGGCGCGCTCGATGAGTGGCACGGCGGCGGCCAGGTTGGCCGCGAGTGCCGCCGGCAGGGCGTGACGGCGCACGATGTATTGCGGGTCGTTCCACGCGACCCAGGTCTTGCCGCCGGCATCCTCGAAGACGAGTGCCTTCAGCGGCAGATCGAGGCCGACCGCCGGCTCGGTCTGCATGAGGGGTGTGCCAGCCTTGGGATTTCCGAAGATGAGCATCTGCTCCGGCCGCATCGCAAGTCCTGCGCGGCCGGCATCGCCGCTGAAGTCGATGCGCGCGAAGATCAGGACGCCGCGCTCCTTGAGAAGGCCTTCGAGGCGCGCCACGGTGTCTGCGACCGAGTGCGACGAGGCGATGCGCACTACGCCGGATTCGCTCGCGGCTGAAGTGTTCATGGTGGATCTCCGAAGAGCGCAGGACCGCGGGTATTTGATCACGGAAGACGCTCGCCGTCCCAGCCACCGCGCCCGCCGGCAGCGGCGCTCGCGAGATCGAATGAGGGGTCGATCGGGATCACGTCCGCTCTCGAGACGCCGAAGAGCCCCGAGTTCAGCCGGAAGGTGAGCGTCGCAAAGTCCTGGCCGTGATTGGGCAGCCGGATCCCCGCATTCGACCAGTGGCGAAGCGTCAGCTCACCCGTCACGCGGTCGCCCGGCAGCCGCAAGCGCACCCCGAGCTGCGAGGCGAAATCGAGCCGCGTCGCGCTCAACTGGTCGGACTCGGTCTTGGCCGCGAGCCCGAAGCCGACGAAACCGCTCAGCGGGCCGCGCTCGATGAAATGCCAGCGTCGCGACAGGCACTAACGGTGCGCCCTCGAACGTCTCTCTCTGGAGAGCCGCATCCGATCCTGATGGCGGTCCGGGTATCATGGAGCTAATGAGATCCCTGGGACGAGGACCCGAAGGCACGCGCCTCGAGCGCATCAAGGCCTCGGCGCGCTGGGCGGGCGAGCGCTTCCGCAACCTGCATCCGATTCTGCCGGGCCTGCGCGATGCGAATGCGGCGATGCCCACGCTGCGCGAGTTTCTCTGCGGCGGCGAGCGGCGGGTGCCGCCCGGGCCGCTGCCTGCGGTGAGCCCATTGGACGCGTGGCTCAAGCCGGCGGGGAGCGGGTTGCGCGTCACCTGGCTGGGTCATTCGACCGTGCTCATCGAGATCGACGGGCTACGCGTGCTCACCGACCCGGTGTGGGGTCCGCGCGCCTCGCCCTCGCGGCTAATCGGGCCGAAGCGCTTCCAGCCGGTGCCGGTCCCGCTGCGCTCGCTCCCGCCCATCGACCTGGTCGTCGTCTCGCACGATCACTACGACCATCTCGACTATCCGACCATCCGGCAGTTGAGAAAGCGCGCGGTGCCATTCGTGACCTCCCTCGGCGTCGGGGCGCACCTCGAGGCCTGGGGGGTGGCACCCGAGCGAATCTTCGAGCTCGACTGGTGGGAGTCCTATTCGCTGCCGAACGCCGACCTCACGGTCACCGCCGCGCCTTCGCAGCACTTCTCCGGGCGCACGATCAAGACGCGCAGCACGACGCTGTGGTCCTCGCTCGTGATTCGCTCGCAGCACCACGCGGTGTTCTTCAGCGGCGATACCGGACTCACCACGGAGTACGAGCTGATCCGCGAGCGGCTGGGACCGTTCGATCTCACCATGCTCGAAGTCGGCGCATGGCATCCCGCGTGGGGTGACATGCACTTAGGCCCCGAGAACGCGCTCAAGGCGCATGCGCTTCTCGGGGGCGGGCCGTTCCTGCCGATTCATTGGGGAACGTTTGCGCTCGCCATGCACCCCTGGGATCAGCCCGCCGAAACCCTGCTGAGCCTCGGGCCCGGCGCGGGCGCGCAGCTCCTCATGCCGCGCCTCGGCGAGCCGGTCGAGCCCTCACACGGCAAGGACGTCGAGCCCTGGTGGCGCACGAAGCGGCCGGAACGGGCGCGGCCGCTGCGCGAGACGCTGACCGCCGCGGCGCTGCCGAAGTCGATTGCGGTCCCCATGGACTAGCTGTTCCGCGTCATCGTCGTAGCGCCGCACCCACGGCGTCGAACAGCCGCTCGAGGCCGAACGATACGTCCTGAATCCGGCCGTTGACGAAGAAGCCGGGCGTGCCGCGCACGTGGCTGCGCCGCCCGCTGTCCTGGTGCTCGCGGATCCGCTGCAGGTAGACGTGATCGTCCATCTCCGCGGTGAAGCGCGCCATGTCGAGCCCCAGTCGCTCGGCATAGGAGTGCAGGTGTTTGGCCGCGAGATGATCCTGGTTGGCGAACAGTAGGTCGTGCATCACCCAGAACTTGCCCTGCTCGCCGGCGCTCTCGGCGGCCTCGGCCGCCGCCAGCGCGTGGGGGTGAGCCTCCTCGAGCGGAAAGTGGCGGAAGGCGAGAGTTACGCGGCTCGCGAAGCGCTCGAGCAGCAGCCGCACGGTCGGCGCGGCCTGCTTGCAGGTCGGGCACTCGAAGTCGCCGTATTCGACTACGACGACCGGCGCGTGCTCGGGCCCGAGCGTGTGATCGGTGGTGCCGATGGGTACGGCCAGATCTGTGCCTCGAAAGGGATGCTCGGGCATGCGCTACACCTCGTCATCGCATTCTAGCGCGTCGCCTGCCAGACTTGAGACGGCTGCTGGGACGGAAGGAGAGCGGGCATGGCGCGTGCGACGGCGGACATCGGCACCATCAACTACACGACTGCGCTCATGGCGGGCCATCATCCGCTCACCTCCGACGAAGGCCCGGCGCTCGGGGGCAAGGACACCGGTGCCGCTCCGCATGAGTTGCTGTGCGCGGCGCTGGCGGCCTGCACCGCGATCACGCTGCGCATGTACGCCGAGCGCAAGACCTGGTCGCTGCGGGCGGCCCACGTCGACGTGCTGTTCCAGCACGACGGGGAAAAACGCACGATGACGCGCCGGCTGCGGCTCGAGGGAGAGCTCGATGAGGCGCAGCGGGCGCGCCTCGCTGACATCGCCGAGCGCACCCCGGTCACGCTGACACTGAAGCAGGGCGTTGCCATCACGACGATCCTCGAGCCACGCTGAGCCGCCTCAAGCGAAGGGTACGGGTGGCGCACCTTCACGGCGTGCGCCCCGCGGCAGCGTGCCGACCACGCTCAACACACCCGCGAGTGCCAGGGCGGCCGCGATCCACTGCGTCATCCGCACCGTGTCGTCGATCGATGTGGCGATGATCGCGTGGGCACGCCGACGCTCCTCATCCGAAAGGGTCTGCGGGAGCGGCGGGATGACGAATCCACCGCGCGCGGCTTCGACGGCCTGCCGTACTCCGGTCGTGGCCGGCGGATTCTCGAGGCGCCGCTCCAGGGAATGCGACATGGCCCCGACTGCAACACTGCCGAGCACCGCGATCACGAGCAGGCTGCCGACGGAGGCGACCGCATTGTTGATCCCGGAGGCGACGCCGGTGCGATGCGTCGGGACGGCGTTGAGGACCGCCGTGGTGAGCGGTGCCACCGTGATGGCCATCCCCAAGCCGAGCACGACCATCGGCACGAGGACGGTCCAATAGGCCTCACGGCTGATTGCCAGTAGCGCAAAGCCGCCCGCCGCGATCGTGGGTCCGATGATGAGCGGCCCGCGCGCGCCGAAGCGGTCGATCAGTCCGCCCGACCAGCGCGACAGCAGGCTGAGGATCACCGTGAAGGGGAGATATGCCGCCCCGGCGGCCGTCGCCGAAAATCCGCGCGCCTGAATCAACAGGAAGGGCAGAAAGAAAAACCCGCCGCCGAGCCCGCCGTACAGAAGCAGCGTCAACAGGTTGATCCCACTGAAGGTCGGCGAGTGGAACAGCTCGAGCGGCATCATCGGGGAGGCGCTGCGCCGCTCGGCGATCACGAACAGCACGAGCAATCCCGCCCCCAGAGCCAGTGAGGCCATCACCGCCGGATGAGTCCAGCCGAGCTCCGAGGACGCAATCAGTCCGTAAACGAGAGTCCCGAGTCCGGCGAACGCCAGCAAGCTACCCAGCCAATCGACGCCGGGCGGCGCGTCCGGATCGCGGCTCTCGGGCACGCGGCGCAAGGCAATCCAGAGCGTCGGGATTGCGAGCAGCGGGTTGACGAGGAAGATCACCCGCCATGAGAAGTGGTCGATCAGCCCGCCACCGAGGAGCGGGGCTGCCCCGCCGGCGATGGCCGCCGCGCCCGACCAGATGCCGATCGCGGCTCCACGTTCCTTCTCCTCGAAACTGGCGCTGATGAGCGCGAGCGAGCAGGGGACGAGCAGGGCCGCGCCGACGCCGGAGACGACGCGGGCGGTGAGCAGCATCGCGACACTTGCTGCCAGGCCGCAGCCGAGCGAGCCAACGGCAAATACGCTGGTCCCGATGACGAACATGCGCCGCCGGCCGAAACGATCCGCCGCGGCACCGCCGATCAGGAGTAACGCCGACATGCACAGCGTGTAGGCGTTGATCACCCATTGCATCGCCGGCAGCGTGGTGTGCAGCGCGGCCTCGATGGCGGGCAGGGCCACGTTGACCACCGACTCATCGACGTACGCCAGGGTGGATCCGAGGACCGCGACCGCGAGGACCCAGTACCTGTGCGCGGCGCAGGCCGGCACGCTCGGATGCGAGCGAATCACCAGCTCATCGCAAGGCAATGCTTTGGGGTTCGCCAAGCGGACCTTCGCGCGGGCCTCGCGCAGCTTCAGTGCGCCGACTCGTCGGCCTTGAGCCGGACCTCGGGAAAGTATAGTCCCAGCAAGCGCCGCTCCCACCATTGTCCGCGGGCCTTCGCGCCGGCGTCGCTATAGGTGTAGTCGTAGAACCTGGCGCGGATGTAGAGCGGTGGGCTGTCCGGAAAGGGATTCCTGGCGAGGAGCGACGTGACCGCCGGCTCGTTGTGCAGCAGCCTCTCGAGGAACAGCCAGAACCATCGCAGCCGCTGCGGATCCTCGAGCGCCGCGAACCACATCTGCCAGTCGAGGCGTGGCTGGTGGGGAATGTTCCAGGGCGGGCGCCGCGACAGATCACCCGGCTTGTAGCGGAATTCGTATTCGCGCCATTCAACCCCGTCGCTCGAGCCCTCGATGACGATCTCGTCGCGTTGCGTCGTCATGACTGCGAACAGGCCATAGGAGCTCACCAGGTGCAGCGGCTCGATGAGCGCATCGACCGCGCGCGCGGCCGCGGGCGGGCTGCCGCCGAAGCGCAGGTCCATCTCGATGAGGCTGCAGAACACGAGCAGGCTCGCCACAGCGCCGACCGCGATCCGCCTCACGGCGCGCGGCAGCAGCGCTCGTCCCGGCCGCGGCATCCAGGCGCGCAGGCGCTGCGGCACGATCCTCGCGACGGCCGCGTCATCGAACAGCGGCAGGCACAACAACATGGTCTGCAGGTTGAACCAGTTGTAGTTGCCGGTGAGCAGGATGCCACTCTGCAGCAGCAGGAGACCTGCGGCGGCGCAGAAGCGCAGGCGCCGCGGGGTGAAGATGAGGAACGGCAGGCCGAGCTCGATGGCGAAGGTGCTGCCGGTGGCGAAGGTCAGCACGGCGTGTGGCAGGCGCGCGGCATACCAGGCGAGCGGTGTCGGCAGCGGCTGAGTGAGAAAGTGGTACGACAGCGCCGACAGGTTCCACCAGTTCGGATCGCCGCTCAGGAGCTTCACCACGCCCGACATGAACATGAAGCGGAACAGCAGCCAGCGCAGCAGCCAGATTCCCGGGGTGGGAGCGCAGCTCGCGAGCAGCGCGAGGAACCCGGCCTCGAGCAGGAACGTGTCCCACTGGTAGGTCATGAAGGCCTGGCCGGCGTACAGGAGCGAGAGGTACAAGATATAAAGGAGTAGCAGGCACAGCCGGGGCACGAGATTCAGCGTGAGCAGCACCGCCAGCCCGGCGCCGCCCCAGCACACCGTCTGGATGGCGGCATCGCCGGCATTCCACCAGAAGACCATCGGCATGAGGTAGAAACGCTCCCATCCTGCGGCGTGGCGGACCGCATCGAGGAGCTCGGCGAGCGGCAGGATGCCGTGGCTGCCGATGAGGCCCTGCGCCTGCACGGCGAAGGAGGCGAAGGCCGCGAGGTAGATCAGCCCGAAGAGCCTTACGAACAGGAAGGAGACGAGCTCGTATCGCGGCGGCCCGTAGTCCCTGCCCCAGAGAAGGAGGCTGATGCGATGAAAGGCCGGTCGGTGCCGGGCGATGAAGGCGTAAGTCCATTCCGAGAGGGCGGCGAATCCGGGCAGACGGCGGTAGAGCGCCAGCCACAGTCGTTTTCCAGGTGCGTGGCTCAGGGTGAGGAAGCTCGCCTCGGCCGCGCTCGCACGCCGTCCATCGGGAGCGAGGTACTGAACCGCGCGCTGGAAGTCGGCGAGCGGGATCGCCGGAAACTGCGCCGCGACTTCTTGGTAAGGCTGGTAGCGGACGCGGTCTCCCGTGAGTTTCTGCCAGTAGCGAGCCCAGTAGCTGCAAAACCCACAGTCGCCGTCGTAGATCAGGAGTGGCGTGCGAGCGTCCATTTGCTTCAGCGCCGCAGGCGGCGTTACTGCGGCCTGCGGTTGGGGCAGCTCCTCAGGCGAAGCGGTGACCGAGAATCGCCAGACAGAGCGTGATGCTGCCGAGCGCGTGAACGCCCAAGGTGAGCTCGATGCTCTTCCTGAGCCGCGGCCGGGCGGCCGATTCCACGCTGATGCCGCGGGCCGCCATGGTGCCGGCGAGCGCAAGCGCCGCGGCGGGCAGGAGGTACCAGAGCGGCAGCGCGGCGATCGCCACCGCCCCGAGGCTCGCAACGAGCGCGAGCGCGGTCAGGCCCAGGTAGATGACGCGCGTGCCGACCGGGCCGAGCCGCACGACGAGCGTACGCTTGCCGGCGCGCGCATCCGCGTCACGGTCCGGAACCTCGTTGATCAGCAGAATGGCCGCCACCCAGGCACCCACCGGGAGCGACACCAGCACTGCCCCGAGATTCACCGGGGCGCCCTGCAGCCACGCCGCACCGAGAACCGGCAGCGGCCCGAAGCCCACGGCCACCGCCAGCTCGCCGACTCCGCGTGCGGAGAGCTGCACGCCCGGCATCGAGTAAAGGATTCCGAGCGCGAGTCCGGCGAGCCCGAGCAGCACCACACCTGGGCCGCGCAACAGGGTCAGCACGAAACCGACGACGAGTGCCGCCACCGCCAGCCCGAGCGCAAGACGCGCCATCTCGGCGCGCGTGAGCAGCCCCGTCTGGATGAAGCGCGATCCGCCCGTGTAAGGGTAGATGCGCTCGCTGTTGCCTTCGTCGGCGCCGATGACGTCATCGCCGACGTCGTTGTAGACGTTGGTCGCGCCGTGCGCGAGCACCGTGGCTGCGAGGGCGAGCACGAGCAGCAGCCAGTCGACATGCCCGACGGCCGCGGCTGCCCAGGCCGTGCCGACGAAGACCGGCAGCACCGAGGCGGTATAAAAGGCGGGCCGCGTCGAGAGGAACAGGCGCTTCGCGGCCGCACCGGGCCCGGGTGCGGCGAGTGCCGGCGAGGGACGGTCGGGGGGATTTGAGGTCGCAGTCACGGGGTTGGTGAGGTCCGCTCGGGGCTCAGCCCAGCATAGCGCAGTTGGTCGGAGCCGCGCTTTCCGGGCGCACACCGCTGGGCGACCACGACCTGATAGAGCCCGAGGAACAGCCGCTGCTCCGTCCAGTGGAACAGGTCGGCCCGCTCGGCAAAGCTTGCGATGGTGCCGCGCCACAGACTCGCCGCATATGGCTCGAGCCAGCGGTTCACGAGCCACATCAGGCCGCGCAGCGGGTGGAACCAGCGCGGACGGGCATAGTCGACGAACACCGCGCGCCCGCCGGGCTTCAACCGTGCCAGCAGCGCATTGACGGCGCGGCGCTTGTAGGTGTCCGGCATCTCGTGGAGAAGAAAGAAGCAGCACACGCCGTCGTAGGACTCGCGGCCCGGCGCCGTGGCATCCGCCAGCCTGACGCTGCTGTTCGCGCGCGTGGCGAGCTTCGCGCGCAGGTGCTCGACCTGCAGCCGCGAGACGTCGATGACCGTGAGCCGGCCGGCCGGGCCGAGGTGGTCGGCGAGCCTGAGCGGCTGGCTCCCGTAGACGCTGGCAGCCTGTAGCACGTGCTCGCCCGGGCGGAATTGCGCGCAGGCGGCGCGCACCAGCCGCCCATAGTTGCCCCACAGAATCGCGTTGACGACGAGCTCACGATCGAGCAGGTGCAGTGATCGCGGGTGCAGGTAGGCCCAGGCGTAGGTCTGCGCGAGGTAGTCGGGTAGAGCCACCTCCGGATCGACGGCGGCCTCGGCCTGGCGTGGCGGCCTCCCGGGCTGGGTTGGAGCCGCGAGGCTGTTGGAAGCGTCGATGGCAGGCGACCGGATGGCGCGTCAGGGCGGCGGCGGGTTGCCGGCCGCACCGAACTGGTAGCGGAAGGTGAGCGCCACCAGGTTCACGTTGTCGGCCCACGGCTGCACGCCGAGCGCCAGCAGGTTCGGGATCGTGCCGGGCCCGACATCGCCCAGGGCCCAGTCGCTCGAATCGTACTTCTCGTGGATGAAGCGCAGGTGTAGCTGTGCGGCCCGGGTCCACTGGTAGCGCAGGTCGAGCCGGACGCTGTCGAGGCGGCTCCAGTTCTGCGGGAAGGGCTCGGCAACCCCGCCTGCCTGGGTGTTGAAATCGCCGTACGAGGGCGCGTGGAGGTAGTCGAGGGCGAGCGTCCAGCGCGTCGCCATCACCCACTGGCCGCCGGCGCCGACGTTCCAGAAATGCTCGGAGTCGCCGACCTGCCAGGGCGCCGTCAGCGCTGCGGTGAACCCGTTCTGAAGCATGTCCAGCCGCTGATAGCCCCCGTCGATGTAGGCGCTGAAAGTCTCGCGCGGCGTCCAGGTGAGCGTGCTGGAAGCGCGCCGCTCATGCACGCTCTGCAGGCCGAGCTGCGACAGACGATAGTCATCGTTGGCGAAGAATCCTTCGACCGACCACGCGAGCGTCGCGGTCGCCTGCCACGACCCGGTGAGGGTAAAGAACTCGCGGTCGCGCGGCGCATAATCGAAGGCCCAGACGAGCGGGTTCTCGGCAGGCGGCAGTGCCGAGACAATGAAACCCGAGGTCTTGCGCGAGGCGTTGCCGCCCTTGAGCGTGAAGGCCAGTCCGTCGAGCGGCTCGAGCGTCGCGCGCACCCAGTTCTCGGTGTCGCGCGTGTCGCTGACGAGCTCGTCGGGCCCGAAGTGCGTGTTGAGGTATCTGCCGCCGACGCCGACGCGCAGCCAGCGCTCGAGCGCGTAATCGGCGCTCCCCTCGAGGCGCGTCCGGTCCTCGCTGTAGCGGGGTGTGGTGAACGCGCCCGCGCTCGGGAAGGTGTCGGTGGCCACATAGGCGAGGGTCAGGGGCGTCGTGTGGTCGTCGCGTCCGTCGTAGGTGGCATCGCCGCGCAGCGCGAGCTTCGGCAGCGGGTGCGCGGCGAGCCCGAGCGCGTAGTGCGACAGATGCACATCGCCGTCGAGCGCGGACGGCGTCGGGACGGTGGCACCCGGCAGGGTGCTGAAGGGCAGAAAGCCCTCATCCTGCTTGAGGCTGCCCACGGATGCGGCGTAGGTGAGGGACGCCCCGAGCCAGTTGAACGGCATATTGCCCGCCAGGGCGAACTGCTGCAGGTTGTTGTCCGGCGGCAGCGCGAGCCGCCCCTGGGTCGAGCCGGCGACGAAGGGCAGGTAGGGATTGGCGAACGTCAGGGAATCGATGTCGTTCTTGAACCAGGAGCCCGTGTAGGTGAGGCGCAGGCTGGCGCGGTGATCGGCCCAGGCCGCCCCGGCCTCGACGGTATCGGTGACGTAGTCGATCGGCTGCGGTAGCTGCGCGGCCTCGGTGAGGAAGCTGCCGCTGAAGAGACCCGTGCCGTCCTTCTCCTCGTGGCGGAACGCGGCGTGCAGCGTCCACGCGGAGCTCGCGATGTAGGATCCGAGGAGCGAGGCGGTGCGCCGGTCGTATTCGATGTTCACCGGCGCGAGCGTCGCGCCGAGCGCGCTCATGCCGGCGGTGCTGCCGGCCGGCACCCAGCTGCCGGGCAGGCTGAGATTACCGCTCCCCGCACCCAGGAAGGGCGTGACGCCGGTATCGTAGAGCCGTGTTGGTATGTCGTCGTAATCGACCTTGACCTCGAAGCGGCCTTCCCTGCCGACCGAGGCGGTTCCCTGGCGCGAAGCGAGCCCCAGATCCTCGAGATCGAAGCTCGCGTTGGTGCCGTCGGCGCCGCGGTACTGCCCGGCGGCCGCGAGATCGGCGTACACGGTGCTGTGGTCGATGCCGGTATAGCGGCCGTAGCTGAAGTTCGCGCCGTGGGCATCCAGGGCGCCGACCTCGACATCCCCGGTGTAGCCCTCGAAGAAAGGACACTGCTCGCACTTCCACGCGCTGGTATCGGGTGCGGGGCCATCGGCCCAGGCGGCGCCGGCGGCCGCGAGCAGCGCGACCGCACCCGCGAGGCTCGATCGACGGTGGTGGCCCGAGGCAGGCTTCACGACAGGCATCCCTTTCCTAGCGCATCAGCGCGCGGCCCGACGGATGGTTGGAGCCGTGCACCTGGGTGTGGCAGTTGACGCAGCCGCCGGCGAGCAGATAGGCGCTCGGCGCCCCGCCGGGCAGGCCTTGCGGGCTGTTGAGGATCGACGGATGCCCGGCGCCTTCGTGGCATTGCTGGCACAGGAACGGCGGCCGCGTCTTGAGCAGTGCCGGCTGAGCCGAGCCGTGTGCGTCGTGGCAGTTCGAGCAGTCTTCGGCGACCGGCTGATGCTCCCAGAGGAACGGTCCGCGGTATTCGGCATGACAGCTGGTGCAGGTCTCGGTCACCGTGTTGGCGACCAGCTGGAACGGTCCCGGCGAGCCGTGCGGCGCATGGCAGGACGCGCAGGCCATCTTCCCCTCGCGCAGCGGATGATGCGAGGGCTTGAAGAGGTCGGTGTGCTCGGCCTGGTGGCAGCTCGTGCACACCTCGATCTGCGTCGCCGCGGTGAGCACCGGGTCGTGGGCCGCGTGCAGGGTGTGACAGGCCGCGCACGGCACCTCGCTCGCGGCATGCTGGCTCGTGGCCCACTCGTGTGCGGCGTTGGACTGATGACAGCCGAGGCACTGCGCATTCTGCCGCGCGGCCGGGGCGAGCGCGTGCGCGCCGAAATCCACGATGCCCGCCGGCTGCTTGCCGCGCGCCCGTACGTGCGCGCCGCCAGGTCCGTGGCAGGCCTCGCACTGCAGCCCCCCATGGCCGAAGGGGCCGCGGTCGTCCCTGGGACGGGCGTGCTTGGTCTTGAAGAGGCCGAGGAGCGCGGGATCGTCATGACAGCCGAGGCAGCTGTCGGCGCCTTTGGCGCTGTAGGCGGGAGCACTGTCCTCATTGGCGGCGAGCGCCTGGGTCATCGCGCCCGAGAGCAGCGCGATGACCAGGGCGGCCCTGGCCGCGGACAGCCGCATCGCTCAGCGATCCGCGACCGGGATGTTGTGCACCACGGCCACGTCCGCGAGAGCCCCCGGTCCGTGGCACAGCGCGCAGGTCTCGACAGCCGTGCCCGGTATGGTGCGCCCTTCCGCGTCCTTCAGGACCGTGGTCGAGCCGCCCATCTGCATCATGTGCGACTGGGTCAGGCTGTCGAAGTGGCAGGCCGAGCACACCGCCATGTTGGCCGACGTCGCGATCGGATTGCCGGCCGTGGTCGGATCAGCCGGATTCTTCGACAGGCCGGTGTCGAAGGTCGTCGCCTGCACCGCGGTGTCATCCACCGGGTAGTAGGTGGCAGAGTTGTGACACATCGCGCAGTCGTTGAGCTGGCCCGGGAAGACCACGTTGCTGAAGTCACTCACCGATCCACCGAAGCCGTAGATCGCGGTGGGCGCTCCGGCCGCGGCGCGCACGCTGCCCGCGTGGATCATGTGGAACAGGAAGCGGCCATTGATGGACTGCTCCCACAGGCCGTCGACGCCGACCGCGGTCAGACCCTGGCGCTGACTGACGTCGGTCGAGGCCGGGTTGTGGCAGGCGACGCAGGCCTGTATGTCGTCGTTGCGATTACTGCCGTGCAGCTCGAGGCGGAAATGGCAGACGTCGCATTTGGCGATATTCACCACCGTGCGCCGCGGTACTACAGTTCCGCCCGAGACGTTGCCGTACCCCACCGTGGTCGTCACCGGAATGCGGTCCGCGCCGGGTCCGGTCGTGACGACGCCTGGGTGACCCTCGAGCACGACGCCGAGGTTGGCGACGGCCGGGCAGGCCGTGGTGCTCGCCGGCGGACAGTTGGCGGCCGGTGCCGCCGGCAGTGCGGTCGTGGAGGTCAGCGTGAACGACCCGTTCGCCTGTTGCACCGGCGTGATCGCCCCGCCCGCACAGCCGGTACCGGCGAGTGGATTGAGCGAGACCGGCTGGCCCCAGCTCGCCGCCGCCGGCGCCGCGGCGCTGCCCCAGTTGGTGTAGTCGCTCGTCTCCCAGGCAATGTCGAGCGCCAGCCGTGCCGCGCCACCGCCGGCGCACACCGGCTTGCCCGTGCCCGGATCGGTGCCCGCAAAGGCCGGGTCCGTCAGGATGTTGTACGGGGCGTTGCTGTTGGTCGGATCGACCACCGAGAAGTTCACGACCGGGAAGATGCTGGGAGCGGTCCCCGTGAAGCTGACGCTGTTGACGATGAACTTGAACTTGGTCGCCGCGACCTCGTCCGGAATCGTGTGGGCCGCGACCACCTGGATCATTCCGTTATCGATGGTCGAGCTCGGACCATGACAGGTGGTGCACTGGCTGTCGTTGGCCGGCAGGTTCGCAGGACTGTGACCCGCGCCGGTGGTGAAATTGATGGTGTCGTGGCAGGCGCCGCACGCCTCGATGGTCGGCACCGCGGCATAGTTGCCCGCTTCGGTCGCCGCCGGCAGGTTCTGCTTGTGGCAGGTGGTGCAGTTGCGGGTGTCCTGCGGGAAGAGCACCGTGTTGAAGTTGTCGAGCGACTTTCCGTGGCCGACTATCCAGTAGCCCTGCGCGAGAGTTGGCGTGGTGTTGGAACCGGCGTGAAAGTCAGCGCTGCCCGTGAGGGCCAGACCGGGCGGCGTCTGGATGCTCGCCAGCGAGTTGCCCTGGTGGATCTTGTGGATCATCTGCTTGAAGTCGAGCGGATTGCCACTGTACGGGTCGGTGGTGCTCGGGTTGTGGCACATGACGCAGTACTGCGTCTCGACGCGGGCGCCGCCGTGCAGCATCAGCTGCGTGTGGCAGCCGTTGCAGGTCTGAAGCTCGATGATCTCGCGGCTGAAGATGCCGGTGGTCGCGCCGGTCGAGGGCTGGAACGTGTAGGAGCCGTTGTTGGCCTGCGCGAGCCCGCGGATCTCGAAGGCGACGCGATGCGTGAGAGTCGCGTCGTAGGTCACGATCGGATCGGTCTTGACGTCCTTCAGGAACGTGTACTGGTACGTGCCATCGCCGTTATCGACGAGCGTGCCCGAGGCGCCGTTCTCGGTCGTCGCCTGAGTGGCCGCTGCGGACAGACAACTGGTCGCCCCGGTCGGACAACCCGAGGGCGTGACCGTCTGGTAGATGTAGGACTGCCAGGTGCTCGCCGCGCCGTTCTGACCCGGGGTGAGCTTGGCGATCACCCAGCCGATGTCAGCGGCGGGCAGGCCCTTGAGCGGCACGCCGTTCTGGTCGGCGAGGGAGAACTTCACGACCGGCGGCGAATTGATGGTGACGCTGCTGATCGTCCCGACGATCTGCGTCGCCGTGCCGACATCGAGCGCTGCGACTCCGGCGCCGGGGCCCTGCGGGCCCGTGGGTCCGGCCGGCCCGGGCGGGCCGGCCTGGCCCTGTGGCCCGGTACTGCCGCTGCAGGCGGCGAGGAGCGCGGCGAGAGCGAGAACGGGCAGGCAAGCCCGGGCCGTTTGCTTCGTCAAGCGTGAGCCGAGGGATTCCCGATGCATAAACCACTCCCAAGCGCCGTCTTCGCGGCATTCACCCAATTTCATTCTCGCTTTTTTGAAAGCGAAAACAAGATAGGCACTTACCCTTACGCTTTCATTACGTGGCGGTGCCTGCACGGCTGAGCGCCCCGAATTGACTTGGCCTGCCCCTTGTGGCTACCGTAGAAATTGAGAGGCATCACAGTCCCCCGACGGTGCGGGGACTCCACAATTGCATGCAAAGGGGACATCAGCGATGAGAGCTGCATTACTCGCTGCAACGGCAGCGCTCGGGCTTCTTCCGGCGGTTGTGCTGGCCGCGCCCGATCCGAAGCTCCTCGAGAGCTGCCAGGACTGCCACGGCGCGAACGGAATCACGGGCGCGCAGGACGTTCCGACGATCGCCGGCGTGTCCGCAACTGTGCAGAGCGATGCACTCAAGGCCTACAAGGCAAAGGCGCGGCCCTGCTCGAAGGTCCACTACAAGCGTGGTGACACCAAGCGCGAGGGCGATATGTGCACCGTCGCCAAGGATCTGACGGATGCTCAGATCACTGATCTCACGGCGTATTTTGCCGCCAAGCCCTTCAGTGCGCTTAAGCAGCCCGCCGATGCCGCCAAGGCCGCGGCCGGCAAGCAGATTCACGACCGCGATTGTAAGAAATGTCATTCGTCCGGCGGCAAGGACCCGGCCGATGATGCGGGAATCCTGGCCGGCCAGCCCGTTGCCTGGCTGAAGAGCTCCCTCGATTCCTACAAGAAGGGCGCGCTCGAGCAGCCGAAGAACATGAAGAGCGTCGTCACCAAGCTCTCGGATGCCGACGTCGAGGCGCTCGCCCAGTATTACGCCAGCGAGCAGTAGCGGGCCGCTCCGCCTCATGAGCGGCACGGCCGCGCCAACCCGGTCCTTCGAGCCCGATCAGGCGTGGTGGCTGAGGCTGCTTGCCGTGATCGATGCCCGCGATGCGGACGGCTTCGTGTCCTTCCTCGCGCCGGATGCCGAGTTCCGCTTCGGCAATGCGCCCGCGGTGCGCGGGCGCGAAGCGATCCGCGCGGCGGTGGCGGGTTTCTTCTCCCTGATCGCCGGCTGCCGTCATCGACTGCTCGGCGCGTGGAACGGCCCCGGCACGACGGTCTGCGAGGGTGAGGTGACTTACACGCGCCAGGACGGCTCGACCGTGACGATACCCTTCGTCAACGTGTTCGAGCTGCGTGGCGAGCGCGTCGCTTCCTACCGCATCTACATCGACAACGCGCCGCTTTTCGCAGAGGGCTCGTAAGGGTCCGGGATCCTCAACAGATCCTCGGCAGGGGATCATCTTCGAGCTCATCGAGCACCCGCTGGCCGCCGAAGGTGGTGTCGAGCACTACCTGCCCGGGTCCCGCACGCAGCTCGCCGATCACTACAGCGCTCGGCGCCACGGCGCGCAGCTCTCCGAGCGCCGCCGCACTCGCTTCGGGGGCGACCACCGCGACCACACGACCCTCGCAGGCGAGATAGAGCGGATCGAAGCCGAGCAGCTCGCAAACCGACTGCACGGCGTCGTTGACCGGAATGCGTGCCTCATCGAGCTGCACGCGCAGCCCTGTCGCCCGCGCCAGCTCGTGCGCCACGGTGGCGAGACCACCGCGGGTCGGATCGCGCATGAAGCGTAAGCCCGGCACCTTGAGCAGGGCCTGCGCTTCGGGCAGCACGCTGGCGGCATCCGACTTCAGATCCCCCCGCAGGCCGAATTCCTGCCGTGCGAGCAGCACTGCGGCGCCATGGTCCCCTACCGGCCCGCTCACCAGGACGCGGTCGCCGGCGCGCACCTCCCCGAAGCCGAGCCGCGTGCCGCGCGGCCGAAAACCCACTCCCGTCGCCGCGAGGTAGATGCCGTCGCAGTCGCCGCGCCCGAGCACCTTGGTGTCTCCGGCCACCACCGCAACCCCGCAGTCGCGCGCCGCCTGCGCGAGAGCGGTGATCACGCGGTGTAACAGCGCGATCTCCAGGCCCTCCTCGAGAAAGGTACTGAGTGTCATGAAGCGCGGCAGCGCGCCGCTCACGGCGAGATCGTTGACCGTACCGTGCACGGCGAGGGAGCCGATATTGCCGCCGGGGAACTCGAGCGGCTGCACGGTGAAGCCGTCGGTCGTGACGACCAGCTCGAGGTCGTCCGGGGTCGGCAGGCCGACCGCGTCGGCGCGCGTGTCGAGCAGCGGATTGCCGAGCGCCGGCACGAAGAGATCCTCGATGAGCTCGCGCATCAGCCGGCCACCGTTGCCATGCGCGAGGCTCACGTGCTGGTCGCGGCGCGGCATCGGAGCTGCCCGTCTCAGCCGTCCGCCTGGACGGCGGCCGCCTCGACGAGCTGGCCGAAGCTGATCGCCGCATCGTTGACCGGGAGCTGCTGCGGGATCAGCACCTCGAACCCGAGGCTGGTCAGTCCGGCATGGACACGCTCGGTCAGCACGCGATTCTGGAACACGCCGCCCGCGAGCCCGACGCGCGCGACTCCCGAGCGCTCACGCACCGCGCAGGCCTGGTCGCAGAGCGCTTGCGCGAGACTCGCATGCAGGAGCGCCGCACGCTCGGCCGGTGTGCGCGTCGGCTCGAGGAGCGAGCGCACGAGCGGTGCCCAGTCGGAGCGCCATACTCCGGCCCCATCCGGCGCGAGCGGCAGCGCGAGCGGCGCGCCGTCGCTCCCGCACAGGGCTTCGAGGCACATGGGCGCTTCGGCCTCGTAGCTGGTGTCGAGGCGCACGCCGACGAGTGCCGCCGCCGCGTCGAACAGCCGGCCGACCGCCGTGGTCGCGGGCGCATTCACTCCCGCATCGAACGCCTGCCGCAGCAGCGGCTCGGCGCGGGCCTCCCCGGCAGGCCAGGAGCAGCCGGATTCCCAGCAGAGTGCCAGCGCTGTGCGCCACGGCTCGCGCGCCGCCCGCTCGCCCCCCGGGAGACGAAACGGCCGAAAGCTCGCGACGCGCTGCCAGCGGCCCGGGCTGCCGAGGAATGCCTCTCCGCCCCAGAGCGTGCCGTCGGCACCGAGTCCGACTCCATCCCAGGTGAAGCACAGCGTGGGCGCCGCGCCCGGGTACTCCGCGGCGAGCGCGGCGGCATGGGCATGGTGGTGCCATACCGCGAGCGTCGGCAGCCCTGATGCGCGCGCCCAGCGGGAGTTGGGGAAGTCCGGGTGCGCATCGTGCGCGATGCGCTCGGCGCGCACGCCGTAGAGCCGCTGCAGATCGTCGATGACCTGGGTGAAGATGTGACGCGCGCGCGGGCTCGCAAGCTCGCCGATGTGCGGCGACACGACGGCGCGGTGGCCCCAGGCGAGCGCCACCGTGTTCTTGAGATAGGCACCGACTGCGAGCGTCGGCACCGCGACGCTCGCGGGCAGCTCGAGCTCGAGGGGCGCCGTGCCGCGACCGAGGCGCAGCGGACGCGCCGCGCCTGCGACCACCCGCACGAGCGGATCGTCGGCCGGCCGCACGATAGGACGGTCGTGGTGCAGGAAACCGTCGGCCACGTGCTTAAGGCGCTGCTCCGCTTCCTCGGGCTCGGTGAGCACGGGCTCGCCGCTCGAATTTCCCGAGGTCGCGACCAGCGGTGCCCCGAAGTCCTGAAGCAGCAGGTGGTGCAGCGGGCTGTAGGGCAGCATCAGCCCAAGCTGCTCGAGTCCCGGCGCGACGCCCGCGGCGAGGGCGGCGTGCGGGAGTCTGCGCGACAGCACGATCGGCCGTATCGGGTCGACGAGTGCCGCTGCCTCCGCGGCCGAGAGGCGGGCGAGCGCGCGCGCACTGTCGAGACCATCCGCGCCGCGCCAGGGCACCATGAGGGCCAGCGGCTTCGCCGGCCGGCGTTTGCGCTCGCGCAGGCGAGCGACGGCCGCCTCATCGGCGGCGTCACAGCAGAGGTGATATCCGCCGATGCCACGCACGGCGACGATCCGCCCGGCGCGCAGCGCGGCCAGCGCCGCGGCGAGGGAGGCGGAATTGCCGCGGATCGCTTCCGTGCCTGCACGCCAGCGCAGCCCCGGACCGCAGGCGGCGCACGCGAGCGGCTCGGCGTGAAAGCGCCGATCGAGCGGGTCGGCGTACTCGGCGGCGCAGTCGGCGCAGAGCGGAAAGCCGGCGAGCGAGGTATTCGAGCGATCGTAGGGCAGGGCGCGAATCACCGTGTAGCGCGGGCCGCACTGGGTGCAGTTGATGAAGGGATAGGCGAAGCGGCGCGCCGCCGGGTCGCGCAGCTCCGCGAGGCACTCGTCGCAGGCGAAGAGATCGGGCGGCACGTGCACATGGGGCTGTGCCGTTTGGGCGCTCGGGAGAACGTGGAAGTCCTCGAGAGACTCGCGCTCGGCCGCACGTTGCTCGAGCAGCCGCGGGCGTGCCGCGGGAGGCGCGCGGGCGAGGAGTGCCGCGCCGAAGGCCTCGAGCGAGGCGGCATCGCCCTCAGCGTGCACCTCGACTTCCCCGCCGCTGTTGCGCACCCAGCCACGGAGGCCGTGCTCAGCGGCAAGGCGATAGACGAACGGCCGAAACCCGACCCCCTGGACGCGGCCGGCGATCCGCCAGTGCCGTGCGGCTGCTGCCGCTGCCTCGGGCCTCGTGGCCTCCAGGGCCAGGCGGCTCATGCGCCGGCTGCTTCCTGCCGGGCGGCGAAGCCGATGCGCCGATGCGCCGCGAGATGCAGTGGCGTCCAGGCGTGCGGCGTGCGGTAGACGAAGCGGTGGCGCGCGATGTGATAGCTCGGGTCGAAGCCGTAGAAGTTGAGCCGCATGTGCTCGAGCTCCTCGGCCCGATAGGCCGACAGGGCACGGCGGCTCTCGTCGCGGGCGCGCCCGGCACGCTTCTCCTCGAGGAGGGGCGCGAAACGCGCCGGCGCCGCGAGCTCTGCGGCGCGGGCTTCAACCAGCGCACGAAACTCCTCGCCGTCCGGGCCGGCGTGCTCATCGATCAATCCGAGCGCCTGGGCTTCGTGCACTCCGAGCGGCAGGCGGCGCGCCATGAGGGCGCTCGCCTGCTCGGCGCCGACGCGTCGCGGCAGCAGGTACGTCCAGTACTCCGAGCCGTAGAGGTTGCCCATGTTGCGGTAGTGGGGATTCAGCACGATGCCGCTGCGTGCCAGGACCCGGTCGGCGGCGAGGGCGAGAAACACCCCGCCCGCGGCGGCATTGCCCTGCATCGCGGCCACGGTGAGATGCGTCCCAGTGGTGAGAATGTCGTGCGCCAGGTCGTCGATGGCGTTGATGTTCGCCCACGACTCGTCGGCAGCGCTCGAGGCGGCCTCGATACAGTGCAGGTGCATGCCGTTGCACCAGAAGTCCGCTCCCCCCATCAGCACGATGACGCGGGTAGGGCGTGCGCGGGCTTCCCCGTAAGCCGCCCGCAGCCGCTCGCACTGCACGGTGCTGAGCGCGCCGTTGTAGAAGGCGAAGTGCAGATAGCCGACCGCGCCGCGTTCCTCGTAGCGGATCTCGAGATCGTGCGCGCCGCCACCGTCCTCCGTGACGGGCGTGCCTTCGGGCAGCGTGGCCGCATCGGACCCAAGCGCAAGCGCGGCGGGGCGCTTCAGGCCGTGCTGCGAGCCCTCGAGGGGCTTGAGCTGTCCGATCCACACCGCTCCATCGCGCGTCGCGCGGCAGATGGCTTCGTGATGTCGGGCGATGAGGGTGCCCGGCCGGCCCGCGAGACGCAGCTCCGGATGGGCATCGAACAGGCGGAAGCGCCGCTCGAGCAGCAGATCCTCGACTCCGGGAGCGCCGTCGGCGCTGCGGATCTTGCGCAGCACGACCGCTGTGGTGTCCCGGGCCCAGTCGATCGAGCGCTGCGCTTGAGACACCGGGGGCTGCCAGCCCTGCGCATCGCTGCGGTTGCCCATCGCGACAGGCCCCGCCCCCTTGGTGAGGCGCTCGAGCGCCGCGCGCACCGCGACGACCGCGCTCTCGGTCACTTCGTTTCGATACAGACTGCTCTTGGTGGCGAGGCGCATGGGGAAAGGCACACTCGCCCACACCGGCCCTGCGTCCCAGTCCGCGGCGGCCTCGAGCACCGTGACACCCCAGGTGGGCACGGCCTTGAGGATCGCCCAGTCGAGTGCCGCCGGCCCGCGGTCTCCCTGCGGGCCCGGATGCACGATGAGGCACGGTAGCCGCTGCCACACCGACTGCGGGATGGCGCGCTTCAGGAACGGCGCGAGAATCACTTCCGGCCGGAACAGCTCGATCGTCTCGAGGGTCACGCGGTCGTGAATGTCGAGCTCGACCGAGAGCTCGTGGCCGTCGCGGATGAGCTCGACGTAGAGCCGCTGCGAGAGGCTGTTGAAGGCCTGCGTGAGCAGCAGTATGCGCATCAGCCCGCGGCCCGCACGGCGCCGCGGCGATACTTGTAGTAGGCGGCGCACGCGCCTTCCGCCGATACCATGCACGAGCCGATCGGATTGTGCGGCGTGCAGACGGTCGCAAAGATGGCGCAGTCGGTGGGCTTCTTGACGCCGCGGATGATCGCCGGGCACTGACAGGCCTTGTTTTCCGCGACCGGCGGCGCCTTCAAGTCGAAGCGCCGCTCCGCGTCGAGATGCGCGTATGCGGCCTTCAGCCGCAGCCCGCTGTAGGGGAGCTCGCCTAAGCCCCGCCACTCGAAGCTCGGCCGCAGCTCGAAGACCTCCGCGACCAGGCGCTGCGCCTTGCGGTTGCCCGCGCGCGTGACTCCACGGGTGAATTCGTTCTCTACGTGTGCCTCGCCGGCGTTGAGCTGCCGCACCAGCATGCGGATCGCCTCGAGGACATCGAGCGGCTCGAAGCCGGCGATCACCACCGGCCGCTGGTACTCCTCGGCGAAGAACTCGTATGGCCGGCTGCCGATCACGGCGCTCACGTGCGAGGGACCGATGAAGCCATCGACGCGCACTCGTCCCCATTCGCGCACTTCGGGCGAGTCGAGGATGCTCTGGATCGCCGCGGGCGTCAGCACGTGATTGCAGTAGACGCTGAAATTCCTGAGTCCGCGGCGTTCGGCCTCGAGCACGATGTGCGCGGTCGCCGGGGTCGTGGTCTCGAAGCCGACCGCGAAGAAAACTACCTCGCGCCCGCTCTCGCTGGCGGCGATGTCGAGCGCATCGTGGGCGGAGTACACCATGCGAACGTCGGCCCCCTGGGCGCGGGCCTTGAGCAGGCTCCGCCGGCGCGAGGCCGGCACGCGCAGCATGTCGCCGTAGCTGACGAGCGTCACACCCGGCTGCTGTGCGAGCTCGATGGCGGCATCCAGCCGCGGTATCGCCAGCACGCAGACCGGACACCCCGGTCCATGAACGAGGTGGATGTTGGCCGGCAGCAGGTCCTCGACCCCGTAGCGGAAGATCGCGTGCGTGTGACCGCCGCAGAACTCCATCAGGTGATAGTCGCGCTCGCGGTCGACTTCCGCGGCGAGCTGCCGCGCGAGGGCGGCAGCGGCGGTGCCCTCACGGAAGGCGCGGATGTACCGCATCGGCGCTCTCCCCGAGTCGGGCGGCGAGCTCCTCGAACAACGCCAGGGTCTTCTCCGCCTCCGCGACGTCGAGGCGGGCAATGGCGAAGCCGGCGTGCACGATGACGTAGTCGCCGACCGCGACCTCATCGATCAGCGAGGCCGATACCCGCGTGCGAACCCCGCCAACCTCGGTCTCGATCCACGACTCATCGAGACGCGCTGTCACCAGTACCGGAATAGCGAGGCACATGAGCTCACACCCCCGCGGTGAGGCCGCCCTGCAGCGGACGCAGCGGAGCGATGGCGCGCGGCGCGGACAGCTGCTCCTCGAGCCATGCGAGCCAGGTGTCGAGCGAGGGCGCGCGGCGGGCGGCCGTGCGGATGACCGGGGTGCCGCGGCCGAGCGCGCGCAGCGCGGCCTCGGCGCGCGCCGGATCGAAATCCTCCAGCACTCCGAGCAGATCCGCCTTGCTGAGGACGACGAGGTCGGCCGCACGGAACATCACCGGATACTTCGCCGGCTTGTCATCGCCCTCAGTCGCGCACAGCAACACCACGTTGCGGTGCTGGCCGAGGTCGAAGCTGGCCGGACACACGAGGTTGCCGACGTTCTCGATGAACAACAGATCGAGCCCCGCGAGCGGCAGATCGTGCAGCGCCCGATGCACCAGATGCGCATCGAGGTGACAGGCGGTTCCCGTCGTGATCTGCACCGCGGGCACACCCTGCGCGCGGATGCGGGCCGCGTCGTTATCGGTCTCGAGGTCGCCCTCGATGACCGCGATGCGGTAGCGGTCGCGCAGGGCGCGGATGGTGGCTTCGAGCAAGGTCGTCTTGCCCGCGCCCGGCGAGGACATCAGGTTGATCGCGAGCACGCCGTGCTCGTCGAAGTGCGCGCGATTGTGCAGCGCGACCCGATCATTGGCCGCGAGCAGATCCTTAAGGACCTCGACGGTTGTATTGGCACCCGGCGGTGCACTGTGCTCGTGGGCCGCGAGGTGCGCATTACCGGCCGTGACGGTGCAACCACAGGTCTGGCACATCGGTCTCTCTCCGCTTCAGGACTCAGTGAACCGGGACAGGGTGCTCTTCCGGCACGTCGAGCTCAACACCCCGCAGCCGCAGCTCGTCGCCCTCGAGCACGCGTGTGTGGTAGCCCCCGCAGCTCGCGCACAGCAGGCGGTTGGGCTGCGCGCGCGAGCTCGCGCCACACTCGCTGCAGCGCACCATGATCTCAGGCACCGTAATCGAGAGCTCAGCTTGGGCGGCGCAGGTCCCCACGCGCGCGATCTCGAAGGCTCGCGCAAGCAGCTCGGGCTCGACGCCGGAGAGCGGTCCGATCTCGAGCGTGATGCGCCCAACCGCACGTGCCTCGCGGCTGGCGGCGATCTTCGCCACCTCATCGATCAGAGCCTGGCATATCGACAGCTCGTGCACCCTGACCCCCCGGAGACACGCTGGATTTGGTCTCAGACAAAGACCATGCTACGCGCTGGTGCCGGCGCTCGGGTAGTGGAATGCACGTATTGTCGTCCGCGCGCGCGCGTTTCGATAATCGGCCACTTTTGCCAGGGGGGATGCAGATGGCGCACACGAGACTGATGCGGGAGCTGGAGCGTCAGGGCGTATCGCGACGCGATTTCCTCACCTTCTGCGCGAGCATGGCGGCCGTGCTGGGGCTGCCGAAGGGAGCGGCGGGCGCGATCGCCAAGGCGGTGGAGAGCGAGAAGCGCCCGATCCTCGTCTGGCTCGAATTCCAGGACTGCGCCGGTAATACCGAATCGTTCCTGCGCGCCAGCCACCCGACGGTGGCGGACCTGGTCCTCGATACCATCTCGCTGAACTATCACGAGACGCTGATGGCGGCCGCCGGCGCTCAGGCCGAGGGTGTCCTCGGCGAGACCGTGAAGCAGAACAAGGGCAGCTACATCGCCCTCGTCGAGGGCTCGATCCCCGGCGACCGGGACAGCGGCTTCTGCACCATCGGTGGCAAGGCGGCGCTCGACATCGCGCGCGAGGTGTGCGGCAACGCGATGGCGACCATCGCCGTCGGCACCTGTGCGACTTTCGGCGGCATTCCGGCGGCGCGTCCCAATCCGACCCACGCACTCTCGGTGGCCGATGCCGTCCCGGGACTTAAGAATCTCATCCACATGTCGGCGTGCCCGGCCAACGCCGAGAACATCACCGCGCTCCTCGTCTATTACCTCACGATGAAGCAGTGGCCGCCGCTCGATCGCTACCGCCGGCCGCTGTTCGCCTACGGCAAGTCGATCCACGACGGCTGCGAGCGGCGCGGGCACTTCGATGCCGGGCAGTACGTGGAGGCCTGGGGCGATGAGGCCCACCGTCACGGTCATTGCCTCTACAAGATGGGGTGCAAGGGCCCCGCGACCTCGCAGAACTGTCCGAACGTGGGCTGGAACGAGCACACCAACTGGCCGATCGGCTGCGGCCATCCCTGCATCGGCTGCGCCGAGCCGAACTTCTGGGACACCATGACGCCGTTCTATCAGCGGCTGCCGGACGTGGCCGGCTTCAATACCGACCGCTGGCTCGACACCGTCGGTGTGGGAGCGACCGGGGTCGTTGCTGCCGGCGTGGTCGCCCACGGGATCGGCGAGGTGATGCGCAATCGCCAGCGCGGCCGGCTGGTGGTCGAGAAGCCGGCAGCGCCCGCTAAGGCCGCCGGCGAGCAACCGGGAGCCAAGAAATGACTCATGTCGTCGTTGATCCGGTGACGCGGATCGAGGGGCACCTGCGCATCGAAGCGGAGGTGGATGGCGGCGCGGTCAAGGAAGCCTGGTCGTCCTGCACCATGTTCCGCGGCATCGAGCTGATCCTTGAGGGACGCGATCCGCGCGACGCCTGGGCTTTCGCACAGCGCATCTGCGGCGTGTGCACCACCGTGCACGCCATCGCTTCGATCCGCGCGGTCGAGCACGCCATCGGTGCCAGCCCGCCGCCGAACGCGCGGATCCTGCGCAATCTGATCATCGCCGCGCAGAACGTGCAGGACCATGTCGTTCATTTCTATCATCTGCAGGCGCTCGACTGGGTCGATATCGTGAGCGCGCTCAGCGCCGATCCCGCCAAGACCTCGAGCCTGGCGCAGTCGATCTCCGACTGGCCGCTCTCCAGCGCCAAGTATTTCGCTGGCGTGCGCGACCGCGTGAAGGCCTTCGTCGAGCGCGGCCAGCTCGGCATCTTCGCCAACGCCTACTGGGGTCATTCCGCCTACCGGCTGCCGCCGGAGGCGAACCTCATGGCCGTGGCGCATTACCTCGAGGCGCTCGACTGGCAGCGGCGCTTCATCAAGATCCACGCCATCCTCGGCGGCAAGAATCCGCATCTGCAGAGCTTCCTGGTCGGGGGCATGGCGACCCCGGTCGACCCGGATGCGCAGGCCTCGCTCAACTTCGGCACGATCGGCGCCCTGCGCAAGCTGGTCGCGGAGGGAGTGGACTTCGTGACGCGCGTCTACATTCCCGACGTGCTCGCCATCGCTTCCTTCTACAAGGACTGGTTCGCGATCGGCGCGGGAGTCACGAACTTCCTGAGCTACGGCGACTTTCCCATGGACGACAACGCTCAGCCGGAGCTCTACATCCCCTCGGGCGTCATCCACGGCGCGGATCTCGCGCATATCGAGCCCGTGGACCAGGCGAAGATCGACGAGTACGTCACTCATTCCTGGTACGACTATTCCGTCGGCGATGACAAAGGCCTCAATCCCTACAAGGGCGAGACGCAGCCTCATTACACGGGGCCAAAGCCCCCGTATGAGCGCCTCAACACCGTTGAGAAGTACTCGTGGCTCAAGTCGCCGCGCTATGAGGACGCGCCGATGCAGGTGGGACCTCTCTCGCGCATGCTGATGGCGTACGCAACCGGGCGTCCGGCCCGCGCCAAGGAGCTGATCGACAAGGCACTCACCGCACTCGGCGCGCCGCCCACGGCGCTCGTCTCCACGCTCGGGCGCATCGCCGCCCGCGCCATCGAGGCACAGGTGCTGGTCGAATCGATGGGCATGTGGGTCGATGCGCTGGCCGACGGCATGGCCCGGCGCGACTACCGCATCCAGGACACTTCCAAATGGGATCCGAGCACCTGGCCCGCGGACTGCTTCGGTGCCGGCTTCCACGAGGCGCCGCGGGGCTCGCTCGGCCATTGGGTGCACATCAAGGACGGAAAGATCGCCAAGTACCAGTGCGTCGTGCCGAGCACCTGGAACGCGGGTCCCCGCGATGCCAAGGGTCAGGCGGGCCCCTATGAGGCCGCGCTGGTCGGGACACCGGTGGCGAAACCCGAGCAGCCGCTCGAGATCCTGCGTACGGTGCATTCCTTCGATCCCTGTATGGCCTGCGGCGTACACGTGGTCGATGCCACGCGGCGCGAGCTGGCGCGCGTGAGGGTGTCGTGAGCGCGGTGCCGGCGGGAGCCGGACCGCGCGTCGGCCTCGAACGGGTCTACATCTGGGAGCTGCCGGTGCGGCTCGCGCACTGGCTGCTGTTCTTCTCGATCCTCATTCTCGCCGCCACCGGCTATTACATCGGCCACCCCTTCATCAGCGCGCCGGGCCCGGCGAGCGCGCATTTCATCATGGGCTCGATGCGCAGCGTGCACCTGTACGCATCGGTGGTGTTCACACTGGCGGCGCTGGTGCGCGTTTACTGGGCGTTCGCCGGCAACGCTTACGCGCGCTGGTCGGAGCTCGTCCCCGTATCGCGGCAGCGCTGGCGAAGCTTCAAGCAGGCGCTGCTCTTTTACACCTTCCTCAGCCGCGAGTCGGTGGACTATCTCGGCCACAATGCGCTCGCCGGCCTCACCTATGCCGCTATTTTCGCCGTCTACTTCGTGATGATGGCGACCGGCTTTGCGCTCTATACGGTGTACGCCTCGCCCAGCTCGCCGATGCAGCTGTTCGGTTTTCTGATCCCGCTCTTCGACGGCCTGCAGGTGGCGCGCCTCATCCATCATATCGGCATGTGGGTGATCCTCATCTTCGCAGTCGCCCACGTGTATTTCCCGGTTCTGTACTCGATCATCGAGCGCAACGGCGTCTTCGATTCGATCTTCTCGGGTTTCAAGTTCCGGGAACGGCACGGCCGTGAGTGACACGTCGGCGCGCGCCGGCCCAGCGGGCATCCGGGACGGCGTTCTCGTGCTCGGGCTCGGCAATGTACTGCTGGGCGACGATGGGGTCGGCGCCGCGGCGGTCGACCGCCTGGAGCGCGACTACGGCATTCCCCCCGGGGTCCGCCTGGTCGAGGGGGGCACGCTGGGGCTGTCGCTGCTCGCTGAGATCGCGGAGGCCGCACATGTGATCCTCGTTGATGCGGTGGCGACCGATGCGCCACCCGGCACTCTGGTCCGGCTCGACGGCGCCGACGTCATCGATGCGGTGCGCGACCGGCTGTCGGTGCATCAGGTCGGCGTGGCCGACCTGCTCAATGCGGCGCGCCTGATCGGCCGCTATCCCGCCTCGGTGGTGCTGCTCGGCCTCGTGCCCGGCCTGATCGGGCTTGGCGTGGGTCGCACGCGTGAAGTGGACGCAGCGATCGATGCACTGGTGTCGACCATCCGTAGGGAAGTACAGGCACTTGGCTACCAACTGGCTCCGCGGCCGCAAGGGTGTGGCGGTGATCGCCCTATCCACGCTCTTACCCGCCATTTCGGCATGTAGCGGTGCATCGCCCAGCCCGCCTGCGGGGCTGTTGACCTCCGCCGAGGCGCAGCAAGCCGGCGCGCGTTTGTTCGCCGCCAACTGCGCCATCTGCCACGGCGCCCGCGGCGACGGTCACGGGCAGCGGCAGGAATCCATGGTTCCATCACCCGCCAACCTCACCGTGCCGCCGTGGTCGGAGCGCTCCGGCGCGGCGGGCACCTTCCTCGCGATCCGCCAGGGAGTGCCCGGTACCGCCATGGCCGCCTGGCCGACCTTGAGTGATGAGCAGACCTGGCAGCTGGTGGCCCATATCGAGACACTGCCGCAGGGGCGTTGAACGGGGGTCGTGTGCACGAGCTGCCGAGTCAATGGACCGGGTTGTGTGTTCTCGTCTTTCTACTCGGCTTGCGCCACGGCTTCGACGCCGATCACCTGACGGCCATCGACGGGCTCACCCGGATCAACCAGCGGCGCGGCCGCGCCTTCGCGCCGCAATGCGGCATGCTGTTTTCCCTGGGGCACGGCGTCGTCGTGTTGAGCATCGCGCTCGTGATCGGCATTGCCCAGCGCAGTCAGAGCGTCCCTGGCTGGCTCGAGCTGAGCGGCGCCTGGATCTCGATCGGGTTTCTGGCGTTGATCGGGGCCGTCAACCTGCGCGCGGTGCTGACTACCGCGCCGCAGGCCACCGTGACGCCCGTTGGCGTGAAGGGCGCCTTCCTCAAGCGCGCAATGCAGGCCGGCCACCCCCTGACGGTGGCGCTCGTCGGGACGCTCTACGCCATCTCCTTCGACACCGTCTCGCAGAGCGTCATGTTCGCCCTGACCGCGACGCGATTCGGCGGGCTCGTTTCCTCGCTCTTCATCGGCACTCTGTTCGTACTCGGAATGGTCCTCACCGACGGTCTGAACGGCTTGTGGATCTCGCAGCTCATCGTCCGCAGCGACCGGGTCGGGGTCATCGCCTCGCGCGTCATGGGCCTCGGTATTGCGATCGTGAGTCTGCTCACCGCAGCTTACGGAGCGACCCGTCTGGCGGCTCCCGCGCTCGAGGGCTGGAGCAGTGCCCACGAGTGGGCGCTCGGCGCCGCCGTGACGGGCATGGTGCTGCTTTGTTACCTGATTGCACGGCGCCTGGCGCCGCCGGCCGCACTGGCCGGACGCGGCTGACCCTCAGTCGGGGCCGAACGCCGCGTGGGGATGCTCTCCAAACGCGGGCGCGCGCTTGGCGGCTGCGATCGCAGTGCGCAGAGTGGCCAGACGCGCCGGCTCCTGGCCGAATTTCAGGTACCGGTCGGCGCCTTGCAGCACGTGCTCGAGCACCGCGAGACGCCGCTGTAGATACAGGAGCCCCATCGCCACGAGGTCCACGTCCTCGCCCGCCGCGACGGCGGCCTTGGCGGCAGCCAGCGCATGCTCGAATTCGGTTGCGGACATCTCGATCTCGATCGGGGTGCCCGGCGACTCGCTGGCGGCAGCGCCTTTCGCCGCTGGAGCCTCGAGCGCGGCGTGCATCACATCCGTCGTCGTGATGATTCCCAGCAGCCGCTCCGCCTCATCGACCACCGGCAACGCGTGCACGGCGTTGCCCGCCATCGTGCGCGCCGCCTCGAGCAGGGTCGCAGACGGATGCACCGTGATGGCGGGCTTGCTCATGAGCGTCGCCACCTTGACGCGCTGGTCCAGGTATGCCCCAGGCGCGCTGCCGGTCTTAGGCATAACGGCCGCCATCTTCATGACATCGGCCGAGCTCAGCATGCCGACGACCTTCTGGCCGCTCAGGACCGGGAGGTGATGCACCGGGTAGCTGGCGAAGAGCCGCAGCACCTCGCTCGCCGGCTCGTCGATGCCGATCGACAGCACGGCCTCGGTCATGAACTTATCGACACGGTCCGTGGCGCGCATGTGGCAAGCGTGTCAGGCGGAGTGGCTCGCTGCCATGCCGGACAGTACATACGCGCCGGGTTCCGGATAGGTAACTCTACCGACTTGCCACGGCGGGCAGCGATCGGTTAGAAGAAGCGGCCGCCGTGAGCTGCGGACAGTGTTCGTATGTGCGCTGGAAGGGGAGGCGGGATGGGGCAGTTCGCGGGGTGCCTGCGCCGGTGGCCGTTGTTGAGCGCCCACGTGTGCGCACTTCTGTCACTCATCGTCCTCCAGCAGCTCGCCTGCGGCACCGCGCTCGCGGACGCTGCGCTGCCCGCGCCGCCCGGCGATGCCAGGTGCATCGAATGTCACAACGATCCGACGCTCAAGGATGATGCCGGCCACGCGCTCACGATACCCAGCGCGGTGTTTGCGGGCTCGGCGCATCACGGCCTCTCCTGCGTCGACTGCCACAAGGACGCGCAGAGCATCCGCCATCCCCGCGAGGAGCTCGGCGGGGTCACCTTCGAGACCTGCGCCGGCTGCCATCAGGATGAAATTGAGCGGCTGAAGAGCAGCGTCCATGCCTCGAAGGGCGTGTCAGCGGCGACCTGCGCCGGCTGTCACGGCGACCCGCATGCGGTAGTCGGCCGCCGCAATCCAAATAACTCCATGTCGGCCGTCAACCAGGTGCGCAACTGCGGCCACTGTCACCAGGACATGATGCAAGGGTATTTGTCGAGCGAGCACGCCCGCGCACTCTTCGTGTCCGGTCTGGTCAGCGCGCCTGCCTGCACCGACTGCCACGGCAGCGGCCACGACATCCAGTCCCCGGCCCTCGCTGCGGCGGCGACCTCCCACGCAAGGATTCCGGAAACCTGCGGCGCCTGTCACACCGGCATCCTCAGCCAGTGGCGCGCCAGTGCTCATGGGGCGTTGTGGATGCACGGTGGCACGAACGGGCCGGTCTGCACCACCTGTCATCAGGCGCACGCCATCAAGCCGCCGCAGAGCGCGGCGATGCGGCAGGCATTTCCGGGCGATTGCGGCGACTGTCATAGCGCCTACTACAAGACGTTTCGGGACACCCTGCACGGCAAGGCCACGCTGCTGGGCGAAACCGCGGCCGCGATGTGCTCGGACTGCCATACGGCGCACCAGAACCTCCCGGCCGCGGACCCGCACTCGAGCGTCAACCCCGCGCAACTTGCCGCTACCTGCGGCAGGTGCCACCAGGGCCAGGTCACTGCTTCGTTCCTGACCTTCGACCCGCACGCCGACCCTGCCAACCCGAACCGCAACCCCTACCTGCATTGGGTGTGGCTGCTAATGACGGTGCTGCTGCTCGGGGTGTTCGGGTTCTTCGGCCTGCACGACCTCTTGTGGCTGCAGCGCTCGATAGTGGGGAAGTTGCGGGGTGAGTACGGGGAAGTGCAGCCGGGCAGCGGCCGGTACGTGCGGCGGTTCACGACCACCCAGATGTGGGTTCATGTCACCGTAGTCGTCAGCTTCCTGACGCTGGCTGCGACCGGGCTGCCGCTGAAGTATGCCGCGGCACCCTGGGCCCCGCGTCTGATGGCGCTCTTGGGCGGGCCGCACAGCGCCGGCATCCTCCACCGCATCGCCGCGGTCGTGACGTTCGGCTACTTCGGCTTTCACCTGCTCTCTGCGCTCTATCAGATGATCGTGCGGCACGAACGCGGTTATCTGTGGGGCCCGCGCTCGATGGTCCCGCAGCTCGCCGACGTGCGCGACTTCGCCGCCAACGTCGGCTATTTCCTCTACCTGCGGCCGCGCCCGCAATTCGACCGCTGGACGTACTGGGAGAAGTTCGATTACCTGGCGGTGTTCTGGGGCGTAGCCATCATCGGCCTCACCGGTCTCATGCTGTGGTTCCCGGGCGTGTTCACGCGCTTTCTGCCCGGCTGGACGCTCAACGCCGCCTACATCGCCCACAGCGACGAGGCGCTGCTCGCCACGGGCTTCATCTTCCTGTTCCACTATTTCCATACTCATCTGCGGCCCGAGAGCTTCCCGATGGATACGGTGATCTTCACCGGCCGCATGCCTCTCGAGCGCTTCGAGAAGGAGCGCCCGCTCGAGTACCAGCGGCTCGTGGCGGCGAACCGGCTCGACTCGGTACTGGCTTCCGCCCCGACCAGGTCCGAGCTCATGCGCGCTTATGTATTCGGCTTCCTGGCGGTGGCCATTGGCGTGGCGCTGGCGGTGGGCATCTTCGTCGCCCTGCTCGGCTCGTTGAGGTAAGCGCGATGCAGAAGCTCCCCTTCAAGGCGCTGACGCCCAACTCCACGAGCCGCGTCGGCGTGATCCTGACCGCCTCTTGCGCGGCACTCATCGTGCTGCTCTCGGCACTGCAACTCACGGGTCTCAGCGGCGGCCTGCACTTCAGGATAGTGACCTACCTGATATTGCCCGCGCTGCTCGTCCTCGGCCTCCTCCTCCTGGGCGTCGGGTTGTGGCGCGAGCGGCATCGCAGACGCAAGGCGGCACGGGCCAGCGGGTCGGCCACGCCGTTGCCGGTCATCGATCTCAACAGCCCCGCGACGCGCGGCGCGCTGCTCCTGCTGCTGCTGTGCGGCGGTGCAACGGCGATCATCCTTGCCGGGGCGGGCTATCAGGGGATCCAGCTTCTCGAGTCGGTACAGTTCTGCAGCCAGGCGTGTCATCTGCAGATGCAGCCGGAGGCGAATGCGCATGACCGCTCGCCGCACGCCAACGTCGCTTGTGTGGAGTGCCACGTGGGTCCCGGGTTCGGCGCGTGGGTTGATTCGAAGATCAACGGCATGGAGGAGATGATCGAGGTGGCCACGAACAGCTATCCGCGGCCGATCCCGACGCCCGTGCACCAATTGCGTCCGGCGCGCGTGGTATGCGAGCAGTGCCACTGGCCGGCCGCGTTCGTCGGCGACCGTCTCGTGGTGCACACGCACTACGCCGAAGACGAAGCGAACACGCCCAAGAAGACCGTGCTCATGCTCCACGTCGGCGGCCAGGCGGGCAAGATCAACTCCGGCATCCACTGGCACGTCGGCCCTGGCGTCCGCATCCGCTATCTGGGAGATCCGTCCCGCGAGTCGATCTTCACGGTCGAGCTCACGACGCCGGAGGGAGCGCAGAAAGTCTACGGAACGCAGGCGGTCCCGCCCGTCGATGCTCAGTGGCGCACCATGGACTGCATCGACTGCCACAACCGCCCCACACACATCTTCCGCACGCCAGCCCAGGAGGTCGACGCCGCGCTCCTCGATGGCCGGATCGACACCTCGCTGACCTTCATCAAGCGCGAGGCCATGCGTGTGCTGCAGGCGCAATACCCGTCGCAGGAGCAGGCGCGCACGGCGATCAGCGGCGATATCACCGCCTTCTATCGCACCAACTATCCCGATCTGGCCGCGGCCCGTGCTTCGGCCGTGACCGAGGCGGGCACGGCGCTCGGCGACATCTGGTCTAACAACGTCTTCCCGCAGATGAAAGTGACCTGGAACACGCATCCGGACCACCTCGGCCACGACGACCAGTCACCCGGGTGCCTGCGCTGCCATGACAACAAGCACGTCACCACGGCGGGCGAGAAGATCTCGAGGAAGTGCGAGCTGTGCCACAACGTAGTGGCGGAGGATGAGGCGGCGCCGGAGGCTCTGAAACCATTCGAGTAAGGGACTCCTCAGCCCGGTCCCCAGGCGCTGATCTCGGCCAGCTCCTTGAGCGGACGCTCGTGGATGACGGGCAGCTTTCCCCGATAGACGCGGCCCGCGTCGCCATCGAGTGTGATCAGCTCGCCCTCGGTGAGACGCTGCCCGCCGATGCTGCAGCCGCGCCCGTCGCCCTCGATCGCGAGCTCCGGGCACGCGACCAGACACACCTTGCCGAG
This sequence comes from uncultured Gammaproteobacteria bacterium, assembly GCA_963843035.1. GTDB lineage: Bacteria > Pseudomonadota > Gammaproteobacteria > Steroidobacterales > Steroidobacteraceae > 13-2-20CM-66-19. The sequence continues at coordinate 320,015 of CAWJIS010000002.1, forward strand.
CTGCCGCGCGACGACTGCGGCGTGGGAAGTGCGTCCGCCGGCCGCGGTGAGCACACCCTCGGCTGCGGCAATACCCTCGATGTCGGCCGTCTCGATCTGCGGGCGGACGAGGATGACGGGCTGACCGCGGGCGGCGAGCTCGACGGCCCGGCGGCAATCGAAGGCGACGCCCCCGGCCGCGACTCCCATGCTGGCGGCGACTGCCGTGGCGAGCGGCTCGGCGCTCACGTCGCGCTCGAGCCGGGTGCGCTCGATGCGCCCGAGATCATAAGGACGCAGCAGCGCGAGTGCCTCACGCTGCGTGATCCGCCGCTCTCGCACCATGTCGACTGCCATGCGCAGCGCGGCCCAGGGCGTACGCTTGCCCGCGCGCGTTTGCAGCAGGTAGAGCCTGCCATCCATGACCGTGAACTCGAAGTCCTGCATGTCGTGAAACTCTGCCTCCAGCACCGCCTTGAGGCCACGAAGCTCTTCCGCGATGAGCGGCAGCCGGCGCTCGAGCCGCGCCGTGTCATGCACGGGGTAGCGCCCCGAGACGACGTCCTCGCCCTGCGCATTGAAGAGGAAGTCGAGATACAGGGAGTTCTCACCGGTCGCCGGATCGCGCGTGAAGCCGACGCCCGCGCCCGAGGTGCTGCCGCCGTTTCCAAACACCATGGCCTGGACGGTGACCGCGGTGCCCGTCGAGTCGTCGAGCTTGTGCAGGCCGCGGTAGTGGCGGGCCTTGTCGCTGTTCCAGGAGCGGAACACGGCGTCCACTGCCTGCTCGAGCTGATCCGGCGGGTGCTGCGGGAAAGAGCGGCCGGACGTGGCGAGCGCTGTCTCGAGCGACTGGGAGCAGAGCTCCGCGAGGCTCGCGCTGTCGAGCTCGCGGACGCTCGCGACGCTTTGCTCACGGCAGTGACACTCGGCGAGCGCATCGAACGGTGCCGCTGCACCCCCGTGGACGACCGTGGTGAAGTCGCGGATCAGCCGCCGATAGCAATCGCGCACCAGGCGCGGGTTGCCGGTGCTGCGCAGCAAGCCGCTCAGGTTGTGCTCGGTGAGTCCGACGTTGAGGATCGTCTCCATCATGCCCGGCATCGACACCGGGGCACCCGAGCGCACGGCGAGCAGCAGCGGACGCCGCGTGTCGCCGAACTGCCGCCCGGTCGCCTCGCCGAGCCGCGCGAGTCCCGCCTCCAGCATGCCGCGCATCTCCTCCGACAGCCGGCCGCCGCGGGCAAAGTAATCGCGGCACACCGCCGTGCCGAGCACGAACGCCGGCGGCACGCGCAGGCCGGCGCGCTGCAGACGCAATAAGCCCGCCGCCTTCGATCCGAGCGCGGCCGCATCCGCGGCGGCGGGCATCGCGGCGCCGGGGAGAATGAAGACCAGACTGTCGATTCCCTCGGTCGCGCGCACTTCAGGCAGTCATGATGTCGTTGAGCAGGTGGTCGCGCAGCTTGAGTGCACAGAGCGCCAGGCCGTCTGCGGCCTGTTCGAGCACCTGCGACAGGCGTGCGATGAGATGCAACGCGCGCGCTTCGCACTCACCGCCTAGCAGCGTGCTGGTGACGGCGCGCTCGGCGATGTCCGACTCGCGCTCGATGGCGACGATGCGGTCCACGGCGGCGAAGAAATCCTGCAGGTCCTCGCGCGCACCCTCGCGGGTGACATGGCTCGCCGCCTCGAACATCTTGACCGACTCCTGGGCGCCGGCGACGAGCAGTGCGGCCAGCCCCTGCAGCGGCTTCACGATGTTGCCCGGAGGAGCGACCGCGCTGAAATGCGTGAGGAGGAAGGAGGCTTCCTCGAGTCCGTCGGCGGCCTCGTCTGCCTCGTGCAGGAGGTCCGCATAGACCTGGGGTCTGGAGGTGCGGCGCGCCAGCGAGCGGATGCGGATCACGATGGCATCGCCCTCCTGCTCCCACTTGAGCGCGCGCTGCGCGCCGTTTCTCAGCGCCGCCGCGGCCCCGGGCTCGGTGCTGCGCAGCAACCCCTCGTGCACGGAGACCGCGAGGTCGAAGACGCGCTCGGCGTGGGTGAGCGCCAGAGTCAGCAGGCTCGAGTGTGCGCTGCGAAAGCGCCGCGCCAGCTCCGCCTTGATCTCGTCGCGGATGAACCTTTCCGAGCGCTGGGCGCGCAGCCCGGTGCTCGCCTCCCGCAGCACGAACTGCAGGTAGTCGACGGCGGCCTCGGTCCCGAGGGCTTCGTACAGGCGCTCTCCGTAGTGCAGCGGCGTACGCTGGGCAAACTCCAGCGCCTCGTACAGCAATCGCTCGCCGCCGAGCTGCAGGAAGCCGCGGTGGCCGAAATCCCGGTCGGCGGCCCATTTGAGCAGCCGCACCACCTCGTCCTTGGGGAGAAACTCGCGCAGCCGCTTGCGCGCGCGATTCCAGTCGATGAGAAACACCAGGCGCGAGCCGAGAAACTGCAGGTACGCCGCGAGCGCCGCCGCATCCTTCGCCGCGTAGCGCCCGACGCTGAGGTAATAGTCCTCGGTGGCCAGGCCGTCGCCAGAGCGGTTGAGGGGCCTCGCCCACTCGACGCCGCAGGGCTTGAGCAGGCTCTGAAGAAATGCGAGGCGTTGTGGGTGGACGTCGGTGTAAGTGAGGGTAGCGGTGAGCTCCTCGACGTGTAGCACCAGCACATGGGCATCGGTCGTGCCGATGTCGTTCTGGATGATGAGCTTGGCTGCGGCGCGGGTCGCGGTAGTGCCGAGTCCGGGATGATCGAACTTGAGCGGCGCGGTCTGGTTGAGCCCGGACATGAACGCGCGGACCAGTGGCCGATCGGCGTCGGCGAGCCGCCACGCGCGCGCACCATCGAGGTCCTCTTCGGCGAGCGAGCCCTGCAGCTCGTTGAGCGCCCGGTGAAGATCCATGACCAGGATGTGCAGGCTGTCGCCGCCTCCGTTGCGGGCCGCCCGGGTGATCGCCGCCACCGTGTCGCACGGGATCCGGTCGTGATCGAACGGCGGCAGCTGCGCGCCGAGCGCCTGGGCGCGGGCCGCGAGCGGTGCGGCACGATCCACCGCGGCCAGCGTCAGCGGCGCCTGCATCGCCTCCACATCCTTGAGGATCTGCGCGCGTATCGCGGCCGCCCCCGGCACCAGCAGCTCGCCGCTCGCTTCGCGCCGGCTGTCGGCGATAGCGAGTCCGGGCTGTCCGCCCATGCCGGCGGCGTGACGCTCGGTGACAAAATCGGGCACCGGCTCCCCGGGGTGATCGGCGTGCCGCTCGGCCGCCTGCAGCAGCGTGAAGCACACCTTCAGACGGTCGTTGGCGGCCAGCGCCTCCTCGAGCCGGTGCGGCAGGAGCAGGGCGCGCTCACCCAGCACATCGATGATCGGGTCTTTGCTGGTCATTGCACGAGCAAATTACGCCTTTGAGCCTGCGCCGCTCGCCTCGTATTCCTACGTATCGACAGGGCTGCGGCTAACGGTGGATTCTTTTGATTGCAGTCGCATGACGACTTTGACGATCGCTCTGCCTGAGCGGAGGATAGATTCGCGACCATGTCCGGCGATCCGAGTAAGCCTTCCGAGGTCGCGGCAACAGCAGCCATGGATCGCGTGCTGCAGGCGGAGCGGGAGGCGCTCGCTGCCGTGGCCGAATGCGAGCGGCTGAGCGCCGCTCACCTCGAGCAGGCGCGCCAGCGGCGGCGCACGATCCTCGAACGCACCCAGGCGCGCATCGTCGCGCTGCATGCGCGCGCCGCACAGGCGCTCGAGCGGCGCGGCGCCGAGATCCTCGAGCGGCATCTGCGCTCGGCGACCGCGGAGGTCGAGCAGCTGGCCGATCCGGAGCGGCGCCATGCGGCGCTCGAGCGGTTGGCTGCGCGCCTTACGACCGCCGAAGGCGAGCCAGCCGGTGTTGGGCGCTGAAGGCAACCTGCCGTATGCCGCCGCACGCGTGCAGGCGCGTCACGGCCTGCGGCTCGACGAGCCCGCGTGGCGCAGAATCGAGGCCGCCGGCGAACTCGGCCAGTACCTGGAGAGCGCGCGCCGCAGCGCGCTCGCCGCGTGGATCGCCCGCATCGAGCCTGCACACGACGCGCACTTCATCGAGCGCAGCCTGAGGAGCGAATGGCGCGAGTACGTACGCGCCGTTGCCAGCTGGCATCCGCGCGAGTGGCAGGGCTGGCTCGATTGGTGGTCGTGGTTGCCGTGGCTGCCTCTGGTGGCGCGGCTCGCCGACCCTAAGCCGGTCCCTGCGTGGTTGCTTGCCGATCCGGTGTGCGGCGGACTCGCGCTCGGTACGCCGGCCGAGCGCGCCGACGCACTCGCGAACACGCCGCTCGCGGGGCTCGCGCCGGCGGTGCGCGCCGCTGCCGGGACGGGTGCGGCCTGGCGGGACCAGGCCGCACGGCTGGTGCCGCCCGCCGATGCAGACAGCCGCGCGCAGCTCGAGGCACTCATGCGGCTGAGCGGCGCCGGAGCCGCAGCAGTGCCGCCGGGCGCAGCCGCCCGGCTGGTGCGCCTCTTTCGTGCGGGTGCCGGCACCGCGATTGCGAGCGGCTGCCACCTAGCCCTGCTGCTGCTCGATCTCGAGAGGCTGCGAGGCGGCCTGGTGATCCGCTGCCTGTTCCGCGCACCCTTAGGCGAGGCGGCGTGATGGCACTGCGCGCGCGGGCTGCCCGCTGGTTCGAGCTGCTGACGGCTCGGGAGGAGCTTGCCGGCGTGCTGCGCTGCCTCGCGGCGACGGGCGTCGTCGAGCTCGAGTCGCACACCGACGTATCCGGGGCGCATGTCCTGCCGCAGCTGCGCGCGGTGCTCGATGAGTACCGCCAGCTGGCGCAGCGCTACGCGCAGTATTGGCCTCCGGCTTCGGATGCGAAGGCGCGGTTGCAGCAGCATCGGCCGCCGGAGCAGCTCGCCGAAGCGGCTCTGGGGCGGCTGCGCGCCTGGGCGGCGGAGGCCGAGCCGCGCGTCGAGCGGCTGCGGCAACTCGCGTTCGAGGGCGCAGAGCTCGCACCGCTCGGGGAGCTGCTGTCGCGCCCCGGGGTGCGGCTGCCGGACCTCGCTCTGTTTAGCGCCGCAGGGCCGGTGCTGGCGAGTCGTGCCTACCTGCTGGCCCCTGAAACCGGCGTGCTCGCGATCCCGCCCAGGGTCCTGGTCGAGAGGCTCGAGAGCGGCGCGCGTTCCTTTCTGCTGGCGCTGGGTATCAAGGAGCAGATCAGCGCTTTCGACGATCACCTGAGTGCGCTCAAGGCGCGGCGGCTCGCCTTGCCAGCGCAGCTGCCGGCGCAGCGCGCCGCGGCGCTCGAGTGGATCGCGGGCAGAGATACGGCCATCGCGGAGGAGTCGCGGAAGTTGCGGCGCGAGTTGCAGCAGCTCGATGAGAGGCACGATATCGGCGCCGCGCTCGCCTCCCTCGCCTTCGTCGAATGGCTGGTGGGCCACGTGCCGGAGCTCACGGTCACGGAGAATTTCGCCTGGGTCACGGGCTGGACCAGCGATGCATCCGGGGCCGTGATCGAAGCGGCGCTGCGGCGCGCCGACCTGCAGTACCTGCTGCGCTTTGCCGAGGCGCCTCAGGGCCTGTCGCGCCCGGTGGTATTACGCAACCCGCGCTGGCTGAGGCCATTCGAGCTGTTCTGCCGGCTGCTCGGAGTCCCGGCCGAGGGGGACGCGGACCCGAGCCTGTTCGTTGCCATGCTGGCCCCGCTGATGTTCGGCTTCATGTTCGGTGACGTGGGCCAGGGGGCGGTGCTGATCGTCGCAGGCCTCGCGCTGCGGCGGCGCTATCCGGCCGTGGCATTGCTCATACCGGGTGGCGTGGCGGCGATGGCCTTCGGGTTTGCTTTCGGCAGCGTGTTCGGCCGCGATGAGGTGCTGCGACCGCTGTGGCTGCGCCCCATCGATCATCCGCTGACATTGCTCGTGATGAGCCTGGTGTTCGGCGCCTGCGTGATCATGGTTGGCCTGCTGCTGGAGGCCGTGCAGTATTTCTGGGCCGGTCACGCGCGGCTCTGGTGGAGGACGCGGGCGGGGCTCGTCCTGACCTACATCGCGATCCTCGGCGCGGCGCTCGGCAAAGCGACGCTGTGGGCGCTGCCGGCCGGACTCATCTGGTACTGGGTCGGAACCGCGGTGGGTGTGAAGGCGGCGCGCTGGCGCGCCCTGGGTACGGCGGTCGGGGAATCGGTCGAGACGCTGCTGCAGCTCCTGGTCAATACCATCTCATTCGTGCGCGTGGGCGCCTTCGCGCTGGCGCATGCAGGACTCGCCGCGGCGATCGGCGGAATCGTCGCGGGGATCGAGACCCGCCCGCTCGCCTGGCTCGCTCTCGCCGTCGGCAATCTCGTCGTGATCTGCATCGAAGGACTGGTCGTCGGCATCCAGACCACCCGCCTCATCCTGTTCGAGTTCTTCATCCGCTTCCTCAAGGCCGCCGGCAGGCCCTTCCGTCCGCTGCCGTCGCCGTCCGGCGATACCACCCGGCATATCTGAACCCCTGAGGGCTCTCCCGATGACATCGACTTCGCACACCTCCGCCGTCCTGAGCCGCAGTCTCCTCGTTGGTCTGCTGGTGATCGTTGCGGCGCTCGTAACCTGGCTGGCACTCGCCGCGCGCCCGGCAGTCGCGGCGGGCGAGGCCGCCACCGTCGCCGCCGCCCGGCTCGATCCGCAGTTCGCCGGCTGGGCGCTCGTGGCCGCCGCGCTGTCGACGGCCCTCGCGGCGCTCGGGGCCGGCTATGCCGTCGGCCGCGTCGGCAGCGCTGCGGTCGGCGCGATCGCCGAGAAGCCGGAGCTGTTCGGACGCGTCCTCGTGCTGGTCGGACTCGCCGAGGGTATCGCCATCTACGGGCTCATCGTCTCCATCCTGATCCTCAACCGGATCGGCTGAGCATGGACGTCGCGGTGATCGCGGACGAGCTGACAGCGGTGGGCTGGCGACTGGCCGGCGCGCAGGTGTCCATCGCCGGTTCCGCTGACGTCGACGCGCGCTTTCGAGAGGCATTGCAACGCGCCGAAGTGGTGATCATCACGGCGCAGCTGGCCGCACGAGTCTCCGCACCGCAACTGCAGGCGGCCCTGCTGAGCTTTCCGCCGCTGACTCTCGTCATCGCCGATCTGCAGCACGCGCAGGAGCCGCCGGATCTGCAGGCGCAGGCGCGCCGGGCGCTCGGGGTGCTGCCGTGAGCAGCCCCGCGCCCCTCAGCGTGCTCGATGCGCAGATCGAGGCCATGCTCGAGCGAGTGACTCAGCACCGCGAGCGGCGTGCCGGCGACATCCGCGCCAAGGCAGCCACACAAACGCTCGAGATCGTGCGCAGCGCCCGTACCGAAGCCCGCGAGAGCGTGCATCGGGCCGTGACTCGCGAGCGCGCGCGCCTGGCGCAGGGCCTGAGACAGGCCGAGGCGCGTGCCGAGCTCGAGTCGCGGCGGCGTGCACAGCTCGAGACGCGCACGCTCCTTAAGCACATGTGGGAGCACGTTGCGGCGGTGCTCGAGCTCCGTTGGCGGAGCGACCCGCAGCGGGGCGAGTGGATTGCGGCAGCGGTCGAGGAGGCCGCGCAGCTGCTCGCCGGCCAGAGCTGGCGCATCGAGCACGCCGCGGGCGTCTCGGCCGAGGACCGCCGCCGCGGCGAGAGCGCCGCCCTCGCAGGCGGGGCGCGCGCGATCGAATGGCAGCTCGACGGGCAGCTGCGCGCGGGACTGCGGGTGCGCTCGCCCGGAGCCTGCCTCGACGCGACGGCGGCGGGTCTGCTGGCGCGCCGCGAGGAGGTCGAAGCGGCGTTCCTGTCGGAGTATCGCGCTGTGAGCACTCCGTCCGCGCAGGCTGACAAGCCGTGAGCGCGGCGCGTATCCGCTGGATCAGCGGCCCGGTACTGCGTGCGCGGACCTCGGACACCTTTCACGTGCAGGAGGCGATCGCGGTCGGCCCGCACGCCCTGCCCGGGGAGGTCATCCAGCTCAACAGCGACGAGATCGTTGCGCAGATTTACGAGGACACGACGGGACTGAAGCCGGGGGATGAAGTCACCGGAACGGGAGGTCCCCTGTCGGTGCCGCTCGGACCGGGGCTCCTCGGCCGTATCTTCGACGGGTTGCTGCGTCCACTCGATGTCTCCTCCGGTGCATTCATCTCGCCGCAGGCCGTGCGTCCTTCCGCTGCGCGCTTCGGCTTCGATCCGTCAGTCAGGGTCGGCGACCCGCTTCAAGCCGGGCAGCGCGCGGGGACGATCGCAGGTCCCCGTACCGAATCGCTGCTCGCGCCCCCGGGTACCTCCGGCACCGTGACCTGGGTGGCGCGGGCGGGCGAATACGGCGGTGACGAGCCGGTGTGCCGTGTCGCCGGTGCTGATGGCGCGGACCAGGCGATCTCGCTCACACACCGCTGGCCCGTACGCCGGCCGCGCCCCTTCGGGTCGCGGCTCGCGGTCGCGGGACCGATGATCACCGGGCAGAGAATTCTCGACACACTGTTTCCGGTCGCGCGCGGCGGGCGCGCGGCGCTGCCGGGCGGCTTCGGGACGGGCAAGACCGTGCTGCAGGAGGCGCTCGCCAAGTGGTCGGACGCCGACATCATCGTCTATGTCGGCTGCGGCGAGCGCGGCAACGAGATGGCCGAAGTGCTCGATGAGCTGCCGCAGCTCGAGGATCCGCGCAGCGGGCGCCGCCTCATGGAGCGTACCGTGATCATCGCCAACACCTCCAACATGCCGGTCGCGGCGCGCGAGGCCAGCATCTACACCGCCATCACCGTGGCGGAGTACTACCGCGATCAGGGGCTGCACGTGGCACTGATGGCCGACTCGACCAGCCGCTGGGCCGAGGCGCTGCGCGAGGTGAGCGGCCGGCTCGGCGAGCTGCCGGGCGAAGCGGGCTATCCCGCATACCTCGCCTCGCGGCTCGCCGAATTCTACGAGCGCGCCGGCCGCTTCCAGACCCTCGGGGGGGGCGAAGGCTCGGTGACGATCATCGGAGCCGTGAGTCCGCCGGCGGGCGATTTTTCCGAGCCGGTGACCATGAACACCCGCCGCTGCGTGCGCAGCTTCTGGGCGCTCGACCGCGAGCGCGCCCAGGCGCGCTTCTATCCAGCCATTCATCCGCTGCAGTCCTACAGCGCGGACGTGGATACCCTCGCGAGCTGGTGGCAGGTTCAGGGCAATCCCGACTGGCTCGCCCAGCGGCGCCGCCTGCTCGAGCTGCTGCAGGCGCAGGTGCACCTCGAGCGCATGGCCCGCATCGTCGGCAAGGATGCGCTGCCCCCGGCGCAGCAGCTGACGCTGCTGTGCGCCGAGCTGGTGAACGATGCGGTGCTGCGCCAGTCCTCGTTCTCCGAGGTTGACCGCTACTGCTCGCCGCAGCGCCAGACGGCGATTCTCGGCATCGTGGTGCGTTTCCTCGACCTGGCGCGCAGCGCGGTCGACGCCGGGGTACCGCCCGATGAGGTGGCGAGCCTCCCGGTGCGCCTCACGCTGCAGCGCATCGGCGAGGAGTTCGGCGAGCAACAGATCGGCGGCATCCGCGCGCTCTGGCAGCAGCTCGAGCACGACTTCGCCGCCCTGTCGCGGGAGCACGCCGGTGCGCGCTGAAGCCACACTCGCGAGCGTCGTGCGCCGCATCGAGGGACCGCTGCTCTATCTCGAGCGGACCGTGGAGCTCGGGCTCAACGCCTGCGTCGAGGTCCAGGGGAGCGATGGCACGACGCGCGTCGGCCGCGCGGTGGCGCTCGATGAGCAGACGATCGTGGTCGAGGTGCTCGAGTCCACCGTCGGGCTCGGGTTGCAGGACACGCGCATCCGGGTGCGCAACGAGCCGCTCTTGTTCGGCGTCGGCCCGGGGCTCCTCGGGCGCACCTTCGACAGCATCGGCCGCCCGACCGACGGCGGCGCGCCGATCCCGGCCGCGGCGCGCATGCGCATCGACGGACTGTCGATCAACCCGGCCGCACGTGCGCTGCCGCGCGACTTCATCGAGACCGGGGTCTCCACCATCGATCTCATGAACAGCCTGGTGCGGGGGCAGAAGCTGCCGCTGTTCTCCGGGGCGGGCCTGCCGCACGACCGGCTCGCCACCGAGATCGCGCTGCACGCGCGGCTGCGCCGGGGAACCGAGGGGGACTTCGCCATCGTGTTCGTCGGCATGGGAGTGTCGCACGACACCGCGGAGGCGTTCCGCGAGGCGATGGCGAGCAGCGCCGCGCTCGAGCACACCGCCATGTTCCTCAATCTCGCCCACGAGCCGGCAACGCAGCGGCTGCTCACGCCGCGCTACGCGCTTACCGCCGCCGAGTACCTGGCCTTCGTCGAGGGCCGGCACGTGCTGGTCATCATGACCGACATGACCAACTACTGTGAGGCGCTGCGCGAGGTCTCGGCGAGCCACGGCGAGCTGCCGGCGCGCAAGGGCTATCCCGGGTACATGTACTCGGATCTCGCGAGCCTCTACGAGCGCGCCGGCTGCATCCGGGGTCTCCCGGGCACGCTCACGCAGCTGCCGATACTCACCATGCCCAACGACGACATCGGCCATCCGGTTCCGGATCTCACCGGCTACATCACCGAAGGTCAGATCGTCCTCGATCGTGATCTCGACCGCTCCGGCGTCTACCCGCCGGTCCGGGTACTGCCGAGCCTGTCGCGCCTGATGAATTCCGGCATCGGCGCCGGCTACACCGACGCCGATCACCCGGCGCTCGCGAATCAGCTGTTTGCCAGCTATGCGCGCGCCATGCGCGTGCGGGTGCTGGCGAGCGTCATGGGCGAGGACAGCCTGCCCCAGGTCGACCGGCGCTTCCTCGAGTTCGGTACGGCGTTCGAGCAGCGCTTCGTGCGTCAGGAGGAAGCGCGCTCGCTCGAGGAGAGCATGGGCCTCGGCTGGGAGCTGCTGCGCGCGCTGCCGGCGGCCGAGCTCACCCGGCTCAAGCCGCAGCAGGTCGAGCGCTATCTCAAGGGGGGCGCGCGTGCCTGAGCCACGGCGCGAGCTCGCCACCACGCGCGTGGCGCTGCTCGAGCTCAAGGACGAGCAGCAGCTCGTGCAGGAAGGGTATCGGCTGCTCGATGAGAAGTGCATCCTGCTGGCCGGCGAGATCCGCCGCCAGCTCGCACAGCTGCGCGAGCTCCGCCGCGAGATGCAGGAGGCCGAGCAGGCCGCGCGCGCGGCGGTCGAGGCGGCGCTCAGGCGCCACGGCCTGGACACCCTCGCGGTGCACGCGCCGGCGTCGTTCGCCGAGGAGGCGCTGGTGGTGGCCCAATCGCGACTGCTCGGGCTCGTCCTGCTCGAGGCGCGGCTGCGCCCGCCCGTCACGCCCGTGCCGCATGGGATGCCCGCCGACACTGCCAGCGCCGAGGTGCGCGCGTGCGCGCGCGCCTACCGCGAGCTGCTCGCATGCGCGGTCGCGCTCGCGGCCTGCGAGCTCAGTCTCCGGCGTCTCACGCGCGAGTACGTCCGCACCGAGCGGCGCACGCGCGCCATCGAGAACATCCTGCTGCCCGAGATCGATGCCGCGGTACGGCTCGTCGAGGAGCTGCTCGACGGCATGGACCAGGAGGAATTCGCGCGCCTGCGCCATCACCGCGCGGCGCATGGCGGCGGCGTCGGGCCGGGCGAGGCTCAAGAGGGCTTAGCCTGAGATCGGGACAGGACCGGGAGCTCCTCGAGCTCCGTGCGGATGTGCAGCCGCGCCTGATCGCGGAACTCGTTCACCGCGTTGAAGAACTCGGCCATCATCAGCAGCCAGCAGTACATGCCCGTGTCGGTGAGCTCTATGCCGCGCGCCGCGAAGCGAAGGGCGCCGAGCAGGCGCATCGCGGCCAGCTCGGGCGCCATACGCACCCAGAAGGCACGGCCGTATTTGCCGGCGACGTCGGCGTAAGGCAGTGACAGTCCGAACAGCCGCACCAGGAAGTCGTAGCGCATGCGCTCCTTGACCGTCAGGCGCTTGCTCTGGGTGATGGCGCTGCCGCCTGCGGCGATGAGGCGGCGGTACTGATTGAGAGAGAAGGTGGTCGTGTAGAGGCGTCCGTCGAGATAGCTGAAGGCACCGCTGCCGACGCCGACGAATTCGTCGTGGTCGACGATGTACTCATCGATCAGCGAGGCGTCCGCGGCCTGGCCGGCGCGCGTGAAACACCAGGCGGAGGAAGCGCGGTAACGCGGGCGCAGCGCCGCGAGAATGTCTCGATAGAATTCGTGGCGCCGGCCGGGATCGACGCGCCCGAGCGTCCGGTCCATCCGCTGGCGCGCGCTGCTCGCCGTCATGAGGGGATAGAACGATACCTGGTCGACATCGAGCTCGAGGAGCGTCGCGAGATCCCGCTGGAGCATCGCGCGCGTCTGGTTGGGGAGATTGAAGATCATGTCGACATTGAGCGTCGGGAAGCGCCCGCGCGCGGCTGCCAGGCGCTCGCGGATTTCTGCGCCGCTGCCGTAAGCGTCGTAGCGCTGCATCTGCCGCAGCAGCTCGTCGTCAAAGCTCTGCACCCCGACCGAGAGCCTCCCGACACCCGCGGCCGACAGCGCCGCCAGCACCGGCTCACGCAGATGGTTGGGGTTGGTTTCGACGGAGATCGTGCGCACCGGCCACAGCGAGCGGATCAGAGCGAGCGTCGCGCCGAGCTCCTCAGGTGCGATCGTGGGCGTGCCGCCCCCGACGTAGGCATCGGTGAAGCTGAAGCCGCGGGCGTGATAGGAGCGGATTTCCGCGCGCAGCGCCTGGAAGTAGGGTGCGGCCTTCTCCTCACGGAACTGCACGCGGTGGAAGGAGCAGAAGGGGCAGAGAGACTCGCAAAAGGGGATGTGCACGTAGAGCTGCAACGGTTGAGCTACAGCTGGTGGCGCCGGCTGTGCCGGGGCCGATCCGAAGCGCATCGAGGCGCGGTATTCGCGCTTCAGGATTGCGAGCAGGGGCGGCTCGAACCAGGGCATGGCGCCTCAGGGAGTCTTCACATTGAAGCGGGAGCGGCCCAAGATTACCCGATCCGTCGACCGCATCCGAGGTGCCAGCCATGAGTACAACAAGAGAAGCCGGAAAGACCGTCGCGATCCTGGGTAACGGTGTGGTCGGCACGGCGCTCGGGAAGGGGTTTGCCGAGCTTGGGTTTCAGGTGATCTTCGGCACGCGCGACGTGGAGGGCGAGAAGACCCGTGCGGCGCTCGAGGCCGTGCCCGGCTCACGCGCCGCCTCCTTCGCCGAGGCCGCGAGTGCGGGCAGCATCGCCGTGCTGGCGGTGCCCTGGAGCGGCCTCGAGGCGGCGATTTTCACGGCCGGGCCGGACAACCTGGCCGGGAAGCTCGTCATCGACCCGAGCAACCCGCTCGATTTCTCGGGCGAAGTGCCCACGCTCGACATCAGCTCGACCGACTCCGCGGGAGAGCTCGTGCAGCGCCTGCTGCCGCGCTCGCAGGTGGTCAAGGCATTCAACATCGTCAGCGCCACGCACATGGTGCATCCGCGCCTGGCGGACGGGACCCCCGACATGCTGATCGCGGGCAACGACGCCGGGGCCAAGGCACGCGTGGCGGAGCTGCTCGAGGGCTTTGGCTGGCGCAGGCCGATCGACGTCGGTCCGATCGGCGCGAGCCGGTTGCTCGAAGCCCTGGCGATGCTGTGGGTGACCTACGGTTTCCGCAATGACCACTGGACGCACGCCTTCAGTCTCCTCGGTCAGAAGCGCTAAGCGCACCGCGGCGGCCCGCTGAAACGGACGGCGCTCAGGCGCCGTCGAGCAGCCCCTGGGCGGCGCGCTCGGCAATCATGACGGTCGGCGCGTTGGTGTTGCCACCGATGAGGCGCGGCATGACGGAGGCGTCGATGACACGCAGACGCTCCACACCCCGGACGCGCAGCTCCGGGTCGACCACCGAGGCTGCATCACGCCCCATGCGGCAGGTCCCTACGGGATGGTAGATCGTCTCCGCCTTGCGCCGGACCATCTGCGTGAGCTCCGGCCGCGTGCGCACACCCTCGCCCGGAAAGACCTCGGGTCCGCGAAAAGGCGCGAACGGCTGCGATGCGATGATCTCGCGTGACAGCCGGATGCCCTCGAGAAGAACGTCGAGATCAGCGCCCGCGCTTAAGTAACCGGCGTGAATGCGCGGGGCATCGTCGGGGCGGCTCGAGCGCAGCGTGATACGCCCGCGGCTGGCGGGCCGCAGCACGCAGGCATGCACGGTGAAGCCGTGACCGGGCAGGCGATTGCGGCCGTGATCATCGAGTTGGGCGGGCACGAAATGCAGCTGCAGGTCCGGGCGTTCGTCGGGGGCGAGCGCCGAGCGGGCGAAACCACCCGCCTCGGCGATGTTGCTCACTCCCGGACCGGATCGCGTCAGCAGAAAACGCAGACCCACCGCCACCTCCTGCCACGCGTTGAAGTCGTAGGTGACCGGCCGGGTGCACTTCGAGAGTGTGCAGAAGTCGAGATGGTCCTGGAGATTGCCGCCGACGTCGGGGGCATCGGCGACCACCGGAATCTCGAGGCTGCGCAGCGCCGCGGCCGGCCCGACGCCCGAGAGCATGAGCAGCTGCGGGGATGCCACCGCGCCAGCTGCCAGCAGCACCTCGCGCTCGGCGCGGGCGCGGTGCAACTCGCCGTTCCAGCGATACTCGATCCCGGCGGCGCGCGTTCCGGAGAACAGGATGCGAGTCGCGAGGGAGTTCGTGCGGATCTCGAGGTTGGGACGGGAGCGGACGGGGTGCAGAAAGGCGCGGGCACTGCTGCACCGGCGGCCATTGCGCTGTGTCACCTGGTAGAACCCGACGCCGGCCTGAGCCGCGCCGTTGAAGTCGGGGTTCGGAGCGAGTCCGCACGCAACACCCCCGTCGACGAACACCGCGCTCAGGGGATTGCGGAACCTGAGGTCTTCGACCGATAGCGGCCCACCGACCCCGTGGTAAGGCCCGGCGCCGCGCGCCTGGTCCTCGGACCGCAGGAACCAGGGCAGCACCTGCGCGTAGCTCCAGGAGTCACCGGCCAGGGCGGCCCATTCGTCGTAGTCGCGCGGATGTCCGCGCGTATAGCACATGGCGTTGATGGAGCTGCTGCCGCCGAGCACGCGGCCACGCGGCCAGTAGAGGCGCCGCCCGAGGAGCTCGGGCTCGGGCTCGGTGTAGTAGCGCCAGTCGATGCGCGGATTGCCGACGAGACGCGCGAGGCCGGCGGGCATGCGGATGTAGGGGCTCGAGTCGCGCCCACCGGCTTCCAGCAGCAGCACGCGCAGCGTGCCGCGCGCCGACAGACGGCTCGCCAGCACGCAGCCGGCGGAGCCCGCTCCGACGATGACGTAGTCGTATGTCGATTCATTCATGGGGTGCGGTGCCCGAAGCGTCAGCGGGCAACGGCGCGGCGCCGCCCTCGAGGAGCGCAGCTGAGAGACGCGTCTCGCGCTCGCGAATGGCGCTCAGCATGCGCCCTGCATCCTGCATCCTGCGGAACGCCGCGAAGCCGCGCTCGAGAAAATCCTGCAGTGCGCCGAAGCCGGCGGCATGCGCCGGAACGTGCGCGGCGCGCAGTGCGAGCGCCATCCAGGCGTGGCGCACCAGGCGGTCGAGATCGGCGGCGATTCCGAGCACCAGATCGATCTGGCGGAGGCGCGCCTCGGGCCGGCCGACCGCACGGTAGGCGGCCGCGTACGACTCGCCGGTCACGGGACCGGCCGGGAGCTGCTGCACCATCGCCTCATCGAGCTGCGCCGTCAGTGCCTGCAATTGCACGGCACGCTCGAGCAGCCCGAGCGCCGCCCGCGGCAGGGTTCTCGAGAGGATGCCCCAGGCGCGCCCGAGATCAGAATCGCGGCGGGGGTGCTCCTCGGGACCGTAGAGATCGGTCAGAAAGAATCGCACTGCATCGGCACACGCTGGATCGTGCAACAGATCCTCGTACGTCGATGCGAGGCGCGCCGCCTGCCACACGCGCAGCTCGCGCAGCCGCTCGGGAGAAGCGCTCATGGCCTCCGCAGGTCTCATGGGGCCGTGAGTGCCGCCAGCGTGCGCTCGAGCGAGACTTCAGCGCGCAGCAGGCTCAAGTGGCCGACGCCTGCGAGCTCGTGCAGCCGCGCGCCCGCGAGCGCCCCGCTGCGCGGCGGCGCGACGAGGTTGTCGTGCAGGCTGTAGATACTCGTGACGGGCACGGGCAAGGCGCCCTCCTGGCTCGCATTCAGCGCCTGCAGCCAGGTGGACCCGGGACGCATCTGCCGCGCCGGGAGCGAGCCGAACAGCCGTGCGAGCGAGGTTCCATGGTGAGGGGAGGCGATCGTCACGATACGGCTGACGAGGCCGGGGCCCGTGGCGCGCAGTGCCGCGCGCGCCACCAGCCCGCCCATGCTATGCGCCACGATTGCCACCGGCATGCCGTCGCTCGAGCGCTGCAGCTCGCGCAGCTCCCGCACCACGCTCGCGGCGTGCGCGTCGATGTCTGCGAACAGGGGCTCGAGGTTCACGGCACGTACCGGCGCAAATCCCCGCGCCGCGAGCCGCTCGAGCAGCGGACGCCAGATGGCACGATTGCACACAATGCCGTGAATCAACAGCACCGGGGAGCGGTGCGCCGCGCGTCCCGCGTCCTCGCGCGGCGGGCGCCGGTAAGGCTCGGCGATCATGGCGAAGGTCGCGGCGCAGAAGGCGAGCGTCTCGCGCAGGAGCGCCGCGACGAGCCCGCGCAGCGGCGCGCGGTCGTGTCCGCCGTCACGGCGAGCTCCGATACGACCGATCAGGTAGCTGCTCGTCACCAGCACGCAGGGCGCCGAGATCGTCACCAGCAACGCCGTCAGCACAAGTTCCCCGGCCGACAGGGACAGAGCTGCCGCGAGCACCGCAGTGACCACCGCGGCATACAGCAGCTGACCACCCAGCAGGAATCGCCAGAAACGCGCCGCCATGCGCTGCGCAGCCGCTACGCCCGAGGCCGCCCGTTCGAGAGCAGCGCCTCGAGGCGGTGCAGCGCGTGGTCGAGACGCTGCGCCGTGCGCCGCACACGCACCGCGTGCTCCCGTCCCGCCGTGGCGAAAGTCCGCCGCCGGTCACGCAGGCGCTGCCGGTTCAGCGTGAGCCCGTGTCGCCCGAGCGCGTCCGACAGGCGGTCGGCTTGCGAGAGCAGATCGCGGCGAGTGCGCTGATAGGCGTGCTCCACGAGACGGCTGCGCCCCGTATAGCGGAACACATTGGCGAAGAACAGCCGCTCGTCGTGGCGGTCCGGCTCGAGCAGCAGCACGTCCGCGCCTGGAAAGCGCGCGCCATAGCTGGCCATGCCCACCTGCATGCGCGAGTGAATGAGCGCGCGCAGCGACTGGGTCATGATGGCTGGCAGGCCTTCGTCGGCCAGATTCTTGCGCCTGCGTCCGCGGACGCCCGAGGCGTCGTAAGGGACCAACGGGTTGAGGCAGATCAGCAGGTCGCTGCCCGCTTCGAGCGCGAGCGAGGCGTGCACGGTGCGGATCAGCGCGCCGTCCACATAATGCTGGCCGTCGATCTCAACGGCGGGGTAGAGGCCGGGAAGCGCCGCGCTCGCAACCGCCGCGCGCGAGATCGGCACGCGCGAGTGACGCGGATCGCCAAAGGCGACCGACTCACCGGTGTTGAGATTGGTCGCTACCAAGTAAAGGCGCGAGCGGAGCTTCCTGAACTCGTCGCTGTGGCCCGGGGAGCTGAAGACCTCGTGAAGGTAGCGCTCGAGAGGCCGGTTGTCGAAGAGCGCCGTCGGCACCAGACCTGAGAGCGACCCGACCACGGTCGGCCAAGCGCCGTTCAGCGGCTCGCGCGCGTACTGCCGTGCCAGCGCGGCCAGCGAACGGGGGAGCTTCGCCATGCGGCGCAGGTATTCCCCTACCGCAGGCTGCAGCAAGGTGTCGGGCGAAAACGGGATCGTCGACTCGTCGTGAATGAAGCTCGAGCCGATCGCCGTGGTATCGAAACCATTCGCCAAGGCCCCCGCGAGCAGGGAGCCGGAGCTCACCCCCACGTAGACGTCGAAGTCCGTGAGGTCCCTACCTTCAATCGCTTCGGAAAGCGCGTGGAGGGCGCCCAGCTCATAAAACGCGCCAAGCGGCCCCCCTCCCGCGAGCGCAAGGGCGAGCTTCTTACCTCCCGCGCGGCGCTCGCGTGCGGGCTGAATCGTCAGCATCGACGCCTATGAGACCTGCGGTGGCGGCGCCGCCACTCGTCTCACTGCCGGCGCGCGCGGATGCGCACGGGCACGGCCCAGTTTCTCGATGCTTCCAGTCAGCGCGTCGACCTTCTTGCTGAGCGCCGCGACATCTTCAGCGGTCGGCACTCCGAGCTGCGCCAGCGCCCGATGCACCCGCGTCTGGAAGATTTTCTCCAGCCCCTCGAGCGCCTCGCTCGCCTTGCCGCTCATCTCACCGATGCGCGCGTTGACGGTCGACTGCACCTCGCCCAATACTCCGCGCAATGCCTTCTCGGCCGCGTCCTTGGTGGCCACGTGCACCTTCGCACCCTCGGCGATCAGATCCTCAAACAGCTGCGGAGCGCCACGCTGCGCCTTGACGGCAGCGCCGAGCCCTGCAAGCCACACCTGATTCACTGCGTTCAGCAGCCGCGCCTGTGCGGTCTTTGGCTCAGTGGCGCGAGCGCCTTTACGGCCATGCAGTTTTCTCTTGGTTGCCATATCGTCCTCTCTCTCACTCTCTGTACATATGCCTACTTAGCTTTTCTAATATACGGGACCAGCCGCGCCTTTGAATTGGTACTTCCCGCAGGAGTTCCGTAAGTGGGGCCGACACGCCGGGAGACGAGAGAACCGCCCAAGAAACCGCTGCGCACAGCACGCCAGCCCGCAGGCGGCGAGCTGCGTTCCCGCTGGGAAAGGCTGCACCGGGGGGACTGCGAGCCATGGCCCGACGCGCAGCGGATCGAGCGTCTGGCGAGGAAACACCGCGGATTCGCCGCCTCTCTCGAGACCTACCATGGGCCCGAGCCGCTCGCCCGGGAGCTGCAGAGCGCCTGGGAGCAGTTTCATGCGGGCGAGTTCCGCGCCGCGATCGAGCACGGGGAGCGGCTCGGCCCGCTCGGCGCCTCGGTCGCCAACAAGGCGGCGGCGGTCAGCACCCTGTACTCCGCCGCCGGCGCCGAGGCGCTGGCCACACTCGCGGCGGCGGTTACGCGCGCCGAGGCGGCGGTCGAGGCGCTCCCCGACTACCCGAACGCCCATTACCTGCTGGCGCTCGTCCTCGGCCGGTACAGTCAGCGGATCTCGATCCTCAAGGCCCTCGCCGAGGGCCTGGCCGGCCGGGTGCGCTCGCACCTCGAGCGCACCCTCAAGCTCGAGCCGCGGCACGCCGAGGCGCACGTCGCGTTTGGTCTCTACCACGCCGAGATCGTCGGCAAGCTGGGCGGGCTCGCCGCCGCCTTCACGTACGGAGCCAGACGCGACGCCGCCCTCGAGCATTTCGGGCGTGCCACGCGGCTCGCGCCCGATTCGCCGATCGTGCTGATGGAGCACGCCAACGGTCTGCTGCTCCTCGATGCGCAGCGCAATCGGGACGAGGCGCGCGCGCTGTACCGCGAGGCGGCCGCGCTCGCACCAAGGGATGCGATGGAACGGCTCGATATCGAGCACGCGCAACGCGGGCCCGGTTGAGCGTCGCTAGCCGGTGAGCGCCGCGCCGCCGAGCAGCACCAGGTAGACGAGGCGATCGAACTCGGCCGCCATCTGCGCGGTGAGCGCGGCGGGCTTCGGGATCAGCTGCCGGTCGGCGATCACGCCGAATTGCACGCGGCCATTGTAGCTGAGCATGCTCACGCCTATCCCGATGCTGCCTGATTGCGGCACCCAGAAGAGTACCTGGGAGGCAGGGGCCCCGGCGAAGGTGAGCGGCTCGCGGGGACCGGGAAGGTTCGAGGCGACGAGACTCGCCTTGGCACTGAAGAGCGCGGTGGCCGGCTCCTCGATCGGGGACGGCAGGTTGCCGATGAAGGACATGAGGCCGAGCGTGGCGATCGCCTGGTGAGAGCCCTTGAGGCGCTGCATCGCGGTGTGCACCGCGTACAGCCGCTCCAGTGGATGGTGGATTCCGACGGGCAGCTCCACGAACACGAGTCCGAAGCGATTTCCCATGGGCGGATCCGAGCCATCGGCGGCGCGCAAGTCGACCGGCACGGCGGCCCGGATCGTGAGGCCCGCGACCGTGTCGCGATGGGCCTCGAGGTAGCGGCCGAGCGCGCCGGCGAGCGTAGATATCAGCACGTCGTTGATCGTGCATCCCAACACGCGGCCGATGGCGCGCACTTCCTCGAGCGGGATCGGATCGAGCCACGCCGCGCGCCGGATACCGGACAGCGGCCCCTTGAGGCGCGTCGGCGGGTCGTCCGCCAGGGTCCCGAGGTGGGTCAGCTCGCTGGCGAATGTCACCGTGTCCCAGGCGAGTGTCGTGGCTTCCAGCGGGTGCAGCGCGTAGTGAACGCCTTTCTCGAGGAGCGCGCCGACTCCGAAGGGAAGGTGGGGCGCTTGTGCCTCGTGGTGTGCCGCGGGTGTCGCCGCGCCGGTCCCATCCGCCAGCGACAGCAGTACTCGCATGAGCGCGATGCCGTCGGCATAGCAGTGATGGATGCGGATGATGAGGGCGCTGCCCCCCTGCCAGTGCTCGATCAGATGGAAGGTCCACAGCGGCCGACCGGACTTAAAGGGAGTGCCGGCGAGCCGGCCGACCAGCCGCTCGAGGTCGTGTTTGCGTGCGCCTGCCGGAAGCTTCGTCGTCAACACGTGGTCGGCGATATCGAAACCCACGGCGGGCACCCATCGGGCGCCAAGCGCGTCCGCCTCCGGATAGCAGCGAAGACGCTCATGGGCGAGAAAACGCTCCTCGACCAGCGCGCGCAGGGCCGCAAGACTTAAGGTGCGCGAGTAAATGATGAGGCCCACGATCGTCATGCGATTCGTGGGCCGGTCCATCATAAGCCAGGCCCGATCCGCACCCGATAAGCGCTCTACCGCCAGCATGTGTGTACTGTGGCGCAATCCAGCGCCCTTGTGCCCCTCGGTTTGCCACGATACCGAGGGGCCGGGGGGCAGGTGTAGCCTGCGCTGACTACTGCAGGGCGAGCACGATGGCGTACCTTGTTACCGGAGGCACCGGCTTCATCGGCCGCCACCTCATCAGCGAGCTGGTCAAGCGCGGCGAGCCCATATATGTGCTCGTCAGACCCGGCTCGCACGCGCGCCTCGAGCGCCTGGTGCGCGACTGCGGCGAGCGCGGCAGCCTCATCGCACCGGTCGAGGGCGACCTGACGCGCGAGCTGCTCGGCGTCAGCGCGCGTGAATGCGCGCGCCTCAAGGGCAGCATCCGGCATTTCTTCCATCTTGGCGCGGTCTACGACCTTGCGGCCGAGACGGGCGAGCTCGAGCGCGCCAACGTGCTCGGGACGCGCAATGCGCTCGAGCTGGCGCGCGAGCTCGATAGCGGTTGCTTTCACCTGGTGAGCTCGATCGCCGTGGCGGGGCGCTATCGCGGCACGTTCACCGAGGAGATGTTCGGCGAAGCGCAGCATCTCGACCACCCGTACTTCCGCACCAAGCACGAGTCCGAGGCGCTGGTACGCGCCTCCGGCATTCCGTGGCGCGTCTATCGCCCGGGGATGGTGGTCGGCCATTCCGTGAGCGGCGCTATGGACAAGATTGACGGTCCTTACTATCTGTTCAAGCTCCTGCAGAAGTTGCGGGGTGCGCTCCCGTCCTGGGTGCCGCTGATCGGCTTCGAGGGCGGGCACGTCAATTTCGTTCCCGTGGATTTCGTGGCGGCGGCGCTCACGTATCTGGCGCACCTACCCGGGGAAGACGGCCGCTGCTTCCACCTGACGGATCCCGAGGATCGGCGCGTCGGTGAGACGCTCAACGTGTTTGCTCGCGCCGCGCACGCGCCGGTCATGTCGCTGCGGCTCGAGCCGAGTGTGCTCGGCAGCGCGGTCGGGGTGGCCGCCGTGGGGGCCGGGAGGCTGCCTCCGCTGCAGCGAATCCTGGAGCAGCTGCTGCGCGAGCTCGGCATACCCCGCTCCATCGTCGGACTGCTCGACTACCCGACGGCATTCGATTCGACCTACACCCAGCGGCTGCTCACGCCGGCCGGCATCAGCGTCCCGAGGCTGGAGCACTACGCCTGGCGGCTGTGGGACTACTGGGAACGTCAGCTCGATCCCGATCTCTTCAAGGCTCGCAACTTACGCGAGGCGGTCCGGGACAAGACGGTACTGATCACCGGCGGCTCGTCGGGGATCGGGCGCGCGACGGCGCTCAAGCTCGCCGCCGCGGGCGCGCGTGTGCTCATCGTGGCTCGCGACGCGGCACGGCTCGCGCAGGTGCATGCCGAGATCGAGGCTCAGGGCGGCACCGTGGGCAGCTACGTATGTGACCTCACCGAGCCCGAGGCTTGCGGGGAATTCCTGGCGCAGGTGCTCGAGCAGCATGGCCACGTGGACATCCTCATCAACAACGCCGGGCGCTCGATCCGCCGTGCGATCGAGAACACCTACGACCGCCTGCATGACTATGAGCGCGTCATGCGCATCAACTACTTCGCGGCGGTGCAGGTGACGCTCGGGCTGCTGCCGGCGATGGTCGCGCACGGCGGCGGACAGGTGGTGAGCGTCTCCTCGATCGGGGTGCTCACCAACGCGGCGCGCTTCGCGGCCTACAACGCCTCGAAGGCGGCGCTCGAGGCGTTCACGCGCTGCGCCGCGGGGGAATACAACGCGCGCGGCGTGCACTTCGCGGTGGTTAACCTGCCGCTGGTGCGCACGCCGATGGTCGCGCCGACCAAGTTCTATCAGCAGTTTCCGCTCATCCAGCCGGAGCAGGCCGCCGACATGCTGTGTCACGCCATCGTGCACCGCTCGGACCGCCTGGCCACCCGACTCGGGCGCTTCGCGCAGCTGCTCGACATTCTCGCGCCGCGCATCACGCGCGCCGTGATGAGCGAGGCCTTCACGATGTTTCCCGAATCGGAGGCCGCAGGAGGGGCGACCGGCGCCGACACGACGCGGACGGCGGAGATGACCGCCTTCGCCTCACTGATGCGCGGAGTTCACTGGAGCTGAGGATGAAGCGATGAAGCGAAATCCCCAGGTCATCGCCTTCATGACGCCGTTCCCCTACTCGGTCGAGGTCGATGCGCCGCTCGAGGCGGCGCACCGCCTGATGCGTGAGCACAATTTCCGCCATCTGCCGGTCACCTCGGGCGGCGCCCTCGTCGGGATACTCACCGATCGCGACATCAAGCTGATTCTCGGGCCCGACTTCGGCGGCGCGAGCGAGCGCGAGCTCAAGGTGCGGGATGCCTACGTGGAGCGGCCCTGCGTGGTGCCGGCCTCGACGCCGGTGGCGGTGGTGGCGCGCACGATGGCCGACTACCACATCGGCTCGGCCATCGTGACCAAGAACGACAAGCTGGTCGGCATCTTCACCGTGACGGACGCCTGCCGCGCGCTCGCCAGGGTGCTCGGGGGCGACGGGGAAGAGGGCGAAGACGACGCCGCCTGACAGATGGCGATGCAACGATTCCGCGCGGCGTGCTGCCTCACTTGAAGTAGGCGTGAATCACGTCGATCAGCTCGTCGGCGGCCTCGGCGCGCGTTCCGGCCGAGACCCGGCCGAGCACGTGCTCGCGCACATGATCCTCGAGGACTTCCGCCAGCAGGCTGTTGATGGCGCCGCGCGCGGCGGTGAGCAGATGCATGACGTCGGAGCAGTCCGCGTCGCCCTCGAGGGTGCGCTCGACGGCTTCGACCTGGCCGCGGATGCGGCGGATGCGGTTGAGGAGCTTCTGTTTGTCGCGGACCGTATGGGCCACAGGCGGATACCCCGAATATACCTAACAGGGGTACTCTATCGGAATGGGCGCCGCGGCGGAATCCCGGGCACTGCCGTGGCCGTGCAGGCCGGGTGCGTACTTTTCCTGATGTCGGCGGCGGCGGCGCTGTGCGAAACGGTGTGTTCACCAGCTGAGGCGGTCTGGAGCGTATGCACATGAATACACAGGCCTACCGCGACGCTTATCGGCGTTCGCTGGAGGACCCGGAAGGCTTCTGGGGCGAGCGCGCGGCAGCGTTGCACTGGGAGCGCCGCTGGGACCGGGTTCTGGACGCGAGCCGGGCGCCGTTCTACCGCTGGTTCCCCGGCGGGCGCATCAACACCTGCTACAACGCGCTCGACCGCCACGTCGAGCAGGGCCGCGGCGAGCAGGCGGCCCTGATTTACGACAGCCCGGTGACCGGCACGGTCGGGCGGCTCACCTACCGGGAGCTCTGCGGGCGCGTGGCCCGGTTCGCCGGCGCGCTCAGTGCCCAGGGCGTCGCGCGCGGCGATTGCGTCGTCATATATATGCCGATGGTGCCGGAGGCGGTGGTGGCGATGCTCGCCTGCGCGCGGATCGGCGCGGTGCATTCGGTGGTGTTCGGTGGCTTTGCGCCGCACGAGCTGGCGAAGCGCATCGACGATGCACGTCCGGTGATGGTGATATCGGCCTCGTGCGGCATCGAGGGGCAGCGGGTGATTGCGTATAAGCCGCTGCTCGATGAGGCGCTCGCGCTCGCGAGCCACCGTGTCGGGCGCTGCATCGTGCTGCAGCGGCCGCAGGTGGCGGCCGCGCTGACGGCCGGGCGTGATGTCGAGTGGTCGCCGGCGCTCGAGAGCGCGCCGCCGGCGCCGTGCGCCTCCGTCGAAGCGACCGACCCTCTGTACATCCTCTATACCTCGGGTACCACCGGCAAGCCCAAAGGCGTCGTGCGCGACCATGGCGGCCACGCCGTCGCGCTCGCCTGGTCGATGCAGGCGATCTACGCCATGCAGCCGGGGGATGTGTTCTGGGCGGCATCCGATGTCGGCTGGGTGGTCGGTCACTCGTACATCGTGTACGCGCCGCTGCTCGCCGGTTGCACCAGCATTCTCTACGAGGGCAAGCCGGTCGGCACGCCGGATGCCGGCGCCTTCTGGCGCGTCGTCGCCCAGCATCGCGTCAACGCGCTGTTCACCGCCCCGACCGCCTTCCGCGCCATCAAGAAGGAGGATCCCGCCGGTGCGCTCATCGGGCGGTACGACCTCGGGAGCCTGCGCACCCTGTTTCTCGCCGGCGAGCGCTGCGACCCCGACACCGTGCACTGGGCTCAAGCGAAACTGCGGGTCCCGGTCATCGATCACTGGTGGCAGACCGAGACCGGCTGGCCGGTGGCGGCCAACTGCCGCGGACTCACGCCGCTCCCGGTCAAACCGGGCTCGGCGAGCGTCCCGGTGCCGGGTTACGACGTGCGTGTCCTCGATGAGGCCGGCGCCGCGGTCGAGGCCGGCAGGATCGGCAATATCGTCATTCGTCTGCCGTTGCCGCCGGGCACCCTGACGACGCTGTGGCAGAACGATGCCGGCTACGAGGACAGCTATCTCAAACGCTATCCGGGCTACTACCTGACCGGCGACGCAGGCTTCATCGACGGCGACGGCTACGTA
Organism: uncultured Gammaproteobacteria bacterium; assembly: GCA_963843035.1. Taxonomy (GTDB): domain Bacteria; phylum Pseudomonadota; class Gammaproteobacteria; order Steroidobacterales; family Steroidobacteraceae; genus 13-2-20CM-66-19. The sequence continues at coordinate 345,391 of CAWJIS010000002.1, forward strand.
TGGATCATGTCGCGCATCGACGATGTGATCAACGTAGCGGGGCATCGCCTGTCCACCGGCGGGATGGAGGAGGTGCTCGCCGGACATCCGGACGTTGCCGAGTGTGCCGTCATCGGTGTCCACGATGCGCTCAAGGGGCAGCTGCCACTCGGCCTGGTGGTGCTCAAGGCTGGGGTTGCGCGGCCGGATGCGCAAGTGCTGCAGGAGCTCGTCGACCGCGTCCGGCAGCAGATCGGCGCCGTGGCGGCGTTTCGCCACGTCGCGATCGTGGCCCGCCTGCCCAAGACCCGTTCAGGGAAGGTGCTGCGCGCCACCATACGCGCGATCGCCGATTCCCAGAGTTACAACACCCCGGCCACGATCGACGATCCGCGCACGCTCGATGAGATCGGCGAGGCGCTCAGGACGCTCGGCTATGGGGCGCCGCCGGTGACGCCTGACCACTGACGGTGGAACCCGGCACCGGCGTAGAATGTGGCAGATGGCATTGCGACCCTCGAGAGGATGAGTCATGAAGCGATTCCTTGCCTTGCTCTGTGGTGCGCTGTTGCTGGCCAGCGCGGGCGGCGCGCGCGCCGACGACTACAGCGATACGGTCGAGCTCTTCAAGAACGCCGGTGAGAGTGGCGCATTTTTCCGCACCTGCTACGGATACGCGGTATTCCCCACGGTCGGCAAAGGTGGTCTGGTGGTCGGCGGCGCCTACGGCAGGGGGCAAGTCTACGCGCAGGGCAAGTACACGGGTGAGGCGTCGGTGACGCAGCTCAGCGTGGGATTCCAGGCAGGCGGCCAGGCCTACAGCCAGATCGTCTTCTTCGAGAACAAGACCGCCTACGATGAATTCACGAGTGGCAGCTTCGAGTTCGGGGCCGACGTCGGTGCTGTGGCGATCACGGCGGCGGCTCAGGCGACCGCCGGTACGACCGGCGCCAGCGCCTCCGCGAGCGGCGGAAAGAAGGACGCCGTCACCACCGGCCGCTACTACAAGGGGATGGCCGTCTTCACCATCGTCAAGGGCGGCGCCATGTATCAGGCGACAGTCGCCGGCCAGAAGTTCAAGTTCACGCGCAGGTAGCGCGGAGTGATGTCCGCCAAAATCGCCGCGGAGGTTCGGCAGGGAGCAGCCGGCAAGACCGCGCTCTTTGCCGGCGGTTTTCGGAGTAATGTCCGCCAAAATCGCCGCAGGCGATTTTGGCTAATCAATCAAGGCAGCTCGCGGATCCAGATGTTGCGAAAGCGGACCGGGTCGCCGTGGTCCTGCAGCGCGAGCGGAAGTTTGTCCGGCTGCGCGCTGTAGGGCGGGCGCTGGTGGTGTGCGGTGGGTCCCGTGAGCTCGACGTCGTCCTGTACCAGCACGCCGTTGTGCAGCACCGTCATGCGCGCGGGCCGGGCGGGATGGCCGGCGGCGTCAAAGCGCGGGCCGTGAAAGACGATGTCATAGCTCTGCCAGACGCCGGGCGCCCGTGAGGCATTGACGAGCGGCGGGAACTGACCATAGACGGCGGCGGCCTGGCCGTCGGGGTAGGTCGGGCTCTGGTAGGAGTCGAGCACCTGCACTTCGTAGAGGCCGTGGAGGAATACCCCGCTGTTGCCGCGGTTCTGATCCTCCCCCTTAGGTGGATCGGGCTCGGCGAGCTCGACGTGCAACTGGCAGTCGCCGAACGCCTCGCGCGTATCGAGGTAACCGCTCCCCGGCACGACCTCGACGTAGCCGCTGCCGATTTTCCATTTCGGTGCGCTGCCGTCCTGCTGTTGCCAGTGTGAAAGATCGCGTCCGTCGAAAAGCACCACGGCGTCCGATGGCGGGCGGCCGGGTGTGGTTTGCGTGCTCGCCGTGCCTGGATCTACGACCGCCGGCTGCGGGCGATCACGGTCGTGAATCGGGTACTTGGGGTCGACGTGTGTCTGGGCACCGGCCGACAGCGCGCGCGCCAGCAGTACCAGGCTCAGGAATCCGATCGCCGAGGTTGCCTTCATGGTTGCGCCTCCCGGGAGAGCGTGATGGTACCGCCCCCGACGGTCATGCGTATCAGTGCTGATGGCGGAGTCGATGCGAATCGTTATGGTCCCGCTTGTGGACACTTGCCGGAGGTGAGGATCTGATGAGCCGGCGTCATATCATGTTCGCCGTCCGCTCGCCCGCAGGACTGGGGTCCAGGGAGCTGGCGAAGGTGGCGCAGCTCGCCTCCGGCCTCGGCGCAGGGGTCGAGCTTTTTCACTGCATATTTGATCCGGACATCGCTCGTCCGGATCGGCTCAGCTCAGGAGGCCTCGAGCAGGATATTAAGGAGTTGGTCGATCGCCGCCGCAAGCGCCTCGAGCACACGGCCGGGCGGCTGCGGGCTCTGGGCGTGCGCGTTCGCACCAGCGTTCGCTGGGATTACCCGATTTATGAGGGCATCGTCCGTCAGGTGCTGCGGCTCAAGCCCAGTCTGGTCGTTGCTCAGTCGTCGGTTAAGGGACGCACCGCGCGCCTGCTGCTGGCGCAGACCGATTACAAGCTGATCGAGAACTGTCCGTGCCCCGTTCTGTTCATCAAGAACGGGCGCCCATATACCGACGCTGTCATCATGGCGGCGGTCGATCCGCCCCGATCGCACGGGAAACCTGCGGCACTGGATGACGAGATACTCGAGACGGCAGGCACGATCAGTGGTGCACTCAAGGGGAGCTTGCGGGTGTTTCATGCGGGCGCTCCGTGGGATGGAGTCCGGGCAGAGCGGGACCTGCGAGGTCTGCCGGAGGAGGTCCAGGAAGACGTGCGGGGCGCTCACTCGAACAGCATCCGCGCGCCGGTCCTGGCGCTTGCCGGGCGGCACAAGGTGCCCGAGCGCTTCGTGCAGGTTGTCGAAGGCGACGCCGCAGAGCTGCTTCCCGGCGTCGTGCGGCACGAGTCGGCGCAGATCGTGGCCCTGGGCGCGGTGTCCCGATCGCGCATCGGGCGCGCCACGATCGGCCACACGGCCGAACGGCTGCTCGATGCGCTGGAGTGCGATGTGCTGGTCGTCAAGCCGCCGGCCTTTCGGACGCCGGTCGGACGCGGATCGACGCATCACATCGCGCGCAGCGCAGCTCAGCCGGCTTACCTGCTCTGAGGTGGTCTGATGCGCATGCCAATCAGGTCCAGGACCTTCAACGCCGCCCTGCTGATTGTCAGCGGCCTGCTCTGCGCGCAGTGGGGGTGGGCGCAGTCGTATCCGCCGTCGGTTAGCGAGCTGGTTGTCCAGGCCAAGGCGCAGGTCCCCACGATCGATCTGGCGAAGTTCAAGACCGCTTTCGATACCAACACGCTGGGGCTCATCATCGATGTGCGCGAGCCCGCCGAGTACGCCAGTGGCCATGTGCCCGGCGCAGTCAACATCCCTCGTGGCCTGATCGAATTCAGGATCTGGCCGCATATGGGCTTTCCGGAGAAGCCCGATCTGAACGCGAAAGTCACCCTATATTGCGGCTCTGGTGCGCGTGCCGCATTGGCGGCGAAGAGCCTTCAGGATTTGAAGTTCCGCAACGTCACTGCGGCGGATATGAGATTCGAAGACTGGGCAAAGGCCGGCTATCCGCTGGCCGCGGAATGACGCGTGGTGGCCATGGCTTTTATCTTGAAGTCATCTGCGTTTGCTGCTAACGGCGCGATCCCAAAGCAGTACACGTGTGAGGGCGCCGATATCTCACCGCCGCTGAATTGGTCGGGAGCTCCATCAGGCACGAAAAGCTTTGCGCTCATCGTGGATGACCCCGATGCACCCGATCCGCGTGCGCCAAAGATGACCTGGGTACACTGGGTCGTATACAACATTCCCCCTGATGCGCACGGTCTGGCGGAGGGCGCGGCAACGGGCGGCATGCCGCCTGGAGCTGTGCAGGGGCTCAATGACTGGCAGCGTGCCGGCTACGGTGGTCCGTGCCCGCCGACCGGCCGCCATCGGTATTTTCACAAGCTTTACGCTCTCGATGCGCTGCTGTCCGATCTCGAGCACCCGAGCAAGGCCCAGCTTCTGGATGCTCTCAAGGGGCGCGTGCTCGCAGACTCGCAACTCGTCGGCACCTATCAAAAGGGTCGGTGAACGGCCGACGCGCTGGAACCATCGCTGGGATCCTTAGGCAGCCACGCTGGCCGGGCTCTCCACGCCGATCTGCGTCTCGAGCGCGCGCGATCCGCGCACCGAGTTTGCGATCAGGCAACCCTCATCGGCACGCTCGAGGAGCTCGCGTGCCTTCGCGGTGTCAGCTCCCTCGGAGACGGTGAGCCTCGCAAAGGTCGTGTAGCGCGTGAACTGCGACGTCCGGCCGACTCGCTCGAGCACCCCCTCTACCCGGCACTCGAGTCGTGACCATTCGAAGCGAGCGGCCCGGCTCACGGCGCGGAATGTGAGGATGAAACAGTCGGCAAGCGAAGCGCACAGCAGCGTCTCCGGTGACCAGACCCCGCCCGGTCCGTCGAACTCCGGCGGCGCCGCTGTCTCGAAGCTCGACAGCTGCGGCGAGGCAACGGTCACTGATCCCTTGCCTTGACCCGTGGCGGATGCGCTGTAGATATGCGGGTACGGATGCATGTCGGCAGAGTAGGGGCGCCTCGCGCCTCGTGACAGCGTGGCTAGTGCGTACCTGGTTCGGCCTCAGCGCCTGCAGAACTCCTGATGCAGAACCCCGAGCAGCCGCGTGACCACGCCCGGGGGCAGGGAGTAGCGCACCGTCTGCGCTTCGCGCTCGGTTTGAACGATGCCGGATTCCCGCAGCACCGCAAGGTGCTGCGATAGCGCCGACTGGCTCAGCGGCAGCCGCTGGTTCAGTTGACCCACCGACAGTGGGCCCTGCACCAGGTGACAGAGCACCATGAGGCGCTGCTCGTTGGCGAGTGCGCGCATGAGCTCCGCGGCCTTCACGGCGTGAGGCTGCATCTCACGCGCAGTGCGCGCGAGCCCGGCAGAGAGTCCCGCCGATTGCGCCGCGCGGGTCGTGGCCATCTCATCACCTCGGAAAGCGCCAGTCCTACGATCAGTATAATTAGCACTGGCTAATTAAGCAATAGCTAATATACTAGCGCCTGAACTCCCAGCATCAGCATCGGAGACCGCCATGACGATTGACCGGATCGTGCTCGCTTTCGCCGGCACGATGGTTCTGCTCAGCCTCGCGCTCGGACTTCTGGTGAGCCCCTACTGGTTCCTGCTCACGGGATTCGTGGGGTTGAATCTGCTGCAATCCGCATTCACGGGTTTCTGCCCCCTGGCAATCGTCCTGAAGAAATTGGGACGCCCGCCGGGTGCCGCGTTCTCCTGATGCAGGCGCGTGCCCGCATGCACAGCCGAACTTACGCGCTCGCTACCGCTGCCCTTGCGGGCCTGTGGATTGGAGGCTGCGGCGGTGGTCACCCGGGAGCCGCTAGCCACGCGCAACCGACTCTTCAGAGCAGCGTCGTGGAGCGCGTACGCACCCCGATCGAGCGCAGGCTCGATGGCCTCATCGAGGCGGTGAATCAAGGCACCGTCGCGGCTCAGACCTCGGGCCGGGTGGAGGCCATTCTCTACGACGTCAACGACTTCGTCCCGGCGGGAGCCGTGATCATTCGCCTGCGCGCCACCGAGCAGCGCGCGGGACTCGCCCAGGCCGAAGCCGCACTGCACGAGGCCACCGCCCGCGAGGCGGAAGCACAGTCCCGGTACCAACGCATTTCCGACATGTACGAGCGCAAGGTCGTCCCGAAGGCGACACTCGAAGAGGTGGCGGCGAACCGCGATGCCGCCGTGGCGCGGCTGGCGGCGGCACGAGCCTCGCTCGAGAGCGCCAGGGAGGGAGTCGCGTATACGGAGGTCCGCGCACCTTATGCCGGGATAGTGACCAAACGCCTGGTGCAGGTCGGGGAGACGGTCAGTCCCGGGACGCCGCTCATGAGCGGTCTGTCACTGCAGTATCTGCGGGTGACGGTCGACGTGCCGCAATCGATCGTTGCGCAGGTCCGCCGCATCAAGCGGGGCGCGGTGTATGTCGACGGGCGACGCATCGAGGCCACCCGGGTGACGGTCTTCCCGGAAGCGTCCGCGCCTTCCAACACGTTCCGCGCGCGGCTCGAGCTGCCGGAGAACGCGACTGACCTGTACCCCGGAATGTTTGTCAAGGTCGGTTTTGTCACCGGGGAAGCCGAACGAGTGCTCGTGCCGGAGCGCTGCCTCATCGAGCGCAGTGAAGTCACCGCGGTCTACGTGCTCGATTCGAGCGGCCGTACGTCCATGCGTCAGGTTCGGGCAGGGGATCGCTTCGACGACCGCGTCGAGATTCTGTCCGGACTCGTAGCGGGCGAGCGCGTTGCGCTCGATCCCCTGGCTGCCGTCAAGGAGCTCAAGCCCGTAACGGTTGCCTCGCGAGCGGGCTCATGAATGAGACCGCACACCAGAGGCCGGAGCAGCCGGCAGGGAGTGGGCTTCTCGGTTTCAGCGGCCGTGTCGCACGTCGGTTTCTGAACAGCCCTCTCTCGCCTCTCATCGCGCTCGCGGCGCTCCTGATGGGCGTGTTTGCGGTTCTGGTCACACCACGCGAAGAGGAGCCGCAGATCGATGTCACCTTCGCGAACATATTCATTGCGTTCCCGGGCGCTTCGGCCGCGCAGGTCGAGAGCCTGGTGTCCTCTCCCATGGAGCAGGTGCTCGGGGAGATCTCGGGCGTCGAGCACATCTACTCCGCCTCGCGCCCGGGACTCGCGATCCTCAGCGTGCAGTTCAAGGTGGGTGAGCACCGCACCGATGCGATTGTACGGCTCTACAACGCGATCTATTCCAATCAGGACTGGCGGCCGGCGAATTCCGGCATCCTGCAGCCGCTGGTAAAGCCCAAAGGCATCGATGACGTGCCCATCGTCACCCTGACTCTTTGGACGGCGGACCCTGCGCGCGGCGCCCATGAGCTCGGTCAGGTTGCCCGTTCGATCGAGACCGAAATCAAGCGCGTGCCCGGCACGCGCAACGTCTACACCATCGGCGCGCCGCAGAGCATCGTGCGCGTTCAGCTCGATCCGCAGCGGCTCGCGGGCTTCGGGCTGACTGCAGATGATCTCGCGCGTGCGCTGCTCGCCGCAAATGTCGTCCAGCATGCCGGTACCCTCGAAGGCGGCGATCGCGTGACTCCCGTGGATGCGGGCGAGTTCCTGGCGAGCCGGGACGATGTGGCCGGGCTCGTCGTCGGGGTCGATCACGGCCGGCCGGTGTTCCTGCAGGACGTCGCGGAAGTGTCCACGCAGCCCGATCAGCCCGACTCTTACGTGTGGCTCGGGACCGGCCCCGGCGCGGCCGCACGCGCCTTGCCACCGACCGCACATGCTCCAGCCGTCACGATCGCGGTCTCGAAGAAGCCGGGGACGAACGCGATCGCGATCGCGAACCAGGTCGTCCGTCGTATCGGGCAGTTACGCGGCGTCTACCTGCCCGAGGGTGTGCAGGTGACCGTGACGCGCAACTACGGCGAGACGGCGAACGATAAGGCGATCAAGCTCATCGAGAAGCTGCTGTTCGCGACCGCATCCGTCGTGCTGCTCGTCGTGCTGGCGATGGGCCGCCGGGAAGCCCTGGTGGTGGGTGCGGCCGTGACCATCACGCTCGCGGCTACATTGTTCGCCTCGTGGGCCTGGGGCTTCACGATCAACCGCGTGTCACTCTTCGCGCTGATCTTCTCGATCGGCATCCTGGTCGACGATGCGATCGTCGTGGTGGAGAACATCCACCGGCACATGGGTCTTGGCGGCGGGACGCTCGCGGAAATCATACCGCGAGCGGTCGATGAGGTCGGCGGGCCGACGATCCTCGCGACCTTTACCGTCATAGCCGCGCTCCTGCCGATGGCCTTCGTGAACGGACTCATGGGGCCTTACATGAGCCCGATTCCCATCAACTCGAGCATGGGAATGCTCATCTCGCTGGCCATTGCGCTCATTTTTACCCCGTGGCTGTGCCGCAGGCTCCTCAGCAGCAGTCATGCAGCAGGGGCCGAGCCCGCGCAACTGAGCGGACTGACGCGACTCTTTGAGCGCATCGTGCGTCCCCACCTTGCAGGAGCAGCCGGGCGCGCGCGGCGGCACCGGCTCTACTGGGGAATCCTGGCTGCGATCGTCATCGCAGCGGGACTGGTCGTGGTGCAGCTGGTGGTCCTGAAGATGCTGCCCTTCGACAACAAGTCGGAATTCCAGGTCGTCGCCAATCTCCCCGAAGGCACGACCGTGGAGACGACGGCCCGTGTGCTCGATGAGCTCGCGCACGTGATCGAGCAAGTGCCCGAGGTGAGCGACTACGAGGTTTACGCCGGCACCTCCGCACCGATCAACTTCAACGGCTTGGTGCGCCAGTACTATCTGCGGCAGGCCCCCCAGCTCGGGGACATTCAGGTCAATCTGGTCGACAAGCGGCACCGCAGCCGCAAGAGCCATGAGATCGCGCTCGCGGTCAGGCCGGCGCTGGCGGCGATTGGCCGCAAGTACTCCGCGTCGATTCAGGTCGTCGAAGTGCCACCGGGACCGCCGGTGCGGGCTCCGATCGTCGCCGAGGTTTACGGGCCGCGCTATGCCGAGCAGCAGCGCCTGGCGAAGCAGCTCCGTGCCGCCTTCGACGGCACACGGGACATCGTCGATACCGATGACAGCGTCGAGGCGCCATCGCCCCGCCTGGTGGTCGGGGTCGATCGCCAGAAGGCGGCGCTGCTCGGGGTCGCGCAGGAGCAGGTGGCCCAAATGCTGCAACTGGGCCTCGAGGGAGCCGACGTCACGTACGCGCACGTGGGTCGCGAGCGCTACCCCATTCCCGTGCGGCTCGAGCTGCCGGTTGCGGACAAGGAGAGGATCGGCGAGGTGCTGGAGCTCGAAGTCCGCTCGGCGACAGGCGCGCGTGTTCCGCTCTCGGAGCTCGTCAGCGTGCGCCAGACGGCCTGGGACAGCACCATCTACCACAAGGATCTGTTGCCAGTCGCATACGTCACCGGGGACATGGCCGGCCGGCTCGACAGCCCCTTGTACGGCATGTTCAGTCTGGTCGGTCTCGTCAGGCGACAGCCGCCGGGCGGTGAGCCCATCGCGCAGCGCTTTGTGAGCCAGCCAGACGATCCCAACAGCGCGGCGATCAAGTGGGATGGCGAGTGGCAGATCACCTACGAGACCTTCCGCGACATGGGTCTCGCCTATTCCGTGGGCCTGGTCCTCATCTATCTGCTGGTGGTGGCGCAGTTCGGTTCGTATGTCCTGCCGCTCATCATCATGGCGCCGATACCGCTGACGATCATCGGCGTGATGCCGGGCCACGCGCTGCTCGGCGCGCAGTTCACGGCGACCTCGATGATCGGGATGATCGCCCTCGCCGGCATCATCGTGCGCAACTCCATCCTGCTGGTCGACTTCATCGACGTCGAGGTGCGCGCCGGACGCACTCTGGAGGATGCCGTCGTACGGGCCGGGGCGATCCGCGCCCGGCCCATCGCCCTCACGGCGCTCGCGGCGATGATCGGGGCCTTCTTCATCCTGGACGACCCGATCTTCAACGGCCTGGCCGTCTCGCTCATCTTCGGCATTTTCGTCTCGACCGTGCTGACGTTACTGGTGATTCCGGTCCTCTACTACGCGTATCTCAAGCGCAAAGAGGCGCGCATAGCCGCGAGAGCCACTATCCCGCGTACTGACAAGGCGCTTGCCGCGCCTTAAGGAGATGAGCATGGCCCGCTCGGCGCTTTCGCTGCCCATCGCTCTGCTGGCCGTCGCCGTAGCGGGCTCGTGGCACGCCGCGGGGGCCGAGAGTCTCGCGGACGCCTGGAGGCTGGCGCTCACACGCGACAAGGCACTGGCCGCAGCGGGTTCCGATGTGGAAGGCGCCCGCGCGGCCGAGCGAGCCGCGCGCGGTGCCCGCTGGCCGTCACTGGACGCGGTTGGCGGCTACACGCGCCTCAATGCATCACCGACGCTGGACGTTACGACCGCCGGCTTTGCACTCCGCTCCGGGCCGATTTTCAAAGAAGACCAGTTCGTCTCCGGCAGCGTGCAGTTGAAACTGCCTCTGTACACCGGCGGACAGATATCGGCCGGCATCGACGCCGCGCATCACGCCCTGGTCGGAGCCTCCGAGGCTGAGGAGGCGGAAACCTCGGCGCTCAAGCTGGAGGTTGCCGAGGCCTATGTCGGGGTGCTCCGGGCGCGGCGCGGGCTCGAGGCAGCGCAGTCGAGCGTTGCGAGTCTCACTGCCCACGCCAGCGACGTGCAGCACATGGTTGAGCGCGACCTGGTGGCGAAGGCCGATCTGCTGGCAGCGCGGGTGGCTCTTGCGAACGCCGAGCAGCTCAGGGTGCGGGCCGCCAACGGCGGCGAAATCGCCCAGGCCACTTATAACCGCAGCCTCGGCGAACCGCTCGAGCGCGGAGCGGAGCTCGATCAGCGCATCTCCGCGGACGCCTCTCTCGCCGTGATGCCGGTCGCGAGCCTCGTGCAGCGTGCTCTCGGCTCGCGCAGCGAGCTCAAGGCTCTGGCGGCCCGTGTGGACACCCTCGCCTCACAGTCACAAGCCGAGGGCGGCAAAGCGCTTCCGCAGGTGGCACTGATCGGCGGTTACGCCCATTTCGACAATCAGATTCTGGATCGCCAGGACTTCTCGACCGTGGGTGTCGGCTTCACCTGGAATCTGTTCGACGGCGGGCAGGCGCGTCAGCGCGCGGCGGCTTTGCGCAGCGCAGGGCGCGCAGCGCAGGAACGCCTCGATGACCTGCGCTCGAGCATCGAGCTCCAGGTCCGGCAAGCCTGGCTCGACGTGCACGAGGCGCAGGCCCGCGTCAAGGCGTCGGGCGAAGCCGTCGAGGAGGCAGAGGAGAATCTGCGCAGTTCCCGGGAGCTCTACGCGGCCGGGTTGGCCACGAACACCCAGGTACTCGATGCGGTCAGCCTGGAAGTCAACGCCGTCAACAACCGCGACGACGCCGCCCTCGACGAGTCGCTCGCGCTGCTGCGGCTGAGCTATGCGGTCGGAGCGTTGTGAGATTCTAACGTTGCAAACCCCGATCCGCCTCGCGCAGCCACTCATCGCGGTCGGCAGATTCTGGCAGGGCGAGCGCTTCATCGCGGGCATGCCGGTAGGCGTCGTGCGCGCCGGGTACATCTGCGCTCTTTGCCAGGGCCTCGGCGAGTGCCAGCAGATTCGGCGGGTACTGCGGCCGGAGATTCACCGCGCGCCGTGCGGCGACCACGCCCGCTTCCCGGTCCCCGGGCCCTAGCGGCCATCCCGGCGCCCGCGTCAATACCAGAGCCCGCACGCGGGCCGGACCTGCCTCATCGTAACCGGGGTCGATCGCGTCGGCGGCCGCGAGCTCAGCGAGCATCCGCTTCAGCGACTCGCCCGCGTTCGCGGGATGAGCCCGCGCCTCGAGACCGAGCGCGAGCGCGTGTCCGTAAAGACAGGCGGCGGCCTGCGGCTCCATTGCCAGGCACGCCTCGGCCTGGCGCCCGGCATCCGCGGCCAACTCACTGCGGACCGCCGTATCGGGTTCGTGTTCACTGCGGCGCGCATCCGCGGTGATCGCCTCGACCCGCTGCTCGATCGTCGTCGCAGCGCCCGGCGCCTGAGGCCGCGGTGGCGGCGCCGCGCAGCCGGCCGCGAGCAGCGCGATCGCTGCACCTGCGGCCCGGCGCCTCACGGCACTGGCACGAAGCCCTTGAGACGCATCGCTGCCAGCAGCTCCGCGTTGGCCGGCGCGTGGCTCAGGTTGAGGAGCGCCGCTCGCAGGCTCCGGGCGCGTGCCGCCGGCACCCGCGAGCCGACCACGGCGAGCACTGCGACCGGCAGCTCGGGCGATTGCGCGACCGCCTCGAGCTCGCTCGCAAACGGCAGGCTCGCAAGCGCCGCCGTCTCACTCTGATCGAGAAGCACCGCGACAGACTCGCCGGCGGCCGCGCGCCGCAGAGCGCTCAGCACCTGTCCCGTCGCCTCGATGCGCACGTCGCGCGGCAGCTGCCACGCAGGCAGTGCCGCACGGGTGATGAATACCGGAGCGTAGCCCGCGGTGCTCACGAGAGTGAAGCCCGCGAGCGACGCCGGGCCCTGCACGCGGCCGCGCCGCGCGATGAGACTCCAACGCTCGCGGGGCCCCGTATCAGTCACATCCGCCTCGACGAGCGGTACGAGACGGAGCTTGTCGCTGTGGGCGACGAAGAAGGGATACGGCACGAACGCGAGCCCCGCATCGGGGCGCTCGAGCTTCGCAAGACCCCCGGACTCGGTCGGATCGTAGACTGCCGCGAGGCTCCCCTTGGGCCAGCCGGCCGCCGCCGCAACCGCTTGCGCAAACTGATCGACGTAGGGCTGTGCATCCCCGGTCTCGCCCGGATATCCCGGAGCGCAGAAGACCAGCGTTACCGCCGCGGCGGCCAGCAGTGTAGCCATGCGTTTAGGCTATCATCAGCGCGCGCCGGGGACCTACGTGGTCGGCAGGAGCGCCCGTTCCATGAGTGTGCCCGCCTTGCCCGGGGCTCCAGCAATCTTCACTCGCGTCCTCTCGCTCAGGGGCTGGATCGCGGGTGCCTTTCTGGCTCTCACGGTAGCGGGAGTGTGCGGCGCGCTGCGCATCCCGGACGATCTCGCCATCGAGCATCTCATGGTGCCGGGCGACCCCGTCGCACGCGCGACCCGCGACTTCGAGCGCCGCTTCCCCGAGGGCCAACAGGCGTTGCTGGTCCTCGAGGCGCCCGATCCGCTGAGTCCGGCTGCGCTCGGCGCCGCCGACCACCTCGAAGGCGAGCTCGCGCGGATCGCCGGTGTCGAGCCGCACAGCCTCCTGACCCTCTACCGCCTCGCAGTGCCCGGCGCACAACTCAACGCCGCGCAGTCCGGGCGTCTGCGCGCCTTCGCGACCGGCACGGCGCTGTTGCGCCGCGCGGGCCTGTTAGGGGATCACTATCTCGGCATCGCGCTCGAGCTGCGCGTGCATTCCCCGGGCGAGCGCGACCGCACGCTCGCGGCGATCGAGGCGCGGCTGCGGCCGCTCGAGGCCGGCGGTTCGCCCTTCACGGCGGTGCGGCGCGTGGGATCGCCGTGGCTCGATGCCTGGCTCGAGCGTCAGACGGGTCTTGCGACCAAGCGCTTCATGCCGCTGTTCGGCGTCTTCCTGATGACGCTGGTGCTGATCGTCTATCGCTCCTGGCGCACTCTCGCGGCTGTCGTCCTGACGCTGGCTGGCGTGGTCGCTATCGCGATGGGGCTCGCCGACATCCTCGGCTTCTCCCACACCGTGGTCTCGGCGCTCGTGCCGCTCACGGTGATGGTCACGACCACCGCCACGCTGGTCTACATTCACTCGCGCTACCTCGACGCGAGCGACGCTGCGACGCCGCTCGAGCATCACGCCCGCGCGCTCGCCGACAAGTTTCTCCCGTGCACCGCCTCGATCCTCGCGACCGCCGTGGGTTTCGCCGCGCTGGCGGTCTCGGACATCCGCCCGGTGCGCGAGATGGGCCTATGGACGGCGAGCGGGCTCCTCGTGGCCTGGATCGCCTGCTTCAGCCTCTTCCCGGCGCTGCAGTTGCTGCTGCGCGTGCCGGTCCGCGCCGCGCCCGCGCCAGCCGCGGCCTGGTTCGAAGGCTTTGCCGACAGGCTCGTGCCCCTGACACGTCGTTGGCGCTGGGCACTGGTCGGGGGCGCGATCGCCTTGATGCTGTGCGGGGCGGCAGCGCTTTTCGGCGTTCCAGGCCGGATCGCGCCTCTGCCGCTCGAGACGGACGCGCTGAGTTACGTCAATGCGAACGAGCGCGTGGCGCAGGATACGCGGCGCTTCCGCCAGCTGAGCGGGCTCGACGTCGTGGAGCTGTGGCTGCAGACGGCCCCCGGCCATGCCCTGGACCCGGACTTCCTGCGCGCCGTGGAGGGGCTCGGCGAGCGCCTCGAGCGCGATCCGCGTATCACCGCGGTCGACGGCCCGACCTCGGTGCTGCGGTGGGCACGCTATGTTCAGACCGGGTCCGATCGGCTGGCGGAGGCGCCGGACGCCTGGCCGAAGCTCGCCGCCGATCTCGAGCAGATCCTGCTCACCGAGCCGGGTGCGCGTGGCTACGTCGATATCGCCGATCTCGCGAGCGTGCGACTCAGCGTACGCGGACGTGCGGAGCCCTTCGGGCCGCCGGGCGCGATGCGCACCTTCATCGAGCAGACCGTGAGCGCCATGCAGGCGCGGGAGCCGGCGCTGCGCAACGTGCGGGCTCAGGCAGTCGGCAGAGGCGTGCTCGCCGCGCAGATCAGCGAGCACCTGGTGCCGACGCTCACCGAGAGCTTTGTGCTCACGGCGAGTGTCATCTTCGTCGCCTTCCTGTTCGTGTTCCGCAGTCCCGCCGGGCGGCTGATGGCGATGATTCCGTCGCTGTTCGCGATTCTGACCGTGTTCCTCGTGATGCGAGGCACCGGCATTCCGCTCAACATCGCGACCATCCTGATCGGCTCGACCGTGCTCGGCGCAACCGAGAACGACCAGATTCACTTCTTTTATCACTTTCAGCAGGGACGGGCGGACGGCACCACGGCCAGGGCGCTGCGCCACGCGCTCATGGTGGCCGGTCGGCCGATTCTGTTCGCGACCCTCATCAACGCGAGCGGCTTCCTTGCGCTCGCCCTCTCGGACCTGCCGCCGATGCGTCAGTTCGGCATCGTCACTTCAGCGGCATTCGTGCTGGCGCTGGTGGCCGATTTCAGCGCCCTGCCGGGCGCGTTGTGGATCCTCAGCCGGCCGCAGCCGCGCGCGCCCTGACGGATGTTGTCGCTGATGTAATAACTAGTTATAATGTACTCATGAAGGTCCCTCTGCGGCGTATCGGAAACTCACTGGGGGTCTTGCTGCCGAAGGCGACCCTTGACGCGTGGGGCTTGGGCGAAGGTGATGCGCTGGACCTCACCGAACGCGGCCTTCGCCCCCCGCCGCGAGGGGGTTTCCTGCATCAGGAATTGGACGAGCTCAGGCGTTCCATCTCGCTTGCAATCGTAGGACGGTTCACGCCGCGCGAGATACGCGCTCAGATCCTCGCAAATCTCTACCGCTGGAAACAGCAGGGCGTTTGGGGTGCGGCTTACAGAGAATGGCAAGACATTGCGGAGGGAAGCGACGACGGCGAGCTCTTTGCCGCGATGCTCGGACGCGACGAGAACGCCGTCAGACTTCGGCAGTCGGCGCCCTTCGTCGGATTACTTCCGATAGGGGAAGTGAGAAAACTGAATGAAGAAGCAGCAGGTTGATCATGTGCTGCGCGCTGCCGGTCGCATCACTGGCGAAAAGCAGTTCATCATCATTGGTAGTCAGTCTCTCCACGGCAAGTACCCCGACGTTCCTGACGAGATCCTCACCTCCTTCGAGGTGGATCTGATCGCGTCGAAACCTGCAGATCGAACCGAATGGCTGAATGCGATCGGCGTCGATTCACCGTTTCACCAGACTTTTGGCTACTACGCGGATCCGGTTGACGCGAGCACTGCGACCCTTCCAAGAGGCTGGAAGGGACGGTTGGTGAACTTGCCTCCCGGCGAAACGGAGGGTGTGAAGGGAATGTGTCTGGAGCCCCACGACCTCGCTATCGCAAAGTATGCGGCTGCGCACGACAAGGACCTGATATTCACGCGGGAGCTTGCCCGTCGCGGGATAGTTTCCGAGGAGCGACTGTTATCGTTGCTCGAGCAAACTCCGGTCGCTGGAGAGCTGCACGAGCGGATGCGCGGTCTGATCGTCAGAGATTTTCACGCCGAGTCTCGATGACGATGACTCCGAGTCCGGATCGGCCGAGCCACCTGTGCCGCGTTAGTCGGAGTTCATTCCTACTCGCACTCTCCGCCCAACAAGCCGCTCTTGAGTTCCGGGTTTGGCGGCGTCGCGCCGAGCCAGATTGAGATGAACGCTCGCGAAAAATCTTCGCCCGCGATCGTCCCCTTCACGGCCCCGTTGACATCCACCTCGATACCCACGCCAGGGCGGCGGATGAAGATGAGCCGCTGGCCTGTCTTCATATCGGACATCCAGCCGTTGAGGGTTGCGATCCGCTCCTTGAGCACGGCAAGCTGATCTTTCGAGTTTTGGACGAAGCCCTCGCTCCACCCCTTCCTCAGATCATCGACGCCTACGCTGCGTACGAAATGAAGAATCAGCTCATCCAGCCCGTTTGATTCGATGAGACCTTTCGGATCACGGGATACCTGGCTGACATAAAGCGCCGCGACGTAGACATTCACCTTGACGAACGTCGCCTTGCGTATGCCCAGCCCATTGAGCGTCAGATCGATGCCGTCCAACTGCACGTGCTCCGGAAAGTTGACGCCCTTGCACTCCTTTGCGTGCGCAGCAGCCGTGCCCAGCATCAGCAGCAGACTCGTCAATGCAGCGGTGCGTCTCATGTCGGCTCCTTAGACCCGGACCTTAATGCGAGATATATGTAGCTATCAGTCTCGTAGCCGCGATCCCCACCAGCAGCCACACCGTAGCAATTGCCACAACCGCAATGACTGCCGCCCTTGATCTGATTTCATCTTTTCGCCGCATTTTGGCGGCTTCGGCCAGCTCGCGACATTCCTTGAGCACTTCTGGAGGAATAATTCTTCGAAGTAGCTTTAGCCCCAGGAAGAGAACCAAGAAGTCGTCCAAGAATCCAAGCACGGGAATAAAGTTTGGAATGAGTTGAACCGGACTGAAAATGTAACCTGCGCTGCACGCCGCGACCAATTTTGCGTACCAAGGCACGTGGGGATGTTTGAGCGCGAAATAAACAACCTGTGCCTCTCGATGGACCCGTTGCGCTGGCAGTGTCCAGCGTATTCCGCGCTTTTGTTGAAGGATCGGTCTGATCAGGCCCATCGCAAGACTAGAACGTACCGCGATGCCTTCCGATTTGATATTTGCCCGCATTCGGCGCAACGGACCGGAAAACACGTTCTGGCGAAGAGACGGGCACGCAACCGTTTGTCTCGATTACACATCATCGACGGCCGAGGACGAGACACCTATACGTGAGAACCCCTAGTTATCGTCGGTTTGTACCAAAGACACGAATCCTCCGATCAAACGGACCGCAAAGATCGACCGCCGGGTATCCGGCGCTTCCATGATGGACTGGAGCGACGAAGTTCAATTCGTTTGCTAGATCAGTAGCTTAGAGACCCTCAAAATGGCTTGTCTCCTTTACGTCTCCGCCAAAGTTGCGATCCCCTTCGGAACGCTTATCTCAATACTGATATAATGCTGCCGTGAAGCCGATCGTCTGGTGCGGCGACGGTCTGCGGAGACTTCGCGACTTTCCGGAAGACGCACGGCGCGAGAGCGGGCACCAGCTCAACCGCGTGCAGCAGGGCCGCGAGCCGAAGGACTGGAAACCTATGTCAACGGTAGGGCCCGGTGTGAGAGAGATACGGATTCACTAGGCAGGCGAGTTCCGTGTGCTCTACGTGGCGAATCAGCCCGAAGCGATATACGTCCTGAGCGCCTTCGAGAAGAAGACGCGCAAGACACCGCAAAGAGAGCTCGACCTGGCTGTGGACCGGTTTCGCTCAGTTGCGGAGGAGCGCAGGAGACGGCGACGATGACAAAGCGAATGAAGATGGCACGTGCTAGCGGTAATGTGTTCCGGGATCTCGGATTTCGAGAGCCCGAAGCGCGCAACCTTGCTTTGCGCTCCGAGATCATGATCCGGATCGAGGAGTTTGTTGAGCGAAGCGGATTGACGCAGGCTCGTGCGGCCGTACGCCTCGGTCTCACTCAGCCACGCTTGAACGCGTTGCTGAAGGGCAAGATCGACCAATTCAGCCTCGACGCTCTAGTGAATGCTGCTACCCGAGCCGGGCTGCAGGTCGATTTGCTCGTGACGACACGAAAACGGACGGCTGAGCGGGCGGTCGCGAACGCATGAGTTCGAACCAGCACCAGTGAAGACTATCGACCGACGTGTAGCGGTGGCGCCGATGCTGG
>CAWJIS010000003.1:0-364302 GCA_963843035.1 uncultured Gammaproteobacteria bacterium
AGCCCCCTTACTTCCAGCCGCCTGACTTGAGCACTACCAAAGCCGGGCTCGCGACCGAACTGGGCGTGCGAACTGTTACCGTCAACTCGTATGAAGATTTCGCCGCGGGTACAAAGTAGGAACCCGGGGATCCACGCTCGTAGACAAACGAGGGGCCTCCATGAAGTGAACCTGACCAAGTCCAAGTGCGCAGGGGTCCGGCGACGCCCACGACCTGAGAGCCAGATTGGTCCTTAATTTCCATCGACACGTCAGCGTCAGCAATGGGCCCGTCGTTGTCTTTGCCCGGCACCGTAGGGACTTGAATTCCGGCCACGAAGTTAACTGATGGTAGTCCCTTAAGCGCGAATGTCTTACTCGTCCGTTGTGACAGATCGATCGTCCCGACTTCGACCACGTAACGATCGTTTGCTGCGGTCGGCCCGTTATCCAGTAGGCGTCCGTCTCCCGTGTAAGTCATCGTTGCTCCTGAGCAACCTCCAGACAGGATCGCGGCGCATAGCAGGACAAGGAGGGTTGAGCGTGCAACCATATTTGACACCATGATCTACTGAAGGACACTTTGGGTTGGAGGTGCTGCAGAGACGCTTGGCGCATCGTGGACTCCGGGGGGAATGCCGCCCTTGCAGCACGACCCTGCTAGGTATCCAGCGAACGTGTTGCTGTTAGCGCCAATTGTGCTGTACTGAGCAATGGGATAGGCCTCAGCAGCTTTCCGAAGACACTCGCTCTGATTGGCACATGCCTTTCCTGGACAGTCGTAGCACTGCCCGCCGCGGTCGCGCGGGTCGTTCACGCGCGGAACGCCCAGACTAAAGTCCCAAGTGATTGATTGGGGATAAAGGCCGTACACATTGCCGTCATCGGCTTTAATGTAACAGTGACGCTTGCCGAGGCCTATTCCGTGCCAGCTTCCCGCAATCGAATCGAGGTATCGGCAACACATCTTTGCCAGCCCCAGTGGATCGACGTTACCGACCGGATTGCTACCAACATAGGCATATGTGTTTATCCCGGCCTTTAAACCGACTGGATCACTCTCAATGTACTTTCCGGTTAACGGGTCGTAGTCTCTAAAGACGTTGTAGTTGAGACCGGTCTCCGCCATGATAGTACTGTCCGGGGAAGCGCAGGTTGTAGGGGAACGCGCCGAGCCCCGCCGGGTTCTGATTGGGCGCGGTCGTGCCGAAGGGATCGGCATCCCAGCGCCAGGCGAGCGTGCCCGTGGTCGGTTGCCCGACCTTGCGCGGCGTGTTCAGGTGATCAGTGTGCACGTAGAAGATGTTCACTCCACCCGAGCCGTTCGGCTGCAGGGTTGCGACGGGGATGTCTCCCAGCCACACGGTCTCCTCGATGAGCTGGCCGCTGCCGTTGTACTCGCCGAGCAGATGCCCAGACTCATCCTGCATGAGGACCGCGGTACCTGTCGTGCCTGATTTCTCAATCATCTGCCCGAGGGCGTTGTAGAGGTAGTCTGTGCCGTTCGCGACCGCCATTCGGCCCCGGTCGTTATAGGTAAAGCCGTTCGTTCCGTAACCGCTCGTGTGCCCGGCCGCGTCATAGGCGTAGCTTCGCACCAGGCCACCGGTGGTGGCGGTCAGCTGGTTGCTGGTCGAGCTCACCGAGAAGGTGATCGGGGTGGTGCCGGTCTGCGTGAGCCGATTGCTGTCGGCATCGTAGGTCCACCCGTCGGTGATGGCGCTCGTGGTCGCGCTGGTCAGGCGATCGAGCACGTCATAGCCGTAGGTCCAGCTGAGGGCACTGTTCGAGGAGTCACTGATGCCCGTGATTCGGTTGGCGTTGTCGAAGCTGTAGCCGAGCGTCACGCCTGCGGTCACGATCTGGCTGGTAAGGCCATCGCCGTTGAAGGTTCGGGTCGTGGTGCTGGCGTCGCCCCACGTCCAGCCGTTCACGCCGCCGAAGGGCTCGTAGTTCACGCCCGAGAGCACCGTGGTGCTGTTCACCGTGATGCTCGTGACCTGGTGATTGCTGTTGTAGCCGTAGGCGACGGCTTGGCCCGAGGGGGTGACGAGTGCGGTCAGGTCTCCGTTTGTGTACGCGTAGCCCACTGAGAGGTTCACCGTGCCGACCGTCAGTCCCTTGCCCACGACGCGCCCCAGGCCATCGTAGCTCCAGGCCAGAGAGTGATTGGCATCGGAGGCACTGGTGAGCCGCCCCTTGCCGTTGGTCCCCGAGTCGTAGCTGAAGGTAATCGTCTGATCGCTCGTACCGCCGAGGGAGTAGACGATGGAAGTCGCCCGGTTTGCGGCGTCGTAGCTGTAACTGGAAATCGAGCCTCGGGCGTCGGTCGAGGTCGAGAGATTGCCCCCAGAGTCATACGTGTTTGTCCCGGTGCCGGTATCGGGGCTCGACTGGGTGGTCTGATCACCAAAGCCGTTATAGCCATAGCTCGTGGTCAAGCTCCGGGGATCCTTGACGGAGGTGAGATCGTCCAGCGAGTCGTAGGTAAAGTAGGTCTTCCCACTAGTGGGGTCCGTGATCTGGCTCAGCCGGTTCAACGGGTCGTAGGCATTCGCCGTGTTGCGGCTCAGCGGCGCATCGATCGCAGTCTGATTGCCGTTGTTGTCATAGGCATAGGTCGTCGTCACTGCCGAGGTGCCCGCGGCATTGATGTCCTGGTAGAGCTCGTTCAGCGTGTTGTAAGCACGCGTGTGCGTGCGATGCAGCGTGTTGGACGGATCGTAAGTCTTCTCTGCAGTGCGGTTGCCCACCGCGTCCAAGGTGTACAGGATCGAGTTCCCCGCACCGTCGTTGATCTGAGTCAGGCGATGTGCATTGTCGTAGGAGTACAGGACATCGCTGCTATCCGGGAAGGTGACTTGTCTTAGCAGCCCGGTCGGGTAGTAGCTGAAGCTCGTCGTCTCCGTGCCTACCTGCCGCGACGTAAGCCGCTGCCGTGCATCGTAGGTCAGCGTCGTGACGACGCCGTTAGGATCCGTGAACGTCAGCGGCTGACCGTGCGCGTTGTACGTGTTGTAGGTCGTCACATTCCCCACAGGATCGGTCACCGTGTGCAGCTGACCGCACTGATAACCCGTCGTGCACGTGTAATACGCATAAGTGGTCGTGCTATTGACGTCGGTCCGCGGGCCTTGGGCCGTCAGCATGCGACCGTAACTGTCGTACGTGTACGTCCACGTGCGCGACACGTTCGGCGTCACTGTGGTGTCGGTGATCGTTTTGGTGAGCAAATTCCCGTTGCTGTCGTAGGAGAACGCTGTGGTTTGTATGGGTGTGCCTGAACCCGTGCCTCCCGCGTATATGGAAATCAGCGCGGGGAGTCGGAAGTTCGAATTCCAACTCGTCGTAGTAGTGCGTGCCTGCGCAGTCCCGTACGCT
This sequence comes from uncultured Gammaproteobacteria bacterium, assembly GCA_963843035.1. Classification (GTDB taxonomy): domain Bacteria; phylum Pseudomonadota; class Gammaproteobacteria; order Steroidobacterales; family Steroidobacteraceae; genus 13-2-20CM-66-19. Next base: position 3,361 of record CAWJIS010000003.1, read on the forward strand.
TGGGTGCGGGAAGTCTCCAGATCCCGCGTCAGATCGTAGGCGTAGTGAGTAACGTTGCCGTTGAAGTCCGTGGTGCTTGCGTTATTGCCGTTCGCATCGTAGGTGGTAGCTGCGGCGAAACCAGCGCAATCCGTGAGACAGGGCTTGGACACACTGGAGGTCCGATTCGCTCCATTCAGGACCTGGAAGTAGAACGTTCTAGCGGTCCCCAGCGGATCCGTGACAGTACTCTGAGTCCAACCCGGGTACGCGAATGAATACTGCTCCACTCCCGCGTGATTAGTCGCCGTAACCTGGACCTGATTGTTGTATTGGAAGGTGGCAAAGCGGCTGGCATTTTCGTCGATGATGCCAGTCAGGATATAAGGTTGATTCTGATTGTTTGTATTGGCGGGCTCGTTGTAGACGTAGGTCCTCACGGAGTTGTCGGGATACGTGACCGAGGCGACGTCGTTAACACTCGTGTAGGAGTAGGTATAGACGCCGCCCACCGGGTCGGTGAGCGTTGACAGGCGTCCACTTGAATCGTAGGCGAGAGCGAGAGTGCGCCCGAACGTGTCCGTGACGGTTGTCAGCTGACCGCTGGAGTTGTAGCTCAGGGTTTGAGTGAGGCCGGACCGGCTGGTGAGCGATGTCAACTGGCCGCTTGCGTTGTAGGCCTCGACCTCATCGTTCGCCGCATTCGTGAATTGCCAGCCCGTGATGGTTCCTGAGCCGTTCGTGAGCTGTACCAGACGGTCGGCAATATCGGTCTCGGGCACAAATTGGCCATTCGACTGCTGAGCGAAAGCGAGCGGCTTGCCGTCGGGTCGATAGACGTCCGCGGTCGCATACTCCGCCGCGGGGTTGAATCCGATGTAGCGATCGTAAGAGGAGCGCCAGTTGGGACCGAGCGTCGACCAGAAGCCTATGCCCCCAGAGGTGTTTGGGTTCGGAGCCGAGGTCCCGTTCCACAGCAGACTGTTGTAGTAACGCACGAAGCCGAGAGGCATCGGGCCTGGGCCGATGTAGTCCGCCTCCGCTTGTACAATATTGCCGGTGCCGGGATTGACAGGATCACTCAGACACCCGGCGGTGGCCTTGCCCGACGCAGAACTACTTTGACCGCTTCCGCCGGCCTTAGTCGCTGTGGGACACATGGCGCCCAGGTTCTTTGCCGGATCGGACGTGCTTGAGGTTGTCCAGCAGTAGGCATTAGCCGGGGTTTCGCCGTACCCATAATATCCCGCGGGACAAGCTACAACCGATCGGCTCCTTTGGACGTAGGCATACGTATTGAATTGGTGAGTGCACCCCTGGCCGTTGGTCATCGTAAATTTCAACGGATTTTGGGTTTGCTGCCATTCGGCGCTATAGGTATAGGTGATGTCCCAGCTTGGCGTTGGATTCGGGTAGCCCGGGTAGTTGCCTGCGCCTCCGTTTCCTATGGGCGTTGGCTGCCAGCCTGGAGTCTGGTCAACGTACGAGGAACTGCAGGCGGAGTAGCCCCGAGTCGAAGCCGCATTCGCCTCATACGCCGCAATCGCACTCGCCTCGCTCGTGCCAATTCCGCAAGGGATGCCCCCGTCGCAGACCTGATAGTGATTAGTGGGTGAGGTCTCAGGTCCGCGACAGAAAGTTCCGCCTCCGCATGACTGGGCGACTACCTGGCTCGGCGCGCACAGCACTGCCGCATAAAAGGCAAGAAGGACCGCAAAGGGAGCGAATCGAGTGAGTCGTGTGTAGCGGCTTGCTTCGACGCAAGAGCTCACACCCGGAAGGCGGATAACGCAGCAACGGACTGCAGCAATGATCACAGTGTCTCCCTGTATCTTTGCAACTTGATGCTCCGAGGCGCTGAGTTCCGCCCCGCGAGCGTGCGAATGCTGTCAGACGTCGCGCCGTTGACGCAACGCCTGTCACCAATATTTATTGGTTTGCGCTACCAGAAGAATCTCAAGGTGAGATTAATGCGCGAGTGGCGACAGATAGTATTTCTTGCGCCTTCGGAAAATCCGCTCCTCAGGCTTTACATCAATGATCACCGACTCGCATGATTCGCGCATGCCATCCAGTGGACGTCGATTGCTGATCGCACTGTGTGTGCTTGCTACGATCGGATTTTGCGCCGGCGTTCTCGTGCTTTCATGGACCAGCAATGCGGGGGACACCGCGACGACATCAAGTACTCATGCGCGGGTGCCTTCCTCCGCGCGAGCCCCCAGTGACACCGTTGCCCCCTTACCTCCGAACCCGGCGATGCAGAAGGCCGGATCTCCAGATCCTGTGGCACAAAGGACGGCCGCCGCCGCCGCTCAGAACGCAGCGCAAGCCGCGGCTGAGCTCGCAGCGAGGTAGTCCTCGCCCAGAAGAGACATTTAGGAGACAAGCGCTCCGAGCAGAATGTAAGCGCCTGAAAACACGGCGCGATTATCGACTGTCGGTCCAATCCATCGCTGCACCGACTACGGCTCAACTACTTGGGGTAGTGCGCGCGTTTAAATACTCGGGCGCTTTCGAGTGGGAACACCGGTGATCGACAATTCTTCCCGGTGCTGGTTTCATGACTTCCCTCATGCCCAATCGCCTACCTCCTGTCGATTGCCCTGATCGGAGCTCTTCGAGGCTTCTGCCTTGGCAAAGCGGACTCATAATGCCGGAGTCGAGATTCTCGAGCTGCTCCGTTCCATGAATCATTACGGCTGGTTGCGAGGCACTTCCCGTGGGCACAATCGAGAGCGCGGGCGACTTGCGGGACACGGAATCACGAACCTTTCCCGCCGCGCCAAGCCAGGGTGTGCCGAGATTGTGACGACCTCAGACTTGGTGTGCCGTAATTGTGCCGTGGTGTGCCTGGGGTCGGGGCTGGCAAGCGCTACAAGTGATTGATTACTAAGCCCCTGGAATCGCCGTCCCCGGACTGAAAATCCGCGTGTCGGTGGTTCGATTCCGCCCCTGGTCCACCATTCAGCCGATGGTCTAAGCGCTCACTGGGCGAGACAGGTTCGGCGTTGTGGAGTGTTTGATCTCGATCGCCACCTCGACCATATCGCCGCGTTCAAATAAGAGGTCCATCGGCAGCGGCGAGCGCGTTGTCGACGCCGAGCGGGCCCCAGGCGTTGCCCGAACGCTCTGAAGCCCGATGTTCAGCGAGCGCGTGGCAGCCGTTAGAACAATGAAAACAGTCTGTGGCCTTCGCTCTGAATCATCGCGGGAACCGGTCCAGCCGCGCCGGGAGGCTGGGCAAAGTAAACGACCGTATGGATGGCGTTGCCGTCGCGGCTCAGCACGAACCGAGCCTTGATCACGGCGCCGCCGGCGCCCACCGGCGGGAAATCGATCTCCATCTCCCCGGTGCAATTCGCGAACACCTGATAGCTGCCCTGCTCGCCGGTGTTGAACTGAGTTACGCCATCCGGCTCACCCGGCACCGGCGAAGACCCACCGCCCATGTCCGGATACTGCATGACGAAGTCAGTTTGCGTGAGCGTGCCGTCGCCATTGAAGTGAGTCATGGCCACGCCCTGGCGGGTGATCACGGGCTTGCCGGGAGGAAAGATCTGGCCGGTGATCGTGAATGCGTAGTCCCCGTGGAGCAACGCCTTGGAGCAGGATGCCTCGCCAGCGTCGGCTCGGGCTGCTCCGCCGAGAGCCAGAGCGAGCACGGGGGCCGCGAGAAGTGAGCGCATTTGCCATATCTTCATGGATGTTCTCCTGCGGGGAATGTTTGTGTCACGACGGGGGCGACACGCTACGCCCCCAGGGCACGGGAGTCCTGCATTCAAACTGAAGTATTTCTGACTTTTCCCTGTCCAGCTGAGCGGTCGAACGCCTACACTCTTCCCCGGTCCGCGGGAAGAGGACGGCCGCCGATGGCCGCAGGGAAGTTCTACTTCGATCCCTTCGAGCTCGATAGCGAGAATTTCGAGCTGCGTCGAGCAGGTCAGCGCATCAAACTCGACCGCATACCGTTCGAGCTCCTGTGCCTGCTTGTGAAGAGGGCCGGCAGACTGGTCAGCCACGAGGATGCGGTCCGGGAAATCTGGGGACCCCGCGTGGTTATAGAAGCAGACTCGGCGCTGTACACAGCCATACGAAAGGTCCGCCGCGCCCTCGGGGATCAGCCGTCAAAGCCCAGCTGGATCGAGACCGTGCCTCGCAAGGGGTATCGGTTCCTCGCCCGCGCCGAGGCACGATCGGGGGATGCAACGCCGGCCGCGAGCACGGATTCGCCCGCTCGTTCAGTGCTCGCGGTGCTGCCCCTGGAGAATCTAAGCGGTGACCCGAGGCGCAACTACTTCAGCGACGGACTCACGGAGCAGCTCATCGCCGAGCTCGGACGCTGCTCGCCGCAGGAACTAGGAGTAATCGCGCGCACGTCCATTCTGCGCTATGCGGGTACGCACAAGAGCATTGCCGAGATCGCAGTGGAGCTCGGCGCGGACTACCTGATCGAAGGCAGTGTCCGGCACGAGCGCAGTCGCGCGCGGATCACACTGCAACTGATCCGGGCAAGTGATCAAGTGCACATCTGGTCGGAAAGCTTCGATCGGCCCCTCGACCGCATCCTGCAGGTTCAGGCCGAAGTCAGCGAGGCGGTCGCGGAGCAGATTCGTTTGAAGCTCGCGGTTTCGCACACACCGGCCGCTGCCGTGGATCCGGACGTTTACGATCGATTCCTTCGCGGACGTCAGTTGCGCGATCAGCGCACGGCCCCGACGATCCGCCGTGCCATCCAGCACTTTGAAGGTGCGCTGGCAGGAGATGCATGCTATGCGCCGGCCTGGGCCGGGCTGGCGATGTGCTACGCGACCCTCGCGATCACGAGCGATGCGCGTCCGAAAGATTCCTTTAGGTCGGCACGCGAGGCCGCGCAGCGGGCCCTCGCACTGGATGCCGCGCTGCCTGAGGCGCACGTTGCGTACGGAGTCGTTCAATTCTGGTACGACTGGAACTGGCGCGGCGCCGAGCAGGCCTTTCGCAGGGCCGCAGCACTGAACCCCAGCGACTCGAGCGCGCGCATGTTCCTCGCGCACCTGCATTCCAATCTCGCCCGGCACGGCGAGGCGATCGCCGAGATTCGTGCGGCACGGCGCCTCGATCCAGTCTCGCCCATCCTCAACACCCACGAGGGGCAATTTCTCTACAACGCCCGGCGCTACGACGAAGCGATGATGCCGCTCGAGCGCGCACTGGAGCTGATGCCACGGTTCTGGGTAGCACGCATCGTGGTCGGCAAGCTCTTCGGAGTGTGCGGCCGCGCGCGGCGCGCGCTCGGGGAATTTCTCAAAGCGCAGCGCTACTCGTTCGGCAACACGGAGGCGACGGCCCTGCGCGGCTACACCCTCGGCGCATCAGGCGATGCCGCTCGGGCCCGAGCCGTCCTACGCTCGCTCGAGGGTCGATCTCGACGCCGCTATGTGCCCCCGGTGCATCGCGCCCTCGTGCACCTTGGGCTTGGCGAGCATGCCCACGCGCTCGAGACCCTGCAGGAGGCTATGCAGGAGCACGACGTGCGGCTCACGTTTCTTGCGATCGAGCCGCGTTGGGATCCGCTGCGCGCGCATCACGCGTTTGATCGCATCCGCGAGCGCATCGGCCTGCCGCCTCCGCCGTCCGCGTCCTAAGCGTGGCCGCATGTACTAGGGTCCGTCGAGCTCGCCATTGGACCGCATGGTTCGCGCGTGTCAACGCACCGATGTGCCAGGAATGTGCCGAGCTCAGGAGCTCAGGTTGGGCGTGACGTAATTGCTTACGTTTGCGAGGTTCTCGTCCAAGCGGACGATCCCTCAAATTGCTTTGCATCCTGTGGTCGGGAGTCGGTTAAGTCCAGATCTTCCATACCGCCGGGTGTCGTAGCAGGTTGCGTGTTCGGTGATGGCGGCAAATGAGGGCTTCGGCTAAGAGGTAGAAGCAATGAGATTGCCCCTCTCACGGCGCAGCTTCCTGCGCGGTGCCATCACGGCAGCGCTGACAGGACACTACCTGATTTGTACTCGCCACGCGTTCGGCGCACCGACCGAGCCGCAGTATCCCGAGCGCGTGCTGCGATTGATCAGGGAGTCCCTGGTCATCGATATGCTGAATCAATTTCTATATCGCACCGACAGACAGGACACTTTGACTGACTGGCTCACGAAGCCGAATGCCTTCAAATTAACCGATTTTCGGCAGTTTGAGGATTCGGGTGTGAATGCCATCAACTTTGGTCTCGGCGCGAGCTCACTCCACGAAGCGACCGAGCTGTTTGCTCGATGGAACGAGTTTATCCTCCAGTATCCGCAATGGCTGATGCGGATCGACAAGGCAAAGGATTTCGCTGATTGCAAAGCCGCAGGCCGCTACGGAATCATCTTGGGCCTGCAATCAAGTGCTCAGTTTGAAACAGTGGATGCCGTCGATACCTGTTATGCCGCCGGGCAAAGGATTTCACAGCTGTGCCACAATTTTCGATCAGCGGTGGCCGACGGCGCTTTTGAGCCCCGGGACGCGGGCATCAGCGAATTTGGTGCAAAAGTCATCCAGCGAATGAACAGCCTGGGGATGGCCGTCGATCTGGGCCACGCCAGTGACCGCACAAAGCTGGAAGCCTGCGAGATATCCTCAGCACCCCTCATCCTGTCACACGGTAACTGCCGCGCACTCAATCCCCAGTCCATGCGCGCGTCCACCGACAAAGCTATCCGTGCCCTCGCCAGGCGTGGTGGCGTAATGGGCATCGCTTGCATCGCTTTCATGGTCAGAGGCAGCGAGCCGGTGACCGTCGACCACGTGGTCGATCACATCGACCACGTACGCGATTTGGTCGGCATCGAGCACGTCGGTATCGGCTCGGACGCGGGCATTGAGAGCAACGACCTTGGCACGCCGCAGATACTCAAGGACATGCTCGCGAAGGCGGATCCGCGCTATCGCGTTCACGGCACTCACGAAGTCGTAGCAGGTCTTGAGGGGCCGAATCGCATGTATGGACTGACTGCCGCATTGTTAAGAAGGGGCTATACCGACGATCACATCAAGCTTGTTCTCGGCGGAAATTGGCAGCGGGTGCTGGGTGAGATTTGGTTAAGCTGACCCGGTTGCTGCTGGCTGAAAATCCGCGTGTCGGTGGTTCGATTCCGCCCCTGGCCACTATTCCTGCTGCCGCGTCCGCGCCCGTTCGGATTCACCGTCGGGCAAACTGAACTCAATACGGGCGTTCGTGGAACAGCAGCCATGTCGATAGACTCGTCGCCTCCCCGGATGGCGCAGCGGTTCGCGGCGATGGATGTGCTGCGCGGTCTCACGATCGCGCTGATGATCGTCGTGAACATGCAGGTCGGTCCGGGTAAGTCCTACGCGCCGCTGCTGCACGCGGCGTGGAATGGACTGACGCCGACCGACGTGGTGTTTCCGACGTTCATGTTCGTGGTCGGAACGGCGCTCAGCTTCACGCTCGACAAATACGCAGCGCTCGGCGAGGCGGCGGTCCTGCGCAAGATCGCGACGCGCACTGCACTGATCTTCCTGGCCGGCTACCTGCTCTATTGGTTTCCATTCTTCACGTGCGACACGAACGGCAACATCGTCCTCGCGCCGCTCGGACACACGCGGATTCTCGGCGTACTGCAGCGTATCGCCCTGGGTTACGGCGCGGCGGCGCTCATCGTGTACTACGGAGGACGCGCGGTCGCGGTCGCCTTCTCGGTCGTCGCGCTGCTCGGCTACTGGTGGCTGATGCACGCTTTCGGCGACTACTCGCTCGCCGGCAGTGCGGAGATCAAGCTCGACAAGCTGATACTCGGCGAAGCGCACATGTACCACGGCGAGGGCGTGGCCTTCGATCCGGAAGGGATTCTGAGCACGCTACCCGCCATTGTGAACGTGCTCGGGGGCTACCTCGTCGGCCGCCTCATCCGCGATCGCGGCACGGGCCGCTCCACCATCGTCACGCTGGTGCTGGTGGGCACCGTTTGCATCGCTCTGGCCCTGTGGTGGAATACGGTCTTCCCGATCAACAAGAAGATCTGGACCAGTTCCTTCGTGCTCTGCACGGTCGGGATCGACCTTGGCGTTCTCGCGCTGCTGATCTACGCAGTTCCGCACGCGCAGGAGCGCCGCTGGAGGCACTTCTTCGAAGTTTTCGGCCGGAACGCGCTCGTGGTTTACCTCCTCAGTGAAGTGGGGCAGAAGGTGCTGGATCGCATTCACATAGGGCAGCAAAGCCTGTTCAGCTGGCTGTACGCGGTTGGCTTCGCGCCCTGGGCCGGTGACAAGCCCGGCGCGCTGTTGTATGCGGTCGTCTACATGCTGGGCTGCTGGACCGTCGCCTATGCGATGGACCGAAAAGGCAGCTACATCAGGCTCTGACCGTCATTTTCTCAAGGCGCGATCGGACTCAGGCGATCCGCGGCGCGGTACGCATGACACCTCGACGCATGGGATTCGTCACGGGGCACCTTCCATGGCGAGAAAATCGGCGATGCGCTTAGCGGCGGCGTAGGAATCGCCCGCCGGACGGGCGGAATAGGTCTCGCGACCCCGGTTCCACTGTTCCCCAAGCGCATACCAGTCGATCGGCGTGGCGGGAACACCGCTGCGCAGCGCCTTGTCGAGGGCGCGGAAATAGAGTTCCCAGCGCAGGCGGTAATAGTCGCGGGTCAGGCCGGCCCAATCCTTGTTGCCGTAATCATGCAGCGGCCCCTGCTCGCTGGCTTTGCGGTCGCCCCAAGTGGTGAGGATCGAGCGGGCGTCGTGGTCGAGGCGCTTCTCCTCCTCCGCCGAGGAGGCCCAGCCCTGCACCGGCGCCAGCCAGCTTCCGACCAGGAAGAAGCGGCTCGTCGCGAGCAGCCCGTCCTCCAGCTCCATCATCTTCAGCCAGCGCGCCGCCAGCCTTTCGAACCGGGCGCGGTCCTTGGCGTCATAAGCGGCCTTGATCTCGGGCAACGATCGCCGTGCCTCGTTGGCCAGGGTCTGGCGGGCGATGTCGACCAGATCGTAGCGATAGGTTTCGCTATGACGCAAAGCGGGAGCCGCCGCCAGCATCTCGGGCAGCACGCGGCGGAACTGGCCGATATCGTAGCGCAGCCCCTGGGGCGACCAGTTCGAGGCCATCACCGCGGTCAATGAGGGTTGCGCGTCGAACAAACTCTCGGCGGCGGCGTCGCGCTCGCTGTTGAACACCGTCTCGTCGACATGCAGATCATAGGCGGTGCGGCGCAACATGGCCCAGGCGGCGAGCGCATGCGGATCGGCAGCGCCATAGCGGCGGCGGACATAATCCTCGGTCCAGCGTGCCAGATCGACCGGCTCGCGCCGCCAGGCCAGCTCGGTGAACAGATCATAGGCGAAGGGATTGGTGTCCATGCCCTCGGTGAACAAGGCAGTGCCGGCCATGTTGGCATTGGTGCTGGCAAGGCGTGGCACCCTCTCGGCGATGGTGCCGAGCGCCGCGCCGAAGGTGGTGCGGCCGCCGAACTCCCAGAGGCCGCCATAAAGGAAGGGGGCGTTCTGGAAATCCTTCCGGCGGTCATCATGGGGGACGCGGTCATGGTCGATGTCGATCACCAGCAGCCGGCTGCGGTCCACGCCCGACAGAAGGCCCTGGCGCGGATTGCCCTGCCAGGCCAGCATCATCCACAGCGCTCCGGGATGAGCTGTTTCGAGGGCATCCTGCACCGCGCGTGCCGCCTCGGGCACCGGCACGTTGCCGGACTCTCCGCCTTCCTGGAACACCTCCATGTCATAGACGGAACTGTCGCCTAACAGCTCCCGCTGATGGCGATAGAAGGCGGCGGCCAGCTTGGCGAACATCGCGTCCCGCGGATCGAGCCAAGCCGGGCGGGGGAAGCCGGCCCATTCGCCCTGCGGCACCACGTGGGCGGCGGGGAATTTCTCGGCGAAATCGGCCGGCACGATGCCATAAAAGCCGGGCAGCACCGGGGTGATGCCCAAGGCGCGCAGCCGCCCGACGATCTGCCTGGCCGACTCGGCTCGCTTCTTCAAAAGCTCGGCGCCGATCGGTCCGTCAAAGCAGCAGAGGTTGCCCATCAACTGCCAGTTCTGGTGCGCCGGCAGGGTGATCCAGTCGCGGATCTCCTGATCGCCATAACCGAACTCACGGAACGTGTCATAGAGCACGCCGTCGGTGCCGCGCTCGACCAGCACCTCATTGATGCCGGAAAGCGCCAGCACGTCGATCTCGCGCTGCCAGCGCGGCAAGTCCCAATAAGGAGCGCTGTAGCCGTCGACATTCTCGTTCAGCGCATAGCGGTGGAGATAAGGTGTTGCGCCCTCGACCGGGTGGCGCGGCAAAGGGAAGAGTTGGTCGGGGATGCGGTCTCCATCGGGCGAGATCTGCACCCCGGCGACATACTTGAGGTACCAGTTCACCCCGAACAGCAGCGCGCTCGGCGTGCTGCCTTCGACACGGATGCGGCCGCCGTCATTGGAGATGCGATAGCGCTCGCGGCCCTCCTCTGGCTCGATCAGCCTGAGATCGAATTGCTTGGCCTGCTGCGGCAGAAGCCGTCCCAACACGCCGCGCGCGGCGTCGAGACCGTCACCCTGAGCAAAAGCGGCGAGAGGGACGAGCAGGAGCAGGAGAAGAGAGATGATCTTCAAACAGTCTATGACGGCATTGCTTATGCGAGTGGCGGATAGTTCCAACGCGCGCAGCTGCTCAACCAGGTCGCCCATTCCGTGACGATCAAGGACAAGAGGTTTCTCCGGCGCTGCAGCCTTGGTGAAATCCGCCGTCAACGCGGTCACTGGAACATCCGTGCTGCCGGCACCTTCATGCCTTTCGCAGCCGCCACTGTGCGCAATGCATCCGGCCGGTCCGAGATGATGCCATCCACGCCCATGTCCACCAGGCGTGCCATGTCGCGCGCATCGTTCACGGTCCAGGCAATGACCGCGACTCCGAGCTCGTGCGCTTCAGCGACCGCGCGCGCGTCGATGTCAAGATAGAACGGCGACCAGAGCTTCCCGCCTGCGGCTCTTACAGCGCGTGCGACTGAGCCGCCGTAGTTGGGCGGATCATAGCCGGCGGTCCACACCGAAGGCTTATCGGCATAAACGGTCGAATCAGGCCCGGTCTGCCGCGTCAGGTAGATGGTTGGGATCTTCGGCGCGAGCTTTTGTACGAGCAGCAGCGTGCGCCAATCAAACGACTCGATCATGACGCGGTCACTGAAGTGCTCGCGGCGCAACAGGGTGAGCACGACGCCGACGAAATGTTCCGGATCGAGGGATTCGTGCGGATGATTCGGATCGATCTTGGTCTCGATATTGAGCCGCACGTGCTCATCGCCCGACCGGCGCACCAGTGCAAAGACCTCGGACAGGGTCGGAATCTGCGTCCCTGGTACTGCGAGTTGCTGGGGAAACTGTGCCGCGTAAGCACTACCGGGGCGGATTTGTCCGACGTCATATGCTTTGATCTGAGCAAGGGTCAGGTCGATGTACGGAATTCGCGTGACGATGTAGTGCCCGTCGGGAGCACGAGCCAGATCGGGATTCAATCCGCGATCGTGCGATACGACCACCACACCGTCCTTGGTGATTGCCATATCGAGCTCGAGCGTGTCCACGCCGATCGCCAATGCATTCGCGAATGCGGGGAGCGTGTTCTCCGGACGCAGTGCGCGTCCGCCACGGTGCGCCTCGATGTCGAAAGGCGTCAGGCGCGTCACCGCGTCGGCGGCCTCCGCAGACAGCGACGCGGAAAGACATGAGAGGAGGACCGCGAGCGTCAGATGCGAGGAAGGTGGGTACACTGATTTTCAAGGAGAGAGCGGGCCGGCAGACATCGCCGTTGCTATGGCCGATGGCGCCCGAGCCGATCATGGCTCGACACCCAGTCCCCGTGCAGCACGGCGCTCGCCAGCGAGGTTTCGCCCGCGAGGACGACCGCGGCGCAGATCTCGGCGAATTTGTCCGCGTTGCCATGGCCCGAGCAGCCCAGCATGTCGAGGCACTCTGTTTGCGTCGCAAGGCCCGTGCCGCCGCCATGGGTCGCGATGATGAGCGACGTCAGGGTGATCGACCAATAAAGATTGCCGTCGTCCAGCAGCTGGTTGTAACCGACCGCCGCGTGAGACTCGGCAATGTCGGCGACATCCTGGCCGGTGGCAATGAACATCGCCGTCAGTCCGTTCGCAGCGTGGGCGATGTTGTTGGCGGAGCCCGCGAGGAAGGCGCCGGCATTCGATATCTGACGCGCAGCGAAGAGCTCGTTGGTACTCACCCCCATGATTTCCTTCAGCGTCTCGTTGCGCACTACCGCCTCCGCCACCACCCGCTTGCCGCGAGTCAGAAGCATATTGATCTTCGAATGCTTCTTGTCGGTCTCCATGTTGCCGGACAGGAGATATTTCACCTCGACCGGGTAATTCTTCTTGATCCATTCGCAGGCAGCGAGCGTCGCCTTGCCGACCATGTTTTGACCGGCGGCATCGCCGGTTGCATAGTTAAAGCGCAGTTCTCTCAACGGACCGATGGAGAATTGCTGGATCTTCACGAGGTTGCCGAACCGGGTGGTTGTTTCGGCTGCCGCTTTGATCGCGGCGAAGTTCTCCTCGACCCAATGGCCGAACTGCCGCGCGCTCTGAGCGTCCTGCAGGACGAATACAGGCGCCCGCTGCATGTAGCTTTCGACGACCGTGGTTTTTACTCCGCCACACTCCGTCAGCAGCCGCATGCCGCGGTTGTAGCTTGCAACGAGCGTTCCCTCCGTGGTCGCGAGCGGAACGAAGAAATCCCCTAGCGCATGTTCCCCGTTAATGCGAAGCGGACCGGCGACGCCGATGGGTACTTGAGCCACGCCAACGTAGTTTTCGATATGGCCCTGAACGATCGACGGATCGAACGAGTAGTTGCCTACGTGCGAGAGGTTCGCACCGGTTTGTCTGCGAATAAAATCGCGCCGCTTCGCCGCCTGCGCTTCGGTATAGTCATTCTCCTCGTCGCGGGGAATCGTCTGCCGTTCCGTCGCCATGTCGGCCCCTCCTGCAATTGCAACATCAAAAAGCTCAGCATCATGCCCTGACCGCGCGGAACTTCGAGTCCGGGAGGGTCGGCCGAGCTCATTCCGGTTTGCACTTTGGTGGGCAATCCAGCGCCAAATAGCGTTGTTTGGCGCTAATGTACAAGTGGATGCGAAATATCGCAGCGATTAGTGTCATTTGACCAGGTGCTTTGCATGGGATAACTGCCGTTTCCCATGGCCACGTTCGCTGATGCACCCTGACCACTCGCTATCCAGGCACACTCGTCACCGTCTTCCTGGCCGCTGTAAGTCGAGCCGGTGTGGTTGGTCCAGCCACCTGCCGGATTCTGGTCGGTCAGCGTTTCTGCGTACTCGTGGCCTTCAACTATAGTGACTCCATCAAGTGCACCGGCTGCACCGCTATTGACGAAGCTCGCCCCACAGCCGCTACCGGCGTCGGTAACATAGGGCAAGTTTGTAAATGCGACATCACCGAAACTGGAAGGCTCCGCGCCGCCGGAGAGTGCCGCGTCAGCGTTGTAATCGTGCCAAGCACAAAAATTGCCGCTACTGGTGTTGAATCCATCCGGATTCGTTCCGGGCGGGGAAAGAATGACGTACTGTGCATAGCGATTAGACGCTGCAGTCGTATTGCCGAAGTGTGCCGCCGCCTTGATCGCCTCGTTGGCCAGCTGGTTGCCGGTAGCGGAGGCGGGTGAAGCGATCGAGTTGTCGTACCAAACCCCGGCAAGAACGCCCGTGGTCGGGTAGGCCACATGAGCGGCGTTGCTCGCACAGCTCGTCGCGCCGGGGCTCACTTGGGATCCGTCACAATACTGAGTCATGGTACCGGACCAAAGTTCTCCGCCTGTGCCGAGGCCCTTGAACAGCTGCTGCAGCCGTGGCACTTCGCCGTTTGAATCGCCGCTAAACGTCACATTGCCGTCAGCGTCACTGCTGGCGTTGCCCCACTGCGAGCCGTAGATAACCAGGTACACCCTGGGTGCGCCGCTTGTTACCCCAATGCCGTCGATGCCGCCGCCAAAGCTCAGGGTCTGAATCGAAGTACCTGGCGCAAATACTTGTGTTACCGGATGCGAGGTCCACCAGGTTTGCATATTGCCGTGCGCGGTAAGCGTCGGGACCGGACCATGTCGATATGGATGGCCGTAGCGAGGAGAATACGGGTTCATCCCCTTCGCACTGTTTACCGCTGGAGTAGTGCATCCCGCCAGTACACTGAATGCCGCCAACAGCAATAGTGCGCATGTCGATTTCATGATGCATCCCCCCGACTGCGTAATTACGCAATGTGCTCGAACTCCTTCTGCCCTTTGCAAGGTCCCCCTCAGGGCGGGAGCCATGTCGGATTCTCGCACGCTGTCACTCGAGCGAGCAGTGCGTCATTGCTCCACGATTCCTGAACATCGGCGTTCGCCTGCCGGATCTCTGACGCCAAAGCAAACGAGTCGATAGTGGGAATTCGGGGCAGCATGTAGACCTGCAGCCGGTACTGTACGCCCTCCAGCCTGGCCAGCCGCTGAAGCAACTCAGCGCTCGTGTCGATCCAATGCTGGCGCAACTCCGGCGCGGCCAAACCTGCCGCCTCGCTCGACGCGGAGATCAGATGCTGCTGCAACGTTATCTCCGTCCTGAGCACCTCCACGCAGTACATGGAGTGAAGTTCATCGTCGCCGGGCGCTCGCGGCTGCGCCGTCGCGGTGCCGGTGAGGGCGGACAGGGCAGACAGCAGCACGGCGCTGCCACCCACGGACCAGCTTTCCGTAGCCCACATATCGAGTAACCGCGCGGCGCTCACCGACGAGCCCGCTTGCTTCCGACTCCGAGTCTCCACTCAGTCATTCGACCATTTGCGCGCGTTGGTGGTTCGATGCCGGTGACAACGGCGGTACCGCTCGTGGTGCCTCCAATCCTTCTCAGGGCTGCGGCCGCACCGGCCAGCTCGCTGGCTATGCTGAACGTGCGCGCTGTTCCTCAAGCGATTCCCAGCGTGAGAATTTCTCCAGTAGCAGCTCTTCCAGCTCGGCGAGCCGTTTGCGATCGGCTCGCAGCCGCTCGCCTCCCAGTCGGTGATAATCCGGTTCGCTCATGCGCGCGGTGAGCTCAGTTTGCTCGCGCTCCAGCGATTCGATCTCCTCGGGCAGGGCCGCCAGCTCGCGCTCCTCCTTATAGCTCAGGCGCGTGCGCGTCTTGCGGTCGCGCGAGGCGCGCCGCGCAGGCGTCTGACCAGTCTCACTTGCGCGGCCGATCGGCATCGGTGGGCGCTGCTGCAGGTAATCGCTGTAACCGCCGGCGTACTCGCGCCATACCCCATTTCCCTCGGCTGCCAGCGTCTGGGTGACGACATTGTCGAGAAAGCGCCGATCGTGACTCACCAGCAGCAGCGTCCCCTTATAGTCCTGCAGCCGCTCCTCGAGCAGCTCCAGGGATTCGATGTCGAGATCGTTGGTCGGCTCATCCAATATGACAAGGTTTGCAGGTTGCGCAAACAGGCGCGCGAGCAGCAGACGGTTTCGCTCGCCGCCGGAGAGCATGCTGATCGGTGACTTCGCGCGCTGCGCGGGAAACAGGAACTCCCCCAGATAGCTCACGATGTGCTTACGCTCACTGCCGAGCTGCACCCAGTCCGAGCCTGGACTGATGGTCTCGGCGAGGGTCGCGCCTGGATCGAGTTGGGCGCGCAGCTGATCGAAGTAGGCGATGTTCAAGCGCGTTCCGAGGCGTACCGTGCCGGCGTCCGGCGCGAGCTCGCCGAGAATGAGACGGATCAGGGTCGACTTTCCCGCGCCGTTCGGGCCGATCAAGCCGATACGATCGCCACGCATGATCCGCATCGAGAGATCTTCGATGAGCGGTGGGGCTGCGAAACGCTTGCTCACCCTGTCGAGCTCGGCCACCAGATCCCCGGAGCGCTCACCGGCATTGAGAGCGAAGCGAATGTTTCCCAGTCGGTCGCGCCGCCTGGCACGCTCGATGCGCAGTTGCTCGAGACGGCGTACGCGTCCTTCGTTGCGCGTTCGGCGGGCCTCGACGCCTTTGCGGATCCAGGCCTCTTCCTGCTGCCAGAACTTCTCGAAACGGCGGCGCGCGGTTTCCTCCACCGCGAGCTCCTCGTCCTTGCGCAGCTCATAGGCCGCGAAGCTGCCCGGGTAGGAGCGCAGCACGCCGCGATCCAGTTCGATGATGCGGGTGGTGGTGGAATCGAGGAAGGCGCGATCGTGCGTGACGACAATGGCAGCAGGCACCTTGAGAAGCAGCTCCTCCAGTCGTTCGATGGCTTCGATATCGAGATGATTGGTGGGCTCATCGAGCAGCAGCAGATCCGGCTGTAGCGCGAACGCCAGGGCAAGAGCCGCGCGCTTGCGCTCTCCGCCCGAGCAACTCGCCGGTGAGGTGACGCCCGTGAGACCGAAACGGTGCAGGAATTCCTCGAGGCGCGACTCCAGGCGCCAGTGCTCGCGCTCATCGGCTGGCGCTGCGGCGCTCCGGGCCATGCATGACTCGGCTCGCAGCAGCAGACTGTCTTGCAGAGTTTCCGCAGGGGGGAGCTGCGGCTCCTGTTCGACGAGCCCAAGGCGCAAGCCGTCGCGTCGCTGCAGCTCCCCGTCATCGAGCGGGGTTTTACCTGCGAGCAGACCGAGCAGTGTCGATTTACCGGTGCCGTTGCGGCCGATCAGCCCGAGTCGCTCGCCGACCTGAACGGTGAGTTGCGCTTCATCAAGCAGCGGACGCTCGCCGAAGGCGATATGCGCATTGAGAAGTGTAATCAGGGACATAGGCGCATTGTCCGGATTGGACGTGCGATGGGCAAAGTCCACGATGGGATCTCGCGGGAGCATGCCCTGAGGAGGTAATCTCAGACAATGTGATGGATGTCGCGCGGCGCTCTATCACTCGAACCAAAACCCTCACCAAGAACGAACCATGCTGCACACCCCTGCTCGTGCCAGGCCGGTCCGGAGCCCGATGCCATTCCTGCTCTGCGTCTGCGGCGTCGCAACGCTCTCGGTGGCGCGCGCCGCGGCGCCGCCGGCTACCCCGTCCGCCGCGCACGTGCCGCCGAGCTGGTCGGGCCCGGCCGAAAAGCTCGTCAGTCCCCCCGCCTCGGCGAGCCTCTCGCCGGACGGGCTGCGTGCCGTATGGGCCTCTGACGATCGGCGCAGCCTCCTGAGCGCGACGCGCAGTGGACCCTCCGGTGACTGGACGGCGCCGGACCGGCTGCTGTCGACGCGTGGCACGATCGGGAAGCTCGTGCTCTCACCGGACGGCGGGCGCATTGCCTTCGAAGACCAGCGCACGTGGCGCGATAACGGGACCGCGGCCGACAGGTGGCAGTTCATCGGCGTCTACGAGCTCGCGACGCGGCAGATCAACTACCTGGATCCCGCCTTCGACCTCGATTCCGACCCGCGCTGGTCGGCGGATGGCACGCAGATCACGTTCACGCGCAGCGTCGATGGCTTCAGTGCGACCGAACTGACGCGCGCGGTTCGCTTCCCGGCGACCGGCGCCTGGCAACCGCCGTCGCCGCAGCCGTCGGAGCACTTCACGATGGCCGCGATCATCGCGACGCCCTACATCGAGCCGCCGGCACCTTCGGGCGATGGGCTGTCACTCGCGTACCTGACGCGCGAGGCCGAGAACCGCAACGTCTATTTCCTACGCGTTGGGGAGAAGGCGCGCCGCCTCGTCAGCTACGTAGACGATGACGGGCGCGACCTGTCGGCGGTCATGGTCTCGAAGGGCGGCGGAGCCGTCGCCTATGTCCGCGGCGATCGCGTAAACCGGCACGGTGATTCGCCGAATCCGCGCTCCGTTCCCGACCTGCCTCAGCAGCAGGTGTGGATCGTCGGGACCGATAACGACGCGCCGCGGCTTCTTGGCATCGGCAGCGCCCCGATCTTTACGCCCGACGATCGCTATATCCTGTGGCGGTCGAACGGGATGGTGATGGCGGCCGAGCTCACCTGGTCGGATCACCGCCTGCTTGGCGTCGGCGAACCGGTGCCGTTCCTGTTCGGACCGCACACCGGCATGCGCTTCTCGCCGGACGGGAAGAAGGTGGCCTACGAACGCGGCAGTGCGATCGAGGTCCGCGACCTCGGCGCGCGCACGACGGTCGCAATCCCGCACGGCAACGATGTCGACCTCGGGCCCGTCTGGTCGCCCGACAGCCAGCGGCTCGTGTTCCGGCGAGAGCCGAGCGACTCGCCAGGCCTCGAGCGCAACTGGTGCGGTGGCGGAGAGCGCTACTGCGGACCGATGCGCTCGGAGCAGCCATGGGCGCTGTGGACCGTCGCGCTCTCGGACCTCGTGCCGCACCGGATCTGGCAGGCGAAGACCGGCGTCGGCTCGGTCTACTACCGCCTCGATCAGCGCTACAGCCCGGGACAGGTCGGCGATGAGTTGTTCTGGTCGGCCGACGACCGCATCGCATTCGTCTGGGAAGGCGACGGCTGGCGCCACCTGTACGCCGTGCCCGCCGCGGGGGGCGAAGCGACGCTGCTCACGCCGGGCGACGGCGAGGTCGAGACGGCCGCAATCTCAATGGATCGTAAGCGACTCTTCTATGCGACCAACATCGGCGACCTCGGGCGCCGGCACATTTCAAGCGTCGGCTTCGACGGGTCCGCCGCCAGAGCGCTCACGAGCGGCGACAAGAGCCAGTGGGCCCCAATTCCGCTCGCCGCCGGCCGCCTCGCGTACCTCGGCGCCGGCTGGGCCGATCCACCGCAGGTGTCCGTGCGCGAGGCGCGAGGCGCGACGCGCGCCGCGGGTCTTCCACAGGTGCCGGCCTCGTTTCCGGGAAAACTCCTCGTCAAGCCCGAACTTGTTGAATTCCCTGGCTCCGACGGCCAGAAGGCCTTCGGGCAGCTGTTCGTGCCGGAGCAACCGAACGGCTGCGCGATCATTTTCTCGCACGGCGGGATCCGGCGGCAGATGCTACCCGGGTTCCACTACATGGAGGGCTACCATTACCTCTACGACATGAACCAGTACCTCACGAGCCGCGGCTGCGTTGTGCTCTCGGTCGAGTACCGCAGCAGCATCATGCGCGGCGAGGCATTCCGGAACGCACCCGGCTGGGGATTCGCCGCGAATTCCGAAATCCTCGACTTCGTCGGTGCGGCGCACTACCTGATGGCGCGCAAGGACGTCGACGCCAGTCACGGCGTCGGCATCTACGGCCTCTCGTGGGGCGGGTACATGACCGCCGAGGCACTCGCGCTGCATTCCGACCTCTTCAAGGTCGGATTCGACATGGCCGGCGTCCACACGGCCCCCGATCCGGCCGGCTTCGCGCACTCGGCCGTTGGCCAGCTCGACACCTGGACCTCACCGCTTCTGCTGATCCAGGGCGACGACGATATGAACGTCGACTTCGACGACGGGATTGTGCTCGCGCGCGCGCTGCAGATGCGCCGGCCGCAGGTCGAGTTCGTGCAGCACGCCGTGCCCGGGCAGACGCACGAGGTCTCCCAGACGTACCGGCGCCTCGTGGAGATGTACTCCGAAGGCAGTGAGTTCCTTCTGAGCCACCTGGGAGTCCACTGACGGCCCGACCCATTCACCTCGGTGACACACGGGTGTGTTCGCGCGCCGTCGCTTCAATCCAGCGACCGATCTCCTCGTGCAGAATTGCAAGCGGCATGGGGCCATCATCCAGAACGGCGTCATGAAAGGCGCGGATATCGAATCTGGTGCCTAAAGCGTCCTCGGCTCTGCGGCGCTCGGCGAGAAACTGCAACTCGCCAATCTTGTAAGCCAGCGCTTGTGCGGGCCAGGCGATATAACGCTGCGTCTCCCGCACCACCGACGTCTCGGGAAGCGCAGTGTTGTCCCGCAGGCAACTCTCCGCCTGCTCCTTGCTCCAGCCCTTCCAATGAATTCCGACGTCCATCTCGAGGCGGCACGCGCGCCACATGTCGAAGGACAGCCGGCCGAAACGCTCATAGGCGTCGCGGTACGCGCCCATCTCCTCGCCGAGTTGCTCGGCATATAGCGCCCAACCCTCCACGAATGCCGTCGGCTCGTCTTTGCGACGGAACAGCGGTAAGTCGGTGCGCTCCTGGGCGAGCGCAATCTGCAGGTGGTGGCCCGGCACACCCTCGTGAAGAATCCACGCGGGCAGACCGAAGAGGGGACTCTGATATGAGTGCGCGCCCACGACCACGGTCCCTGGTGCGCCTTTTTCCGGATCGCCCGGATCATAGCCGCCCGAGGAGGCCTCGAGCTCGGGTGGCTTGACCCGAATCGTCCAGGTCAGCCGCGGGAGCCGGCCAAACCAAACCGGCAGCAGCCCATCGATGCGCTTGCCGATCTCGCTGGCCTTCTCGACATACGTCTGAAGGTCAGGCGCATAAAAGCGCTTATCGGTGCGCAACATCGCTATGAATTGCGGCAGCGTGCCGGTGAAGTCGGCCGAATGCATTGCGCTCTCCATTGCGCCACGGATCCGGGCCACTTCCCGCTCGCCCAGCGCAAACACCTCGTCGGGTTTCATCTCCGTGGTGGTCGAGCGCCGCACCCCGAATGCATACCACGCGCGGCCGTTTGGCAGGCTCGAGGCGCCCAGCTCCGAGCGCGCGTGCGGCAGGTAGTCACGCTCAAAGAAGGAAACCAGCTTGCGTTGAGCGGGTTTGACGGCCTGCTCGACCGCGGCCAGGGCGTCGGCCCGCAGCGTTGCCTGGCGGTCGGCTGGAATCGTCCCGGGCAGGTGTTTCAAGGGTCCGAGCAGCGGACTGGCTGCGGCAGGTTGGTCCGCGGCGAGCTTGAGAATGGCGAGCACCGAGGCCGCCGTAGATTGCGGCTGGACAAATCCGCTAGCGATGCCGCGCTTGAGGTTGTCAATCTGCTGATCGAAGTAAACAGGAAGTGCCCTCAAGCGCGCTGTCCAGGCAACAGCATCAGTATCAGTGCGGATAGCGGCCGTCTCGGCCGCATAGTTGCCCGTATTGAAGAATCCGTCCCCATTGTCGAAAGGAATGCGCGCTTCATCGAAGCGTGCCGCCTCGATCCGTATGCCGAGCCGCCACTCCAGCAGGCGCCGGGTCAAGGCATCCTCACTACCCGCAGGCGAGGGTGGCAGAGCCGACAGCCGCGCTTGCAGAGCCTGGAGGGCGGCGGTGCGGCGATCCTCCGCGGTCTTGCTCACATCGGGCCAGCCCGGTCCCTCCTTGGGATCGGTCTGCCGCTCGATGGCAGATTCCTCGGCAACTATTGTTTCGAGGGCCGCATCCTGGGCGGCCGCCGTGGCGCGCAGCAGAGGCAACAGGGTCAGGAGACAGAAAATCTTAAGGTTTGCAGCGACGCGCATGACGGGCAGCGTGACAAGTCGTGTCAGTCAGCTGCTACCCGCACATGGTCGGGAGGAAGACCGGCGTGATAGCGCTCGTATACCTGCTCATAGCCCCGCTCCAAATGCTTCGCGGTCAGCGCGGTGTCGAAAAGCGGTGCCGTCAGCCTGTTCCCCGCGAGCCTGCTCTTGATTGCGGCCAGTCGGGAAGCGTCGCTCGCGAGCGCTATCGCCAGAGCTTCATACTCCTCCTGGTTCGAGGTCACCAGTTCCGGCAGGCCGACCGCACGCAGGACGCTTGCCGCCACGCGCGCGACGAAAGATTCGCCCAATCTCGTCACGATCGGCAGCCCGCACCAGAGAGCATCGCTGGCCGTCGTATGTGCGGTGCAGGGAAATGTATCCAGAAAAAGGTCCGCGAGTCGGTAGCGAGCCAAATGTTGCGAGTGCGATAGCGGTGCGGCGAACACCAGACGTGCTCGGTTTACACCGTTCAACTCGGCTTCCCTGCGCAGATTCTCCGCAGCCGTACGGTTGCCGGTCAGCAGCCACAGGACGCTTCCCTCCACGGCGGTGAGGATGCGCATCCATCCCGCGAACGTGGCCGCGTTGATCTTGTAACAGGCGTTGAAGCAGCAGAATACAAGCCCCTCGCGCGGCAGCCCCAGCTCGACGCGCGAGAACTCAGCGCGTATTTCCGCTCGCTTGCGGTCGTTGACCTGGTAGCTGTGCGGAAGATAGATCACCTTCTCCGTGTACTGGTGACAGACCTCAAAGGGAATCACCGTCTGATCGGCGACGATGTAATCGATATAGCTGGCGCCCATGGTGCCCGGATATCCCAGATAGGCCACCTGCAGGGGGGCAGCCCGGTGCGCGAAGATCCCGGCGCGCGATTCGCCCGTGAAGCCTTTAAGGTCGATCGCGATATCGATGCCGAGATCACGTGAGATCTGGGCTGCCTCGCGATCCGACTTGGCGCCGATGTCTACGTACAGACCGGCCGCGCTCTCGATCCGCCTCGTCATCTGGTCGGGCTTGCTTCTGCCGAACGAAAACACGCTCACGAAGAAGCGCTCGCGGTCATGCAGTTCGATCAACCCTGCCAGCAACAATGCGCTAGCGTGATTGTGAAAGTCAGCAGAGTAGTAACCGATGCGAATGACGTCTCGCCGCTGCTGTTTACCCAGAGGCGCCAATGGATGCTGCCTCAGCTCTCGCTCGTCTGCGAAGATCTCCGCGGCGCGGCGTTGAACAGGCAGGAGATCGCTGACCGCCAGCATGGTGAACGGCTGCGTAACTTTCCTGCCCTGCGTGAGCCCGGCGACAACTTCTGCGACGGCTGCATCGATGCCGTGCCAGTCACAGAGCTGCAGCCTGGTATGCAGCCAAGCGCCGCAAAGCCAATTGATGCCGGGGTTGATCTGCATGGCGCGACGGTAACTTTGCAGCGCCTCTTCGAATCGCTCGAGCTGCGTCAGCAGATTTCCCTTGTTGCTGTAGGCATCGGCAAGGCTCGGGTTGCTGCGGAGTGCGTCGTCATAGCTACGCTCGGCGTCCTGGTAGCGAGCGAGCTCCGCCAGCGTGTTACCCCGGTTGTTAAGTGCCTCCGCGAAGTTCGCGGCGATCTCCAGTGCGCGGTCATAACTGCGCAGCGCCTCGGCAAAGCGGCCGAGGCGGTGCAATGCGATGCCCTGGTTATAGCAGGCTTCCGCGAACCGTGGCTGAAGGCTCAGTGCGCGGGTGTAGCTCGTCAACGCCTCTTCAGTGCGCCCGAGACTGTGGAGCGTCACGCCGCGGTTATAGTGGGCCGCTGCATTCTCGGGGCGATGAGCGATGGCCTGATCGTAACTTTCCAGAGCGGCGTTGAAGTCACCGAGCGCGTGCAGCACCCCGCCGCGGTTGACATAGGCGTCAGCGTAGGCGGGATCGAGCTGTAACGCGCGGTCGTAGCAGGCGAGTGCCTCGCGAAAACGCCCGAGGTTCCGCAGGACACCGCCGTAGTTGTTGTGGGACGTCGCGTTGCCCGGCCCGGCTGCGACCGCGCGCTGCAACCAGACGGCTGCCTCCTCGAGGCAACCCGTTTGTGCCTTGATGATTCCCAGCAGATTAAGCGCCTCGAGGTGATCAACGTGCTGCTGCAGGACTGCTCTGCACAGGTGTTCAGCCTTGGGCCAATCACCCGCCGCGTACGCGGTTGCCGCGCCCTGCATCGCTTGTGGCAGGGAAGTTGAACCGTCAGTGCCGAACATCCCCTACCGATGCCCCTTCGCTGAATACCTTGAGCTTATCTTCGCGCAAGCACTGGCCCGTCCGGAGATCATCGGGCATGAATCCGAGCCCTGGCAATTCACGGGCTCACGGTCGGGCGTTCTGACCGGTCAGGCGCCCGTATCTCGCCGAGATATTGGACGCCGTTGCGCGTTTTTTTGTAATCATTTCAGCGACGTAGTTTGTTCTCAGCCGTGGAGTGAAGATCCGCGTGTCGGTGGTTCGATCCCGCCCCCGGCCACCGGCAATCAAAACGTTGCGTTCGCCTCACGTGGGCTCGATTCTCGCAGTCATGATGACCAAGCGCGCTATGGTCAGGGCTGGACTGTGGGCCGCAACGCTCGTTCTTGTGTTCATCGGTGCAGGCGGAAGTTTCGCGCTCTACTTTCTTCATAAATTCAGCCCCGATCCGCCGCGCAATGACTTCCCCACCCCTGCGAACGCGCTCGAGGCGCAACCGCAGGACATCGAACAATTTTCGCGGCTGCTTGCCATGGATCGGGCATTCTCGCCAGCTGCGCGCGCCGAAGCGCGCCGCCAGACCGCCGAGCTGAAAGCCGAACGGGTACCGCTCGATAGCGCCAGATTCCGTGTCGCGCTGATGCGGATCACGGCGCTCGCCGACAACGGTCACACAAGCCTCGACGACGAGAGAGACAACTGGCCGAACTGCGTACCGCTGCGCGTAATGTGGCTTGCCGACGGCCTGTACGTCCTGCGGGCAAAATTGCCACATACAGATCTCTTGGGCGCGCGCGTCGACAACATCGATGGCAGACCGACGCGTGACGTGCTGGCGACACTCGAGCAGCTGCACGGGGGGGCGGAGGGCTGGCGTCGGATCCACGCGGCGCTCTACATCCAGTCTCCGGAAATTCTCTACGGCGCCGGGGTCGGTTCGCGCCCCGACCTGACGATCTGGACGTTCCGTCTGCCGAACGGTACCGAGACGACCCGCGCGCTGGCAGGGGAAATCTCCGGCGGCAGTGACCCACATGGTCTGATGACGCGCTGGCTGTCGCCACAAAAGATGAAAGGCGAACCTCCGGACTGGCGGGCGCTGCTTTCCCCTGGCGCGGAACTGCCACTGTCGCTGCGCGATTTCAACACCACCTTCCGCCGCGCGTGGGTCGATCACGGTTGTACACTTTTTATACAGCTCAAGGCGATCCACGATGTGGACAACGTCCATATTCGCGACTTCCTCAAGGCCACGACGGAAGAGATGAGCGCGCATCCGCCGTGCTACATCATCCTCGATATGCGATTCAATACCAGAGGCGACTATACGAAAGCGGCCCGTTTCGCAGCGCGTCTACCGGACTTTGTTCCACCGAGCGGACGAATCTATGTTCTCACGGGACCGCAGACGTTTTCCGCCGCAATCACAACGACAGCCTTCGTGAAACAGGCGGCCGGGACTCGCGCAGTAATCCTGGGAGAAGCGGTCGGCGATCGGCTCACTGTCGCGCTGGCGGCCAGGGGATATCAGTGACGAGGCGGGCGCGCCGGGTACCGTCCTACTTCAATCCGCGCAGTTCGTTCACTTCGTCGCTCATCCCCAGATATTCCAACCGTTGCAGCGCGAAGGGCACGTTGCCGTTCAACCACACATAGTCATGGAACTCTCGTACGCTGAAGTGCTCGCCCTGCTTCAGGCGAGCGTCTTCCATCATCTCAACGATCTGTAATTTTCCGATCTGGTACGCGATTTTCTGCCCAGGGGTCTCACCCATCTCGACCACTTCGGTCCGCGCATCCTGCGCATTCATAGGTACATTGTGCTGCATGAACTCGGCCGCTTGCTGCGGCGTAAAGACACCCAGGGCAACCTTCACGTCCACGATGACGCGCAGCGCTCGCAAGCGCATCTGGTTGTATACGATCTCCCGTGAGTGCGGACTGTCGTCGTACAACCCCGATTGCAGCATCATCTCCTCTGCATAGAACCCGATACCCTCATTCGCGCCGGAGTCGTAGTAGTGTCGGCGTATCGGGTCCGGGTTTCCCCAGGACCTGCAGAGCTGTCCGTAGTGCCCGACAGTTCCCTCATGGACGATCTGGATTCTCGGATCCTTGGCATCGGCGACCCAGAAATACCCTGCAGTGGGCGAGGGCGGTGCCACATACCGTATTCCATTCCGGTTAAGTCGCGAGGGCGACGTGAAGTCATCCATCTCGACAAAGTCTCCAAGAGCTGCGAGGTACGGCGGTACTGACTGAAGGGTGAAATGCCGGAGGCCCGGAGGCAGCGTCAGAATGCCCCTGCGTTCCAGGAAATCGCGCACCGCCAGCTCTGCGCTCTGATGACGTGCGACGAATTCCTCTGTAGTTGCGGCCATCACCAGCGGGGGCACCGAGCGGTTGCGGTTTTTCTCGATTCCTTCGAATGCGACCGCGCGTCGCCATTCCTGTTCAGCCCGCGACACCAGCTCGTCGGGCGTGTATGGCATCAGGGCGACATTACGCAGGAACCACAGATACTTCTCGCGCCCGATCGCCGACTGCGCCGGCAACCTCGGGAGAATTTCCTGCAACCAGGCCTGGTATTGCTCCAGGGCCGCTGCGGCGCGCTCCGCTGAGTCCCGCCACGCTGTGGCAGGAATCGTGGTCTCTGGTGCCAGCGTTACCGCCAGGTTTTGCAGTTTCGGCCGAATGTCCAGCAACGAGTCGATCGCCATGGTTGCGAATGGCGCTGGCGGCGAGGAGAGATTTGCCTCAGCCTGCTTCAGGATCAGAGGGATCTCGTTCAGCCGGGCGAGGATTTCCTGACTGTGCTTCTCATCATACGGTGCGGGGATAGTAAGCGCCTCGCCCACGGGCGTCAGAGTCTGCTCGATGTAGAAGTTTGGATCGCGCCGCCACCGCGCCAGGATGTCGAGTTCCCAGCGCACCCGCGCTAACGCCGACCCAATCAACCGATGGTCGACCTGTTGCGCGACTGGTGCGCGCGGGTCGTCCTGGCTCCTCCAGCGCTCCTCGAAGGCTGTCAATTGCGCGCGCTGCTTGCCGACGCCCGCGGCGGACCAGTCGCGCGCCACTCCAAACGGACGCTCCATGCGCGTTACGTCGTCCGTTGTGTACTGCCCGGTTCGCGCTCTCCATTCCCAGAAGTCAGATGCAAGCTTCTGCCCTGAATCGGCGGCTGCTTGCGAGAAAGCGCTCGATGCTGAAAGCACATGTGCAGCAAGGAGGATCGGTAAGCGCTTGGATATTTTCATGACGACTGCGTTAGGGTCACTGCATCGCAAACTACGACGATCGCCTGCCGGTCACTCGCTCGAGCCGCACCTCGTTGTACTTGTGCAGTTCGCGCACCCCGGTGACGGCACCGCTGCGGTTGTGCACGAAGATCATGATATGAATGCTCCCCTGCTGGTAGAAGACCAGCGGGGCGAGCGGGATGAGGCGCGTCGCCGACTTGACGTCGGATCCGCCGAACAGGGCCCCGTCACGCACGAATACCCGGTATCGTGAGGTGGCGCGCTCGCCGTAGCGGTAGTCGCCGAGCAGTTCCCGCCAGCCGCCGGCGGACGCGTTGGGGACGGGCTCCAGGTCGCGCGGCACCACGGTTGCCTGCATAGCGACCATGGTCCAGGTGTCACCCGAGCGCCGATAGGTGTCGGTCTCCACGTAGGTGGTCTTGAGCTGTTGGTCGAAGACGTTCTCGCGCTCATCGAGCCAGTAGTGCACCACGGCCCCCGTGCCGAGCGTACGGACCGTAAGGTCACGGACTCTGATGTCGCCACTGAAGCCCGAGGGCAGGGGCTTGAGGTCCTCGAGGAACCTCTTCTTTCCCATGACCACGCCGTCCTCGGTCGTGATGACGCAGTCCGGATCGAGCACTCGGTCCCATATAGCGGGCGCGCCGTCGGTCACGGCATCAACGAGGGCCTGGGTGGTGGTGCGGAACCAGCCTGCATCGTCCTCATCTGCGGCAGCCGCGGGCACGGCAAAACACAGCAGCGCGAGGCAGCTCATGAGGGATCTGTCAGCGGTCATGTGGCATCTCCCGACGGTCTTCGAGCGGAGCATCGTGGGTCTGTAGCGGGGATCGTGCAGCGCCCACGCGAGCTGCGCGCGGAGCTCAAAGAAAAATCAAACGCCTGGCTCAGCGCGGCGGCTGCTGCGCTGTCAGCGAGGTGCCAGCGAGTCGGGCGATCGCACCGAGCGTGGTTTGCGCGGCATTGAGCCCCAGGCGGAAATCCGCATCGCCGTAGGTTGCATAGAGATCTGTCGGCTGATGCCACTGCGGGTCCCAGCCGGCGCCGATCTGGGTGCCCCGCTCGTTCTCGCGCACGCTGATTGCGGGGACCAGATCCATGAATGGCGTACTGTCAGTATTGGTCATGTGCGGGCCGACGCTGGCAGGATAGTCCGTTGCATACGCCTCGTTGGCCGCGTAGAAGGCCCACGCCAGCTGCTGCGCACCCTCCGCCTGCGTCGCCTGCGACTGGAACTCGATGTTGATGTCGGCCTCGGGCCGCTGCGTGGGGCTCAGCGTGCCATCCGGCCGCGGCATGCCGTGATCGAACAACAGCATGTCATGTTGGACCATACCCAGCCAGCGCGGCTCCGGATAACGGCCCGAGCCTGGAGGTGACTGAATACCCTGCAGGCGCGCCCGTTGCTCGACATAAGCGTACGCACCGTTCAGGCCGGTTTCTTCGTTGTTCCACAGCACGAAGCGGATGGAGCGCCCGGTCCTGACATCGGGGCCGGCGAAGATCCGGGCCAGTTCCATGACCAGCGCCGTGCCCGAGCCGTCGTCGTTCGCCGCCTCACCCCAGCCGATGCCGTCCATGTGCGCGCCCACGATGTACATCTCGTCGGCATGCATGCTTCCGATCTTGGTGCAGTAGACCTCTTCCCGCGCTCCGGGTGTACTCGCCTGCGAGTCCAGGGCGCGCAGCTCGGCATCGGGCTGGCGCTGTGGATCGTCGTTCACTCCGGTCGTGGCGCGCAGTCCGCGGAAACGACCGCCCCCCTGCGGTGCGCCGCGTGCCACCGGCGGGCCACTGGGGTTGTGCTTTTGCTCCGGCAAGTAGTTGTAGCGCACTCTGGCGACATCCGCGCAGCCGTAGGCGCGCAGCTGCGACTCGATCCAGTCGACGGCGGCTCGATTGCGATCGGTGCCTTGGCGACGGTCACCGAAGCGCGTGAGTCCTTTGATGGTCGCCTTGTAGCGCTCGAGGTCCAGACGCGCCACGAGCTGAGCGACCGGGTCATCCGCCGGGGATACGGCTGCGGCTGGCTCGGCCGCCGCGAGCGGGAGCGATGCCAGCGCGGCAAATGCGCCGACTGCACACAACATCACGACTCTCGGCAGCACCCGTGAGCTCATTAAATGCTCCCCATCCGCGTTCTTGCGACGTGCCAGTCTATGCCCATCAGGACGGAGCCGAACAGCAGCGTGAACAGTTGTTTGTATTTTCCTGCCACCGGCCCACATCTACCCTGCCTGCGGCCCTCTGGCGAGGACGTAGATGACCCAGGGCGATACCGTGAGCTCGGTTCGCCAGCCGTAGAGCTCATCGGCCCGGCCGAGCGGCTTGTGATACGTGATCATCTCCAACCCGGATCGGGCAAAGAGTCGCAGGTAGTCCTGGTGAAACCACAGGAAGTCCACCACCGGCCGTTGATCATCGACGTCCGTCATCACGATCCGTACCGCGTCGCCGCTCCTGGCAAGGCGATTTTGCGGAAACGCCCGGGTTGTGAACGAGACCCACTCGTGAGTGTAGATCTCGGGTGTCGAGTCCAGGAGAACGACGCGTCCGTCCTGCCGCAACAACTCCCTCAGTCCACCTAACAGGCCAGCGCGCTTGTCCGCATCGGGAATGTTGTCGAACGCAAACGCGCAGAGAATGAGGTCGAAGCTGCGGGCGGCAAAATGGCTGAAATCGCCGTCGCCGATCAACTGGTAGGATCCCGCCGGGTCGGCTTTCCGGGCCAGCCCGATCATGCTGGCCGAGATGTCGATGCCGAGCGCATCGAACCCCAGGCTCTTCAGAAAGCGGGTCGAGCGGCCCGTGCCGCAACCGAAGTCGAGTGCGACACGTCCCGTGACATGCTCCGCGAAGATGCCGGGCAGGTCGCGGTACGCGAGATAGTAGGTTCCGGGGAGCTCCAGCGTGGCATAGGCCGCGGCTCTGCGGGCATCGTCGTACACATTGGAAGATGACAGTGGCCTCTCCTCGAGCGATCCAGCCTCTTCAGCTTGAGGGCTGACGCGGCATCAGCGCTCCTGTGGCGGAAAGCCTCGCAGGTAGGCCCTGATTTCGTCGCGCACGCGGAGAAATACGGCGAGCCGCGCCGTTTCCGGGCCGTGGGCGGCGGCGGGATCGTCGAAGTTACGGTGCAGCTGGCGGGCGGGGCCCGGGAAGACCGGGCAGCTTTCTCGCGCGTTGTCGCAGACCGTCAGTACGTAATCGAATTCCCGGCCAAGGAGATCATCAACCGATTTGGAACGGTGTGCGGAAATATCGATCCCCAGCTCCTTCATGACGGCAATGGCTTCCGGCCGGACCTGGTTCGGCTTCGTCCCCGCACTCTCGACGATGAAGCGGTCTCCTGCGTCGTGGCGCAGCAGGCCTTCGGCCATCTGGCTGCGCGCCGAATTGGCGGTGCAAAGGATCAGCACCCTTTTCCTGTCACCCATGTGTGACCTCTCTCGATGCGTGAGGAACCAGGATGTCAGGGGCCTGCTGCGGAAGCAGACGCCGGAGGGACGTCATCGCGGTGCTGCGGGCTTTCTGGCGCGAACAAACGCGCTGATGAACCTGCCTTCCACCAGCGGCGCGATTGTCTCCACGTCGAGGCCCTGACCCGCGAGAAACTGCCGCGCGTCCTCGATGCTGTAGACGCGCGTGGGCTCGACTTCGACGCCATCGAAACCCGCTGCGGTAAGCTTGTGCCGGTAAGCGGTCTCTTCGAGGGCACCGGCGATGCAGCCCACCCACAGCTCCATGCTGCGCCGTACTGCGGCGGGGACTTCGCCACGCACGACGACGTCGGACACGGCAAAACGGCCACCCGGTCTGAGCACGCGCAGGGCTTCCCTCAGGACCTTGTCCTTGTCGGCGGACAGGTTGATGACGCAATTCGAGATGATCACGTCCACCGAGTTGTCGGGCAGCGGGATATTCTCGATTTCCCCTTTGAGGAACTCGACATTCTCCACGCCGGCTTTGCGCTGATTCTCACGCGCGAGAGCGAGCATGTCGTCGGTCATGTCCAGGCCGTAAGCCCGGCCCGCGGGACCGACACGCTTTGCCGAGAGCAAGACGTCGATCCCGCCGCCCGAGCCAAGATCGAGCACCACCTCCCCGGGCCTGAGGTCTGCCAGCGCCGCAGGGTTCCCGCAGCCGAGCGAAGCCAGCAGCGCTTTCTCCGGCAGGCCGTTCTTTTCAGCCTCGTCGTACAGGCCTGAGGAGATCGGATCGGCTTCGGGACCGCAGCACGTCGATGGCCCGCAGCAAGAGGCGCTCTTGTCGCCCGTGGCCACCTGGCGCGCCGCCTTGCCGTATTTTTCCCGAACGATGTCCTTGATGTTGCTCATGGCTTTCTCATCCCTCAACGGCAGCAGACGATCTTCTGCGGCTCGATGGCCTTGTTGCGCGTGCAGCATTCGGCGTAGAGAAACCCCAGCAGCTCCTGCAGAGCCTGCGTGTTAGCCGAATACCAGAGGAAGGTGCCGTCGCGCCTGACGCGCACCAGATCCTCGGCCTTCAGCTTCTCCAGATGGTGGGACAGCGTACTGGACGGTATGTCCAGCTCGGTGCCGATTTCTCCCACCACCATCCCCTCCGGATGGGCACTGAGGAGCAGGCGCACGATCCGCAGGCGCGGCTCGGTGCCCATCGCAGAAAGCATCTCGGCGTACCGCGCGGTGAGTCGGGAATCGGCCTTGCGCGACACTACGGTCTTCCGTCCATATTTCGATAATAGTCGAAATATGGAGGAAAGCAATTCCTCCCGCCGCGGCGCAGCTACAAGGAAATGGAGCCCTCGCGAAAGGCCGTGCGACTCAGCCAGACGTTGATGAGAACCGGTCTGCCCGCTCTTGCGGCGGCCCGCGCGCGCGCAAGAGCCGCTGGAATCTCGCTGCCCGTCTTTACCAGGATGCCTTCCGCGCCGAAGCCGGCGGCGACCTCGTGGTAGGCACTGCGCGCCAGGACAGTGCCGACGTCGTCTTTGAGGAGCTTCACCTGCTCACGCGCAATTTGCGTCCAGCCGGCGTCATTACCGACGACCGCGATGATCGGGATCGCGTGGCGCACGAAGGTGTCGAATTCAGCAAGACCATAACCGCACGCGCCATCGCCGAAGAGAATCCACACTTCGGCTTCCGGCCGGCACAGCGCCGCGGCGAGGCCGAAACCGGCGCCGACGCCGAGCGTGCCAAACGGCCCGGGATCAAGCCAGGTGCGCGGTCCCCGCGGCTGCAGGATGTAGGAGGCGGTAGCAACGAAATCGCCGCCGTCGGCGATGAAGATTGCGTTGTCGCCAGCGGCGTGCTCAATCGCCCGCAACAGTGAAATCGGATTGACGAACTCGCTTTCGGCGGCAGCCTCTTGCTCGATGCCAGCATCCCGGGCCGCATCACGGTCATGGAGCGTAGCCAGCCAGTCGCTCCAGCGCGACGGAGCCCCGCCGGCTTGTTCAGCCAGCTGCTCGAGGAACAAGCCGGGATCCCCGATCGCCGCAACGTCGGGTATGTGATTCAAGCGTGCCTCGCGCGCGCTGCGGCTGGCGGCAATCAAGGTACTCGAGCGGCGTACTTGCCGCCCGTAGTCGAGGCGGAAGTCGCACGGAGTCCCGATCAGCATTACGCAGTCAGCTTCGCTGAGTGCCTGACGACGCTGATGGCGGAGCTGAAGCGGGTGATCGCGTCCCAGTAGTCCACGCGCCATTCCCGACAGGTACACAGGGATCCCCAGATGAGTGATGGCGACGGCGACCCGGGCCGGGTCGCTGCCGGCGGCAAGCGCCTGACTGCCGATCACGGCGAGCGGTCGGGAGGCTTGCGCGAGGCGGCGGACAGCTTTGTGAACGTTCGACCGGCGCACCTTGGGCACGCTCATCGGGGTTAGCCGTGGCGGCGGCGCTGCCGCGCTGCTCGCGAACAATCTGGCGAAATGCTGCTTCACGTAGAGCCGACGAAAGCGGCTTGCCACTGAGTTACCCTGGCCCGCTGCATCGCGGTACCAGTCACTCACCAGCGATTTCGGGTAGAGCAGGTCAACCGGACACTCGACGAAAGCCGGCCCCTGCACCCCGGCGCGAACCGCCGTCAGGGCATCCTCGGTCGCACAGCCCAGGTCGCGCACGCGGCGTACGCGCCTGAAGAACTTGACGTGCGGCGCCACGACCAGCTGTTGGTCAATGTCCTGCAGGGCGCCGCGCCCCCGCAGCATGGTTGGCACGGCGCCGCCCAGCACGAGAGTGGGTGACTGCGCGAGCTGCGCATTTTTGAGGGCGGTGACGCAGTTGGTGACACCTGGCCCGGCGGTTACGGCCGCCACCCCCGGTGTGCCCGTCAGCCGTGCGGCGCCGTCGGCCGCGAATACCGCGGTGGCCTCACCGCGTACGTCGATTACGCGGATAGCATGAGCCTTGGCGCTGGTGAGGATCGGCGAGATATGCCCCCCGCACAGCGTGAAGAGCAGTGAGACCCCGTGCGACCGCAGCACCGTGACGACGCGATCGCCTCCGTGTTCTTCAGCTTGTTTAGCGCCTGCCACCCCGTCCAGCTAATATCCCGGCGGCAAACGCGGTGCGATGCGTACAAGTGCGTACTCTCAACATGGGCTCAGGTGCCGGGTATCGGGCACTCTGGTTGACGTCGTGGGTGCTGCTGGCCGCGCCCTGTGGCGGCGAGGAGCTCGCTGTTGACGGTGCCCACGGCGTGCGCGCGACGCTCGATGCCGCATCGGGTCGCTACGAGGTGCGCAGCCGCGAGCTCGGCTGGACGTTCGCTGGCACGCTCGGCGCGGCCGTGTCGGAGCCGAGCGTGCACGAGGGCCGGGATCGCCTCGGGTCGTTCCACGAGCTGCAGTTTCGCTGGCAGCGGCCGCAGCCACTCGAGGCAAGCATACGTGCCTACGCTGACGAACCAATCGTGCTCTTCAGCGAGCAGTCCGCAACAGCGATCGCCGATTCCTCGATCTTGCGCTTTCCGCGTTTCACCGAGTTCCCGAGAGATCTGGGTACCTTCAGCTACCAGAATCGCGAGTTCGCTCCGCCGAGCTTCACGCTCGAGCAGAATGCCACGCCCTGGTTACTCTTCGATGCACGAGCTCACGCCGCGGTAATCTCGCCGGCGGCGAATTTCATGCTCGCCAGCATGCACGGCGACGGGAAGGCCGAGATCGCGAGCGGCCTCAATGCAGGGCTCGCGAGCCTGCCGGCGGGGTTCACGCACCAGACGCTCATCGCCTTCGGCGCGGGAGTCAACACCGCCTGGGAAACCTGGGGCAGTGGGCTTCTCGAGCTCAATGGCGCGCGCCGTCCGGCCAATGATGCGGACACCGGGCTGCGTTATCTCGGTTACTGGACGGATAACGGCGCGAGCTACTACTACGACTACGACCGCCAGCGCGGTTACGCCGGCACACTGCGAGCGCTCGTCGAGCGCTATCGCGCCGAGCACATTCCCATCCGCTACCTGCAGCTCGACAGCTGGTGGTACTACAAGACGCTGACCGATCCGGACGGGCAGACGGGCAAAGCGAAGAACCCCGAGCTGCCGAGCGGAGAATGGAATCGCTACGGCGGGCTCTTGAAGTACCAGGCGCATCCCGCGCTGTTTCCCGACGGCCTGGCCGCGTTTCAGCGCCGCATCGGCCTGCCGCTCATCGTACACAACCGCTGGATCGATCCGGCGAGTCCCTATCACCAGCACTTTCGCCTCACCGGTCTCGCGGCGATCGACCCGGCCTGGTGGCAGGAGATCATGGGGTACCTTGCGTCCGCGCATGTCGTGACCTACGAGCAGGACTGGCTGAACGTGATCTACCAGTATTCGCCGGCGCTCGCCACGCTGCCCGGAGCAGGGGAGGCGTTCAGCGACGGCATGGCGCGCGCGGCCGGGCAACGCGGCCTCACCTTGCAGTATTCCATGGCCCTGCCGCGGCAGTTTCTGCAGGGCGCCCGCTATGAGAATCTCACCAGCGCGCGGGTTTCCGGGGACCGGTTCGAGCGTCCGAAGTGGGACGCGTTCCTCTACACCTCGCGTCTCGCGAGCGCGCTCGGCATCTGGCCGTGGAGCGATGTGTTCATGAGCGCGGAGACGGACAATCTGCTGCTCGCGACGCTGTCGGCAGGCCTAGTTGGAATCGGCGATCCTGTCGGGGCGGAAGACCGGGCGGGCCTGCTGCGCGCCGTGCGTGCGGATGGCGTGATCATCAAGCCCGACACGCCCGTCATTCCGATCGATGCGATGTATGTTACGGACGCGGCGCAATCGGAACAGCCGATGATCGCCTGCGCTCACACCGACCATGGTGAGCTGCGAACGAGCTACGTCTTCAGCTACCAGCGCACGTCACAACGTGCGCAGGCTTCCTTCACCCTGGCGCAGGTGGGTGTGTCAGGCGAGGCTTACGTTTATGACACGCGTATCCGCAACGCGCGGCGCCTCGCTGCCGGGGAGCCGTTCACTTTCCGTCTGGCGCCGGGCGCGACGGCTTACTTTCTGGTCGTTCCGGTGACGCGTTCCGGCATCGCCCTCATGGGCGATCGCGACAAGTTCGTCCCGGATGGGCACAAGCGCATCGTCTCACTCCGCGACGAGCCCGGGCAGCTCACGGCGCAGGTCAGGTTTGCTGCGCAGGAGAGGTCCGTGCACCTGTTCGGCTACGCGGCGCGCGCCCCCGCGGTAAATGCACGGAGTGGCACGACTGGCAGGGTCACCTTCGATCAGGCGAGCGGACGCTTCGACGTCGAGGTCTTTCCCGGCCCCGAGGAGCTGCGCGAAAGCCCCGGCGGCGATCCCGTGCGCGACGCACTCATCTACCTGCGCGCCGCGCCGGGCGGGATGCGCGTCAGCTCCGCGCTGAGGTAGGCTGCCTGCGAGAGGCTCAAGTGCTTACACAGGACCCCGAGCTGCTGCGCCGCCTGCTGCGCGCGAAGGACCGGATGGACGCCGCCTCGCACGAGGACTGGCCCATCGGGCGGCTGGCGCGCGTCAGCGGCGTTTCCGCGGCCCACTTCGCGCGATCGTTCAAGCAGGCCTTCGGCGTCCCGCCGCACCGCTACCTGCTCACGCGGCGCATCGAGCGGGCGATCGCCTTACTGCGCGACACCGATCTCGCCGTCACCGAGATCGCCTTTCAGACCGGCTGGGGGAGTCTGGGCACTTTCGGGCGCATCTTTCGTGACATCACCGGCGAGAGCCCTGGCGCGATCCGCGCGGTCGGGAGGGCCACAGCGCGCGAGCTCGGCCGCGTGCCCGCCTGCTGCTTGAGCGCCGCGCACCGGCCCGACCTCACGATCGCAGTTTCGGAGAAGCGGCGCCGGGTGGCGGGCGCTATAAATGCGCCCGAGAAATGAGGAGGTCACATGAGCCAGGGTGTTCAGGTAGTCGGTCTGTACGTGCGAGATCAGGACGAAGCCCTCACGTTCTATGTCGAGAAGCTCGGGTTCCGCGTTCACACGGACGTGCGTAATGGTGACTACCGCTGGCTCACCGTGCAGCACCCGGATCAGCCCTCGTTCCAGCTCGGCCTGTTCACTCCGGGGCCGCCAGCGCTCGATGCGGCGACCGCGCAGTCGGTGCGTGCGGTCGTGGCCAAAGGCGCGATGCCGCCGCTCGTGCTGGTCGTCGATGACTGTCGCGCCGCCTACGAGCGGATGCGCGCCCGCGGGGTGGAGTTCACCCAGGAGCCCGTGGATCGCTACGGCAGCGTGGACGCCGGCTTTCGCGACCCGTCGGGAAACGGCTGGAAGATGATCGGGGCGCGCGGCTGAGACGGGGGCCTACGCCCCCAGGTCGACAGCCGCACCCGCTGCTGCAGGTGCGCTCTGGTACTCAGCCACAGAAATGATCCGCTGCGCGCGCGTATCCCACAGAATGCATCGCAGTGCGCCGAGAACATCGCGCAACCCGAGGCGGGTGACGTTCACAAACACGTGTTGATACTCGTCGTGACACGCGGCAAGGCGGTAATTCGGAATGCTCGCCGACAGGTGGTGGACGTGATGGTAGCCGATGCTGACCGTGAACCAGTTCAACCAGCGCGGCAGTACCAGAAAGCTCGTGCCTTCGATCGCTCCGGTGTCTATGTCCCAGTGCTCGTTGTCGCTCGCGTAGGAGTGCTCGAAGTTGTGCTGCACCGTGAATAACACGATGCCCGCACCGCCGGCGATCGATACGCTGAGAAGATAGATGGAGAAGAAGCGCGCCGGTCCGCATATCCAGCACATCAACATCCAGGCGCTGAGCAGCACGAGGTTGTTCCACAGCATGTGGCGGTACTCTCTGGGCGAGTTCCAGTAGCGCGTCCGGAAACTCGCGGCATGCGCCCGCAGCGATACGCCTGGCTGCGCCAGCTTCCGCTTTACGGTGTGGATGATCAGGCCGACGCTGCCCTTCAACCAGGTAAAGCGCGGGTTGAAAATCAAATAGATGAAACCCGCGAGCGGGGCGGCTGCCACGCTGCACTTGCTCCGATACATACGCTGCTGCAGGCGGGTCAGCGCGGCATACTCATCCACCGACAGCGTCGTGTACGGCCCCCGGTACCTGTCCCAATTGCCGTTGTTTGCGTGGTGGTAGTTGTGATGCTGCGCCCACACGTACTGCGGCATTCCCGCGAGCACGCCGAAGAGAAATCCAGCGCCGCGATTGAGTCCGCGGCTGCGAAACAGGGCACCATGGCCGCATTCGTGCATCAGGCCGAAAATGCGCACGTTAAACAGGATGATGAGCAGCAGGGGAATGACGGTGAGCCAGGGGGATGCGCCGGCGCACCAGATGGCGGCCCACCACAGGAGCGCGAACGGAACCAAAGTCGTCAGGACCTGCGTCCATCCCTTGACGTCATCGGACTTGGCGTAGCGACCGATCATGGCGCACTTCTGGCGCCCAAAACTCTCGCGCGACAACACGGTAGAAACCTGCCCCCACTCCCGACTGGTTCTTGTAGCCGGCACAAACCGCCGGGTTCGACTCCGGCGGCAACCGGGAAGTATGCTGCACGCAAGCCCCTGGGCGCCAGTGGTTAAGGGAAGCGGCATGAAGAAGAGTGCATTACCGCACACAAAGGCTGCAGCTCAGCTGATAGATGCGCGAATCGAGCAGCTCGGCGACTGGCGGGGCAAGACGCTCAGCAGGCTCCGTGCCCTGGTCAAGGTAGCCGATCCCGAAGTCGTCGAGGAGTGGAAGTGGAGCGTCCCGGTGTGGTCGCACGACGGATTGATCTGCACCGGCGAGACTTACAAGAAAGTCGTGAAGATGACTTTCGCCAAAGGGGCGCAACTCAAGGATCCTTCGCGCCTCTTCAACTCCAGCCTCGAGGGCAACACGCGGCGTGCCATCGATTTCCACGAGGGCGAGAAGATAGACGCGGAGGCGTTGAAGGCTCTGGTTCGCGCCGCCGTGACCTTGAACAAGTCCACGGCCCGCGGCTGATCCAGCGGATGCCAGCCTCGAGTCAGAGTGCGGCGCGCCGCAGGCGCAAGGCGTTGCCAATGACCGACACGGAGCTCAGGCTCATGGCCGCGGCGGCCACGATCGGGCTCAGCATCAGACCGAAGGCCGGATAGAGAACGCCGGCGGCGAGCGGAACGCCGAGCGCGTTGTAGACGAAAGCCAGCACCAGGTTTTGGCGGATGTTGCCCATGGTGAGGCGGCTCAGGGTGCGCGCCCGCGCGATCCCGAGCAGGTCTCCCTTGACGAGGGTGACGCCCGCGCTCTCCATGGCCACGTCCGTTCCGGTGCCCATTGCGATGCCGACATCCGCGGCCGCGAGCGCCGGCGCGTCGTTGACACCGTCGCCTGCCATCGCGACGACGTGCCCGGCGCTCTGCAGTCGGCGCACGATCCCGCTCTTTTCCTCCGGCAGGACTTCGGCCTCGACTTCCTCGATGCCGAGCCTCGCCGCCACCGCCTCGGCCGTCGCGCGGTTATCTCCCGTCAGCATGACGATGCGGACGTCATCCGCCCGCAGCCGCTCCAGTGCCGACGGCGTCGAGGCTTTGATCGGATCGGTCACGGCGAGCATGCCCGCGAGTTGGGCGTTTACCGTGACGTAGATCACCGTGGCGCCCTGGCGACGGAGTTGATCGGCGCGCTCTTCCATGCGGTCAGCCCCGCCCGCGGCATCGCCGGGGGCTCTCGCATTGCCGATCGTCACGTCCTTGCCGTCGACGCGGCCGCTCACGCCCTGACCGGTCGCGGATTTGAAGCTGGTGGCCTCCGCTATGGACAAGCCCTGCTGGCGCGCGGACGCCACGATCGCCGCGGCGAGGGGATGCTCGCTCGATCGCTCGACACTCGCTGCGAGTGACAGCAGGCTCCGCTCGTCAAACTCCGCAGTCGCCACCACGGCGATGACGCGCGGCCGGCCCTCGGTCAGCGTGCCCGTCTTGTCGATGACCAGCGTATCGACCTTCTCGAGCCGCTCGAGCGCCTCGGCATCCCTGATCAGCACGCCGAGCGTTGCGCCCTTGCCGACGCCCACGATGATGGACATCGGCGTCGCAAGCCCCAGTGCACACGGGCAGGCGATGATGAGTACCGACACCGCGGCGATGACGGCGTAGGAGAACGCGGGCGCCGGACCGAAGACCAGCCAGCTCGCGAAGGTGAGCAGGGCGACCATGACGACGGCCGGCACGAACCACGCCGCCACGACATCGGCAAGCCGCTGGATGGGCGCGCGACTGCGCTGTGCATCGGTGACCATCCGAACGATACGGCCCAGCACCGTATCCGGCCCGAGGCGCTCGGCGCGCATCAGGAGCGATCCGGTGGCATTGATGGTGCCGCCGAGCAGCTTCGAGCCGGCCGCTTTCGCCACCGGGAGCGACTCGCCCGTAATCATGGACTCGTCGACCGCACTCGTGCCTTCGATCACCTCGCCATCGACGGGAACGCTCTCGCCCGGCCGGATGCGCAGCCGGTCGCCGCGACGCACTTCTTCCAGCGGGACATCCTCGTCCGTTCCGGACGCACTGAGTCGATGGGCAATCTTTGGTGCGAGCTTGAGGAGCGCGCGGATGGCGCCGCTGGTGCGCTCGCGGGCACGCAGCTCGAGAATCTGCCCGAGCAGCACGAGCACGGTGATGACGGCTGCTGCTTCGTAGTAGACGGGCAGGGTCCCCTCGCCGCGGCGCAAGGACGCCGGGAAGCGCTGCGGGAGCAAAGTCGCCCCCAGGCTGAACAGATAAGCCGCACCGGTACCCAGGGCGATGAGGCTGAACATGTTCAGCGAGCGGTTGCGAACCGACGCCCAGGCGCGCAGGAAAAACGGCCAGCCGGCCCACCAGACGACCGGCGTTGCGAGGCTCAGCTCGAGCCAGGGCACAAGCCGGGGCGAGAGATAGTGGTGCAGGCCCCCGAGCGCGTGCGCCGCCATTTCCAAGATCACCAACGGGATCGAGAGCAGTGCGCCGAGCCAGAAACGCCGTGTCATATCCGACAGCTCGGCGTTGGATTCCCCGGCGGCCGGAGCCACGGATTCGAGAGCCATGCCGCACAGGGGACAGCTGCCGGAGCCCTCGCGGCGAATCTCCGGGTGCATGGGACAGGTGTAGACGGCGCCCGCAGTCGCTGACTGGTCGGCCTGGCCCGCCTGCCCGCGCCCGAGCGCGAAACTTGCCGGGTCGCTCAGAAAGCGGGTGCGGCAGCCGTTGCAGCAAAAGAGGTACCGACGACCCGCATACTCGGCGACGTGAGGCGAGTGCGCGGGCACATGCATGCCGCACACCGGATCGGTTTCCTGATGGTGAGTGCTCACTCGATGCAGTATGGACCATAGTCCAGACCGGGGTTCGATGGCAGAATCCGCGCGCAGCTATGTCCGCTCGTTCGTTTTACGGTGCATTTCTCCTCGCGTTGCTTGCGGCAACGAGCCGCGGCGTCCACGCGTCGGCGCACCCGAGCCTCGAGATTTACTTCATCGACGTCGAGGGGGGGCAGTCGACCCTGATCGTTACGCCGGACAGGCATTCTCTGTTGATCGACACGGGGTGGGCCGGTGACGGGTCCGGTTTCCGTCCAGGCGACCCGCATCTGGCGCGGGACGCGAACCGCATCGTCGCCGCCGCCCGCGATGCGGGCGTTAACCGGATCGACTACCTCCTCATCACGCATTTCCACGTGGATCACGACGGCGGCGTCAGTGAGCTGGCACAGCTGCTACCCATCGGGGTCTTCATCGATCACGGCTCGCCCAGCGACGATGCGGTGAAAACCAGCCCCGAGACCCGGGAAGGATTTGCCGCGTACACGAAGGTACGGGGCACCGCGGCAGGGCACATTGAACCGCGGCCGGGAGATCTCCTCCCGCTCACGGACGTGGAGGCGACCGTGGTCAGCTCCGCTGGTGCAACGCTCGCCGGGCCCCTGCCGGGCGCCGGGCAGAGAAATCCGCTCTGCCAGGCGCAGGCGACTCCGCCGCGTGACCCCTATGAGAACCCGCGATCAACCGGGGTGTTGATCCGTTACGGCAAGTTCCGTTTTCTCGACCTGGGTGATTTGAGCGGACAA
This sequence comes from uncultured Gammaproteobacteria bacterium, assembly GCA_963843035.1. GTDB lineage: Bacteria > Pseudomonadota > Gammaproteobacteria > Steroidobacterales > Steroidobacteraceae > 13-2-20CM-66-19. The sequence continues at coordinate 44,614 of CAWJIS010000003.1, forward strand.
CCGCTGTTCAAGCTCGCCTGCCCGAGGAATCTGCTCGGGCCGGTGGATGCGTACCTGGTGGCCCATCACGGTGGCCCGGATGTGGCGGATCCGGCAATCTTCGCGGCCTTCAAGCCGCGCGTCGCGATCATGAACAACGGCTTGAACAAGGGTGGGGCTGTCACGACCTACCAGGCTCTGCACCACGTGCCGGGACTCGAAGACGTCTGGCAGCTGCACTTGTCGGCCGAGGCGGGCGACAGTAATTTCGCGGCCGCCTACGTCGCCAATCCCGACGAAGGCACCGCCTGCTGGATCAAGCTGGTCGCGAACCAGGATGGCTCTTTCCGCATCCTCAATCAGCGAACGGGCGCGTGGCAGGAGTATGCGGCGCGCAAGAGATGATCCGCCGGGTGGTGTAACCCGGCTGCCGCTGGATCCAGAATTTGTAGTGACTCAGCACGCGGGGATCCTGGGCTCTAAGTGATTGATTGGCGGCCTTTGGAACGGGCCGGCACTATAACCGTCGTCCCTGTGGCGTAACCGCCGGCTCGGCAGCAGTTCCGGTGCCGTGCGGTTACTTGCAGAACCCAAGCTCGTCGTTGGATTATCACGCAGGCCTCGCAACAACAAAGGCGCGTCAAAGGGGCCGGTCGCCCGCAAAGCACGGGAGAAGCATATGTCCGTGACGATCCAGCTGAAAGTCAACGGCCGGCCGGTGACGGCCGAAGTGCGGCCCGACACTCTGCTGTCGGCATTCCTGCGCGAGCACCTGCGGCTGACCGGGACACACGTCGGCTGTGACACCGCGAGCTGCGGCGCCTGCACCGTGCATCTCGACGGCCGCGCGGTCAAGAGTTGCAACGTGCTCGCCGCCCAGGCGCAGGGCCGCGAGGTCACGACGATCGAAGGGATCACGCCTGCGGATGGCTCACTGCATCCCATGCAGGCGGCCTTCAAGGCGTGCCACGGACTGCAATGCGGCTTTTGCACTGCCGGCATGGTGATGTGCGCCATCGATGTGGTGACACATCAACCGCACGCCACCGACGAGCAGATCCGCGTCGGACTCGAGGGCAACCTGTGCCGCTGCACGGGTTATCACAACATCGTCAGGGCAGTCGCGCAGGGTGCGAAGGCCATGGGACGGTGACCCGCATCCTTTCGGGAGATGGAGCCATGAGCACAGCGCAACCGTTGATCGGGCGATCGGTCGAGAGAAAAGAGGACTACCGCTTCCTGACCGGTGTGGGCCAGTACACCGACGACATCAGCCTTCCGCAGCAGAGCTACGCCTGCTTCCTGCGCAGTCCGCATGCCCACGCGCGGATTCGCGCCATCGGCACGGCCGCGGCGCGCGCCGCGCCCGGCGTGCTCGCCGTTTTCACCGGCAAGGATCTCGCCGGCATAGGCGGGCTTCCCTGCGGCTGGCTGATCAAGTCGATCGACGGCAGCCCGATGAAGGAGCCGAAGCATCCGGTGCTCGCCGAGGACAAGGTGCGTCACGTCGGTGATCCACTCGCGCTGGTGGTCGCCGATTCGGTAGCCGAGGCCAGGGCAGCCGCGGCATTGATCGAAGTCGACTACGAGGTGCTGCCGGCGGTGGTCGACACCGCGACGGCCGCTGGCACCAGGACCGCGGTGCACGACATCGCTCCGGACAACATCTGCTACACCTGGGCCATCGGCGACAAGGCCGCCGTCGATGCGGCCTTCACCAGGGCGGATCACGTTACCACCCTGTCGATCGTCAACAATCGCCTCATTCCGAACGCGATCGAGCCGCGCGCCGCCAACGCCGCCTACTCGCGTGCCGACGACTCGTACACGCTGTACGTCACCAGCCAGAACCCGCACGTCGAGCGACTGCTGATGACGGCGTTCGTTCTCGGGCTGCCGGAGCACAAGGTGCGGGTCATCGCGCCGGATGTCGGCGGCGGCTTCGGCTCGAAGATCTATCTGTACGGCGAGGAGACCGCGCTCGTCTGGGCTGCCAGGCGCGTCGGCCGGCCGATCAAGTGGACCGCGGAGCGCAGCGAGTCGTTCCTGACGGATGCGCACGGCCGCGATCACGTGTCGACCGCGGAGCTGGCGCTCGATCGCAACGGCAGGTTCCTGGCGCTGCGGGTCCATACCACGGCCAACCTCGGCGCTTATCTTTCGACGTTCTCCTCGTGCATTCCGACGATCCTCTACGCGACGCTGCTCGCCGGTCAGTACGCGACACCTGCGATCTACTGTGAGGTACAGGCGGTGTTCACCAACACCACGCCGGTCGACGCCTATCGCGGCGCCGGGCGTCCGGAGGCCACCTATCTCCTCGAGCGGACTGTCGAGCTCGCGGCGCGCGAGCTGCGCATCGATCCGACGGAGCTGCGCCGGCGCAACTTCATCCGCCACTTCCCCCACGCGAGTCCCGTCGGCCTCACCTACGACACCGGCGATTACGAGGCCACTCTCAGTCGCGTGCTGGATATCGCCGACGTCCGGGGATTCCCCGCGCGCCGTGCGGCCAGTGCGCAGCGGGGGCTGCTGCGCGGTATCGGCTATTCCTGTTATATCGAGGCCTGCGGCATTGCGCCCTCTAACATCGCCGGGGCCCTGGGGGCGCGCGCCGGCCTGTTCGAGGCGGGCGAGATCCGCGTGCACCCGACCGGCAAGGTGACTGTGTTCACCGGCTCGCACAGTCACGGGCAGGGTCACGAGACGACCTTCGCCCAGGTGGTCGCCGACAAGCTCGGGCTCGCGCTCGAGGATGTCGACGTTCAGCACGGCGACACCGGCAAGGTGCTGTTCGGCATGGGGACTTACGGCTCGCGCTCACTCGCCGTCGGCGGCACCGCGATCGTCAAGGCGGTGGACAAGATCATCGCCAAGGGCAAGAAGATCGCCGCGCATCTGCTCGAGGCGAGCGAGACGGACGTGGAGTTCGCGCGGGGAGAGTTCCGCGTCGTCGGCACCGATCGCAAGAAGGCTTTTGCCGAGGTCGCCCTCGCCGCCTACGTGCCGCACAACTATCCGCTCGACAAGCTCGAGCCGGGTCTCAATGAGAACGCCTTCTACGACCCGACCAACTTCACCTTCCCGGCCGGTTCCTACGTGTGCGAGGTCGAGGTGGATCCCGATACCGGAGCGGTGCGCATCGCCCGCTTCACGGCCAGCGACGATTTCGGCAACGTGGTGAATCCGATGATCGTCGAGGGCCAGGTGCACGGCGGCCTGGCCCAGGGGATCGGACAGGCGCTGCTCGAGGGTTGCGTCTACAGCAGCGACGGGCAGCTGCTCACCGGAAGCTACGCAGACTACGCGCTGCCGCGCGCCGCCGACCTGCCGGCCTTCCACGTGGAGACCGTGAAGGGGACGCCGTGCACGCACAACCCGCTCGGCGTCAAGGGCTGCGGGGAGGCGGGTGCGATCGGCTCGCCTCCCGCGGTGATCAATGCAATTCTCGATGCGTTGGCAGCGCGCGGTGTCACGAGCCTCGACATGCCGGCAACGCCGTACCGTGTGTGGCAGGCCATCCAGGCCGCCGGTCGCTGAGGGGAGGCAAGTCATGTCTGACATTTCCTATCATCGGCCCGCCTCGCTTGCGGAAGCGGCACGCCTCGCCGCTGGCGATCCGGATGCGCGCATTCTGGCGGGAGGCCAGTCGGTCCTGCCGTCCATGAGACTCGGGCTGCTCGCGCCTTCCTCGCTCATCGACCTCGCCGCGATCGCCGAGCTGCAGGGAATCCGCAGCGACGGCCGCACTCTCACGATCGGCGCCATGACGACGCACGCGGCGGTGGCCGCTTCGAAGGACGTGCAGGCCAGGATCCCGGCCCTGGCCCAGCTCGCCTTTGGGATCGGCGACGCGCAGGTGCGCAACCGCGGAACCATCGGCGGCTCGGTCGCCAACAGCGATCCGGCCGCCGACTATCCGGCCGCGGTGCTCGCACTCAATGCAACCATCCGCACGAACGTGCGCTCGATAGCGGCTGACGGCTTCTTCACGGGCCTGTTCTCGACCGCTCTCGAGCCAGGCGAGCTCATCGGCGCGCTCGACTTTCCGCTGGCGGCTCAGGCCGCCTACGCCAAGTTCCCGCAGCCCGCTTCGCGCTTCGCGCTGGTGGGGGTTTTCGTGGCCCGGACCGGCAACAGCGTACGGGTGGCGGTGACCGGTGCCGGTCCATGCGCGTTCCGCGCCACGGCACTGGAGCAGGCGCTCGAGCGCTCGTTCACGCCGCAGGCCTGCGATGGCGCGCGTATCGTTCCCGACACCCTCAACTCAGACATCCACGGCAGCGCCGAGTACCGTGCTCACCTGATTCCGGTGCTGGCGCGGCGCGCGGTGCAGCAGATACTCGGTTGAGGCGCGGTGACGACGCAGCCGCTCCCACCCGCCAGCATCGACGCGACGCAGGCGCGGCTGCTCGAGCACGACTATGTTGCCGACCGCCAGCTCGCGACCGCAGTCTTTCTCGGATTGAAGCTCGAGCGGCCGCTGTTCATCGAGGGCGAGCCGGGGACGGGTAAGACGGAGGTCGCGAAAGTCCTTGCCCGCGCGCTCGGCGCCGAGCTCATCCGCCTGCAGTGCTACGAGGGCCTCGACGTGAGCCAGGCGGCCTACGAGTGGAACTACGCGCGGCAGATGCTCGAGATCCGACTCGGCGAAGCCGCCCACGAGTCGCGCGAGCAGCTGGCCACGCAGCTGTTCTCCGAGCGCTTCCTGATCGCGCGACCGCTGCTCAACGCATTGCGGTCGCGTCCGACACCCCCGGTACTGCTGATCGACGAGCTGGACCGCGCGGATGAGCCGTTCGAAGCCTATCTCCTCGAAGTCCTCGCGGATTTCCAGATCACGATTCCCGAGCTCGGGCCGGTGAGCGCAGCGCATCCCCCCGTGGTCGTAATCACCTCGAACCGCACCCGCGAGATCCACGACGCCGTCAAGCGGCGCTGCATCTATCACTGGGTCGACTATCCGGACGCCGCGCGCGAGCTGGAGATCATCCGCCGCAAGGTCCCGGGGGCGAGCGAGGCCCTGTCGCGTCAGATCGTCGCGTTCGTGCAGGGGTTGCGCACGCTCGATCTGTACAAGCTGCCGGGATTGTCCGAGACGATCGAGTGGGGACGGGCGCTGCTGGCGCTCGATCGGCTGAGCCTCGATGCGCAGGCCGTGGACGATACGCTCGGTGTGCTGCTGAAGAGCCAGGAGGACATCGCGCGCGTGCGCGGTTCCGAGGCGGCGCGGCTGCTCGCCAGAATCACCGCAGGTGCTGCGGACGCCGCAGCGGGCTGACCATGCTGCCAACCTCGGTGCTCGAGCGACCCGGCGCAGGGCAGCTCGCGAACAACGTCCTGCACTTCGCTCGCGTGCTGCGCAAAGCCGGCCTGCCGGTCGGCACGGACCGGACGCTGCTCGCACTGCAGGCTCTGGAGATTTCGGGCTTAAGCTCGCGCGCCGACCTGTACGCGGTGCTGCGCGCCTGTCTCATCGATCGCATCGAGCATCGTGCGCTCTTCGATCAGGCATTCCAGGTGTTCTGGCGGGATCCGGAGCTGCTCGAGGAAGTCATGCGGCTGCTCCTGCCGCCGGTCGCGGGCGGCAGCTCCGGGCGGCGCCCGAGCGAGAGGCTCCGGCAGGCACTGGGCCCGGTGGCCGCACAGCTGCCGCAGCGTGCCGCGGCGGTGCGCGAGCGCGCGGCCGACGACGCACATCTGAGCTCCTCGGACCGCGAGCGGCTGCGCAAAGCCGACTTCGACGCCATGACCATCGCGGAGTGGACGGCGGCACGGCGGCTGATCGCCGCTCTCGAGCCGCTGCTTGCGCGGCTCACCACGCGGCGCGCCGCCCGCAGCACCCGCGCGCCGCAGCTCGATCTGCGCCAGCTGTTGCGTGACTGCGCCCGGCGTGGCGGCGACCTCGTCAGCATTCCGTATCGGGCGCGCACGACTCGCATCGAGCCGCTGACCGTAATCGTCGACATCTCCGGATCGATGGCGCGTTATTCGCGCATGTTCCTGCACTTCATGCACGCCCTGGTGAATGGCTCCCATGCCGCGCTGCGCGTCAACGCCTTCGTGTTCGGCACGCGGCTCACGAACGTAACGCGACAGCTGCGCGCGCGCGATCCTGACGAAGCGGTGGCGCAGGTGATCGCGGCGGTGGACGACTGGTCGGGCGGCACGCGTATTGGCGCCTGCCTCGCGGATTTCAACCGACACTGGGCGCGGCGCGTGCCGCTTAGCTGCTCGACGGTGCTGCTGCTGACGGACGGTCTCGAGCACGCCGAGACCGAGCAGTTGTCGCTCGAGAGCGCGCGGCTGGCCCGCTCCTGCCGGCGGCTGTGGTGGCTGAATCCGCTGCTGCGCTACGCGGCTTTCGAGCCCAGGGCGCGCGGCATTCGCGCCATGCTGCCGCACGTCGATCGGCTGCTGCCGGTGCACGACCTGGCATCGCTCGAGGAGCTGGCACGGGCTCTCACCGCCGCCTCTCGGGAAGGACGGCGGCGAGGTTCGGATTCTGGAGCTGGCTGAAGACCTTCCTGAAGCACTTGCGCTCGCGCCCCGCAGTCGTGCAGGCGGCCTGAATCGCCCCCGGAGTCCGGAGCTCATCGGCGCTCGATCAGCGCTAGATGCGAATTCTCCTGTATGCGCTCGAGCACGATCTCGGTTCCCTCGGCTGAGACGTCGAAATCGCGGACCATAAAATCCTGCGGCAGCGGCGCCAGCAGGCGTTCGCCGCCGCTCTTGAGGTCGAGCAGCCACAGGTCCTTGTGGCCGATCTCGCCGCGAAGAAACACCAGCGCCCCCCGACTCTTCAGAAAGGCAACGCGCCGCGCGCCGCGCGTGAGCATCAGGCTGGGCAGGGCATGGGGTCGGCCGTCCGCCGCCGCACCGCGCAGTGGAAAGGTTGTGCCCACGTCCGCGCCCGAATAGACGAGAAACTGCCCGTCCGGTGACCAGACCGGATCGACGGAGTATTCAGACACCAGGGAAACGGGCGCATCGCCGTTGAGGTAGACACGCGTCAAGTGAGGCTGGCCGTCGCGCACCGCAGCCACGACCACCGATTGGCCGTCAGGCGCCCACGCCGGATTGCCGCGCAATGCAAGAGAGTCGGTCAGGACTTTGAAATTCGAGCCATCGGCGTCGATCACGCAAAGCCGGGTCCTGCCGTCGTCATCGATCGTGAAGCTAATGTGCCGCCCATCGGGCGCGACCGCGGGCGTTCCGACGATGCGCGCCCGCGGGCTGCCCCACACCTCGCGGGCGGCTCCATTCGCCAGCGCCCAGATCCCCTGGAGTTCCGCGCGTGAGGAAACGAACAGCAGAAAGCCCCGGGCGAAGCGCGGGGCGCCGCCGTTCGCCAGAAGCAGCACTGGAGTATTCGGTGCGCTGGCGTCTTCCCGTATCGGCATGCGCCACAAACTCGTGCGCGGGTTCGCGACGGTGGCGACGAGCCGGGCGCCGTCCGCGCTCGCGCCGAGTGATGTATAGCTCTCCAGGCCGGAGCTGACCCGATGAGGGATTCGCCGCCTCACATCGACGGAGTATAGCCAAGGCCCTGCGCCGTCGGCGTCGGTTGCAAGGTAGATCAAGGTCCGGTCATCGAGCATCACGGGATAGGCAACGCGCGCGCCGTGCCTCGTGATCCGTTCGAGCCCCTCACCGGAAGGGCGAATGCGCCAGATGTCCCAGTCGTCGGGCGGTACGCCGCGAACAAAATAGATGAAGGCCTGATCGGGCGACCAAACCGGAAAATGGCAATGCACCCCGGCCGGCGCCACGTAGATCCTGCGGTCCGTACCCGAAGCTGGCGTTTGCGACTCGTGCACGAACAAGGGATCGCCTGGCCCGGTCGTGTGGTACACGAGGCGGCGGCCGTCACGGGACCAATCGAACTCGGCGGCGTCACGCAGATATGGCCGCAGCGCGCCACCGCCGGTCGGCACGGCCACTATGTTCACGTCGCCGGGCTGTGAGCCGTCGCGCTGCCGCGTCCAGATCGAAACGAGCGAGGAGTCGGCCGAGAATCCCAGCGTGCGGACCGCGGGGTTGAGGAGCTCGCCCACCGAGCCATGAGTGAGATTGAGATAGGTGCCGGAGCCGACTTCGCTCACGAAGACGTCTCTCTGGCCGTCACGGTCTGCGACGAACGCCACGGTCCTGCCGTCGCGTGAGATCGCCGCTGCCTGCTCGGTTCCGCCAAAATCCGCCAACCTCGTGAACTTGGCGTTGGCGAGCGGACTGCGCCAGAAGTAGCCGCTTTGCGCCGCGAACCAGACCGCAGCGCTGGCGAGCAGCGCGGCAATGGCCGCGACGACCAGTCGGACGGACCAACGCACGGGCGATGACGGCCTGCGCTGATGGGGGACGGCCGGCCGAGGCGCTTGTGGCCCCGGTGAGTCCTCGGCCGCAACCTCCGATGCGAGTCGCGCGCGACGGCTCTCCCACCAGCGGTCGAGCTCAGAGCGGAACGCGAAGACCGATCCCAGCTTGTCGTGCAGATGCCGGTGAACCGGCATTCCTTCGCGGCGCTCCCAGCGCTGCACGGTGCTGATGTCACGCTTCAGGTACGACGCGATCTTCTTCCAGGAATCGAGCCGGTCATCCTGGGCCCGGGTCGAGGGACCGTTTTCGCTGGCCGGATGTTCGGTCACGAGGCGCTCCGGCCCATCAGGGTGGAAATGATCGCATCAGGGAGGGAGAGCGGCAATCCACTGCATTGCGCGGCACCGGCTGGAATCCAGCGCGGTGCCGTGCTTTGCAGTTTGACCGAGAGCTGGGGTACGCGGAATTGTACCTCTGCCGGGGCAGCGTCGTCCCGGTGAATGCACAGGGGTGGAACTCACAATGAAAACCGTACGGTTCAACGAGCGTCTCCGGGTTGTGGTAGCCGCGGCTGCCTTGGCTCTTACTGCAGGTGCCGGCGGCCTGCCTTCTGCCCACGCTGGGGACGAGGGCGACGAGTCCAGAGTCCGGCGGGGATACGAGATCGCGCCGGTGCCTCTCAACCTCGATGGCAAGAATCGGGAGCTCGTCGGGCTCGGCAGCTACCTCGTCAACGCCGTGGCGAGTTGCAACATGTGCCATTCGGCGGGACCGCCCACCGAATTCGCCTCGGGCGGGAATCCTTACCTCAAGGTGGGCAATTCCCCCAAGGTCGTAAATCAGACCACCTACCTGGGTGGTGGTCGGGCGTTCACTCCGCCTGGCACGGGCAATCCCACCATCGTCTCGCGAAATCTGACTCCCGACCGTACGGGACGGCCGGTCGGCGGACTCAGCTTTGCCGACTTCCGCGAGATCATGCGCACCGGCGTCGACCTCGATCACGTTCATCCCAACTGCTCGGCTACCGTGACCACCAACTGCTTTCCGGCCAGCCAACCCTACGACGGCGATCTGCTGCAAGTCATGCCGTGGCCGGAGTTTCAGAGCATGAGCGAGCACGACCTGCGCGCCATCTACGAGTACTTGGGTGCCGTACCCTGCATCGCGGGTCCGCCGAGCGGCTTGCTGCACAACGACTGCAGTTGAGCGGAAGCGGAATGGGCGCCGCAGGCGCATCGGACTGTGCACAAGGACGCGAGCAGCGGCTCGTCGCCGGTTCACGTGCCGTCCTTGGGAGCCTCGGGCGCAGGCCAGGGGTGTTCGGACTTGCTGCCGAAGATCACGTCCGGCTCGGCGTGCGCGAGCTTCCAGTCGCCGCGCGCGATCTCGGCCTCGAGCTGGCCCGGGCCCCAGCCGGAGTGACCCATGAAGATGCGCAGGCCGTCCATCGGCTTGTCGCGCTCGAGCAGCCGCAGCAGCAATTCACGGCTCGCGCTCAGGTAGACGCCGTCGCAGGCCCGAACAGCATGCTCGGGCGGCTTAGCCGCACGAAACAGGAACCACACGGAGCCGAACTCCACGGGTCCCCCGAAGTACACCCGGTCATGCAGCTCCGCGAGGCGCTTGAGGTCGGGAAAGAGGTGCGCGACGGGAAGCGGAGTGGGCCTGTTGATGACGACCCCGACGGGGCCGGGGCCGAGGTTGTTCATCACCAGCACCACCGAGTCGCCGAAAAATGGATCGCGCAGCTCGGCCCGGGCCGTGATGATGATTGCGGTCAGAGGCTTCGCGTCGTCGGCGGGTGTGGCACGCGGCAGCGCGCCAAGAGCCAGAAGCGTACAGAGCGCTCCGGCGACGCCACGCTGCGAAGGTAAGCTCTTGCCCACTGAGGCCGATTTTACCGCGTCGCGCCGGGACCTGGGCTGGCAGGAGTCCCTGCGAAACCTGCGCAGGCTCGTGGAGCCCGAGATCGGCGACGGGCCCTGAGCCCCTTGAGTCAGCGTGCCAGCGGGGCGATGCTCACGCGCTCCAGCGCCTGATCGAGAGCCGGGAGATCGTGCTCGAAAATCTCCTTTAATTCCGCGTCGACGCTCGCCATCTGGCCCTCGAGGGTCTTGAGAGTCTCGAGCTGGGGCTCGGTGGGCGCGAAATCGGCGCCTCCGGCAACGTCCCCTCCACCGGTTCCGACCTCGGCGTTGAGCCAGATGAGATCGAGATAGGTACCGTCGGCCTCGACGAAGTATTTGTCGTCGCTATCACGCAGCGCGCGCGAGACCAGGTGCGATTCGGCGGCCTGCAGCTTCTGGTCGAGACTCTCGGCCGACTTCAGCAGCTCGCCACGCTGCTGCTGCTCGGCAGTGCGCAACTCGCGATCCGGAGCCGCCGCGGGCTCCTCGTCCGCCTCATCCCCCTCTTCGACGAGCACCGCCGCCTGCTTGCCATGCGCCTTTGCGGGCCGCAGCATCGCCTCGATGACCTCGAGTTGCTTGCGCAGCCATTCCACCTGGTTGACGGAGTCCGAGACGTGGCTGATGTCGTCGCGGATTCTGATGAGCGTCTTGACCGAGAGCTGGATGTCCGCTTCCGCGCCCGGCGCGCGCGGGTCGCTCACCACCGTGAGTGGCTGGGTAAGGGTTTGGCCGGCCACCCGCAGATGCACCGAGTAGCTGCCCGGGGCGACCACGGGTCCGACTTCGGCCGGCTTCGAGCCCCAGTGCGTGATGGGCCGCGAATCCTCATCGCGGAAGCGCGGCTCCTGCCAGACGCGGGGATTGTCGGGCGCGACCGTCCGCAGGGCGACGACCCTCGGTGACTCGTAGCGCAGGTCCCAGCTCACGCGATTGATGCCGGCGACGAGCTCCTTGGCGTCGAGCCTGCGCACCACGTGTCCCTCGGAATCGAGGATCTCGAGGTGCACGCGATCCTTCGGCACGGTGGCCAGCGAGAAATTGAGCAGCGCCTCGCCGCCCTGCACGAAGCGGTACGTCTTGCGCGGCTCGAACAGGACCACTGCCGCATCGGAGCGCTTGCGCGCCATCTGCTCGAGCGGCGTGATGTCGTCGAGAATGTAGAGTCCGCGGCCGTAAGTGGACACGACCAGGTCGTGAAATTGCTTCTGCACCACCGCCCAGGTGACGGGCGCAGGGGGCAGGCCGTTCTTGAGGGCCGTCCAGTGTCCGCCGTCATCGAGTGAGTAGTAGAGGGCGTTTCCCGTTCCCGCAAACAGCAGGCCTTGGCAGTTCGGGTCGTCGGTCACCGTGCGCACGTAGGACAACGCGTGTTTCGGCAGATTGCCGTTGATCCGCTTCCAGGTCTTGCCGAAGTCGCTGGTCTTGAAGATGAACGGATCGCGGTTGTCCACCAGATGAAAATCGACGCTGACATAGGCAGTCGCTGCATCGAAGCTCGAGGGCGCGATGCTGGTGATCGTGCCCCCCGGCGGCAGGCCCGCCACGTGGCTCGTGACATTGACCCAGTTGGCGGCGGCGTCCTTCGTGTACCAGATCTGTCCATCGTTGGTGCCGGCCCAGATGAGGCCCTTCTGAACTTTCGAGGGCGCGATTGCGAACACGACCTCGCCGTAGAACTGCCCGAGGTTGTCGCCGACGATGCCGCCCGAGGGAGCGATATGCGCCGGATCCTGGGTGGAGAGATCGGGGCTGATCACTGACCAGCTGTGGCCGGCGTCCGTTGTTCTGAAGATCACCTGGCAGCCGTAGTAGACCGTGTTGTGGTCGAAGGGATCGATCGCGAGCGGCGGCGTCCAATGGCAGCGGTACTTGATGGCGTTGGGGGGCGAATCGAGCGTGTGCTTCCACGGGCTCACCGAATGCGCTTCTTTGTAACGCGCATCCCAGCGCGTCACCGTGTCCCCGTAGCAGGTCGCCCACACGACGTTCGGATCGGCGGGATCGGGAAGGGTGAAGCCGGATTCGCACCCACCCATGTGGCGATCCCAGCCCTCCTCCCCGCCGAGGGGCACGCTCGGGCCGCGCATGTTCCCGTCGTCCTGCATGTTGCTGTAGAAGAAGTAGGGGATCTGCTCGTCCACCGCCACGTGGTACATCTGGCCGATGGGGAGCTGAACGCGGTGAAAGCCGCGGCCATGCACGGTCGTGATGATCATGCCGCCGTCATCGGTGATGACGAAGCGGTCGGGGTTCAGGGGATCGACCCAGATGTCGTGCGTGTCGCCGCCCCAGCGGACTTCATGAAAGCTCTCGCCCGAATCCAGTGATTGATGGAAGGAGCTGTTGGCGACGTACACCTCGCTGTCGGTCCCCGACGATACGGCGAGGCGGATGTAATAGCCCGCGCGCCCGATCAGCGCCCGCTGGGAATTGACCAGCTTCCACTGCTGACCCGCGTCGTCGGAGCGCCACACCGACCCCTGGTCCCTGGTCTGGATGAGGGCATAGATGCGTTTCGAGTTGGTGGGCGCGATGGCCACGTCGATCTTGCCGAGGGGCCCCTCGGGCAGGCCGTCCTTCTCCAGGTGCTTCCACGTCGTGCCGCCGTCGTGCGAGAGGTAGATGCCGCTGCCGGGGCCGCCGCTGTATTCGCCCCAGGTATGCATCTCCACCTGCCACATGCCGGCGATCAGGGTGTGCGGATCGTGAGCATCGAGCGAAAGGCCCGAGCAGCCGATGTTCTCGCCCGCGAACAACACCCGTACCCAGTGCTGCCCGCCGTCGGTGGTGCGATACACGCCGCGCTCCTGCTGCGGCCCGGTGACGCGGCCCAACACACAGGCAAACACGATGTCGGGGTTCGACGGATGCACGACGATGCGGCCGATGCGGCCGGATTCCGTCAGTCCCATGTTCGTCCAGGTCTGGCCGGCGTCGGTGGACTTGTAGATGCCGTTGCCCATCACGTCGCTGTCGCGAATGACCCAGGCCTCGCCCGTGCCCGCCCATACCGTGCTCGGCTCCGAGGGCGCGATGGCGAGAGCGCCGATTGCCGCAACGTTCTGCTTATCGAAGATCGGTGCCCAGCGGTTACCACCGTCGGCTGATTTCCACACCCCGCCGGAGGCCGCACCGGCGTAGTAGACGGACGTGTCGCCCGGGACTCCGGCGACCGCGGCGATGCGGTTCCCGACGTGGGGGCCGACGAAGCGAAACTTGAAGTCGCCTTCTTTATCGTCATCGGCGGCCGCCGCGACGCCGGCCGTCATGCCGCCGAGAGCGGCGATCGCGATAAGCCAGTAGCGTGGTGTTCTGGTGCGCATCGGCTGCTGCTCCGCCTTCAGAGATGGTAAGGAGTAATTCTTGGAATGATTGTGCCCGCGAGTTTAGCGTGGGACGATCCTGGAATGAACGGACGTGTGGCGCTCGTTACGGGCGGCGGCCGCGGAATAGGGCGCGAGGCGGCGCTGCTGCTCGCTGCAGCCGGAGCACGGGTGATGGTCGTGGCACGCACCGCCAGCGAGCTCGCGCTCGTCGGCCTCGAGTACGTCGCGGCGGACCTGGGCACGGCCGCGGGCTGCGCCCTCGCCGTCGCCGAGACCGAGCGGCGGCTCGGACCGGTCGAGGTACTGGTCGTGAATCACGGCATCGGCTCCGCTCACGAGCGGCTCGTATGGGAGCAGGACCCCGAAGTCTGGCGCGAGACGATGCGCATCAACCTGGACGGTCCGTTCGAGCTCGCGCGGCTCACGGTGGGCGGCATGTGCAAGCGCGGCTTCGGCCGGCTGGTATTCACCAGCTCGACCGCCGGCGAGAAGGCCGAGCGCTCGGGCAGTGCCTACAGCGCCTCCAAGCACGGGCTGATCGGGCTCGCGCGCGCCATCGCCCAGGACGCAGGTCCCTTCGGAGTCACCTCCAACGCGGTGCTCCCGGGCTGGGTGCGCACGGAGATGGCGGAGCGCTCGGCGAGGACGGAAGCCGAGCGGCGCGCCATCAGCGTCGAGCAGGTGTGGCGTGAGCGCGCCGCAATTTACCCGCAGAACCGGGTGCTGGAGCCGCGCGAGGTCGCCGAGGTGATCGCGTTCCTGTGCAGTGACGCTGCCGGGGGCGTGAACGGTGAGGCCATCACCGTGGCGCTCGGAGGCATCTGGTAGGCGTCCCGGTCATCGCTTGCGCCGCGTCGCCTCCTTCAGCCGACTCGGTTGCAGCTCGCCCGCGCGCTCGAGCACGGGGTAAGCGACGGAGCAGATGTGCGAATGGATGCGCTTCAGGTCGCGGAGGATGTCCAGATGCAGGGAGCTGGATTCGACAGTCTCGGGAAGTCCTTCCCGCAGCCGTGCCAGATGGTTCTCGGCCGCCGCGAACTCGGTGGCGCGCAGGGTGGCCTTTTCGGTCAACAGCTGCCGCGCGCTCGTAAGGTCGCCGGACATGAAGACGCTGAAGGCGAGCTTGAGGTTGTCACAGACCTCCTGGTGGAAGGCGGCCAACTCGGCGGCACCGTCCTTCGAGAACACCACCTGGCGTTTGATCTTCTTGGACGCCAATTCCATCAGGTTCTTGTCGATGATGTCGCCGACGTGCTCGAGATTGATGGAGAAAGAGATGATCTCCATCGCCCGGAGGCCGTCGCGCTCACTGAGGCTTTCGCGGGTCAGCTTGGTTACGTAGAGCTTGACCGCCTCATTGAGGCGGTCCACCGCATCGTCCATGCGACAGATCTCCGCGACCAGCCCGCGGTCATCGGTCGTGAGCGCGGTCATGGTCTGGCGGAGCATGGTCTCGATGATGTCGCCGATATGGAGCGTCTCGCGGGCAGCACAAGCCAGCGCCACGGACGGTGTCGCCAGAGCGGTCTCATCCAGGTAAAGCGGCGTCGACGGGTCGCCGGCTTTGGACCGCTCGGGCAGAAATCGCGTTAGCAGCGCTGCCACGCCGTTCAGCGGCACAATGAACGCCAGCGCCAGGGCCACGTTGAACGCGGTGTGAAAATCAGCGGCCAGGCGCGAAGGATTGGGCTCGATCTGCGTCAGCGCGTCGGCAATGGGGTGCACAAACGGCAGCACCAGTACGCAGCCGACCACGCGGTTCAGGAGGTTGCCGAGCGGCAGGCGGCGGCTCGCGGGATTGTCGCTGCGGCTGCCCTCCACCAGTGGGTTGATCGCGCTGCCGAGGTTGGCGCCGAGGATGAGGGCGAGCGACGCGGCTGGCTCGATGAATTGGGAGTATGCGAGCGACATCACCAGCAGCACTACGGTCACGCTCGAATGAGCCACCCAGGTGAGTGCCGCAGCCATCAGCAGGCACAACAAGGGCTCCGCCGTCATTGCGCCGAGCAGCGTGCGTACCGCGGGAGCATTTTCCGCCGGTGCCAGCGTGTCGAGCAGAATGTGCAGCGACAGCACCATGAGCCCAACGCCGATGGCCACCCGCCCGAGATCGCGCGTCCGCGTCTGCCCGCCGCGCTTGAAGGCAGTCACGCCGACCAGAAACAGCACCGGCGCCACCGCCGAGACGTTGAACGACAGCACCTGAACGATCAGCGTGGTGCCGACATTGGCGCCCAGCATGATCGCGAGCCCCGGAATCAGATTGACGGAGCCTTCCGTCACGAACGAAGCCGTCATCAGGCCGGTAGCGGTACTGCTTTGCAGGAGCGTGGTGACGATGAGGCCGGCGAGAAATGCCAGGAAGCGGTTGCGCAGGGCTTTACCGAGGAAACGCCTGAGGTCGGAGCCGAAGGCGCGCACGATGCCGCTGTGGACCATGTGCAGGCCCCACAGGAGCAGCGCGACCCCGCCGACCAGATCAAGAAGGATCATGCCTCCCATGTTCGATGCCCGTGCGTTAAGCCTGCGAGCGAGCTAGCTGCTGCGCCGCCGCCGCCAGGGTTCGCGATGCGCGCTCACGGCACGGTGCCTTTGACGATCACGCCGCCCTTCATGACGACCGCGACTGCCTCGAGCGTGCGGATGTCCTTGAGCGGATCTCCGTCCACCGCGATCAGGTCGGCGTAGCGTCCCGGAGCGATCGCGCCGACATTGGCGCTCTGATCGAGAGCCTCGGCGGCATTCCTGGTCGCAGCCTGGATCGCCTCGAGCGGCGTCATGCCCCATTCGACCATCTTGGCGAACTGGCGGGCGTTCGTGCCGTGCGGATACACGCCGGCATCCGTGCCGAAGAGCATCTTGACCCCTGCCGCGTGCGCGGCCCGGAACGTCTGCCGCTGCTTCAGGCCGATCATGCGCTCCTTGTCCAGGCTCTCGGCGTACACGCCGTTCCTGGCGCCCTCGGCGAGAATGTAGTCGTCGTTGTAGATGTCCATGTCGAACCAGGCGCCGTGCTCTTTGGCGAGCTTGAAGCTCTCGGCGTCCGCCAGACTCGCGTGCTCGATGGTGTCGACGCCGGCGCGCAGCGCGTTGTTGATGCCCTCGGTACCGTGCGCGTGGACGGCAACGCGCAGTCCCAGCCGGTGCGCCTCGTCGACGACGGCCTTGATCTCCTCGAGCGACAGTTGCTGCGCACTGACGCTGTCGCGCTTCGACAGCACGCCGCCGGTCATGCAGACCTTGATGACCTTGGCGCCGTACTTATGCACCTTGCGCACCAGCGCACGGTACTCGTCCGGCGAGTTTGCGATCTGCGTATCGGGCGTGCTGACCGACGGCGGGAATTGCGTTGCATCGCAATGCCCACCGGTGGAGCCGATCGCGTAGGTCGCAGGCACGATGCGGGGGCCGGCGATATAGCCGCGATCGATGCCCTCCATGAGCCCGACGTCCTGATAGTCGCGGGATCCGACGTTGCGCACGGTGGTGAAGCCTGCCTCGAGCGTCCTGCGGGCGTTGGCCACGCCCACGGTGACCCAGAAACTGTCCGTGTACTCGAGCCGGCGGTAGCCGCTGATCAGCGGGTCGGAGGTCAGGTGGACGTGCATGTCGATGAGACCCGGGAGGATCGTGCGGTTGCCCAGATCGAGTCTCCTCGCGTCCGCGGGTGCGGGGTCGCCCTGCCGACCGACCGCGCTGATACGCCCTTCGGTGATGACGATCTGGGGGCTCCCGACCTCGCGGCCTGCCAGGACATCCACCATGCGGGCCCCCGTGACGACGATCGTTTCGGCGGGCGCCTCGGGCGCGAGGCACAGCGCAGTGAGCGCGGCGGCGAGGAGAGCGGTGTTGCGCATGGCGACTCCGGTGCGGTGTCCAGTCCGTTTCAATCGTCTTCGGCAGCCGGCACTTTTGTGTCGACCTGCGCCGCAATCGCGGCGGGGTCGGCACCCGTCACCGGATAGGACTCGGACCACAGCACCGCGCGGTTCTCCACGGACAGGAGCTTCACCGTGAGGCTTTGGGTCGGCGATTGCCGGTCAACCGTGCCATAGAGAACGAACGTCGCCCGGTGCTCGCGTCCCTGCGCCAAGGCCGCCGCGGTGTCGAGGGAGGCGAGCGGCTCGTTCATCAGGCCCACCTTCCCATGATGGGAAATGGCGATCCGGCCATACACCTGGGCGAACGTGGAGTCGGCGAGCTTGCGGGCCGCCGCGTCGTCGGCAGGCGCGCCGAAGGGGATCGCCAGCACAGGGGCCTGCGCCGCCGCGATCTCCTTGCCGACCTCGCTGGCGAACGTTTGCGCGATCTGCACGCCGAGCCTGGCGACGTCGGAGCTGTTCGAGCTGCCCTGATAGCCGTCGGCGATGTCCTTGAGCTTCCTGGCGTCCGCCGGCGAGATCGTATTGCTCGGTACCGCAGGTGGCGCCGGCGGCTCTTTCCTGTCCGAGTGCCGGTTCGGCGGGGTGCAGGCCTTCGTCAGCACCACGACGCACAGCCACAGGTACACGATCAGCCTGATCCAGCGGGGCAGCCGCCGGAAGGAGATCCAGGCCGACTGCAGCAGCCACCCCAAGACGCGCGCCCAGAAGCGCATGCGCTGCCCCGGCTCCTCGCGCGGGAACTGCGGATACCCGCGCCCCGCCGGCTGCGACGAGGCCCGTCCGGGCCGATCCGGCGCCTGCCGCGGGACCTCCGGGGCGACGGCGAGGCCCGAGAGCAGCCGGCGGCAGACCGCCTCGAGCGTCGCGGTGGCCTGTCCACCCGGGACACGGGTCCACTGTACCGTCAGGAACTTCTCGGGAACGCGGGCGCGCGCCTGCGTGGTGTCATCGATGACGATCGGCAGAAGAAAGGTGTGATCGTCCGCCATGTCGTGGGTGCGCTCGACTGCCAGGCGCCACTCCCTGCGGAAGTAACCCTCGGGACGCGCGTCGGTTTGCGCGGATATGAGCGGCATGAAAAAATCGCATTCGCGTATCTGTCTGCGGATTTTCTGGTCCCACGCGTCTCCTCCGTCGAGTCCGCTCTCGTCGTACCAGACCTCGAGTCCGTACGTCTGCAGAGCGTCCCTCAGGGCCTGCGCCGCCTGGCGATCCTCCGAGGCGTAGCTCAGGAACACCGAAGGAGGCGGGCGCTGTGGGTCGGTGGGCTCGGCGGTGGACATGGGTGGCGGGACGGTGTTTGGTGAGCAAGGTTAGGGCAAAAGTGCCCGGATTTCACGCAGCTGTCCCGCCGGCGGGCTCGTCCGCCGTCGTGACCGTGGCGGGGCTGCGCAAGACCTACGCCAACGGCCTCACCGCGCTCCACGACATCGACTTGACGATCCAGCGCGGCGAGATCTTCGCTTTGCTCGGCCCGAACGGGGCCGGCAAGACCACCCTCATCAACATCATCTGCGGCATCGTCACGCCGAGCGCCGGCAGCGTGCTCGCCGACGGTCACGACATCGTGCGCGACTACCGCGCGGCGCGCAGCAAGATCGGGCTGGTGCCGCAGGAGCTGCACACCGACACGTTCGAGAGTGTCTGGTCGACGGTCACCTTCAGCCGCGGGCTGTTCGGCCGGGCGCCGGACCCGGCCTGCTGCGAGCGTGTGCTGCGCGATCTGTCGCTGTGGGATCGCAAGGACGCGAAGATCATGACGCTGTCCGGGGGGATGAAGCGGCGGGTGCTGATCGCCAAGGCGCTGGCGCACGAGCCGACGATCCTGTTCCTCGATGAGCCCACCGCGGGGGTCGACGTGGAGCTGCGGCGCGACATGTGGCAACTGGTGCGCCGGCTGCGCGAGAGCGGCGTGACCATCATCCTCACCACGCATTACATCGAAGAGGCCGAGGAGATGGCCGACCGCGTCGGCGTGATCCACAAGGGAGCGCTGATCGTCGTCGAGGACAAGACGCTGCTGATGCGCAAGCTCGGCAAACGGCAGCTGACCCTGCACCTGCAGCAGCCGCTGGCGGCGATTCCCGCGGGGCTCTCCGCCTATCCGCTCGAGCTCGCCGACGGCGGCCAGACGCTGGTCCTCAGCTTCGATGCCCACCGTGGCGAGACCGGCATTGCGCCGCTCCTCAAGCGCCTCGGCGAGCTCGGCATCGACTTCAGAGACCTGCATTCGAGCGAGAGCTCGCTCGAGGACATTTTCGTGGGCCTGGTGAGCGAGCGGGCATGAACGTCTTCGCGATCCGCGCGATCTATCGCTTTGAGATGGCGCGCACTTTCCGCACGCTGATGCAGAGCATCGCGGCTCCGGTGCTGTCGACCGCCTTGTACTTCGTGGTCTTCGGCGCCGCCATCGGCGCGCGCATGGGAAGAGTGGACGGCGTCGGCTACGGCTCCTTCATCGTGCCGGGCCTCATCATGCTGTCGATCCTCACCGAGAGCGTCTCGAACGCCTCTTTCGGCATCTACCTCCCCAAGTGGTCGGGGACGATCTTCGAGCTCCTGTCAGCCCCGGTCTCCTACATCGAAGTGCTGATCGGGTACGTGGGCGCCGCGACCACCAAGTCGGTGATGCTCGGCGTGTTGATCCTCGTGACGGCGCGCGTGTTCGTGCCCTACGAGATTCTGCATCCGGCATGGATGCTCGCGTTCCTGATCCTCACGGCCGTCAGCTTCAGCCTCCTCGGTTTCATCATCGGCGTGTGGGCCGGGAGCTTCGAGCAGCTGCAGGTGGTGCCGCTCATGATCCTGACACCGCTCACCTTCCTCGGTGGTGCCTTCTACTCGATCAGCATGCTGCCGCCGCCGTGGCAGAAGATCACTCTTTTCAATCCGGTGGTGTACCTGATCAGCGGCTTCCGCTGGAGCTTCTACGGCACGGCGGACGTGAACGTGGTGGCGAGCGCCGCAGCGACGCTGTGTTTCCTGGCACTGTGCGTCGCGGCGGTGGCCTGGATCTTCAGGACCGGCTACAAGCTCAAGAACTAGCGTGTCATTTGCGCGTGCCGAGGTCCTCGAAGCGCACGTTCCCGATCCGATACGACTTCCAGTCGCGATAGTCGAAGTGCCACCACTCAAACTCGTAGACCGCGAAGCCCTGCGCCTCCATGTGCCGCCGCAGCAGGTCGCGCATGCGGCGCTGCTCGGCTGTGCCGCCGGTGTAGCTCGGGTATGCCCGCTCGGTGGCTTCGTCATAGAGGCTCGGCATCTCGACCTCGCGGCCCGATTTCAACTCGTAGAGCGTCAGATCGACTGCACAGCCGCGGTTATGGCGCGAGCCCTCGGCGGGATCGGCGACATACTTGTGCAGCTCCGGCGGCATCGCGTCCCAGAATATCTTCGTCACGTACCACGGTCGGTAGGCATCGTGCACCAGCAGCCCGTAGCCCTCGGCGGTGAGCGAGTGCTGCACGCGCACCAGGGCTTGCGCCGCGGGCCGCTGCATGAAGGCGCGTGCCTGGCTGTAGAGCGGCGTGCCGAGGAAGTTGCGCGTGCTCGCGTAGCGGATGTCGAGCCTGATCGTCGGCTCGAGCGCTGTCAGCTCCACGAGATCAGCCGGCCGGAACTCGCCGCTCTCCGCGGGCGGAGTCGCGGCGAGCGCGATGGGGAGCAGCTCCGCCACCGGCCGCACCGGCGTGACGTGAAAGACGCCGCCCGAGACGCTGGGCTGATCGGCAAGGCCCGCGAGCGGCGCCCAGGCGATGAGCGCAAGGGCGCCGAGCCGCGCCCTGCGCCGCCCGCAGCCGCGCAGCGCGCCGGATCCGGGAGGGCTCATGGCGCGTCCGCGTAGGCCTTGATCAGGTCGGTGAGAAAATCCCTGCCTAGGTAGAGCGAGCGAACGCCGCGGCGCTCGTTGAGCCCGTGCACGCCGTTGCCGTCCGGGTCGCCCCAGAAGCCCGGCACGCCGTACACCGGGATGCCGATGGCTTCGAGGTAAATACCATCGGTCGCGCCCGTCGACATGCTGGGAACGAGCGGTACACCGGCGAAGTAGCGTGCCACCAGCTTCTCGGCGGGCCCCATGATTCCAGGATCGAGCGGCGGCGGCAGGGCGATGGGCCCCCGCGGATGGTCAGGGGTCACCGTGATGCGGGGGTCGGCGATCGCAGCCACGAGCGCCGCGCGCGTCTCCTCGACGCTCTCGCCGGGGAAGATGCGGCAGTTGACGTTGGCCGTGGCGCGCTGCGGCAGCGCGTTCTCGGCATGCCCGCCGGCGAGGAGTGTCGCGACGCAGGTGGTGCGCAGCATGCTGTGATAGCGGCGATCGCGCGACACGATGGCCTCGGCCGCCCGATCGTCCGGATTGTTCGCGAGCGCCACCATGGCATGGCCCAGCTCATCGTCGTGCGCCGCTCCGGCCTTGGCGAAGAACGCCCGGGTGGTATCGGTGAACTTCACCGGAAACTCGTGATCGCGCACTTTGATGAGCGCCTCGGCGAGCTCGTAGATGGCGTTGTCGCGGATCGGGATCGAGCTGTGGCCGCCGGGGTTGGTGGCCTCCACCCGATAGTTCTGGGCCGCCTTCTCGCCGACCTGCATGGTCTGCTCGAGCAGCTTCCCGTGTCCGTCGGTGCGGCCGCCGCCTCCTTCATTCAGGGCGAAGGCCGCGGAGATCAGCTCCGGCTTGTTCTTCGCCAGCCAGTCGGCGCCATTGAAAGCGCCAGTGGTTTCCTCGCCGCAGGTGAGCGCCATCTTGATGGCGCGGGTTCCACGGTAGCCCTCGCGCTTGAAGCGCATCATTGCATCGACCCAGGTCGCGTCCATGCCCTTCATGTCCGCGGTTCCGCGGCCGTAGAAGTAGCCGTTCTCCTCGATCAGCGTGAAGGGATCGCGGGTCCAATCGGCGCGCTTTGCCTCGACCACATCGAGATGTCCGAGCAGCAGCATGGGCTTCGCGGTCTTCGAGGCTCCGTGCAGCACCGCGACCACCCCGCCTTCCTGCGGATGATCGGCGACCGAGAACAGCGTGATGTCCTGGTCGCTGAATCCCGCCTCGCGCAGGTGTACCGCGACGCGCTCGGCGAGCAGCGTGCAGCTGCCGCTCGAGAGCGTGGTGTTGGTCTCGACCATCTCCTTGAAGAGCGCGCGGAAGGCGACCTGGTCGGGACGCAGTGGTCCCATCGGGGGCTCCTGGGCGGTCGCGACGGTCTGCAATACCAGCGCCAGCGCCAGGCAGAGAGTAACAAGAGCTCGCGGGTACATCGGCGGACCTCCGCTCCTAAGCGTGCGCACGAGGCGGGCACTGTACATGAACCCGGCCGGGACGGCCCGAAGGGCGGCGGTGCCGCCTCTACGGCGCGGCTTGCGCCGGGAGAGGCTGTTTCATCGCCTCGAGAATCCCGCGCACCAGGTCGCGAAGCTGCGCGTGCTCGAGGTTCGCAAGCACTGCCACGGCGAAGTGCGTTTGCGGGATGATGAGGAGCTCCGTGCTCGTGCCCGACTGGCCGCCGGTGTGCATCACGAACCTGCCGTCCTCCGGCAGCTCGAATCCGAGGCCGTAGCTGTTCTTGCCGCTCACCGGAGTGGCGGTCCACATTTGCGTGAGCGTGACGGGCCGGAGGAGCTTGCCGTCGAGAAGCGCCGCGGCGAAACGCACCAGGTCCTCGGCGGTGGTCACGTAGCCACCGCCGGGAGTCTTGTAGCTCGAGTCCATGAGGCCGGCGTTCTTCACCGCGCCGTCGATTTTCTGATAGCCGCGGGCACGGTGCGGCACGATCTCGAACACGTTGTCGACGAAGGTATGAGTCATCCCGGCGGGCCTGAGCACGTGTTCCCCGACGTAGTCCTGGAAGCGCGCACCCGCGGCGCCCTCGATCGCGCAGCCGACGACCGTGTAGCCGTAAGTGCTGTAGGAGTAGGCGGTCCCCGGACGGAACAGCAGCGGATCGCTCGCAAACAGGGCGAAAGCGTCCGCCGTCCACTGATAGTGGTGCGTGTGCTCCGGCTCGCCGGGAAGATAGTGGCGGACGCCTGCGGTGTGGGACAGGAGCTCACGCGTGGTGATCGGCCATTGCTTCTGCGGAAATGGCGCGCAGTAGCTCTGCACCGGAGCGTCGAGATCCAGCTTTCCCGCTTCGACCAGCGTCATGGTAGCGACCGCCGTGATGGGCTTGGCGATGGAGCCGGTGCGGATCAGCGTCTCGGGGGTCGCCGGCACCGAGTTCTCGAGATCTGCGCTGCCGAAAGCCCGGGAATAAGTGAGCCGATTCGCCGTCATCACGGCGACCGTGACGGCAGGAATCTGCTGCGCGCGCATGGCGTCGTTGACGATCCGGTCGAGCCGTGCGTCCGGCGCCGCCGGCGCCGCGCTCTGTGCGGCCGCAATCGGGCCTGCCGCGAGCAGCACCAGGATGAGACTCACAGATCTCGTGCTCATGCGGGTAACTCCGTGGATCGTGCTGATTCCGGCGTCGGGAGGCGCGACTTGCGCCCAAAGCGCGCGCCCCACCGCGGTCGGCGATATTATCCGGCGACTCCGGACCACGCAGCGCCAACCCAACCATTCCATGATCGCACTCAGTGCCGCCGACGTGTTGAGTCTGCTGACCCCCGCCGAGACAGTGGCGCTGGTGGAGTGCGCGGCCCTCGCCGCGCTGGATGGAGCAGACTGTGTCGTGCCCAGGCGCCAGCACGTGCAATGGGCACAGGGGACGCTGCTGATGATGCCGGCGATCGGCGCCGGTGTCATGGCGGTCAAGCTGGTCTCGGTGGTCCCGGACAACGCCGGGCGCAAGCTCCCCGTGACGAACGGACTCCTCATTCTCGCGGACGCCGGTACCGGGCTGCCGCTCGCGATCATGGACGCGGCGGCACTGACCGCGATGCGTACCGGGGCCGTCGGTGCGCTGGGGCTCAAGTATGTAACGCCGGCCGCCGTCGCCTCGGTCGGGATCGTCGGCGCCGGGGTGCAGGGCGCGTGGCAGGCGATCACGGCATGCGCGGTGAGGCCGATACGGACCGTGTTTGCGGTGCGCCGGTCCGCGGCCGCATTCGAGCGCTTCCGCGCCACGTTCGCCGCGCATGCTCCCGGGGTGACTGTCGTCGCATGCGCGAGCGCGAGCGAGCTGCTCTCGCGCACGGACGTGATCGTCACGGCGACGACCTCCGCTCTGCCCGTGCTGCCCGACGAACCGGCACTGCTTGCCGGCAGGCACTTCATCGCCATCGGATCCTACGAGCGCCACATGCGCGAGCTTCCTGATGCGGTTTTCCGCCTCACCGGACACCTGGTGCTGGATTCGGAGTTTGCCCGCCACGAGGTGGGCGAGGCCGTTCGGCCGGTCGAGCACGGAATCCTCAAGGACGGGGATCTTTTCACCATCGGCGAGCTCGCCACGCAGCGCCGCACCATCGACGTCGCGCGCACGACCGCCTATAAGTCCGCCGGCATGGCGCTCTACGATCTTTACGTCGCGCAGGCGCTGTACGCGGCGGCGCGGCGGCGCCGTATCGGACAGGAGGTCACTCTATGACTCGCGTACTCGTCACCGGGGCTTCAGGCGGGATCGGCGCGGCGATCTCGAGCGCGCTGGCGGAGCGGGGTGCCACCGTTGTTCTGCACTATCAGTCCAACCGCGCGGCGGCGGAAGCGACGCTGCGGCCCCTCAAGGGCACCGGACACCAGCTCCTTCAGGCCGATCTCACCGATCCTGCGGCCGTCGAGCGCTTATGGCACGACGCCGACGCGCAGCAGCCGATCGAGACGCTGGTGAACAATGCCGGCATCTTCCCCAATCATCCGCCGCTCACGACCGACTACGCGGGCTGGACCGCGGCCTGGCAACGCACCCTCGCAATCAATCTCTCGGGTCCCGCATACCTTTCCTACTTTGCCGCGCGCGCCATGGCGGAGCGCTCAGGCGGCAGGATCGTCAGCGTTTCCTCGCGCGGCGCCTTCCGCGGCGAGCCCATGGCGCCGGCCTATGCCGCCAGCAAGGCGGGCCTCAACGCCTTCAGTCAGTCGATGGCGAAGGCACTGGCACCGAACGGCGTCTACGTGTTCGTGGTCGCTCCCGGCTGGGTATCGACGGCGCGCGTGGCCACGGCAATTGCGGACCGGGCGGTGATCGCGGACCAGCCCCTGGGCCGCGTGGCAACGCCCGAGGAGGTCGCGCAGGCCGTAGTGTTCTGCGTGCTCGACGCGCCGGCGAGCATGACGGGCGCGATTCTCGATGTGAACGGCGCCTCTTATCTGCGCTCCTAGCAGCGCGTTTTGCGCGCGGAAGCGATGACGCGGCGCAGCGCGTCCCGTCCTTGCCACTCGGCCCGAGAAGGCGGATGCTCCGCGCAAACTAAATCTGTGCGCCCGATTCGCAGCGCGGCGACAGTCGGGGGGATTCTCACAATCAGCTGTGCGGCGCGCCGTTGATCGGCGCGCGACCGCCGCCCCTGTACCGCTGCGATCTCGCCGGGGCACTCCGACGCCGCACAGAGAGCCCGTGCTCGACAGCCTCTATACCGGCTATGCGAGCCTGAGTCGCCAGGGCTGAGGCTACTCGTCGAACACGATCAGCTGCGGCTCGATATTGGTGGGGTCGTTGCCGAGCACGATGATCTCGGTGTCGCTCGAGATATAAAACACCCCGCTGCCGCTGCCGGCCATCCGGCCTGACGACATGGCGAGCGTGCCGCGGTTGTTCGTCTGATTGGTGAGGGTGAACGTTCCGGATATGCCACCCGACACCGCCGCACTGCCGAGCACGCTGCTATCGCTCGGGCTGTTCTGGAACGTCCCCGTCTGATTGGCGATGGTCACCGCCAGCACCGCGTCCGCATTCTCGCTACCCGCGGTTGTCACTCCGGTCGCGCCGATGAACGTCCCGCCGGCCGTGTTCATGACGACCTGCGGGAAGAAGCGCCCGCTGCGACCTCTGTTGCTGCCGTCGCTGGCAGGCTGCTCGAGTACGAAGGCCACGGCGCTCTTGCGCATGTAGAAGACGAAGTTGTAGGTGACGGCGCCGAGGGCGATGCTGACCGTGCCGCGTCC
Organism: uncultured Gammaproteobacteria bacterium; assembly: GCA_963843035.1. Lineage (GTDB taxonomy): Bacteria > Pseudomonadota > Gammaproteobacteria > Steroidobacterales > Steroidobacteraceae > 13-2-20CM-66-19. The sequence continues at coordinate 71,075 of CAWJIS010000003.1, forward strand.
GCTCGGGGCGACCGTGAACGAGGCGATGTTCGGTCCGGCCGGGCCGGCAAATGAAAGGGGCGAGTTGGCGGGGATGACGCCACCGTCGTTGATGTCGACGATGCCCTGCAGAAACCCGTCGGTCGTCGAGCCGGCTTTCGGCGCGCTCGCAAAGAAACCGAGTGCGGCGCTCGCGTGACTCGCGCTGATGCCTTGGAGGGTGAACAGTGCCGACTGTACCGAGGTATTGTCGAAGCTCGTCTGGGCCATGGCGCGCACGACCCCAGCAAGAATGCCGTCCGGGCTCTGCTTCGCCACATTGTTGTCAGCGCGCAGCGCGAACAGGACGCCTGGCGTTGAGATGTAAAAACTCACGTTAGGATTCGCGCCGCCGGTGATGGCGAGCGCGCCGTGCCCGTTCGTCTGGTCGTCGATCACATAGGTGCCGCTCAGTGCCGTCGGCATAGCCGCGCCGCTCTGATCGTCGCTCAGGCTCGTATTGACGATGGTTCCGGTGGTCGCGGTCGACGCGCCGAGATCGAGGCGGCCGACGATTCCTTGCTGCACGGCGCTGGCGCGCGGGCCTGCCGCGCCGGAGAGCCCGAGGAGGTAGCTGCCGACGACGTACTGCGTGCTGAACTTCGCGGAATTGACCTGGATCTGGTAATAGCCGGAGCCGACATAGCCCGCGCCTGCCGCGCCATCGGTCTCGACGAGCTCACCGAAAGACCCGTCCATCGAGAGCGTGAAGGCGAAGCTCATGGTCGTCGGCGGCGGGTTCGCCGGCGGGCTCGCGCCCCACGGCGGAGTGGTCACCGTCAGCGTCATCGTGCCGTGGCTCGCGCTGTCCAGGCTGTAGGTGCCGGTGAACGCGACCTTGGTAAACGCCACCGAGCTGCCGTCCGCCTGCGCGACGTTGACATCCTCGAGGCCGCTCACGATGTGGCCGTTGCCGTCGGCGAGGAAGCGCCCGATGATCGCGAATGGCAGGCCCGAGGCCCCGGAGAATCCGTTGAGTGAGAACGCGAATGTGAAATTGAGCAGGCTGCTCTGAGTCGGGACGATGACTACGACCACACACGGGCCGGTCGTCGACGGTGATTGCAACGCAGTCACCGTGACCGCGCCGCCGCCACCGGGGGGCGTCGCGGGGGCGGTGTAGGCGATCACCGCCTTGTCAGCCGAGCTCGACGGCAGCGTGCCGACGGTCATGGTGCCGCCGGTCGTGCCGAGGCTGCTGACGCCGTTGGTAGCGGTGCAGGTGTCCCCCGGCTGAACGCCCCAACTGATCGGCGACCCGTTGCTGCTCGAGACCTTGGCCTCGAAGTTGAGCTGCGCGCCGGCTACCACCTGCGGGTAAATGCCGGCGCCCGGCTCGACGATCGTGACGGTTCCGCCGACGCCTCCGCCTCCGCCGCCCCCACCGCCACCGCCACCGCCGCCACCGCCACCATGTCCGCCGCCGCCGCCCCCGGCGCAGCCCGCCAATACCGTCGCCATGCCGATGACCACGGATACCAAGATGCTGTTTTTCATACTATTCATGGCTTCCGACCCCCGAGCCCGCGGCGGCGGATCGCTGCCAGCGCCTGGGCTCCCGTGCAGTGCTCTTGGCCTTCTAGCGACATTTCGGCCTCAAACCTGTCACGGACCGAGCGATTCCTGTCTCGGGCTGAAGGCCCTTCGGGTAGCATCGTTCGGGAGGAGTCCTGAAGAGCTCCGGGGCATGGTGAAGTCAGGCCATTTCGAGGCGTCGGTTCCTGGGGAAACCACTCGTCTGTTGTCAGAGTGGCGCGCGGGGGACCAGACGGCCTTCGACCGGCTCCTGCCGATCGTCTACGAGGAGCTGCGGCGGCTGGCATCGCACTACATGCGGGCAGAGCGCGCCGATCACCTGCTGCAGACCACCGCGCTCGTGCACGAGGCCTACCTCCGGCTGATCGACGACAAGGACGCGAGCTACGAGACGCGTCACCACTTCTTTGCGGTGGCTGCGCAGGTCATGCGGCACGTTCTCGTGGACTATGCGCGGGCGCGTCAGCGTGCGAAGCGCGGCGGGGGCGCCCCGGCAGTCGCTCTGGAAGACGTCGCGGTCATTTCCGACGAGCGGGCGGAGGAGGTGATCGCCGTCGATGCGGCGCTCGAGAATCTCATGTCCTTTGATATGCGCAAGGGCAGGATCTTCGAGCTGCGCCACTTCGGCGGCCTCTCGGTCGAGGAAGCGGCGCAAGTGCTGCAGGTTTCTCCGGCCACGGTCGCGCGGGACTGGAGAATGGCCAAGGCCTGGCTGCGGCGCGCGATCACCGCCGAGTCCGATCGTGCAGGCTGAGCGCTGGCAGCGGCTCGAGGAGATCTTTCAAGGCGCGCTCGAGCGTGCGCCGCAGAGTCGTGCGGCCTGGCTCGATAGCGCGTGCGGGGGCGATCTTGAGCTGCGCATCGAGATCGATGAGCTGCTCCGGGCGCACGAGCACGCTGAGGCCGACTTCACACGATCCGCGTCGTTCGTGGACGCGCTCAAGGTGCTCGAGCGGCGCACGGGGAGACTGCAGGAAGGGCGGCCCATCGGTCCGTACCGCGTGGTGAGGGAGATTGGGCGCGGCGGAATGAGCCGCGTGTATCTGGCGGCGCGCGCCGACCAGGCATTCGAGAAATGGGTCGCCATCAAGGTGGTCGAGGTCGGCCGCGACACCGAGGAAATGATCCGGCGCTTCCAGGGCGAACGGCAGATTCTGGCGCGCCTCGATCATCCCAACATCACGCGGATCCTCGACGGCGGAACGACTGCGGACGACTTGCCATTCCTGGTGATGGATTACGTCGAAGGGGAGCCGATCGATGAGTACTGTGAAGCTCGCGCGCTCGATGTCACCGCGCGGCTGAAGCTCTTCCAGGGCGTCTGTGCCGCGGTCCACTACGCGCATCAGCACCTGATCATTCACCGTGACATCAAGCCGGGGAACGTGCTGGTGACACGCGACGGGGTGCCGCGCCTGCTCGATTTCGGCATCGCGAAGATCCTCGGATCGGAGGAGCTCGCCGCCGAGGCGACGCGCACCGTGGCGAGAAGGCTGACGCCCGAGTATGCGAGCCCGGAGCAGGTGCGCGGCGAGACGCTGACCACTGCGAGCGATGTCTATTCACTCGGTGTGCTGTTGTACCGGCTGCTGACCGGGCAATCGCCTTACCGGACGCGCAGCCAGCCGCAGGGTCATAGCTCATCGCCGGCCACGCTCGAGCAGGAAATCTGCGAGACTCAGCCGGACCGACCGAGTGTCGCGGCCGCACGAGCCAGCGGATCCGCAGCCGTCGAGGGGACGCCGCAGAAACTGCAGCGGCGGCTGGCAGGCGATCTCGACAACATCCTGGCGATGGCGCTGCGCAAGGAGCCGCAGCGGCGTTATGCGTCGGTCGAGCAGTTCTCGCAGGACATCAGCCGCCACCTGGCGAGCCTGCCGGTCATTGCGCGTCCGGATACGGCCACCTACCGAACCGCGAAATTCATCCGCCGCCACCGTATAGGCGTCGGAGCGACGGCCGCCATGATCCTGCTGGTGCTGGCAGGCATCGCAGGGACGTCATGGCAGGCGCGGGTGGCGCGTGCGGAGCGCGCCAGGGCGCAGCAGCAGTTCAATGACGTGCGCAAGCTGGCCACTTCGTTCCTGTTCGAGTTCAACAATTCCATCCAGAACCTTCCGGGTGCGACGCCGGCGCGCAAGCTCCTCGTGCAGCGCGCGCTCGAGTACCTGAGCAAGCTGGCGCAGCAATCGCGGGGGGATGCGGGGCTGCAGCTCGAGCTGGCCGAGGCTTACCTCAAGGTGGGTGATCTGCAGGGCAATCCCTACGAGCCGAATCTCGGCGATACGCAGGGCGCGACCGAGAGTTACCAGAAAGCCCTGGCGATCAGCAGCGAGCTGACTCGTGCCGACGGTAGTGACCGGCAGGCACGGCGCTACCTGGCGCGCAGCTACCAATCGCTGGGCGAGGTTCTGCCGCTACTCGGCAAGGGTGCGGACGGTGCGGCTGACTTGCGCAAGGCGGCGGAGATCTTTGCGCTCCTCCTCGAGGGTGCTCCTCACGACCGCGACCTGCGGGTGCAGCTCGCGGACAGTTATCAATCGCTCGGAGATCTGCTCGGCCACACCGGCCTGCAGAATCTCGGCGACCGGGCCGGCGCGCTCGACAGCTATCGCAGGGCGCTGTCGGTATTCGATGCCATGGCGGCCGAGAGTCCCGGCGATCAGAAGGCGCGCGGCGGGGCCGCCGTGATGCGGATCCGGGTCGGCGACATGCAGCAGGCCGGGGGCGACTCGGATGCGGCGCTGGACAACTATCGCGGTGCCATCGAGCGCGCACGCTCGCTGGCAGACGAAGATCCCAAGAACGACAGATTCCGCAGAATCCTGGCCCTCAGCTACCGAAAGCTCGCCGACCTGGAGAGTGAGCGGGGCGAACTTGGGCCGGCCCTGCAGAATGCGCGCAGCGCGGCGGAAATCAACCAGGCGCTCGCGACCGTCGACCCGGACAATGCCCAGGCGAACGCGAATTTTGCGCTGTCACTGACGACGATGGCCAACCTGCTGGAAAAGACCGGCAATGGGCATGCGGCGCTCATTGAGTACCGTCACGCTCTCGCGATTCTCGAAAAGCTCTCGGCGGCCGCGCCGACCAATCTGTTCATGCGCAGCCAGCTGGCGGATGCCCTGGTCGCGACGGGGGCACTCCTGGTTCACCAGGGCGGCGTGGCGGAGGGGCGAACCCTGACCTCGCGCGGCGTGACGATCGCGCGGGAGCTGGCCAGCCGGGCAACGGCAACACCGGACGAGCTGAGCCAGTACGCGCAGATTCTCCTCACCTGCGAGCCGGCTGAGCTACGCGATGTCGCCACCGCGCTCAAGAGTGCCGAGCAGGCAGTGGAAAGGTCGCAAGGGCGCGATCCCAAGAGTCTTCACGTCCTCGCGCAGGCCTATATCAAGAACGGCAACACGTCCCGCGCTGCGGAGACTGAACAGCGGGCGCAGCGTCTGACAGCGCCGCAGCGGAACTGAGATCGCCCGTTATCATCTCGCGCCTCCTAGAATCGATAGCGAATCAAGTTCATAAAGATACCCTAGTACTCATGCGCAGCAGGTCAGGGAAGTGCCAGCCTCACCGCCGATGAGAACGTGAGTGGCGTCGGAGGAGCGATCACCGCTGCGCCCGCCTGCTATCAGGTCTCGGCCCCGGGGCGTGGCGTGTTCACCTATACCGATCCTCTGACCACGAAGGCTGAGAGTGGCACCTTCGACCTCGACGGCGTCGGCAACGGCTATCTGATCGGGCAGGACGCCGCCGCTCCCCGTGACGAGTGTCACCATCAATGCCGCGACCGCCACCACCGGTACGCTCGCCGACAACACGGCGGGCGGCAGCTGCAACGGTGCGCCCTGCGCCTATACGCTGGACACCACCACCGGACGGGCGACGGCGACGCTCACCTCGGCGACCACTTTCGGCGGTGCGCCGGTAGTCTTTTATGAGTCCGCCAACAATCAGATCTACATCATGGGCGCGCAGCCGACCATGACGCCGGTGATGGGCGCCCTCCTGCAATAGCCGGCTCGCGCAGTACTGCGGCCGGCATCAGTTGCTTCAATGACTGGTGCGGCGGATGAAGTCCGCGACGTTGTCATGCAGCTGCCGGAGCGAGGAGTCCTTGGCGTAGACCATGTGCCCCGAATCGTAGAAACGGAATTCGATGTTGGACTGCAGGCTCTGCGGCATCGGCAGGTGATGCATCTCGTAGACGCCCTGGTAGAAAGGAGTCGCGAGGTCGAAGTAGCCGGCGTTGAGCTGCACCTTGAGGTTCGGGTTGAGCTTCATCGCGTTGGCGAGGTCCGGCATCACGTTGGTGCCCTGGCGTGGCGAGAAGGGCGGTCCCTGAGTCTGCCCCGGCTGCTGGTGCGCGAAGTTCCAGGTGCGGAAGGTCTGGATGCTCGGCTTGAAGATCTTCCCTTCGCCGTAGTGCAGCTCCTTGCGCGCGTAGTCGTTGAACGCCGAGACGTACGCTGAGCTCAGCGCGGAGGACTGCGGATCGTAGTCGGCGCGCTGACTCAAGGGGTCGATGTCGGGACCCGAGAAGCGGCTGTCGAGCCGACCGGTGGTGAGGCCGCCGTCGCTTTGCAGGTTCTGGCGAAACTCTCCGCCATCGATGCGCAGGTCGGCCTTCAGGATGTAATCCACCGACAGCCCGGTGTACTCATGCAGCTTCTGGGCGATCGCGGCGCGATCGCTTGCGCTCAGATCCGAGCCGGCCGCCAATGCCCGCGCGTAGTCGCCCATGGCGAACTGCTCCACCTCGGTGAGCAGCGCCTCGAGATTCGGATGCTCGCCCGGCAGCTTCTTGTGGTACCAGGCGGTGGCTGCGTAGGTCGGCAGCACCGTCTCGTAGGGGAGATCGACGCCCGGATTGCCGGTCGGCCGGTCCGCGCTCAGGTCGAAGCTGAGGATCTGCGAGAGGAGAATGACTCCGTTCAAGTCGACCGAACGCTCCGACTCCAGCTGATTGACCACCACCGCCGAGCGCGGTGTGCCGTAGCTCTCTCCGAAGAGATATTTGGGCGAGTTCCAGCGGCCGTACTTGGTGAGGAACTGGGTGATGAACTCGCTGAAGGCGTAGGCATCCGGGTCGACGCCGAAGAACGCCTTCTCCTTGTCCTTGCCGGCGATGCGGCTGAACCCCGTGCCCGGAGCATCGATGAAGACGAGGTCGGTGGCATCGAGGAGGCTGTAGGCATTGTTGACGAGCGAGTAGGGGGCTGCCGGGGTGTGCGCATCCGTCGAGGTCACGATGCGGTGCGGACCGAAGGCGCCCATGTGCAGCCACATGGTCGAGGAGCCGGGGCCGCCGTTGTAAAAGAATGTGACGGCCCGCGGGCCCTCGCCGCCCCTGGAGTAATACACGTAGAACATGGAGGCCTCGGCCGTGGGATTGCCAGCCTCGCCGCCCTCCTCCCCGCCCGCCGCCTTGGCATTGGGGTCGCGCGGCACATCGTCCCAGCCCCGCGGGTGAACGATGAGCGTGCCGGCGATCGCCTGGTAATTCATCGCCCGGCCGCCGATGGTGACGCTGCCGCTGGTCGTGACCGCCTCGGGCCTGAAAGGCTCGAACTTATGACCCTCCGCCTTCTCGGACTCGCCCTCGGCCTTGCGCTCCTGCGGCGCGTCGGCTGCGGCTGCGAGAGCCACGCACGAGGCGAGCGCGAGCGCGATCAACAGACGTGAGGTGAATTGGTGGCGGCTCATGATGTCGTCCTTCTTGTATCCGGCCGAAACGGGAACGCGAGAGTCTAGCCGAGCGGACCCAGCCTCGCACCACCAGTGCGTGTGTATGCCTTACTTCGCCCGAGCGCTCGCGATGACGGCGTAAAGACCGGTGAAGCTCATCACGAGCGCCTCGTGGCACTTGACGTCGACGGCAACCTCGGCCCGGCCGCGGCCACTGCGGGCGAGCATGCGCCTGAGCTTTTCGCGCTGCGCAGCCGGGGGCTCGTGGGCCAGGGCACGGAAATCTGCGCGTGCCGGCGCGAGGAAGCGCGCCGTCGAGCTCTGCAGCACCACCTCGGCGTCAAGGCGCTCGGCCGCGCACCAGCGCGTGACGAGCGCCCAGCCGGCGAGCGCCGCCACCGCGAACAGGCTCCCCGCGAATCCGGTTCCCTTGTCGTTGAGGTTCGCTTCGAGGGGCGCGCTGATGGTCACCGGGTCGACGGCCTCTACCCTGACACCGAGCGTCCGCGCCGGCGCGATCCGCGCCGTCATGTAGGCTCGCAGGCTCTCGAGATCGGTGAGTTGCACGTTTGACATGTGGCACCGGCCGCCTTGCTTCAGTGACCGCGCCGACGAGAGTCTACCCGCCCGGCTTCAGGTACTCGTCGAACCAGCCGACCAGCCGCGTCATGACGTCGACCTGGTCGTCGTGCTTGAAGAAAAAGTGTCCTTCGTCCGGGTAGACGACAAACTCGGTCTTCACCCCTAAGCGCTGCAGCGCGTTCCAGTACTCGTAAGACTGAGTGATCGGCACTTCCGCATCGCGGTCGCCGCCGACCATGAGCGTCGGTGTGCGGACGTTCTTGATGAAGGTGATGGGGGAGCTGCGCTCGTAGACCTTCGGATCGTCGTACACCGAGGCGCCGAAGTAGGGGATCATCCAGGTATCGATATTGTTGGTGCCGTAGTAACTCAGCCAGTCGGAGAGTCCCGCGCCGGCGACCGCCGCCTTGAAGCGCTCGGTCTGAGTCAGCGCCCACATGGTCATGTATCCGCCGTAGCTCCAGCCGGCGATCCCGAGCCGGGCCGGATCGACCGGAGCGCTCTGGAGCACCGTGTCGACCCCCGCGAGGATGTCGCGCAGATCGCCGTAGCCGAAGTCCTTGACGTTGGCCTGGGTGAAGGCCTCGCCCTGGCCATAGCTGCCGCGCGGATTCGGCTTGAAGACGTAGTAGCCCTCGCTCGCGAGCACCGCGTCGAAGGACTCGGCGCTCGCGGGGAAGACGGGATAGTGAGCGTGTGCCGGCCCGCCGTGCACCAGTACCACCATTGGGTAACGCTGCCCGGGAATGACTGCCGGCGGCTCGATGAGCATTCCCTGGACTCTGAGGCCGTCGCTCTTCCAGTAGATGTTGGTTGCCTTGCCGGTGATCGGCCGCACGCCGGCGTTGATCCGCGTGATCGGCCGCCACTTGCCCGGTGGCCCGCTCTCGACCTCGGGCGGCGAGGTGTAGGACTGGCGGATGACGGCCGACAGCGCCGCATTCTTCGAGAGCGAGATCCCGGCGTCGCCCGGGGTGAAGCCGAAGACGTTGCTGGCCCAGATCATCTCCGGCGCACGCCACAGCTCGTGCTGCGATTTCGCGTCGACGTCGATCGAGGCGAGCACTTCCTCGCCCGCCGCGAACTCGGTGGCGATCAGGTGCGTGGCCGAGCCGTTCCAGGTGATGGTGTGCACGGATGCGGCGAGTCCCGGGGTGACATCGACCGCATCGCCCCCGGAGGCCGGTAGCAGGAAGACATCACCGCCCGTGATGGTCTCGTCGCTCATGACGCCGCCGATCCAGGCGATGCGCCGGCCGTCGCCGGACCAGCGCGGCGAGGCGATCTGCAGGCGCGGTTTCGCGAGCGGCGTCACCGCGCCGCTCTGCGCATCGCACAGGTCGAGCTCGGCGATCCACCAGTTGTCGTCTCCCGAGCCACGGGCGGCGCTCACGACGAAGCGGCGGCCATCGGGTGACCAGTCATATTCGTAGATGTTGAGGTCGGCGGGGCCGAGCAGCCGCGGCTCTCCGCCCTGCGCCGGGACGACGGCGAGGCGCTGCTCGTAAACGGTCGAGGAGAGCACGCCCGCATCGCGCGTGAGGGGATTCAAGGGTCCGGGAGTCTTAGGCGCGCCCTCGGAGTACAGGAACGCGACGCGCTTGCCGTCAGGTGAGAATCGCGGCGTATCGAGCGGGCCGTGCGCACGGGTGATGGTCCTGACGCTGCCGCCGTCGGCCGCGGCGAGCGCGATCTGCGGCTGTTCCTTGTCATCGGTCGTGACGAAGACGATCCGGGTGCCATCGCCCGACCAGGCGGCGCCGTGCTCGTCGCACACCGCGCCGGGGCAGGCGGTGAGACGCGTCCCGCCCGATCCGTCCCGCGCGTTGACGATGTAGAGCGCTGACACGTCCACGTCGGCGCCGCCGCGCCTGCCACGCACGAGGCGGCCATAGACGAGACGCTTGCCGTCCGGGGAGAGCGCAACCTCGTTGATGGCGTGTACGGAGTTGAGCGCATCGAGCGCCCGGCTAACGCCCGCAGATTCCGCGTGTGCATTCGCCGGGGGCATCGATACCAGCAGCGCACCCGCGGAGAGTGCCGCAAGGCCGCGCAGCGTCAGCGTCATGGGTTCACCCGCATCGTGACGTTCGAGAACCACAGCTCCTTCCAGCGCCTGGCCTTGTCGTCCGCGGAGAGCGTCCGCGGCGACACCGGCTGCTGCGCTCCGAAGGCGACTCCTTCCACGACGTTGGCGTTCACCGCGGCGTACAGCCGTCCGGCGTCCCGATAGAGGGGACACACCAGCACGCCGCAATTCCTGCACAGGAGCAGCTCCGCCTGGCCACTCCCCTGCGCGTACCTGCCGCAGTCGCGCTCGTCTTTGATGAGGATGCGGAGCGACCCCTGCGGGTCCGAGACGTACGCAGCGCGGTGCTTGCGGCAGAAGTCGCAATCACAGGCGCGCGGATTGTAGGTTCCGGCGGTGCGCGTCAGCTCCAGCTCGACGCGGATGTTGCCGCAATGGCATCCCCCGGCCAGTTTCTGCATGGCTGAGCACACTACGTGCGCGGTTCCAGCGGCGCAAGGGCAGCCCTTGGCTACAATAGGCCCCATGACACCAACACCAGCGGACCCCATCGCGAGGGTGCTGAGCGCCGCCACCTTCGCCGCGGAGCGTCATCGGGACCAGCGGCGCAAGGGCAAGGACGCCTCGCCCTACATCAATCACCCGCTCGCGCTCGCGAGCCTGCTGGCCGACCGGGGCGAGCGCGATCCGACGCTGCTGATGGCGGCGCTGCTGCACGATACGGTCGAGGACACCGCGACCAGCTTCGAGGACATCGAGCGCTCCTTCGGCAGGGAGGTGGCGGACATAGTGCGCGAGGTGACCGACGACAAGACTCTGCCGAAGGCCGAGCGCAAGCGGCTGCAGATCGAGCACGCCGCGCGCCTGACCCGCCGTGCGAAGCTGGTGAAGCTCGCCGACAAGATCTGCAACCTGCACGACATGGCCGTCTCTCCGCCGACCGACTGGTCGCTGCAGCGCAAGCGCGAGTACTTCGACTGGGCCAGGGCGGTGGTCGATCCCATGCGCGGAGTGCACCCGGACCTCGAGGCGCTGTTCGATCGCGAGTATCGACGCAAACCCGTGGAATCGAGCTGACACGCGGCGAACAGTGGGCGCGGCGCGGCCGAAATGCGTGCCGCGAGAGGCGCGCGCACCGGGTGCGAACGTATGATTGCCACACACGAGAGGTTAAGGAGTCAGCCGGCATGCCACGTTTAAGCGTCGCAGGGATGTTATTACTCGCGTGGGTCGCCACCGGAGCCGCAGGTGCCGCGGCGGGCGATGGCACCGGCGCCGTCGTGGTCCCGGCGACCATGCGCGCCGCCGCCATCGATCGCAAGGGCGGCCCCGAGGTCCTGACGCTGCACGACCTGCCCGTTCCCAAGGTGGGTGCGGATGAGGTGCTCGTGGCGCTCGACACCGCGGGTGTCGGCCCCTGGGACATCGACGTGCGTGAGCGGCTCGACTACTGGAAGAACAATAAGTTTCCGGTCGTGCTGGGCGTCGACGGGGCGGGCACCGTCGCCGCGGTCGGAGCGCAGGTGCGCGGCTTCAAGGTCGGTGACGCGGTTTATTCCTACGCCTGGGACAACCCCGCAGGCGGCTTCTACGCCGAGTACGTTTCCCTGCCCGCCAAATCGGTCGGGCACGTGCCCGCAGGCATGAGTCTGAAGGACGCGGGCGCGATGACGGTGAGCGCGCTCACGGCGTTGCAGGGAGTCGACGACGCTCTGCACATCAAGCCCGGTGAGACCCTCATCATTCACGGCGCCTCGGGCGGAGTCGGGAGCCTCGCGCTGCAGTTTGCGAGATTGCGCGGCGCGAAAGTGCTCGCCACCGCATCCGGTGACGATGGGGTGAGCTTCGTCAAGCGTTACGGCGCGAGCGCCGCGGTGGATGGCCGGCATGGCGACATCCGCGCCGCCGCCCGCGAGCTCGCGCCCGGCGGTGTCGATGCGGTGCTGGCGCTCGCCGGCGGCGATGCGCTGGAGGCCTGCATCGACGCGCTGAAGCCCGGTGGCCGGGTGGCGTTCCCGAGCGGCGTGCGTCCCGAGCCCAAGCCGCGCGCGGGACTGGCCATCGTGAAGTACGACGCGCTCACCGGGCCCGCGGAGTATGAGCGGCTGAACCAGGCGATCGTGGCTGCGAAGCTCGAAGTGCCGATCGCGGCCGAGTTTCCGCTCGCGGAGGCAGCTAAGGCCCAGGAGCGCATGGCGGCCGGGCACGTGCTCGGCAAGATCGTGCTGCGGATCCGCTGATCTTACTGGCGGCCCTTAAGTCTGGGGCGGGGCGCCGCCCTCCGCACGGCGGCGCGTGACGAATGCCTCGAGCGCCTCGCTGACCGCCGGGTCGATGGCCGGCGGCTGAAAGGCGCTCAGGGTGTTGCGCCACACGATGCTCGCCCGCTCGGTGGCGGTCTTCGCGCCGTCGTCGAACCACTGGCCGTAATTGCGCCAGTCAGAGACCAGCGGGCTGTAGAACGCATCGCGGTAGCGGGTCATGGTGTGGGCGGCGGAGAAGAAGTGCCCGCCGGGGCCCACCTCCGCGACCGCCTCGATCCCGATGTCATCGCTCGAGGCGGGTACCGGCTGGAACAGCTCGGCGAACATCTGCAGCATCTCGACGTCCAGGATGAACTTCTCGTAGGAGGCGGTGAGGCCGCCCTCGAGCCAGCCCGCGGCGTGCAGCACGAAGTGGCAGCCACCGAGCAGCGCTCCCCACAGGCTCATCTGCGACTCGTAGGCCGCCTGCGCATCCGGCGCGTTGCCCGCGGTCGCGCTCGAGCAGCGCCACGGCACACCGATGCGCCGTGCGAGCTGCCCGGCGCCGAAGGCCGCCTTGGCGTACTCGGGGGTGCCGAATGCCGGTGAGCCCGACTTCATGTCCACGTTGGAGGTGAAGCTCCCGTACATGACCGGGGTGCCGGTGCGCACGATCTGCGCGAGCGTGATGCCGAACAGCGCCTCGGCGTGCGCGAGCGTGAGGGCGCCGGGAATGGTGATCGGCGCCATCGCGCCGGCGAGCGTGAACGGGGTGACGATCATCAATTGCCCGTTGAGGGCGAATTCGATGATGCCGTCGGTCATCGGCAGGTCGAGCTGCAGCGGGGAGTTGGTGTTGCAGATGCTGTAGCAACGCGGCTCGCGGCGGAAGGTATCCTCATCGATGCCGTGCGCGAGGCGCAGCATCGCGAAGCAGTCCCCGAGCTGCCCGGCGCCGCGGCAGTAGAAGTAGGGCGGCTTGTCGCCGAGCGTGAGCTGCGCGAGCGTCGTGTCGAGGTGGCGCTCGTGCACCGGGACGTCGCCGGGCTCGGTCATCTGCCCGAGCACGTGGATCACATCGAAGGCCTGCGACAGCCGCACCAGGTCGCGGTAGTCGGCGATGGTGCCGGAGCGCTTACCGCGCCCGAGATCGCTCACGCTCGGAGGTCCCGCGACCGGCGCGAAGATGACGCTGCGGCCGCCCACGCGGCAGGTGCGCTCGGGGTTGTGGGCGATGAGGTTCACCTCGCGCGGCACCGTCGTGAGCGCCGCCGCTACCATGGCGGGATCGAGCCGCACCATCTGCGTCGCCTCGTCCACCGCGGCGCCGGCCGAGGCCAGCACGGTCCGTCCGCGCGGCGACAGCACGCGCATCCCAAAGCGCTCGAGGATGCCGAGCGCGGCGAGGTGCATGCTCTCGACCTGGTCCGCGGAGAAGATCCGCACCGGCTCGAAGGGATTGACGAGGTGGCGATAGCGCGTGGAGCGCGGCGCCTGGCTGGCGGCCGCCGCGCGGTGCGACTCGCGCCGGCGGGAGGTCACGGCGCACCCCGCGGGCGCGCGATCCACTCGTCGACCAGCTGCTCGAGAAGTGTGAGCGGCACGCCGCCGTTTTCGAGAATCACGCGATGAAAGTCCTTCAGGTTGAACTTCGGTCCCAGCGCGGCCTGCGCTTTGGCGCGCAGCTCGAGGATCTTGAGCTCGCCGACCTTGTAGGCGCACGCCTGGCCCGGCATGGCCATGTAGCGCTCGACTTCCGAGGCGACTTCGCTCTGCGCCTTTCCCGTGGTGGCGACCATGTAGGAGATCGCCTGCTCGCGGGTCCAGCCCTGGGCGTGAATGCCGGTGTCGACGACCAGCCGCGCCGCGCGCAGCAGCTCGAGCTGCAGCCGCCCGAGATTGCCCCACGGGTCATCCCGGTACATGCCGATCTCGGCGGCGAGCTGCTCGGCGTAAAGCGCCCAGCCCTCGGCGTACGCGGTGTAGAGCGTCTGCTGGCGGATGAGCGGCAGGTCCTTGAGTCCGAGCGCCGTCGAGATCTGCAGATGGTGGCCGGGGATGCCCTCGTGATAGGCGAGCGTCTTCATGCTCCAGGTCGGCACCTCGCGCATATCGCGCAGGTTCGCAAAAAAAATCCCGGGGCGCGAGCCATCCATCGCGGCCTGCTGGTAATACGCTCCCGAGGTGCCCTTTTCCTGCGACGCCGGCACGCGCTCGACCGTGAGGCGCTTCCCCGGCAGGGTGCGGAAATACTCGGGCATGCGCGCGGCAACCTCGTCGAGGATCTGCTGGTAGCGCGCCAGCGCCTGCCGGCGGCCCTCAGCGTCATCCGGCAGGAGAAAGCGCGGATCCTTGCCGAGCGCTGCCATGCGCTCGCCGACGCTCCCGGCCGCGAGCCCTTCGGCCGCGAGCAGCTGGTCCATTTCGCGGGTGATGCGCGCGACCTCGGAGAGCCCGAGCGCATGTACCTGCTCGGGCGTGTAGTCGGTGGTCGTGTTCTGCTTGAGCTCGAGCGCATAGTAGGCCGCGCCGTCCGGCAGCCGGCCGACGCCCGCGCCCTGGGTGGCGGCCGCGGGCCTCAGGGCCTCGAGGGCCGCGCTCATGCGGGCGTAGGCGGGATAGATCCGCGACCCGACCGCCTCGATCGCCTCATTCTCGAGCTGTCGCTTAGCCGCGCTGTCGAGCGATTGCACCTTGTTCATCCGCGTGACGAACGTCGTGACCAGCGCGTTGTCCTGCGGTGCCGCGCTCACCGTATCGTGGATCACGGTGAGGGAGCGCTCGAGGAGCGAGGGCGGGAGCACCACGCCGGCGCGCGCCTGCCGCTGCATCGCGGCGCTGACCTCATCGAGCTTGTCCCCCATGGCCTCGAGACGCTTCACGTAGTTGCGCGCGGTCTTGTCGTTGCTGACGACGTGCGTGGTCTGCATGAAGCTCGACAGCTCCACCTCGACGCCGAACATCGGGCTCACCGGATAGAGCTCGTCCCCCTGCAGCCACGAGAAGCGCTGGAACGCGAGTCCCGTCTCGTACTGGTCGACGAGGATGTCGTAGGTGATCTGGTCCTGGCGGCCAAGCCGCGTGCGATCGAACTCGCGCACTTCCGCGAGGAAGCGCCGGAGCTGCGTGTAGTCCTCGTCGCGCTGGCGGAGGGTATAGGGCGAGAGCTTGTCGGAATGGTGGTCGAAGATCGAGCCGTCGGTGAGTCCCACCGCCGTGAACATCTCGGGATTGCGCATCAGGAACTCGAGCGCCTGGCGGTTGGCGAGCATGTTGAGGGTGAAGGGCTTGCCCCACACGGTGCGGTAGGAGGCATAGCCGAGCGCCGCCACGAGCACGAGCGCGGTCCACCCCGCAATCCGCCAGGCCTTCCTCATCCGCCGACCCCCGGGACCTGAAATCGAAGCGGCAATAGAGCCGATCGATACCCGGCAGGTCAAGCCCGATCGGGCACGGCGAGAGGGCGGCGCGCTATAGTGAGGGCGCGCACCGCCCCTCCCGAGGCTCCCCATGACCCAGGTCGCCGGCGTCGACGAGATCCGCAGCCACTTCCCCGCGCTCGCGCGCACCCACAATGGCTTTCCGGTGGCCTATTTCGACGGCCCGGGAGGCACCCAGGTGCCGCGCGCGGTCGCGGCGGCGATGACCGACTATCTTCTCAACCACAACGCCAACACTCACTGGGATTTCCCCTCGAGCCGCGAGACCGACGCAGCGCTCGCGGCCGCGCGCGCGGCGCTGGCGGACTGGCTGGGCGGTTCGGCGGACGAGATCGTGTTCGGCGCCAACATGACGACGCTCACTTTCCACCTGGGGCGCGCGCTCGGGCGCGGCTGGCGCGCCGGCGACGTCGTCGTGGTCACCGAGCTCGATCACCATGCGAATTCCGACACCTGGCGCGCGCTCGCGCGTGAGCGCGGCATCGAGATCCGCGCGATCCGCATGCGGCGTGAGGACGGGCGGCTCGATGAGCACGACGCAGCGGCGAAGCTCACCCCCGGCGTCCGTCTGCTCGCGCTCGGCGCCGCCTCCAACGCGCTCGGCACCATCAACGACGTGGCGCAGCTCACCGCGCGCGCGCACGCGGTCGGCGCGCGGGTGTTCATCGACGGCGTGCACTACGCGAGCCACCAGCTGCCGGACGTGCGCGCGTGGGACTGCGACTTCTTCGCCTGCTCGGCCTACAAGTTCTACGGCCCGCACGTCGGAGTGCTGTGGGGCCGGCGAGAGCTGCTCGCGGGACTCGACCCACCGAAGCTCGCGCCTGCCCCGCATGAGCCGCCCGAGCTGCTGGAGACCGGGACCCTGAACCACGAGGGGATCGTCGGCGCCGGTGCGGCCGTCGACTTTCTGGCCTCTCTTACGCGTGAGAGCACACCGCGCCGCGAGCGGCTGGCGCGGCTGTCGCAAACGCTGCACGAGCGCGGCGACGAGCTGCTCAGGCAGCTGTGGAACGGGCTCGAGCAGACACCGGGAGTCAGGGTCTATGGTCCGCCGCCCGGTACGCCGCGCACCGCCACCCTGTCGTTCTCGGTGGCGGGGCACACGAGCGCCGCGGTCGCCGCCGCGCTCGCGGCGCGCGGGGTGTTCGTATCGCACGGGGACTTCTACGCCACGACCGCGGTGCGGCTGCTGGGTCACGAGCACGACGGACTGGTGCGCGCCGGCTGCGCGGCCTATACGACCGCCGAGGAGGTCGGGAGGCTGCTCGAGGGCGTGCGGCAGCTGCTGCGCGGATGAGGTCCGCCCCGCGGCCCCGTTCCCAAAAAAAAGAGCCCGGCGAGACAGCCGGGCTCGGCGTTTCAGCTCCGTAGGCGGAGCGGTGAGTTACTTGTGGCCCTTGTTGGCGGCTTCAGCAGCCATCTTCAGCTCGTTGTTGACCTGATCGAGCAGGTCCTTGGCCTTGGCCGCGTGGCCGTCCATGTCCCACTCGTTCGCCTTCTGGGCGGCGGTGATCTTTTCCCATGCCTGATGCGAGAGGCGCTGGGCGGCGGCGAGGTTCGGGTGCTTCCTGCCGCTGACGTCCTCGACCGGAGGAGCTGCGAATGCGGCCGTTGCGACCAGTAACAGTGCGGCGGAGCTCAGCGTCAATTTTCCAATCATTGCGACTCCCTGACTTAGGTGTGTGGCGTGTGACCGAAACACCGGCGGTATGCCGGGCGCGCGCAGTGTCGTCCCGGCGCGGGGCGATTGCAAGCCGCTGCGGTGGCGCCGGGGATGCGGGCCGGGCATTCTGGGCGCGGGGTCACAGTGCGTAGCGCCAAGCCTCCCGACCCGCCGCCCGGGCGTGGTACCTTCGCGCCTCGGGACTGTGTATATAAGGAGTCGGGAGGCGAATGCCCAGCAAAGTTCCGCAAGGCGAGCGGCGCGGATGGATCATCGCGATCGGTGGCGCGGAGAACAAGGAGAACGATCGCCACATCCTCGAGCGCTTCGTCGCCGCCTCGGGCGGCGCGAGTGCGGACATCGTCGTCATACCGACCGCGAGCCGCATGCACGAGACCGGGCCGCGCTACGAGCAGATTTTCAGCGACATCGGCGCCGCCCGCGTGACGGTCATGGATTTCGATACGCGCCGCGATGCCTGCGAGCCGGGCAGGCTCGAGCGCCTCGCCGAGGCCAGCGGGGTGTTCTTCACCGGAGGCAACCAGCTGCGCCTCACGACACTGCTCGGCGGCACGCCGGTCGCCAAGCTCATTCGCCTGGCGAACGCGCGCGGCGTGACCGTCGGCGGCACCAGCGCCGGCGCCAGCATCCTCTCCGAGCACATGATCGCCGCCGGGGACGAGGGCTCCACGGTGATCGCCGGGAGCGTGCGGCTCGCACCGGGCCTGGGGCTCACCAATCGCTTCATCATCGATCAGCATTTCCGCCAGCGCGACCGGCTCGGGCGGCTGCTGACGGCGCTCGCTTACAATCCCTTTGCCGTCGGGATCGGGCTCGACGAGGACACCGCGGCCTTTATCGGCCCGGACGAGACCGTGGAGATCGAGGGCAGCGGCGGCGTGACCATCGTCGATGGCGCGGACGTGAGCTACTCCTCCATCGACAGCGTCGAGGAAGGCCAGCCCGCCTGCGTGCTGGGACTCAAGATGCACGTACTGGTGGCCGGCGCCACCTTCAACCTGCACACGCGCATCGCCAGCGCCGGTACGTTGAAGAAGTCGAAGGAGTGACTCAAGCTTAAGTCCGACCCCGCGCGGCAGGTTGCCTTGAACAACTATTACGACTCCGAGCAACACCCATGCGCATCCTCGATCGTTCCGTGTACGTCGGCCCGTCGCTGTACGCGCACTTCCCCGTCATCCGCCTCGAGCTCGAGCTCGGTGAGCTCGAGGCCTGGCCTACCGGCCGCTTAGGCGACGGCTTCGTCGCGGCGCTCGCGGCCGCACTCCCGGGGCTCGCCGAGCACGGTTGCTCGTACGGCGAGCCCGGCGGCTTCTTCCGCCGCATGCGAGAGGGCGAGGGCACCTGGCTCGGCCACGTGCTCGAGCACGTGGCGATCGAGCTGCAGAACATCGCCGGCGAGGCGGTCACCTTCGGCAAGACGCGCAGCGCCGGCCCCGCGGGCGTCTACACCGTGGTCTACGAGTACGCGCAGCGCGACGAGGGTATCGCCGCCGGGGAGCTCGGGCTGCGGCTCCTCGGCTCGCTGCTGCCGGAGGTGATCAGGCCTGCCGATTCGGTGCCGGCCGGCTGGAGCTGGCCGGAAGCCCGCGACCAGTTCATCCGCTTCGCGCAGCGGCGCGCGCTCGGCCCCTCGACCATGTCGCTGGTGCGCGCGGCGGAGGCGCGCGGCATCCCCTGGCTGCGTCTCAACGATCAGTCGCTCGTGCAGCTCGGTCACGGCAAGTTCCAGCAGCGCATCCAGGCGACCGTCACCGGACGCACGCCGCATATCTCGGTCGAGCTCGCCAGCGACAAGGAGGAGACCAACAAGATCCTCGCGGTCCTGGGGCTGCCGGTGCCGAAGCAGGAGCTGGTGCAGAGCGAGACCGCGGCGGTGCGTGCCGCGCGCCGCATCGGCTTCCCGGTGGTGACCAAGCCCTACAACGGCAACCACGGGCGCGGCATATCCATACGCCTCACTACCGACGAGGAGGTGGCGCAGGGTTTCAACGTCGCGCGCGAGCAGTCGCGCTCGGTCATCGTCGAGACCTTCCTCGAGGGCGATGACCATCGGCTGCTGGTCGTGAACGGTGAGCTGGTGGCCGCGACGCGCCGCACGCCCGGACATGTGGTGGGCGACGGCGAGCACACGGTCGAGGAGCTCATCGAGATCGTGAACCAGGACCCGCGCCGCGGGGTGGGCCACGAGAAGGTGCTGACCCGGCTCGAGCTCGACGCGCAGGCGCACAAGATGCTCGAGCGCGTGCAGCTGACGCCCGGGTCGGTTCCCGAGCAGGGTCAGATCATCTACCTGCGCTCTACCGCGAACCTTTCCACCGGCGGCACCGCCACCGACGTCACCGACGTGATCCATCCCGACAACCGCGAGATGGCCGAGCGCGCCGTGCGCGCCATCGGCCTCGACGTCGGCGGCGTCGATTTCCTCTCCAGGAACATCACCGAGAGCTATCGCAAGATCGGCGGCGGCATCTGCGAGGTGAACGCAGCCCCGGGCTTTCGCATGCACGTGGCCCCGAGCGAGGGCACGCCGCGCGACGTCGCCGCTCCGGTGATCGACATGCTGTTTCCGCAGGGGGCGGCATCGCGCGTGCCGATCGCCGCGATCACCGGGACCAACGGCAAGACCACCACCGCGCGCATGCTGGCCCACATCGCCAAGATGGCCGGCTATACCCCCGGGCTCACCACCACCGATGGGGTGTATATCGACGGCCAGCGCACCGTACAGGGCGACATGACAGGGCCGGTGTCGGCGCGCATGGTGCTGGCGGATCCGCAGATCGACATCGCGGTGCTCGAGACCGCGCGCGGCGGGCTGCTGCGTGCCGGCATGGGCGTCAACGAGGTCAACGTCGGGGCGGTGATCAACGTACAGCCCGATCATCTCGGGCTCAAGGGCATCGACACGCTCGAGCAGCTCGCCGAGGTCAAGCGCATCGTCGTCGAGGTGGCGACCGACTGTGCGGTGCTGAATGCCGACGACCCGCTGGTGATGAAGATGTCGGGCTACACGGAAGCGAAGCACATCTGCTACGTCACGATGAATCCGCAGCACCCCCTGGTGCGCGAGCACATCCGCGCCGGCGCGCGCGCCTGCGCGCTCGAGGCCGGCGTCAACGGCCAGATGATCACCCTCTACGACCGCGGCGGGCACATTCCGCTGCTCTGGACCCACCTGATTCCCGCCACTCTCGAGGGCCGCGCCACGCACAACGTGCAGAACGCGATGTTCGCCGCGGCCATGGCGTTCTCGCTCGGCATTAAGCTGGACGCGATCCGCCAGGGGTTGCGCACTTTCGACTCGACGTTCTTCCAGGCGCCCGGCCGCATGAACGTGTTCAACGAGCACCCCTTCAAGGTGCTGTTCGACTATGGACACAACGCGCACGCCGTCGGCATCATGGCCGATCTCGCGCAGCGCCTCGACGTGCAGGGCAGGCGCATCGTGGTGCTCGCCGGCCCCGGCGACCGCCGTGACGAGGATCTCGTCGCTATCGCCCGCGCCGCCGCCGGCCGCTTCGATCACTACATCTGCCGCCGCGACGACGGCTTGCGCGATCGCGCATCCGACGAGGTGCCGCGTCTCCAGGCGGCGGCCCTGCGCGAGGCCGGCGTGCCGGCCGATGCCATCTCGATCATTCCGGACGAGCAGGCAGCAATCGAGGCGGCGCTCAACATGGGGCAGCCCGGCGACCTCGTGCTGATCTTCGCCGACGCGCTGGTGCGTTCCTGGAAGCAGATCACCAAGTTCAAGCCGGCTCACGCCGCCGCGCGCGCCGTAACGCGTGAGACGCGGGCCGCGCCACCCGCGGCGCGCGGCGAGGACGGCCACTTCGTCGCGGGCTTCGGCGCCGATGGCTCAGGCAGCGCGCACGAAGCCGGTCCTCCCGCGGTGAGCCTCGAGGGCCTGATCCGCGATGAGCGCGGAGTGCGCTTCGCTCCGGAGGCCGACGACTGAACACCCCGCCCGCGCTGCCGTTCGACGCTTCGCGGCGTCTCACCGGCGCGAACCTGTTCTTCGCGCGCGCCGGCGCGGTGCTCGAGACCGTCGCCGTCGAGCCGGATGCGGCCCTCATCGACGGCTGGCGCGCGCGCGTGACACGGGCGCGGGCCAAACTCGGCTGGACGATGCCGGGCGTCGTCGCCCGGCGGCACGCGGGCGGCGCATCGCTCGCGCTCGCAGCGCCCCCCGACCAGCTCTACACCGCCACCGAGGTCAATGAGTGGGCGCTGTGCGCGACGCTCGTGGCGCGCGACCCGGCGCGCCGGAGCGACCTCGAGCTCTCCCTCGCGGCGGCGGCACTCGAGAACGCGGGCGATCCCGCTTTGGATCTCCCGCCGGTACTTGAGGAGGAGGCGGCGCTCGGGCGCCTCGTACGGCTTGCCTCCCGCGAGGCACGTCCGGAGCTAATCCGGCTGCTCGATGCGGCCGCGGCCCATTCTCTGCCCTACGTGCTCGATGAGACGCTCCTCACGCTCGGCGCCGGCATGGGCGGCCACGACTTCGAGCTCGCCTCGCTCCCGGCAGTGGCCGCGGTGCCCTGGAGCGCGCTCAGCGACATACCGACGGCGGTCGTCACCGGCTCGAATGGCAAGACTACCGCCGTGCGGCTGCTGGCCGCCTGCGCGCAAGGCCACGGCTGGCAGAGCGCCTACTGCTGCACCGACGGCGTATTCCTTGGCGGCACGGCGCTCGCGAGCGGCGACTACGCGGGTCCGCTCGGCGCGCGCCTCGTGATCCGCGAGCGCCGCGCCCGGTGCGCCATCGTCGAGACGGCGCGCGGCGGGATCCTGCGCCGCGGGATTGCGCTCAACCACGCGCACGTGGCTCTCGTCACCAACGTGAGTCCCGACCACTTCGGCGAGTACGGCATCGACGATCTCGAGGGGCTCGCGGACGTAAAGCTCTCGGTGGCGGGACTCCTCGGGCCCGAGGGACTCCTGGTGCTGAATGCGGATGATCGGCAGCTCGTGGCGAAAGCGCCGGATCTCGCGCGCCGGTTCGGCCGTTCGCCGCTGATCGGATGGTTTGCGCTGGACGCCGACGCGGCGCTCCTCAGCGCGCATCGCGAGCGCGGCGGTGCGACTTGTGGGGTGCGCGCCGGGCGGTTGCGCTTAAGTCGCGGCGGGGCGGAGCACGACCTGGGAGCCGTGAGCGCCATGCCCTTGAGCGTCGACGGCAGCGCCCGCTACAACATCGCCAACCTCGCGGGAGTCGCGCTCGTGGCGGAATCGCTCGGCGTGCCGCCGGCGAGCATCGCGGCGGTGTTTGCGCGCTTCGGCTCGAGTGTCGCCGACAACGTCGGGCGCATGATGCGCTTCGAGCGCGGCGGAGTGCGCATCCTCGTCGACTATGCCCACAACGTCGAGGGGCTGCGGGGGCTGCTCGAGGTGGCCGAGCACCTGCGCGCACGTAGCGGCAGGCTCGGCACCCTGCTCGGTCACGCCGGCAACCGTCAGGATGCCGAGATCGAGGCCCTGGCGCGCGTCGCCGCCGGCTTTCATCCCGCACTGGTCGTGGTCAAGGAGAACGAGGCGCACCTGCGCGGCCGTGCGCCCGGGGAGATTCCGCGCATCATCCACGCGGCGCTCCTCAAGGCGGGTGTCCCTGAGTCGGCGCTGCCGGTGCGCATGAGCGAGCTCGAGGCAGTGCAATGCGCGCTCGATTGGGCGCGTCCCGGGGATGTGCTGGCGCTGCCGGTGCACTCATCGGCCGCACGCGCGGCGGTGCTCGAGTTACTCGCGGCCAGGTCCGGCGGCCGCCGTTAGCCTGGAGCGGCGTGCAGTGCGCTGTAGCCGTTCCAGATGATCTCGATGCCGATGCACATGAGGATGAACGCCGAGAGGCGCACCAGCACCTCGAGGCCGGTGGCGCCGAGCAGCCGCGCGATGTTCGCGGCGAAGCGATAGGCGAGGTAGATACTGAGCCCGATGGCGATCAAGCCGGCGAGCGCCCCGGTCGCGTGCTCGGCGAGCTGCGAGAGCAGCGGGAACCCGGCGGGCTTGCGGCTGCCGATGGTGATCGCCACCGACATCGAGCCCGGCCCGACCGTGAGTGGCATGGTGAGCGGATAGAAGCTGCCGACCTTGCGCCCGGGTGCTCCCTGCGGCCCGGCGCCGACGGCGTGCTCCGACACCTCCTCGGCATTGAGGAGCCTCCAGCCAAGAGCCGTTACGACCAGCCCTCCCGCAATGCGCACCACCGGCAGCTCGATGCCGAAGAGCTCGAGCAGCCAGGGCCCGAGCGCCATGGATCCGAGCAGCAGCGCGAAGCCGTTGACCGCGGCCTTGCGCGCCAGCATGCGCCGCTCCTCGGCCGAGAGGCCCGCCGTCAGGCCGAGGAAGAACGGCGCCGACTCGAGCGGGTTGACGATGGGGAAGAGCCCCGCGAAGGTCAGGAGAAACGCGCTAACGACCGCGTTCATGGCTGCGCGGCCGCCAGCAGCTGGTCGATGAGCGTCTCGACGGGCGCTGCCGTGCCGTCGCCCACGTGCAGCTCACCGACAGCGCGCCCGTGAACCAGGCCGTCGCGACCAACGAGATAGAACGCGGGCCAGTACTGATTGCCGAGCGCATTCCAATAGGAATAGTCGCCGTCGATCATGACCGGATAGTGGATGCCGAGCCGCGCCACGGCGGCGCGTACCTTGTCGGGCGAGCGCTCATCGCGCAGCTCCGGGGTATGCACGGCGACCACCACCAGTCCCGCGGCGGCCTTTGCCTGCGCCACCGATTCCACCCAGCCCTTCGAGTTGAGACAGTTGACGCACTCGAAGGCCCAGAATTCGATCAGCACCACCTTGCCGCGCAGCTTCGCGAGCTCGAGCGGCGCGCTGTTGAGCCAGTCCGCGGGCCCATTGTGAGTGAATTCGGGGGCGGGATACGGCGCCTGCACCGCCGCACCGCCGCAGGCGAGCAGCGCGCCGGCCGCCAGCGTCGCCGCGAGCACAGTGCGCGCGCGGATTCTCAGGGCGCGCATGCTCTCCGACCTTTCATATACCATGGGATTTTAAGGGCTCGCGCGCAGTATGAACGGCAAAATCTGCCTCGTCACCGGGGCCACCCACGGGATCGGGCTCGTCACCGCGCGCGCCCTCGCTGCCGCGGGCGCCACGGTTCTGGTGCACGGCCGCGACGCCGGGCTGGGTGCGGCGGTGGCGGCGGATATCGCCCGCACCAGCGGCAACAACGCGGTGCGTTTCGTGCGGGCGGACTTCATGCACCTCGATGAGGTGCGCGAGCTGGCTGTGGAGCTCAATCGCCTGCCGCGCCTCGACGTGCTCGTGAACAACGCCGCGCTCATGGACGGCGCGCAGCGCCGCTGCACCGCGGAGGGCTACGATGCCACCTTCGGCGTCAATCACCTGGCGCCGTTCCTGCTCACCAATCTGCTGCTCGAGAAGCTCGAACAGTCCTCGCCCGCGCGCGTCGTGGTGGTCGCCTCCGAGGCCCACCGCCGCGCCGGGTGGCTCGATTTCGATGATCTCATGAACGCGCGCGTCGGCCCGCTGCGCGCCTACGCGCGCTCCAAGCTCGCCAACCTGCTGTTCGTGCGGGCGCTCGCGAAACGGCTGCGCGACCGGGGCGTGACGGTGAACGGCGCACATCCCGGCCTGGTCGCGAGCGAGCTGTTTCGCAGCTGTCCGCGCGGGCTGCGGTTCCTGCTCGCCACCATCGTCCGGCCGTTCATGCGCTCACCGCTGCGCGGCGCCACGACCAGCGTGTTTCTCGCCACCTCCCCCGAGCTCGAGGGCGAATCGGGCGGCTACTACCGCGATTGCCGCCGCGTCGAGCCGAGCCCTGCTGCACGCTGCGACGAGGCGGCCGCGCGGCTCTGGAGCGAGAGCGTGCGCCTCACGGCGCTCGCGCGCGTATGAGCCGGGCGTTCACCCGCGAGTCGGACGACGATCCGGGGACGCTGCCGGAGCGTCCGGTCAGCAGTCACCCGAACCTCGTCACCCCGGGCGGCCGCGCCGCCATCGAGGCGCAGGTGCGCAGCCTCGAGAGTGAGCTGGTGGCGGCACGCGCGAGCGGCGACAGCACACAGCGCGCGCGCATCGAGCGCGACCTGCGCTATTTCACGCGGCGTCTCGCGACGGCGCGCGTCGTCGCGCCGGCGGCCGCTGCCGACCGCGTGCGCTTCGGGGTGCGGGTCACGCTGCGCAACGAAAGGGGCGTCGAACAGTCGTTCCGCCTGGTGGGCGAAGACGAGGCGGACGCGGCGCGCGGGCTCCTCTCCTGGGTGTCGCCGCTCGGGCAGGCGCTGCTCGGCCACGAGCCTGGCGACACCGTGCGATTTCAGACCGGGGAGCTCGAGATCCTGCGGCTCGAGTCTTGAACGCTGCACGCGGCCTCGTCAGAAGTGCCGCGAGAGATAAAGCACGCCGCTCGCGATCTTGTAGAAGCTTTCGGGCCGGGGTCCCTGCGGATCGCTCGGCAGAAGGCGGTCGCGGGCGATGTTCTGCCCGTAGCGGAGGTCGAATCCCAGGTCCCACTTCGGCAGGATGTTGCGCCACTGCACGCCGACGCCGCCGTACACCGAATAGGCAGGCGTCGCGAGGTCGTAGCGATCGGCGCCGGCAAAGAGGTTCAGGGCAAACGCATCGCCGTAGCGGTGACGGTAGTCGATCGCCCGCACGCCGATCAGCGAGTGGCCGTCGACCTGATCGAGCTCGAGGCGCACACCGAGATCGTTGTACGTCGACACGGCGCGGCGCGCGCCGAGACCGAGGTGCGGACCGAAGCCCACCGAAGTCTTGGTGATCGGTGCACTGCCGTCGAGGTCGACGCGTACCTGGTTTGCGTTGACGCCGGCATCGACGAACCACTCGGAGCCTTTCGCGTCCGGCTTCGCATCCTCCGATTCCTCGTCGTCTGCCGCTGAATCGTCCGCGCGCGAGCGCGCATCACCCCCGTAGCGCACGAAGGCGGCAAAGCGCGTGAACGAGTCACCATACGCGTCTCGGCCCACGGTCGCCTGGGCTCCCACCGTCACGCCGTTCCACGGCCGTGAATAGGTCAGGCTGGCATCGTAGTAGTGGAAATAGGGGTACGGGGGCGGCTCGCCCGGGATAAATTGCCGCTGGGGCCCTTCGGCGTAGTAGTTCTGGTTTGCGAGTGTACGACCGCGGGCTTCGAGGTAGCCGCCGAACGGCGGCTCCCACCCGAGGCGCAGCATCTGGCTGCGCGCCCCGACGCCGCTGCCGAAGTTGCGCTGATCGGCGCCCCAGGTGCCCAGTACGTCACCGTAGTTCGTCATGCCATCGAGGAAGATGTAATGCACGTACCAGATGTTCTGCCACTCGGCGACTTCGTAGGTCGCGTCGAAGTGGCGCCCGAGGCGCGGGAAATCGATGCCGGCCGAGAGCGCCGCATTCCCGAGCAGGTAGCTGCCGCCGTTGGAGTTGTCCTCGCCCGAGTACTGGAAATACACAGCAAAGGGCGTCTTACCCGGAAAGATGAAGCGGCTGACGTAGGAGGCCTGCTGGTTGCCCTGCGTCTGTGACAGTCCGCTCGGCTTGAAGAAGTCGTTCAGCAGAAAATGGGCGGAGCTCGGCAGGCCGCTGCCGCCGCCGTACTCGAGGTTGCGATTGAAGCCGAGCGACCAGCCCGGGAAGGGCTCGATAGACAGCTGCATGCTGAAGAGGTGCGGATCTCCCCGGCTGGAGACACCGTTGTAGAGAATGTTGTCGCCGGGAAGGCTCGCGCCGCTGTTGGCACTGGTCTGCGACAAACGCCCGAGGATGAACTCGTACTGGAACCCCAAGCGCGTGAGCGGCTCCCAGTTCGAGAGCGTCACCGTGGGGGTGGTCGGACTCTCGGTGCTGTAGAGCATGCTGCCGGTATCGGTCATGGGCGAGAGCCAGTGGTCGCGGTAACCCGCATCGAGCTGTGCCCAGTTCGTCCCGACGCTCAGCATCGAGCCCGTGGCCTGGGTGCGTCCCGAGTAGGCAATCCCGCCGGCGCTCGCGAGCAGGTAATCGCTCGGCTGGATGTAGCCCTGGGCGGAGAGCTCCCAGTCGTCGTTACTCGTCAGTCCGTGCTGATTCGGCACGACCACATGCGCGCCGCCGGTGGCCGCGGCAGTGGCGCTCGCGTGCGTCAGCGCGTAGTCGTGCGAGTAGCGCTCGAGATAGCGGCGCACTCTGGCGCAGAGCGCCGCGTCTTTCTTACAGGCTTCGGGCAGGGCCGCCTTGACCAGCTCAACCGGGAAGGGGCGCTTGAGGATCGGCTCGTCGGCGAGGATCAACACCCGCTCGATCTGCCGCTCCATTTCGGGCTCGAGATTGAGGGGCAGGTAGGCGCTCAGCGGGTCCGCCTGGGCCGCCGTAGCGAGCGCGCACGCGGCGCACAGCGGCGCGACCGAGCGCTTGAGTCGTCTGAACCATGACCGCACGATGCCGAGTTGACTCCTGACCATCCGGGGGCCGGCGGCGCCCGGACCGGAGTACACACAGCGAGCGCCTGGCCGTCAAGCGCCGTGCGCACGCCAACGCGTGAGCACCTCGGCGACGATGCGCTCGGCGCGCGCGCCATCGAGCTGGAAAACGCCCTGCGACGCCTGCAGCGCGGCTCCGCCGCTCAGGCGCCGGTGCGCGCGGTACAGCCGCGTGCGTACCGTCGTAACGTTGAGCCCGAGCGCGGCCGCGGTCTCGGTGCCGCTGATGCCCTCGACCACGCGCAGCACGAACACCGTGCGGAACACCTCGGGGAGCGCGTCGATCGCCGGCTCGAGGGGATGGCGATACAGCGGCGCCGGGCGCGCGGCCGGCGGCGTCGCGCGCCGCGCACGCAGCTGCTCGAGGGTGAGACGCGTGAGCCATACGGCGAATTTTCCCGCCGGCTCGTGGCGCCGGAGCTCGTCGAACGCCGCGACGCAGGCCGCCTGCACCGCGCTCTCGGCGGCCTGCTCGTCGCCGAGTACACTGCGCGCGATTCGGAACAGCCGTTGGGCGTAGCGGCTGGTGAGCGTCTCGATCGCGCGCGCGTCGGCGCCGCGCGCCCGCTCGATGAGCAGGAGATCTGGCAGGCCGGGCACAGCGGCGCTCCCGGGCAGGTTGTTTCGGACTTCGGTCACCGGATCGAGCATGGACGCGAACCTCGTGTGTGTATCCTAGGGTTCATGAAACTCGCGGCTGCGCGAGCCACGATGATGGTCGCCTCCCTGACGCTGGCCGGCGCGGCCGCCGGTGCCACCCCGGCCGTGCACCCGGGAGAGTGGCCCCGCCCCCCACCCGCGCTGCCGGCGGACGGACGGCTCGAGGCGCGGATCGACGCCCTGCTCGCGCGCATGACGACCGCCGAGAAGGTCGGCCAGCTCATTCAGGCTGATATCGGCAGCATCACCCCGGACGACTTGCGGCACTATCCCCTCGGCTCGGTGCTGAACGGCGCAGACGTCGCGCCCGGCAACGACAAACTGGCTTCACCCCGTGAGTGGCTGAGCCTGGCCGACCGGTTCTATGCGGCGTCCACGGCCGCGCCTCATGCGCTACCGGTCCTGTGGGGGACGGACGCCGTGCACGGGGATAACAACATCCCGGGCGCCACGATTTTTCCGCACAACATCGGACTCGGGGCCGCGCGCGATCCCGCGCTCCTCAAGCGCATCGGCGCGATCACGGCGCTCGAGGTGCGCGTCACCGGGCTCGACTGGACGTTCGCTCCGAGTGTGGCGGTGGTGCGGGATGCGCGCTGGGGGCGAACCTACGAGAGCTACGGCGAGAATCCGCGCCTGGTAGCCGAATGCGGCGCCGCGCTGGTCGAAGGCCTGCAGGGCCGCCCGGGCACACGCGCCTTCCTCGACTCTGCGCATGTGCTGGCGACCGCCAAGCATTTCCTCGGCGACGGCGGCACCGGCGGGCACGACGAGGGCGACAACACGATGAGCGAGGCGCAGCTGCGCGAAGTCGACGCCGCCGGCCACGTGGCTGCGATCGCCGCCGGCGTGCAGACGGTGATGGCCTCCTTCTCGAGCTGGCAGGGCGTGAAGATGCATGGCAACCGCGCTCTGCTCACCGGGGTGCTCAAGGAGCGGATGGGCTTCGACGGGCTCGTCATGGGCGACTGGGACGGGCACGCGCAGGTGCCCGGCTGCACCAGCGCGAGTTGCGCGCCCGCCATCAATGCCGGGATCGACGTGCTCATGGCGCCCGAGAGCTGGCGTGATCTCTTCGTGAACACGCTCGCGCAGGTGAATTCCGGCGAGATCCCGGCGGCGCGGCTCGAGGACGCGGTGCGCCGCGTCCTGCGCGTGAAGCTGCGCGCGCACCTGCTTGAGGAAGGGCGGCCGTCCTCGCGCCCCTTTGCCGGGCACCTCGAGCTCCTCGCATCGCCCGCGCACCGCGCCGTGGCGCGGCAGGCGGTGCGCGAGTCACTCGTGCTGCTCAAGAACGCGAGACAGCTCCTGCCGCTGAAATCCCGCGCGCGCGTGCTGGTCGCAGGCGACGGCGCCGACAACGTTCAGCAGCAATGCGGCGGGTGGACGATCGACTGGCAGGGAAGGCGACCGAGTGAGGACATCCGGCCCGCGGAGTCGATCTATGCGGGCATCCGCGCCGCCGTGACGGCCGCCGGCGGCAGCGCCGAGTTGAGCCCCGGCGGGGAGTTCTCCGTGCGACCCGACGTCGCGATCGTGGTCTTCGGCGAGAACGGTTATGCGGAGGGCGCGGGAGACGTGCCCTCGCTCGCCTACGCTGGCGGGCGGCGCGCCGTGGCGCTGCTCGAGCGCCTGCACGCGCAGGGAATTCCCGTGGTCGCGGTGTTGCTCTCGGGCCGGCCGCTGTGGATCGAGGCCGAGCTCGCGGCCTCCGACAGCTTAGTGGCGGCATGGCTCCCGGGGGCCGAGGGCGGCGGCGTGGCGGACGTGCTCTTTCGGGCGCGCGACGGCACCGTGGCGCACGATTTTCGCGGCCGCCTGCCGCTCTCCTGGCCGCGCGCGCCGGGCACGGCTGCAGGCGGCGGACCCGCCGGGCCGCTGTTTCCGTACGGCTACGGACTTAAGTACGCCGTGAAACGCTAGCCGCCGCGGCTTGCCGCGTGCTTCCCCGGCGCGTCCGCCTCAGGACTCCGCCGAGCCCGCGCCGACCGCGACCCAGGCGAGATCGGAGTTGCTCACGGCACTCAAGTTGAAGGTGCGCGCCGCGGCCGCCATGCGCGTGAGCGCCTGGGCCAGCGGCATCGGCGGGGCGGTAACACCCTTCTTCGCCTTGTGGAAGCGCACCGGGTTGATGCGCGCGACCACGTAGTTGCGCAGGTACGGAGACTTGAAGCCGCGCGTCTGCAGCGCCGCGACCAGGCGCTTCACGCGCGCGTCGATCTCCTGAAGCCGCGCCGCATAGTCCGCGCGCGCTCGCAGGCTCACGGTGAGGCCCCGCTCACTGAAGCGGTCCACTTTCTTCAGGAACGCGCTGTAGGCGCCGCCGGCGAAGCGCGGGGAGCTCTCGTAGACGACGCCGAGCGTCAAGAGCTCCGGCGCCTCGAACTCCGATGCGAACTGCGTTTCGGGCTCGCGGCCGCGGCTCCTCTCGAGGCTGCGCGCCATGCGGATGACCTCGAGGCTCCGGTCCTTCAGGTTGTGGGCCTTCTCGGTGTTGAGCGCGAGGATGCGATAGGCGAGAGTCTCGTCCGGAGAGATGAGCGCGGTAATCTGTTTCATGCCGAGCACCTTGGCGGCCGCCAGGCGGTGTCGGCCGTTCGGAGTCCACAGCTGTCCGTCCTCCCCGCGCACCACGATGATTGGATCGAGGAACGCCTGCGTCTCGTCGATCTTCTGCGCGAGGCGCTTGGCGTGCGTGGGCGAGAGGTCGCGCTGGAAGGGCGTCGGTTGCACCGCCGCGAGCGGCAGACTCGCCAGCAGCAGCGCGCGTCCGCCGAGCGGCTCGCGGTAGGCGCCGATCGGCGCACCGCCCGCGGTGCGCACCAGCGCGGTGAGCGGCGCCAGTGCCGGATCCTCGAGCGACGCGACCACTTCCGCGGCATCGAGGCCGCGCGCCTTGCCGCCCGGCGCCAGCCGGCCACGGCGTCGGGCCGGTGCACGGCGCGCAGCGGTGCCGGCCGCGGACTTGCGTGTTGCCATGGGCAAACTCGTCGCTGGGGATCGATGTGCGAGAATGACCTATTCCTCGGGTTGTTGCCATGAATTCCCTGATGCACTCAGCGAGCACCGCCCCCCGCTTGCCCGCGCAGCGCATCGACGCGGCCGGCCACGCGCACGTCGACAGCCAAGCGGTGCTGGCGCTGGCGCTGCCGCTCATGGCCAACAGCGCCGTGCAGATCGTGCTCAATCTCACCGACATGTGGTTCATCGGGCGCATCTCGACCAAGGCGCTGGCGGCGGTCGGAGCGGTGCAGTGGCTGGTGGTGGTCGCGGTACTGGTGTTGGGAGGCGCGGGCACGGCGGTGCAGACCATCGTCGCGCAGTCCTACGGCGCGCGGCGCTACCGCCGCGCCGCGCAGGCCACGTGGACGGCGCTGTGGGCGATGCTGTGCGCGCTGCCGCTGTTCGTGCTGGTCGGTGCCGCGCGCAGGCTGCTGTTCGCGCCCTTCGGTTTCGATCCCGAGGTCGAGCGGCTTGCCGGGGCCTTCTGGTTCCCGCGGGTGGGGGGCGCCGCGGCCGGTGCGGCCGTCTGGGCCATGCTCGGCTTCTTCAACGGCACCGGACGCCCACGCCTCACGCTCCTCATCACCTTGGTGACGACGAGCACGAATGCGCTGCTCAACCAGCTGTTCATCTTCCGGCTGGGGTGGGGCATCGCAGGCTCCGCCTGGGCTACCAACACCGCGCAGCTCCTGGGTCTGTCGCTCGCGATCGCGATCTTCCTCGGTGCCGGGTACCGGCGCAGGT
This sequence comes from uncultured Gammaproteobacteria bacterium, assembly GCA_963843035.1. Lineage (GTDB taxonomy): Bacteria > Pseudomonadota > Gammaproteobacteria > Steroidobacterales > Steroidobacteraceae > 13-2-20CM-66-19. The sequence goes on from CAWJIS010000003.1 coordinate 103,146, forward strand.
ACCAGTCGCACCTGACCTGGCGGCCGCATGCCGGGCGGCTGCTCGAGCAGCTGCGGCTCGGCGTGCCGATGGGCCTGCTGCCCGCGGCGGACCTCCTGGGGTTTGCAATCTTCCAGATGATGCAGACGCGGCTCGGCACGGTCGGCGGCGCCGCGACGCAGATCGTCACCATTCTCACGTCAATCGCCTACATGCCGGGCTACGGCATCGGCTGCGCCGGCACGACCCTCGTCGGCCAGTCGATCGGCGCGGGCTCGCGCGACTGGGCACTCACCGTCGGCAACCGGGTGATCCTGCTCGCGGCGCTTTATATGGGAGCGATCGGACTCGTCATTGCGCTCGGGGGCCCCTGGATCCTGCCGTTCTTCGCCGGCGCGCACGATGCCGACTCCGCCGCGGCGGTCGCGCTCGGCATGCAGCTCCTGTGGCTCGCCGCGGGCTACCAGTTCTTCGATGGCCTGAATCTCGGCAGCAGCCTGTGCCTGCGCGGCGCGGGCGACGTGCGGGTGCCGGCGGCGCTGGTGTTGCCGGTCTCGATGCTGCTCCTGGTGCCGCTCGCGCATGCCTTCACCTTCGCACCGGGTGAGGGCTGGGTGCATTTCCTGCCGCAGTTCGGCTGGGGCGCGGTCGGCGGCTGGGTGGCGGTCCTCGTCTATGTCATGGTGCTGGGGTCCACGCTGTTCCTGCGCTGGCGTTCGCGCGCCTGGCAGGCGATCCGGATCTGAGGCCTTCAGGGAGCGCGCATGTTCGTCACACTGAAGATGCTGCTCGGGACGCTGGTGCTTCCGCCGGCGGGACCGCTGCTCTTGGCCGGCGCGGGGCTCTGGCTGCTCGCGCGCCGGCGGTCGGGTGCCGGCGGCGCGAAGGCCGCACTCGCGCTCGCCGCCACAGGCCTCGTGGCGCTCTGGCTGCTGTCGACGCCGGTCGTCGCGGAGGCGCTGACGCGGCTTGCCGAGCGGTACCCCGCGCTCGACCTCACCCGGCCGCTGCGCGCCCAGGCTATCGTGATTCTGGGCGGTGGAACGGAGCGCATGGCGCCCGAATACGGCGAACCCGCCGTGGGGCTCGAGCTCCTCGAGCGCGTGAGCTACGGGGCATACGTGGCGCGCCGCACCGGGCTCCCGGTGCTGGTCTCAGGCAGCGCGCGCGAGGCGCCCGCAATGCGCGCGACGCTGGCGCGTGACTTCGGGATCACGGCGCGCTGGGTCAACGGCGCGTCACGCGATACCTTCGACGATGCGCAGCTCTCGGCACGGCTGCTCCGGGCGGACGGCATCGCGTATATCGTGCTGGTGACGAGCAGCAACCACGAATGGCGTGCGGCGCAGGAATTCTTAAGCGCCGGGCTCGCAGTGGAGCCGGCGCCGGTGCACGTGTGGGCGCCGCGTCCGCACGAGTTCAAGGATTACCTGCCGGATACGGTGGGCTTGCTCCGATCCACCGAGGCGCTGCACGAGATCGCTGGCAACGTGGCGCGGCCACTCCTTGCGGCGACTCACCTGCGCAGACACGGCGCTTGAGGCGACGCCGGCCCGAATGAGCGGAAGTTCCCCCGTCACGGTGTTTCGCTCGCGCCGCCGCCGCGCCTGCGAAGAGCGGCAGCTGGTGCTCCTCGCGGTGGGTGTCGTGGCGGACCTCGTGCCGGGTGAGGGCGAGTTCCTCGTGCAGGTGGACGTGCAGGATGCCGCCTACGCGACCAGCCATCTCGCGCAGTACGAGTCGGAGAACCGTGCGCTGCCACCTCCGCCGCCGCCGCGCCTGCACCCTCACGCCTGGGTCGGATGCCTCCTCTATGTCGTGACGCTCATCGGTGTCGCCTACGTGGTCGGCAACGGGCTGGTGCGGCTCGATGCTTTCGATCTCGGCACGCTCGACTGCGCGCGCGTGCAGGCCGGAGAGTGGTGGCGTGCCTGGACCGCCCTCACCCTGCACCTGGATGGCCCGCATCTCGCGGCCAACCTCGGCGCGGGAGTCTGGTTCGGCTATCTCGCCGCGCGACAGATCGGCGGTGGCACCGCCTGGTTCCTGATCGTGACCGGAGCGGCGCTCGCAAATCTCGCCGAGGGGCTGATCGGGCCGCCCGAGCACAGCGCGGTGGGCGCCTCGACCGCGGTGTTCACGGCGCTGGGTCTCATGTCGGCGTACTCGTGGCGCGAGCGCTTCCACCTCCCGCAACACTGGGGACGGCGCTGGGGCCCGCTCATCGCCGGCGTGATCCTCCTCGGCTGGACCGGCTCGGCGGGCGAGGGGACGGACCTCGTGGCACATCTCGCGGGCTTTACGACCGGCTTGCTGCTCGGTGTCGCGGCGGCCACGACGGTCTCGCGCAGGCTCCTCGAGCGCGTTCCGCAGTGGCTGACGGGGGCCGCCGCTCTGGCAGAGATCGCGATCGCGTGGGGATTTGCGCTGCGGAGTTGATTGGCTGAAAGGGCCTGCGGCCCTTTCAGCAGGCCCACCCGGTGACGGTGTTGCGCCCGCGGGCAAAAGGCGCGGCTTTTGCCCGCTTTGCAGCTGGCGATTTCCGGCCGCTCTATGGTCCTTCGACCTCATAGCCCCGCTGCCTGAGGGCGGCAAGCGCACCGTGCTCGCCCAACAGGCGGTCCATGGACTGCACCGCGAGGGTGCCGCGATTGCGCGCCAGGCTGTCCTGCACTACCAGCAGCCAGTCGTCCTGGGCGCGCGCGATGAGAGCGCGCACCCGCTCGGAGGTCGAGACGGCGGCGATGCACGCGGTGCGGTCGTCGGGATGCGGGAGCTGGCGCAGTGCGTCCACGTCGCCGAGCGCCCAGGCGCGGGCGCGCGCCTGCATGGGGCCCAAGTCGGTCTCGAGACGGGTGACCACCGCGTCGAGGCAGGCAATCTCCGCCGCCAGCGACGTCGAGCCCACATCCTTGAGGACATCCACCGGATCGTCGATCTTCAGCTTGTCCTGACGAATCCGCACGCCTTGCTCGCGTGCCAGCCCGAGCACCGTCTTCTGCACCTCGTTGCGGAGCGCGAGGCCGGACGCGTCCAGCACCCGCGTCGTCAGCCGCTCGGCCGCGAGCATCGGGCGCAGCTCCTCGAGGTGCGTGTCGTGCGGGTCGTACCTGGCCTCGAGCGCGGCGACCCGCGCGTACAGCTCGGGAGGCAGCGTCTCCTTGAGCGGCAGGTGATCGGGAGGCTTCTGTATGCGGCGCCACTGGATGTAGACCCGCAGCGCGGTGAAGGGATTCGCGCCGATGCCGTAAGCAGGCCAGGCGGGCACGACTTCCTGCGACTGCTGCAACACCGCCCGCACCGCATCCGGCTGCCACACCATCTTCCTCGGCAGCGGCGTGACGGTGCCGAGGATCCACAAGGTGTGGTCGCCCCGGCGCACCGTCCACATGCGTGGCCCCTCGTGCTTCCCCTCGACGACCACCTCGGCGAGCGGCGCTTCCGCAACCGGCGCCGGCGTGGCGGGTCCCGCGGCGGGCGGCTGCGCGCGCAGCCCCGCGCCCGCCGCAGCGATGAGCGCGGTGACGAGCGCCGCGTGCTTAAGCGCGTCCAAGCTCAGTCGGTCGTGGGCGGTGCGCGCGGGGCCGTCTCGGTGGTTCGCTCGTACACGCGTGTCAGCGCCACGGTCGGCAGCTCCGCAGGCCCAATGCGCAGTTTCTCGATCAGGCGCCGGCCATCCGCCGAGAGCCCGTACCGGTCCACGATATTCGGGCCGAGCTGCGCCTTGATGTTGATGACGTATTCGCGTCCCTCCCACCCCGAGATCTGATCCGCTACGCCCATCTCGGCGGAGACGACGCTGTGCGCGCCGGGAGTGAAGCTGCGCGCCGTGGTGCCCCAGTCGAACACCAACTCCTCGCTCGATTGGCGCACGGTGAGGAAATCGCCGCGCGCGAGCACCGCCGCGAGCGCATGCATCATGGGCGAGTACTGCAGCGGATCCGGACGATGCGCGCCATGGCCGCCGCCGGCGCCAGGCTCGTCGGGGGTGAGCGCCGCGCCACCGCGGCCCTCCGGGCCGCCACGCGAGGCCTCGTCAATACCGCCGTTCGCGCGCGCGATGAGCTTGAGCGCCTGCGCCCGCATCTTCGCGATCACCTGCTGCGGGTCGTCGCTCGCCGCGTGATTCAGCTTCCAGTTGCCTGCGAGCGTCACTCCCGCGGGTGTCTCGGCCTTCGGACCCCCCGCGCACCCCGCGAGGGCTGCCGCTGCGCACGCGAGCAGCGAAGCATGGACCTTCCACATATTGGCGTATCCTCGCACGATGACCCGGCGCAAGGCCATGGAGCTCGAGAGCCTCAAGGGACGTATCACGCGCCTCGACGCCGACAGCGTCGATCGGCTCTACGGGCTCGAGCCGGTGTACGAGCCCGGTGCGGACCGTGGCGCGAGCCTCGCGCCCGAGGAGTTCGTCGCGGTGCGCTGCCCCTGGTGCGGTGAGCGCCTGGAGACACGCGTGGACATGACCGCAGACGATGCCGCGTACATCGAGGATTGCGCAGTCTGTTGCCGCCCGATCGAGTTCAGCATCGAGCGCGCCGATGGCGGCGCGCTGCTCTCGGTAGCGGTCAGGCGCCTGGAGTAACCGCGGCTTCGAGGAATGCGAGGCTGCGCGCGGCCGCATCGAGTCGCACGCGCGCACCGAGCGGCACCGGCTCGTTTGCCGCGCCGTGCCCGATGGGGAACCCCGCCGCGCACGGCAGCCCCGTGGCAGCGGCAAGCTCGCGCAGCACGTCGGCGGCGCTGTAATCGGCGTCCCTTTCCTCGCAGTTGGTGAACGATCCGAGCGCGATGCCGCGCACCTGGCGGAACACGCCGGCGAGCTCGAGATGGGTCCACATGCGGTCGAGCCGATAGGGCCGCTCGCCGACGTCCTCGAGCAGCAGGATCGAACCCTCGAGCGAGGGCAGATAGGGCGTACCGAGCAGGCGCGTCACCACCGAGAGGGTGCCGCCGAGCAGCGGGCCTTGCGCCACGCCGGGCACGTAGGTGTCGCTGGCCTGGAGCGCCGGCGCCGGCGCGGAGGATTCCAGCAGATGGAACAGCCGCTGCCGCGTCTCCCCGGGCAGCAGGCCGAGCTGTGTGAGCACCGGACCGTGGATGCTCATGACCCCGCGGCTTTGCAGCCACATATGCAGCGCGGTGATGTCCGAGAAGCCGACCAGGGGCTTCGCTGCCGCAGGCCCGATCGCCGCCAGCCGCGCGAGCAGGCGCGTCGCGCCGTACCCGCCGCGCGCGCAGAACACCCCCTTGATCGCAGGATCGAGCAGCGCGCCCGTGAGCTCCTCGAGGCGCCGGTCGTCCGAGCCGGCGAGATAGCGATGCCGCTCGAAGATCGCCGGCTGGTAATGCACGTCGTAGCGAGCGCGGAGGAGGGCGAGTCCGCTCTCGAAGGAGCCGCGGTCGAAGGCACTGGCGGGAGCGATAACCGCCACCCGCGCCCCGGGAGCCAGGGCCGGCGCGCGTTGGAATGCCCGATCGGTCGTCATGTGTTATACAACGGCGCGCATCACCCTGTGACTGTGGCGCGTCGCCCGAGGATCGTCAAATGGCCGCATTCCTGCTATGGCTGCTGTTGCTCGTCGTATGCTGGCCGCTGGCGCTCATCGCGCTCGTGCTGTACCCGATCGTGTGGCTGCTGACGCTGCCCTTCAGGCTGGTGGGCCTGGCGGTCGAGGGGGTGTTCGAGCTGCTGCGCGCGATCATTCTGCTGCCGGCACGCGTGCTGGGCGGCCGCCGCGGCTGAAATCGCTCCCTTATGCGCAGCCGGCAAAAACCCCTGCGCCCACCCTGCCACGGAGTGCTCGGCTGCTGAGGTGATCGCAGCGGATGCGCATCGAGCCCCGCTTTTTGCCGGCGGCCAATGGAGTGATGTCCGCCAAAATCGCTTCCTGCGATTTTGGCCAATTGACTAGTCCGCGAGCGCTTTCAGATCGCTGAGGAGCGCCGCGCGCCCGCGGTCGAGCTGATCGAGCCGCTGGGCGGCGCTGCGCAATGCGCTCAGGTTCTGCACCGGTGCCTGGTGCAGCCGGCGGTAGGCGCTGCGTGCCGTGAGCCACAGGCGGTGGATCCTGGCATAACGCGCCGCCACTTCGCGGCGCAGGGTAATGACGACCAGCGGACTCGAGTGCATCAGGCCGGGCTCGCGACGGAACGGGGGAGGGGTGCCGGTGCGCGCCAAGCATGCCGGCAGCTCATGACAGGATTGAGACAGCTCTTCCTCACGGCGCGTTATCCAGCTTGAAAACCGCCGCGCGCGACAGTGCAGACGTCACAGTTCGTCTCGCGGAGCCGGCGGCAATACGTAATTATTCTCACGCCGGGCTCACAGCGCCGGAGCTAGGTTAGCGGGCCCGAGGCACCGGCATAGGGGAGGTCCACGTGGACTTCATATTTCTTCTCGCGCTCATCGTCCTGTACGCGGCCACTCATTGGCTGATCGGCGCCATCTCGCGACTCGGAGGTCTGGAATGAGCGCCATCTACGCCGTGAGCGCACTGCTGACCGCGGCGCTCTTCGTCTACCTGCTGTACGCCCTGATCCGGCCCGAGAAGTTCTGATGACCGGCTTCACCATTCTGCTGATAGTGGGCTTCCTGCTGCTCGTGCTGGCGAGCGTGAAGCCGCTCGGCCTCTACATGGCGAACGTCTTCGAAGGCCGTCCCATCTGGCCGCTGCGCCTCGGCGCGCCGCTCGAGCGCTGGATTTACCGGCTGTGCGGCGTCGAGCCGGCGAGCGAGACGGGCTGGAAGCAGTACGCCGTCGGGCTGCTGCTGTTCAACGCCCTCGGTGCGCTCGCGGTCTACCTGCTGCAGCGCAGCCAGCTGTGGCTGCCGCTCAATCCACAGAAGTTCGCCAACCTCTCGCCCGACTCGGCGTTCAACACCGCGGTGAGCTTCATCACCAACACCAACTGGCAGGGGTACTCGGGCGAGTCCGCCATGAGCTATCTCACGCAGATGGCCGGGCTCGCGGTACAGAACTTCCTCTCCGCCGCCAGCGGCATCGTGGCGGCGATCGCCCTCGTCCGCGGCCTCGCGCGTCACAGCGCGCAGACGATCGGCAACGTCTGGGCCGACCTGACGCGCGCGACGCTCTACGTGCTGCTGCCCGTGGCATTTATCCTCGCGCTGGCACTCGTCTCGCAGGGGGTGATCCAGAACTTCAGTGCCTACAAGGACGTGACGACCGTGGAGGAGCTGACCTACGAGCAGCCCAAGACCGATGCCGCCGGCAAGCAGGTGTTGGACGCGGCCGGCAACCCCGTGCAGGAAACCCTGACGACGCACACGCAGACCCTCCCCATGGGCCCGATCGCATCGCAGGAGAGCATCAAGGAGCTCGGTACCAACGGTGGAGGCTTTCTCAACGCCAACTCCGCTCACCCCTATGAGAACCCGACCGCGCTCTCCAACCTGCTCGAGATGCTGGCGATCCTCGCGATCCCGGCCGCGCTCAGCTATACCTTCGGCCGGATGGTCGGCGACACGCGCCAGGGCTGGGCGGTGCTCGCAGCGATGGTAATTTTGTTTGTTTCACTGCTCGCCGTCGTCGAGTACAACGAGCAGCGCGGCAACCCGCAGCTCGCCACGCTCGGGGTCGATCAGACCTCGAGCGCTACTCAGGCCGGCGGCAACATGGAAGGCAAGGAGACGCGCTTCGGCATTGCAGCGTCCGCGCTGTTCGCCACCGTCACGACCGCGACCTCCTGCGGAGCGGTCAACGGCATGCACGACTCCTTCACGCCCTTGGGGGGCTTCGTGCCGCTCTTCCAGATGCAGCTCGGCGAGGTGGTGTTCGGCGGGGTGGGGACCGGGCTTTACTCGATGCTTATCTTCGCCATCGTCGGGGTGTTCATCGCCGGCCTCATGATCGGCCGCACGCCCGAGTATCTGGGCAAGAAAATCGAGGCCTTCGAGATGAAGATGAGCTCTATCGCGATCCTGGTGATGCCTTTCATCGTGCTGACCGGCACCGCGGTCGCGGTCAGCATCGACGCCGGCCGCGCCGCGGTCGCGAACCCCGGCACGCACGGCTTTACCGAGATCCTCTATGCCTTCTCCTCCGCCGGCAACAACAACGGCAGCGCCTTCGCCGGCATCTCGGCCAATACTCTCTTCTACAACGCGGCGCTCGGCATCGTCATGTGGCTGGGGCGCTTCTGGCCGATCGTGGCGGTGCTGGCGGTGGCGGGATCGCTGGCCGCGAAGAAGCGCATCCCGGTGTCGGACGGCACCATGCCGACGCACGGCCCGACCTTCGTGGTGCTGCTGATCGGGACCGTGCTGCTGGTCGGCGCGCTCACTTTCGTGCCGGCGCTCGCCCTGGGCCCGATCGTCGAGCACATCATGCTGTGGGCCGCCCCATGAGCCGGCGCAAGCTCGCGCTCTTCGATCGTGCGCTGCTCGCGCCCGCGCTCGTCGACTCGCTCACCAAGCTCGATCCCCGGGTGCAGTGGCGCAATCCGGTAATGTTCGTGGTGTACATCGGTTCGATTCTCACCACGGTTCTGTGGGTGCAGGCGCTCGGCGGGCATGGCGAGGCGCCGGCGTGGTTCATCTTCAATATCGCGCTGTGGCTCTGGTTCACGGTGCTGTTCGCGAATCTCGCCGAAGCGCTCGCCGAAGGGCGCAGCAAGGCGCAGGCGGCGGCGCTGCGGGACCTGAAGCAGACGGTGTGGGCCAGGCAGCTCGCCGATCCGGCGAAGCGCAACGGCGTCACACGGGTACGCGCCGAGGAGCTGCGGCGGGGCGATGTGGTGCTGATCGAGGCGGGAGACTACGTGCCCGCCGACGGCGAGGTGATCCAGGGCGCGGCCTCGGTCGACGAGAGCGCGATCACCGGTGAATCCGCGCCCGTGATCCGCGAGGCGGGCGGGGACTTCTCGGCGGTCACGGGAGGCACGCGCGTGCTGTCGGACTGGATCGTGGTGCGCGTCACCGTCAATCCCGGCGAGACCTTCCTCGACCGCATGATCGCCATGGTGGAGAGCGCCAGCCGCCAGAAGACCCCGAACGAGATCGCGCTCACCATCCTGCTGGTGGCCTTGACGCTGGTGTTCCTGTTCGCGACCGCGACGCTCTTGCCCTATTCGATCTACAGCGTCGCGGTTACCAAGCTCGGCACGCCGATCACCATCACCGCGCTCATCGCGCTGCTCGTATGCCTCATCCCTACCACCATCGGCGCGCTGCTCTCGGCCATCGGCGTCGCGGGCATGAGCCGCATGCTGCAGGCGAATGTGATCGCCACCTCGGGACGCGCGGTCGAGGCGGCGGGTGACGTCGACGTGCTGTTGCTCGACAAGACCGGCACCATCACGCTCGGCAACCGCCAGGCGGCCGCTTTCATCCCGGCCGGCGGGGTGAGCGAGGAGGAGCTGGCCGACACCGCGCAACTCGCCTCGCTCGCCGACGAGACGCCCGAAGGGCGCAGCATCGTGGTGCTCGCCAAGCAGCGCTTCAGGCTGCGCGAGCGCGACCTCGCGAGTCTCGGCGCCACCTTTGTGCACTTCTCGGCGCACACCCGCATGAGCGGCGTCGATATCGGTGAGCGCCAGATCCGCAAGGGCGCAGCGGATGCCATCCGCCGCCAAGTCGAGCGGCTCGGCCAGACCTTCCCGCGTGCCGTGCAGACCACGGTGGATGAGGTCGCGCGCCGCGGCAGCACGCCGCTCATCGTCAGCGACGGCGCGCGGGTGCTCGGTATCATCGAGCTCAAGGACATCGTCAAGGGCGGCATCCGCGAGCGCTTCGGCGAGCTGCGCCGCATGGGCATCAAGACGGTGATGATCACCGGCGACAACCCGCTCACCGCGGCCGCGATTGCCGCCGAATCCGGCGTTGACGGCTTCCTGGCCGAGGCAACGCCCGAAGCCAAGCTCAAACTCATCCGCGAGCATCAGGCGCAGGGGCGCCTGGTGGCGATGACCGGTGACGGCACCAACGACGCGCCCGCACTCGCCCAGGCGGACGTGGCGGTGGCGATGAACACCGGTACCCAGGCCGCCAAGGAAGCCGGCAACATGGTGGATCTCGACTCCAATCCCACCAAGCTCATCGAGGTGGTCGAGACCGGCAAGCAGATGCTCATGACACGCGGCGCGCTCACCACCTTCTCGATCGCCAACGACGTCGCCAAGTACTTCGCCATCATCCCGGCGGCCTTCGTCACCACCTATCCGCAGCTCAACGCCCTCAACGTCATGCGCCTGGCGAGCCCGTTCTCCGCGATCCTCTCGGCGGTGATCTTCAACGCGCTCATCATCGTCGCGCTGATTCCGCTGGCACTGAAGGGCGTGCGCTATCGGCCGCTCGGTGCGGCGCCGCTGCTGCGGCGCAATCTGCTGGTCTACGGGCTCGGCGGGATCATCGTGCCGTTCATTGGCATCAAGCTGGTGGACCTCGCGCTGGTCGTGACGCATCTGGTCTGAGCGGGGCAGTACCATGAACGCATACCGCAATCCCTTTGCCGCGACCCTGCGCACGGCCGTGGTGCTGTTCCTGCTGCTCACGGTGCTCACGGGCATCGTGTACCCGTTGATCGTCACCGGCCTCGCGCAGCTCGTGTTTCCCGGCCATGCCGCGGGGAGCCTGGTGATGCGCGACGGGCACGCGGTCGGCTCGGCGCTCATCGGACAGAGCTTCAGCGACCCCGGTCACTTCTGGGGCCGGCCGTCGGCCACTACCCCGCAGCCCTACAACGGTGTCGGCTCGACCGGCTCGAACCTGGGACCCCTGAACCCCGCGCTTACCGATGCGGTCAAGGAGCGCATCAAGGCGCTCCGCGCCGCCGATCCCGGCAACACCGCTGCGGTTCCCGTCGATCTGGTGACCGCCTCCGCCAGCGGTCTCGACCCGCAGATCAGCGTCGCGGCCGCCGGCTACCAGGCGGCGCGGGTGGCACGCGCGCGGGGCCTGCCCGAGGCGCGAGTGCGGGCATTGATTGCCGCGCATACCGAGGGTAGGTTGTTGGGAGTCCTCGGAGAGCCGCGCGTCAACGTTCTGGAGCTCAACCTGGCACTCGACGCGCTGAAATGACCTGACATGGCCGAAGCCCGGCCTGACCCCGACCAGCTGCTCGAGCGAGTCAAGGCCGAGGAGGCGCGCGAGAAGCGCGGGCGCCTGCGGATCTTCTTCGGCGCCTCGGCCGGCGTCGGCAAGACCTTCGCGATGCTGGAAGCGGCACGCAACGTACGTGCCTCTGGCACCGATGTCGTGGTCGGCTACATCGAGCCACACGGGCGCGTCGAGACCGAGCGGCTGCTGGAGGGCTTGCCGCGGCTACCGACGCTGCCGGTGAGCTATCGCGGCATCGTCCGCCAGGAATTCGATCTCGACGCAGCCCTCGCCCGGCATCCCGAGATCCTGCTGGTCGATGAGCTGGCGCACTCCAACCTCGTGGGCGGCGAGCCTGCGCCGCGCCATCCGAAGCGCTGGCAGGACATCGAGGAGCTGCTGGCGGCCGGGGTGAGCGTGTGGACCACGGTCAACGTCCAGCACCTCGAGAGCCTGAACGACCTCGTCTATCAGACGACCGGCATCCGCCAGCGCGAGACACTCCCCGACCACGTGTTCGACGAGGCCGATGACATCGAGCTCATCGATCTGCCCCCCGACGACCTGATCGCGCGCCTGCACGCCGGCAAGGTGTACATCGCCGACCAGGCGAGATCCGCGGTCGAGCGCTTCTTCCGCAAGCAGAATCTCATGGCGCTGCGCGAGATCGCGCTGCGCCGGGTGGCCGACCGTGTCGAGGCGGCCTCGCGCGAGCTGCCGCCCGATCGCGCCCAGGCGCGCGGTGCCCGCGACCGGGTGCTGGTCGCCGTTGGGCCGGACGAGCAGGCCGAGCAGCTGGTGCGCGCCGGCAAGCGCATGGCGGACGCACTCGACGCGGAATGGACCGTGGTGTACGTCGAGACGCCCCCGCTGCTGCGTCTCTCGGACGAGCAGCGCAACCGCCGCATCGACGTGCTGCGCCTCGCCGAGACCCTGGGTGCCGAGTCCGTGACCCTCGACGGCCCCTCGGCCGCGGACGCGCTGCTCGAATACGCGCAGACGCGCCACGCCACGCGCGTCATCGTCGGTGCGCCGAAGCGGCGCGGCTGGCGCGCGTGGCTGCGTCCCTCGACCGCCACCGAGCTCGCGCGCCGGGCACACGGCTTCGACGTCGTGCTGATCGCCTCCGCCGGACGCACGCCGCCGGCGGCACGCGCCGCATCCGGCCCGCCGCCGGCGCCCACGGCCGTGCGCTGGGACCGCTATGCCTGGGCGGCCGCCGTCACCGCGCTATGCACGCTGGTGGCGGCGGCCATGTATCCGCACTTCGACCTCTCCAACCTCGTCATGATCTACCTGCTGGGCGTGACGGTGGCGGGCCTCAAGCTCGGACGCGGTCCGTCGGCGCTCACCGCGGTGTTGAATGTCGCGGCATTCGATTTCTTCTTCGTGCCGCCGCGCTTTTCGTTCGCGGTGTCGGACGTGCAGTATCTGGTCACGTTCGGCGCCATGGTCACGATTGCGCTCGTGATCGCCACCCTCACGGCGAGCGTGCGCCAGCAGACGCGCGTGGCGGGGGCGCGCGAACGGCGCACGGCGCTGCTGTACGCCATGAGCCGCGAGCTGTCTGTCACGCGCGGGATCACCCACATGGCGCGGGTGGCGGTGCGGCACGTCGCGGAAGTCTTCCAGTGCCGGGCGACGGTGCTGCTGCCGGATGCGGGCGGCAAGCTCCACTATCCCGCGGAGGCGCCGCTCGAGGCCTCGTTCCGCGGCGCCGATCTCGCCGTCGCGCAGTGGGTGGCGGATAACGGCCGCCGTGCCGGCCTCGGCTCCGATACGCTGCCGGCAGCGCGCGGCCTGTACGTGCCGCTCGGCGACGAGCGGCATACGGTGGGGGTGCTGGCGGTGTTGCCCGACAACGCGCGGCGCGTGCTGCTGCCGGAGCAGGGCCACCTGCTCGAGACCTTCGCGGGACAGGTGGCGCTCGCCCTCGAGCGCGCACATCTCGCCGAGATCGCCGTGCAGTCGAGCCTGGCGGCTGAGCGCGAGACGCTGCGCAATACGTTGCTGTCCTCGATCTCGCACGACCTGCGCACCCCGCTCGCCGTGATGGCCGGTGCCGGCAGCGCGCTCGCCGCACACGGCGCGACGCTCGATGAGGCGACGCGTGTCCAGCTGGCGCGCTCCATCGAGACCACGGCGCGCGAGATGTCCGAGCTCGTGTCGAACGTCCTCGACCTGGTGCGCCTGGAGTCGGGGCAGGTGGCGCTGCGGCGCGACTGGCAGACGCTCGACGACCTGGTCGGGAGCGCGCTCGCCCGTTACGAGGAGCGCCTCGCCGCCCACCGGCTGGAGACGCGCCTGCCGCCGGATCTGCCGCCGGTCTGGGTCGATGCCACGCTCATCGTGCAGCTGTTCGCGAACCTCTTCGACAACGTCGCCAAGTACACCCCGCCCGGCACGCGCGTGACGGTGTCTGCGGTGCCGGCCGGCGACTTCGTGCAGGTGGCCGTGGAGGACAACGGGCCGGGGCTGCCGGCCGGCGATCCGGCGCGCCTGTTCGATAAGTTTCAGCGCGGCAGCGACGAGGGAACCGTGGTCGGCGTGGGGCTGGGACTGGCGATCGCCCAGGCGATCGTGCGCGCCCACGGCGGTGAGATCGAAGCGCAACGGCGTGAAGGCGGGGGTGCGCGCTTCGTGTTCACGCTGCCGGCGACCGAGAGCGCGCCGGCCGCCGCGCCGGCTGACACGAGCGCGACGCCGCCATGACCGAGGCGATGCACCAGGTGCTGGTGATCGAGGACGAGCCCGGTATCCGCGCCGTGCTGCGCGTGCTGCTCACCGCCGAAGGCTACCGCTGCATCGAGGCCGACACCGCGCTGCGCGCCGAGATCGAGGCGCGCAGCCACAAGCCGGACCTGCTGCTCGTCGATCTCGGGCTGCCCGACGGCGACGGCCTCAAGGTGATTCGCCGGGTGCGCGCCTGGTCGCCGGTACCGATCGTGGTGCTGTCGGCGCGCACCATGGAGGAGCAGAAGGTGGCGGCGCTGGATGCCGGGGCGGACGACTACATCGTGAAGCCCTTCAGTGCGCCGGAACTCCTGGCGAGGCTGCGCGCGGCGCTGCGGCGCGTGACGCACGCCGCGCCCTCGGCGGCGCTCAGGTTCGGCGACGTGCGGGTCGACCTGGCGCGGCGCGAGGCGCACGGCGCGCAGGGCGAGATCCACCTCACTCCGCTCGAATACCGGGTGCTCGGCTGCCTCGCCCGGCAGCTCGGCTCGATCGTGATGCAGCGGCAGCTCATCCGCGAGGTGTGGGGGCCGGGGCGCGAGGATGACTCACGCTCCTTGCGGGTGTGCATCAAGAACCTGCGGGCCAAGCTCGAGCCCGACCCGCGGCAGCCGCGCTACCTGATCACGGAGACGGGGGTTGGCTACCGGCTGCGCGCCGACGAGGACGCGGCCAGCTAGGTCAGGGAGACGACCAGCTTCGCCGAATGGCTGCGCCAGTTGATCGGGATGATGAACGAGCGCAGTCCGGGCCGCTGCGGAATCTCGGGCTTCTCGCCCGACAGCACCGCGGGCACCGAGATCACGAACTCGCGGCCGAAGTCGCGGCGCGCGTTGCCCGAGATGGTGTTGGCGACCTCGCCGACGAGATCGCGCATGGTCTCGTGGCTGAAGTCGTTCTCCTGCATCTTCATCAGCAGCACGGTCAGCATGGCCTTGGGCGCGGTGAAGATCACCACCCCTTCGCGCTTGCCGGAGATGTTGATGACGCCGGTGTACTCGTGCACCGCCGGCGTGCCTTCCAGGAGGTACGGGGAGCCGATCGAGGCCGGCTGCTGGGCCGCTACCTCGAAGAAGTTCGTCGTTCCCTCGACGAAAGTCTTTAGCTCCTGTTCGTGCAACATCAGCGCATCAGCTCCGCGATCGCTTCGTTCAGCTGCCGGTCGGTAAACGGCTTGTTGAGGAAGCCATTCGCACCTTTCTCCATCGCCTCGACGGCCGTCGCCTTGTCGGCGAGCGCCGAGACCACCAGGATGCGCACCTCGGGCTTGAGCGCCACCAGGCGACTGATGCACTCGATCCCGTCCATGCGCGGCATGGTGAGATCCATGGTGACGACGTCAGGATCGGTGCGCTTGAAAAGCTCGATGGCCTCGAGCCCGTTACCCGCGGTGCCGACCAGCAGCAGGTCCTCGAACTGCTGCGAGCGCTCGATGCGCCGGCGCATGATGTTCGAGTCGTCGACGATCATGAGCTTCTTGGTCCGCTTGCCGTTCATCGCGCCGTCCTCAGGCGACCGCAGTGCTCGCCTGGCCGGCCGGGAGCGAGATCTTGAAGCGCGTGTACTTGCCCGGGTGCGTGCTGACGCCGATCTTGCCGCCGAGCGCGTAGACAGAGCGCGCCACGACGTCCATGCCGACGCCACGGCCCGCATCCATCGACACCTCGTCCTGGGTGGAGAAGCCGGGGCGGAAGATGAGCGCCATCGCCGTGCGCGTGTCCATGGCGGCGGCCTCCTCCTCGGTGACCAGCTGCTGGCGCACCGCGGCGGCCTTGAGCGTATCGGGCGCGATTCCGGCGCCGTCGTCCTCGAACACGAGGTCGAAGCTGTCGTTCGAGCGGCTGAAGCTGACGGTCACGACGCCGATATCCTGCTTGGTGAGCGCGCGTCGCACTTCGGGCGCCTCGATGCCGTGCACCGCGGCGTTGCGCAGCATCTGGATCAGGCAGTCCTTGACCGTGGCCACGTACGGGGCCGGCACGTCGGTGAGGCCGGCGAGCTTCAGGCGGAAACGCTTGCCCTGGTCCTGCGCCAGGCGCTCGGCCAGGGAATGGAGCGTCGGCGCCAGGTCCTCCGCGCGCCGCGCATACTGCGCCGCGCTGCGCGCGGCGCTCTGCTGAGCGGGAGCGGGCGGCGGCGGCGCAGCCGCGGCGGGCGCGGTGAAGGCCGTGGTGGCACTGGCGGCGCCGGCGGCGCTGTCCTTCAGTGCCGTGAGGCGCCCGGCCATCTCGCGTACCGAGCGCAGGTGCGCGAGCAGCTCGTCGAGCTTCAGTACCATCGGCAGGAAATCGTTGCCGGAGAGCTCGGCCTTCTTCTTCAGCTCGCTGACGATATCCTCGAGCGTGTGCACCCGGGCGGCTATGCTCGAGAGGCTGAGCGCCGAGGCTTCGCCCTTGATCGAGTGCAGCTCGCGGAACAGGCCGGAGAGCTTCTTGCGGAACTCGGCGTCGGTGCGCGCCGGCTCCTTGAGGATGGTGTTGACGAGCTTGAGTCCCGTCTCGGCTCCGTCGAGGAACGACACCAGCTGCAACGGGTCGATGTGCATCATCGCGAGCATCATGTCGACCTGCGCGTTGGCGTTGTCCTGCGACTCCTGCAGCTCGCGCGCCAGCAGCACGCTGGAGGTGATGTCGCCGACCGAGCACAGCACGTGCTTGATGCCCGCCGGCCCCATGACGCGGTGGAAGTCGAACTGCAGGTAGCGCGTCTCCTTGCCGCCGTGCCCGTTGTCCATGTTGATCTCGAGCTGGCCCAGCGGGTTGATGCTCTTCATCAGGTTCTCGTGGGCACGCTCGCCCCACAGGAGCTTGATGTACTTGGTGGCGGTGGCGAGCGTCGCCGGCGGCACCAGGTCCCTGAGCAGCTCCTCGAAGGAGAGCCCGGCGAAGTCGTCGCGCCCGAACATGCGCGTCAGGGCCTCCGACCACACCGAGCCGATGCGATAGTTGGCGTCGAGCAGGAAGAAGCCCTCGCGCACGGTCTTGAGGATGTCGCGGGTCTGCTCCTGCGCCTCGCGGGCGGTGCGCTCGTGGCGCGAGCGGGTGAACTGGAACCAGGCCGCCGCGGCCGCCAGCACCAGAGCGGCCAGCACGCCGATCGAGAGCAGCGCGCGCAGGCGCGCCGCGGCATCCGAAGCATCGTGCTGCAGCGACGTGGCGAGCGTTACCAGCTGAGCCTGCAGCACCTTGGCGTTGTCGGTCGCGAACAGCTGGGCGCGCTTCACTTCGGCGTAATGCGCGCGCCCTTCGCGCGACAGCGAGCTGCCGGAGGTATCGGAGTCCACGTAAGGCTGGGCGTTGAAGCTGACGACGGGCTCGATCACCGGGCCGTACTCGCGCCACAGCTGCAATGAGCGGGTGAGCTCGGCCGAGTGGACGTTGCCGCCGGCGTTGAGCTCCTTCAGCTGCCGGTCGAAGCGCCGCACGGTTCCCTGCAGGTCCTCGAGCGCCTGGCCCGAGTAGGCACGCGCCTCGAGACGGTCGCGGAGCGAGGTGAGCTGCTGGGTGATGTCGTCCGGATAGTTCTGCAGCGAGCTCGCCGTCTGCAGCGCGGTGATGCTGGCGCGCATCTGCGTGGCGATGCGGAAGCCGACGAACAGCACCGCGCCCATGACGAGCGTGAGCACCGTGCCTACACCGGCGGTGACGAGTTGGCGACGGCGTTCAGTGCCGCTCAGGGTCATCGTAATTTCTCCTGTGCTACTGCTTCGGCAGCTCGAAGCGCACCAGCGTCTTGGTGGGGACCTCGACCGCGGCGCCGTTGACCATGACCGGCGCATACTTCCAGCGTTTCACCGCGCTCACCGCGGAGCGATCGAACACGCCGGCCGGGGTCGACTGCAGCACCTGCACGTCGCGCGTATTGCCCTTGGCATCGACGGTGAACGACAGCAGGACGCTCCCCGACACGCCGTGCGACAGGGCGCTCTGCGGGTACTCGGGCGGCTCGGACCTCACTGCCTTGAGACTCGCCACGAGAGTCGCCGGATCGACATTCGTCCCGGCCTTGGCCGTGCCAAGCTGCTGCACGGCCTGTATGTCCTTGGGGTCCGCGCCGAAGCGGCGCGCTGCGGTGAGGTCCTGATCGGCGCTCCTGCCGGCCTGCACGGCGGCGCGCGCCCGCTCGAGAAGCTTAGCTGCGAGATCGCCTCTGACCGCGGCGACTGCCGCGTTGTCCGGATCGGCCGACTGCAGCTGCGTCAGGTAGTACGCGGCGCTGTCCTGGGCGGGATCGGTGAGGCGGCCGTCGCGCACGCGCTCGCGCGCGAGCTGCGCGAAGCGGTCCCCCTCGGCGCGGGCGGCCTTGGCCTGGACGCCGGCGAGGTCGCGCTGGAAAGCACTGATGTCGGCGGCCGACGCGCCGGCGGCGCGCGCCTCGTTGAGCCAGCGCTCGGCTTCGGCGCTGTTGCGGGCGATCCCGGCATCGCGCGCCTTGCGCATGCAGGCGCCGGCCAGGTCGTGCTGGGCGCGGGCCGTGCTCTGGTTGGACGGATAGGCCGCGAGGAGTTGCCGCAGGTAGGACTTGGCGCTGTCGTCCGCGGGATCGACGAGCTTGCCGTCGTGGATGCGGTCTTCCACGAGGCCCGCGAGGCGCTGCACCTTGGCCTCGTCCTGGCGCCGTCCGAGGTCGCTCTTCCACTTGGCGAGCTGGTCGGCCGGGAGACTCCCTGCCTGCTGCGCCTGGCGCAGGAGCGCCGCCGCACGTTCGAGGTTGCCGTCGGCCACCGCCCTCGCGATCTGGGCGTTGGCGAGCCGTGACCCGAGGTCCGCGACGCGCGGATCGTCGGGCACCGCGGCCTTGAAGTTGGCGAAGTTCTGCGCCGCTTCGTCGAGGCGGCCGGCGGTGAGCGCTTCGTCGAAGCGGCCGGCGAGCACGCCCGCGACGCGCTGCAGGCCGTCCCGGGCCTCGCCGTTGGCGGCGTTGGCCGCGACGGCGGAGCGGTAGTAGATGAGCGCGTTGTCACCGGCGGGCTCGGTGTAGCGCCGCTCGCGCATGGCGAGACGCGCCTTCTCCAGGAGCTCGTCCACCTTGCCGTGCACGATCGACAGGTCCGCGCTCGGCGCGGCCGGCAGCGCCGCTTCCGGAGCCTCGGCGGCCGGTGCGGTCACCGGCGCCTCCTGAGGTTGCGCAGCGGGGGCCTGCACCGGCGGTGCCGTGCCGTTGCCGCGGGCGAAGAACCACGCGCCGGCCGCGAGCGCCGCCGCCGCCGCGAGAGCCGCGGCGATCATCAGCATGCGGCCCCTGCCGCCGCTCAGGCCCGGAACCTTGAGGGCTTCGGCGCTCAAGGTGGATTCGAGCTCCAGATCGGCGGGCGCAGCGGATACGGGCGCCGACGGCGGCGCCGACGGCTTCCTGCGGGCGGCCGCTTCCTCGATCACGCCGGCGAATACCGCGTGAGTCTTGCGCGGATCGATCGGTGCGCAGGGCAGAACCGCGAAGACTTTCGAGCCTTTGACGGCCGCGGCCACCTGCCGCTCGAGCGCCTGGGCAGCGAATACCAGGATCACCGCGTGCGGGGCGCGGCCCTGCACGGCATCGACGGCCGGGCGGACCTCGTTCGCATGCAGGGCATCGATGATCAGCACCTGACCGCGCTTGGCGTGGGAGCTCAGGCTCTCGAGTGCGGCCGCGACCGAATCCACCGGCCGGATGGAGGCCTGGCCGGCCAGAGCCTGACCGAGCTCGAGGAGGAAATCGTCGCGGGTGGTGATGGCGGTGACGTCGACCGAAGGCCGCATGCTCGCCGCAGCGCCGGCGGCGTTCGCGGGCGTTGCCGCGGCGGGATTACGCGATGATCTGGATACTGCACTGGCCACGGGGCGTGTCTCCCACCTTATTTCTGCTCACTGACGAAGCTAAAGAGTCCCCTCCGTCCGTGAAGTGAGGCCGCCACGCTGAGTCAAATGCGCAGCGCGGTATCCTCGCCGTTGGAGGATATGTAGCGTGGGAACAGGCGCAGTGCGTCAGTTCACAATAACGACAGGGCGCGTCGGGGAGCGGCGACGGCGATGCCCAAACTCAGAGCCACTGCTCGCTTCGCGCACCCGGCGGGGAAGTGCGCCCCGGGAGGTGAGCGCTCCGCAGGGCGGGAGCCGCGGCGGCGCTGCAAGGGCGCGCACGCGGGCGGTGCCCCGGGAACCGCGCCTTCAGGAAAATTCTGCTCACCTCGGGCGCTGCGCGCGCGTGCAGGGCCCGAGGGGCCAGCTAAGCTTTGCAATCAGCCACTTAAGCGGCCGCGCCGGTGTGCGCTGTAGCGCTCCCCCGGCGTGGTGGCATCCGGGGCCTCTGGTGTGAACAATCCGTTGCTGTGACACTCTTAACGTAATCAGTCCGCGGGGATTGGAAGGCCGTCACTTTTTGCGGGGGACGTTGGGACTAGGTTAAGAGCCCAGGGCGGATCCGCCGGCTTAGCGCCGGTGTCCAGGGACTGGTGACTATAGAGCTCAACGGAGGGTAAGGACGATGCAACCACTCGGAGCTGACTCGGATTCTCGCGGCACAAACGCCACTTTCATCGACACCCTGAGCTCCTTCAGCCGGCTGCACCGCGCGCAGCGCTGGGAAGGCACCTTCGGGGACTTCCTCGCCAACATCCTGCCGGCGAATCCGAGCGCGCTGGCGCGCTCGAGCCACGAATACATCTGGGACATGCTGCGCTGGCACGGCCGCGCGGCAGATCCCGACGCCGCCGAGAACGTGCGCGCGCGCGAGCTCTTCAAGCACGAGCTGTTCGGCATTGACGAGCCCCTGTCGCGTCTGGTCGATTACTTCAAGGCCGCCGCCGCCGGCTCCGACGTCGGCCGGCGACTGCTGCTGATGCTCGGGCCGCCCTCGGGCGGCAAGTCCACCGTCGCCATACTGCTGAAGCGCGGGCTGGAGGAATACAGCCGCACCGACGAGGGCGCGCTCTACGCGATCCGCGGCTCGCCGCTGCGCGAGAACCCGCTGAACCTCATTCCCACCAGTCTCCGCGCCGAGTTCCGCCAGCGCTACGGCATCGCCGTGCAGGGCGAGCTCTCGCCCTGGGCGCGCGATTTCGTCGAGCGCGATTACGAGGGTGACTTCGTGCGCGTGCCGGTCGAGCGCGTATTTCTTGCCGAGGCCTCGCGCGTCGGCATCGGCACCTATGCGCCGCATGATCCCACCACCGCCGACATCGCCGACCTTGTGGGCTCGGTGGATCTCGCCAAGGTCGCGCAGATCGGCGATGAGGGCGACCCGCGCGCCTGGTCCTGGTCGGGCGCCGTGTACGCCGCGAGCCGCGGCGTGCTCGAGATGATCGAGATCCTGAAGGTGAAGCGCGAGTTCCTCTATCTGCTGCTCACCCTCACCCAGGAGAAGAACGTCAAGGTGTCGCGCTTCCCGCTGATTCACCTCGACGAGACGATCCTCGCGCACACCAATCTCGCCGAGTTCCACAAGTTCCTGCAGGAAAAAGAGAACGAGGCGCTGCTCGATCGCATGGTGATCATCAAGATCCCCTACGCGCTCTCCTATCGCGACGAGTCGCGCATCTATCTGAAGCTGGTGTCGGGCGCGCCCGCATTCCGTAACGTGCATCTCGACCCGCACGTGCTGAATCTCGCGGCGGTGTTCGCCATCCTCACCCGCCTGGTGAAGCCGGAGCGCGAGGGACTCGATGTCGCCAAGAAGCTGCGGCTCTATGCCGGCGAGGCGGTCGAGGGCATGCCGGAGACCGAGGGACAGCGGCTGCGCACCGAGGCGCCCGACGAGGGATTGACCGGCGTGAGCCCGCGCTTCGTCATCAACGCGATCTCCAATGCCATCACCCGCGGCAACACCCACAGCCTCACCAGCATGGAGCTGCTGCTGGCGCTCAAGGACGGCATCGAGAGCGACGCGCGCATGGACGCCAAGCAGAAGAAGGCCTGGATTGATCACCTGGTCACCGCGCGCAAGGAGTTCTACAACCGCTGGGTGAAAGAGGACGTGCACCGGGCGATGTTCGCCTCCTTCGAGGCGGAGGCGCAGCAGCTGCTCGAGAAGTATCTCGACGAGGTCGAGGCCTCGCTCGATCACCGCCAGGTCAGCGACCCGATCACCGGCGAGACCCGCGCGGCGGATGAGCGCTTCCTGCGCTCGGTCGAGGAGAAGATCAAGGTATCGGACTCCGGCAAGCTGTCGTTCCGCCAGGAGGTGGTGCGCAAGGCGATGGTGGCGTTCAAGGCCGGCGAGAAGTTCAAGCTCGCGAGCCACGCGCGCATGCGCGAGGCGATCGAGCAGTACCTGTTCGAGGAGCGCCGCGACGTGCTGCGGCTCGTGACCTCGACGGCGCGCCCGGACGAGGAAGCCCGCCAGAAGATCTCGGTGGTGCAGCAGCGCCTGGTGAGCGAATACGGCTACGACGAGCACAGCGCCAAGGAAGCGCTCAGCTACGTCACGACACTGCTCGCGCAGGAGTAGCGCCGCCGCAAAAAAAGGAGTACCAGTAAAGCTATGGACGAAGAGGGCGGCAAAGGCGGCGGACAACCCCCTCTCAGCGCCGCAAAGTGGTACGAGCTGTTCTCGCGTGGCGCCCGCGACTGGCTGCGCCACGACGAGAAGGTGCGCGAGGCGGTGCGCGCCAATCTGCCGGAGATCATCGCAGGCGGCGAAGTCATCAACGACGGCGCGCGCACCGTGCGCGTGCCGGTGCGCATGCTCGAGCACTATCACTTCCGCCTGCGACGTCCCGAGGAAGCCCAAGGCGCGGGCCAGGGCAAGGCCAAGCCCGGTGACGTGTTCTCCGATCCCTCGCAGCAGCAGGGTCCCGGGGAGAAGGGCGCGGGCGGGCGCGACGAGGGCGAGGTGCAGCTGCTGCTCGAGTTCAAGGTCGACGACATCGTCGACTGGCTGTGGGAGGAGATGAAGCTTCCCAACCTCAAGGCGCGCGTGGGGCCGTCGGATGAGACCGACTGGACGCGCGAGGGCTGGGACCGCCGCGGCGCACGCTCGCGCCTCGACCGGCGCCGCTCCTTCAAGGAGCTGGTGAAACGGCGCGGCGCCCCGGGCGCCACCCAGACCTTCACCGACGAGGACCTGCGCTTCCGGCAGCTGGCGCGGCGCAAGCAGCCGGCGATTCACGCGGTGGTGTTCTTCATGCTCGACGTGTCGGGCAGCATGTCCGACCGGGACCGCAAGCTAGCCAAGACCTTCTTTTTCTGGGTGGTGCAGGGACTGCGGCGCGAGTACCGCTCGCTCGAGACGGTGTTCGTGGCGCACACCACCGAGGCGTGGGAGTTCAACGAGCCGGAGTTCTTCCAGGTGTCGGGAACCGGCGGCACGGTGGCCTCGACGGGCCTCAGCAAGGTGCGCGAGATCATCGACGCCCGCTACAACCCCGGCCGCTGCAACCTCTACCTCTTCTACGCCTCCGACGGCGACAACTCGGTGAGCGATGTGGCGGATGCGCGCGCGGCGCTCGCCTCGGTGGCGGCGGATGCCTGCTTCACCGGCTACGTCGAGGTGTCCTCGGGCCTGTCGAGACAGCTCGCCACCGAGACCGGGAAGCTGTTCGCCGAGCTCTCCGGCGCCGGCTGCGCCGCGGGCAGCTACGCGCTCAACGACTTCGACGACGTGTGGGGCGCGGTGCGGCACTTCTTCGCGGCCGAGACGCAGACTCCCGCAGGCACGTGAGGCGCGCCGCCCCATGAGCTCGGACTGGCGCGATTACATCCGGCGTATCGAGGAGCTCGCCAACCGCTCCGGGCTTGCGTTCCATCCGGTCGACTTCGAAGCCGTCCCCGACAGCTTCATGATGGAGATCGCGGTCTACGGGCTGCCGGTGCGCATGCCGCACTGGTCGTTCGGCGTGCGCTACATCTATCAGCTCATCCAGCGCCGCATGGGTCACTCACGGCTCTTCGAGGTGGTGTTCCCGGGCAATCCCGGCCACGCCTACCTCGCCGCCAGCAACGGGCTCGCCGAGAACATCCTGGTGACCGCGCACGTGCTCGGGCACGCGGATTTCTCGCGCAACAATCTGCTGTTCCGCCGCTGCCAGGAGCAGGTGAGCGAGCACATCGTCGAGCACGCCGCCAATCACGCGCGCCAGATCCAGCAGATCATCGAGACCCACGGCGCGCAGCGCGTCGAGACGGTGCTTGATGCGGCACTCGCCCTCGAGCAGCACATCGACATCGACCAGTCGCTGCGCCGTGAGCGCTATCCGGAGTATTTCGAGGAGCCGAAGGTCCTCGCCGACGACGGCTTCCGCAAGCGCTTCGCGGCGCTCGACCCGGTCGCCGCCGGCGCCGTGGAGACCAGGAAGCGCGCCCCGGTGCCGCCGCACCCGGAACGCGACCTGCTGTGGTTCGTGGCGAACTACGCCCCGGAGATGGAGAGCTGGGAGCGCGACATCTTCCTCGCGGTGCGCGAGGAGTCGTTCTATTTCTACCCGGTGTTCGCCACGCAGATCATGAACGAGGGCTGGGCATCGTACTGGCACGCGCGCTTGCTGCGCGAGGCGGACTTCATTCCGCAGCAGTCGTACCTGGACGCCATCAAGTGTCACTCGGACGTGGTGCGGCCGATCGCGGCCGACGCGCAGGTGTCACTCGCCATCAACCCCTATCACCTCGGCTTCTCGATGTGGGAGAAGATCGTCGAGCGCGACGGGCTCGAGGCCGCGCGCCACATCATGGAGCAGGACGACGACTTCGCCTTCGTGCGCAACCACCTCACCCGCGAGCTGGCGGACGAGCTGGAGCTCTTCCGCTACAGCGCGCGCAGCGACGGCCAGATCAAGGTGCTCGAGCCCGAGCTCACGGCGCTCCACGAGGCGCTGCTCTCGTCCAAGTACAACTTCGGCGCGCCGGTCGTCTCCGCGCAGCATGTGCGCACCGACGGCACGCTCGAGCTCACGCACGACAGCGGGTCCGATGGGCGTGGGCTCGACCTCGAACGTAGCCGCAAAGTGCTCGATTACCTGCAGCGTGTATGGCGGCGGCCGATCGTTCTCACGACCGTCAATCAGGCCGGCTCGACTTTGGAGTTGACGGCTCCGTAGCGGGCGGCGCTTCCGTCCCGCCCGAGTCCGCCGGCTCCTCTCCCCAATCCTCCTCGCTCTGAGAGGTCACGATCGAGACCGGGTCGCTCGCGGGGAAGCTGTCTTCCAGAGCCTCGTCGAGCTGGCGCTGAATCCGTTCGTTCCTGCCGCGCTCCTTCGCCGCGTCCGGCCGTGGCTTGCTCATGGCATCTAAGGCTCCGTGTGGCTCTCTGCCGCCTTCTGTCGCATGGTACTCCGCGCAAGTAGCCGCCGGTACGCCCCCGGAGTAGGCTTTGAGGCACCGGTGATGCTCCTGAGCGGGCGTCTAAACAGGCAAAGATCCGGGGAGCATCCGCCATGGGGTACGCGACTTCGGGCATCAGAAATATTGCGCTGGTCGGCCCGGCCGGCGCAGGCAAGACCTCGATCACGGAGACACTGCTGTTGCAGGCCGGCGCCATCCGTGCCCGCGGGAGCCTCGCGCGCGGCACTACGGTCTCGGATTTCGATCCCCAGGAGAAGCGTCTGCAGCACTCGCTCGATACCGCGATCTGCAGCTTCACCACCGACGGCACCCGCATCAACCTCATCGACACCCCGGGATACCCGGACTTTCTCGGCAAGACCCTCTCCGTGCTCGAGGCGGTCGAGGCGGTCGCCATCGTCGTCAGCGCCGTGAACGGCGTCGACACCCTCACTCAGCGCCTCATGGACTTCGCGCGTGAGCGGGGACTGTGCCGCTTCATCGTCGTCAACAAGATCGACAGCCGCGATGCGCACTGCGAGCGGGTGCTCGCGCAGCTGCGCGAGTCCTTCGGCAGCGAGTGCCTGCCGCTGAATCTCCCCGCCGGCGGCGGCGACTCGGTGGTGGATTGTTTCTTCCAGCCGCACGGACGCGCGGCGGACTTCTCCTCGGTCGAGGCCGCCCATACCCAGATCATCGACCAGGTGGTGGAGCTCGATGAGAAGCTGATGGCGCTCTATCTCGAGCAGGGCGAGGAGATCGCCCCGGAGCAGCTGCACGACCCTTTTGAGCAGGCCTTGCGCGAGGGACACCTCGTGCCGGTGTGCTTCGTCTCGGCCGAGAGCGGTGCCGGAATAGCGGAGCTCCTGCAGATCATCGTGCGCCTCATGCCGAATCCGGCCGAGGGCAATCCGCCGCCGTTCCTCAAAGGCACGGGCGAGGGCGCCGAGCGCGTCCCGGTCTCCCCCGACCCGGCCAGGCACGTGATCGCGCACGCGTTCAAGGTCAGCATCGACCCTTATGTCGGCAAGCTCGGCGTGCTGCGCGTGCATCAGGGCACGGTGCGGCAGGGGAGCCAGCTGTTCGTCGGCGATGCGCGCAAGCCGGTGAAGGTCGCGCATCTCTTCAGCCTGCTCGGCAAGGACACGGCCGAGATCTCCGAGGCGGGGCCGGGCGAGATCGTCGCGACGCCGAAGGTGGATGAGCTGCATCTCGATGCGGTGCTGCACGACTCGCACGACGAGGACCAGTATCACCTGAAGCCGGTGACCTTCCCGCCGCCGATGCTCGGGGTAGCGATCGAGCCCGACCGCCGCGGGGATGAGCAGCGGCTCGCCGACACGCTCCACAAGCTTACCGCCGAGGATCCGTGCGTGCGCATCGAGCACCACGCCGCGGTGAACGAGACCGTCCTGTACGGCATGGGGGAGTTTCACCTGCGGGTGCTGCTCGAGCGCATGACCGAGCGCTACGGCGTGCACGTCAAGACACACCCGCCGAGCATCCCTTACCGCGAGACCATCACCCGGCCCGCCGAGGGGCACTGCCGGCACAAGAAGCAGACCGGCGGCGCGGGACAGTTCGGCGAGGTGTACCTGCGCATCGAGGCGCTCGGGCGCGGCGCGGGCTTCGAGTTCGTCGACGACGTGGTCGGGGGCGCGATCCCGGGGCAATACATCCCCGCGGTCGAGAAGGGCGTCCGGCAGGTGCTGACCGAGGGCGCGCTCGCCGGCTTTCCGATCCAGGACGTGCGGGTCACCGTCTACGACGGCAAGCATCACGCGGTCGACTCCAAGGAGGTCGCCTTCGTGTCCGCGGGGCGCAAGGCGTTCCTCGATGCGCTGCAGAAGGCGACGCCGATCGTGCTCGAGCCGATCATGCGCATGGAGATCACGGCCCCCGCGAGCGCCATCGGCGACATCACCGGGGATCTCGCCACCAAGCGCGCGCGCATCTCCGGCAGCGACACGCTCCCCGGTCAGCGCGCGACGCTGCAGGCGCTGGTGCCGCTCGCGGAGATCTCCGAGTACCAGTCGCGCCTCAAGGCCCTCACCGGCGGCCAGGGCGCCTACACCATGGAGCTGAGCCACTACGACCCGGTGCCGCCGCGCAAGCAGCAGGAGCTTGCCGCAGCATGGCGGCCGCGGGAGGCGCAGGAATAAGGTGGCCGTGACGGCGCCGCCCGCGCGGCGGCCCTTCCTCGCATTCGTGCGGGCCGGCGCGGATTCGCTCCACGGGCGCCTGATCGCCGAGGACAGCCAACGCAACTGGGACTGCTGCGTCTCCTGGTACATAAGCCCCCGCAGCGAAGCGCTCGCCGAGTTCTACTCCCACGGCGGCTTCAACAAGCTCGACGGCTTCCTCGAGTTCGCGCGCGAGCGGCCGGAGTTTCGCGAGTACCGCTACGTGATGCTGCTCGACGACGACGTGTACCTGAGGCCCGGCGACCTGTCGCGCTTCTTCAGCCTGTGCGAGCGCTACGGCACCTATCTCTCGCAGCCCGCGCTCCGCTGGTTCACGCATACGACCATCAACGCGCTGGTGCGTAACCCGGTGTGCGTGCTGCGCCGGGTGAGCTTCGTCGAGGTGATGGCGCCGTGCTTCTCGCAGGCGGCGCTCGCTGAGCTCCTGCCGACCTTCGGCATGACGCGCAGCACCTGGGGGAACGACCTCGCCTGGGCCGGAACGATCGGCGGCCGGCATCCGATCTACGTGGTGGATGCGGTCGGCATGGACCATACCCGCACCGGCGACGGGCGCCCCACCGCCTTCTACCGCAAGCTCACCGAGATGGGTGTCGATCCGGGCGCGGAGCTCGCCCAGGTGCGGCGCATGTACCCCGCCTTCCGCGGCTCGCGCACCCTCAGCAACGGCCACGTGTTCCGCGCCGGCGTACCGGCGTGGGCGGCGCCGGCGCTGATGCGCCTCGTGGAGCACCTCAAATTCATCGTGCGCATCCGCAAGAAGACGCTGCTGCACCTGCGCGCGCTGCGCGCTCGTCTGGAGGATCTGCGCCAGCACTAGTTTGACCGGCTCGCATCGGACATCCTCCCCTGTGCCTGCCGGCGCCGCCGGGGCTCAGGACTTCGGCCGCGAATCGAGGAGCTGGCGGATCACCGGCCAGCGGTTCTCGAGGAGCCCGAGCGCCTCGGGCTGACGGCCCGCGAGCACGCTGAAGTCCCTGGCGAGGTACTCCGCGATGAGCTCATCCAGCCGGTCCGCGAGCACGCGTGAGGCAGGGTCGGGATTGACGACGATGCCGAGCCCGGTAGGCGGGGTCGCGATGGTGCGCACCAGGAGATCCGGGCGCCGCTCGCGCAGCAGCAGCATCAAGCGCCAGATGTCGCCACTCCAGAACCCCGTCACCTGCTCGCGCTGCGCCGTGCGCTCATCGAGCGGATAGCAGTCGTGAATCAGAATCACGGAGGCGCTCGAGCACGCGCGCTCGGCGTTGAGAAAATCGCGCAGCGCGTATTCGAAATGGTGCATGCCGTCGAGGAACGCCAGCTCCACCGGCTGCCCGCCGAGCTCGGCGCGGGGAGAGTACCTGGCGAAAAAATCGTCGCTGGTCTCGCGGTAGATCCTCACGTTGGCCGGCGCGGGCCTGGTGAGATTCGGCGCGGGATCGATCCCGAGAACCTGGGTGTCCGGCAACACGCACGCGAGCGAGTCGCCGCGCGAGACGCCGATCTCGAGGTAAGTGCGCGGGCGCAGGTAGCGGTGGATCCGCCCGAGCACGCGAAAGTAATCCTCGCCGGGAAGCGCCAGCCGCGACATCAGGGTGTAGGCGCGCGAGTAGTCGGCGCGCTCCACCGCCTGGCGGCACAGCGCCAGCGCCGCGCTGCGCCGCCCCAGCCAGCGATTGAGGCGCGCCCGCCGGAACAGCACGCGCGCGGCGCGCCGGGCCTCGTCGGCAGAGGAGAGGTCGGCTGTCACGTGTCCCGGGCCTGCGGGTACTGCCGGGCGTACCACTGGCGGTACTCGCCGCTCACGACGCCGCGCCACCAAGCCTCGTTATCGAGGTACCAGCGCACCGTCGTCTCGAGGCCGGACCGGAGCGAGGTGGCGGCGTGGAACCCGAGCCGCCCGCGGATCTTGTCCGAGTCGACCGCGTAGCGCCGGTCATGCCCCGGCCGGTCCCGGACATGCTCGATCAGGGTACGCGCGGAGCGTCCCAGCGCCGGCGCGCTGCGCGGGAAGCGCGCCGCGAGCGCCGGTTCGGCCGCAAAGGCCTGGTCCACAGCCTCGCACACCGCGCCGACCACCGCCAGGTTCGGGTCCTGGGTGGAGCCGCCGATGTTCCAGGTCTCGCCGGTCGCGGATTTCGTGAGGATCAGCTCGAGCGCGCGGCAGTGATCGCTCACGTGCAGCCAGTCGCGGATCTGCTGGCCGTCGCCGTAGATCGGCAGCCGCCGGCCCTCGAGGATGTTGAGGATGCAGAGCGGCAGGAGTTTCTCCGGGAACTGGAATGGCCCGTAGTTGTTCGAGCAGTTGCTGATCGTGCAGGGGAGACCGAAGCTGTGCGCGTAGGCGCGCACCAGGTGATCGGCGGCCGCCTTGCTGGCGGCGTACGGGGAGTTGGGCGAATAGGGCGTGCTCTCGGTGAAGGCCGCCGCCGCGGGCTCGAGCGAGCCGTAGACCTCGTCCGTCGACACGTGGTGGAAGCGGCAGCCGCGCCGCGCGGCCTCGGGCCCCCAGGCGGTGCGCGCCGCTTCGAGCAGCGCCTGGGTGCCGAGCACGTTGGTGCGCAGGAACTGTGCCGGGTCCTCGAGCGAGCGGTCGACGTGCGACTCGGCGGCGAAGTTCACGATCGTGCCGAGTGACTCTTCCGCGAGGAGCGCGGCGACGCGCTCGCGCTCGCCGATGTCGCCGCGCACGAAACGGAGCTTGCCGGCGTCGATGAGCGTGGCGATGCTCGCGAGGTTGCCGGCGTAGGTGAGGGCATCGAGCACGACCACGCGATCGCCCGGATGCTCCGCGCACCAGTGATGACAGAAGTTTGCGCCGATGAAACCGGCCCCCCCGGTGACCAGCAGCTTCACGGTTGCTCCCGGTGCGCGTCCGGCTCGGCGAGCGTCGCGCGCAGCGCGACGCGCCAGTGTGGTGCCGTAATCCCGAGCAGCTTCTCGGTGGCGCGCTTGTCGAGCACGCTGTAGGCAGGGCGCGCCGCCGCGGTCGGATAGTCGGCGCTACCGATGGGTAAGATCGCGGGCACGCTGGGCAGAAGACTCAGGCGCACCGCCTCCTCGGCGATGGCCACGGCGAAGTCGTACCAGCTCGCGACCCCCGAGTCACACCAGTGCCACAAGCCGTGCGCGCGGCGCGCGCTCAGGGCCCACAGGACCCCGGCGAGTCCCGCGGCGTGGGTGGGCGCGCCCACCTGGTCGCTCACGACGCGCAGCTCGGGGCGGCTCTTCATCAGGGTGAGCATGCGTGCCGCAAAGCCGCCCGCGGCGCTGTAGAGCCACGAGGCACGCACCACCGTGCAGCGCTCGCCGAGCTCGCGCACGACCGCGGTCTCGCCCACGAGCTTGGTGCGGCCGTAGACCGAGAGCGGCGCGGCGCGCGCCCCGCTGTCATAGGGATGGCTCTGCCGGCCGTCGAACACGAAGTCGGTGGACACGTGCGTGAGCCAGGCGCCGGCGGTGCGGCAGGCCGCGGCCAGCAGCTGGGGACCGGAGGCATTGGCGCGGGCGGCGGCCTCGGCGGAGCGCTCGGCGTCATCGACGCGGGTGAAGGCGGCGGCGTTGATCACCAGCTCGGGCGCGAAGCTGCTGAATACCGCGCGCACCGCGGCCTCCTGCGCGATGTCGAGCTCGGCGCGCGTGCAGGCTTTCACCACCTCGCCTTGAGGAGCCGCGGCCGCGAGCGCGCGGCCTAGCTGCCCGGCGGCGCCCGTGATGAGCACTCTCACGGAAAGCACTCAGCGCTTGCGAGCGGCGTGGCGTCGCGATCCTTGGCCGAGAGCAGCGGCTCGACCCCCGCGGGCAGCGGCCAGCGCACGCCGAGCGCGGCATCGTTCCACTGCAACGTGCGCTCGGCCTCGCGCGACCAGAAGTCGGTCACCTTGTACTCGACGCGTGTCTCGTCGGCGAGCGCGAGGAACCCGTGCGCGAAGCCGGGCGGCACCCACAGCGAGCGCGCGCGCGTCGCGTCGAGCTGCACGGTGCAGCTGCGGCCGAAGGTGGGTGAGGAGCGGCGCAGGTCCACGACTACGTCGAAGATCTCCCCGGCGAGCACCCGCACCAGCTTCCCCTGCGTCTGCCGGATCTGATAGTGGAGCCCCCGCAGCACGTGAGCGCGCGAGCGGCTGACGTTCTCCTGCACGAAGCGCGCCGCGATGCCGGCGGCGGCGAACTCGCGCTCGTTCCAGCTCTCGAAGAAGGCGCCGCGCGCATCGTCGAACACCTGGTGCTCGATCAGCAGCACGCCGGGGAGCGCCAGCGGGGCGGCGCGCATCAGAACACCCGTTCCTTGAGCACACTCTCGAGGTATTCGCCGTAGCCGGTGCGCGCGAGCGGCGCGGCGAGGCGCGCGAGCTGCGCGCGATCGATGAAGCCCTGGCGGTAGGCGATCTCCTCCGGGCAACAGATCTTCAGCCCCTGCCGCGCCTCGACCGTCTCGACGAAGTTGGCGGCCTGCAGGAGCGAGGCGTGCGTGCCGGTATCGAGCCAGGCGACGCCGCGGCCGAGCACCTCGACCTTGAGCGCGCCGCGGTCGAGATAGGCACGATTGACGTCGGTGATCTCGAGCTCGCCGCGCGCGGAGGGCTTGAGTGTGCGCGCCACCGCCACGCAATCCGCGTCGTAGAAGTACAGGCCGGTCACCGCGTAGTGCGAGCGGGGCGCGGCCGGCTTCTCCTCGAGCCCCACCGCCTTACCCGCGGCGTCGAACTCCACCACGCCGTAACGCTCGGGGTCGCGCACATAGTAGGCGAACACGGTTGCGCCGTGGTCGCGCGCCGCGGCGGAGCGCAGCTGCTCGGGCAGCCCGTGCCCGTAGAAGAGGTTGTCGCCCAGCACCAGGCACACGGCATCCGTGCCGATGAAATCGGCGCCGATCACGAGCGCCTGCGCGATCCCGCGCGGCTCTGGCTGCACCGCGTAGCGGATGCGGATCCCCCATTGCGAGCCATCCCCGAGCAGCCGCTCGAACAGGGGGCCGTCGTCCCGCGTGGAGATGAGCAGGACGTCGCGGATGCCGGCCAGCATCAGCGTCGCCAGCGGATAGTAGACGAGGGGCTTGTCATAAAGCGGCAGCAGCTGCTTTGAGACTGCCCGCGTGACCGGATAAAGTCGGGTGCCGGAGCCACCGGCGAGAACGATACCTTTGGTGATCATGATGTTCTGGCAGTCAGGACGGGCGGCGCATCCTAGCCTGTCGCCGCCGGCCGTACCAAGCGGCGCCGGAATGAGGCGGTCGTTTGCCATGAGAGCACGGGCCGGCCTCACGGCGTGCGCGCTCATCCTCGCCGCTTTCGCGGCGGCGGGCTCCGCGGCCGCCGACCCCCCGTCCGGCACAGCGCCGAAGCCCAAGGCGAGCTCGTTCGCGCCCCAACACACCAGGAGCCACGTCTACGGCACGCCGATCGCGAAGCCGATCCTGCACAAGCGGAAGAAGCGCACGCAGCCCGCGGCGACCGCACCGGCAGCGCCGATCAGGTAGGCGCCCGTGAGACCCGTGCATTAGAGTGGCCGCGTGCTCACTGCGGCCCAACTCGACACTCAGCTCACCCAGGCATCCGCGTCCTTCAACCGCGGTGAGCTCGCGCGCGCGGAGAGCATGTGCCGCACGGTGCTCGCGGAGGCGCCCAACAACGCCGCGGCGCTGCACCTCCTCGGACTGGTGCGCGCCCGCGGCGGCGACCGCCGGGGAGGCGAGGAGCTTCTGCGGCGCAGCGTCGAGCTCGATCCCGCGGACAGCCGGCTGCGGCTGAATCTCGCCACCTTTCTGCGCCGCGCCGGCCGTCTCGAGGAGGCCGAGCGCGTCTACCGCCGCGTGCTGCAGCTCGCGCCCGGGGAACGCGGCGCGCGTCACGGCCTCGTGCTGACGCTCGACAGCCTCGGCCGCGCCCGCGAGGCGGAGATCCAGTGCCGTACCCTCGTCGACTCCGACCGCGCCAGCCCCGACGGGTGGGCGGCGCTTGGGTTGGTGCTCGCCAACCAGAACCGTCTGCTCGAGGCCGAAGGCGCCTACCGCCAGGCGCTCGCCCTGAACCCCGGCAACGCGCCGCTGTATCGCCGGCTCGGCTCGCTGCTCGCGCAGCTCGAGCGGGCCGAGGAAGCGCTCGCGGCGCTCACGCGCGCGCAGTCACTCGGCGTACGCGGCTTCGAGCTGGAGCTCGCCCGCGGCCGCTCACTCAGCCAGCTCGGCGCCCTGGAGGAGGCCGAGCGCGCCTACGCCGCCGCGGTGACTCTCCGGCCGCGCCACGCCGATGCGCAGCTGTATCTCGCGCGCGTCCGGCAGGCGCTCGGCGATCCCGATTTTTCCCGCTCGCTCGCCGCCGCGGTACTCGAGGCGCGCGACGACCAGAATCTCCTGGAGGCGCTCACCGTGCTGCTGCTCCATGCCTGGCGGGGCGACGTCGCCGAGCGGCTGCTATGCGATGAGCTGAAGCGCGCCGGACCCAAGCCGCGCCTGCGCTATCTGCTGGCGCGCGTCATGCGCGAGGGCGAGCGTCTCGCCGAAGCGGAAACCGAGGCGCTGGAAGCGGCCGCCGCGCTCCCCGACGACGCCGGTGTGGTCGAGAATCTCGTCTCGATACTGCTGTCGCGCGAGCGGCCCGCGGAGGCGCTGGCGTTCATCCGTGCGCAGCGCGCGCGCATGCCGCGCGCTCAGGGCTGGATCGCCTACGAAGCGATCGCCGCGCGCCTCCTCGGGCAGCCACTCTATGGCGAGCTGTACGACTACCAGCGCCTGGTGCGCTGCTACGAGCTGCAGCCGCCGTTCGGCTATGCCTCCATGGCCGAGCTCAACGCAGCGCTGCTCGAAGTGCTCGCGGCGCGCTACCGCGCCAGCACCTATCCGCTCGGGGAGAGCCTGCGCAACGGCCGTGTGACGACGCGCAATCTGGTGATGGATCCCGACCCGGTGATCCGGGCGATGCTGCGCTCGTTCGACGAGCCGCTGCGCGCCTATCTCGGCATGCTCGGGCGCAACGCCGCACATCCCCTGAGCGCGCGCAATCAGGGTGCCGTGCAGATCGCATCAGCCTGGTCGGTGCAGCTCACCCGTGGCGGCTTTCACGTCAACCACTTTCACAACCAGGGCTGGATCAGCTCGGCCTATTACCTGCAGGTGCCGGAGGAGGCCGCCGACGCGGAGCTCAAGAGCGGCTGGCTGAGGCTCGGCGAGCCGCGTTTCGCGACGCCTGGAGCGGGGGTCGGCTGCGTCGTGCAGCCGCACGCCGGACAGCTGGTGCTGTTTCCGTCGTACATGTGGCACGGCACGAGCCCGATTCTCGGCTCGCAGCCGCGCACCGCCGTGTCGTTCGACGCGGTGCCCGCCGGGGGCGAAGCTTAAGTGCCGGGCGCTTTCCCGGCCGGCTTCCAGCCGACCTCATCCCCGACCTTCAGTCCCAGCAGCCCCGCCTCGCCGCCGCGCAGCTCGAGCACCGCGCCGACCGGCACATCGGAGCTCAGCAGATCG
This sequence comes from uncultured Gammaproteobacteria bacterium, assembly GCA_963843035.1. Lineage (GTDB taxonomy): Bacteria > Pseudomonadota > Gammaproteobacteria > Steroidobacterales > Steroidobacteraceae > 13-2-20CM-66-19. The sequence continues at coordinate 137,793 of CAWJIS010000003.1, forward strand.
AGGCGCAACGGTGCCGCGCGCTCGATGATCTTCACCACGCGCCCGTCGGCGGCGATGAACAGCATGTCGAGCTCGATGTAGGTGTTCTTCATCCAGAAGGACACGACGCGCGCGGGCTCGAAGGGAAACACCATGCCGTGCCCGGCCGGCAGATCGCGCACGTACATCAGCCCTTGGCTTGCGCGCGCCGGCGTGTCCGCCACCCACACGTCGAAGTGAAACCTGCGCACCGGCTGCGCCGCTCGCCGCACGATCTCGAGCGCGGCGCGCGGGAAGGTCGCGAGGTCGAGCGGCGGCGAGTCGGCGCGCGCTGCGGCGCCGAGAAAGATCAGGATGGCGCGGGCTGCTAGCAGGTGCCAGGTCTTCATGTTACTTGCTCTCATCGGATCGCGTCGTCACCGAACACGGCATTGCCGGCGAAATCGAAGCTGCTGACCAGAATGCGCTCGGCATTGTTGAGCGTCGTGGCCGGGGCGACACAGAAGCCGCGCGCGACCACCCGGTACTTGCGCGGCGTGCCCGCCGCGCGCAGGCGTTGCTGATTGAGCGTGTCCACGGTGCAGTGGCCATCGCCACGGGTGGTGTAGAGCCGCTCCCCGCCCTCGACGATCACGGTGAGGTTGGTCGGCAGAGTATGGCCGCTGCGTCCCTCGCGCGCCGCGCTCACTCCGAACACCAGGCGCAGCCGCCGCCCGTCCGCGCGCTTCGGTCCTGCGAAGCTCATGCGGATGCCGCTACCGTCCGGCCGCGGCCCGCCGTCGCATTCGAGCTCGGCATTACGCCAGTCGATGTCGAGATTGAGCGCCCCGCGGATGCGCGCTTTGAGATAGCCGTTGCCGGTGGGCAGGCAGCCGGGTGGTGCGGCTGGCGCCGCGCTCGGCGGCGGCGCAGTGCTGCCCGGGGGCATGACGATCGGCGGCGCGGCAGTTGCCGGCGCCGGCACCGCGGCGCAGGGGAGCGCGGCGGAGAGGCCCAGCGCACAGATGATTGCTCGGGCGAGGCGCGGCATGCGGCGCAGTTTATCGCGCCGGCGCGCCGCGCCGCGCCTCATGCCCCGGGCACGACGAGGAGCGCCTTGGCCAGATGCGCGTGCCCGCGCCCGATCGCGCGCGCCGCGTGCATGAGGAGGGTGACGATCAGCACGCCCAGGATGCCGAGGATCAGTGCCGAAATCATCGAGTGGTCGGAGAGCGCCCAGCCGCCGATGTGCACATCGTCCGAGAACACCGTGGCATTCGCGTCCCATCCGAGCCACCGCGCCAATACCAGCAGGGGCAGGGCGGTGAATGCCAGGCCAACGGCGAGGCCGGTCACCGTAAGTGTGAAGTACATGATGCCGAGTGGCAGCATCAGCAGCATGTAGAGAAGCGTCGTCCAGGTGCGGACGTCCCTCAGCATCTCGCCGATGCGCGTCAGCCATCCGGCCGGCGGACCCGGGTGCACCGGTCGGCGCGGCATGCGTTCGCCGGTCACCGCCTCGATGAGGCGCCCCTCGCCGAGGGCGATGACACGCGTGATGCCGATGAAGGCGAGGAAGAACGGGATGCCGATGATGAGGATGGCGAAGCCGAACGACAGCGACAGCCCGGTCACCACGATCGTGAAGTACACGATGCCGGTGGCGAGCGCGAGGAGCATATAAAAGATAGAGGTGTAGGCCCGGGGATCCAGGTACACCCCGAAGAAGCGCTTCCAGCCGCTCGCGCTCGCCGCCGCGGGCACCGGAGTCTTCAACGCGGCTTTCACCTTGGCCTCGGTATCGCGGTAAGCGGCGGCGACTTCCTCGGGGGCGCCGTAGGTGCTGGCGATGAGCTCGAGCACGTCGGCTTCCGACTTGCCCGGATGGGCCGCGACCTCGGCGCGCAGGTACTCTTCCGCGTCGTAGAGCGCGTCCTGGATCAGCGCCGGGTCCTGGCCCTCGAGCGCGGCGCGCAGCTGTCTCAGGTAGTCATCGATCGAGCGGGGAGCGTGAGCACTCATGAGTCGGTTCCTTCAATGAAACGGTCGACGAAGCCGCGCGTCTGGCGCCAGATTCCGCTCCACTGCGAGAGAAGCGCGCGCCCCTCGTCCGTGATGCGGTAGTAGCGCCGCGGAGGGCCGGAGTAGGAGGGCACGACGCGGCTGGTGAGCAGTCCGCCAGCGGCGAGCGCGCGCAACACCGGATAGATGGTGCCCTCCTTGAAGAGCGCCTCACCCTCGTTGGCTTTCTGCAGCCGCTTGGCGATCTCGTAGCCATAGAGGTCCTCGGGACTGCGCTCGAGCACGGCGAGCAGCACGAGTGCCACGAGACCTGCATTGAGGTCCTTCTGAAACTTGCGTGCCTGGCTATCATCCATTTGCCAGTACTATGTAGTTAATAATACTAGCTGTCAACTAGTACTGTGATAGTGCCTGTGCTTTGCAACATAAGAATGGGCCCGGATACCCCCTCGCCGAGCCGGCTTCGGGTGTCGTGCTGCTAGACTTTGGCCTGCTCACTTCAGTTAAGGCCGGTGATGAGAAACTCGCTCCTAGAAGTCACTCCGGTCATTCCCCCGGATCTCGCGCGGCTTCCAGAGCTGGCCGGCAACCTCTTTTTCAGCTGGCACCGGCCCATTCGGGCGTTGTTCGAGGATCTGGATCCCGAGCTCTGGAAGCAGACCAACGGCAACCCGCGGCTGATGCTCCGCTGCGTCGCTCAATTCGCGCTCGAGCGTGCGGCAAGCGATGGCGGCTACCTCGAGCGCTACCGCGAGGCGCTCGAGCTGCTCGAGGCCTACGTCCGGGTGAGCGCTCCGGGCGCGGATGAGCCGCTGATCGCCTATTTCTGTGCCGAGTACGGCTTTCACGAGAGCTTCCCCATCTACTCGGGCGGCCTCGGCGTGCTCGCCGCGGACTACTGCAAGGCGGCGAGCGACGAGCGCGCCAACTTCGTCGCGGTGGGACTGCTCTACGAGCAGGGCTATTTCACGCAGACCGTCGACAACGACGGCAACCAGCAGGCGGAGTACCGCGAGCGCGATCCGCGCGATCTGCCGGTCGAGCCGCTGCGCACTGCGGCGGGCGACTGGCTCAAGGTGAGCGTGCGCATCGCGGGGCGCGAGGTGGTGGCGCGCGCCTGGAAGGCGCAGGCCGGGCGCGTACCCGTTTATCTGCTCGACACCAACTGTGCGGAGAACGCGCCCTCGGATCGCGACATCACCCACCGCCTCTACGGCGGCGACGATTCAACCCGCATCCGCCAGGAGATGATTCTCGGCATCGGCGGCGTGCGCGCCCTGCGTGCGCTCGGCCTCCAGCCCGCGGTGTGGCATCTGAACGAGGGCCACGCGGCGTTCCTCATCCTCGAGCTGCTGCGCGAGCATCTCGGGGCGGGACTGCAGTTCAACGCGGCGCTCGAGGCCGTCGCGGCCGACTGCGTCTTCACGACACACACGCCGGTGGCCGCCGGCCACGATGCCTTCGGACACGAGCTGGTGGTGGCGCACTTCGGGGATTTCATCCGCGAGCTCGGCATACCGGTCGAGCGGTTCCTCGATCTGGCGCGTGCCCCGTCGGTGCCGCACCTCTTCAACATGACGCGTCTCGCCCTGAACGGCACGCGTCACGTCAACGGTGTGAGCCGCATCCACGGCGGGGTATCGGCGCGGCTGTGCGCGGATGAGTGGCCGGAGGTGCGCCCGGAGGATAACCCGGTCGGATACATCACCAACGGCGTGCACGTGCCGACCTTCCTGCATCAGCGCTGGACGAATTTCTTCGATCGCGAGCTCGGCGTCGAATGGCGCGACCGGCTGCGCGATACCGACTTCTGGAGCGCGCTCGAGCGCGTGCCGGATGAGCGCTATTGGGCGACCGCCCAGGACGTGAAGTCGCGCATGCTCTCGAGCGTGCGCGAGCGTCTGCAGCGCGAGTACGAGCGCAAAGGCTTGTCACCGGCGCAACTGCGCCACGTCACGCGTCTTCTCGATCCGCAGCGCCCCGGGGTGCTGACCATCGGCTTCGCGCGCCGCTTCGCCACCTACAAGCGCGCGACGCTTCTCATGCACGACCGGGCGCGCCTGGCGCGCCTGCTCAACAATCCCGAGCGGCCCGTGGTGCTGCTGTACGCCGGCAAGGCGCATCCGGCGGATGAGCCCGCCAAGCAGGTGCTGCGCGAGATCCGCCAGCTGATGATGAGCCCGGAGTTTCTCGGGCGCATCGTGTTCCTCGAGGACTACGACCTGCAGCTCGCGCGCAGCCTCGTGGGCGGGGTCGACGTGTGGCTCAACAACCCGATCGCCCCGTTCGAGGCGAGCGGCACCTCGGGCATGAAGGCGGCGATCAACGGACGGCTGAACCTCTCCATCCTCGACGGCTGGTGGGGCGAGGGCTGGATGCAGGACAACGGCTGGGGCATCCCGCCGGCGAACGTCGCCGACCCGGGGCGGCGCGATGCGCTCGAGGCGGACATGATCCTCGATACGCTCGCCGAGGAGGTACTGCCGCTGTACTACGACAAGACTTGCCCCGCTTGCCCGCCCGAATGGGTGCGCCGCAGCAAGCGCGCCATGATGACCGTGATCCCGCGCTTCAACATGCGCCGCGTGCTGTTCGACTACACCCGCGGGCTGTACCAGCCGGCCGCGGCGCAGTACCGGCGGCTCGCGGCGGACGGCTTTACCGGGGCGCGCACGCTCGCCGACTGGAAGCAGCGCGTGCGGGCCGCCTGGCCCAAAGTGAGCCTGAAGCTCGTCAACGACTCGGGGCGTGACCTGCCGCGCGGCGAGCGGCTGCGCCTCTCGGTGGCCGTGGCGCTCAACGGGCTTAGCCCGGCAGACGTGCGGGTCGAGTTTCTCGCCCGGCGCCTGCTCCCGCAGGCGGACCGCGCGCCGCCCGCCCTGTCCTCTTATGCGCTGCCGGCGCGCGACGGGCTGTGGCGTACGGCGCTCAAGGCCGCCGACGACGCCGACCAGGCCGGCGAGACGGTGTTCGCGCTCGATGCCGAGCCGCCGGAATGCGGCCAATTCGCCACTGAGATCCGCATCTACCCCTGGCACGAGCTGCTCACCCACCCCTATGAGCTCGGGCTGATGAAATGGTTGTGAGGGAGCCAAATTCCGCGGTTGCGCAGCGGTTGCGCGTTGCGCTGTAGTACCCGCCATGACCCGCCAGCCCGCCCGCGCTTCCTCTGGCCGCTACGTGAGCCGCCTCACGGGCGGCACGCTCGCGGTCATCATGGCCGGTGGGCGCGGTGAGCGGCTGCGCGATCTCACGCTCAACCGCTGCAAGCCCGCGACGCCCTTCGGCGGCAAGTTCCGCATCATCGACTTCGTGCTGTCGAACTGCGTGAACTCCGGGATCCGCCAGATCTCGATCCTCACCCAGTACAAGGCGCAGTCCCTCATCCAGCACGTGCAGCACGGCTGGAGCTACCTGCGCGGCGAGTTCGGCGAGTTCATCGAGGTGGTGCCGGCGCAGCAGCAGATCGGAGCGCTGTGGTATCGCGGCACTGCGGACGCGGTTTTCCAGAACAACGGGCTGATCGCCTCGCACCACCCCAAGCACGTGCTGGTGCTCGCCGGGGACCACATCTACAAGATGGACTACGGCCCGATGATCGCCTACCACGTGGAGAAAGGGGCCGACATCACCGTGGGAGTGGTCGAGGTGACCGCGGATCAGTCGCGTCAGTACGGCGTGCTCACCGCCACCGAGTGGAACCGCGTGACGCGCTTCGCCGAGAAGCCGGCCGTGCCCGATCCGCTGCCCGGCCGCCCCGACACCATTCTTGCCTCCATGGGAATCTACGTGTTCAACGCCCCGCTCCTCGAGAGCATGCTGGGCGCCGACGCCGCCAGCGACGCCTCTTCCCACGACTTCGGCAAGGACATCCTGCCGGAGGCGATCAACGCCGGCCGCCAGGTGTTCGCCTATCCCTTCCAGGACGTGAAGACACGCGCCCAGAGCTACTGGCGCGACGTCGGAACGATCGATGCCTACTACGATGCGAATATCGAGCTGGTGCACGTGCGGCCCGAGCTCAACATCTACGACGAGGACTGGCCCATCTGGACCTACCAGGTGCAGCAGCCGCCCGCCAAGTTCATCCTCGACGAGGACGGGCGGCGCGGCATGGCCATCAACTCCATGGTGTCGGGCGGCTGCATCATCTCCGGCGCCGTGGTGCGCGAGTCGCTGTTGTTCTCCGACGTGCGCGTCGAGGAGGGCACCACCATCCACCGCTCGGTGGTGCTGCCGCACGCCGAGATCGGCCGCGGCTGCAGCATCAACGGCGCGATCATCGACGAGAGCTGCGAGATCCCCGATGGGCTTAGCATCGGCAGCGAACGCGGCGCGGACGCGCAGCGCTTTCACGTCACCGAGAAGGGCGTGGTGCTGGTGACGCCCGACATGCTGCGCAAGCTTCGTCCCTGAGGAGGCTTACTTAGTGGCTCCCGCCGCGCGCCTGCCGGTCGTCCTCCTCTGGCACATGCACCAGCCGCAGTACCGCGACGCGATCACGGGTCAGTACACGCTGCCCTGGACCTACCTGCACGCCATCAAGGACTACACCGACATGGCGGCGCACCTCGAGGCGAACCCCGCGGCGCGCGCCGTGGTCAACTTCTCGCCCGTGCTCCTCGAGCAGCTCGAGGACATCGCGGCGCGCATCTCCCGGCACCTCGAGAGCGGCGCACCGCTCCCCGATCCGGTGCTCGCGCTCCTCGGCCCGGATCCGCTGCCGACCGAGCCCGCGCCGCGCCTGGCGCTGCTCAACGCCTGCCTGCGCGCGCAGCGCAAGCAGATGATCGAGCGCTTCGGCCCATACCTCGAGCTCGCGACCATCGCCGACACGCTCGCGACCCCGGAGCGGGTCGGCTACGCCTCGGATCACTTCATCCACGATCTCGCCGTCTGGTACCACCTGGCGTGGCTCGGGGAGACGGTGCGCCGCGCCGATCCGCTGGTTGCGCGGCTCACCGAGCGCGGACGGAATTTCAGCGACGCGCAGCGCCGCGAGCTCCTCGCACTGATCGGTGATCTCGTGGCGCAGGTGATACCGCGCTTCCGCGCGCTCGCCGAGCGCGGCCAGTGCGAGCTGTCGGTCACACCCTACGCGCATCCGATCATCCCGCTGCTGCTCGACTTCCGTGCGGCGCGCGATACCGTGCCCGCCATGGCGCTGCCCGAGCATGCGGCGTATCCGGGCGGCGCTGCGCGCGCCGCGTGGCACGTCGAGGAGGCCATCCGGGTGTTCACGCGCGTCTTTGGCGCGCGCCCGGCGGGGAGCTGGCCGGCCGAGGGCGCGATCAGCGCCGCGACGCTCGAGCTGCTCTCCGTGCACGGCTTGCGCTGGGCCGCGAGCGGCGGAGCCGTGCTGCACAACAGTCTCGAGCTGACCGACGGCCAGGCCGCGCGTGAGCCGCGCAGCTACAACCGCCCGTATCGGCCGCAGGGGGTGGGGCTCGAGTGCTTCTTCCGCGACGACAATCTCTCGGACCTGATCGGCTTCACATACGCGACCTGGCATGGCGATGATGCGGCTCACAACCTGGTGAACGAGCTGACGACGCTGGCGCGAAGCTACGACGGTGACCGCAACCACGCGGTACTCATCGCGCTCGACGGCGAGAACGCCTGGGAGCACTACCCGTTCAACGGTTATTACTTCCTCAGGGCGCTTTACGCCCAGCTCGCGAGTCATCCGCTCATCGAGCTCACGACGCTTTCCGGGTGCCTCGAGCGCGGGGTGCGGGCGGCGCCGCTCCCCCAGGTGGCCGCCGGCAGCTGGGTGCACGGCACGCTCGCCACCTGGATGGGCGATCCGGCCAAGAACCGCGCCTGGGACCTGCTCTGCGACGCGAAGCAGGCCTTCGATCGTGCCGTCAGCGCTCCGGCGCTCGATCCCGCCGGGCGCGAGGCGGCCGGCCGGCAACTGGCGCTGTGCGAGAGCTCCGACTGGTTCTGGTGGTTCGGCGACTACAATCCGGCCGAGTCGGTGAGTCAGTTCGACCGCCTCTACCGCCGACAGCTCGTGACGCTCTACCGCCGGCTGGGACTCGATGCCCCGGCCACTCTCGCGCAGCCGCTCTCCACGGGTGCGGGCTCGCCCGAGCACGGTGGGGTGATGCGCCGCGCCAGCGCCGGCTGAGCGGGTAAGCGCGCGCGTTGGCCGGCATGCGCTTGCCCGTGTTCGATCGGCGCCGCGCAGGGGCGCTGCTGCCGTTGTCGGCGCTCGAGCGGCCCTTGGGTAGCGGGGGACGCGCCTTCGTCGACTGGCTGGCCGAGGCCGGCTTCTCCGTGTGGCAGATATTGCCGGTCGGGCCCACCGGAATGGATGGCTCGCCGTACTGGGTTCGCTCCGACTGGGCCGGCAACGCACAGCTCCTCGACCCGGGGGAGCTCCCCGCTGCGCACTCGGCGCCCGATGCGCAGTTTCTGGCAACTTCAGCCGCCTGGCTCCCGGACTACGTGTTGTTCGAGGCGCTCACCAGGGCGCAGGGCGGCGCGCCCTTCTGGCAATGGCCCGCGGAGCTGCGCGACCGCGACCCCGGCGCGCTCGCCGCGGCACGCACCGCCCTCGCCGCGGAGCTCGCATCGCTCGAGCGCGAGCAGTACGCCTTCCACGTGCAGTGGGAGCGCCTGCGCGAGTACGCGCGCGGGCGCGGCGTGCGCCTCTTCGGCGACCTGCCGTTCTATGTCGCGCCTTCGTCGGCGGAGACCTGGGCGCACCGCGCGCTGTTTCAGCTGACAGCGAGCGGCGAGCCGGCGATGGTCGCCGGCGTGCCACCGGACTATTTCACCGAGCTGGGTCAGCTCTGGGGCAACCCCGTGTACGACTGGCACGCGCAGCGCCGCGAGGGTTTCGCCTGGTGGGTGGCGCGCGTGCGCGCGCAGCTTCAGCGCCTCGACCTGCTGCGCCTCGACCATTTCCGCGCGCTCGCCGCGTATTGGGGCGTGCCGGCGGGTGCCCCGGACGCGCGCGGCGGTGCCTGGCACAGTGCGCCGGGTGCCGAGCTCCTCGCGCGGCTGCGCGAGGAGTTCAGCGATCTGCCGCTGGCGGCCGAGGACCTCGGGCTCATCACGCCCGACGTGCTCTCGCTGCGCGACGACTTCGGCCTCCCGGGAATGCGCGTGCTGCAGTTCGCCTTCGACGGCGACGCGGCCAATCCCCATCGGCCGTACCTGCACGAGCGCGCGAGCGTCGTCTATACCGGCACCCACGACAACGACACGACGCTCGGCTGGTACTCGCAGCTCGACGCGGCGACCGCCGCCCGTGTGAACCTCTATCTCGGCGCCGACGCGGGCGCGGTCGTTCCGGCGCTGATCCGCGCAGCGCTCGGCTCGGTGGCGCGGCTGGCGATCGTCCCGATGCAGGACCTCCTGGGATTGGGCTCCGAGGCGCGTCTCAACACGCCCGGCACTGCGAGCGGCAACTGGTCCTGGCGGCTGCCGCCCGGCTCGCTCAGCGCGACTCTCGCGCGCCGCTTCGCCGAGCTCAACGCAGTCTACGGGCGGAGCTGAGCCCCCTCTCCCGGGGGCGCGCGCGAGTGCTTTGCTAACATGCCGCGCATGAGAGTCATCGCCGCTGCCGCCGCGGTCGCGCTGCTCAGCAGCGGCTGTGCGCTCGCGCCGAAACTCACCACTCCGACTCTCACCATCGTCGGGGTACGGGTCGAGGGGAGCGATCTGCTCGCGCAGCGCCTCAAGGTGCGCGTGCACGTGCAGAACCCCAACGACCGGAGGCTCCCGGTCAAGGGGATCGAGTACACGCTGGAGGTCGACGGACAGCCGTTCGCCACGGGCGAATCGGCGGCGAGCTTCGTGGTGCCGGCGCTCGGCGAGGCCGAGTTCGACATGAACGTGACCACCAATGTGGCCGGGACGCTGGTGCGGCTGCTCACCCGCGGCCCTGACGCGCGCGCGAATGTCCCCTATCGCCTGACCGGGAAGATCTCGCTGTCGGAGGGCTGGCTGCAGTCGATCCCGTTCGAGCAGCGCGGCAGCTTCAGCCTGCAGTGAGCCGCCGGTAAACGCCGGCGTATTCCCCGCTGGCGCGCTGCCAGGAGAAGTCCCGGCTCATGCCGTTGCGCATCAGGCGCGACCAGTGCGCCGGCCGCGCGTACAGGTCGAGCGCGGTGTTGAGCGCCCACTCGAGCGCCGGCGTGTCGAAATCATTGAATACCACGCCGGTGCCGGCGCCACTCGCGGCGTCGTAGTGCTCGACCGAATCGGCGAGTCCACCGGTGCGGCGCACCACGGGCACCGTGCCGTAGCGCAGGCTGTACATCTGGTTGAGACCGCAGGGCTCGTAGCGCGAGGGCATGAGGAACAGGTCGCTCGCTGCCTCGATCCAGTGCGAGAGCTCCTCGTCGTAGCCGCCCTCGAACACCACCCGTCCGGGGAAGGCGCGCGCGAGCGTGGTGAAGAACTGCTCGTACTTCGCCTCCCCGCTCCCGAGCGCGGCGCAGGCCAGTGGGCGCGCACTCAGCACCCTGGGCAGGGCCTCGAACATGAGCTCGATGCCCTTCTGCGCGGCGAGGCGGCTGACGATGCCGGCGAGCGGCACCTCGGGCGCGGTCGTGAGGCCCGTGCGCGCGAGGAACTGGCGCTTGAGCGCCGCCTTGCCGGCGAGGTGCTGCGGATCGTAGTGCACGGGCAGGAAGCGGTCGCGCCGCGGATCCCATTCGTCATAGTCGACGCCGTTCAGGATCCCCGTGAGTGCATCGCCGCGCGAGCGCAGGCTGTCCTCGAGCCCCATGCCGTACTCCGCGGTGCAGATCTCGCGCGCGTAAGTGGGGCTCACGGTGGTGATCGCATCGGCGTACAGGATCCCGTGCCGCAGCGCATTGATGCTTCCGGCGGCGAGATCCGGCTGATGGAGCAGCGGCGTGCCGCCGGGAGGCAATCCCAAGTCGGCGATGTCGGCGGCGGGGAAGATTCCCTGATAGCCGATGTTGTGAATCGTGAGCACGGTGCGCGCCCCCGCGAACAGCGCCTCCCGGCCGTACTCGGTGCGCAGGAACAGCGGTGCGAATGCGGTGTGCCAGTCGTTGCAGTGGAAGATCTGCGGCGCCCATTGCAGCCGCACGCAGCTCACGAACACCGCGCGCGTCAGGGCAATGAAGCGCAAGTGCTCGTCCGGATCCGAGGTGTAGAGGCTCGCGCGTGCGTACAGCGCCGGGCAGTCGATGAGGAACACCGGAGCGCCGCCCGCGCCCGGGAGCGCCGCCTCGAGCACCGAGAACACGGAGCGGCGCGTACCTACGGCGAGCGGCACCTGCTGCAGCGCCGCGACGGGCCGTGCCGCGAGTCCCGCCCGGTCGATGCTGGAATAGAACGGCGTGAAGAGCCGCACGTCGTGCCCGTCGGCACGCAGGTACTTGGCGAGCGCCCCGGCGACGTCGGCGAGTCCGCCGGTCTTCGAGAGCGGCGCCACTTCGGAGGCGAGCAGACAGACGGCGAGTTTCCCGGACGCGGCGCTCATTATTTGACTGTTCGGCGTCAGGTTAAGATTGGCGCATGCGACGCGTCCTGATCGGGCTCACGCTGGCGCTGCTGCTCGCGGTCTCGATCGGCGTGGGCGTGACGGTTGCCCGTTGGCCGCACTGCCGGCATATATGCCCGTGGATCTGCGCTTGGTGAGGGCAGTGTAACCGAAGCCCCGGGCGCCCTTTGCGCAGCCGCAAGAATCGGGTCGCGCGCCGCCCGGGCGCGCCTATCATTCACTCCCATGAAAACGAACAGCGACAGCTTCGTCGACAGCCGCGATTTCCGCCGCATCGCCCGTGCGATCCGTTTCATCGACGCGCATTTCCGCGAGCAGCCGCGCCTCTCGACCATCGCCGCCTCGACCGGGCTCTCCGAGTTTCATTTCAACCGCCTGTTCCGGCGCTGGGCGGGCGTGACCCCACGGCAGTACCTGGCGTTCGTCACCGCGAGGGCCGCGCGCGGGGCGCTCGCCGTGGATACCTCGGTGCTCGAGGCGGCCTACGCGGTGGGACTCTCGGGTCCCGGCCGGCTGCACGACCTGTTCGTAACCCTGGATGCGGTGACGCCGGGCGAGCTCAAGGTGCGGGGGGCGGGTCTCGAGATCCGCTATGGATTCAGCGACACACCGTTCGGCACCGCAATGATCGCGAGCACGGCGCGCGGAGTCTGTCATCTCGGCTTCGAGGACCGCCCCAGCGCGCGCGCGGCACTCGCTGCGCTCGCGGCCCAATGGGAGCGGGCGCGCCTCACGCGCAGCGACGAGGACGCGCAGCGTACGGCCCGCGAGATCTTTGGCGCCGGCCAGGACGGGGAGGGCGCGCCGATACGGCTCGCGGTCCGGGGGACTAATTTCCAGCTCAAGGTGTGGCAGGCGCTGCTCGAGGCCGGCGCGGAAGGGCCGACCACCTACCGGGCGGTGGCGCAAGCCGCCGGAGTGCCGGGCGCGGAGCGGGCGGTGGGGAATGCGGTCGGGGCCAACCCGGTCGCATGGCTCATTCCCTGCCACAACGTGCTGCGCGCCGATGGGGCCCTGGGCGGCTACCGGTGGGGCGAGGAGCGCAAGCGCGCCATGCTGGCCTGGGCTCAACGCGACATAATGCTTGCGGCCCCGGAGGGGGGTCCGAGCCTCCAGGCCGACCGCAGTCTATCTGCGTAACCTACTGTTTTAATTAACTAAACACCCCAAATCACCGGGCGCAGGACGCCGGGAGGTGATAAACTTCCTTTCGTTTCCCCTGGGTCGAACCAAGCCCCCTCAATTGCGTGCTCGATGCCTGACCCGGCTTGAGAGCGCGCGACGAAAGATCATGTCCGCCTCGCCCTACAAGCAGCTCGAGCAGGAATTCAAGCGGCTCCATGCCTTCCGTGGCGCGCTGTCGCTCCTGCGCTGGGACGCGGCGGTGATGATGCCGCGCGGCAGCGCCGACGTTCGCGGTGAGCAGCTGGCGGCGCTCGAGACCGAATACCACGCGCTGCTCACGGCGCCGCGGATCACCCGGCTCCTCGACCGGGCGCAGGCCAATACTCAGGGGATGGCCGACTGGCAGGTGGCGAACCTGCGTGAGATGCGCCGCCAGCGCGACCATGCGATCGCCACTCCGGTGACCCTGGTGGCACGCCTCGCCAAGGCCGCCTCGCGCGCCGAGTCCCGCTGGCTCGAGGCGCGGGCCCAGGGCAAGTCCGAATCCTTCGCGCCCCATCTCGAGGAGGTCGTACACCTGGTGCGCGACAAGGCGGCACTCCTCGGGCAGGCACTGAACCTCGCTCCCTACGACGCCCTGGTCGATGAATTCAGCCCTGGCATCACGACTGCGGACATCGACGCGATGTTCAAGGCGCTCTCGCGCCGGCTCCCCTCCCTCATCCGCGAGGCGATCGCCGTGCAGGAGAGCCGCGCGCTGCTGCCGCTCACGGGCAAATTCCCCGCCGGCAAGCAGCGATCACTGACCGTGGAGGTCATGAAGGCGGTGGGTTTCCCCTTCGACCGCGGCCGGCTCGACGAGAGCGAGCAACCCTTCACCGAAGGCGTCCCCGGCGACATCCGCGTAACGACGCGCTTCGTTCCCGAGGATGTCTTCTCGGGCCTGCTCGGGGCGCTGCACGAGACCGGGCATGCGATGTACGACCTCGGGCTCCCGCAGGACTGGCGTGACCAGCCGGTCGGGCGCGACCGCGGCATGGCTCTCGAGGAGAGCCAGTCGCTGCTCATCGAGATGATGGTGTGCCGCAGTCGCCCCTTCGTGCGCTACGTGCAGCCGCTGCTCGGTAGGCATTTCGGGGTCAGCGGCCCCGAGTGGGACGTCGAGAACCTCTACACCCACCTGACCCGCGTGCAGCGGGGCGTCATCCGCGTGGACGCGGACGAGCTCACCTACCCGCTGCACATCATGCTGCGGTATGAGCTCGAGAAGCAGCTGCTCTCGGGCGAGCTCGCGGTGCGGGACCTGGCCGAGGCGTGGAATGCCGGCATGGAGAGCCGCCTCGGGATCCGGCCGGCGAACGACCTGGAGGGGTGTCTGCAGGACATTCACTGGGCCGTGGGCTCCTTCGGGTACTTCCCGTCGTACGCGCTCGGGGCCGTGATCGCCGCGCAGCTCTACGAGAGCCTGCGGGCGGAAGTGACGACGCTCGACGAGCAGCTCGCGCGGGGCGAGTTCACGGGGCTGTTCGGCTGGCTGCGCACCCAGGTGCATAGCCTCGGTGCCAAAGTGCCCGTGCAGGAGCTGCTGAAGAGCGCCACCGGCAAGCCCCTCTCGGCCACTTCCTTCATCCGCTACGTCGAGGCAAAGTACCTGGAAAGCGCCACGAGCGTAGCGGCGGCCTGAAGCCGCGCTGAAGGGTTCGCGAACGCCTTGGTCCCCGACGTGAAGCGCGCCGACGCAAAGCCATCCCGCACTCTCGAGCGCCTCACCCGCCGCCTGCGCGGCTCGGTGGGCAAGGCGATCGCCGACTTCCGCATGATCGCGCCGGGCGACCGCGTCATGGTGTGTCTCTCGGGCGGCAAGGACTCCTATACCCTGCTCGATCTGCTGCTTTCCCTCAAGCGCAGCGCACCGGTGCACTTCGAGCTGCTCGCCGTCAATCTCGATCAGAAGCAGCCCGGCTTTCCGCCCGAGGTGCTGCCGCGCTATCTCGAGAGCGTGGGCGTTCCGTACCGGATCATCGAGCAGGACACCTACAGCGTGGTGAAGCGCGTCGTGCCCGAGGGCCGGACGCTGTGCGGCCTGTGCTCGCGGCTGCGGCGCGGGGCGCTGTACCGCTTTGCCGCCGAACACGGCATCAGCAAGATCGCGCTCGGCCACCATCGCGATGACATCGTCGAGACGCTGTTTCTGAACCTGTTCTTCGGCGGGCGCCTGAAGGCGATGGCGCCCAAGCTCCTCTCCGACGACGGGCGCCACGTCGTCATCCGCCCGCTCGCCTACGTTGCCGAGCGCGACATCGCGCGCTATGCGCGCGGCCGCGCATTTCCCCTCATTCCCTGCACGCTGTGCGGCTCGCAGGAGAACCTGCAGCGCCTCGCCGTGAAGAGGATGCTCGCCGGCTGGGAGCGGGAGTTCCCCGGACGCACCGAGACGATCTTCCGCGCGCTGCGCAACGTCGAGCTCGAGCACCTCGCCGATCCGCGCCGCTTCGATTTTGCCGGCCTCGACTTCAAGCGGGTGGCGGCCATGAGCGAGCGCGAGGAGCACAGTCTCGAGGAGCGAAGCCTCCGGGACGCGCTCACTTCCCACTCCAAGCGCGCCTGAGGTGCGCGTGTCTCCTGGCGAAGCCTCACCACTGCCGCCGGGCGGCGGGCTGCCGCTCGCCAACTGCTACTGGGTGGTGCCGGGGAAGCTTCTGGCCGGCGAGTATCCCGGCGGCGCGAGCCCCGAGGCGACGCGCGAGCGGCTGAGGCGCTTCACGGCGGCGGGCGTCGCCGTCTTCATCGATCTCACGCAGCCCGGGGAGCTCGCCCCCTATGAGGCAGAGCTGCCGGCGGGCGTCGAGTACCTGCGCAAGCCCATCCCCGACCACGGCCTGCCCGAAGAGCGGGCCCATATGGCCGGGATACTCGAGTCGCTGCGTCAGGCGCTCAGCTCCTCCCGCCCTGCGTACCTGCACTGCAGGGCGGGAATCGGGCGCACCGGCATGGTGGCCGGGTGCTTCCTGGCGGCGCAGGGGCTCGGCGGGGAGTCCGCTCTCGCTGAGCTCAACCGCCTCTGGCAACAGAGCGCGCGCTCAGCGCTCTGGCCGTCCATCCCGGAGACCGCTGACCAGGTCGAGTACGTGCGCGGCTGGACTTCGGCGGCGCCGGGGGAGGCCGACCCTTTGCTCGCGCCGTCGACGCTCGCCGCCGCGCGCGGTCTGCGCGAGCGCTTTCTCGGCGCGTTGCTCGGCCTCGCCGTCGGGGATGCGGTCGCCGCCGCGACCCAGTTCAAGCGCCCGGGCCGCTTCGCCCCGGTGGGCGACCTCCTCGGCGGGGGACCGTTCGACCTGCCGCGCGGCGGCTGGAGCGATGACACCGCGATGGCGCTGTGTCTCGCCGAGAGCCTGCTCGAGCGCAACGCCTTCGACGCGCGCGACCAGGTCGAGCGCTACACCCACTGGCAGCAGCAGGGGCACCTGTCGGCGACCGGGCAGTGCATCGGCATCACGGCCGGCACGGCCCGCGCGCTCGCGCGGGCGCAGTGGCGGCGGCAGATGTTCTCGGGGACGCACGATCCGGAGGCTCTGGATCCCGAGCCTCTGTCGCGGGTGACCCCGGTGGTCATGTATTTCTTCGGGCAGGCGCAGCACGCGCAGGAGCAGGCAGCTCAGGCCGCACGCACCACCAGTCAGGCGCCGGCGGTGCTCGCCGCCTGCCGTGCGCTGGCCGGCGCGCTGCATGCGGCGCTTGCTGGCGAGCCCCGGCGCGCGATCCTGGCGAGCGCTGCCAGCGGGGCGGGGGGCGCCGGCGCCGTCTCCCTCGAGGCCGGCGTGACCGCCCCGGAGGCGCTCGGAGCTGCGCTCGCGGCCTTCGCGGGTACCGGCAATTTCCGTGACGCAGTGCTCGCCGCGGCCAATCTCGGCGGCAACTCGGATGTGATCGCCTCGGTCACCGGCGCGCTCGCCGGCGCCCACTACACTGCAAGCGCTGTCCCCGCTTTGTGGCGCAACAGCCTGATGAAACAGCAGTTGATCGAGGGCTTCGCCGACCGGCTCCTCGCTCACGCCCTGGTAGAGCTCGGCGGCTGAGCCGCTTTGCGGCGCGTAAGCTACTGAAGACACCGCCCGCGCGCTTCGGCTAAGCTGCGCTTCGCCGTCTGCTCCCAGAAAATTCGCGCTCGCACGTATGTC
Organism: uncultured Gammaproteobacteria bacterium; assembly: GCA_963843035.1. GTDB lineage: Bacteria > Pseudomonadota > Gammaproteobacteria > Steroidobacterales > Steroidobacteraceae > 13-2-20CM-66-19. The sequence continues at coordinate 154,569 of CAWJIS010000003.1, forward strand.
CCCGACACGCGCCGCCGGCCGCCGTTCACCTGCCGTTCGTCCGAGTCCCGGCCGCCGCCGCGCGGCGCGCGCTTCTGCGTACCCGTGGGCGCGCCGCAGCGACGAAGAGCTGCTGCAGCTGCGGTTCTGCGACCTGAGGCTTTCGATCGGACGCGCGCCACTCGCCGTGCATGTGCGGCAACTGTATTCCGATCTCGAGCGGCGCGGACTCAAGGTCCGCCCGCACGTGTGGTTGTCCGAGGAGTGGTTCTCTCCGGATGGCGTGCCCGGGATCGCCATGCCCTTCTACCTCGCGCACCCGCGGCTCGAGCGGCTCGAGCGGCGCATCATGCATGAGGCCGAGGGAGGCAACTCCCGTCTGCTGATGCGCATCCTGCGCCACGAAGCCGGACATGCGCTCGATAACGCCTACCGGCTGCGCCGGCGCAAGCGCTGGCGCGAGGTATTCGGGCCCGCCTCGCGTCCCTATCCGGCGCGCTACCGCGCACGCGCCGGCAGCCGGCGCTACGTGCATCATCTCGGGGAGTGGTACGCGCAGGCCCATCCGGCCGAGGATTTCGCCGAGACTTTCGCGGTGTGGCTCACGCCGAAGTCGGGCTGGCGCAAGAGCTACGCTGACTGGCCGGCGCTGCACAAGCTCAAGGCCGTGGATGAGCTCATCGCGAGCGTACGCGGCCGGCGGCCGCCGGTGCGCAATCGCATCCGCATCGAGCCGCTCGATCTCAACACCCGCACACTCGCGCAGCACTACCGCCGCAAGCTCAGGCACAACCGCCTGATCCGCCGGGGGCTCGCCGACGAGCTGCTGCAGCGTGCCTTCAGCCACGAGCGTGCCCGCCGCAGCACGCCGCGCGCCGCGACGCTGCTGCGCGCCGAGGCGCGGCGCCTCATCGCCGTGGTGGCGCGCGCGCTCAGGTCAGAGCGCTACAGCGTCGAGCAGATCCTGCGCATGCTGATCGAGCGCAGCGAGCACCTCGGGCTCTACGTGCGCGGCAACCGCCGCGACGCACTGCGCTACACGCGCTGGATGCTCGAGCGGCTCACGGGACTGTATTCCCAGGGCGAGACTCCGCATCTGCCCTTATGAGGCGACTGCGCACGCTCGTCGTGGTGCACGCGAGCCTGGTGCCACCGGAGAGTCTCGAAGGCCACAGCGACAAGGAAATCGAGGAGTGGCGTACGGAGTACGACGTTACCTCGACGCTGCGCAAGCTCGGCCACGACGTGCGCTGCGTGGGCGTCCTCGACAGTCTCACGGAGCTGCGCAGCGCGATCGCCGACTGGGAGCCGGACATCGTTTTCAATCTGCTCGAGGAGTTCGACGGCGTCGTCACCTACGACCAGCACGTGGTGGCCTTTCTCGAGCTGATGCGCCAGCCGTACACCGGCTGCAACCCGCGGGGGCTGCTGCTGTCGCGCGATAAGACGCTCGCCAAGCAGCTGCTCGCCTTCCACCGCATCGCGACGCCGCAGTTCGCGGTGTTCCGCCGCGGCGCGCGCGTGCACGTGCCGCGCAAGCTCCGTTTTCCGCTGTTCGTGAAGTCCACGGTCGAGGACGCCTCGCTCGGCATTGCCCAGGCCTCGGTGGTGGAGGACGCGGCGCGGCTCAAGGAACGGATCGCCTTCGTGCACGAGCAGATCAAGTCCGACGCCCTGGTCGAGGAGTACATCGAGGGTCGCGAGCTGTACGTCGGGGTGATGGGCAACGAGCGCCTCACACGGCTGCCGGTGTGGGAGATGGTGTTCGGCTCGATGCCGGACTCGCTCGCCGCCATCGCCACGCGCAAGGTGAAGTGGGACAAGCGCTACCAGGCGAAGTACGGCATCACGACCCACGCCGCCGCCGATCTCCCGCCGGCGGTGCTCGCCACGCTTGACCGGCTGTCGCGGCGCATCTATCGGGCGCTCGGCCTGTCCGGCTATGCTCGCATGGATTTCCGGGTGGCTGCCCAGGGTCAGGTGTACGTGCTCGAGGCCAACGCTAATCCCAATCTCGAGGCGGCGGAGGACTTCGCCGAGTCGGCGCGTGCCGCCGGCACCCCCTATGGTGAGCTGCTCGAGCGCCTCATGGACCTCGGGCTCAAGTATCGCGCGCAGTGGCGGGCCACGTATGGCTGAGGGCGCACGCCGGGGCAGCCGAATGCTCGCCGCGCTCGCCTGCGGTGCCGCGCTGGCGCTTTCCGGCTGTGCGAGCAAGCCGCCCAAGGCCACCGAGGCCGATCTCACGCTGATGCTCACGATGCTGCCGGGCCGCTATGACAACGGCGCGCAGGCCGAAGCGGACGCGCGCAGCGGTATGCACCCGGCGCACGAGGCAGTGGCGCTGGTCATCATCCACGTCTATACCCCGCGGCTCGGCCACTACGTCTACTACGCGCAGGAGTCAGCGGCGGACGACCCGCGCCGGGTCCTCAGCCAGAAGATGTACAGCTTCCAGCTCGACGAGAAGCGCGGTGTCGTCGAGACCGCATACGAGTTCGTTGACCCGGTACGCTGGCGCGACGGCTTGCAGAGCAAGGAGCTCTTTACCGCGGTGCAGAGCGAGGATGTGCAGCCCGAGCTTTGCCAGCTGCTGTGGACGAAGAAAGGTGCCGCCTTCGTCGCCGTGCACGACCAGCAGCTCTGTCCCGACCCCGCCGGTGCCGCGGCAGGCCCGCAGATGGAGCTGACCACGGGCGCACTGAGGGCCGGGGACTATGAGTTCCGCAGGGGGCGCTAGCTGGGCTACTCGCAGCTCCGCAGCGCGTGTGACTCCCGGTTGGCGCCCGTTGCCGCCGCGAGTCAGTTATTCAGGTGCGCATCGAGCCACTCGAACACCGCGTGGTGCCACTGGATGCTGTCGGCGGGCTTGACCACCCAGTGATTCTCGTTCGGGAACACGAGCAGCCGGCTCTCGATCCCGCGCCGCTGGAGCGCGGCGAACACTCCGAGCCCCTGAGAGTAGGGGATACGGAAGTCCTGCTCGCCGTGAATGACGAGCATCGGCGTGCGCCACTTGGTGACGAGGTTGACCGGATTGGATATCTCGTAGAGCGCCGGCGCATTGTAGTAGGTTCCGCCCATCTCCCACTCCGGGAACCACAGCTCCTCGGTGGAGTAGTACATCATCCGCTGGTCGAGGATGCCGTCGTGGCTCACGATGCAGCGGAAGCGGTCGGGCCAGTTGCCCTCGATCCAGTTCATCATGAAGCCGCCGTAGGAGGCGCCGAGCGCGCACACGCGCTCGCCGTCGAGCCACGGATAACGCTCGAGCGCCGCGGCCAGTCCTTTCTGCAGATCGACGAGGGGCTTGCCACCCCAGTCGCGGCTGATCGAGTCGGTGAACGCCTGGCCGTAGCCGGTGGAGCCGTGGAAATCGACGCTCACCACTCCGTAGCCGTGACCGGCAAAGACCTGCATGTTCCAGCGGTAGTGCCACTCGTTGCCCATACTCCCCTGCGGGCCGCCGTGCACGATGAACGCCACCGGAAAGCGCTTGCCAGGCTCGAAGCCGTAGGGCTTGACCACGTAGCCGTAGACCCTCTCGTCGTTCCAGCCCTTGAAGCTGAACTGCTCGAAGTCGCTCAAGTGCCGCGCGGCCATCAGTTCGTGATTCACGTCCGTGAGGCGCGTCGGCGCGCCGCCGCCGGCCGGGACCGAGAAGAGGTCCGCGGGTCCGGCGAGGCTCGCGAGACTGATCACGACGGAACCGCGCCCCGCGGAGTACTCGGCTACCTTGCCGTTGCCGACAAGCTTCGTCGGCGTTCCGGTCTTCACGTCGATCGAATACAGCGCGTGCTGGCCGAGGTCGTCGACCGCGGCGAGAAGATGCTGCCCGTCGCCCGCTACCCCGAGGCGCCCTGCCGAGCGGTCCCAGGAGGCGGTGAGCGCCCGCGTGGCGCCGGTGCGCATGTTGCGCAACATCACGTGATAGCGATCGGACTCGAACCCCGGCCGATCCTGCGCCAGCCAGGCCAGGTCGCCGTTCGGCAGAAACACCGGCTGCGCGTCATCGGCGGGATTTGCCGCGGTGAGATTGACGGGAGCCGCTGCGCCGTCGACGGGCACCTGGTAGAGGTCGAAGTTGGTGGACCACGGCTCGGTGCGCCCGGCGATGCGGGCCGAGAACACCAGCGTCGCACCGTCGGGACTGAAGGCGTAGTCCTCATCGCCGCCGAAGGGCTTGCGGGGAATGTCCGCATCGAACCCCTTCGACACGTCGACCGGCGCGCTTGCCGTTGCGTCGGTGCCGAGCCGCGCGCTGAAGAGGTGCGAGCGCGTGCCGTCGCTCCAGGCGTCCCAGTGGCGCACGAACATCCGGTCATAGATGCGGCCGCTGGCCTTGTCCTTCTCCTTCGCGTCCAGGCGGCTCCTGGTGCAGCCGAGATCAGGGCAGTCCGGAAACACCGCCATGGAGAGGGCGAGCACGTCGCCGCGCGGCGAGACCCTGAGCGAGCCGACGTCGAGCGGGTAGTCGCTGACACGCCGCGCCTCGCCCGTGCTGAGCGACAGCCGCCATACCTGCGAGCTGCCGCTGCGCTCGGAGAGGAAATAGAGCGTGCGCGAGTCGCTCGCCCAGCGCGGGCTCGAGTCATTCGCCTTGCCGTCCGTGAGCCGCAGCGGGGCGCCGCCCGGGTGGGTGAGATCGAGCAGCCAGAGGCTGGTGCGGCCCTTGTTGGCCTCGAGATCCGTCTCGCGCTGCACGTAGGCGAGGCGGCGGCCGTCCGGTGCGACCTGCGGATCGCTCACGCGCTTGAGGGTCACGAGGTCCTCGACCGTGAACGGCGCGGCCGGCGCGGCGCGCGCCTGCGGCACGGAGCCCGCGGCGAGCAGGCACACCAGCAGCGGGGCGGGAGACAGCTGCGGACGCATGCGAGTGTCTTTCAACCGACCTCGTCGGCGGCAAGGGTCCAGGGCTCGGCCCGCGCCGCGCGCAGCCACTCCTGCAGGGCGGCGTCCTCGAGCACGGTGGCCATGTACCAGCGCGCGGTAGCGGAGACGCGCGCGCCGTAGGTGTTGAAGCGCAGCACCACCGGCGCGTACATCGCATCGGCGATGGTGTATTCGGCGCCGAACAGCCACGGCCCGCCGGCGCCGAAGCGGTGACGGCAGTCGTTCCAGATCTCATCGATCCGCTCGACGTCGGCCGCGAGCGCCGCGGTGCTCGCCGTGCGGCGGTTGCGCGCCCGCGCGTTCATGGGCCAGAGCGCACGCAGGTTGGGGAAGCTCGAATGCATCTCGGCCGCGATCGAGCGCGCCAGGGCGCGCGCCTCGCGCGCGCGCGGCCAGCCGCGCCCGGTGAGCTCGGCCGCGTACTCGCAGATCGCGAGCGAGTCCCACACGGCGAGCTCGCCGGCGCGCAGCACCGGCACCCGGCCGCTCGGCCCGTAGCGGTCGATCTGCTCGTGCGTATCCGGCTGGTCGAGGGGGATGACCACCTCGGCGAACTCCACTCCGAGGTGCTTGAGCGCGATCCAGGCGCGCAGCGACCACGAGGAGTAGTTCCTGTTGCCTACGGCCAGAGTGAGCTGTGCCACGTAAGTGGTAACCTTCAACCTGTGCTGAACGACGTGCGCGCCGTCGCGTTTGATCTCGATAATACACTGTGGGATGTGGAGCCGGTGCTGGCCCGCGCGGAAGCGCGCCTGCTCGAATGGCTGCACCAGCACTGTCCGCGCATTCCCGCACAGGTCTCGCTCGCGGACATGCGCGCGGCGCGCGAGGAACTGGCGCGTGCCGAGCCGCACAACGCACACGACGTCACCTACCTGCGCCTCACCGCCCTCGAGCGCCACGCGCGCGAGTGCGGCTACGCGGAGGACATCGCGGCGCGCGCCTTCGAGGTGTTCCTCGCCGCGCGCTGCGAGGTGGAGATCCTGCCGGACGTGCGCCCGGCCCTGGCGCGTCTCAAGCGCGCCTTCATGCTCGCCTCGCTCAGCAACGGCAACGCCGACCTCGGCCGCATCGGGCTCGACGCAGCGTTCGCCGTGTCGCTCAATGCGCGCCAGATCGGCGCCGGCAAGCCCGACCGCCGCTGCTTCGAGCGGCTCGCAAGCGAGCTGAAGCTCGCCCCGCGCAATGTCATCTACGTCGGGGATGATCCGTGGCTCGACGTCGCGGCGGCGCGCGCCGCCGGGTGTCGCAGCGCCTGGATGAACCGCGCGGCCTTACCCTGGCCCGCCGAACTCGCGCCCGCGGACCTGAGTGTCCGGGATTGCGGTGAGCTTGCCGCGCTCCTCGGGGCCTGAGGGGCGCGCACCCCTCTCAGGCCGGCAGCGTCCGGCCGCGGGTCTCCACCACCACGAACCACGAGACGAACGCGGCGGCGAGCGGCACCACCCCCAGCCAGCAGAGCACCTGCATGAGGGCGGCGCTCGAGCCTCCGGCGGCCGCGGAGACCGCGCCCACCACCAGTGGGCCGAACGAGGCGAGCACCCGCCCGGTGTTGTAGCAGAAGCCTGCGCCGGTGGCGCGCACCCGGGCGGGGAACAGCTCCGGAAGGTAGAAGGTGAAGCCGCCGAAGACTCCGTACACGCCGGCGCCGACCGCGAACAGGAGTGCGAGCCGTGTCTGCGGCGCGAGCTCGAGCCCGAAGGTTGCGAACAGCGCGAGCGCCGAGAACAGGAAGTAGCTCATGAACATCGGCCGCCGGCCGAGGAGCCGCGCGAGCGGCACCGCGACGAAGGCGCCGACCAGGCCGCCGAGATTGAAGGCGTTGGAGGCGTGTGCCTGCCAGGCCGCGGCGAGCGCCTGCGCCGCGCTCGCGCCGAGGCCGAGGCGCTGCGCCTCCCCGGCCGAGAGGCTGCTGCCAAGGAGCGGCACGAACGCATTGACGCCCCACCAGCACAGGGTCGCCACGGCGGCGGCGAACAGCCCGCCGAGCGTTGCCGCGCGCAGCGATGGCGCGAACAGCTCGCGCGGGGAGGACGGCGGCGCGCTCGCGCGGCTCGCCTTCCAGCGGGCGCTCTCGCGCAGGAACACCCGCACGCCGATCGCGAGCAGTACCGGCAGCAGGCCGGCGAGAAACACATAGCGCCAGGCGCTCTGCGGCGAGTGCGCGAGCCACACACCGGCGATCTGGTAATTGACGATCGCGGCCAGCACCACTCCGAGCGGCGAGCCGGTCTGCATGATGACCCCGGCCTCGACCCGCCGGTTCTCAGGCACCGCCTCCGCGACCAGCGCAGCTCCGATGCCCCACTCCCCGCCGATGCCGAGGCCGGCGAAGGCGCGGCACAGAATCAACTGCCAGAGGTTGGTCGAGAGCGCGCACAGGCCGGTGCCGAGAGCGTAGATCGTGATCGTGACGAACAGGGCGCGCTTGCGCCCAATGCGGTCCGCCACCCAACCGAAAAGGATGCCGCCGAGCGCCCAGCTCACCAGCAGTATGGAGGTGATCGCGCCGGTCCAGAACGCGACCGCCGACCTGGCCGCCGGCGAGTTGGGCGTGAGGTGCAGCAGTGTTGGTATGCAGTTGCGCGCGACGAAGTTGAAGAGCACGGCGTCGTAGACGTCGAAGCCCCAGCCGGCCCAACCGGCCGCGATGACCAGCCATTGGTAGCCCGACAAGCCGAGAAATGCTGCCTGTGAACCAGTTAACGGACTCGTCTGCACGGCCGCTCCCGCTGCGGCAGTTAGCACTCTCGCGGGTGCGCTGCCAGTCTTGTGCCGGCAGTTTGCACTCATTCAGCGCAGCACGTCACGGTATCGCGGTCGGGCTTGGAGAGAACCTTTCAGCGGGCCGTTACATATGGGCAGGAGGTGGCGGACCATGAGTGCTGATGCCGAGCGAGTCATGCCGGTGGCGAACCTCGAGGAGTTCTTCCGGGACAGCCTGCAGGGGGCGCTGGTGCGGCAGCACGTCGCGGTCGAGGACCAGACCGAGCATTACGTAGTCAATCTCCTCACGCTGTTTGCCCGCTCCGAGGCGCTCTACGAGGGCCCGCCGGGATGCGTGCGCATGAAGCCGCTCGTAGTGATGCTGTGCGAGGCGCTCGAGGCGCCGACGCCGGCGGAGCGCAACCGCGCCCTGCAGCGCCTCGGCGACGTGTCGCTGTTCGTCGCCGGATTCTTCGCGCGCAGCTTCGCCGCGCGCCTCATCGACATCGACTATCACATCGCCATGGGCGGGCGCGCCTACGGTGAGCTGGCGCAGTCGATCGCGCGCGGCCGCGGGCGGGTGCTGGGAGCCGTGTTCGCCGAGTTGTCGGAGAAATTCCAGCCGCTGGTGGACGCCCTCAACGACATCAGCGAGACCTCTTACCGCCACACCGACCGGGATATCCTGCGGCTGTACGAGTTGTGGCTCAAGACCGGCAGCGCGCGCTGTTATTCGATCCTCGAGCGGCTCGGCGTCAAGCCGACACGCGGCGGCGGCGGGAGCCCGCGCACGCACTGAAGCTCATGCTGTTGTCGCGCCTGCAGGAGCTCATTGGCGGCATCTACGATGTCCGCGTCGCCTACGACGTCTACGATTTCCTGGTGACCGATCGCGGGCGGCTCCCGCACGCGCCCGAGGGCGGCGTCGCCGACGAGGAGCTGATCGTCGCGCAGAGCGCCGACGGGACCGAGGTGAGCCTGTCGCTCTATCTCGATCCGGCGCTGCTCGAGCGCCTCGCGAACGCCGACCCGCTGGTCGAGCTCAACGGCGGCAACGTGGCGGACTGGTGGACCGCGCTCGAGGGCGTGAGTCACTTCCTGTACCTCGCCTGGAACGCCGGGCACGACAAGCCGGTGTCATTGCTCGAGCTCGAGATGCAGGCCGAGGTCGACAAGTACGTCGCCAGCTACTGGCTCATGCGTCGGCAGTATCCCGGACATTTCCCGGCGGAGCTGCGCCGCGTGCTGTTCGAGCGGACCCGCATCGATCCGCGCCTGGCCGAGGCGCGGCGGCGGCTGTACGGCGAGGCCAATCGTTACGCGGCGCGCTTCTGCCGCCGGCTCGAGCAGCGGCTCACGGATGTGACGCATGGCGAGCGGGAAGTGCTGGCGGAGCTGCGTCGTTTCTATCGCCTGGGCAACGCACGCAAGCGCGCACACATCGAGCGGACTTCGTGAGAGAGGCGGCCGCGGGCGCTGCCGCGGGTGCGGAACGTCAGTCCTCGGCGGCGTCGTCGGCGTCGCCGCGGAGCTTGCGCTCCTCGAGCGCGCGCTTCATCTTGATCCACTCGGAGAGCTTGCGCAGGTTGGTGCGGGTGGTGTTGCCGGGGTTGGGCTTCGGGAGCGATGCGGTGTGGCGCGAGTAGGGGTCGTAGCTCTCGTCGTCGTTCTTCAGTGCCAGCTCGGGGTTGCCGAGGATCTCGAGCACCGGACGCTCCTCATCGAGAGGCGCGTCGTGCCACTCGACCGAGGCCATGCCGCGGTCGTCGTGCACGACCATGCCGAGGCGCCGGCGGTTGGGTGCGGCCCCACCGGAGCCGGCTTCGAGCGTTTTTTTCTTGCGAAACTCGTCCACGGATTATGTCGCCCATTGCGCGATGCGCTTCACGCTTCATGAGGGTAGCCGTGTACGCAGCTCTTCTTCTGCGACCTGCGTCACGGATCAATCGGCGACAACTATGCTCGTTATGGCAAAGCGCGCGCGCAGCAGTCCGATGACAGTCTTGCTGTCGGAGATGGTGCCGGCGAGCGCCCATTCGCAGGTTGTCTCAAGGGGCAACCAGTGAATTTCGATCACCTCGGCGCGCTCGTGCGCCGTGGCGACAGGCGCGATTCCGGTCGCGAGGTAGAGATGCAGGATCTCAGTGAACACACCCGGCGAGGAGAGGGAGGTGCCGAGGCTCGCCCAGTGGCGGGCGCTGACGCCGGCCTCCTCGGCGAGCTCGCGCTGCGCGGTGCCGAGCGGCGGCTCACCCGGCTCGAGCTTGCCCGCCGGCAGCTCCCACAGCCAGCCCCCCGCCGCATAGCGATACTGGCGCAGCAGGCACACGCGCCGCTCGCTGTCCACCGCCACGGCGGCCGCGCCGCCCGGATGGTGCACGACTTCGAGCTCGGTGCGATGCCCGTTGGGGAGCACCACTTCGTCTGTGGTCACGCGGATGACGCGGCCGGTGAATTGCACGGTCTGGCGCACGGGTTTCATGGGATGCATCGTAACGCGCCGTCCCGCTCGGCGGTCGCCAGCGCCTCTTGGCGGCGAGTATAGTCGGCGCGCCCATGCCCACCACCGCGCACCTCGAGAAGCTCAACGCCGCGCAGCGCAAGGCGGTGACGCATGGCGAGCCGCTTCCCGACAAGGGCTTCGCAGCGGGACCGCTGCTGGTTCTTGCCGGCGCCGGCACCGGCAAGACCGACACGCTCGCGTACCGCGTGGCGCACCTGGTGATCAACGGCGTCGATCCCGGGCGCATCCTGATGCTCACCTTCACGCGCCGTGCGGCCCAGGAAATGCGCCGCCGCGCACACGAGATCACCAAGAAGGCGCTGAATGAGTCGATGGGCGGCGTGAGCGCCACGATCTCGCAGCGCCTCGGCTGGGCGGGCACGTTCCACTCGATCGGCAACCGCCTGCTGCGCCACTACGCCGGGCACCTGCAGCTCGATCCGCATTTCAGCGTGATCGACCGCGGCGACGCCGCGGACCTCATGGACAGCCTGCGCGCGGAGCTCGGGCTCGCGGCGCGTGACCAGCGCTTCCCGCGCAAGGATACCTGCCTGCAGATCTACTCCAATCGCGTCAACACGCGCACCGCGCTGCAGGACACGCTCGCGCAGCACTTCCCGTGGTGCGCGCAATGGGAGACGGAGCTCAGCGCGTTGTTCCGCGCCTACGTCGAGCAGAAGCAGCACGCCCACCTGCTCGACTACGACGACCTGCTGCTCTACTGGCACGGCATGATGGGCGAGCCGCGGCTGGCGCAGCACATCGGCGCGCACTTCGATCACGTGCTGGTCGACGAGTATCAGGACACCAACCGGCTGCAGGCGGAGATCCTGCACGCCATGAAACCCGACGGCACCGGCCTCACGGTGGTCGGCGACGACGCGCAGGCGATCTACTCATTCCGCGCCGCCGCCGTGGAGAACATCCTCGGATTTGCCGAGCGCTTCAAGCCGCGCGCCGAGGTGGTCGCGCTCGCGCAGAATTACCGCTCGACCCAGCAGGTGCTCGACGTCGCCAACGCGGTGATGGCCGAGGCGCCGCGCCAGCAGCGCAAGTACCTGCTGTCGATCCGCGGCCACGGCACGCGGCCGAAAGCCGTCAGCGTCGACGAGCTGCAGACCCAGGCCGAGTACATCTGTAGCGAGGTGCTGCGGCGGCGCGAGGCGAACGTGCCCCTGAAGCGCCAGGCGGTGCTCTTCAGGAGCGCGAGCCACAGCGACGTGCTCGAGGTCGAGCTCGCCAAGCGCAAGATCCCGTTCGTCAAGTACGGGGGACTCAAGTTCCTCGAGGCGGCGCACGTCAAGGATCTGCTGTCGGTGCTGCGCTGGGCCGACAACCCGCACAACACCCTGGCCGCATTCCGCGTGCTGCAGCTGCTGCCGGGAATGGGCCCGGTCAACGCGAGCGCGGCGATCGAGCACCTGGAGGCCGCCGGACATTCCTTCGAGTCGCTCAAGTCCTTCAAGCCGCCGCAGACCCACGAGATGGACTGGCGGCGGCTCATCGAGCTGATGCTGGCGCTCTCCAACCCGGAGCTGCAGTGGGTCGGCCAGGTGCACCAGGTGCGCGAGTGGTATCAGCGGCACTTCGAGCGCATCTACGAGCACTTCCACACCCGGCTCGGTGACCTCGATCAGCTCGAGCATCTCTCGGGACAGTTCCCGTCGCGCGAGCGTTTCATCACCGAGCTCACGCTCGATCCGCCCCAGGCCACCAGCGATCTCGCCGGACAGCCGGCGCTGGAGGAGGACTATCTGGTGCTCTCCACCATCCACTCGGCCAAGGGCATGGAGTGGGACACGGTCTACGTGCTCAACGTGGTGGACGGCAGCTTTCCCTCGGAGTTCGCCACGGGCAAGCCTGAGCTCATCGAGGAGGAGCGGCGGCTGCTGTACGTTGCCCTGACGCGCGCGCAGAACGACCTCGCGCTCGTCATGCCGCTCAAGTTCCATCTCACCCAGCAGTCGCGCCATGGTGATGCACACGTCTACGGCGGCCGCAGCCGCTTCATGACGGAGAAGGTGCTGAAGACCCTCGACGCCGTGACCTTCCAGGGCTCGCTCGGCGCCGGCGGGGACGCTCTGCGGCGCACCGGCGAGCAGCTCACCGTCGATGTCGGCGCGCGCTTGAGGGATATGTGGTGAGCGCGCGATGCTGATTCACGCGATGAGCACGGAGGAGTGCCGCACGGCGCTCGCGCGCCTGGATCTCGGCCGGCTCGCATGCGCGCGCGACGACCAGCCATACGTCGTTCCGATCCACTTCGCGTACGACGGCGAGGGCCTCTACGGCCTCACCACTGCGGGCCAGAAAGTCGACTGGATGCGGTCGAATCCGCGCGTCTGCCTCGAGAGCGACGAGCGCTGGAGCCACGACCGGTGGGTGAGCATCGTGGTGCTGGGACGCTACGAGGAGCTTGCCGAGACACCTGCCTGCGAGCGCGCGCGTACGCACGCGCTCGAGCTGCTGCAGCGGCGTGAGGGCTGGTGGCAGCCCGCGAGCGTCGCGAGGCCCGGCCGCGAGCAACGCGCGCCCATTTTTTACCGCATCCACGTGGTGCAGATGACGGGGCTGCGCGCGGAGCCCGACGGGGTGATCTGAGCGCCGCGGGCTACTTCGCCGGCTTGACGAACTTCAGCGTGAAGCGGTCGCTCTCGCCGATGGCAGAGTACTTGTCGCGGTCCTTGTCGCCCAGGCGATACGTGGGCGGCAGTGTCCACACGCCCTGCTCGTAGTCCTTGGTGTCCTTGGGGTTGGCGTTCACCTGCGAGCTTGCCTCGAGCCGGAAGCCCTGCGCCTCGATCAGCTTGATCGCGTAGTCCTCGTTCACGTAGCCGCTCTTGGCCTTCGGGTCCTGCGGCACGGCGGGATTGCCGCGATGCTCGACCACGCCGAGGACGCCGCCGGGCTTCAGGGCCCGGTACATGGTCGCGAAAGCCTGAGCGCACCTGTCACGCGCCATCCAGTTATGAATGTTGCGGAAGGTGAGCACCATGTCGAGCGTCCCTGGCGGGACCACGTCCGAGCCATCGAGCGGAAAGGTGACGACGACTACCTTGCCGTAGATCTCCGGGCGCGCGGCGAGCTTGCGCCTGAAGTCATCGAGGCGCCGCGTGATGTACTGGCTCTTCGGATCCGGGCCCATGACGCCTGCGTAGTAGCGGCCCTTGTCGGCGAGCAGCGGCGCCAGCACTTCGGTGTACCACCCGGGCTCCGGCCACACCTCGAGCACGCTCATCTCCGGACGGATGCCGAAGAACAGCAGCGTCCTCTTCGGGTGCCGGTAGCGGTCGCGCGCGCGGTTTTCCTCCGAGCGCTGGTCGCCGGCGAGGATGCGTTCGAGCGCCTGCTCGGTGGCCTGGCGGGTGCTGTAGGTGGCGCAGGCGGCGGTGAGCAGCGCGCCGGCAATGATCGCCACACACTTTTTGTTGTTGGTGAGAATCATGGGTGTCCCGTGCAGCTCGCGGCGCAACTGAAGACGACTTGCGCCAAATAAAAAAACCCCGCAGGGAGCGGGGTTTTTTCAGCTTGGCCTCACCCGGTGCCGACCGTCAGCGCCGGAAAGGACCGCCGCCCTGGCGCGGGCGCTGCGGACGCTCCTGCGCTTCGTTGACACGCAGCGGGCGGCCGTTCATCTGGAAGCCGTTGAGGGCCTGGATCGCGGCCTGCGCCTCGTTCTGGGCCATGTCCACGAAACCGAAGCCGCGCGGCTTGCCGGTCTCCCTGTCATTGATGAGCTTGACAGACTCCACCTTGCCATGGCGCTCGAACAAGGCCTTCACGTCCTGCTCAGTTGCATTGAAGGGCAGATTGCCTACGTAAATCGTCGTCACTGGGAAGTCTCTCTATTAAAAAGCGGACAGCGGCGAGCCGCACGCGTCGGTCGCATGTACCGCGTGAACAGTCAAACAGGTCAAGGCTTCAAGGCACACGATCGGCAGTGTTTCAGTCAATGCGCAGCGCTTGGGCCGGCGGCCTGCACCTGCATTCGCGCACGGATGAGACGCGCGGGGCGGGAGATGAAGTCAACACATTCGTACAAAGCGCACTCATCCACGACGGATACGAACGCCCGTGGCATGCTACTCCCGGCTTCCGCGGGACGCAAACCCGAGGTTTTTGGTGGAGGCATTTCTCGTATCCGCGGGAGTCGTCGCGCTGGCCGAGCTCGGCGACAAGACGCAGCTGCTGGCACTGCTGCTGGCGGCCCGGTTGCGCGCGCCGCTGCCGGTGATCGCCGGGATCGCGACCGCGGTGCTCGTGAACCACCTGCTCGCGGGCGCGGTCGGGACGCTGCTCGCGTCGGTGCTGGCGCCCGCGGTGCTGCGCTGGCTGCTGGCGGCATCGTTCCTCGCCACGGCGGTGTGGATGTTGGTTCCAGACAAGGAGCCGGCCGGCGCCGCGCGCCTCGCGCGCTTCGGGGCCTACAGCAGGACCGTCGTGACCTTCTTCCTGGTCGAGATGGGCGACAAGACACAGATCGCCACGCTGGCGCTCGCCGCCAGGTATCACGCCCTCGTGGCGGTAGTCGCTGGCACCACGCTCGGCATGCTGATCGCCGACGTGCCGGTGGTGCTGCTCGGCAGGGTGGTGGCCGAGAGGATTCCGGTCCAGCTGATGCATCGCATCGGCGCTGCGGTGTTCGTCGCGCTCGCGCTGCTCGCGCTACTGCGGTAGTTTGATTGGCCGAAATTGCCTTCGGCAATTTCGGCGGACATTACTCCGTCGGCCGCCGGCAAAAAGCGGGGCGCGATGCCCATGCGCTGCGATCACCTCAGCAGCCAAGCACTTCGTGGCAAGGTTGGCGCATGGGTTTTTGCCGGCTGCTCAGTGCCGGGTCCATGCTTTCAGGCGCCCGCGGGCTCGAGATAGGCGTAGCCGTCGAGCTCGCTCTCGTAGAAGCGCTTCAGCGCCTGGCTCTCGGCGATCGTCATGCGGCCGTCGCGGATGGCGCGCTCGCAGTCGCGCGCCAAGGCCGGGTAGAGCTCGGCGACGTCGTACTCCATGTACTCGAGCACCTTGTTGGCGGTGTCGCCCTTGACGATCTCCTCGATCCACCAGCCGCCTTCATCGTGCAGCCGCACGTGCACCACATGGGTGTCGCCGAATAAGTTGTGCAGGTCGCCGAGGGTCTCCTGGTAGGCGCCGACCAGGAACACCGCCAGGTAGTACTTCTCGCCGTTTTTCAGCTCGTGCAGCTCGAGCGTGCGCTTTACGTCCCGCATCGAGACGAAGTGATCGATCTTGCCGTCCGAATCGCAGGTGATGTCGGCGAGCACCGCGGTCCGGGTCGGACGCTCGTCGAGCCTGTGGATCGGCAGGATCGGGAACAGCTGGTCGATAGCCCAGCTGTCGGGGAGCGACTGGAATACCGAGAAGTTGCAGAAATAGGTGTCCGAGAGGATCGACTCCAGGTCGTCGAGCTCCTCCGGAAGCCGCTCGAGCTTGCGGCACTGGTCGCGGATCTTGGCGCAGGTCGCCCAGTAGAGCCGCTCGGCCAGCCCGCGGAACTCGAGTGACAGCAGGCCCAGATTGAACATCTGCAGCACCTGCTCGCGCGCCGTGAGCGCATCGTGATAGCACTCGACCAGGCGCCGCTCGCTCACCGCGCGGAACGCCTCGAACAGGTCCTGCACCGGTTGCGGCAGCTCCTCGTCGCCCGGGTAATCCTCGGCCTCGTCGCCGGTGACGCGGAACTTGTCGAGCGCCGAGGAGCCGAGCGCGTCGAAGATGAGCACGCTGTGGTAGGCGGCGACCGCGCGGCCCGATTCGCTGACGATCATGGGATGCGGAATGTCGCGCGCGTTGCACACGCTGGCGACGCGGTAGACGACGTCGCTCGCGTATTCGTTCAGCGTGTAGTTCATCGAGGAGGCGAAGTTGGTGCCGCTGCCGTCGTAGTCGACCCCCAGGCCTCCGCCGACGTCGATGTACTGCAGCCCCGCGCCCATCAGCTTCAGCTCCGCGTACACGTGCGCCAGCTCGTTGATGGCGTCCTTGATGCGGCGGATGTCCTGCAGCTGGCTGCCGGGGTGGCAGTGCACCAGCTGCAGGCAGTCGAGCATGTCGTGAGACTTCAGCACGTTGAAGAGCTCGAGGATCTCGGTGATGAACAGGCCGAACTTCGACTTCTCTCCGGCCGAGGCGCTCCAGCGCCCCGAACCCTCGCTGAAGAGCTTGACGCGCACGCCGATGCGCGGGCGCACCTGGTAGGCGGCAGCGTGCTTCAAGATCAGGCCGAGCTCCTCGAAGTTCTCGACCACCGGGATGATGGTGCGGCCGAGCTTGGTGGCGAGCGTCACGGCCTCGATGTAGCTGTCGTCCTTGAAGCCGTTGCAGACGATGAGCCGCTCGGGGGCGTTCTCGGTCATGGCCATGACGGCCAGCAGCTCGGGCTTGGAGCCCACCTCGAGCCCGAAGCCGTACTCGCGCCCGTAGCGGTAGACCTCCTCGACCACCAGGCGCTGCTGGTTCACCTTGATGGGGAACACCGCGGCGTAGCGGTTGCGGTAATCGTTCTCGGCAATTGCCGAGGCGAAAGCGTCGTGCATACGCTTCAGGCGGTGCGCGAGGATGTCGGAGAAGCGCACCACCACCGGCGTGCTCAGGTCCCGCGCCTGCAGTCCCTCGACCACCTCGTAGAGGTCGATCTCGCGCTCGACGGTGGTATCCGGGCGGACCACCACGTGGCCGGCGTCGTTGATCGAGAAGTAGCCCTTGCCCCAGGCGGCTACGTTGTAGAGATCGAGGGAGTCCTCGATCCGCCAGGGCTGCGCGGGGTTGAACTTGCGGTTGCCGTTGAGGGCGATCTTGGGATCGGCGGCCACGGGGCGCGTTATATCAAAATTGTGTGACCAGTGAGAGTGCCGTGTCACACAGTGTCGCGTCCGCGCGCCACCGCGCGCGCCGGATCGCGGATCCATTCGCTCCACGAGCCGGCGTAGAGCCTGGCGCCGCCGAGCCCCGCGATCTCCAGCGCGAGCAGGTTGTGGCAGGCGGTCACGCCCGAGCCGCACATCGCGACCACCGCGGCGGGCGGCCGTCCGCGCAGGCTCGCGCTCCAGGCGCGCCGCAGCTCATCGGGGGAACGAAACTGCCCGAGCGCGTCGAGGTTGCCGGCGTAGGGATGGTTGTGTGCGCCCGGGATATGCCCCGCGACCGGGTCGATGGTCTCGTTCTCGCCCGCGAAGCGATCGGCGCCACGCGCGTCGATGAGCAACGGGTCCGCGCGCGCCAGGCCGCCTGCGGCGAGCGCTGCGGCGATCGCCTCGGTCGTGACCACCCACCCGGGGCGGCAGCGCGCCTCGAAGCGGCGTGCCGGCCGCGCCTTGGCCACGGTGCTGACGGGGAGCCGCGCGCGCTCCCAGGCCGCGAAGCCGCCGTCGAGCACCGCCACGCGGGTGTGCCCGAGCCAGCGCAGCAGCCACCACAGGCGCGCCGCGTAGGCGCCGCCGCCCTGATCGTAGGCGACGACCTGCACCTCGCCGTCGATCCCGAAGCCGCTGAAGGTTTCGGCGAGGGCGCCCGGGTCGGGAAGGGGATGACGGCCGCTAGCGGCGGTTCGCGGCCCCGACAGGTCGCGGTCGAGATGGGCGTAGAGCGCGCGGGGAATGTGGCCCGCGGCCCAGGCCTGCCCGCCCCATTCGGGGCGAGCGAGCTCGAAGCGACAGTCGACGCTCACCCAGTCGGCATCCTCGAGGTGCCGGGCGAGCTCGGCGACCCCAATCAGCGTGGTGTACATGAGAATCCTCCGCCGCAACCGTCGCCGTGCATTTTCGGCGCCGCGCCGTTGTCGTTACAATCCCGGCAGCACCTGGCCGGGAGCACCATGGCAATCGACGTCTATTGGGGCAGCGGTAGTCCGTACTCGTGGCGGGTGCTGCTGGCGCTCGAGTACAAGCGCCTCCCGTACGTGAGCCACCTGCTGCAGTTCTCCAAGCAGGAGCACAAGTCGCCGCAGATGCTCGCCCTGAATCCGCGCGGCCGGGTGCCGGTGCTCAAGGACGGCGACTATGTGTGTTTCGAGTCGCTGGCGATTCTCTACTACCTCGACCTGAAGTACCCGCAGCCGCCGATCTTCGGCCGCACGCCCGAGGAGGCCGGCGTCATCATGCGGGTCATCTGCGAGTACCAGGCCTATATCGAGCCGCATCTTACGACCATCACACGCGGCATCTTCTTCGGCAAGGCCGATCTCGCCGGCGACGAGATCACCAGCGCCATGCACGCGGTCGCGAGCGAGGCGCGTACCATCGAAGGGCGCCTGTCGAAGGGCGACTGGGTGGTGGGCGACAGCTGTTCGGCGGTCGACATGGTGATCTTCCCGGGCATCCAGCTCCTGAAGCGCGCGCTCGAGCGGCCGGAGGCGCGCGAGCTGTCCTCGCGCTTCATGCCGGTGGAAGTGAACTACCCGGCGCTCGGCCGCTGGATGGCGCGCATGGCGGCGCTGCCCGGCTACGAGCGCACCTATCCGCCTCACTGGAAATGAGCGCGCCGCGGCGGCCACGCGGGCCGCAGCAGCGCGAATTGAGCCGGCAGGACCCGATTGATACGCTCCACACTGGCGGCGGTCACCTGGCCGCTCACTCTCACAAGCGTCAGGCATCATGAGCAACGAGCACAAGCTTCACGTCGAATTCCCCGGAAGGATCCTCTTCATCGGCTTCGGCAGCGTCGGCCAGGGCGTGCTGCCGCTCATCCTGCGGCACATCGGCATTGCGCCGGAGCGGATCACCATCGTGACCGCGGAGGACAAGGGCAAGGAGGAGGCCGCCAAGTACGGCATCAAGTTCATCAAGGAACGCCTGACGCGCGAGAACTTCCGCCGCGTGCTCAATCCGCTGCTCGGCCGCGGCGATTTCCTCATCAACGTGTCGGTCGAGGTCTCGAGCGTCGCGCTCATCAAGCTGTGCTGGGAGAAGGGCGCGATGTACATCGATACCTGCATCGAGCCCTGGCCGGGCGGCTATACCGACCCGACGGTGCCGGTCGCACGGCGCACCAACTATGCGTTGCGCGAGGAGGCGCTGACGCTGCGCCAGGGCAACGAGCGCGCGCCGACCGCGGTGCTGACCCACGGCGCCAACCCGGGGCTGGTGTCGCACTTCGTGAAGCAGGCGCTGCTCAACATCGCGCAGGACACGCAGATCGAGGCGGGCAAGCCCGCGACGCGCGCCGAATGGGGCGAGCTGGCGCGCCGGCTCGGGGTCAAGGTGATCCACATCGCCGAGCGCGACACCCAGGTCTCGAGCAAACCGAAGCTCCCCGGAGAGTTCGTCAACACCTGGTCGATCGACGGTTTCGTGAGCGAGGGCTCGCAGCCGAGCGAGATGGGCTGGGGGACGCACGAGCGCAACTTTCCGCGCGACGGCAAGCGCCATGACTTCGGCTGCCTCGCCGCGATCTATCTCATGCAGCCCGGCGCCGGCACGCGCGTGCGCACCTGGACGCCGCGCGCCGGTCAGTTTCACGGCTTCTGCATCACACACGGCGAATCGATCTCGATCGCCGACTACTACACGGTGCGCGACGGAGCCCAGGTGGTGTACCGCCCCACCGTGCACTATGCGTACCACCCGTGCGACTCGGCGGTCATGTCGGTGCACGAGCTCGCCGGCCGCAACTACGTGCAGCAGGAGCGCCAGCGGATCCTCATGGACGACATCACCGCCGGGATCGACGAGCTCGGCGTGCTGCTCGCCGGACACCGCCGCAATGCCTACTGGTACGGCTCGCAGCTCTCGATCGGTGAGGCCCGGCAGCTCGCACCCTACAACAATGCGACGAGTCTCCAGGTCACGGTGGCAGTGCTCGCCGGGGTCATCTGGGCGATGGAGAACCCGAACCAGGGGCTGGTGGAGCCCGATGAGATGGACTTCCGGCGCGCCCTGGAGATATGCATGCCGTACTTAGGTCCCGTGTCCGGGGAATACACCGACTGGACGCCGCTGCACGAGCGCGAGCGGCTTTTTCCCGAGGACGTCGACAAGAGCGACCCCTGGCAGTTCAAGAACGTGCGGGTGCTGTGGTAAGAATTGGCTCGTACTCGATCGACACGATCACGTAGGCGCGCGCCCCGCCTGGGGTCTCGACCACGACCTCCTCCTCGAGGCGCCTGCGCAGCAGCGCCCGACCCAAGGGCGAGTCCATGCTGATGTACCCCGGCGCCAGGTCGAATTCGTCGGGCCCGACGATCCGGTAGCGCGTCTGCCCGCCGTCCTCGGCCTCGAGTAGCACCCAGGCGCCGAAGAAAACCCTGGAGAGGTCAGCCGGGGGCTGGTCGACCACCACCATACGATCGAGCCGGCGGCGCAGGAAGCGCACGCGCCGGTCGATCTCACGCAGGCGGCGCTTGCCGTAGATGTATTCGGCGTTCTCCGAGCGATCGCCCTGGGCCGCCGCGGCGGCGACCGCCTGCGTGACCCGTGGCCGCTCGAGGCGCCACAGCTCATCGAGCTCCGCCCGCAGCCGCTGCGCCCCCTGCGGGGTGATGTATTTAGAGCCCGCGACCTGCGGCGGGGGCGCGCGTCCCATTGCCGGAAAATCCTGTGAAATATGTCGCAGCCCTTTTTACAGAACTCGGGGGTTCTGTGGAACATCTCACGGACGGGAGCCATCGGAGGCTACTAACCTTTGAAGCGTGGCTACTAAGTACTACACGCACTTTGTAACCGGCACCGGCAAGGCGCGCAGCGCCCCGGGTAACGAGTGGAGCGGTGTGGTAGAGCTTAGGGAGCCGTTGACGCAGGGGCGCGCGAACCGTGAGTTGCGCTCGCTCCTGGCGCAGAGTTTCGACCTGGACACGGAGGAGATCCGTATCCTGCATTGGGCTCGATTGCACTGAATCCCCTGGCGGACTTCCTTCCCTTCATCGAAGGTCCGCCCTTCCAGACCCCAGGCCTCAAAACCTGGGGTTTTTTTTTGGTTCTTCACCCAATTCCGGGGAATGCTGCCCGGATCTTGAGGAAGAAGTAGTCGTCGTCTCGGAATCCGTACGCCATACGCTTGATCACCTTGATCTTGTTGTTGATCCCTTCGAGCAGGCTGGTGTGTAGCGGGTAGCGGCAGTGCGCCAGCAGACCCGGCAGGTAGTGAAGGAGCTTGCGGGCGAAGGCCTTCAGCGGCTCGATGCCGCTGCGCATCGCACGGCGGTACCAGCCAGCCCAGAAGCGCCGGGCGTAGCCCTCGTGGCGATACTCCCACAGCTCCTTGAGGTCGTCCTTCAGCACGTACACCGTCAGCAACGCCCGGTTCGCCGCCAGCAGTTCGCTCAAGCGGATCTGGTCTTTTTCGCGGGTAAGGTTCTCGCGGTTCCTCAGCAGCAGCCAGCGCGAACCCTTGACCAGGCGACGGCCGCGCCGATCCTCGCGCAAGCGGTTCGCTTCATCGACCCGCACCCGATCGATCACCTCGCGGGCGTACTTGGCTACCACGTGGAAGAGGTCGTAGACGATATGTGCCTGTGGGGCGTGCAGGCGGACCTCGAGCTCGTAGGCCGTGTTCATGTCCATCACCACCGCCTTCAAGGCGGCGCACCCTTCAGGGCCCAGCCAGCACGAAGAACGGTCGCAGCTCCTCGCGCGAGCGGCCCCGCCCCACCCACAGCACCCGCTTGCGGGCGGGCTCGATGACCACCGTGGCGTAGCGGTGGCCGCGCTGGATGGCGAACTCATCCATCCCGATCACCGTGACCCCCGTGAGATCCACCGGCCCGAGCCGCTGCCCGAGCAGGCGCTTGTCGATCTGCTTGACCGTCTTCCAGTTGAGGTCGAAGTACTCGGCGACGTGCCGGATCGACATCACCGCGCACAGCCGCGACACGCTCTCGGCGAGCCGCCGCGTCACCCGCGCATACGGTGCCAGCCACTCCAGCAGCTCCAGCTTCGGACCGCAGTGCGGACACGCTACCCGCAAACGCGGCACCTGAAGCTCCACCGCGTGCTCAAAGAGCGGCAGATCCCGCACGCTGCGCCACTCGACGTCGTGGATAGCCGGCGCCTCGCGCCAGCAGCCGCTGCAGTAGGCGACCCGGGATCGATCCCGGCGCAGCCGCAGCACACACCAGCTGCGCGTACCCCGTCGCTCCTGCCGCCACTCGCATACCTCGAAACCTTCCCACCCTCCCAGGGCGGAAATACACTCATTCGGGGCCAACGGTCGCCCTCCTGCCTGCTCTGATGCGTGACAACACCAAAGCTAGCAGTGGTGACCGTTCGCCTCATCTACCTAAGCTCCCCGCAGATGGGAGAAGAACCTTTTTTTTGCCCATGATCGACGCGGCTTCGGCCCCCATGTGACAATCCGCACCCCCCGGATCCAGGAGAATCCAAATGCGTGCGCGGATGGTCGGGTTGCTCGGCGCTGCGGTGCTGACGTTGTCGGGCTGCGGGTACAACACCCTGCAGCAGCAGGATGAGAGCGTGAAGGCTGCCTGGTCGGAGGTCGTCAACCAGTACCAGCGCCGGGCCGATCTCATTCCCAATCTCGTCGAGGTCGTCAAGGGCTACGCCGCGCAGGAGCAGCGGGTCCTGATCGGGGTGACCGAGGCACGCGCCCGCGCGAACTCGATCCAGGTGACGCCGCAGGTGCTGAATAACCCGGAGCTCTTTCAGAAGTATCAGGCTGCGCAGGGTGACCTCACCCAGGCGCTCAGCCACCTGATGGCGATCACCGAGAACTATCCGCAGCTGAAGTCCGACCAGAGATTCGCTGACCTGCAGTCGCAGCTCGAGGGTACCGAGAACCGCATCACCGTGGCGCGCAACCGCTATATCGAAGCGGTGCAGAAGTACAACGTCACGGTGCGCTCGTTCCCGGTGAATCTCACGGCCAAGATGTTCGACTTCCAGGTGAAGCCGAACTTCACGGTCGCCAACGAGCAGCAGATCGCCACGGCGCCGACGGTGAGCTTCGACACCACGACCCCGGCCACGTCGGCGCCGAGCGCGCCGGCGGCCGCGGGCCAACCCGCCAAACAATGACGCGATGAGCCGATCCGCGCCTCGGGCCCGCCGCTGGGCGGGAGTCGCGTTGCCGCTGCTTCTCGGCCTCGCGCTCGCCTCCGCCGCGCAGGATCTGCAGCCGCTCCCGAAACTCAGCGCGCGCGTCACGGACCTCACCGGCACGCTCACCGCCGGGCAGCAGAGCGCGCTCGAGCAGAAACTCGCCGCGTTCGAGTCCGCCAAGGGCGCGCAGCTCGCGGTGCTCATCGTGCCGACGACGCAGCCGGAGACGATCGAGGAGTACTCGATCCGCGTGGTCGATGCCTGGAAGCTCGGCCGCAAGGGAGTGGATGACGGCGCGCTGCTCATCGTCGCCAAGGACGACCATAAAGTTCGCATCGAGGTGGGGCGGGGACTCGAGGGGGTGCTCACCGACGCTCTCTCGAACCGCATCCTCGATGAGACCGTGAAGCCCCCGTTCCGCCAGGGAAACTTCTACGGCGGTATCGATGCGGGCCTCGAGCAGATGATGAAGCTCATTCAGGGCGAGCCGCTGCCGCCTCCCGAGCGGGAGTGGCAGCCGGGCCGGCGCGGCCACGGCTCAGGGCTGCTGCTGCCGCTCTTGTTCGCGGTGTTCGCGGGCTCGGTGGTGCTGCGCGGGATCTTCGGGCGCACTTTGGGCTCGGTGCTGACGGGCACGGGAGCGGGCCTTCTCGTGTGGATCGCGGGCTACGCGCTCGCGCTGGCGGGGCTGGCCGCGATCGGCGCATTCATTTTTACGCTGCTCGGTGGTCTCGGGCGCGGCAGTGGCTGGTCGAGCGGCGGCTTCGGCGGCGGCTGGGGCGGCTTCGGCGGCGGGCTGGGGGGCGGCTTGAGTGGCGGGTTCGGCGGCGGCGGCTTCAGCGGCGGGGGCGGTGGCTTCGCCGGCGGCGGCGCTTCCGGGAGCTGGTAGGCCATGAAGCTCGCGCGTCTCCTCCGCCATCTGCTGACCACGCACTTCAGCACGCGCCGGCACTTTCCGCTCGAGGTGCGCGCGGCGATCGAGCAGGCCATAAAGGAATGCGAGGCGCGCCACGCAGGCGAGATTCGCTTCGTGGTGGAGACGGCATTCGACCTGCCCGAGCTCTGGCACGATCTCGCACCGCGTCAGCGTGCGCTGCAGCTGTTCGGGCAGCTCGGGGTGTGGGACACGGCGCACAGCAACGGGGTGCTCATCTACGTGGATCTGGCCGATCGCGCGGTCGAGATCATCGCCGACCGCGGCATCGCCACGCACGTGCCGCAGGCCGAGTGGGCGGTGGTGTGCCGCCAGATGGAGCACCAATACCGCGAAGGGCGCTTTCGCGAGGGCTCGGTCGTCGGGATCCTGGGCGTGGGGACGCTCCTGGGGCGGCATTTCCCGGGCAAGCCACGAGGCGCTAACGAGCTGCCTGAACAGCCCGTGCTGCTGTAGTGAATTGGCGACGGTCCGGGCGCTTCGACATGGGTCATAATCCTTTACCTATGAATATTGTCCGGCTGCGCGCTGCGCTCGGAGCGCTCGCGAGCTGCTCCGTACTGGCCGCCTGTTCGCTTTTCGGTTCGCTGCACCGCGCGGCACCCCCGCCAGCCCCACCGGCGGCTCCGGCCGCGCCGGCGCTGCCGCTGCCCGTCGCGACCGAGCGCTTTGAGCTCGAGCCTGGCCAGAGCGTCGTGGGCGAGGTACAGGTAGTCACCGCCGGCAAGGACGACACCCTCACGGACATCGCCCGGCGCTTCAACGTCGGCTATGAGGAGCTGCTGCGCGCCAACCCCAAGGTGGATCCGTGGCTGCCGGGTGAGGGGCGCGAGATCATCGTGCCGACGCAGTTCATTCTCCCCAACGCTCCCTACAGCGGCGTCGTGATCAACATCGCCGCCATGCGCATCTACTATTTCCCGCCGGTGAAGCGCGGCGAGCGCGTCGTGGTGCTGACGCACCCGATCGGGATCGGCAAGGTGGGCTGGCGCACCCCGGAGGGGGTCACCAAGATCGCGCGCCGGCAGAAGGATCCCACCTGGCGCGTGCCGGTATCGGTGCTCAAGGAGCACCACGACAACGGCGAGGACCTCGATCCGGTGATCGGTCCGGGCCCGGACAACCCGCTCGGCAAGTACGCGTTCTACCTGCAGTGGCCGAGCTACCTGATACACGGCACCAACAAGCCGGCCGGTGTCGGGTTGCGCTCGAGTCATGGCTGCATCCGCCTGTACCCGGAGGACATCGAGCAGTTCTTTAACATGATCCCGGTGGGAACCGAAGTGCGGGTGGTGAATCAGCCATTCCTGTTCGGCTGGGGCAACGGGCAGCTCTATCTGCAGCCGCTCGATGTGCTGGAGGACGATGCGCGCGACTGGAGCAAGGCACAGCGCAAGCTCCTCGGCAAATCGCTTGGCGCCGCGCTGCAGCAGCAGCTCAAGACTCACCATCAGCAGATCGACTGGGATCGCGTCGCCTCGCTGACGCACGACCCGCGCGGGATCCCGGTGCCTGTCTCGAGCGCCGCCGCGAGCCTCGAGCAGGTGGTCGCTGCTGCACCGCGGGTGCAGAACGTGATTCCGCAGGGCTCCACCTGGGATGGCAGGTCCGACCTGCCGATGGACGAGGCGTCCTTCAAGCAGATGTTCTCGGAGATCGAGCCCGGCGCGAGCGCGCCGGCCGCCACCGCCCCGAGTCCCGCCGGCGCGGCCGGGGGCAAGACTCCGCCGCCCGTTCCCAAGGACGGCAGCTGATGGCGAGCGAGCCGCCGCCGCGCGCGCTCTCCGAATGGCTGCAGCTGATGCTGGCGGAGATCACCGCCAAGCGCGAGGCACTCGAGCGTGCTCGTGCCGAGGACGCGCGGCGCCGCGCAGAGCGCGCCGCTGAGGTCGCCGAGTCCTCGGGCGCACGCCGAAGTTAAGTTGCAACGCGCCGAGATTGTGCCTACGGCGGGGATACCGCTGTGCTAGAGTCCTGCGGGCACAATACCAAGAGGCGTTGAGTGGCCAACAGCCCTAGCGCAGGCGCACAACTCGCCCAACAACACCGTGACTTTCACGCCATCGACGGCGTGGCGACCGGGATCGCCGCTTTCGTCGGCCGCACACTCAAGGGTCCGGTCTCACGGCCACTCGCGGTAAAGAGCTTCGCCGAGTTCCAACAGCAGTTCGGTGGCCTGTGGCAACCGTCGACGCTGTCATACGCGGTGGAGCAGTTCTTCGAGAACGGCGGCCGTGAGGCGCGCATCGTGCGCGTGGTCAACGGCGCGCGTCCGCCGACCCTGAGTCTCCCGGCCGCCGGCGGCACGCTCACGCTGGTGGCACTCAATTCCGGCTCGCGCGAGTATCTGCGCGCTTCGGTTGACTACGACGGCCTCTCGGTCGTCGACGCGGACCGCTTCAACCTGGTGGTACAGCGGGTGCGCAGCGCGGGCTCGGAGCTGGTGGAGGACCAGGAGATCTACCGGCGGGTGTCGGTCGAGCCGGGCTCGCCGCGCTTCGTCACCGACGTGCTGCTGCAATCGAGCCTGGTACGGGTGCACGGCGCAGTTGCCGAGCGCCGCCCCGATCGCTCGGCCGGAGCACCCGGCGGCGTCGCGGTCGGCTACACGCTGTCCAATCCCGACGGCGATGACGGTGCGCCGCTCACCGACTACGATGTGATCGGCTCGCGCACGCGCGGCACCGGGCTGTTTGCCCTCGAAGGTACCGCCCGTTTCAACCTGCTGTGCATTCCGCCGCTCGCTCGCGAGCAGGACGTGGGACTTTCCACGCTGCTGGTCGCTGCGCGCATCTGCCGCGAGCGCTGCGCGTTGCTGATCGTCGATCCACCCGCGTCCTGGACCAGCGCCCCCGCCGCGCTCGAGGCACTGCGCACCTGGCCGTTCCGCAGCGATTGTGCGGTGATGTACTACCCGCGCATCCAGGCCTTCGACCGGCTGCGCGGGCGAGTCGAGATCTTCGGCTCGAGCGCCGCGGCGGCCGGGATGATTGCGCGCTCGGATGAGAGCTGGCCGGTGTGGACGGCCACCGAGCCCGAGGAGGCGCCATTGCGCCCGGGGCTGCGTCCCGCGGTTGCCGTCTCGGACGCAGACCGCGTGCGCCTCACCCAGGCGGGCGTCAATACGCTGCTCGCCGTGCGCGCCGCCGCGCGCGCCGGCTTAGGCCCCCGCACGCTCGCCGCCGGGGGGAGCGGCGCCTCGGACTGGCGCTACCTGTCGGCGCGACGCCTCGCGCTCTACATCGCCGCCAGCATCGAGCAGGGCACGCGCTGGATGCTGCTCGAGCACAACGGGCCGGCAACCTGGGCGCGCGCCCGGGCCCGCGTCGAGGAATTCCTCGACTCACTTGCCGGGCAGGGCGCTTTCGCCGGCGCCACGGCGCGCGACAGCCACTTCGTCATCTGTGACGAGCGGGTCAACGGCGAGCAGAGCGTCGCCGAGGGCAAGTTCAATCTGCTGTTCGGTTTTGCTACCACCAGGGCGGGCGAGTTCGACACCTGGCTGGTCACGCATCGCCCCGGCTTGAGCCGGGTGCGCCCGGTGTCGGTCAACCGCTCGGCCACCGCGCAGCAGCGGGTCGAGTGGGAGATTCAGACGTCGATACTGCGCGGGGGACTGGTGGGTTGATTGGCCGCGGTTAATCTGGGGGGCCGAAGCCGCCGCCGCCCGGCGTAAGAATCGTGAGCTCGTCCCCGGGGGCCACGTCAAAGCGCGCCGTGCCCCCGAGCGTCTCGACTGCGCCCGCCGCGCGCCGGATGCGCGCCTCGCCGCGCGCACCCGGCTGGCCACCGGCCAGGCCAAAGGGAGCAATGCGGCGGTGATTGGCGAGCAGCGCCCCGGAGAAGGGCGCGCGAAACTCGATGCGCCGCACCAGCCCGTCGCCGCCGTGATGGCGGCCGGCGCCTCCGGAGCCGCGCCGGATGGCGAACTCGCGCACCAGCACCGGGAACTTTGCCTCGAGGATCTCGGGGTCGGTGAGCCGTGAGTTGGTCATGTGGGTGTGGACCGCGTCGCAGCCGTCGAAGTCCGGCCCGGCGCCGGCGCCGCCGGCGATGGTCTCGTAGTACTGCAGCTGCTCATCGCCGAAAGTCAGGTTGTTCATCGTGCCCTGGGAGGCCGCGAGTATCCCGAGCGCGCCGTAGAGCGCATCCACGATGCATTGCGAGGTCTCGACGTTGCCGGCCGCCACCGCCGCCGGCGGCCGCGGGTCGAGCATCGAGCCCGGCGGGATGACGATCTCGAGCGGCTCGAGGCAGCCTTCGTTGAGCGGTATCGGCCGCTGGATCAGCGTGCGGAACACGTACAGCACCGCCGCCAGGCACACCGCGCGCGGTGCGTTGAAGTTGTGCTCGCCCTGCGCCGAGCTGCCGGTGAAATCCACGCGCGCACGGCGTGTGCTGCGGTCGATGTCGATGCGCACCGCGATCACCTGTCCGCCGTCCATCTCGTAACGGAATTCCCCGCTCAGCTGCTCGACGATGGCGTTGCGCACCGAGAGCGCCGCATTGTCCTGGACCTCGCGCATGCGCTCATGCAGGCTCGCGAGCCCATAGCGCGTGACGGCGCGGCGAACTTCAGCGATGCCGCGCGCGTTGGCGGCGAGCTGCGCGCGCAGGTCGGCGAGATTCTGCTCCGGCGAGCGTGCCGGCCAGGGGCCTGCGGCGAGCGCGGCGCGCAGCTCCCGCTCCCTCAACGTCGAGCCGCTCACCAGGTGGAAGCACTCGAAGAGCGCTCCCTCCTCTTCTATGTTGCGGCTGAAAGGGGGCATGGAGCCGGGGGTCATCCCGCCGATGTCGGCGTGATGGGCGCGCGAGGCGACGAAGAAATCCGCCCGCTCCTCGCCGCCGATGAACACCGGAGTCACGACCGTCATGTCGGGCAGGTGGGTGCCGCCGTGGTACGGGCTGTTGAGGAGCCAGGAATCGCCGGCCTTCAGTCTGCCGCTCCGGGCCTCGATGACGGCCCGCACGCTCGCGCCCATCGAGCCGAGATGCACCGGCATGTGCGGTGCGTTGGCGACCAGGCCGCCGCGTGAGTCGAACAGGGCACAGGAGTAGTCGAGCCGCTCGCGGATGTTGACCGACTGGGCCGTCGCCTTGAGCACCTCGCCCATCTGCTCGGCGATGTGCATGAACAGGTTGTTGGATATCTCGATCCGCGCGGGGTCGGTCGCGGCCGCAGCGCGCGCGGCCGGTACCGCCGCGTCGGACTCGAGCAGCAGCTCCCCGCCGGCGAGCGCCGTGGCGCGCCAGCCGCTCTCCAGCACCACGGTGCTGTGCGGCTCGACGATGAGCGCAGGTCCCGCGAGCGCGCCCCCGAGCTCGCTCATCGACACCAGCGGCACCTCGCGCCAGCCCTCGAACCAGGCGCGCGCCGTAGGGGGGAGCGTTGCGCGGGTGCGCGGCGCCGGCATGACGAGCTGCGCCGCATCGAGCGATGAGAGGCGCGCCTCGGCGCGCAAGGCCTCGATCACCACGCTGAGGCCGTGCGCGGCGAAGCCGAAGCGCCTCAAGTGCTCGGCATGGAAGCGCTCGCGCACTTCAGCGAGGGAGCCGAGCGGCACGGACAGCGCCACGTCGCTGTCGCCCGCGCGCACCTCGAGCAGCAGCGCCACCCGCACGCGTCCCGGCTCGGGGGCGAAGGCGCTGAGCTCCTCGCGTGCCTGCGACTCGAGCAGCGCGAGCGCCTGGCGCGCCGCGGCGAGCCCGGCCTCCGCGAGCTGCTGGCGCAGACTCGCGCGCCGCACCGCGAGCCGATCCGCCACTCCGATGCCGAACGCCGAGAGCACGCTCGCGAGCGGATGGACCAGGACGCGGCGCATGCCGGCGGCGCGCGCCACGCGACAGGCGTGCTGGCCCGCCGCGCCGCCGAAGCAGAACAGCGTGAAGTCTCCCGCGTCGAGTCCCTGCCGCGCCGACACCTGGCGGATCGCGTTCGCCATCGACTCGACGCCGACTTCGAGGAACGACTCCGCGACCACCTCCGCCGAGCAGCCGTGCGGGCCTTGCGCGCTGACGCGCGCGGCGAGCTCGGCAAAGGCGCTGGCGACCACCTCCGGGTCGATGCACGATCGCCCGTCCTCCCCGAATAACGCCGGCAGCGTGTCGGGACGCAGATGGCCGAGGAGCACCTGGACGTCGGTGAGAGTCAACGGCCCGCCGCGCCGGTAGCACGCCGGTCCCGGTTCCGCGCCCGCCGAGGCGGGTCCCACCGCGAAGCGCCCGTCCCTGAAGCTGAGGATCGAGCCACCGCCCGCGGCGATCGTGTGCACGTCGAGCATCGGCTGCGTGAGGCGCACGCCGGCGATCGTGTGCTCGAAGCGCTGTGGCAGCTCGCCATCGATCAGCGAGACGTCGGTCGACGTTCCGCCCATGTCGAAGCCGATGAGCCTCGGGAAGCCCGCCCGCTCACCCACCCAGCGCATCCCGATGAGTCCGCCCGCGGGCCCCGACAGCACGCTCGACATGGCGTGAAAGGCGGCCGCATCCGCCAGTCCGCCATTGCTCTGCATCAGCGTCAGGCGCGCCCGGGTGTCGAGCGAGCGCAGCTGCTGCTTAAGTCCGCCGAGGTAGGCGCGCAGCGGCAGCGCCAGATAGGCGTTGAGCACCGTCGTGTCGCCTCGCGTTACGTAGCGCACCAGCGGTGAGAGCTCGTGCGACACCGAGACCTCGTCGAACCCGAGCTCGCGGGCCGCGGCGGCCGCGGCCCGCTCGTGCTGCGGATGGCGCCAGCCGTGCAGGAATACGATGGCGACCGCGCGGCGCCCGGCGCGGCGCGCGCGTGCCAGAGCCTCGCGTAACCGCCCCTCATCGAGCGGCACGAGGATCCTGCCGTCGGCGTCGATGCGCTCGGTGGCCTCGATCACTGCCGCGTGCAGCAGCTTCGGCAGCACGATGTTGCGCGCAAAGATGTCGGGGCGGTTCTGGTAGCCGACACGCAGCGCATCGGCGAAGCCCGCGGTCGTCACCAGCACGACCGGCTCGCCGGTACGCGTGAGCAACGCATTCGTCGCCACCGTCGTGCCGACCTTCACCTCGCTTACCGGCGCGCCGGGGGCGACCGTGGCCTGGATCTCGCGTGCCGCGTCGAGTCCGGGGTCGCGGTGCGCGGCGCCGCCCGCGGGTACCGACAGCACCTTGCGCACGTGCAGCGCACCATCCGGAGCGAGCCCCACGACGTCGGTGAAAGTGCCGCCGCGGTCGATCCAGAACTGCCAGCCGGCGTCGCTCCCGCGCGCCGCGCCCGATTGGCTTAACGTTTCCATTGCCTGCATTATTCGCCCATGTTGAGCCGGCACCCAGTCCCCGCCGCAGCTCCGTGGAGGCGTCCGTGACCCGTCACGTCGTGTTCTCCCACGGTCAGGAGAGCGGCCCGTGGGGCCGCAAGATCACCGCGCTCGCCGAGGTCGCCCGCAGCGAAGGCTACGAAGCGCATTCGGTCGACTACCGCGGGATCGATATGCCGCGCGCGCGCGTCGCGAAGCTCGTCGATTTCTGCAAGGAGCTGGCCGGTGATCTGGTGCTGGTCGGCTCGAGCATGGGCGGCTATGTGGCGGTCGCTTCCGCCTCGCTCCTGCACGCCCGCGGGCTGTTTCTGCTGGCGCCGGCGCTCTATCTCGAGGGACTGCCGGAGCTGCGCGCCGGCTCGCTCGACTGCCCGGCCGCCGTGGTGCACGGCTGGCGCGACGAAGTGGTGCCCTACGAGCACAGCGTGCGCTTCGCGCACGGCTACCGCGCGGCCCTGCATCTGCTCGACAGCGATCATCGGCTGCACAACCAGATCCGCGTGATCCAGCACCTGTTCGAATACTTTCTCATCGCGCTCGACCTGCCCGCCATCGCCTTCGAATGACGGCGCGCGCGGCGCGTTCAGCGCCGCAGGCGGATGGCCCGCTCGGCGATGCGATCGACCAGTGCCGGCGCGAGCAGGCGCGCCCAGCGCCCGAAGCGTCCGCGCCAGGAAGTAATGAGGAGCCGCTGCCGCCGGCCCATGGCGCGCGCGATCAGCCGCGCGCATTCCTCACTCGTCATGATGCGCGGCTCGTCCATGGGACTCTTCCCGAGCGGCTGGCCGTCGGCGCCGAGAGCCCCCTTGTGCAGCTCGCTCTTGACGAAGTCCGGAGCCACGATCGTGACGTCGACGCCGCTGCCCTTGAGCTCGATGCGCAGCGACTCGAAGAAGCCGACCATCGCGTGTTTGCTGGCGGCGTAGCCGGTGCGCTCGGGCACGCCGGTGAGACCGGCGATGCTCGCGACCGCGACGATCAGGCCGCGCGAGTTCTTGAGGTACGGGAGTGCTGCCGCGGTCATGTGCGCGGCGCCCAGGTAGTTGACCGCGAGCAGCCGCTCGAGGGGCGCGAGATCCTTAAGCTCATCGAACCGCGCCCACATCGTCATGCCGGCGTTATTCACCAGCGCATCGAGCTTCTGGAAGCGTTCCAGAGTGCGCGCCACGATCTCCCGGCAGTCCGTGCCCCCGGTAACGTCTCCGGGAACGGCGAGCACCGGGGCCCCCCGTGTGGCGCATTCGCCCGCGGCCTCACCGAGCCGGTCCGCGTCGCGCGCGTTGAGCGCCAGCTGCGCCCCCTGGCCCGCCAGCTCGAGCGCGAGGGCACGCCCGATCCCGGTGGAAGCCCCGGTAATCAACACAGTCTTGCCGGTGAAGGTGTCCATTTGCGCCACGGCCGCCTGCTGCCGCCGACCCGCCGCGGGAGCTCATCATAGGGCGCTGATTTGGCCGCTGCTTGCCGCCCCGCGTGGCCGAGTCGTAGACTCCGGAGCGCAGGCTTTGTGTTGCGGAACAAACAAGAACCCGGCGTGCGTGCGCGAGCAGCGGGTGCAGATCAACGCAATCACGTAACTTCCAGCGCCGGCGCGGGCGGTCCGTGGCGGTCGGACCGGCGCCTCAGGGGCCGCAAGGGAGCAGGGGGAGACATGAGGAAAGTGCACATGGGCCGTCGCGGGCTGCTGATCGCCCCGGCGGCGGTCTGTCTGGCGTTGGGCTTCGGTTCCGAGGCGCGGGCATTCAGCTTCGGATCCGGCGACTGGACCGGCTCCTGGGATACCACCATCGGCTACGGCCAGGGGTGGCGCACGGAAGGGCGCAACTGCGCGCTGATCGCCATCGCCGATGGCGGCTGCGGCTACGGCCCCAACATTGACGATGGCGACCTCAACTACGGCAAGGGCACCTTCACGCAGGTGCTCACCGGCACCACGGAGCTCTCCCTCAAATATAAGGATACGGCCGGGCTCTTCGTGCGCGGCTCGGGCCTCTATGACTTCTACGTGATGGGCAACAACACCGAGCGCACGCTGCTGTCGCACGACGCGAAAGATGTGGTCGGAAGCTATACCCGTCTGCTCGATGCGTTCGGTTACCTGCGTTTCAATCTGGGCACGATGCCCTCCGAGCTGCGGCTCGGGCGGCAGGTGGTGGACTGGGGCGAGAGCCTCTACATCCCCGGCGGCTTGAACCAGGTCGACTACTTCGACGTGACCGCGCTGCAGCTCGAGGGTGCGCGCGCAGAGCTCAAGCAGGCGTTCCTGCCCGACGAGTCGGCGGTCTTCAACCTGCAGCTCACGCAGAACCTGAGCACTCAGCTCATCTATCTCTTCGACTGGCACGAGAACATCATCGAGCCCACCGGCGCCTACTTCAGCACCAACGACATCGCCGGCGCCGGCGGCAACAAAATCGTGCTCGGCTTCGGCGCGATCTCGGACCAGGGCGTCAACTTCACCCCGCTCGGTGGCTCGCTGATCGGCGATTTCCAGACCATCCCCCGCCTGCCTGATCAGACGCCCTCGCAGTCGGGTCAGTTTGGCGTCAACTTCAAGCTCTTCCTGCCAAACTTCGGCCAGGGCACCCAGCTCGGCTTCTATTTCCTCAACTACACTAGTCGCTCGCCGGTGATCTCCTTTCAGACCGGCACCCAGGCGGGTTTCGGCAACGCGTTCGGTGCGGCCGAAGCCGCCGGCGCTGCCGCGCAGGCGGTCGCCGCGGGACTGCCGCTGCCGGCGGCCATTGCCACCGGTGCGGCGGTCGGCCAGGGGGCCGCCGCGTCGCAGGGCGGGAACCTGAGCGCGGCGACGGCGACTCAGTACGCCACCATCGGCGCCAACACCCTGCTCGCGGGCGGCAATGTCAACAACCAGGCGAGCAACCTCGCGGCCAACGAATATGCGCGCACGCAAGGCTACTTCGAGCAGTTCCCGCAGGACATCAAGATGCTCGGCCTGTCCTTCAACACAGAGATTCAGAAGACCGGCACCTCGCTCCAGGGCGAAGTCGCTTTCCGCCACAACGTGCCGCTGCAGCTCGACATCCCCGAGCTCATCTACGCCTCGCTCAGTCCCTTCGAGACGGGCCTCGAGAAGCTGCTCGGCGCGCCGACGACCGGGCCCGGGCGCTGCCTGCCGGCTTCCGCGACCCCCATCACCGGATGCAACCAGTTCGGCCTGTACGGGCTGGGACAGACCGTGCAGGGTTATGAGCTCAAGGACACCTGGCACTTCGATGTCAGCGCCACCCAGATCTGGGCCAACGTGCTGAAGGCCTCCCAGGCCGTGCTGACCGTCGAGGCCGGGGCCGACTACGTGTCGCTCCCGAACAAGTACACCGGCGGCCCCGAGGGCTTCGGCGTGCGCTTCGGCGGTCCGGGCACGCTGAGCGGCAACCCGAACCTCGGCGGTTACCCGGAGTTCCCGGCGGTGAATGGCCAGTGCGTCGTGCCGGGCTTCCAGTGCCTCATTCCGGGCTCCGAGTTCGCCAGCGACTTCGCCTGGGGCTACGTCGTCAACGGCAAGCTCGATTACGCCAACGTGATCGGCGACTGGAACCTGTCGCCGCACCTGACCTGGAGCCAGGATGTCAGCGGGAACTCGCCCGGTCCCGGGGGCGCGTTCCTGGCCGGCCGCTATGAGAGCACCGTGGGAATCACGGCGAGCGTGCGCCACACATGGGAGCTGGACGTCTCGTACACCCACTACGGCGGCGCCGGCCAGTACAACCTGCTGGGCGACCGCGATTTCGTCGCCGCCAGCGTCAAATTTTCGTTCTGAGAGCCGCGCAGCCTGACGGGCATGTGTGAGCAATGAAGGGGGCTGCAATGAAAATAGTGGTGCGTTTGGCGGCGGCGATGCTGTTCGCGCAGTTGGCGTGGGGGGCGGTGAGCCCGCAGGAGGCCGCGCGGCTCGGCGCGGACCTGACGCCGCTCGGGGGCGAGAAGGCCGGCAACGCCGACGGCTCGATTCCCGCGTGGACGGGCGGCCTCAAGTCGGCGGCCGACGCGGGCTTTCCGAGCTATCACTCCCCCGATCACTTTCCCGACCCCTACGCGAGCGACAAGCCGCTGTTCACCATCACGAACGCGAACCTGAGCCAGTACGCGGCGAAGCTCACCGAGGGGCAGAAGGCGCTGTTCAAGACCTACCCCGACTACAAGATGATCGTCTACCCGACGCATCGCAGCGGCGCCGCGCCCGAGAGCGTGTACGAAGGCACCAAACGCAATGCGACCACGGCCAGGCTCGTACCCGACGGCAACGGCTTCACCGGAGCGATCGGCGGCACACCGTTCCCGATTCCGCAGTCGGGACTCGAGGTGTACTGGAATCACCTCACCCGCTACCGCGGGGTGGCCGCGGCGCTGACGATCGGGCAGGCCCCGATGACCGCCAGTGGCGGCTACACGATGGTGACGTTCAAGGAGGAGTTCTTCTTCCCGTATTACGAGCCGGGCATGACCGAAGCGGCCATGAACAACATCCTCGTGTACTTCACGCAGGAGACCACGGCACCGGCGCGGCTCGCCGGCGAGGTGCTGCTGGTGCAGGAAACGCTCGATCAGGCGAAGGAGAGCCGCCGCGCCTGGCTGTACAATCCCGGCCAGCGCCGCGTGCTGCGTGCGCCGCAAGTCGCCTTCGACAATCCCGGCACCAGTGCCGACAACCTGCGCACCGACGATCAGTTCGACGTCTACAACGGCAGCCCGCAGCGCTACAACTGGAAGCTGATCGGCAAGAAGGAGATGTACGTTCCCTATAACGCCTACCGTCTCCAGGACCCGAAGGTCAAGTACAGCGACATCCTGCACAAGAATCACATCAACCAGGATCTCGCGCGCTATGAGCTGCATCGCGTATGGGTCGTGGATGCCACGCTCAAGCCCGGAATGAGTCATATCTACAGCCGGCGGACGCTGTACGTCGACGAGGATTCCTGGCAGATCCTCGCGGTCGACTGCTACGACGTGCGCGGGCAGCTCTACCGCGTGCAGGAGGGGCACGCGATGAACTACTACAGCCTGCCCTCGCTCTGGACGTCCCTGGAGACCGTCATGGACCTCTCGAACGGGCGCTATCTCGCGCTCAACCTGGTGAGCGAGCAGGCGCACTCCTACGACTTCAGCATCAAGCGGACGCCCGCCGACTATCAGCCGAGCGTGCTGGAGCGCCGCGGCATCCGCTAAGAAACGCCGTGAATTCGGGCGCGCCCCGAGGGTCCTTGGTTGCGCTCGCGGCCGCGCTCGTGGTGGTAGCGTGGGCCGCTCGGGCGCAGCCGCCAGCGCCGCAGCCGCAGCCGTTACCGCGGAGCGCCGAGCACGCACGCCTTGCTTCTCATTCGCTCCTGATCGCGCTCGCCGCTGCCGGCGAGCGGCTGATCGCGGTCGGCGACCGCGGTGTCATCGTGCTCTCGGACGATCGCGGCGCGAGCTGGACGCAGGCGGCGAGCGTCCCCACGCAGGCGCTGCTCACTGGCGTGTGCTTCTTCGATGCCCGGCACGGTGTGGCGGTCGGGCACGATGAGGTCGTTCTCGCGACCGATGACGCCGGAGAGAACTGGAGACTCGTCCACAATGCGCCCGAGGCGCAGCGGCCGCTGCTCGACGTGTGGTGCGGCGCGGCCGGCTTGGGCGTAGCCGTCGGCGCCTACAGCACCTATCTGACGAGCGCCGACGGCGGTGCGAGCTGGCAGCAGCGCACCTTTGCGCCCGCTCCGGCGCCGCGACCGGCCGGCGCGCCGCGTCCGGCAGCCGCCCCCGCAGTGAGTGAAGCCGGCGGGGGCTTTCACCTCAATCGCATCGTGGGCGCGTCCGGGGACCGGCTCTACATCGCTGGCGAGGCGGGACACCTGTACCGCAGCGACGACGGCGGCGGTCACTGGCAGGGGCTTACCTCGCCGTATGCCGGCTCGTTCTTCGAGGTGCTGCCGCTCGCGGGTGATGTGCTGCTCGCCTGCGGCATGCGCGGGAACCTCTACCGCTCCGAGGACGCCGGCGCGAGCTGGCGACAGCTTCCGACCGGCACCGTGGCGCTGCTCGATGGCGCAGCGGCGCTGCCCGGCGGCGCGCTCGCCGTCGTGGGCCTCTCGGGCGTGGTGCTGGTGAGCCGCGACGGCGGCCGCACCTTCAGTCTCGAGCAACAGAGCGACCGCAGCGGACTGTCGGCCGCGCTCGCCGTCGCCAGGGACACACTCGTCGTCGCGGGTGAGGACGGCGTCCGACGGGTCACGCTCGGCGCCGTCGCCGCGGTCGCCGGGGAGACGCGCTGATGGCCGTCCACGCGGGCGGGGAAGCGCCGCTGCCGGGCTTCGGTGGCTGGCTCGAGCGGCTCATCTTCGGGCACCGCACCCTGATCCTCGCAGTGTTCGCTCTCGGCACGCTCGTTCTGGGCGCGACGGCGCTGCATGGCCTGCGCATCGACACCTCGTTCCTGAAGACCCTGCCGGTGCACCACGAGTACATGCGCACCTATCTCGACCCGAAGGTGGCCGAGTTCCAAGGCGCCAACCGCGTGCTGGTGGCGCTCATCGCCCGCGACGGCAACATGTTCACGTCGGAGTTCTTCGCCGCGCTGCGCAAGGCCACCGACGAGGTCATCGTCACGGACGGCATCGACCGCACGCGGGTACAGTCGATCTTCACGCCCAACGTACGCTATCTCGAGGTGGTCGAGGAGGGCATCGAGGCGGGGGACGTGATACCGGCGGATTTCACGCCCACGCCCGAGAATTTTGCGCACGTGCGCGACAACATCAGGAAGGCCGGCATCATCGGCCGCCTGGTCGCCAACGATTTCTCCGGAGCGCTGGTGAGCGCGATCGTGCTCGATCAGGACCCGCAGGGACGGCCGGTCGATCCAATCGCGGTGGCGAACTCCCTCGAGCTGAAGGTGCGGCAGCAGATCGAGCACCCCACGGCGGGGCAGGCGTCCGCGGCCCCTCAGGTGCAGACGCGTGCGAGCGGCGGGATCGAGACGGCGGCATTCCCGCGCCGCGGCATCGGCGTGCACATGATCGGTTTCGCCATGGTGATGGGCGACATCGCGGCGGGGGCGGGCTCGGTCGTGATGTTCGCCGGCATTGCGCTCACTCTGACCCTGCTCGCGGTGCGGGTCTACTGCCAGTCCTGGCGCATCGCGTTCGTGCCGGTGCTGTGCTCAGGTGTAGCGGTCGTATGGCAGCTCGGGTCGCTGGTGGTGCTGCGCTACGGGATCGACCCGATCGGCCTGCTGGTACCGTTCCTCATCTTTGCGATCGGGGTGAGCCACGGCGTGCAGAAGATCAGCGCGGTCGCGGACGCCGCTCTCGCCGGGCTCGGGAGCGTCGATGCGGCCCGCCGGGTGTTCCGACAGCTGCTGATGCCGGCCGTGGTTGCGCTGCTCGCGGACCTCGTCGGGTTCGTGAGCATCCTCCTGATCCCCGTGCAGGTGATCCGCGAGATGGCGATCACCGCCAGCATCGGCGTCGCGATCGTCATCCTCACCGACCTGGTACTGCTGCCGGTGGTGGTGTCGTACGTGCACTTCGATCCGGGCTTCCGCGTCCGTGTCGAGCGGCGCCAGCACCAGCTGGCGGCGGTCTGGCACCGCATGGCGGCAATCACCGCCCGCGGCCCTTCGCTCGCCATCATCGCGATCGCCGCCGTGCTCGCCGTGGCGGGCTGGTGGAAGGGGCGCGAGACCCCGATCGGCGACACTCAGTCGGGGGTGCCGGAGCTGCGGGCGGATTCGCGCTACAACCGCGACAATGACGTCATCACCAGCAAGTTCTCCATCGGCGTCGATGTGCTCACCGCCATCGTCGAGTCGCAGGAACCGGTGTGCGTCAGACACGACCTCATGACGGCGGTCGACCGTTTCGGCTGGCACATGCGCAACGTGCCGGGCGTGCAGGAGGTCATCACGCTGCCCTTCATCGCCAAGGTGGCGATCGCCGGCTGGCACGAAGGGAGCCTCAAGTGGCGCAGCATTCCCCGTGA
Source organism: uncultured Gammaproteobacteria bacterium (assembly GCA_963843035.1). Lineage (GTDB taxonomy): Bacteria > Pseudomonadota > Gammaproteobacteria > Steroidobacterales > Steroidobacteraceae > 13-2-20CM-66-19. The sequence goes on from CAWJIS010000003.1 coordinate 193,851, forward strand.
GCAGACCCAGCTCACCCAGTCGACACGCTACATCGAGACCAGCACCGGGCTCCTCAACGAAAACTGCGACGTCCTTCCGGTGATGATGTTCCTCACCGATCATCGCGCCGAGACCATCGCGCGCGCGATCGCGGCGGTCAAGGCGTGGCGCGCGGCCAATCCGCTCGAGGGAGCCGTGGTGCGCCTCGCCGCGGGGAACGTCGGGGTCATGGCGGCGACCAACGAGACCGTCGAGGCCAAGCAGATGCTCATCCTGGCGGGCGTCTTCAGCGCGGTCATCGTCATGTGTCTGCTGACCTTCCGCTCAGTTGTGGGCACGGTGCTGGTGGTCGTGCCGCTCGGACTGGTCTCGGTGCTGGTCTACGCGGTGATGGCCCTGGTCGGCATCGGACTCAAGGTCTCGACGCTCCCCATGGTGGCCCTCGGCGCCGGCATCGGCGTCGACTACGGCATCTATTTCTTCAGCCGCATGCAGGAGTTCCTGCAGCAGGGACTCACGGTGCGCGAATCCTACGTGCGCACGCTGCGGGTCACCGGCGCCAGCATCATCTTCACCGGCATCACGCTCGCCATCGGGGTCGCAACCTGGGTGTTCTCGCCGCTCAAGTTCCAGGCAGACATCGGCATCATGCTGACCTTCATGTTCCTGGTGAACATGCTCGCGGCGATCATCCTGCTGCCGGCGCTCGCCGCGTGGCTGATCCGTCCGGCGCGATAGGACTACAGCGCAGGGCGCCAAAGTCGCGCCTTTGGCCGCCCGGCAACGAAGCTGATGTCCGACAAATTCGCAGGGAGCGAATTTGGCCGACCGAAGGTCGGCCCGCAGGGTGCCGGCCAGGGACCGGCCGGCACAATAATCGCCGCAGGCGATTTTTCCAATTAACTAGTGCTGCAGGTAACCGAAGCCGCGTGCCATCAGTGCGGCGCACGCAAGGATCACCACGATCGCGGTGAGCTCGAGCATCAGGCACAGCCGCACGCGGCGGGTGCGCTCGGCGCTCACCTCGGGCGCTGCGCCGGCTCTGAGCGCCGCGTTCCACGACAGGAAGGTGATGGTCGGATAGATCGAGATCAGCGCGGCGATCAGAAATGCCGCCAGCTTAGCGAGGAAGAAGACGTCGTGCAGATAGTAGACCGTCGTTTTCTCGAAGTAGGCGACGCGCAGGCCGCCGATGATGAGCACCGCGGTGGCCGCCAGGCCGAAGATGAGATCGGTGCGCTGCAGGCGCCGCGCCTGCACGGGCGACAGCGGCGGCCTGAACATCGCGACCTCCACCGCGAGCGCCGCGACCACGGTGAAGGCGGCGAGGTGGTGCAGAAAGGCCATCACGGCCGACGAATACATGAGTATCTCCTGAGGATTGTCCATATCACTCGTCCCAGCGCGGCCTTCCGCGCAGCCGCTTGGCGCGCTGCACGCGGGTCTTGCTCTCGAGGCGCCGCTCGCGCGATGCACGGGTCGGCGCAGTGGCCCGGCGCGGCTTAGGCGGCGCGAGCGAGCGGCGGATGAGGTCCGCGAGCCGCTCCCCGGCCTCGCGGCGGTTCTGCTCCTGGGTGCGGTGATTGCGCGCGACGATGAGCAGAGAGCCGTCGGCGGTGACGCGGCGGCCGGCGAGGGCCCCGAGTCGCGCCTTGACGTCCGGGCCGAGTGTCGCGCTGCCGGCGAGATCGAAGCGCAGCTGCACCGCGGTCGCCACCTTGTTGACGTTCTGGCCGCCCGGGCCGGAGGCGCGCACGAAGGAAACCGACACCTCGTTATCGGGAATCGCCAGTTGCGCATTCACCCGCAGCGGCACGTGCGCGCACCCGGCGCCGCGCGCCGCTTCAGTCCGCGGCCCGGTCGCGCCCGGGCGCGGCGGCCGCGCCGCCCGGCGCCGTATTTCGAGTGCGTGCATCGAGGAGGCGCGTGTCGCGCTGCGGGACCGGGATTTGCACGCCGTGTGCGCGGAAGATCCGCCAGATTGCCCGGTTGACGTCCGAGCGCACGTTGTTGACGCCGTTCACCGGATCGGCGATCCAGAAGCGGATCTCGAGGCGCATGCCGTTGTCATCGAAGCTGATCAGGCGCGACACCGGTGGCGGGTCGCGCAGGATGCGCGGGTGGCCCTCGGCTGCTTCCAGCAGCAGCTGCAGCGCCACCTCCGGATCGTCGTCGTAGCTCACGGTCACCGGCAGTCTGATGCGCACCCGCTGGTCCGAATAGCTCCAGTTGATGAAGGGACTGGTGATCAGGTTCTGGTTCGGCACCAGCGTGTCCACGCCGTCGCGATCGCGCACCACCACGTAGCGCCCGCGCAGCTCCTGCACCCAGCCGAAGTTGCTGGTGCCGGTGTCGCCGCCGGTATGGGCGGTGAAGCTGATGACGTCGCCGGGCTTGATGGACTTATCCATCAGCAGGACGAAGCCGCTGACGAAATTGCTGGCAACCGACTGCAGGCCGAAGCCGAGGCCTAAGCCGATGGCGCCGGTGAGCACGTTGAGCGTCGTGACGTCGACGCCCGCGGCGTTGATCCCGAGCAGGATTCCGAGGCCGATCAGGAGGAAGTGGGTGAACTTCGAGATTCCCACGCGGGTCGATACCGCGAGCTGCTCGAGCCGCATCATGTGGCGCTCGAGCGCGCGGCCGACGAGGCTCGCGACCACCACGAAGGCCGTCACCACCACCAGCCCCTTGAGCAGCTCCCACAGGCTGAACTGGCTGCGGCCGGGCACCAGGGCGATGCGATTGAGGCCGGCCTCGATCGCGTCCAGCCAGCCGAGCAACGCCACGGCAGCGATGACCGACAGGGTGATCGTGATCGGCACCTGGCGGCTGTGCACCCAGGAGCCGGGGCCGAGCAGCCGCCCGAGCACGTACACGCCGAGGCGCAGCGCGACCGCCGCCGTCGCGACCTGCACCGCGCTGTCGACCCCGGCGGTGCCGAGGGCGGCGGCGGCGAGCGCGGCGTGCGCGGCGAGCAGCACGGCGAGAGCCGCAAGGAGCGGTGCGAGCACGCCCGCGGCGTCGAGCGCCCGCTCGGGCCAGGTCGAGCGCAGCGGAGCTGCCACGTCCCTGAGCGCACGCCGGGAGCGCGAGGCGCGCGCCAAGGCTAAGCCGATCACGACCGCGATCAGGATCGCGAGCGTCTCGGCCAGGAACTGCGCGGACATGAGCCGGAGGATGAGGCCCTTCACGGCGCTTTCGGCATTAGTCATCAGGCATTCAGGTCCGGGATCAGCTGGCTCTCCAGGCGTGCGATCTGATCCTTGAGCATCAACTTGCGCTTCTTCAGGCGCTTCAACTGCAGCTCGTTGATGTGCAGATCGAGCGACAGGCGTGAGATGACCTCATCGAGGTCGCGGTGCTCGATACGCAACTGACGGAGCTTTTCCACGTTGCGAAACAGCTCGCGGTCGACGTTGTCTTCGATTTCCGCCATGCTTTTCGCCAGTCTCGGGTAAAGGGAAAATAGGCTGGACGGCCCTGGAGCTGCTGGCGGCGGCCCCCAACAGGTCGAGCTTATCCGAGCCGCGCGCCAAGTGCCACGGGCGGGGCGGCAGTGGCCGGCCGCACCCCAAAGCAACGCGTTTTCAGTTGCTTAGCGGCCTCGGGCATGGCGTCCGGGGGGATGCGCCTTCCCGCCCCGCGCGCCGCCGCCCGGGCGGCCACGCTGCGGACGGTGGGGACGGTGGGAACGGGGTGGCGGGCTGCCCGGGAGGATCCCCTTCGCCAGAAGATCCGGCGCGATCGCGCCGGCCGGGATCTTGTGCCCGAGGTATTCCTCGATCTCCGGCAGCGCGACCGCATACTCCTCGCATGCGAAGCTGATGGCATCGCCCTCGGCGCCGGCGCGCGCAGTGCGCCCGATGCGGTGGACGTAGTCGGCCGGGTCCTGCGGCAGGTCGAAGTTGAATACGTGGCTCACGTCCGGGATGTGCAGGCCGCGCGAGGCGACATCGGTTGCGATGAGCACGGCGAGATCGCCGTCATGGAAATTGCGCAGGAACTTCAGGCGCTTCGCCTGCGGCACGTCGCCCGAGAGCGCCTGGGCGTGAAAGGCGTTGGCGCGGAGCACGCTCTCGAGCCGCTCGGCGCTGCGCTTGGTGTTGACGAATACCAGCGTGCGGTGCGCCTCGCTCTGGCGCAGCAGCCCGATGAGCAGCGGTACCTTCTCCTCCATCGCCGGGTAGTAGATGATCTGCCGCACCTCATCCACGGTGCGCTTGTCGGGCTCGATGCGCACCAGCTCGGGGTTGTTCATGTGCTCGTAGGCGAGCTCGAGCACCCGGTAGGAGAGCGTCGCCGAGAACAGCATCGACTGGCGGCGCTGCGGCGGCGGCAGCCGGCGCAGGATGTAGCGGATGTCGGCGATGAACCCCAGGTCGAACATGCGGTCCGCCTCGTCGAGCACCAGCACCTGCGCGTGGCGCAGGTCGTACACGTGTTGCTTGAAGTAGTCGATGAGCCGCCCGGGCGTGCCGATCAGCACCTCGCAGCCCGCGGCGAGCTCCTGGCGCTGCTTGTCGTAGTCGATGCCGCCGAACACCACCGAGTGCCGCAGGCCCGTGTGCGCCCCGAGTGTGAGCGCATCGTGGTGGATCTGCACCGCGAGCTCGCGCGTCGGTGCCACGATCAGCGCCCGGACTGAAGTCGGGTGACGATTCGACGGCGCGGGACGCGTGAGCAGCGCCTGGTACATCGCGATGAGGAACGCCGCGGTCTTGCCGGTTCCGGTCTGCGCCTGCCCGGCGACGTCGCGCCCGGCGAGCGCGAGCGGCAGCGTTTGCGCCTGGATGGGCGTGCACTGGGTGAAACCCGCCTGTCGCACTCCCTGCATGACCTCCTCGCGCAGGCCGAGGGAGGCGAACGACACGGAACCCGAGTGTGGATCAGTCATCACTTATAGCCGGAGTGTTGTGCGAAAAGCGGTGTGGGACTTGAAAAAACGGCCCGGAAGCGCTACAAAGTGTCTCAGTCAGCGGGCCTGAGCAAGTCCGCACCCGCCAGTCCGGTATCCTCTTCCCCTAAGGGTCTGATACTCAACCGACGAGTTAGTGTAACCGTTTGACGGGTGCAACTGGCAGCGCTTTTCTGCACTTGTGCCGACCCGCCCAATTTTTCCCGAGTCTCCAATAACCATGTTTTTCCCACACTCTGTATCAACGGAGGTTTCACCGCGTGAGTAGCCCGAACATCGTGCATACCACCGACGCCACCTTTACGCAGGACGTCCTCAAGTCCGATAAGCCGGTACTGCTGGATTTCTGGGCCGAGTGGTGCGGACCCTGCAAGATGATCGCCCCGATACTCGATGAGATCGCGAGCGAGTATCAGGACCGCATCAAGATCGCCAAGCTCAACATCGACGAGAACCCGCAGACCCCGCCGAAGTTCGGCATCCGCGGCATACCCACACTGATTCTCTTCAAGAACGGCACGGTCGAGGCCCAGAAGGTCGGGGCCGTGTCCAAGTCACAACTCTCGGCGTTCCTGGACAGCAACCTGTGAGAGGCTACCTCGGCAATCAGGGCCGCAACCGGCCCAACAAGGGACCGCGCCACGGCAACCGCGACGGCAACCGCATGGGCAACAACGGCGGGCGTCCCGATGAGATGATGCACGAACCGGAGCCATTCGAGCCCGACGACTCCGAGATCATCAGCCCGGCGGAGCTGACCCAGTCGCGCAGCTCCATGAACCTGACGGAGCTGAAGTCGAAGCCGATTCACGAGCTGGTGAAGATGGCCGAGAGCATGGGTCTCGAGAGCCTGGCGCGCTCGCGCAAGCAGGACATCATCTTCTCGATCCTCAAGGCGCACGCGCGCAACGGCGAGAACATCTACGGCGACGGCGTGCTCGAGATCCTGCAGGACGGCTTCGGCTTCCTGCGCTCGGCCGACGGTTGCTATCTCGCCGGCCCCGACGACATCTACGTGAGCCCGAGCCAGATCCGCCGCTTCAATCTGCGCACCGGCGACACCATCTCCGGGCTCATCCGTGCGCCCAAGGACGGCGAGCGCTACTTCGCGCTGCTCAAGGTGGGCGAGATCAACTTCGACTCCCCCGAGAGCTCGCGCAACAAGGTGCTGTTCGAGAACCTGACGCCGTTCCATCCGACCAAGCGTCTGAAACTCGAGCGCGGCAACGGCTCCACCGAGGACCTGACCGCGCGCACCATCGACCTGGTCGCGCCGATCGGCAAGGGGCAGCGCGGCCTCATCGTCTCCCCGCCCAAGGCCGGCAAGACGATGCTGCTGCAGAACATCGCCACCGCCATCACCTCCAACCATCCCGAGGTGTACCTCATCGTGCTGCTCATCGACGAGCGGCCCGAGGAAGTCACCGAGATGCAGCGCACGGTGAAGGGTGAGGTGGTCTCCAGCACCTTCGACGAGCCCGCCGCCCGTCACGTGCAGGTGGCCGAGATGGTCATCGAGAAGGCCAAGCGCCTGGTCGAGCACAAGAAGGACGTGGTGATCCTGCTCGACTCGATCACCCGGCTCGCGCGCGCCTACAACACCGTGGTGCCGTCGTCCGGCAAGGTGCTCACCGGCGGCGTGGACGCCAACGCGCTGCAGCGCCCCAAGCGCTTCTTCGGCGCGGCGCGCAACATCGAGGAGGGCGGGAGCCTGACGATCCTCGCCACGGCGCTCATCGACACCGGCTCGAAGATGGACGACGTGATCTACGAGGAGTTCAAGGGCACCGGCAACAGCGAGATCCATCTCGACCGGCGCATCTCCGAGAAGCGGGTGTTCCCGGCGGTCAACATCAACCGCTCCGGTACGCGCAAGGAAGAGCTCATCACCGATCAGGGCGAGCTCGCCAAGATGTGGATCCTGCGCAAGCTCCTGCACCCGATGGACGAGCTGGCCGCGATCGAGTTCCTGCTCGATAAGATGAAGGACACCAAGTCGAACGGCGAGTTCTTCGAGGCGATGAAACGCTGAGCGGACGCCGTTTATCTGAAGCGCAGGGCGCCAAAGTCGCGCCTTTGGCGCCCGGCAACGAAGCTGATGTCCGAAAAATCGCTCCCTTCAGCGCAGCCGGCAAAAACCGCGTTTTTTGCCGCCAGCGGAGTGATGTCCGCCGAAATCGCCGCAGGCGATTTCGGCCAATGGACTAGAGGCTCCGCCCGTCGACGTGCTTGATCTTGAGTCCGGCGAGGTCGAGATCCGGCAGGCAGCGCACATTGATGGCGACCGTGTCGGCGCCCTTGGAATCCTTGCCGAACGCGAACGGCTCGCAGCCGCACACAGCGCAGAACTGATGTCTGATGTGGTGGCGGTTGAAGGTGTACTCGCTGAGCGCTGACTCCGGCGTCTTGAGGTGCAGGGCCGCGCGTGGTCCGAACCACAACATGAACCCCTTGCGGGCGCAGTGCGAGCAGTTGCACTCCATCACCTGCGTGATGTCGCCCTCGACCTCATAGGCGATGCGGCCGCAGTGACAGCTTCCCTGGTGGGTCATAGAACAACGGTACGCTGCGAACTGAGTCGCGACAAGCCGGCGTCGTGTGCACGGCGTCACGTCGGCGTCCGGCGACGCTGGCACTGTCACGCCACCCGTCAGTAAGATGCGGCGAACCCCGCGGCCCCATGCGGGAGGGAGTGCACGCTCGCATGCGCGTCTGGCTCGCGGTCGCAGCCGTGGTTGTCGCGACTCAGTCGGGGCTCGCGTATGCCGACGTCGACAAGCTGTCGGGGGCCCCTCTGCCGCCGCGACCGCCGGAGCGGTCGAGCCCGATCCACGATCGTTTCTACATCCTCGGCGCGTTCTACTCGCCCGTGGTGCACACCGATGTGCGCATTGACCCCACCACCGGCGTTCCACCCGGCACGCTCGGCACGCCGGTGAACGCCGAGCGCGACCTGGGGCTCCCGGCGCGCATGCACCAGGGCCGGGTCGAGTTCATGTTCCGAATGCGCGAGCGCAACAAGCTGCGCGTGGAGTATTACGAGGCCGACCGCTCCGCCGGCCAGACGCTCGCCAACACCATCGTCTTCGGCGACCAGACCTTCCTCGCCGGCCAGATGGTGCAGACCGAGATCAACTGGCGCAGTTTTGGCCTGACTTATACCTACTCACTCTATCGCAGCGACCGCTTCGAGGTCGGCACCGGGCTCGGGGTGTACTTCCTGCAAGCCGAGGCGATGGGCGCGGTTCCGGCGACCGGGCAGGAGACGGACAAATCGGCCGCCGAGCCGGTCCCGACGCTGGCGCTCGATCTCACCTGGTGCATCTCCAGGCGCTTTGCCGCCACCGCCCGCGCGAACTACGCGGGAGCTACGATCAGTGGCTTCAACGGCTCATATAAGGACCTGCACGGCGACCTGCAGTACCGCTGGAATCCCTACTTCTCGCTCGGGCTCGGCTTCACCAGCATGCGCATCTCGCTGTCGGGCGACAGCGGCAGCATCCCGGGGGCCGTGTCCATGACTTTCAAGGGCCCGGAAGCGTTCATCCGCTTCAGTTATTAGCTTATTGGCCGAAATCGCCTGCGGCGATTTCGGCGGACATTACTTCGTCGGCCGCCGGCAAAAAGCGGAGTTTTTGCCGGCTGCGGCAGCGCAATCAGCGTTCCGTCATCACGTAGGCGCGGGCAAACAGCTCCGGCATCCGCACCGCGCGCCCTGAATCGAGGTTGATGCACACGTATTCAGTGCGCGCGCGGGCCAGCGTGGCGCCGTCCGCCGCCCGCACGACCTGGAAGCGCCGCTCGACGCGCAGCCGGCCGTCGCTGTCGGCGATCCAGGTGGCGACGCGCACGCGGTCTCCCCGCAGCGCGGCGCGCACGAAGTCGATCTCGGTGCGCAGCGCCGCCATTCCCCGCCGCACGCTTAAAGCTTGCTCGAGCGGCACGCCGAGCGCCGCCGAGTGCGACCAGGCGGCGCGGTCGAGCCAGGTGAGGTACACCGCGTTGTTGACGTGATCGTAGGCGTCGATGTCCTGCGCCTCGACCTCGAGCTCGATGACGTGGGGGGAGGCGTGCTCGAAAGGCATCAGCGCCTCACGCGCTCACCGCCCTCGCGCTGCACGGCGCGGTACCCGATGTCGCGGCGGTAGTGCACGCCCGCCCAATGCACGCTGTCGGCGAGCGCGTAGGCCTGGCGCTGCGCTGCGGCCACGCCCGCACCCAGGCCGACGGCGCACAGGACACGTCCGCCGTTGGTGAGCACCCTGCCGGCCTCGAGCCGCGTGCCGGCGTGAAAGACCTTGCCGGGCAGCTGCGCCGCGCGCTCGAGCCCTTCGATCACGTCGCCCTTGCGCACGCTCTCGGGGTAACCCGCGGCCGCCATCACGACGCCGAGCGCCGCGCGCGGATCCCACTGGGCGCGCTCGCCGTCGAGGCGCTTATCGAGCGCCGCCTCGCAGAGCACGCTGAGATCGGACTCAAGGCGCATCAGGATCGGCTGCGTCTCGGGATCTCCCAGCCGGCAGTTGAACTCGAGCACGTTCGGGGTCCCGTCGGGAGCGATCATGAGGCCCGCATACAGGAAGCCGGTGTAGGGCAGGCCGTCCGCCGCCAGCCCGCGGATCGTGGGCTCGATGACCTCGCGCAGGATCCGGGCGTGCATGCTCTCGGTGATCACCGGGGCGGGCGAGTAGGCGCCCATGCCGCCGGTGTTCGGCCCGCGGTCGCCGTCGTCGCGGCGCTTGTGATCCTGTGAGGTCGCAAGCGGCAGAATGTGCAAGCCGTCGGCCATGACGATGAAGCTCGCCTCCTCGCCCGTGAGGAACTCCTCGATCAGCACCTCGTGGCCGGCGCCGCCGAACTGTCCCGCGAACATGCCCTCGACGGCGGCGAGCGCCTCGTCGTGGGTCGCGGCGATCACGACACCCTTGCCCGCCGCGAGGCCGCTCGCCTTCACGACCAGCGGCGTCGGCTGTGCGCGCAGCCAGGCCGGATCGAAGCGCTCACGGGTGAAGGTCGCCGAGCGGGCGGTCGGAATGCCGTGGCGGCGCAGGAAGCTCTTGGCGAAGGCCTTGGAGCCCTCGAGCCGCGCGGCGGCCTGCGTGGGCCCGAAGCACCTGAGGCCCGCGGCCGTGAAGGCGTCCACCACGCCCGCAACCAGCGGAGCCTCGGGACCGATGATGGTGAGAGCGACGCGCTCCGCGGCGGCGAGGCGCGTCAGCCCGGCGAGGTCCTCGGCGGCGACCTCGACGTTGCGCACCCGGGCTTCCGTGGCCGTGCCGGCGTTGCCCGGGGCGACCAGCACCTCGCTCACACGCGCTGAGGACGCACACTTCCAGGCGAGCGCATGCTCGCGGCCGCCCCCGCCGACGATGAGGACTTTCATCGCAGGGTGCGCCTAGTGCCGGAAGTGCCGCATGCCGGTGAACACCATGGCGATCCCATGCTCGTCCGCGGCGGCGATCACCTCGGCGTCGCGCACGCTCCCGCCCGGCTGGATGACCGCGCGGACGCCAAAGCCGGCGGCCACGTCGAGGTTGTCGCGGAACGGAAAGAAGGCATCGGAGGCCATCACCGCGCCTGCCACGGGCAGCTTCTCGTCCGCGGCCTTCATGGCGGCGAGGCGCGTCGAGTAGACGCGGCTCATCTGGCCGGCGCCGACGCCGATCGTGGCGCGCTCGCGCGCCAGCACGACGGCATTCGACTTCACGAACCGGCACACCGTCCAGGCGAACCTGAGATCGCGGAGCTCATCGGCGGTCGGCTCGCGGCGCGTCGCGACGCGCAGCTCGCCGTCGGGCAGGTCCTCGAGGTCGCGCGACTGCACGAGCAGGCCCCCGGTCACGCTGCGCAGCTCGGGACGCTCGCTCACCGGGGCGCCGAGATCCCCGAGCGCGAGCACGCGCACGTTGGCCTTTGCGGCGAGCACCCGGGACGCGTCCGCGTCGATGGACGGTGCCGCCAGCACCTCGACGAACTGACGCTCGGTGATCGCGCGCGCGGTCGCCGCATCGAGCGCGCGGTTGAAGGCGATGATGCCGCCGAAGGCCGAGGTAGGATCGGTGCGGTAGGCACGCTCGTAGGCTTCGCGCGCTGTGCCCGCGACGGCGGCTCCGCAGGGATTGGCGTGCTTGACGATGACGCAGGCGGGATCGGCGAACTGCCGTACGCACTCGATGGCGGTGTCGGCGTCGGCGATGTTGTTGAACGAGAGGTCCTTGCCCTGCAGAACTGAAGCCCGGGAGATGCTCGCGCCGCGCGCGGCCGGGTCGCGGTAGAAGGCCGCCCGCTGGTGGGGATTCTCGCCGTAGCGCAGGTCCTGAACCTTGTCGAAGACGAGTGGCAGCGTTGCGGGGAAGCGCGGCTCACTCTCCCGGGAGACGAGGTAGGCGGCCACCATGGTGTCGTAGCCCGCCGTATGGGCGAAGGCCTTGGCCGCGAGCCGCGCGCGGGTCGCCGCGTCGCTTCCGCCCTGATGCGTGTCGAGTTCCTTCAAGACCAGCGGGTAGTCCGCCGGGTCGACCACGACCAGCACCGACTCGTGGTTCTTGGCCGCGGCGCGCAGCATGGCCGGGCCCCCGATATCGATGTTCTCGATGGCGTCGTGGTAGGTACAGCCGGGGCGCGCCACGGTCTGCGCAAACGGGTAGAGATTCACCGCCAGCAGATCGATGGGTGCGATGCCGTGCTGCGCCATGACCTGATCGTCGACGCCGCGCCGGCCCAGGAGCCCTCCATGGATCTTCGGATGCAGGGTCTTCACCCGCCCGTCCATGATCTCGGGGAAGCCGGTGTAGCTCGCGACCTCGCGCGCGGCGATGCCGTTTGCGGCGAGGAGCCGCGCCGTGCCGCCGGTCGAGAGGATCTCGACGCCGCGCTGCCCAAGCGCACGCGCGAGCTCGATCACTCCGGTCTTGTCGGACACCGAGAGCAAGGCGCGGCGCACGGGTGGCGACGACATGGGCTTCAGCCCCTCATGGCAGCCGGTGCTCTTCCTTCCGCGCCGGCGAGGTCAAAGGCTTCAGGAGCCTGCAAGTCCGAACTGCTTCAGCTTCTTGCGCAGCGTTCCACGATTGATGCCGAGGATGCCGGCGGCGCGGCTCTGATTGCCCTGCGCGTAGTCGAGCACCACGCGAAACAGGGGCTCCTCCACTTCGCGCAGCACCAGGTCGTACAGATGGGCGGGGCGGTGGCCGTTCAGACTCGTGAAATACTCGCTCAGCGCGCGTTCGGCGTGATTGCGCAGCGGCAGATCGCGTCCATTCACTCTGGCGGCGGCGGCGTCACGAGTCCGAGTCTTCTTCTTTGCCGTCATGTGAGACCCCCCGGAAAAAAAAGTTCGTCAGGCCACCACGGCGGCCTCGCCCACCCATCCGTCGAAATGCTTAAGCGCCTGCGCGAACTGTGCGGCGGTATTCGCGGCCCCCATCAAATCCCGCCGGACCCCCGGCTCCCCCAGCAGCTGCCCGCAATACCAGCCGAGATGTTTGCGCGCGATCCGGACTCCGGTCTCCTCGCCGTAGAAGCTGTACACCGAGTCGAGATGCCGAAGAATAATATCACGCAGGTCGCTGCGCTGAAGTGCCGGCGTCGCAAATCCGCTGTACAGCTCGCGGTTGACAGCGCGAAAAATCCATGGCGATCCGTGGCTCGCGCGACCGATCATTACTCCGTCTGCACCGGTGAAATCAAGTACCTCGCGGGCTTTTTTTCCATCGGTGATGTCGCCGTTGGCGAACAGCGGAATGCGAACGTGCGTCTTGATGTCGCGAATGGTGGCGTAATCGGCCGCGCCGGCGTAGAAATCCGCGCGCGTGCGCCCGTGCACGGCGAGCGCTGCGATGCCGCAGCGTTCGGCGATGCATGCAATGTTCACGCCGTTCACGTGCTCGCGATCCCAGCCGGTACGGATCTTGAGCGTCACAGGCACATCGACCGCGCGCACCACCGCTTCGAGAATGCGCGCCACCAGCGGCTCGTCCTGCAGCAGTGCCGACCCGCACAGCTTGCCGCAGACTTTCTTTGCGGGGCAGCCCATGTTCAGATCGATGATCTGCGCGCCGAGCGCGACGTTGAGGCGCGCCGCCTGGGCGAGGGCTTCGGGGTCGGCCCCGGCGAGCTGCACCACGCGCGGCTCGGGCTCGCCCTCGTGGTTCATGCGGTGACGCGACTTAGAACTGGTCCACAGGCGCGTATCCGCGCTCAGCATCTCGGAAGCCGCGAGTCCTGCGCCGAGCCTGCGGCAAAGAATGCGGAACGGCCGGTCGGTCACTCCGGCCATGGGCGCGAGCACGACGGGCGAGGGCAGGAGGTAAGGCCCGATCCGCACGGTCTGCCCCTAGCGGGCGCTCGTGTCGTTGGCGCAGGCGACGCCGCCGGCGAGCGGCAGGCAGGCGTCGAGCTCGAAGCCGACCGCACTGGCGCCCGGGTCCACGAAGGCGAGCTCGGCGTCGATACGCTGATCGCCGGCGAGCAGTGCGGTCGGCGGGATGCTGCGCGGCAGATAGTCGCGCGGCTGCACGTCGCGCGAGGCGAGGCGGTTTCCGAAGCGGTCCTGGAGCGTCACGCGCAGCAGCGGCAGCGGCTGCGGCCTCACGCCCGCGTTGCGGATGCTCGCGCGCACGGTGATGGCGCCGACGTTCCCCTGCCCGACCGTGGCGCCGAGCTGGCGCACATCGTAGGCACGCACATCCCAGCGTGGCGTGAGCTGGATACCGAGAGCTGCGTACAGCGCGGTCAGCGGCCGGTTGAAACGCGGGTCGGTGGCGAGCGCGTCGCGCTGGTGATTGATGATCTGCGCGACGAGCATCAGTCCGAGCAGCACGGCCCCCGCCGTCCACAGGAGCGGGCCGCGAGCGGCTCGCGGCGCGGCGACCGGCTCGAGCGCGGGAGACTCGTCGGCTGCGGCATCGTCCGCGGGCGGCTGCGCAGCGCGCTCGCCGACCGCCTCGGTGCGCGCCGGTGTGGCGGCCGCCGGGCTCGCCGGGCGCTGGTATGCGGGGCGTGCCGGCGGAGCCGCGGGAGCCGGGGACGGCGCGGCGGGTACCGGCTCCTCGGGGGCTGCGGACGCCGCGGGCTCGCGTCGCGCTGCAGTGGCAGGCTTCCGCTGGACCGGCTCGCTCTGCACGATGTCCGAGAGCAGGGCCGCATCGAGCTCCACATCGACGTCGTCGCCCGCTTCCCCTGCGCCGGGGTCGGGGACCGGCGTGACCGGCTCCTCGTTGGCCGCGACCAGAGCCTTGAAGGAGCCGGTGGCAGCGGTCCACTCCGGGTCCGGTTGCGCGGCGACGAACACCGAAGCTGCATCCGTGGTCTCGGGATTGAATTCGAGGGCGTCCTCGGCCATCGATTCCTCGTCGCCGGCGCCGCCGGGCGCGGCCGCTGGCGCCGCGGGCTCTTCCGGCTCGGGCTCCGGAGGCGGAGCGTCGGCGCCGCGCGTTGCGCCGCGCTCGTCGGAAAGCTGCGCGAGCGCGTTGAACACGCTCGAGCAACGGCCGCAGCGCACGTAGCCCTGCGCCACACGCAGGTCTGCCGCGGTCACGACCAGCGTCAGGGCGCACTTGGGACAGAGTGTGAACATCAAGCTACCGGCGGCGCGCGCTCAGGCAGGCCCAATCGCCGCTTTCTCCGCACCCCACGACATCAAACCACGCCGCGTAAGCGCCTGTCACGTCGCGGACTTCGTGCCGCATGAGTCCCGCGAGCACCGCCTCACCGCCCGGGCGCACGAGCGCCGCGAACGCTGCGGCGAGCCTGGAGAGAGGCCCCGCGAGGATGTTGGCCATCAGCACATCGACCCCGTCGGGCAGCCGGTCGGCGCGCTCGTGAACGTGCACCACGCCGGCGACGCCGTTCTCGAGCGCGTTGTCGCGCGTGGCGATGAGCGCCTGGCCGTCGATGTCGAAGCAGTGGACCTCGGCCGCGCCGAGCCTGGCGCAGGCCAGGGCCAGCACCCCCGAGCCGCAGCCATAGTCGATGGCGCGCGCGCCGCGCACGAGATGTGCATCGAGGTATGTGAGGCACAGCGCGGTGCTCGGATGGGTGCCCGTGCCGAAGGCGAGCCCCGGATTGAGTGTCACCACGACGGCGTTGGCAGCGCTCACGCGCTCGTGCCGCGGACATACCCACAGCCGCTCGCCGAAGCGCATGGCATGGAAGTCCTTGAGCCATTCGCGCTCCCAGGCGCGGTCGGGCAGTACCTCGGCGGTGACGGAGTCGGGCGGCAAGGCGAGCGCGGCGGCAAGCGCGGCGGCGAGCGAGCGCGGCTCGCGAGCATCGAGGAACAGGGCGCTGAGCCGTGTCGCCGGCCACAGCCGTACCTCCCCGGGCAGGGGCTCGAGCACCGGGGTATCGCGCGAGTCGGCGAAGGTGACCGCGGCCGCACCGCAGCCGAAGCAGACGCTCTCCGCGCCTTCGGGATCGAGGGCGCCTAAGTCGAAGGAGACCGTGACCACTGCAGCCATACGCCAATTATGCGCGCCGGGTGTGCGCGCTGCGGACGCCGGGCCCTCAGCGCAATCCGAGCCGCCGCTCCAGGTAGTGAATGTCGGTGCCGCCCTTCTGGAAGGCCGCGTGGTTGCAGATCTCCTGGTGCAGGGCGACGTTGGTCTTGATGCCCTCGATTACCATCTCCGCGAGCGCATTCTTCATGCGGGCGATGGCCGTATCGCGGCTGTCACCGTGTGCGATCACCTTCGCGATGAGCGAGTCGTAGTAGGGCGGCACGTTGTAGCCCGAGTAGATGTGGCTGTCGACGCGGATGCCCGGCCCCCCGGGCGCGTGCCACAGACGGATCGGCCCCGGCGATGGCGTGAAGGTCTTCGGGTCCTCGGCGTTGATGCGGCACTCCATCGCATGGCCGCGGAACTGCACGTCGCTCTGCGCGTACGCCAGCCGCTCGCCGCTCGCGATGAGCAGCTGCGCCTTGACCAGGTCGATGCCGGTGATGAGCTCGGTCACGGGATGCTCGACCTGGATGCGCGTGTTCATCTCGATGAAGTAGAACTCGCCGTCCTCGTAGAGGAACTCGAGTGTGCCGGCGCTGCGGTAACCGACCGCGCGGCAGGCTTCGACGCACCGGTCCCCCATCATCTTGCGCTGCCTGAGGGTGATCCCGGGAGCGGGCGCCTCCTCGATCACCTTCTGATGCCGGCGCTGCATCGAGCAATCGCGCTCACCGAGGTGGATGACGTTGCCGTGCGCATCGCCGAGCACCTGGAACTCGATGTGGCGGGGCCGCTCGAGGAATTTCTCCATGTACACCTGGTCATTGCCGAAGGCGGCGCGCGCCTCGGCGCGCGTGATGCCGATGGCATTGAGGAGCGAGGCCTCGGTATGGACCACGCGCATGCCGCGCCCGCCGCCGCCGCCCGAGGCCTTGATGATGACCGGGTAGCCGATGTCGCGCGCGATCCGCAGGTTCTCGTCCGAGTCCTCGCCCAGCGGGCCGTCCGAGCCGGGTACGCACGGCACGCCGTGCGACTTCATGACCTTGATCGCCGAGACCTTGTCGCCCATGGTGCGGATGGTCTCGGCCTTGGGTCCTACGAACACGAAGCCGCTCTTCTCGACGCGCTCGGCGAAGTCCGCGTTCTCGGAGAGGAAGCCGTAGCCCGGGTGGATGGCGACCGAGTCGGTGACCTCGGCGGCGCTGATGATCGCCGGCATGTTGAGATAGCTGGCGCCGGATGCGGGCGGGCCGATGCACACCGACTCGTCTGCGAGCAGCACGTGCTTCAGGCTGTAGTCGGCGGTGGAGTGCACCGCGACCGTCTTGATGCCGAGCTCGCGGCATGCCCGCAGGATCCGCAGGGCTATCTCGCCGCGATTGGCGATGACCAGTTTCTCGATCATGGCCACGCTATTCGATGACGAACAACGGTTGGCCGAACTCCACCGGATCGCCGTTCCTCGCCATGATCGAGGCGATCCGCCCGGCCTTGTCGGCTTCGATCTGGTTCATCATCTTCATCGCTTCGATGACGCACAGAACCTGACCGGCCTTGATCTCATCGCCGATCTCGACGAATGGCTTCGCTCCGGGCGAGGGGGCGGCGTAGAAGGTGCCGACCATGGGCGCGGTAATGACGTGCTCGTTCGGCTTCGGTCTGCCGGCCGACCCTGCGGCGAGCGCGGCCGGCTGCAACTCCGGCGCCCGCGGCGGGACGCCACCCGCCGGCGCTGCCGCATGCGCCACCTGCGTGACCGGCTGAGAGCCGGCAGCGGGCGGGGTCATGCGGCTGATGCGCACCGCCTCCTCCCCCTCCTTGATCTCGATCTCGGCGATGCCGGACTCTTCCAGCAGCTCGATCAGCTTCTTGATTTTTCGAATGTCCATGCCGGGCATGCCCCCTTCGGTCGTTACAGCGCGCGCCGCGTGCCGCTCAGGCGCCGCGCGCGAGCCGCTGCGCGGCGGCGCGCACCGCCAGCTCGTAGCCGAAGGCCCCGAATCCGGCGATGACACCGATCGCGATGTCGGAGAAATAGGAATGTCGGCGAAATGGCTCGCGCGCCTGCGTGTTGGAAAGATGCAGCTCGATGAACGGCAGACGCGTCGCGAGCAGCGCGTCGCGCAGCGCGACGCTCGTATGGGTGAAGGCACCCGGGTTGAAGATCACGAATCCGACGCCTGCGGACGGGGCGCGCTGGATGCGCTCGATGAGCTCGTGCTCGGCGTTGCTCTGGAAGGCGATGAGCTCGTGGCCGGCCTCGCGCGCGAGTGCGACGGACCGCTGTTCGATGGACTCGAGCGTGTCGGTGCCGTAGACCCCGGGCTCCCGGGTGCCGAGCAGATTCAGGTTCGGGCCGTTTAGCAACAGCACTCGGGCCATCGGGGACGCGTCTTCTTATCGGTGTGGGTTACACAAACGCGGCGAATGTACCCTAATTTGCCCGCATTTGGGATAGTTCTTGGTGGGATCTGCGGAGATCTTGCAGAACTTGGCTCAGTCGCTTCCTGCCACAGCGCGGGAGACCGCCAGGCGCCGCATCCCGTCTGCAATCTGCTCTTGGGCGGCTGAAAGGCTCATCCGCCCGGCTCCGACGTCCGTCAGGCGCGCGAGGATGAACGTCGCCTCGTCCCGATGCAACTCCCCGATCTTGAGCGTGACGATTCGACCCTCGGCGTCTGCGAACACGGTGAAGGGGAGCACCGTGTCGACTCCGAAGGCGGTCACCGCCTCGAGTCCACCCTTCTCACCGACCAGGATGGGATACTCGATGCCGAGCTCTTTGACGAATTTCTCGACTGATTCCGGATGATCGAGCGCGATGCCTACCACTTCGAGGTTATTTTTGGCATTTTCGCGGCGGAGGGCTTTGAGAAGCGGGATCTCTTGGCGGCAGGGCTCGCACCAGGTCGCCCAGAAGTTCACGGCAAGTGGTCGGCCGCGCCAGTCCGCGAGGCGATGAGAGACGCCCCTCATGTCGGGAAGGGAGAAATCCGGCAGGCGCTCGGGGATGGGCCGGGGCTCGGCGCTCGCGTCCGCGGTCGGAGCAGGGGCTGGATTGAGCGGCGGAGGCGCCACCGCGGGCCGTACCGGACCGAGATGGCGGGAGAGGAGAAAACCCGCGGTGCCAAAGCCGAGGAGAATTCCGGCGACCGCCACGACCAACGCGGCCGAGCGCCCGGCGCTCACGGTGGGGATTGCAGCGCGGCGCGAGCCCGGTCGGCGAAGGCATCGGCCTTCAGGTACCCGACCACGCGATACTGGCTGCGCTCCTGGCCGTCCGGACCGTAGAAAGCGATGGTCGGGGGTCCGATGATTCCGAAGTGCTTGAGCAGCGCCTGATCATCGGCGTTGTCCGCGGTCACGTCGGCGCGCAGCAGCGAGACATGCGCGAGCACGGTCTGCACCTGCGGGTCGGTGAACGTATAACGCTCCATCTCCTTGCACGAGGTGCACCAGTCGGCGGAGAAGTCGAGCAGCACGCCTTGCTTCGCTGCGCTCGCCGCGTGCACCTCGCGCTCGAGGTCCGCCACCGTGCGGATGGTGCGGAACGGCAGCTCCCGCGACTGATGGGCGAGGGCGGGGATTGGCGCCAGGGGATCCTTGCCACCGAGCGCGGAGCCGGCGGCGAGCGCCACCCCGTAGAGGCCGACCGCGAGCCCGGCGACACGCAGCGCCCACTTGGCGCCCGAGCGCATCTTGAGCTCGAACCACAGGAGCCAGGCGAGTGTCAGCGCCGGCACCGCCCAGAGGAGCAGCGCGATGCGATCGGGGACGATGCGCGCCAGCATCCACGCGGCGACCGCCAGCATCATGGCGCCGAAGAGCTTCTTGACGAAGTCCATCCACGCGCCGGCCTTTGGCAGCAGCTTCCCGGCGGAGGCGCCGACGATCAGGAGCGGCGTGCCCATGCCGATGCTCATGGCAAAAAGCGCAGCTCCTCCGCGGGCGATCTGACCGGTCTCGCTGATGACGAGGAGCGCGGCGACCAGTGCGGGACCGACGCAGGTCGTCACGATGAGCGCCGACAACGCGCCCATCACCGCCACGCCGCCGAAAGTGCCGGCGGACTGGCGGTTGCTGACGTTGGCGATGCGGGTCTGGATCGCCGCCGGGATCTGCACGGTGTAGAGGCCGAACATCGACAGCGCCATTGCCACGAATACCGCGGCGAACAGCGCCAGTACCCACCACTGCTGAAACAGCGCCTGCACCTCGCGGCCCATCGCCGCCCCGACGATGCCGGCAGCCGTGTAGGTGAGCGCCATGCCGAGCACATAAGTAAGTGACAGCGCGAATGCGCGCCCTGTCGTCACGCTCGCGCCGCCGCCGGCGATGATCCCGGAGAGGATCGGCACCATCGGCAGTACGCACGGCGTGAAGGCGAGGAGGAGCCCGGCGAGATAGAAGCCGCCGACCATGAGGAAAAAGTTACCGGTGAGAAGCTGCACGAAGCGCGATTGCTCCGAGGTCCCGGGCGCGGCATCGCCCGGGCCCGCGCTGCGCCCGGCGCTGCCGTTGCCGCCGGAGAGCGCGACGCTCACGGATTTGGTTATCGGCGGATAGCACAGGCCCTTGTCCGCGCATCCCTGATAGGTCACCTGCAGCGGGAGCGCGAAGGCGCCGCCCGCCGCGCGGGCGACGGGCACGGTCACGCGCAGCTCGTGGTGATAGATCTCCTGGCGGCCGAAGTACTCGTCGGTCTTGAACTGGCCGGGAGGAAACTGCGGCGCGCCGATTTGCGCGGCAACGCTCTGCGTCGCGACCTTGATCCGGGCCCGGTACAGGTAGTAGCCCTCGGCGATCTCCCAGTTGAGCACCACCTGATCGCTCCCGCCCGGGAGCGCGTCGAAGCGAAAGGCCTCATCCGCAGGGAGGAAGTCGTCCCCGGTGGTCTTGACTGACCCGAGGACACTGCTCAGGCCCTTGGAGGGCGCTGCGGCGGCGGGGGTGGCGGGCGGGGAGGCCGGCTCGGCGTGTACGGCCAATCCGCAGCCATCCGCGATGAGCAGCCCGGCGGCAAGAATATGTCTAATTCGTAAAGGCATATGCCGGCTTTATAGCGCAAGCGTTGGACGAGTGGCAGGAACTGGGGTTCATCCTGGAGAAGACCGCCTCATGATCTCAAAGACGGCCTCTCCGGTGAAAAAAGTCCGGCTACGGCTTGAAATTGCAGGGCTCCCCCATATCATTAGCAGCCGCACGGTGGGAGTGCTAATAACCCACTCGGGCGAAATAATCCATCCAATCATCTAAGAGTTTTAAGGAGCGAACACCCATGAAGATTCGTCCTCTTCATGACCGCGTCATCGTGAAACGCCTGGAAGAGGAGCGTACCTCCCCGGGTGGCATCGTCATTCCCGATACCGCGGCTGAGAAGCCGATGCAGGGAAAGATCGTGGCGGTCGGCAAGGGCAAGATTCTCGAAGACGGCAAGGTTCGGCCGCTCGATGTGAAGGTCGGCGACAAGATCCTGTTCGGCAAGTACAGCGGGAACGAGGTGAAGGTCGACGGTGAAGATCTCGTGGTCATGCGCGAAGAAGACGTCATGGCCGTGATTGAAAGCAAGTAAGCGAGGATCACGACAATGGCAGCTAAAGAAGTCCGTTTCAGCGATGACGCGCGCTCCCGCATGTTCCGGGGCGTGAACGTCCTCGCCAATGCCGTCAAGGCAACCTTAGGCCCCAAGGGCCGTAACGCCGTGCTCGAGAAGAGCTTCGGCGCGCCCACCGTCACCAAGGACGGTGTGTCGGTCGCGAAGGAAATCGAGCTCAAGGACAAGTTCGAGAACATGGGCGCGCAGATGGTGAAGGAAGTCGCGTCCAACACCTCCGACGAGGCCGGCGACGGCACCACCACCGCCACCGTGCTCGCTCAGGCGATCATGCGCGAGGGCCTCAAGGCCGTCTCCTCGGGCCGCAACCCGATGGACCTCAAGCGCGGCATCGACAAGGCGGTGATCGCCGCCGTCGAGGAGCTCAAGAAGCTCTCCAAGCCCTGCAAGGATTCCAAGGCCATCGCCCAGGTCGGCACGATCTCGGCGAACGCCGACGAGTCGATCGGCAAGACCATCGCCGAGGCGATGGAGAAGGTCGGCAAGGAAGGCGTCATCACGGTCGAGGAAGGCTCGGGACTGATCAACGAGCTGGAAGTGGTCGAGGGCATGCAGTTCGACCGCGGCTATCTCTCGCCGTACTTCATCAACAATCAGCAGAACCAGACCACCGAGCTCGACAAGCCGGCGATCCTGCTGGTCGACAAGAAGATCTCCAACATCCGCGAGCTCCTGCCGCTGCTCGAGGGCGTGGCCAAGTCCGGCCGGTCCCTGCTGGTCGTGGCCGAGGATATCGAGGGTGAGGCGCTGGCGACCCTGGTCGTCAACAACATCCGCGGCATCCTCAAGGTGGCCGGCGTCAAGGCGCCGGGCTTCGGCGACCGCCGCAAGGCCATGCTGCAGGACATCGCTACGCTCACGGGCGGCACGGTGATCTCGGATGAGGTTGGCCTGTCGCTCGAGAAGGCGACGATGAACGACCTCGGCGATGCCAAGAAGATCGTCGTGGAGAAGGAGAACACCACGATCATCGACGGCGCCGGCAAGCCCGCCGACATCAAGGCGCGCATCGAGTCGATCCGCCAGCAGATCGAGGAGGCCACTTCCGACTACGACAAGGAGAAGCTGCAGGAGCGCGTTGCGAAGCTCTCCGGCGGCGTCGCCGTGATCAAGGTCGGTGCCGCCACCGAGATCGAGATGAAGGAAAAGAAGGCACGCGTCGAGGACGCGCTGCACGCCACGCGTGCGGCGGTCGAAGAGGGCGTGGTGCCGGGCGGCGGCGTGGCGCTGATCCGCGTGCTGAAGTCGCTCGAGAAGCTCGAGCACGCGAATGAGGACCAGGGGGTCGGCATTCGCATCCTGTCGCGCTCGATCGAGGAGCCGCTGCGCCAGATCGTCGAGAACGCTGGCGAAGATGCCGCCGTGATCCTCAACCGGGTCAAGGAAGGCAAGGGCGCCTTCGGCTACGACGCGGCCAAGGGCGAGTTCGGCGACATGCTCGAGGCCGGGATCCTGGATCCGACCAAGGTGACGCGTCTTGCACTGCAGAACGCGGCGTCCGTGGCGGGCCTGCTGCTCACCACCGAGGTCATGGTGGCCGAGGCTCCGAAGGAAGAGGAGCACGGCCATGGAGGACCCCCGGGCGGCATGGGCGGCATGGACATGTAACGGTTCCTAAACAAAGACCCTCTCTAAAGAGGTATCGATTCTCTAACGCTGAGCCGATACGCTTTACATAACGGTTAGGGGTCGTGCCGCAAGCTCTCAGCTGAGGCGCCACCCCCAAAGACGCGGAACAAGACCCCCTATTCCGCGCATCATTCGCAGGCCCCCTCGTGGGGCCTGTTTTTTTGGTTTATCGTGCCCTCCGAGGATCCTCCAAGGAGGTTCGACATGGCTGACGCAAAAGCTCGCGCACGGCTCGCCGCGCTGTCCCTGACGTGGCTTGCGCTCGCTGCGTGCAGCCGCCAGGGCCAGGACGAGATGAGCTGGGCCCGGGCGGCCCTCGAGCGCAACGACCGCCTGGAGATCGTGGCGACCGACCAGCAGAGCCGCACCTTCACCGTGCGCAGCAAGGACACGGGTGAGATGCACGTCGTGCGCGCGGATCAATTGATCGGCGCAGCGACGCCGGCTGCCGGCGCCTCCGCCACGGCGGTGAGCGCCAGCGCGGCTACCGCGCCGGCCCCCGCAGCCGCGACGCCCGCGAACACAGCCGAAGAGAATTCCGCCAGAGCCGCTCCGGCCGCCGCGGCTTCCTCTGCAGGCGACGAGACAGCCGCGTCTGCCAAAGAGGCGGCGGCCCCGGCCCCGGCGGCGGAGCCGCGGGTATTCGCGTCGCGGGCCTTGCAGCCAGGCAGTACCGCGCGTCCGGTTCCGGGCCAGGTCCTCGAGGCCGGCCCGGGCTATACGATCGAGGCCGGCTCCACCCCGGCAGTCGCCCCCATGCGCGAGGCGGGAGGACCGAGCACCGCCGTCGAGCTGCGTCACGAGCCGATCGTCTGCCAGGGGGCGCGGCTGCTGCACATCGACAATCTCAATCTCCAGTTCGACGGCGATGCCGTGAGCGCCGAGGACGGCTGCGAGATCCACATCACCAACAGCCGCATCCGCGCCACGGGCGTCGGTGTCTCGGCGCGCGCCGCCAACGTCCACATCGACAACAGCCTGATCGAGGGCGACACCGCCTCGATCGACGCCTCGGACGGCGCGCAGATCTACACCGCGTCGTCGAGATTCCGGGGACTCTCCCGCCAGCTCGACACCGCAGCCGTGCACGACCTCGGGGGCAATGTCTGGAACTGACCCGGGTGCGGACTCCGGGCTGGAGAGTCTGGTAAGGCGCACCCTCGAGTCACTCGAGGCCGACGCCGGCGCGCGCGCGGCGCTCCTCTCGGCTTCCCCCGACATTCGTGCGTCGCTCTCGCGGGTGCTGGCGGCGAGCGATTTCGTCGCCGAGTCCCTGACGCGCGATCCACGGCTGCTCGCCGCGCTTCTCTCGCGCGGCGATCTCAGCCGGCGTCTTGCCGCCGCCGAGCTCGCCAGCCGCGCGCCACAGCTCAGCGCCGCGACCCCGGAGGGGGAGGCGCAGAGCGCGCTGCGCCGCTGGCGGCGGCACGAGCTGGTACGCATCGCGTGGCGCGACCTTGCGGGCTGGGCCGATCTCGATGAGACGCTCGCCGAGCTCAGCGCCTTCGCGGATGCGGCGATCCGCACGGCCCTGACTTACGCGCGTCACGGACTCGTCGAGCGCTACGGCGAGCCGCGCTCCGCCGGCGGAGAGGTCCAGCCGCTCGTGGTGCTCGGCATGGGCAAGCTCGGCGGCGGCGAGCTCAACTTCTCCTCGGACGTGGATCTGGTGCTGCTGTTTCCCGAGCACGGCGAGACCGACGGCAAGCGCGGCGTGGCCAACGAGGAATTCTTCACGCGGCTCGTGCAGGCGCTGGTGCGGCTGCTCGAGGCGCCGACTGCGGAAGGCTTCGTGCTGCGGGTGGACTTGCGGCTGCGGCCCTTCGGCGACTCGGGCCCCGTGGTGTCGAGCTTCGCCTCCTTCGAGGACTACCTGCCGCGGCACGGCCGCGACTGGGAGCGTTACGCCTACATCAAGGCGCGCGCGATCACCGCTGCCGAGCGCTACGCCGAGATCGAGTCGGCGGCGGTGCGGCCGTTCGTCTACCGGCGCTATCTTGACTACGGGGTCTTCGAGAGCCTGCGTGAGATGAAGGCGCTCATCGCACGCGAGGTCGAGCGGCGCGAGCTCGCCGACGACGTCAAGCTCGGCCCGGGCGGCATCCGTGAGATCGAGTTCATCGTGCAGGCACTGCAACTCACGCGCGGCGGGCGCGACCTGAGCCTGCAGACGCCCTCGCTCCGCACCGCGCTCGCGCGCCTCGGGGAGACCCGGATCCTGTCGTCCGAGGTGGTAGCGCAGCTCGACGCCGCCTACGTCTACCTGCGCCGCCTCGAGAACCGGCTGCAGATGGTCGGCGATGCCCAGGTGCACGCGCTGCCCGTGGACTCTTTGGCGCGCGAGCGCGTGGCGCTCGCGATGGGCGCGCGTGACTGGCCGGCGTTCCTCACGGAGCTCGGGCGCCACCGCGAGTGCGTACGCAAACACTTCCGCGAGGTGATTCTGGGGGGCGCGGCGGAGCACGACGCCGCGGTCAGGATCGACCTCGGGCGGTTCTGGGACACCCAGGCGGAGACCGCGGTGCTCGCCGAGTCGCTTAGCTCGGCCGGCTTCAGCGACAGCGCGGAAGTTGCCCGCCTGCTGCTCGAGCTGCGCGCCTCGAGTCTGGTGCGCAAGCTCGATGAGCCGGGCCGCAGGCGCCTGCAGGCGCTGCTCCCGGTACTGCTCGCCGATGTGGCGAGGAGCGGGGCACAGCTGCCGGTGCTGCGCCGCATCCTCAGCATCATCGAGGCGACCGGCAAGCGCTCGGCGTACTTTGCGCTGCTGCGCGAGAACGCCGCAGCCCGCGCGCGTCTCGTCGAGCTGGTCGGGCACGGCGAGTTCCTGGCGGCGCAGATCGCCGCGCAGCCGCTGTTGCTCGATGAGCTGATCGACCCGCGGCTGCTGTCGGAGCTGCCGACCCGCGCCTCGCTCGCGGCCGAGCTCGGGCAGCGTCTCAGCCAGCTGCACGACGAGGATCCGGAGCGCCAGGTGGAGGTGCTGCGTCATTTCCAGAGCGCGGCCCTGTTCCGCGTCGCGGTCGCCGACCTGACCGGTGCCATGCCGCTCATGCAGGTGAGCGACCGGCTCACCGACATCGCTGAGCTCATCATCGAGCGTGCCATGGAGCTCGGCTGGCGGCAGATCACCGCGCAGTTCGGCGTGCCGACCTGCGGCGACGGCCGGCCGGTGAACGTGTGCGCGGTGGGTTACGGCAAGCTCGGCGGCATGGAGCTCGGCTACTCCTCGGATCTCGACCTGGTGTTCCTGCACGACTCGCACGGCGAGCGCCAGGAGACGAGCGCCGCCCGCCCCATCGACAACCAGCTGTTTTTTGTGCGCCTCGCGCAGCGCATCATGCACCTGCTCACGATGCACTCCGCCGCCGGGCGGCTCTACGAGGTCGACGTGCGGCTGCGCCCGAGCGGCAAGGGGGGGCTGCTGGTGACCAACATCGAGGCGTTCGCGGAGTACCAGCGGCGCGAGGCGTGGACCTGGGAGCACCAGGCGCTGTTGCACGCCCGCAGCGTCGCCGGCTCACCAATGCTGCGCGCCGAGTTCGAGCGCGTGCGGCTCGAGGCGCTGTGCCACTACGTGCGCCGCGACAGCTTGAGCCGCGAGGTGCGCGCCATGCGCGAGCGGATGCGTCGTGAGCTCTCGAAGGGGGACGCGGCGCGCTTCGACATCAAGCAGGATCCCGGCGGCATCGCCGACATCGAGTTCCTGGCGCAGTACTGGGCGCTCGCCTGGGCCGAGCGCTACCCGGCGGTGGTGATGTTCGCCGACACCATCCGCCAGCTCGAATCGGTGGCCTCCGCCGCTCTGGTTCCGCAGGCCGACGTCGACGTGCTCACGCACGCCTACCGCGCCTACCGCGCCACCGCCCACCACCTCTCGCTTGCCGGCCAGACGGCGCTGGTCCCGCCGGAGGAGTTCCGCGCCATGCGTGCCGACGTCACCCGCATCTGGGACGCTGCGATGGGGGCTGAGCCGCCCGCGGGGCGGGTATAATCCGCGCCATCACGCGCTTTCCGCTGAAGCGAAAGATTTCTCCATGGTCGCCACCGCACGGCCGCTCATCCAGCCCAACGCACAGAACCAGTACGACGTGACGGAGGAGGACCTGCCGCTCTGCTGCCCGATGCCGCAGATGTACCTGTGGAACTCGCATCCGCGCGTGTACTTGGCCGTCCGGGACACGGGCTGGGCGAAGTGCCCCTACTGCAGCGCGGAGTTCACGCTGCGGAAGTGACCCTGCGCGATGGCGCGCGCCGGGAGAGTCGGCTCAGTTCCAGAGCTGCAAGTTCACCGGCAGCTGAATCTCGCCCGCGGCGTCCGGATCGAGCCGGCCGCTGACCGGCCGGCCGCCGCCGCCGCGCACGTCGTCGTCGTCGAACGCCGTCGGCGCCGGGACGCTGAGGGCCTGCCCGCCCTTGGCCTTGAGCGCCGAGTTGAGAGCCGGCAGGTCCTTTGAGGTCAGCTTGGAGAACTCCGCGGTCGCGTCGTTCAGCTGGCTGCGCAGTCCCGCGATGTTGTCGAGCTGATAGGCCGACGGCGGTCCCTCCCAGGACGTGACGGCGCCGTAGAGCTGGTCGGTGTGCTCACGCAGCCGCTCCTCGCCGGTGATCGCGCCGCCCTCGGTGGTCGCGACGATCTCCTTGCGGATCTTGTCGAGCTGCTGATCGAAGTCGGCGAGCTTCTTGTGCAGCGGATCGCTCGCCGGCCGGCCTTTATTGGCCGCCGCGACCTGCTGGCGCAAGCCCGCGACCTGCGCGAAGAACTGCGTCTCATCGTTGAAGAGCGTGTAGACCTTCATCGCCGCCTCGTACTGCGCCTTGCGGTCGGCCGCGGTCCAGGCGACGCGCCGATCGAGCCCGACGTCGATCTTCGTGTCATAGGTCTTGCCGTTGTCCTCGATGCGGATGGTGTAGGTGCCCGGCAGCACGCGCGGCCCCTGCGTGGCGGCGAACGCAACCTGCACGGCGGGAGGCACGTGCGGCGCCGGCAGGTGCATCGTCCAGAGCACGCGGTTCAGGCCCCGGCGGCTGCTCGCCGGCAGCTCATCCACCACGTGGCCGCTCGTATCGAGCACCTCGATCTTGAGCTTGCCGAACAGGTGTCGCGTCCTCTGGTAGTAGGTGATGACGGCGCCGGCCGTCGGATCATCGCCGATGAAGGCGGCCGCGCCGGTCGGCGCGCCGCCATTGGCCTCGATGCGCTGCTGGACCGGCCGCGCCGACACGAACGCCATATCCTTCGCCAGCAGCTCCGGCGTCAGCTGACGGAGCGGAGTGATGTCGTCGATGATCCAGATGCCGCGGCCGTGCGTGGCGAGCACCAGATCGTTGTCGCGCGGCTGCACCGCCACATCGCGGACCGCGACTGGAGGAATGTCGCCGCCCTTGAACTGACCCCAATGGGCGCCGCCGTCCACCGAGATCCACAGTCCGAACTCGGTGCCGAGGAACAGCAGCGACTTGTCGACGGTGTCCTCCTTGATGACATGCGCGTAGCCGCGCACGCCCTTGCCCTCCTGCGGCGTCACCAGCGGCGACCAGGTCTTGCCGAAGTCGCGGGTCACGTAGACGTATGGGGCCATGTCGCCGAAGGTATGCCGGTCGAAGGCGGCATAGGCGGTGGCCGCGTCGAAGGCGCTCGCCTGCACCCAGTTCACCCAGGAGCCCTTCGGCAGGCCGCGCACGTTGCCGACCAAGTTCTGCCAGTGCTGCCCGTCGTCGCGGGTGAGCTGCACGTTGCCGTCGTCGGTGCCCACCCAGATCGTTCTCTTCTCGAGCGGCGACTCGCTGATCGAATAGATCGTGGTGTGCATCTCGGCGGCCGAGTTGTCCACCGTGACGCCGCCCGATTGCTCCTGCTTCTGCTCGTTGGGATCGTTGGTGGTGAGGTCCGGTGAGATCCGCTGCCAGCTCTGGCCGTGATCGCGCGAGCGGAACAGGAACTGCGAGCCGATGTAGACGGTCGCGGGGTCGTTGGGCGAGAGCGCGATCGGGGTGTTCCAGTTGAAGCGCAGCTTCTTGTAGAGCTTGAGGTCCTCGGCGCCGAGCCGCGGCTGGATGTCGCGCGCCTCGTACGTGTGCATGTTGACGCGCCCGACGTAGCCTCCCTGGGATTCGGCGTAGACGTAGGCGGAGTCGGAGGGGTCGTTGTACATCCAGAAGCCGTCGCCGCCGAACAGCGCCTCCCAGCGCGCGCTGCTGATGCCGCCCGGGTAGGCAGAGTCGCCCCTCCACGAGCCGTTGTCCTGCAGGCCGCCGTAGACGTGGTAGGGATCGGCGCTGTCGAGGCTCACATGGTAGAACTGCGAGATCGGCAGATTGTCCGACTTCCACCACTTGTTGCCGCCGTCGTAAGAGGTCCACAGTCCGCCGTCGTCGCCGTTGAACACGTGCTGCGAGTTGGCGGGATCGACGAATACGTCGTGAACGTCGCCGTGCGCGCCGTTGAAGCCGCCGACGGTCGTGAAGCTGTGCCCGCCGTCCTCGCTGAGGATCAGGGCGCCGTCCGTCTTGAAGACGCGCTTGGGGTTCTTCGGATCGACGGTCAGGTTGGCGAAGTAGAACGGCCGCCACACCATCCAGGTGCTCTTGTCGCCGCGCTCCCAGCTGGCGCCGCCGTCGTGCGAGATGAAAAGCGCCGAGTCGGTCGATTCGATGAAGGCGTAGACCGTCTGCGGCTCGCTCGGCGCGTAGGCCAGGGCGATGCGCCCGTAGGGCTTGGCCGGCATGCCTTTGTTCGCCTCCACGGTGAGCTCGGTCCAGCTCTTGCCGCCGTCGCTGCTGCGGTACAGGCCACTGCCGGAGGCTGCCTTCGGACCGTCGCCGCCCGAGCGGAACGTCCAGCCCTTACGGCGGAAATCCCACAGGCTCGCGAGCAGCACGTCGGGGCTGCCGGGCTGCATCGCCACGCTCCCGCAGCCGGTCGAGAGGTTCGAGCCCCTGAGAATGAGCTGCCAGGTCCTGCCGCTGTCGGTCGTCTTGTACAGGCCGCGGTCGGCGGAATCGCTCCAGAGTTTTCCGGGCACGCAGGCGTAGACCGTGTCGGAGGAGCGCGGGTCGACCACGATCTTCGCGATGCGCTCGGAGTCCTTGAGGCCCGCGTGGGTCCAGGTCTCGCCGGCGTCGGTCGACTTGTAGATGCCGTCGCCCACCGAGACGCTGTTGCGCGTCCAGGACTCGCCCGTGCCGACCCACATGTTCTCGTGATGGGTCGGATCGATGGCGATGGCGCCGATCGATTGCACCGGCTGCTTGTCGAACACGGGCTTGAAGATCGTGCCGCCGTCGGTCGACTTCCACACGCCGCCGCTCGCCGCACCGACGAACAGCGTCAGCTTGCCGGCAGCATCGTTGTAGCCGGCGAGCGCAGCGATGCGCCCGCTCATGGCCGCCGAGCCGATGTTGCGGGAGCCGAGACCGGAGATCACGGCCGAGTCGGCCACCGGCGCTTCGGCGTGCAGCCCAGGAACGACGGCAATGGAGACCAGCACGCCGGCCAGCGCCAGGAATGGGAATCGCATGGTTTTCTCCCTGAAAGAGGTTATTTGTTGGCGGCAGTGGCCGGCTGCGGCGCCGGGAAGTGGAACAGAGAGCCGTCGAGCGCGGTGTTGGCTTCCGCCTTGTCGATCTGCACCTTGTTACGGTCGCTCGAGCCCTTGGGACCCGACGCCTGCGAGAAGGCGAGATAGACCCCGTTCACCTGCTCGTAGTCGCCGTAATCGGTGACGGACTCGTTGGGTACGCCGTGCTGGATACGGCGGTTGATGGTGCGGATCTCGAGGAAATAATCGGGGTCGAGGAATACGTAGGTGATGTCGCCGTTGGGGCGCGTGACGCGCAGCTTGTACGCGTCCGTGCCGTCGACGTCCTCGGTCCCGAGATAGTCGAGCTTGTAGCCCTTGGCCTTGTAGTCGACCAGCGCGCCGGTGAAATCGGCCGCGTCCTCGCTCAGATCCTTGGCGTCGTCGGCCGACATCTTCTCCGGGTCCTTGCGGCCCTGGAACGGGTTCACTTTCCAGCCCTGCGTGCCGTCGTAGGCCTGGATCAGCGTCAGGCCCTGGAGCGTCGCTTCGATGCGCACCGAGTCGGGGCGCGCGACCGTGGCGACGTAGCCGAGCTGCAGCGTGTCGCCGTTGACCAGGAGCTTCCCGGTGAGCCGCAGCGAGTGGAGCGCATTCAGCTTCTCGGCACCTCCCTTGGCCGCGACGTTCTTCGCGGCGAGCTCGTCGGCGGTGTAGGCGAAGGCAGAAGATGCTGCGGTGAGCAGCACAATAGCGGCAAACAAGCGCATGCGCTTACCTCCAATCACTCTATCAGTGGATCAGTCTATGATGCGCTGGCGCCCGCGAGGGCACCAGTCGCGACAGGTTCCTTCAGGCGCTCAATCCTTTCGTTCCGGCGCTCAATCCTCGTCCGCGGCGTTGACATCCCGCGGCGGCGCGAGGTCGGCGCGCACCGGGGCCAGGCCCGCGGCCTTGAGCTGGCGGTTGAGATCCGGGAGCTGCGCCTGGAGCCTGCGCCAGCCGTCCACAAGACCCGCGAGCGAATCGCGCGCCGTGGCCGTGGCAGCCAGCTGTGCGGCGGTCGGCGGCGCATCGCCGCGCAGCAGCTCGGCGTAGAGCGCACCGATGTGGCCCTGCACGCCTGGCAGCAGCTCTTTAGGCTGGCCTGGCGGCTTTTGTTGCGGTTCGTTCTTTTCCTCCTTCGATTCGAGCAGCGCCGTGAGGCGCGCCTGGTAGTCGCTCACGGCCTGGACTGCGGCGCCGGTGGGCTTGAGCGCCTTGAGCTGGGCCTGCTCGGATTGGGCGGCGAGCAGCGTCTGCGAGCTCTCGGTGAGGAGTCCGGCGAGCTCGGTCGCGAGCCGCAACTGATCGGCGAGCGCGCTCTCGGGCAGCCGCACGCGCGGGTCCGGCTTCAGCACGAGCGGCTGCTCGAGCTTGCGGCCGTCGACGGTGAGGCGCACGAGGTAGTTGCCGGGCAGTGCCAGGGGCCCTTCCGGCTGCCGCGGCGTCGCGTGCGGCACGGCCGAGATCGGATAACCGTGGCTCACCGACACCGGGTCCGCATAACGGAGGTTCCACACCCAGCGGTGCATCCCGCCGCTCGCGGGCAGCACGCGCGGTGGCGCCAACCAGTAAGCCGGGATCAGCTCGCGCGCGAGCTCCTCGGCCGACGGCTCGGGAGTGTCGTCGCTCCTGAAGCGGCGCACGAGCTTGCCGGCGCTGTCGATGACCTCGAGCGTCACCGGGTGTTTGGGGCCGCGCGGCAGGAAGAACTCGAGGATGGCGCCGGCCGGCGGGTTGGCGCTGAGCGGCTCATCGGGCGGGAGCGGCGTGTCGGTCCAGGTGCTGCGGTGCACGCGGTAGGCGGCGGCCGGACGGAACAAAACCGCCTCATGCATGGGGGCGCCGGCGAGCTGGCGCAGACGCGAGATATCGTCGAGGACCCAGAACGAGCGGCCGTGGGTCGCGACGATCAGGTCATCGTCATGGATCAGCAGATCGCGCATCGAGGTATGCGGGAGATTGAGCTGCAGCGAATCCCAATGCTCGCCGTCGTCATGGGAGACCCACACCGCCTTCTCGGTGGCCGCAAACAGCAGGCCCCGGCGCTCGGGATCCTCGCGCAGGGCATTCACCGGCGCATCGCCCGGGAGCCCGGCTGCGATCGACTGCCAGCTCTTGCCGCCGTCGCGCGTGCGGTAGATGAAGGGGTGCAGATCGTCGATGCGCAGGCGGCTCACCGAGACGTAGGCGGTGTCGACATCGGAATGCGACGGCTCGATCTGCGTCACTTTGCTCCAGGGGATGAGCTCCGGCGGCGTGACATTGCTCCAATGAGCGCCGCCATCGCGCGTGACCCAGACGAGACCGTCGTCGGTGCCGGCCCAGAGAGTATCGATACTCTTCGGCGAGGGGCCGAGCGCGTAGATGACCCCGCGCTGCTGCTCCGCGCCCTTCGGGCGCTGCGTGCCGACGCTGGCAGGCACCGCGCCCGCTTCGCGCGCGAGATCGGGACTGATCGCGGTCCAGGTCATGCCGCCGTCGCTCGTCTTCCACAGCCGGTTGAGGGCGTAGTAGAGAACATGCGGGTCGAGCGGCGAGAACATGAGCGGCTGCGTGCGGTCGGCCCGCACGTCGGGCCCGCGCACCGGAGCCGGCGTGACGTTCTGCACCTGTCCCGTGGACACGTGGTACTTCGATACCTCGGTGCGGCCGGCGCCGTAGATGACATCCGGGTCGAGGGGATCGGGGGCGACGTAGCCGTACTCGATCACGCCGACCGGGTGCCACTCGCGGTCGGTAATCGAGCCGTCATTGCCGCGGGTGGCGATGCAGACCGAGCCGCTCTCCTGCTGGCCGGCGCACACCCCGTAGGGAAAGGTCGGCGTGGCGCTCACATGATAGAGCTGTGCGGTAGGCTGGTTGAGCCAGCTGCTCCAGGTCTCGCCGCCGTTCACGGTGATGACCGCGCCCTGGTCGCTTACCAGTGCGAGGACGCGGGAATCCGCCGGACTGATCCACATGTTCTGGTAGTCGTCTCCGCCCGGCGCCCCGCGCAGCGGCGTCCAGGTCTTGCCGCCGTCGGCGGACTTCATGGTGACGATTCCCATGCTGTAGAGGACGTCGGCGTTGGCCGGATCGACGCGCAGCACCGTCAGATCGCCGCCGCCAATGCGCAGCGACGCGCGCGGGTCGCTCGTGATCCGCGTCCAGTGCTCGCCGGCATCGTCGGAGCGGAACACGCCGAGTCCCGCCGCCGAAGAGTAGTCGCCCGGCTCGGTCGTTCCGGCCACGGCGTAGAGGCGCTGCGGGGCGCTCGCCGCCAGCGCGAAATTGATCTGCGTGAGATTGTCCGGGAGCCCCGCGCTCAGCCGCTTCCAGGTGGTGCCGCCGTCGGTCGACTTGAAGAGTCCGCCGTTGGTGCCCTCGAACTCGTTCTTGTCCTCCCACGGTCCGAGGCGCGAGTGCCACAGCGCCGCATACACCACGTCCGGGTGGGTCGGGTCGAGCGCGACCCCCGAGCCGCCGGTGTCTGCATCCTGGTAGAGGACCCGCTCCCAGGTCGCTCCGCCATCGCGCGAGCGGTAGATGCCGCGCTGCTCGTTCGCGCCGTAGGGGTGGCCGAGAACGGCCGCGAACAGGCGGTTCGGATCGTGCGGGTCGATGGCGAGTCCGGGAATCTGCTGGCCGTCGGTGAGGCCGCCGTGCGTCCAGGTGCGCCCCCCGTCCGCGGAGCGGTAGATGCCGTTACCGACCGACAGGTCCGGCCGCCGCAGCCCTTCGCCGCTCGCCACGTAGATGATGTTGGGGTCGGAAGGCGCGATCGCGATCGCGCCGATCGACTGCGTCGACTGCTCGTCGAAGATCGGCTGCCAGGTGCGGCCCGCATCACGCGTCTTCCATACGCCGCCGTTGACCGCGCCTATGTAGAAGACATTCGGCTGCGACGGCACGCCCGCGACCGCCCAGGTGCGCCCGCCGCGCATCGGTCCGATCATGCGCCAGGAGAGATCGGCGTACGCGCCCGGCGGCTGGTGCTGGGCGCGAGCCGTGCCGCAGGCGACGCTCAGGCCGAGCAGGGGGAGTATCGCGGAGCAGGTCGTCGCTGCCAGTAGGCGCACTTCAGGAGCCCTGTGCTTAGGTTATTTTGACCGCGCACGATACACCCTCGGGGGCTGAATCGAAATCACCGGCCGCGGGCGTTCGGTGAGGTTACGGCAGACGCGCGTCGGGAGGCCTGACGGCCCCGCATTCCGGACCGAGGTAGGTCATGACGGACTCAAGATGAGTGACCTCTTTCCTGCCGTCGGGTGAGGTCTTGGTCACGTCCGTGCGTGTGCTGATCCGGTCGGCTTCGTACGTCGCTTCTCCCTTGATCGCGATCATGACGCCGTCGGTCAGGCAGCTGAACTGGAACGAGCCCGAATTCCCGCGGCGGATCACCTCCGCCGGCCGGCAGTGACCCTGCGAGTCGATGACCGGGGTGTTGCGCCGGGCCATCTCGGGACTGACGCACACCCGCTGCGCGATGCTGCCGCCGTAGAGTCGCGCGAGCGTCGCCTCGAGTCGTGTCCGTTGCTCGGGGGGCGCGCTGGCGATGGCCTGCTGCATCTGTTGGCGCATCTGCGCGGTGGAGGCGGCCAGCTGAGGCGTCACGTCGCGGCCGTCGACAATCCGCTTGGTGAGCCTTATCTCCCACAGCCCGGCCTTGAGCCCCTGGCCGGCGGCGTAAGCCGCGAGAGCCGCGAGCGCGGCCGCGCACACCGAGAGCACGGCGCGTGCGCGTCGC
This sequence comes from uncultured Gammaproteobacteria bacterium, assembly GCA_963843035.1. Classification (GTDB taxonomy): domain Bacteria; phylum Pseudomonadota; class Gammaproteobacteria; order Steroidobacterales; family Steroidobacteraceae; genus 13-2-20CM-66-19. Next base: position 228,725 of record CAWJIS010000003.1, read on the forward strand.
GTGCGCAACCTGGGAACGGATGCCGCTGGCACCCCGGGGCCGGGTCGATGCGATCCACGGGGTGCCGGCATTCAGCGCCTCGCGCAACTACTGCCGCGATTGCACGGAGGCGCCGATCGCAGCGAAATCCGCGGCCAGCCGCACCCGGGCGTCCACGGAGTTGCTGTGCAACTGCACCCAGCAGTAGCCCGCCTTGCCGGGGCGAACTTCCAACACGGAGTAACCGGGTTGCGCGGGCAGCGCGACCTCGAGGGTCAGGGCAGTGGAATCATCGCGCAGCAGCCTGAGAGAGCTCCCGGCGAAGAGATTCTTGGCCATGGTCTTCTCATCCTCCCAGGTGCCGCTGCCGGCGCCGGCGAGGATCTCCGCGCTGCTGTTCTCCGGCCCGTAGGCCCAGATAACGCCGTCTTTCCCGATCCGCCAACCGGGCGGCAGGGTCATCTGGCACATCCCGAGCGAGTCGAGCACCAGCGGCGCGACTGGATGGTTCACGCTGTCGCGCATGACCACACGCGCCGGCTCGTTACGCGGGTAGAAGAGACAGGCGGCGCCGATGGCGAGCGCCACGACCGAGATGCCCGTACCTACGACGATGCCCGACGCGTAGCTCACAGGGCGTTCAGGAATGCGACCAGATCGCTCATCTGCGCGCCCGTCAGCCCGATGTTGAAGCGTTGGTTGTAGAAGCGGACCACGGTATCGAGGTCCTTAGCCGAGCCGTTGTGGAAGTAGGGCGCGCGCCCGGCGAGGCCGCGCAGCATGGGACCCTTGGTCTTGCCGATGTCGGTCCACCTGCCGCTCAGCAGCGCCTTGCCCGGGTCGGTCACCGCGACCTGAAAGCCGGAGCCGGTGTTCTGCAGCGTATACACGGGGAGCTGGGCGATATCGAGCGTGTTGTTGGGCGAGCCGTCGTTGTTGGTCGGCTGCGCCATCGTGACGCCGATGTTGATCGGCAAAGAGGTCGAGTGGTTGCCGACGTCCGGGTTGTTGTGGCAGATCGCACAGCCGCCGCGCACGTCCTGGCCGGCGAGCGGATCCTGCGGGTTGTAGAGCACATTCCGCGGGTCGCTGTTCAGGCCCGGTACGTCGTGAATCGTGAAAGTGGTGTCGTTGAAAATCGCCTCGCCGCGCCCGATCGCCTGCGCGCCCGGAGAAAGTGCTGCATATCCCGGGCTGGTCGGTTCCCAGGACGCAAACAGGTCGAAGCTTGCGTTGGTGAAGCCGGGCTTCAGCGGGTCGTTGATGCCGACGAAGAAGGCAGGAGCGAGGCTGTCCTGCAGATAGTCGGGGCCGCCGTGCGCGCCATCCGCGTTCAGCACGGCGAACAGCCCCGGCCGCGACTCGAGTAGCAGAAGCTGCGCGGTGTAGAGGTTCGTTTCAAAACCGACGATGTCGGCCTGCGCCGCGGTGCCGGCGATCGGCGAGCCCTGCGCGTGCCCGGTCGTTGCACTGTTCGCCTGGTCGGCCAGGTCGAAGAGCAGTGGCGCCAGACTCTGGAAGTTCGTTTGGGTTGTCAGCAGCTCGGTGGTGGGCGGGCGGCTCTCACGGCCGTCCCACATGATCGCCGACTCGAAGATGAGGTTGGTCGACGGCAGGGGACGGCGGAACAGGAAGAGCTGTCCGGCAACGCCCGCGGAGCCGGGGGCGATCGCACAGCGCTGCGGGTTGCCGGCCGCCGCCAGCAGGAAGTCGGCGGTGGCGGGAATTCCGATCTCGACGCGGATCAGGCCGTGGTTGAGCACCTGCGTCGAGAGCGCGCTGTCGGGCGCCTGAGCATCACTCGTGGGCGGGCAGTCCGCGCCGTCGACCGGGGCGAAGAGCGGATCACCCGGCAGCAGGCGGCGCGCGTGCTGGGGAGTAAACGTCCAGGCGTCCGCCTGCACGTGACAAGTCGCACAGGTGCGGCCGTTCGTGCCGAGGTTTGCGCGGAAGCCGTCAGTGGGGCCGGTGCTGAAACCGCCGGTCGAGAGGCTGCCGAGAATCCCGGAGGGGTCCGCGGTCAGGTGCGTCTCATCTGCGCCGCTGCCGGCGGCAGCGCTGCGTGGCGCCGTGCCTGCCGCCACACCCATGAAAGCCAGCGCACAGCCGGCTAAAGTTCTGGTTCGCATCACTGCCTCCCGGTGATTCCCAACTGGTTTCACTGCAACTGCGGGCGGGAAATTCCGCGTCGGGCCCGCGCAATGCAATGGAATCGGGCTGCATTCGGCATGAACGCGAAGTGATCACTTAACGCCTTGATCGCGAGTCTTTTTTTCGCGCCGGCGCTCTTTTGGGCACGAGGTGGCAGGGCTAGAATCGACCGGTGTCAGCCCACGGTTCAGGTGCAAGAGCCTGCGCGCCATGGCCGAAGCCCCCGAGCTCCTCCTCTTCGACGACTTCACGGTGCACCGCCGGGAACGGAGCCTCCGCAAGCGCGGCGCGCGGCTGAGACTCCACGGCCAGGCGTTCGACATCCTGCTGATGCTGCTCGACCGCCCGGGACAGGTCGTGACGCGCGAGGAGCTCAAGGGCACCCTGTGGCCGCGCACTACGTTCGTGGATGTGGAGAACGGCTTGAACGCGGCCGTCAAGAGGCTGCGGCACACGCTGGGCGACTCGGCCGAGTCACCGCGCTACATCGAGACACTGCCGCGGGTCGGGTATCGCTTCCTCGGCGAAGTCAGCGCCGGCACGTCCGCGCCTCAGCCCGCGGTTTCAGCGCCGGGGCCTCGCGGACGGCGGCGCTGGCTGCCGGCGGGCATCGCCGTGGTGATCGCGGGGCTCGTAGTGGCAGCCGTGTGGTATGTGTCGCCTCCACGCGGCGGACTGAGTGATGCGGACCTGGTTCTGGTGTCGGACCTGGTGAACACTACCGGCGACCCGGTGTTCGATGGGACTCTCAAGCGCGCTGTCCTCGTCAAGCTCGGCGAGTCTCCGCACTTCAACGTTCTCAACGAGCCGAACCTGCGAGCGACGCTCAGACTGATGGAGCGTCCCCCGAGCACGCGGCTGGTGCCGCCCCTCGACCGCGAGGTGTGTCAGCGCGCCGGCGCCAAAGTGGTGATCGGCGGGGCGATCGCCGCGCTCGGCGACAGCTACACCCTCAGCCTGGAGGCCAGGAATTGCCTGAGCGGGGAGCTGGTGGCCCATGAGGAGGGCCGGGCGAGCGGCCGCGAGCGCGTGTTGCCGACCCTGGGTGACATGCTGCCGCCCTTCCGTCGCCGCCTCGGCGAGTCGCTGGCGACGATCGAGCGGTTCAACACGCCCATCGCACAGGCCACGACGGCCTCGCTGTCGGCGCTCAAAGCCTACGCGATGGGCGATGAGGATCGTCTGCAGGACAAGGAAGAGGAGAGTCTCGCCTTCTACAAGATGGCAGTGGAGCTCGATCCGCAGTTCGCGATCGCCTGGACACGGCTCGCCGCCGTGTACCGCATCCTCGGTCACTACGACCTGTCGCGCGAAGCGATGGCCAGGGCGTTTCAGCTGCGCGAGCACGTCAGCGAAAAGGAGCAGCTCTATATCGCCGCGCACTACTATGTTGACTACGTCCGCGACTACTCCAAGGCCATCCAGACCTACGAGCTGTGGACCCAGATCTACCCGCGCGACTGGATCCCCTACAACAATCTGGCGGACGCCGCCGCCTTGAGCGGGCTCTACGACAAGGCGATCCCAGCCGGTGAGCAGGCGCTGCGCCTCAACCCCAACAGCTGGTTTGCTTACGGTACGCTCGCCAATGCGTACCTGCGCGCCGGCCGGTACGCCGAGGCCAGGGCGATCTGCGATCGGGCGGCGGTCGAACACCACGTCGCCCCCCTGGTCGCCATGACGGCGGCCCGCATCCCCTACGTGCTCGGGGACCGCGCCGCGATCGACGCGGAGATCGCCGCTGCCGCCGGACCACAGCAGGATCAGCTGGTGGTGGTGTACGTTGCGCAGGCGACCAGCGGACTCGCGCGACTCAAGCAGGCGCGGCAGCTGTATGGGCGCGCGCTACAGGCCGCGCTCGAACGCGGGGAGCGGGAATACGCTGCCAACAACGCCTACGACGAGTCGCTGGCCGAGGCGGAGCTCGGTGATGCAGCAGGGGCCAAAGCCGACGTGGCCCGCGCGCTCGAGTGGAATCCCGATCCCGCGGCGGGGGTTTACGCGGCATTGACGCTCGCTCGCGTCGGCGAGACGCAGCAGGCCGCGGCGCTGGCCAAGGCCGCCGACGTGAGGCCCGACGACACCCTGCACAATGCCGTGGCGCTGCCCGCGGCGCGCGCGGCCATCGCGCTCGCGCAGCATGAGCCGCAGCGCGCCATCGAGGCGCTGCGTGCCGCCCTCACTTACGACCTCAGCGAAGTTGCGAACGGCGAGACGCTCTATCTGCGCGGCGTCGCGTATCTCGAGCTCGGCTCGCCGCAGGCGGCGGCGGGTCAGTTTCAGCGGCTCATCGACAACCATGGCAGCGCGCTCACGGTCTACTGGCCGCTCGCGCACCTCGGGCTGGCGCGCGCCTACGCTGCCGACGGCAAGCCACAGCAGGCCCTCGAGATGTACCGGTCGCTGCTCGGAGTGTGGAGCGATGCGGATACGGGGCTGCCGGTTCTGCAGCAGGCGCGCGCCGAGTACCAGCGGCTGAGCAAAGGCGGGAACTGAGCGCGTGCCGCCGGCGCCTGCGCGCGCCCGGCTCTAGCGGTACTGCTTGTAGGATTTCTCCTCGACGATGCGCGAGCCGAGCTGTGTGTTGATGCGCTTCTTGATCGCCGCACGCTCATCGTTCGACACGTAGACGGCGCGCGCGAGCTCGATGAACTCGCGGTCGAAGGTCTGCCTGGCCTCCTTGTCGCGGATGCGATCCTCGATGTCCCAGAGCTGCTCGTTCACGCGCAGCAGCGCCCGCTCCTCCTGGGCGAGCCCGCGGTCGGCGCAGCCCGAGTCACGCCAGGTCGATTCGAGCAGCGCCAACTCGGTTCTCACGTTGGCGAGCTTGGCGGCATCGAGGATGCGCGCCGCCTTGATCCGCAGGATGGTGATCTTGTCGAGCAGCTCGCCCGGGGAGACGGGCACGAGGATGTCGTTCATGCGCGCGATCCTAGCAACTCGTCGAGCCGCGCGGTGACCTCCTCGACCTGGATGAGGTCCATGACGCCCGGCTCCTCTATCTTGTGCCCCCAGGGGAGCTCCTGCGGCTCGCAGCCACGGAAGGCGCGCGCGGCGCGCGCGTAGGCGTCGATACACCAGCGCCCCGAGAGATACGGTCCGACGCGTGCCGGATTGCTCGCGGCATAGAGTCCGATCACCGGCGTCCCGACCATGGTCGCCATGTGCACCGGCCCCGAGTCGGGACTCACCAGCACGGTGGCGCGCCCGAGCAGAGCGAGAAGCTCCGGCAGCGTGTCCTGGCCGATCTGGTTCACGACCACGCTGCCTGCGGCCTGAGCGATCGCCGTTCCCATGAGCCGCTCGACCCCGGTCGGCCCGCCGGCGAGGATCACGCGCATGCGATGGTGCGCGGCGGCGTGCATGGCGAGCGCCGCGTAGCGCGCGGGACTCCAGTTGCGCCGCGCGTGGCTCGAGCAGGGACTGATGACGAGCGTCGGCTGCGCATCGGGGATCAGCCGCTCGGCGTAGGCGCGCGCCGCCGCCGGCAGCGGCACGTCCCAGCGCAGCAGGCGCTCGCGGATCCCGAGCGCCGCGGGGAAGCCGAACAGGCTGTCGAGCACGTGCTCGCGCGAGCGCGCGGCGATGCGGGCATTGGTAAACAGCCACTGCAGCTCGCGGGCGCGCGCGCGGTCGAAGCCGACTTTGATGCTGGCCGGGACCAGCATGGCGGCGAGGCTCGCGCGCAGCGCGAGCTGCATGTGCAACAGCACGTCGAAACGGCGGCCGCGCAGCTGCGCGCGCAGCGCACGCCGCGCGGCAAGTCCTGCGCCCTTATCCACGGTGATAAACTCGACGCCGTCGATGAGGCTCATGAGGCGCGCTTCGGTCCGCCCGATGATCCAGGTCAGCTGCGTCGCCGGCCACGCCTGCTGCAGGGTGCGCACGATCGGCACGACGTGGCAGGTATCACCGATCGCCGACAGCCTGAGGATGCAGAGACTGCGCGGCGGTTCGGCGAGAGGCAGCATGATGGAGTCAGATCTTTGAATGGGCGCTGGGCACTCGGTCCGGAGGTGAAACGCGGCGCCCTCGCGCGCGGCGCCATGCTATATGACGCTTCCCGGGTGAGCAATTTGAGCGCCGAGTGGTTTGTGCCGAAGTACTGGCAGGCGCTTGGTGCGCTCGAGGGCACCGCGAGCGGGCGCGGTGCCGCCTATTTTCTCAGCGTCGACGGCAAGCGTTACGTGCTGCGTCACTACCGCCGCGGCGGGCTGGCGGCGCGTCTTTCCACCGACCACTATGCCTTCCTGGGCGAGGACAACACGCGCCCGTTCGCCGAGTGGCAGATCACCTACAGCCTGCATCGCGCCGGACTGCCGGTGCCGGCGCCGATCGCCGCGCGTTACCAGCGCGCCGCCGGCGTCACCTACACCGGGGACCTCATCACCGAGCGGCTGGCGACCGTCGGCTCGCTCGCCGAGTGCCTGCGCACCGGCGCGCTCTCCATCCTCACCTGGATTTCAATCGGACGCTGCATCCGCCGCTTCCACGACCTGGGGGTCTGCCATGCCGACCTCAACGCGCACAACATCCTCCTCAGCGACGAGCAGGTCTATCTGATCGACTTCGACCGCTGTCAGCTGCGTGGCGCCGGTCTGTGGCGTGACGGGAACCTGGTGCGGCTGCGCCGCTCGCTCGAGAAGCTCACCTGGGGGTTGCCGCCCGAGCGCTTCGGGGAGGCCGACTGGCACGGGCTGCTCGATGGCTACCGTCAGTCCTCGGGCAGCCCCGCCCCCGAGTTGCAGCCGGCTTAGCTGAAGGTAAGACGGATTGCGCATCCTCTACCTCCTTGCCGTCTATCTCACCGCCCCGGTCATCTCCGTCGTGCTGCTCGCGCGCGGCGTGCGTGATCGCAGCTATTGGCGCAACTTCCGCGAGCGCTTCGGCTTCGGGGCGCGGCGCGCAGCGCGCGGCGTGTGGGTGCACGCCGTGTCGGTCGGGGAAGTGCAGGCGTGCGCGCCCCTCGTGGGCGCGCTCTACCGGCGCCATCCCGGTGTGCCGCTCACGGTGACCACCTTCACGCCCACCGGCGCGGCGCGCGCGCGTGCGCTGTTCGGCAACATCGCCGAGGTGCGCTACGTGCCCTACGACCTGCCGGGGGCGGTGCGGCGCTTCCTGAGGCGCGTCGATCCGCAGCTCGCAGTCATCTTCGAGACGGAGCTCTGGCCCAATCTCTACCGCGAGTGCGGGCGGCGGCGCGTGCCGCTGGTGCTGGCGAGCGCGCGCATCTCCGAGCGCTCGCTCGGCCGCTACCGGCGCCTCGGCGCTCTGTTCCGCGACGCGCTGTCGCAGGCATCGATCGTCGCGGCCCAGGGCGAGGCCGACGCCGCGCGCTTCCGCGCGCTCGGCGCCGACGCCGACCGCACCCACGTGACCGGGAATCTCAAGTTCGACTTCGAGCTGCCCGAGGACCTGAGCGAACGCGGCCGGCGGCTGCGGTCGCAGTACGCGCCGGGACGGGCGCTGTGGGTGGCGGGCAGCACCCACGAGGGCGAGGAAGCGGCCGTGCTCGAGGCGCAGCGCCAGGTGCGCGGCGCGCACGCCGACGCTCTGCTCGTCATCGCGCCACGACACCCGGCGCGCTTCGCGGAAGTGGCGCAGCTCCTCGCCCAGTCCGGCGTGAGCTTCACGCGCCGCTCGGACGGCGACGGCGCGCGCGCGGCCGAGGCGCCCGTCGTGCTGCTGCTCGATTCGCTCGGCGAGCTGCTCGAGTTCTACGCGGCGGCGGACGTCGCCTTCGTCGGCGGGAGCCTGGTGCCGGTGGGCGGCCACAATCTGCTCGAGCCCGCCGCGCTCGGAGTGCCGATCCTCACCGGCCCCCACAACTTCAACGGCGCCGAAGTCGCACAGCTTCTCATCGCGCGCGGCGCCGCCGAGATCGTCCACAACCCGCAGGAGCTCGGCACGCGCGTGAGCGCGCTGCTCTCGGACCCGGCAGCGCGCGAGCGCATCGGGTCGCAAGGCCGCGCTTCGGTGGAGGGCAGCCGCGGCGCCCTGGCACGACTCCTTAGGTTGATCGAGCCCTTGCTGCAGCAGGGAGCCGACTAGCGGCTGCCCTGGGGCTTCGGCGGCGGCTCGGCGCCGGGGGCTTCGGGCGGCGGGATCGACGGCGCCAGCGTCTCGGGTGTCGGCACGGCGGGCGACGTCGGCGCCGTGGTGGTGAGCCAGTTGTTGACCGATGCGAGCTCGGGCCGGTCGAGCGTGCCGGCCGCGAGGCGCAGCGTCAGCACGCTCACGATGTAGTCGTAGCGGGCCACCGCGAAGTTGGTCTGCGCCTGCACCAGGTTCTTCCGCGCGTTCAGCAGATCGACCGAGGTGCGCGTGCCCACCTCGTAACCCGCCTCGGTGGCCTTGAGCGCGGTTTCGTTGGAGGCGAGCGCCTGGCGCAGCGCCTGCACGCGGGAGATGCCGCTGATGACGCCGAGGTAGGCATCGCGCGCCTGCCGCTCGGTGGCGCGCGAGCTCTGCACCATCCCCTCCTTGGCGGCGATCCACAGGTACTCGGCCTGGCGCACCTTGGACTGAGTGAAGCCGCCGGCAAAGAGCGGCACGGTCAGCTGCAGGCCGATCTGGCGGTCGTTGAAATACGTACCGTAGGCCAGGGATTGTTCGGGGAAGCTCTCCGAGGGGATGCCTGCGAGTCTCTCAGAGAGGTCCTGGCTTTCCCAGGAGCGCCCGGCCACGATATCGAGCGTCGGCAGATGGCCGCCGACGGCGACGCGCACGTTGTCGCGGGCGATGTCGGCCGCCAGGCGGCTGGAGACGAGCGTCGGGTTCTGCTCGAGCGAGATATCGACCCAGCGGCTCTCGTCGGCGGGCTCCGGATTGAGCAGCGGCATATCGGCGCCGGGCTTGGCGAGCCGGTCGTACTTCTCTCCGGTGATCTCCTGCAGCTGGTCCTCGGAGGTCGCGAGCGTGCGCTTGTCTGCGATCACGGTGGCGGCCGCCGTGTCGCGTGCCGCCTTGGCATCCTCGACGTCGGTGATGGCGATGAGGCCGACATCGAAGCGCGTCGTCGCCTGATCGAGCTGCCGCGAGATGGCCTCGAGCGCCGCCTGATCCGCCTCGAGCGTGTCGTCGGCGGTGAGCACGTTGAAGTAGGCCTGCGCGACCCGCAGGATCAGCTGCTGCTCGGCGGCCTGGTAGGTCGCCTCCGCCTGCGCGACCTGGGAACTGGCGGCCTTGAGCGTCATCCAGTTCGACCACGAGAACACGTTCTGCCTGAGGTTGAGGCCCCAGGTCTTTGTCGTGCTGTACGCGCTCACGGAGTCGGGGACGATCCCGTTCCCGAAGAAGAACGGCTGGGTGCCAACGTTGTTGTCGCGGGTCACGGTCGCAGTGCCGTTGAGCTGCGGCAGGAGCGCCGAGATCGCCTGCGGGCGCGATTCGCGCGCCGCGAGGCGGTTGGCATCCGCCTGGCGGATCACCGGGTCGTTCTTCAGCGCGTCCTCGAACACGCCGACCAGGTCCTTCGATTCGACGCTGCCGGCGAAGCCGGCGAGCAGGCAGGCGAGAGTTGCGGCGCGCTTCACGGCGGCGATTCCTTGCGGCACGGCTTCAGAAGCGGAAGCGCGCCGGCCGCGGCGCGTTCACCAGCGGATCGATCACGGTCTCGAACAGGCTGTCGGTGGCCCAGGCGGTCTCGCTGATCCGGCGGACGAGGCGCGCCTCCATGACGGGCGCTTCGCCCACCACCACGAACAGGCGGCCGCCGATCGCGAGCTGGCGCTCGAAGCGCGCGTCGTACAGCGGCAGCGAGCCGGTGACGGCGATGGCGTCGTAGCGCTCGCCGCTGTCGGCATTGAGTGCGTCCGCGTTCACGATCTCGACGTCGCTCATGCCGAAGGCGGCGAGGTTGCGCGCCGCCAGATCGGCGAGATCCGCGTACAGCTCGAGCGCGCGCACCCGGGCGCCCGCGGCGCGCAGGCACGCGGTCACGAATCCCGAGCCCGCGCCCACCTCGAGCGCGCGCATCCCGGGGCCGGGCTCGAGCGCCTGCAACAGCCGGCCCACGACGCTCGGCCGCAGCATGTGCTGCCCCTCCGGCAGGGGCACCTCGGCGTCCGCATAGGCGCGGAAGCGCTGCGGCGGCGGCACGAACGACTCGCGCGGCACCCGGCGCAGCGTCTCGAGCACGCGCTCGTCCAGCACGTCCCAGGCGCGCACCTGCTGTTCGATCATCTGCTCACGGGCACTGGTCGGCTGCATCAGGTCGGACTCCCCGGACTTCACTTAACGCGGGACTGCGGAAAGGCCGCAGAAGTTAAGGGTTTTTCCCCGCTGTGCCAAGCGGGAATGCGACGAGATATGGTGAAATCCCGACGGGGCGTGGCGGCACCGCGTTATGCTTAGGCTCGCCCACGACCCCAGGCACGAGAAGTCAAATCAGAGTGTCGTGAGGGGTGTGTGCCCAACCCAAGCGGAAGGGCTTGAGAAGTACTCTAGATGTCGATCCTCGGGCTGTTGTGCCTACTGTTCGCGCTCATCGCAGCTCTATTCCTGGTGCTCTATGGGCTGCAGCGGCGGGACCTGAAGACCGTCGAGCAGCTCTCGCAGCAGCTGCAGCGCATCGCCATCGGCGGCCGGCTCCCTGGCCGGGTCGAGGTCGACAGCGACAAGCCTGAGGTCGCAGCTCTCGTGACCGCCGTCAATCATCTGCTCACTCGCGCCGGACCCGGCGAGCAGGATGTGGCGCAGGCGCCGCGGCTGTTCGCCGATCTCGGCGAGCGCATCCACGAGGCCGTGCTGGTGCACCGCGAGGTGATCCTGTACGCAAACCGCCAGTTCGCCAGCTTCGTCGGCGTCGACCGGGTCGAGCTGATCGGGCGGCGGCTCGGGGATCTGGTGCCGCCGGAGTACTCGGAGCTCGTCACCGAGAACATCCGCCGCCGGCTCGCGGGGGAATCGGCCGCCGAGCGCTACGAGATCGACATGGTGGGGCTGCAGGGCCAGATGAGCCGCCTGGAGGTCGCCTCCACCGTGGTCGATTACGACAAGGGCAACGCGCTCCTCATCACCGGAGTGGAGATCATCCCGACGCAGACGACGCCGGCGCTGCGCCTGGCGGGCGAGGGTACCCCGACTCCGCAACAGCTGGCGCTCAACTCACTCGCCGAGGCCATCATCGCCACGGACGAGCGCGGCCGCATCACCTTCATGAACCCGGCCGCCGAGCGCCTCACCGGCTGCGAGACGGCGCAGGCCGCCGGCAAGCTGCTCGAGGAGATCGTCAGCCTGATCGACGAGGCCGACCGGCGGCTGCTGGCCGACCCGGTCCACCAGGCGCTCACCAGCGGGGCTCCCGTGAGCCTCGGCCGGCGTGCGTTGCTGCTGTCGCGCAGCAACGGCGGCGAGCGCTCGATCGAGCTGTCGGCATCGCCGGTGCGCAACGAAGCCAGGGAAGTGGTCGGGGCTGCGCTGCTGCTGCACGACGTCACCGAGCTGCGCGGGCTCGCGCGGCAGATGTCCTACCAGGCGACCCACGATGCGCTCACGGGGCTCGTCAACCGCCGCGAGTTCGAGCGGCGCCTCGAGGAGGCCATCGACAGCGGCCATCGCGGCGACGGCCAGCACGTGCTCTGTTATCTCGATCTCGACCGCTTCAAGCTGGTCAACGACACGAGCGGCCATCTGGCCGGCGACAGCATGCTGCGCGAGGTCGCGAAGCTGCTGCGCGATGCGGTGCGCGACAGCGACACGGTCGCCCGTCTCGGGGGCGACGAGTTCGGCATGCTGCTCATCGGCTGCCCGCTCGAGAAGGCGCGGCAGATCGCCGACGACGTGTGCCGCTCGGTCGGCGACTACCGTTTCGTGTGGAAGGACCGCATCTTCAACATCGGCGTGTCGATCGGGCTGGTGGAGATCTCGCGCGAGAGCGGCTCGCTGGAAGAGCTGTTGGCCGCGGCCGATAGCGCCTGCTACGTCGCCAAGAAGCAGGGCAGCGGCCGGGTCGCGGTCTATTCGGCGCGCGACGAGGCGCTGGCGCGCCACAGCGGCGAGATCCAGTGGCTGCAGCGGCTGCAGGGCGCGCTCAAGGAGAATCGCTTCCAGCTCTATCACCAGATCATCGTGCCGGCCCACGGCACCGACGGCGGACCGGCGATGGAGGTGCTGATACGGCTGCGCGACGAGAACGGCCGGGAGCTGGCGCCCGCGGAGTTCATGCGCGCCGCCGAGCGCTACCGGCTCATGGGCCTGGTGGACCGCTGGGTGGTGCAAACGACGCTCGCGGCGCTCGGGCGCGGCGCCATCGCGCTGCAACCCGACCGGAGCGTCGCGATCAACATCTCCGGCCAGACGCTCGGCGACTTGCAGTTCCTCGAGTTCGTGGTCGAGTGCCTCGACAGCACCGGAGTCGCGCCCGCGCAGATCTGCTTCGAGATCACCGAGAGCGCCGTGGTCGCCAATCTCGAGCACGCGCGGCGCTTCGTCGGCGTGCTGCACGGCATGGGGTGCAAGTTCGCGCTCGATGACTTCGGCTCGGGCGTCGGCTCCTTCTCCAATCTCAAGAACCTGCCGCTCGACTACCTCAAGATCGACGGCTCCTTCATCCGCAACCTGGCGCGCGACACCGTCAATCAGGCGATGGTGACCGCGATGATCAAGCTGGCGCGCACGCTCAACTTCAAGGTGATCGCCGAGCAGGTCGAGGACAACGCCGCGGTCGAGGCGGCACGGCGCATGGGGGTCGATTACCTGCAGGGCTATGCCATCGGCAGGCCCCAGCCGCTGGAGTTCGCCGCGGCTGCCTGACGTCCTCAGGAACGCGTCATGCGTTGCTCCGCGTCTAAAGCACCGGGACCAGCAGCAGGGCCACGATATTGATGATCTTGATCAAGGGATTGATCGCGGGCCCGGCGGTGTCCTTGTAGGGGTCGCCGACCGTGTCACCGGTGACGGCGGCCTTGTGCGCATCCGACCCCTTGCCGCCGAAGTTGCCTTCCTCGATGTACTTCTTGGCGTTGTCCCAGGCGCCGCCGCCGGTCGTCATGGAGATGGCGACAAAGAGTCCCGTGACGATGGTCCCGATCAGCAGGCCCCCGAGCGCGCGCACGCCAGCGCCGTTGCCCATCAGTGTGTTGGTCACCAGCACCAGCACGATCGGCACCAGGATCGGCAGCAGCGAGGGCACGATCATCTCGCGGATCGCGGCCTTGGTGAGCAGGTCGACCGCGCGCGAATAGTCGGGCTTCTCGCTGCCGGACATGATGCCCTTGATCTCGCGGAACTGCCGCCGCACCTCATTCACGACCGACCCCGCGGCACGGCCTACGGCCTCCATGGCCATGGCGCCGAAGAGGTACGGCACCAGTCCGCCGATGAAGAGCCCGATGATCACCGCCGGATCGGACAGCGAGAAGCTGACGGTCTTGCCGGCCGCCTCGAGGTTGCGGGTGTAGTCGGCGAACAGCACCAGGGCGGCGAGCCCCGCCGAGCCGATCGCGTAGCCCTTGGTCACCGCCTTGGTGGTATTGCCGACGGCATCGAGCGGATCGGTGATGCTACGCACCTCTTTAGGCAGGCCGGCCATCTCGGCGATGCCGCCGGCGTTGTCCGTGATCGGGCCATAGGCGTCGAGCGCCACGATCATGCCGGTCATCGACAGCATGGCGGTCGCGGCGATCGCGATGCCGTACAGGCCATTCAGTGTGTACGCGCCCCAGATGGCGAGACACACCGCCACGACCGGCAGTGCGGTCGCCTTCATCGAGACGCCGAGGCCGGCGATGATGTTGGTAGCGTGGCCCGTCTGCGAGGCGGCCGCGATCTTGCGCACCGGGCTGTACTCGGTGGCGGTGTAGTACTCGGTGATCATCATCATCGCCGCCGTCAACCCTAAGCCGATGAGCGTGCAGCCGAAGAGCTCGGCGGAGTGCGCCGGCATGATCTCTCGGGTGATGAAATAGAAGGCCACGGCCGATACCACGCCGGAGACGATCACGCCCTTGTAGAGCGCGTTCATGATCTTGCCGCCCTCGCGGGTCGAGACGAAGAATGTCCCGATGATCGAGGAGACGATCGAGGCGGAGCCGAGCGCCAGCGGATAGATCACCGCGGCGTAAGCGGCGTCGGCCCCGCGGCGCGCGAACAGCAGCCCGCCGAGCAGCATGGTGGCGACGATGGTGACCGCGTAGGTCTCGAACAGGTCCGCGGCCATGCCGGCGCAGTCGCCGACGTTGTCGCCGACGTTGTCGGCGATCACCGCCGGGTTGCGCGGGTCGTCCTCGGGTATGCCGGCCTCGACCTTGCCGACGAGGTCGGCGCCTACATCGGCGCCCTTGGTGAAGATGCCGCCGCCGAGGCGCGCGAAGATCGAGATGAGCGAGCCGCCGAACGCGAGCCCCACCAGGGCGTGCAGCGCCCCCTCGGCGCCCACCGAGGTGAAATGCCGCAGGAAGATGTAGTAGCCGGCGACGCCGAGCAGCGCCAGCCCCACGACCAGCATGCCGGTGATGGCGCCGCCGCGGAAGGCGACGGTGAGCGCGGCATTGAGTCCACTGCTGGCCGCCTGCGCGGTGCGCACGTTGGCGCGCACGGAGATGTTCATGCCGATATAGCCGGTGAGGCCCGAGAGCACGGCGCCCACGGCGAAGCCGCCGGCGGTCGGCCAGCCGAGCGGCGAGAAGCCGATCACGACGAGCAGCACGAGGCCGACGATGAGGATGGTGCTGTACTGGCGGTTGAGGTACGCCTGGGCGCCGGCCTGGATGGCCGCGGCGATCTCCTGCATGCGGGCGTTGCCCGCCGGCAGGCGCAGGATCGCCGCCATGGAGAACACGCCATAGAGTACGGCGAGCACGCCGGCGCCGATCGCGAGCCACAGCCACATGCTGAGATCCATCGAGACACCTCCCCCAAAAAAAGGCCGCGAACTATAGCACGGCGGGGTCCGGCGACGGCTGCGGCGGCTGTCAAGCGCCGCAGCGCAGCAAGCTAGAGCTTGAATTCGTCCTTGAGCTTCTTCGGCACCGACACGCCGCGGATGCGCACATAGTCGGGCAGGCCGTTGCGGTAGGGGGGATAGGCCTCGCCCGCGACCAGCGGCTCGAGGTAGCGGCGGCAGGCCTCGCTGATGCCGAAGCCGTCCGCGCGCAGGTACTCGGGCGGCAGCTTCTTCTCCTTGTTGGCCACGTCGGCGAGCGGCAC
Organism: uncultured Gammaproteobacteria bacterium; assembly: GCA_963843035.1. Classification (GTDB taxonomy): domain Bacteria; phylum Pseudomonadota; class Gammaproteobacteria; order Steroidobacterales; family Steroidobacteraceae; genus 13-2-20CM-66-19. Next base: position 244,004 of record CAWJIS010000003.1, read on the forward strand.
CTGCCCGATGACCCAGCGGTAGGGCCTCGAGGATTTGCGCACGATGGTCGGCATCACGGCGTTCACGCCCTTCACGGCGAGCTCGACCGCCGCCTTGCCGACCGCGTAGGCCTGCTCGACGTCGACCTTCGATGCGATGTGGCGCGCGGAGCGCTGCAGGTAGTCGGCGACCGCCCAGTGGTACTTGTAGCCGTGCGCTTCGCGCACCATGTTGGCGACCACGGGGCCCACGCCCCCGAGCTGGGTGTGCCCGAAGGCGTCGCGGGTGCCGGCGTCGGCGAGGAACTTGCCGTCCTCGTAGGCGGCGCCCTCGGACACCACGATCACGCAGTAGCCGAAGTCGGTCACGCATTGCTTGACGCGATCGAGGAAGCGCCGCCCGTCGAACGGCACCTCCGGAAAGAGGATGACGTGCGGGGGCTCATCGAGCCCCCGCCCGGCGAGCCCGCCGGCGGCAGCGATCCAGCCGGCGTGCCGGCCCATCACCTCGAACACGAACACCTTGGTCGAGGTGCGCGCCATGGATGCCACGTCGAGCGAGGCTTCGCGCGTCGAGACGGCGACGTACTTGGCGACCGAGCCGAAGCCCGGGCAGCAGTCGGTGTGCGGCAGGTCGTTGTCGACCGTCTTCGGCACGCCGACGCAGGTGACGGGAAAACCGAGGGAGGCGCCGAGCTGCGACACCTTGAGGGCGGTGTCCATCGAGTCGTTGCCGCCGTTATAAAAGAAGTAGCGGATGTCGTGCGCCCGGAACACGTCGATCAGGCGCTGGTACTCGGCACGGTTCTGCTCGATGCCCTTCAACTTGAAGCGCGCCGAGCCGAATGCGCCGGCCGGGGTGTGCTTGAGCGCGCGGATGGTCGCAGCGCTCTCGCGCCCGCAGTCGATCAGATCCTCGGTGAGCGCGCCGACGATACCGTCGCGCCCCGCGTACACTTTGCCGATGTGCCTGGAGCGCATGGCCGTCTCGATGACGCCGGCTGCCGAGGCGTTGATAACGGCGGAGACCCCGCCGGACTGTGCGTAGAAGGCATTGCTGCGAGCGGTCTTTTTCATGGTGTTGGAGCTGCCCGGCGGGAGATCCCGCCAAGAATAGCGCAGGCGGCGCATACTGGGGCAGCGCGTTGACACACGCGTCGGGCGCTCGGTAACGTGGCGCACCTTTGTGCTGGTGAGCGCTGCAGTCTCACACTGAATACAACATGCGCATCGTCCTCCTGGGGGCTCCGGGGTCCGGCAAGGGCACCCAGGCACAACGCCTGGCGGAGCGGAACGGCATTCCGCAGATCTCGACCGGCGACCTGCTGCGCGCCGCCGTAGAGCGCGGCACGGAGCTCGGACTCAAGGCCAGGGCGGCCATGGAGGGCGGACGGCTGGTCGATGATTCCCTGGTGTTCGGCATGATCCGCGAGCGGCTCGGCCAGCCCGACGCGCGCGCCGGCTTCATCCTCGATGGCTTCCCGCGCAACCTCGTTCAGGCCGCGGCTCTCGACGGCCTGCTGGCGGAGCTCAAGCAGCCGCTCGATGTGGTGGTGCAGCTCGAGGTCGACCCGGCCGAGCTGGTGCGGCGCATTTCCGGCCGGCGCAGCTGCGCCGACTGCGGGCGCGTCTTCAACGTGCTCACCTCGCCGCCGCCGACGGGCGCGGCGGCGGTGTGTCCCAGGACCGGGGCTCCACACCGCCTCATGCAGCGCCCGGACGACAACGAGGCCACGGTGGCCGAGCGGCTGCGGGTGTACGCGGAGAAGACCCGGCCGCTGATCGCCTTCTACCAGTCGCGCGGCCTGCTGCGCGTCATCGACGCGCAGGGCGACCTCGATGCGGTGACGCAGCGCCTCACGCAGGCGCTCGCGGCGCCGGCCACAGTGCGCGCCCGCCGGCGTCCCGCGCGGGGTGCCGTGCGCGGCAAGCCGGCAGTACGTACGGCCAAGAGCCGGGCACGTGGCGCACGCGCCAGCACGCGCCGCGCCAAGGCGTCGCGCAGGAAGACGCCGGCACGCGCGGCGCGCAAGAAACGCGTGGCCGGCGCGCGTGTGCGCAAGCCCGGCGCGCGGCGGCGCCCGCGCCGCTGACAGAGGTTTCCGGTCGTCCTAAGGCGGGAGCTGGCGCACTTCGCGCTGCAGCGACTCCTCGAGCTGCGCATCGAAGCCACCGTGGCGCGCCACCACGTCGCCCTGGGGCGAGATGACCACCGTGAGCGGCAGGCCACCGCCGAAGCGCCGATGGAAGCTGCCATCGAGATCGAGAGCCGTGGGGAGGGAGAGCTGCGCCCAGCGCAGAAAACGCTCCACTTCGGGACGCGCGGCTGCTTCCGAGGCGAATCCTTCTTCGGTGTTGACCAGCACTACGTGCACCGGGAGCCCGTGGGTCCGGGCCCAGGCCGCGAGGCGGTCCACGGCCGGCAGCGTGAGGCGGCACGGCGGGCACCAGCGCGCCCAGAATTCGAGGATGACCGGCGCGCCGCGTAACTGATCCAGCGCGAAGGGGTGACCATCGAGGGTGCGAAGACCCGAGTCGCGCAGCGGCTCGGTGGGCACGGGCGGCTCGCCACCGGCGAGCTCAGCGAAATGGGCGACGCGCTCGACCGGTGCGGCGAGACCCTCCAGGACATCGCCTGGCAGGACAACGCCCTGGGGCACGAAGGTGACCTCCGCCGTCACCGGCGGCGCGCCGGGCCCGGTCGCGATCTGCGCATCGTAGGCCGTCAGCAACGACGAGTCGGCGTCGAAGCGCGCTCGAACCGAGCCATTGCTCGCCTCGAGCGTGAGCTCGATCACCGGGGCACCGGCCGCGCCCTCGAGCCGCCGGCAGGCGCCGAGAGTCAACCGCTGCAGCAAGCGGCTGCGAAACGCCTGCAGCTGATCCTCGGCTCCACGCGCTGCTCGCAGCAGCAGCGGTACCGGCACCAGCGGCGCTCCGTGCCCCTCGAAGGCCGCGTCGATGGCGGCCTGGAGGTCGCCGCCGGCGGCCTGTTCGAGCACGCGCGCCGGGGCGGCGCCGGAGTCAGCCGCCAGCACGAGCCGGCCCTCCTGCACCGCCATGACATAGAGGCCCGGCATGCGCAGGTACGCGCTGTGGCGCGCATCGAAGCCGAATTCGGTGGTCTCGGAATGCGGTGGCGCACCGGGCACCTGCACCAGGTAGTGAGCACTCGCGTAGAGCGCGCCCGGATGCCGATAGGCGCGCGCGGCTTTGGCGAGCGTCGCGGCGCCGTCGCAGGCGAACGCCGGCGCGGGCGTGAAGAGAACACTCGAGCCGGCCAGCAGCGCGGCAAGGACGGGCAGCTTTGGCACGGGCGACCCTCGGGGAGAATTGCGGAGCGCGCTGAGCCTGCAGGGGCGTGCGGGTCGCCGTCGTCCGATTTCGCGGTTTTCGGACCTGAATCCTCAGCGTGCGGTTTTCTGGCGCCGCGTGCGCATGAATTCGGTCGGCGTGAGGCCGGTTGAGGCCTTGAAGAGGGCGTTGAAGGTCGACTTCGAGCTGAAGCCCGCCGCGTACATCGCATCGAGCACCGAGCGCGCGCCGCCGTAAGGGTCTGTGAGCAGTCGCTGCACCTCCTCGAGGCGGTAGCGATTCACCCAATCGGCGAAGTTGCGGCCCCGGCCGCGGTTTACGAGCTGCGACAGCCCGCGCGTTGGCAAGCCGACCGCGGCTGCGAGCTCGGCGAGCGTGAGCTCGGAGCGCAGGAACGGGCGGTGCTCCCTCATGTAGGCCTCGATGGACTCGAGCCGTGCGGCCGCCTCGGCCGACACGAAGGGCGGCTCCACCTCGTGCGCGGCGCGCGCCGCGGCCGTGTGTATGTCCTCGACGGTGATCGCGACGAACAGGCGCGGAAAGCGCAGCGCGGCCACCACGAACCCCGCGACATAGACGAGCTGTGCGACGAACAGCAGCGCCTCGAGTAAGCGCCCCGCGCCGCCGTCGCCGACGCGGCCCGCAAGGAAGGCGCCGACGTCGAGGGCGTAGACAATTACGAGCCCCAGCACCGCGTAGGTCAGCCAGGCGAGCGGCACGTGCGGGACGCTCGAGCGAGTGCGCTCGATGATGCCGCGGTAGCTCAGCAGGTCGGCCAGTGACAGCGCCAGATAGGTGCCGAGACTCGCGAACACGCCGAGCGCGAGCGCCACGTCCGAGAGAACCCCGGCGGCAAAGGCCAGCAGAAAGACCACGACGGGCACCGCATGCGGCAGTAAGCCAGGCCAGCTGCGCGTGCGCTGGAAGAGCAAGCCGCGGACGAACCCGAAGAACAGCGGACCGTAGGCGAGCCCCGCGACGTGCGCCACCGTCACATGCCAGCCGAGAAACCCGAGCTCCTGGCCGGCCAGGACGGCGACGTGGCACGCGAGGAGGAGCAGCAGCAGTCCGAGCGCCGTGCGGCTCTCGGTCGCGTGCCGCAACAGCAGCACGCCACCGGCAGCGCACAGCGCCGCTACCGAGAGCTGCACGAGGACGAGCGGATTGTCGAGCATTCCGATCGCAGCGGTTCGCGCTACAGCGCGGCGAGCAGCCGCTCGCCGAGCACGCTGCGGCGCCAGCCACGCAGCAGCGCGCCGTCGCGCCGACCGTCTGCAAGCAGCTCGAGCTCGCGCCGCGTCGCGAGCACCTCCGGGACGAGTTCGAGCTCGGCGGCGACCGCCTGACTGATCCCGCCGAGCTTTCTGATGAGTGCGTTTCTCTGCGGGTCGGACTGCGGCCGGCCCGGCGCGGGCGGCGCGGGGTCGGGAATATCGGCGGCCGCCACGCACGCGAGCAGCTCCGCGCCGCTGTGCTTCACCACCCCGGCCGGCAACTCCGGGATGGCAGCGAGCTGCGCCGCGGTGCGCGGCACGCGCAGCACGATCTCGCGCAAGGCGCCGTCCTCGAGAATCCAGCCGCGCGGGCGGTCGTGCTCGAGCGCACGCCGCTCGCGCCAGGCGGCGAGGCCGCGTGCCAGGCGCTCGCGTCCGGGATCGAGCCCGCGCAATCCGCGCACGCGCTCCCAGGCCGCATCCGGCTCGGTGATGAAGCCGCGTGTCTCCTCGAGCCCGGCCAGCTCTTCGCTAAGCCAGGCGAGACGCCCGAGGCGCGCGAGCTGCCGCTCGAGCTCCGCGGCGATCGGCAGCAGGTAGCGCACATCGTCGAGCGCGTATTCGATCTGCTCGGGCGACAGCGGCCGCCGCGACCAGTCGGTGCGGGTGTGGGACTTGGCGAGCTCACGCCCGAGCAGCCGGCGCGCGATCTCGGCGTAGCCGACCTGGGCGGGAAAGCCGGCGAGCCCTGCTGCGATCTGCGTGTCGAACACGGGACGTGTGAGGCCCGCGAGCGGATACAACACTTCCAGATCCTGGCGCGAGGCGTGCATGACCTTGAGCGTGCCGGGGGCGGCGAGCAGCGCGGCGAGCGGCGCGAGAGCTGCGAGCGCGAGCGGATCGACGCAGGCCGCCTCATCCGGCGCCGCCAGCTGCACCAGGCAGAGGCGGGCGTGGTAGGTGCGCTCGCGCAGGAACTCGGTGTCGAGTCCGATGCGCGGCTGCGCGGCCAGGCGCGCGCAGATCTCGGCCAGAGCGGGTGCGGTCGTGACGGTCGTGTGCAAACTCCACGGCGATGATCTGTACAATCGGGACGGCCCAATTATGCGCAGGCTGTGCCGCTACCGAAAGCCATGAGGGAGGTCATTCGTCTCTACGTGCAGATCGCGCTGCTGCGCCGCGGGCCGCAGGACCTGCCGGTCTCGCGGCTGCTGCTGGTGCTCACCGTGTGCGGTTACGCGGCGGTGAACGCGCTGGTCAGCAGCCTGCTGCCGCCGGGCAGCGGCTGGGCGCCGCAGCTTGCCATCGACGTGCTGTTCACGCTCGCCTGGTATGCGGCGCTGCTGCAGCTCACCGGCCGCAGCGAGCGCTTCCTGCAGACCGCCACCGCCGTGTTCGGCTTCCAGTCGGTGCTGTCTCCGCTGCTGATCGGGTCCGAATGGCTGATGCGCCGTTTCGGGCAGGACACGACCTGGCAGCTGCCGATCGCGGTAGCGGGACTCGCGCTGGTGTTCTGGCTGATCGCAGCCAACAGCCACGTGGTGAAAGCGGCGCTCGACTGGTCGAGCGCCACCAGCGTGGCGCTGGTGATCCTGCAGATCGTCGCCGGACAGCTGCTGCTGGCCGCGCTGTTTCCTCCGAGCGGCTGACGGGCGGCAAGGTGCACGTCCACATACTGGGCATCGGCGGTACCTTCATGGGGGGCGTCGCGGCCATCGCGCGCGCAGCCGGCTGGCGTGTCACCGGCTCCGATCGCGACATGTACCCGCCGATGAGCACGCAGCTCGAGGCACTCGGCATCGAGGTGACCGCGGGATTCGGCGCCGAGCAGCTCGGTCTCGAGCCCGACGTGTTCGTGGTCGGCAACGTGATGACGCGCGGCATGCCGGTCGTCGAGGCGCTGCTCGACAGCGGCCGGCCGTACCTTTCGGGTCCGGAGTGGCTGGCGCGCGAGGTGCTGCAACGTCGCTGGGTGCTGGCGGTGGCGGGCACGCACGGCAAGACCACCACCGCCTCGCTGCTCGCGTGGATACTCGAGCACGCGGGCCTCGCCCCCGGTTTCCTCATCGGCGGTGTACCGGCGAACTTCAGCGCGAGCGCGCGCCTCGGCAGCGAGCCGTTCTTCGTCATCGAGGCGGACGAGTACGACACGGCGTTCTTCGACAAGCGTGCCAAGTTCGTGCACTACCGGCCGCGGACCGCGGTGCTCAACAACCTCGAGTACGATCACGCCGACATCTATGCGGACGTCGGCGCGATCCAGCGCCAGTTCCACCACCTGGTGCGCATCGTTCCGGGCGGCGGGCGCATCGTGTGGAACGCAGCCGATGCGCGCCTCAGGGAGACCCTCGCCATGGGCTGCTGGACGCCGCTCGAAGGCTTTGCGCGCGCCGGGCACCCGGATGCCCTGTGGAGCGCGCGCACGCTCGCCGGGGCGGAGGATTTCTCGCGCTTCGAGGTGCTCGAGGCCGGGCGCGTGCAGGGCACGGTCGAGTGGCAACTGATCGGCGCACACAACGTCGAGAACGCGCTCGCGGCGATCGCCGCCGCGCGCCACGCGGGCGTGCCGGTGCCGCGCGCCATCGAAGCGCTGGCAGGATTTCGCGGCATCGCGCGCCGCCTCGAGCTGCGCGGCGAGGTGCGCGGCGTGCGCGTGTACGACGACTTCGCGCATCACCCCACCGCCATCGCCACCACGGTCGACGGCCTGCGCCGCCGGGTGGGGAAGGCGGCGCGCATCGTCGCGGTGCTCGAGCCGCGCTCGCACACCATGCGCATGGGAGTGCATCGGGACACGCTCGCTCCGGCGCTCGCGGGGGCCGATGAGGTGTGGCTCTACACCCCGGCGGATCTCGGCTGGGACGCGAGCACGGTGCTGGCGGCCTGCGGAGACCGGGGCCACGCGGCAGGTGATGTCGCGACCCTCGCGCGCGAGCTCGCACGCGCGCTACGCCCCGGCGATCACGTACTGATCATGAGCAACGGCGGCTTCGGCGGCCTGCACGAGCGGCTCCTCAAGGAACTGGCGGGCGCTTCAGCAAATCCGTGAGCGCGTTGAGCACCTCCTCCATGCGGTTGCGCACGCGCGGCTGATCGGCGCGGGGCTCGCCGGCGTTCTGCCGACCCCGCTCGAGGGCGGCGAATGCCGCGCTCTCGATGGCGCGCGCACTCAGCTCGGCACGCACCGCGAGCCCGGCCCGCACGCAACGGTCGATGCGGGCGGCCTGATCGTGCGCGATCGGCACGGCGACGCACGGCTGCGCACAGGCGAGCACCTGCAGCAGCGTGTCCCCGCCGTTCGATACCACGAGGCGCGCGGTGCGGATCAGCTCAATGAGCTCCTCAGGCGGCAGCCGCGGCGCCACCTTGAGCAGCGCCGGATGCTGAGCGCCGGGCGCTGCGGCGTCGGTACCCACCAAGAGCGTCGGCACACCGCGCTGCGCCAGCGCTGCGGCGGCAGAGGCGACGATGCCCGGCGCGTTCTCCGCCCCCGGGTGGGCGCTGCCGCCGCCCGGAACGATCAGCACATAGCCGCCGGCCTGGAGCGCGAAGCGCGCCAGGCACTCGTTCGAGCGCGCGAGATCCGGGGCCGGCAGCAGCGTGTCGATAAAGCGGACGACCGGGCGCTTCAGGGCCCGGAGCTTGAGGCGCTCGAGGGTGTTGAGCGCACCGGCGATGAATCGCGGGTAGGCGATCCAGTGCTCGTCGATCAGGCGCATCCATCGGAGGCGAAACGCCTTGCGGCGCTGGCGGCGCCGCGAGCTCACATAGACGATGCGGGCGCCGGCTGCGCGTGCCGCGCGCAGCTGCGCCGTGCGCCCGGCGTTGTCGAACACCACGACGCGCGGGGCGAGCTCACGGATCAGGGCGCGTACCTCGCGCGGATGGAAGGTCGCGGAGGAGGGCAGGAGCGTGGTGGGGAAAGGCGTGGTGGCGGCGTACGGCGCCTCGCGGCTCAGCGCGAAGTGCATCTCGAGACCCGGCGCGCGGCGCGCCAGGGCCGTGGCGATCGTGAGGCAGCGCGCGTACTCTCCCAACCCTAAGGGTCCGGATACCGGAATGAACAACAACCGGGCGCTCGGGGTCGACACGGCTGCGAATGGTAGACGATGACGCCGCTCCTGTTCTTCGATCCGCTGTGCCCGCGCCCTTATGGCGAGCAGAGCCTGCGCGAGGGGGGTCTGGCCGGCACCGAGGCGAGCACGGTGCGCATCGCTGAGGCGCTCGATGCCTGGGTGGCGCAGCACAACCGCACCGAGGCTGAGGGGCGCTACCGGCCGCCGAGCGCTGTCGCGCACGTGCGGCACGTGGTGGTGCTGCGCGACCCGCGGGCCCTCAAGGCCGCGGCGCGGCTGTTTCCCGAGGCGCGTCTCACGCTGTGGGTGCACGATCGCATCGAGCCGGGCTCCTCGCGCGCGCGCTGGTTCGCGCGCGCCGTGCCGGAGCTGCGGCGCCTCAAGCCCGACATCGTGTGCGTGTCGGATTACCAGCGCGAGCGGGTCGCGGCCGTGCTTGCCGGGCTTCCCGGCTGCGAGCGGCTCGCGGTGCGGCGCATCTACAATCCGGTCGACGACGCCATCGCTCCCGACGGCACCCTGGTCGATCCGGCCAAGCTGGTGTTCTTTTCCTCCCCCAACAAGGGACTGCGCTTCGCGCTCGATGCGTTTCGGGCGCTCCGGCGGCGCATGCCGGACCTGCGGCTGTGCGTCGGCAATCCCGGGTACAAGAGCTTCGCCGCGGACGCCACCCCGGGGGTGGAATGGCTCGGGTCGCTGCCGCACGCGCGTGTGCTCGCGGAAGCGCGCGCCGCGCTCTGCACCTTCAGCCCCAACTTCGTGATCCCCGAGACCTTCGGCCTCTTGTTCGCCGAGTCGCACGCCGTGGGCACGCCGGTGCTGACCTACGACTGCGGAGCCGCGCGCGAGGTGATCGGCGACGGCGAAGAGCTGCTGCCGGTAACCTGGGCGCAGCGTGCCTACGAGGCACCGCTCCACCGCCTCGAGCCGCGCTGGCGCGCCCTCCCCGCGCTGCTGGCCGACCGCCTCGGGCTCTTCGACCGCTGCATCGAGCGCATCAGAGCCTGGCGCGACGGTTCCCGGCCCCGCGTCGGACCCGATCCGCGCTTCCGCCTATCGGTGATTGCCGGCGAGTGGCGCAGCCACTTCGCGGCCTGAGCGCTGCGCCATGCGTGCCTTCGCCTGGTTTCTGCTGCTGATCGCCGTCGCGCTCGCCGCGATCGCCTTCGGCACTTATCCGGCCTGGCTGCTGCTGCACCCGCATTTCGACTTCCCGTTCCATCGCATCGGCGAGCGCATCGGGATGCTGGCGCTCGCCGTGGGGTTCGTGCTGCTGGCGCGGCACCTGAAGCTCGCCGACCGCGCGAGTCTCGGCTATGGCCTGGTGCGGCCGCTGTTCCTGCGCGAGCTCGCGCTCGCAGCTCTGCTCGGAGTCGCGACCATGCTGGCGGTGGTGGGGGCCATGTGCGTGCTCGGCCTGCTCGAGATGCGCGCCGCGGCGCCCGCAGGCGGGGCAGCGCTCGCGCGCCTCACCGGCGCGCGTGCCGTGAGCGCGCTCGTGGTAGCGCTCATCGAGGAGACATTCCTGCGCGGCGCGATGCACACCGCGATCGAGCGCGAGTCGGGACTGAAGGCCGCAGTGCTCCTGACGGCGATCGTTTACGCGGCCAGCCACTTCCTCGGCAGCTACCACATTCCGGCCGAGCAGGTGTCGGCGGGGAGTGGATTCGAGCTCCTCGCGGGCTTCGCGCGCGCATTCGCGCACCCGCTCGGCGTGGCGGATGCCTTCCTCGCGCTGTTCGCGGTCGGCGTTCTACTCGGCGGCGTGCGTGCCCGCACCGGCAACATCGCCGCCTGCATCGGACTGCATGCGGGCTGGGTATGGGTGATGCTGGTGGCGCACGAAATCACCCAGCCGGCGCGCGGGGCGGCCTTAAGCGTTCTCCTCAGCCGCTTCGATGGTTTCGTCGGCTGGCTGGTGCTCGGGTGGACGGTGCTGCTGGCCGTGCCGTTATGGCATTTCTACGCCGAGCGCCCGCGCTGAAGGCTCACTCGAGCTCGAGCGGCGCGAAACCGTCCCGGCGCAGGAGCTCGAGCAGCCCCCCCTTGCCGACCAGGTGCAGGGCTCCGACCACGACCAGGCAGTTCTCCTCACCCTGCAGCAGCCGCTCGATCCCGGGGAGCCAGTTGCGGTTGCGATCCATCACCAGGGCGTCATAGAGCGCCGGGAAGGAGCGGTACTCGACCGCGAGCAGCGTGGCGAGCCGCGCGGCGTCGCCGCGCCGCCAGGCCACGAGCACCGCGCGTGTCTCGTCCCCGGTATCGTTGAGATCATCGAGCACCATGTCGAGGAAGCGCAGCTGCGCAGCCGGCGTGAGCGCCTCGAAGACGCCCATCTCGTCCGCGAGACTCTCGAGGCCGGCGGTGGTCTTGTGATCCGCGAGCGCACGCCGCAGCAGCTGCTGCTCGACCCCCTGCTCGGGGTCGAAGCCAAGACGTGCGTACTCGAGCTCGGTGAGCTGCAGAGCCACCATCCACGGTGCCTCCTGATCCATCGAGGCGGCCGGCAGCTCGAGCGCCGCGGCCGCGGCGCTGGCACGCGCGTAGCGCGGCGCGCCGAGAACCTCGCGCAGACTCGTGCCTTCGGGGAGACCACCGTGCTGCAACAGCGCGCCGAGCGCCTCGGCCGGATCGAGCTTGCCGAGGTCGATCTCCATCACGAGGCGTGCCGAGTCGGCGTAGGCGCGTGCGAAGGCCGGCGGCAGCGCCGCATCGGTCCCGGGCAGCAGATGAATCGAGCCGGCGAGATAGACGGTGTTATGTGCGCCGCGAATCGCCCACACGGGACTCGCGGCCTGTGCGCTCAGGCAGCCGAGTAAGCCGAGCGCGAGGAGCCACCGGCACGCTGATCCAACCACACGACCTCCGTGAGCAGCGAGCCGTCGGCGTGCAGCTCGAGGGTACGATACGCCGGCGGCCGCGGGTCGACCGCGAAGTCGTCCGAGTTGGGCAGGAACTGCGCGCAGGTCGAGGGCGTGGCCAGGAGGCGCACTCCCTTGCGCAGCGCGTCGTAGCTCTGATGCACGTGGCCCCAGAGGACGGCCCGCACGTTCTGGTGCCGGTCGATGGTGGCGAGGAATTCCGGCGCGTTCGTGAGTCCCACGCGGTCGAGCCAGCGGCTCGCCATCGGCACCGGATGGTGATGCAGGCACACCAGGCAGTGACGCTTAGCTGCGCTGCCGAGCGCCGCGTCGAGCCCGCGCAGCTCCTCGGAGCTCAGGCGCCCGCTCGCCGAGCCGGGCAGGCAGCTGTCGAGCAGCACGATGCGCCAGCGGCCGAGATCCACGTGGCCGCCGAGGACGAAGGGCGGTCCGGCGAGCTCGCGGCGCATCGCCTGGGGCTCGTCGTGATTGCCGGGAATGCACAGCACCGGAAGCCCGAGCGCGCCGAACAGGCGGCGGAAGTGCGGATATCCGCCCGGATCGTCCTGCACGATGTCGCCGGTCACGAGCAGCGCGTCCGGCGGCCAGTCGTGCGCCTGCGCGCGCGCAAGCGCCGACGTGAGCGCAGGCAGAGTCGCCACTCCACGCAGCGCTTCGGTTTCGCCGCCGTAGAGATGCGGGTCGGTGAAGTGTGTGAGGCGGACCACGCTCATGACAAAACCGAGCCTAGCAGAGCGCCCCGGGACGAGGCAGTGAACCAGGTCGCCGCCCGAGGAGCGCCGCGTGTCGCGCAATCTCTACAGCCATGACGGGGTGCGCGTTCCGGGTCGCTCAGAATGTGAAGCACGCCCGCAGCATGTGCGCACGCGCGGGAACTTAAGTCGAATCAATGGGTCTGCCGCGCCGCGGGCGCAATTGGCGTGCGGTGAGGGCGTGCAATTAAGGGCGCGCCGCGCGCCCGAGCGCTCAATTTGAGCATCGGGCGCGCCTTTGGGAGAATGCGCGCCCCTGCACGGCCGCGGGCACCGCGGCCTCCGAAGGCCGCCCAAGGCACCGCATGAGCACTCGCCGCGAACTTGCCAATGCTATCCGCGCACTCTCCATGGACGCCGTGCAGCGTGCGAATTCCGGCCACCCGGGCATGCCGATGGGCATGGCGGATATCGCCCAGGCGCTGTGGTGCGATTTTCTCAAGCACAACCCGGGCAATCCCGCGTGGGCGAACCGCGACCGTTTCGTGCTCTCGAACGGTCACGGCTCGATGCTCCTGTATTCCGTGCTGCATCTCACCGGCTATCCGCTCACCATCGCCGACCTCGAGGCCTTCCGTCAGCTCGGCAGCAAGACGCCCGGCCACCCCGAATACGACCTGGCCGCAGGCATCGAGACCACCACCGGGCCGCTCGGGCAGGGCCTCGCGAACGCGGTCGGCATGGCGTTCGCGGAGAAGCTGCTGGCGCTGCGCTTCAACCGCCCGGACCTTCCGCTCGTCGATCATTACACCTATGCCTTCTGCGGCGACGGCTGCCTCATGGAGGGCGTCTCGCACGAGGCCTGCTCGCTCGCCGGGACCCTCGGCCTCGGTAAGCTCATCGTCTTCTACGATGACAACGGCATCTCCATAGACGGCAAGGTCGCCGGCTGGTTCACCGACGACACGCCCGCGCGCTTCGCCGCCTACGGCTGGCACGTGATTCCGGGCGTCGACGGGCTCGATGGCGAGGCGGTAGCCGGCGCGATCCGCGCCGCGCGCGCGGAAACCGCGCGACCGTCCCTCATCTGCTGCAAGACCATCATCGGCTACGGCGCGCCTCACAAGCAGGGCACCAAGGAGGCGCACGGCGAGGCGCTCGGCCCCGAGGAAGTCGCCGCGGCGCGCGTCACCCTCGGTTGGGTCTACCCGCCGTTCATCGTGCCGCAGGAGATCCGTGCGGCGTGGGACCGCCGCGCGCAGGGCGCGGCGCTCGAGGCGGCGTGGCGCGAGCTCCTCGCGCGCTATGCGGACCGCTACCCCAATGAGGCGCGCGAGTTCGAGCGGCGTATGCGCGGGGACTTGCCCGCGGACTTGCGCAGCACCGCCGCGCAGGCCCTCGACACGCTCGCCAGGCAGAGCGGGAGCCAGGCCACACGCGCCTCCTCGCAGGCGGTGCTCAACGTGCTCGCCCCCGCGCTGCCGGAGCTGTTCGGCGGCTCGGCCGACCTCACCCAGTCGAACAGCACCTTCTTCAAGGGCGCGCGCACCGTGACGCCGCAGGATGAGACGGGCGACTACCTGCATTACGGCGTGCGTGAGTTCGGCATGACGGGAGTCATGAACGGCATCGCGCTGCACGGCGGACTCCTGCCCTATGGCGGCACGTTCCTGGTGTTCTCCGATTACGCGCGCAACGCCGTGCGCCTCGCCTGCCTGATGCAGCTGCGGGTGGTGCTGGTGTACTCGCACGACTCGATCGGCCTCGGTGAGGACGGCCCGACGCACCAGCCGATCGAGCAGCTCGCGAGCCTCAGGGCTTTGCCGCACCTCTCCCTGTGGCGGCCGTGCGATGCGGCGGAGACCGCGGTCGCCTGGACGCTCGCGCTCGAGCGGCGCGGACCCACCGCGCTGGTGCTGACACGGCAGGCGGTGGCGCAGCAGCCGCGCACCGCGGCGCAGCTTCAGAGCATCGCGCGCGGCGGCTACGCGCTCATCGACTGCCAGGGCACACCGGAAGCGCTGGTGCTCGCCACGGGCTCGGAGATCGGCATCGCGGCGCAGGCGGTCAACGCCCTGAATGCCGCCGGGCGGCGTGTTCGGCTGGTGTCGCTGCCGTCCACCGACACTTTCGAGACCCAAGACGAGGCGTACCGCGAGGCGGTGCTGCCGCGCGCGGTCACGCGGCGCCTGGCGGTCGAGGCCGGCGCCACGCAGAGCTGGTGGCGTTACGTCGGCGCCACCGGGGCGGTGCTCGGCATCGACCGCTTCGGCGCCTCGGGCAAGGGGCCCGATGTTTTCACTCATTTCGGCTTCACCGCCGATAATATTGCGCAACGCATACGCGCACTGCTGGAGGGTTGATGGCAATCAAGGTCGGGATCAACGGCTACGGCCGTATCGGGCGCAACGTGCTGCGCGCACTCTACGAGGGCCGGCGCACCGGCGAGCTCAGGATCGTGGCGCTCAATGACCTGGGCGACCCGAAGACCAACGCGCATCTGACGCGCTATGACACCGCGCACGGCAAGTTCCCGGGCGAGGTGCAGGTCGACGGCGACTACATGGTCGTGAACGGCGATCGGGTGCGGGTCCTGGCCGAGCGCGATCCGGCCAAGCTCCCCTGGGGCGAGCTCGGGGTCGAGTACGTGCTCGAGTGCACCGGGCTCTTTACCAGTAAGGCCAAGGCCGGCGCGCACTTGAAGGGGGGCGCGAAGAAGGTGGTGATTTCGGCGCCGGGGGGCGAGGACGTCGACGCCACGATCGTCTACGGTGTCAATCACCAGACGCTGAAGAGCAGCTTCACCGTGATCTCGAACGCCTCGTGCACCACCAACTGCCTGGCGCCGGTCGCCAAGGTGCTGCACGGCAAGGTCGGCATCGCCGCCGGGATCATGACGACCATTCATGCCTACACCAACGATCAGGTGCTGACCGACGTCTATCACTCGGACCTGCGGCGCGCGCGCTCGGCCACCATGTCGCAGATCCCC
The DNA here is from genome assembly GCA_963843035.1 of uncultured Gammaproteobacteria bacterium. Classification (GTDB taxonomy): domain Bacteria; phylum Pseudomonadota; class Gammaproteobacteria; order Steroidobacterales; family Steroidobacteraceae; genus 13-2-20CM-66-19. The sequence continues at coordinate 259,154 of CAWJIS010000003.1, forward strand.
ACCAAGACCGGCGCCGCCGCGGCGGTGGGGCTGGTGCTGCCGGAGCTCAAGGGCAAGCTCGATGGCTTCGCGGTGCGCATCCCGACCATCAACGTCTCGCTGGTCGATCTCACCTTCAGCGCCAAACGCGCCACCTCGGTCGCGGAGGTGAATCAGGCGATGAAGGAGGCGGCTGGCGCCCTGAAAGGCATACTCGCCTACAACGAGGAGCCGCTGGTGTCCGTCGACTTCAACCACGATGCGCACTCCGCGGTCTTCGACGCCACTCTGACCAAGGTGATCGATGGGACGCTCGTCAAGGTGTGCGCCTGGTATGACAACGAGTGGGGATTCTCCAACCGCATGATCGACACGACGCTTGCGTGGTCTAAGGCCGCATGAAGCTGCTGCGCATCACGGATGCGGACCTGCGCAACAAGCGGGTCCTAATCCGTGAGGACCTGAACGTCCCGGTGCAGGACGGCGTGGTGGTGAGCGATGCGCGGATCCGCGCGGCTCTGGCTACGATCCGCTACGCGCTCGACCAGCACGCCCGCGTGTTCGTCGTGTCGCACCTCGGGCGTCCCAAGGAGGGAGTGGACGACCCGGCCCTGACACTCGCGCCGGTGGCGGCGCGGCTCTCGGAGCTGCTCGGCAAGCCCGTGCCGCTGCGCAAGGACTGGCTGAGCGGTGTCGACTGTCCGCCCGGCACCGCCGTGCTGTGCGAGAACGTGCGCTTCATCAAGGGCGAGAAGGCCGACGACGAGCAGCTCGCGCGGCGCATGGCCGCGCTCTGCGACGTGTTCGTCATGGATGCCTTCGGCACCGCGCACCGGGCCGAGGCCAGCACGCACGGCGTCGCGCGTTTTGCGCCGGTGGCGTGCGCGGGACCGCTGCTGGTCGGGGAGCTCGAAGCGCTCGAGCGCGCGCTCAAGCAGCCGGCGCGCCCTCTGGTCGCGGTGGTGGGTGGCTCGAAGGTCTCGACCAAGCTCATGGTGCTCGAATCGCTCCTCGAGAAGGTCGACCAGCTGATCGTCGGCGGCGGCATCGCCAACACCTTTCTCGCCGCCACCGGAGTCGCGGTCGGCAAGTCGCTGCACGAGGCCGAGATGCTCGACGTCGCCCGCCGCCTCATGGACAAGGCGCGCGCCCGCGGCGCGGCGATTCCGCTGCCGAGCGACGTCGTGGTCGGCAAGGAGTTCGCGGCCACGGCGCACGCCGACGTGCGCCCGGTCGCCGAGGTGCGCCCCGACGAGATGATCCTCGACATCGGGCCCGACAGCGCCGACCGCTTCAGCGCGCTCATCCAGGCCGCCGGCACCATCATCTGGAACGGACCGGTGGGCGTGTTCGAGTTCGAGCAGTTCGGCGAAGGCACGCGCACCGTCGCCCAGGCGATCGCGCGCAGCAAGGCCTTCTCGCTCGCCGGTGGCGGCGATACGCTCGCGGCCATAGAAAAGTACGGGGTCGAGGACGGCATCTCCTACATCTCGACCGGCGGCGGCGCCTTTCTCGAGTTCGTGGAAGGCAAGACGCTGCCGGCGGTCGCCGTGCTCGAGCAGCGGGCGGGCTGAAGTCCGGGAGCTCCCATGTTGAGACGCACCAAGATCGTAGCGACGCTCGGGCCCGCGACCGACGACCTCGAGGTGCTCACCGAGATGATGCGCGCCGGGCTCGATGTCGTGCGCCTCAACGCCTCGCACGGCACGGTCGCGGACCGCAGGCGGCGCCTCGCCGCGGCGCGCCAGGCGGCCCACCGCGCCGACCGTTGTGTCGGTGTGCTGCTCGATCTCGGCGGACCGAAGATCCGCATCGAGTGCTTCCGCGAAGGGCGCGTGCAGCTCGCCGAGGGCCAGGCCTTCACCCTCGACACCGCGCTCGAGCCGACGGCCGGAACCATCGAAAGGGTCGGGGTCGCCTACAAGGAGCTGCCGCGCGATGTCGCCGCGGGCGACACGCTGCTGCTCGCCGACGGACAGATCGTGCTCGACGTCAAGAGCGTCGGGAAGACGGCCATCGAGACGCGCGTGCGCGTGGCCGGTGAGCTCTCGGACCGCAAGGGGCTCAACCGCCAGGGCGGCGGCATCTCGGCGCCGGCGATCTCCGCGCGCGACCGCGAGGACATCCGCTTCGTCGCCGAGGAAAGCGTCGATTACATGGCGGTATCGTTTGCGCGCGACGCCGCCGACATCGAGGAGGCGCGCTCACTGGTGCGTGCCGCCGGGGGCGACGCGCGCATCGTCGCCAAGGTCGAGCGCCACGAGGCGGTGGAGAATCTCGCCGGCATCATCGACGCCTCCGACGTCGTCATGGTGGCGCGCGGCGACCTCGGGGTGGAGATGGGCTACGCCGAGCTCACGGGACTGCAGAAGACCATCATCCACGACACCCGCAACGGCAACCGCGTGGTGATCACCGCCACGCAGATGATGGAGTCGATGATCCAGAATCCGGTGCCGACGCGCGCCGAGGTGAGCGACGTCGCAAACGCGGTCATGGACGGCACCGATGCGGTGATGCTCTCGGCGGAGACCGCCGCCGGCCGCTATCCGGTCAAGGCCGTCGAGGCCATGGCCCAGGTGATCGAGGGCGCTGAGAAGTACCAGCTCACTAACCCGCGCGCCCGGCAGCGCTCGGTCGAGGGGGTCTTCAAGGGCACGGAAGAGGCGATTGCGATGGCCGTCATGTACACGGCCAATCACATGAAGGTGCGCGCGATCGTGGCCTTGACCGAGTCGGGAGCGACGCCGCTGTGGATGTCGCGCATCCGCTCGGACATTCCCGTGTACGCCTTCACGCGCCACGAGGCGACGCGCCGCCGCGTGACGCTCTACCGGGGCGTCTATCCGGTGATCTTCGACGTCACCAGCGCCAGCTCCACCGAGGAGCTCTACCGGGCGCTGTTCACCCGCCTGCTAGAGCTCGAGCTCGTAGAGCTGCGCGACCTGGTGATCCTCACCAAGGGCGAGGCGTCGGGCGTGCAGGGCGGCACCAACTCCATGCAGATCCTGAAAGTGGTGCTCGACTGACGTCCCTGGAACGACGGCGTCTCCTGCGCGTCCTCGGCTATGTGGGCGCGGCGGCCGCGCTGCTGGTGGTGATCGCGCTCGCCGTTCCTTACTGCATGCTGCGCGCCTCGCTCCCGCGCCTCGACGGCGAGCTGCGCGCGGTGGGGCTCAAGGCGCCGGTGCGCATCACGCGCGATGCGCTCGGGGTGCCGACGATCGAGGCTGCCAACCGCTTCGACCTCGCCTACGGCACCGGCCTCGTCCACGGCCAGGACCGCTTCTTCCAGATGGACCTGTCGCGGCGGCTCGCCGCGGGCGAGCTCGCGGAGCTCTTCGGCCCGGTGGCTCTCGATCAGGACAAGAAGACGCGCCTCTTCAGACTGCGCAGCGTCGCCCGCGAGGTGCTCGCCGGCGCGAGCGAGCCGCAGCGGGCGCTGCTCGAGGCCTACACGCGCGGCGTCAACGCCGGGCTCGCGAGCCTCAAGTCCCGTCCCTGGGAATACTGGGTCCTCGGCGCGCCGCCCGCCTCCTGGCAGCCGGAGGATACGGTGCTCGTCACCTACGCCATGTGGTGGGACCTGCAGTCGGGGGACTCAAGCTATGAGCGGCTGCGGCAGGAAGTAAACGCGCGCCTCGGCGGCCCCGAGTGCGGTGACGGGTGGAAGTGCGCGCTGGGCTTCCTCTATCCGGAGCGCACCGAATGGGACGCGCCGGTCGGCACGGAAACACCCCTGGCTCCTCCCGCGCTGCCGCCTCCCGAGGCGCTCAACATCCGGGACGCGCACCCGGCGCCGGGTGCGCACGGCGCGCAGGCCGTACGCCCGTCTGCGGAGCCCGACAGCAGGGCCGGCAGCAACAACTGGGCCCTGATCGGGCGCCTCACGACTACCGGGGCGGCGCTCGTCGCCAATGACATGCACCTCTCGCTGCGCGTGCCGGCCGTGTGGTACCGGGCGAGGCTGCGGGTCGCGGGCGATGGCGCAGGCAACGCGGCCGTCGATCTCATCGGGGCGACGCTCCCCGGGGCGCCAATCCTCGTGGTGGGATCCAACACGCACATCGCCTGGGGATTCACCAACAGCGCCGGCAACTGGATGAGTGTGACGCGGGTGCCGTGCACCGCCGTCGGCGCCGACAGCCTCACCACGGCCTCGGGCACCCAGCCGCTCACCGTGGCGCGCGAGCGTATTCACGTGAAGGGAGGCGGGACTGAAGAGCTCGAGGTGAAGTCGGGTCCGGCGGGGGTGCTGTGGCAGGCCGACCCGGAGCGGCAGAGCTGCTGGTTCGTCGGCTGGCTCGCGCAAAACCCTGAGGCGACCAATATCAATCTGATGGGCCTCGAGCACGCGGCCACGGTGGCCGATGCGCTCGCGCTCGCCCCCGAGGTCGGCATTCCGCACGAGAATTTCGTGGTCGGGGACCGCGACGGGCACATCGGCTGGAGCATCTTCGGCCGCATCCCGAACGCCACCGGACCCGAGCGCGCGCTCGGCAAGATCGAGTGGACCACGGCGGCGAATCATCCGCGCCTCATCGATCCGCCGCGCGGGCGCATCTGGACCGCCAATGCGCGCGTCAGCGTCGAGGAGAAGGAGCTCGCGCTCATCGGCGGGTCGGACGCCCCGTACGGCGCGAATTACGTGCTCGGCGCGCGTGCGCGCCAGATCCGCGGCGACCTGTTCGCTCTGGCCGGGAATGAGAAGCCCTCCGACATGCTGCACGTGCAGCTCGATGACCGCGCCCTGTTCCTCGCGCGCTGGCGCGAGCTGCTGCTGCACCTGATCGACGATGCGAGCTTGCGCGCGCACCCGGGGCGCGCCGAGTTCCGCCGCCTGGTGGAAGGCTGGGATGCGAGCGCCGGCGTCGATTCGGTGGGTTATCGGCTGGTGCGCAGCTTCCGCGACCAGACCCTGGAGGCGGCCTGGGACATGGTCATCGACGCGTTGGGTATACCGCCGGAAGACGACGTAGGTCCGCCCGCGCAGTTCGAGGGCCCGCTGTGGCAGATGGTGAGCCGCCAGCCCCAGCACCTGCTGGCGCGGGAGTACGCCGATTGGCCGGCGTTCCTCGACGCACAGCTCGATGCCGTCATCGCCGATCTTGGCCACGAGTGCCCCGAGCTCGCCAAGTGCACCTGGGGAAAGCGCAACGTGGTGCGCGTCCGCCATCCACTCTCCGGGGCCCTGCCCGCGCTCGCGCGAATCCTCGACATGCCGGCCCTCGAGCTGCCCGGCGACGGCTTCATGCCGCGCGTGCAGCAGGTCGCCTTCGGTGCTTCGGAGCGCTTCGCCGTGTCTCCGGGACACGAGCAGGAGGGCTACTTCCTGCTGCCGGGCGGGCAGAGCGGCCACCCGCTGTCACCCTACTATCGGTCGGGATTTCTCGCCTGGGCCCACGGTGAGCCGCAGCCTTTCCTGCCCGGTCCCGCGCAGCACACTCTCACTCTGAAACCCAACTGATTTCGAAGCACGGCCCTGTGTAGCAAAGTGTGTCCTCGCCACCACAGTGCCCGTTCAGCTCCCCGGCCTTAGAGTGACGCCATCGGCGCTCAGCACGCCTTTGGGCGCGACGCCCGTCACACGGAATCCAGCGCGGCAGGTTTCATAATAGGAGCCGGATAATCATCAATGGACGGCTTCGGCGAAACCGGGTTCTGGCCGGCCGAAAGGCCGACCGTCGGGCTGGTGCTGACGGGCGGCGGGGCGCGCTCGGCGTATCAGGTGGGCGTGTTGCTCGCCCTCGCGGAGCTGTTGCCGCGCGCCCGCAATCCGTTTCAGGTCATCGTCGGCACGTCGGCGGGAGCGGTCGCGGCCAGCGTGCTGGCGGCCGAGGCACATCGCTGGCGCCGGGCGGTCGCGGGACTCGAGCGCGTCTGGGCCAACTTCCGCTCGGGACAGGTTTTTCACGTCGACTCTCCCCACATGCTGCGCGCGGGCGCGCACTGGGTGCTCGCGCTCATGTCCGGCGGCCTGGTGCTCGCGCCGCCCAGGTCGATCCTCGACAACACGCCGCTGCGCGAGCTTCTCGATCGCCACGTCGATTGCGCCGGCATCCGCCGCAGCATCGCCCGTGGGCACCTGCGCGCCTTTGCTCTTTGCTCGACCAGCTACGTGAGCGGCCAGTCGGTGGCGTTCTTCGACGGCCTCGAATCGATCCGCGACTGGTCGCGCTCGCAACGCGTCGGCCGCCGCTGCGAGTTCACGCTCGATCACCTGATGGCGAGCGTGGCGATTCCGCTGCTGTTCCCGCCCATGAAGATCGACGACGAGTACTTCGGCGACGGCGCCATGCGCCAGCTGAACCCCCTCAGCCCCGCGATTCACCTCGGCGCCGACCGGCTGCTGATCATCGGCGTGCGTGCGCGGCGCGCCGCCGGCGTCACGGTCAACCGCCTGCAGCCCAGCATGCCGACGCCGGGCGAGATCTTCGGCTACATGCTCGACACGCTGTTCACCGACCAGATCTACGGCGATCTCGAGCAGCTCGAGCGCATCAATACACTGGTGGAGAGCGCCCCCGATGCCGCCCGCGGCGAGCGCCACGTCGAGACACTGATGCTCGCCCCGAGCGTCGACCCGCGCGAGATCGCCGCGCGGCACGTCGCCGAGATACCGCGCGGACTGCGGGCGCTGCTGCGGGTGATCGGCGGGCGCGACGCCTCCGGCTCGCAGCTGGCGAGCTACCTGATCTTCGAGGCGGGCTACACGCGCGCGCTCATCGAGCTCGGCTATCGCGATGCCATGGAGGCGCGCGCGGCGCTCATCGCCTTCATGAGCGGCGCGCGGCTGCCGGCGGTGCTGACCGCAGCCGGAGTTGCGCAGGCGACCTGAGCCTTCGACAATCGCCCCTGCATGCTGTTCCCAGAGTCCCAGCGCATACTGCAGCAGCTCCTCGCGCCGCTCACGCTCGATGAGTTCCTCGACAAGACCCTGAGCGGCGGCTTCCACCGCATCGACGGCGCGGGCGCCGCGGAGCGCATCGCACTGCTCGGGCCGGACCCGCGCGCGGTGCTGATCGACGCGTTTCATCTGGCGCCGAAGCTCACCTTCCACTCCGCCAACCCGCTCGGGTCGCCGCCCTCGCTCGAGGGCATGCGCGACGCGAACGACTTCCGGGCGCGGATCGAGCAGTTCCATGCACGCAACTACTCGGTGCGCTTCCCGGAGCTGCGCCCGCTGTGGCCGCAGCTCGACCGGCTGGCGCGCGCGCTGGAGCTCATGTTGCACCAGCCGGTGACCACCTCGGCCTTCTGGAGCCGCGGCGGCATGCGTGCCCCGGTCCACTACGACGACCACGACCTCATCGTGGTGCAGCTGCTCGGCGAGAAGCGCTGGTATGTCGCCAACTCATCGGACCTGCCCAACACCTGGAGGGGCATACCCCCCGATACAGTCGAGCTCGGGCCCCACACGACTTTCGACGTGCATCCCGGAGACGTCGTGTACCTGCCGCGCGGCACTTTGCACAGCGTCACCTCCGATGCCGAGTCGCTGCACCTGTCGATCGGCTTCACGCCACTCACGCTGCGCGAGGCGCTCATCGCCGCACTCGATCAGCTCTCGGACGTCGACCAGACGCTGCGCACCACGGTCGGCGGGCGGCTCGCTTATCAGCTGCGGGGCGTGGAGGCGGAGCGGCTCGCCGCGCCGGTGCTCGACGGAATAGAGCGGTTGCGCGCGGCGTGCCGGACTCCGGGGTTCCTCGCCGCGGCGCTGCAACGGCGCTCATCGCGGGTGATTGCCACGCTCGCGGCTCTGCCGGCGCCGGCAGTGCCAGCGCCGCTCGACCTCGACAGCGAGCTCACCCACACCGACGTCGCGTTCTGCCACCTGACCGCGAGCCCGGAGAAGATCGACTTGAGCCATCCCGGCGGGCACGTGTACATCCACCGCGGCGCCGAGCAGGGCCTCCTTTACATGGTGAATACGCCGCGCTTCCGGGTGCGGGACGTCCCGGGGGAGATCGCCGACGAGGTGCGGCTACAGCTGGCCCGGAAGCTCGTCGACATAGGTTTCCTTAAACCGGTCTAGCCGCTCGCCGCCCGCGGCCGGACGCGGAATATGCCGGTATCCGGCAGGCCGCTGTGCCGCGCCGTGACGTTGGGGAACTCGGCGCCGAAGTCCTCGGCGAGCCGGTCCACGATGTAGACCGAGCGGTGCTGTCCGCCGGTGCAGCCTACCGCTACGGTGAGATAGCCGCGGTTGCTCGCCTGATACTCGGGCACCCGGGCGCGCACGAAGCGCGCGATGTCCGCGATCAGCTTGCTCACGTCGGTGTGCGTCTCGAGAAAGCGCACCACCTCGGCATCGCGCCCGGTGAGGTTGCGCAGGCCCGGCTCCCAGTAGGGATTCGGCAGCGCGCGCGCATCGAAGACGAAGTCGGCATCACCGGGGATGCCGTCCTTGAAGCCGAACGATTCGAAGGTGATCGACAGGCGGTCGGCGGCGCGTTGCTCGACGCGCTGGTGGATGATCTCGCGCAGCGCATGCACGCCCATGCGCGAGGTGTCGATCACGAGATCGGCGGTCGACACGACCGGCTCGAGCAGCCGGCGCTCGAGCGCCATCGCCTCGCGCAGGCCGACGTTGCCGCTGCTCAATGGGTGCCGGCGTCGCGTCTCGGCGAAGCGCCGCAGCAGCTCATCCTCGCCGGCGATGAGGAAGATCACCTCGACCTCGAGTCCGCTGCGCTTCAACTCGTCGATGAGCTGCGGCACGCTGGCGATCTCCGCCACGGTATTGCGCGCATCGAGCCCGATGGCGGTGCGCTCGTAGGTGGGCTCGGGGCTGCGCACCGTGAAGGAGATGAAAGGCTTGAGCAGCGCCGCGGGGATGTTGTCGATGCAGTAGAACCCCAGATCCTCGAGCATGTGCAGGGCCACGCTCTTGCCGGACCCGGACAGGCCGCTCAGGATGACGATGCGCACGGGGGTATGTTCATCCAGCCGGCGCCGAGGGGCAAGCGCGGCCCGGTACGCTCAGGTCCGCGGCGCGCGCCGCCCCTGCGCCGCATGGTAATCGGCGCGTTTTTCCTTGTGCTTCTTGATCGAGCGGTCGAGCTTGTCGGCGAGGAGGTCGATGGCCGCGTACATGTCCTGCTCGGTGGCGTGGGCGTGAATCGCGCTGCCGCTCACGTGCAGGGTCGCCTCGGCCTTCTGTCGCAGCTTCTCCACCGTCAGCACACAATGCACGTCGATGACGCGGTCAAAGTGCCTGCCAATGCGCTCGAGTTTCTTCGCGACATAGCCGCGCAGCGATGGAGTGACTTCGACATGGTGCCCGGTGACGTTGAGCTGCATGGTCCGTCTCCTGTTAATTGCTTCCGATCATGAATGCTGTGCGAATTTGCACTTCAAAGCTGGTCCGTTCCGGCGCGCCGGCGCTCGCTGGAGGCGGGGATCCCCATGGCCTCACGGTATTTGGCGACGGTGCGGCGTGCTACCGAGATACCCTCACCCGACAACAGCTGGGCAATGCGACCGTCATTCAGGGGGTTTTCCGGGTCCTCGTCCTTGACGAGCTTGCGGATCTTGGCGCGGATCGCGGTCGAGGAGGTGCCGGAGCCGTCCGCCCCCTCGACCTGGCTCGAGAAGAAATAACGCAGCTCGAACACCCCGCGCGGCGTGTGCATGTACTTGCCCGACGTCACTCGCGAGATGGTCGATTCGTGCATCGCCACCGCCTCGGCGATGTCCCGGAGGATCATCGGCCGCATGTGCTCCTCGCCGTGCTCGAGGAACGCGGTCTGGCGCTCCACGATCGAGCGCGCCACCTTCATGAGCGTCTCGTGGCGGATCTCCAGGCTCTTCAGCAGCCAGCGCGCCTCCTGCAGTTGCGCGCGCATGCTGGCGTGGCTGGCGGTGCGGCCGATGAGGCTGGCATAGCTCTGGTTGAGGCGCACGCGCGGCAGCGTCGCGGGGTTGATCTCCACGCCCCAGCCATGCTCAGTGCGGCGCACGAACACATCCGGCACGACGTACTGCGCGTTGCCGGCGCTCACGGTGGCGCCCGGGCGGGGGTGGCACGAGCGCACCAGGGCGAGCGCGCACGCGATCTCCTCCTCGGTGGCGCGCAACTCGCGCTTCAACAGCGATAGCTCGCGCTCGGCGACCAGCTCGAGATGATGACGGGCGATCTTGAGCGCGGTGTTGTAGCCCGGGGTAGCGGGGTCGAGTTGCCGCAGCTGCAGCTCGATGCATTCGCCCACCGAGCGGGCACCGACGCCGGCAGGGTCGAGCACCTGCACGCGCTCGAGCACGGCTTGCACTTCCTCGGCGGCGGCCTCGACCTCGGGGCGCAGCGTCTGCGCAATCTCCTCGAGCGACTCGGTGAGATAGCCGTCGTCGCTGATCGCGTCCACGATCGCGCTCGCGATTGCGAGCTCCCGCGGCGCGAGCTTGGCGAGCTCGAGCTGCCAGAGCAGGTGATCCTGCAGCGACTGGCCCGCATCGTCGGCGTAGTCCTGTTGCCGCTCCTCGTCGTCGCCGCTCCAGGGCGTATCCGCGGGACCGGTGTTCTGCTGGCTCCAGGGCTCGTCCAGCACCTCGACAGTGCTTTCGCGGCGGCTCTCGGGCGGGGGCTGCGCTTCCGCGATGGCGACGACCTCGAACGTGCCCGTGCCCTCGGTCTCCTCGACGGGCTCGAGCATCACATTCTTTTCGAGGAGCTCGCGGATGTGAGCCTGCAGCTCGAGCGCCGGAAGCTGCAGGAGCCGGATGGCCTGCTGCAGCTGCGGAGTCATGGTCAGTTGCTGACCAAGCTTCAGCTGCAGAGAGGGTTTCAGCATGGTGCCTTGTGAGAGGGCGGGGGCGTCCTAGCCCTCGGATACTATTTCGTAACTAACTGAAAAATAAAGTTTATCTGCCTCTGTGATCCAGCAAAGCGTCAGAGGCGGAACGTCTCACCCAAGTACACCTCACGGACTTGGCTGTTGGCAAGGACTTCTTCGGCAGTTCCGGATGCAATGACCGTGCCTTGATTGACGATGTAGGCCCGGCCGCAGACGCCAAGAGTCTCGCGCACGTTATGGTCAGTGATCAGCACGCCGATTCCGCGCTGGGTGAGCTCGTGAATGATGCGCTGGATGTCGAGCACGGAGAGCGGGTCGACGCCCGCGAAGGGCTCATCGAGCAGCATGAACCGGGGCTCGGCCGCCAGCGCCCGGGCGATCTCCACCCGGCGCCGCTCGCCGCCGGAAAGGGAGATGCCGAGCGTGCGGCGCACGTGCCCGATGCGCAACTCCTCGAGCAGCTGCTCGAGCCGCTCCTCGCGTGCCGCCCGCTCGAGGTCGGCGCGCATCTCGAGAATAGCGAGCACGTTGTCCTCGACCGAGAGCTTGCGGAACACGGACGCTTCCTGCGGCAGGTAGCCGAGCCCGAGCTGTGCCCGGCGGTGCATCGGCAGCAGCGTCACGTCCTCCTCACCGAGGTGAATGCGCCCGGCGTCGCAGGGAATGAGCCCGACGATCATGTAGAAGGCGGTGGTCTTGCCGGCGCCGTTGGGCCCCAGCAGCCCTACCACCTCACCACTCTCGAGGTGCAGGGACAGATCGCGTACGACCGGACGGGACTTGTAGCTCTTGGCGAGGCCCGTAGCCCTTAAGAGCGTCATGACTTCGGGGCGGAGTCAGCCGCCGCCGCAGGCTGCTGCGGCCTGGCCGCGTCGGGCTTCGGGGCATCAGGCTTAGGTGCATCGGGCTTGGCGGGCTCGGGCTTGGCGGGCTCGGGCTTGCCGCTGGCCCCGGCACGCGGTGCGATGTTGATGTGCACGCGCTGGTCGCTGCCGGGAGAAGCGTTGGGCGCCGCAGCCGCCTGGATCTGCTGCGCGCGGATGTTGTAGACGAGGACGGGACCTGAGATCTCGTTCTGCCCGTCCGACAGCCAGGCGTCGTCCTTGAGCCGCACGGTGCCGTCATTGACATCGTAGAGAATCTCGTTGGCATGACCGCGGGCGACAGCATCGGAGTTCGCGCGCTTCTGCTCGAATTCGGCCGGCTTGCCGGTGATGATGGCACGCGCGATGTGATTGTCCTTGAACTCGACCACGGCCTGATCGGAGCGCAGGTTGCCGCGCTGCTCCCCGTCGATGCGTACGTTGCCTTCGAAGTTCCAGCGGCTGTTGGCAAAGTTGAGTCCCGTCGCGCGCGCGTTGTCGGCCTGCACGCGCATGTCGCCCTGGGAGATGACGACGTTCTTGAACACCAGCGTATTGGTCTTGGCGTCGACTTCCGAGGAGGCGGCGTCCAGTGACACGGGCAATCCGCTGAAGTCGGGCAGGGCGTCTGCCGCACGGATCGCGAGCGCCGGCAACAGCGCCCCGGCCAGGAGCAGCGCGATGGAGTTACGGCAGATATGAGCCATGCACGGCCGATTCTAACTGCAGGCGACCCTCCTTCAAGCGCGCCACCAGCCCCGTGGCGTGCAGCTCACGGCCCGACACCGTGAGCGTCACCGGATCGGGCGTCGTGACCACCTGCGCGTGCGTGTCGAAGGAGAGGTGATCGGTGGAGATCTCGGCCTGATCCTGGGTGCCGGGCAGGAGCCCCGCCACGTGCACATCACCATCGAGCTGCACGACGCCGGTGTCCTGACCGAGCTCGCCATGATCGGCGCGTGCCATCCATTTCTCGCCGTTGGCCGCGCGAAAGCCCATCCGCACCTGCGTCAGCTGCACTGCGTCGTCATCGGGCTGCTGACTGATGCGCGCGGCGTCGAGGCTGTAGAGCGGCTGACCGTCAGTCCCGGTCTGCACCAGGTGGGCGCCGAGCGCCGCGTACCCCGGATCACGCGCCGGCGCTCCGGCGGCACTCGTCACGACGGCCTCGCGCGGCGGTGCGGAGAGCAGGACCATGCCCACCACCAGCGCCAGCCCCGCGAGAACCGCGACCAGGCGATAGATCATGACGCGATCATTTCTTAGCGCTCGCGGCTGCGGCGTGCCAGCAGGAGGTCGCACACCTCGCGTACCGCGCCGCGGCCGCCGCCATGGCGGGTCACGACGGCGGCGGCGCGCCGCACGGCGGGGTGCGCATCCGCGACCGCGAAGGAGAGCGCTACTGCATTCATGAGCGGCACGTCGGGCAGGTCATCGCCCACGCAGGCGCACACGCTGTGCGCGAGCTGCAACCGCGCACGCAGCCGCTCGAAAACGGCGAGCTTGTCGCCCACACCCTGGTGCACGTGACGCACTCTGAGCTCGCGACAGCGCGCCGCTACGGCGCGGGAGCGCCGACCCGAAATCACCGCGACAGCGACGCCGGCGCGCTGCAGGGCAACCAGCCCGTAGCCGTCGCGCACGTCGAACACTTTGAGAGCCTCGCCGCGCGGCCCGAAGTACAGGCGCCCGTCCGTCAGCACTCCGTCCACGTCCAGCACCAGCAGGCGAATCGCGTGGCTGCTGCGCACTCGGCAAGCGCCTCACATCACGCGGGCACGGAACAGATCGTGCACGTTGAGGGCCCCGACCAGCCGGCCGGCCGCATCCGCCACCGGGAGAGCGGTGATGCGATGCAGCTCCATGAGATGTACGGCCTCGGCGGCGAGCGCGCGCGGCCCGATGGTCTTAGGTCTCGGCATCATGACCGCGTCCATGGTGGTGGTATGCACGTCGATCTGCGACTCGAGCGCGCGGCGCAGGTCGCCGTCGGTAAACACCCCGAGGATCCGCTCGCCCGCATCGACCACGACTGTCATGCCGAGACCCTTGGCGGACATTTCCAGGAGCCCCGCGCTCAAGGGCGCCGTGGGCAGAACGCGCGGCAGCGCCGCCCCGGTGCGCATCAGATCCTCGACGTGCAGCAGCAGCTGCCGGCCGAGGCTTCCGCCCGGATGCGAGCGGGCGAAGTCCTGAGCCGTGAAGCCGCGCGCCTCGAGCATCGCGACCGCGAGCGCATCCCCCATGGCGAGCGTGGCGGTGGTGCTCGCCGTCGGCGCAAGGTTGAGCGGACAGGCCTCCTCGTCCACCGCCACATCGAGCGTGACGGTTGCGGCCTCAGCCAGCGTCGAGTCGGTCTTACCCGTCATCACGATGAGCGGCACACCGAGGCGCTTGAGCGCCGGCAACAGCGCTACGACCTCGGGAGTCTCGCCGGAGTTGGACAGCGCGAGCACCACGTCCGTGCGGGTGATCATGCCGAGGTCCCCGTGGCCGGCCTCGGCGGGGTGCAGGAAAAACGCGGGGGTACCCGTGCTGGCGAGCGTCGCGGCGATCTTGCCGGCGATGTGCCCGGACTTCCCCATGCCGGTCACCACCACCCGGCCAGGGCAGACGAGGCACAGCCGGCAGGCCTGCGCGAAGGCCGCGCCGACGCGGGCGCCAAGCGCTCCGAGCGCCCGCGCCTCGATGGCAAGTGCGCGGTGCGCGGAGGCGATGAGCTGCTCGTCGTCCGGGTCTGTCGAGGCCTTCTGCCCGGCAGGATGCGCCTTCATGTGACTCATTATAGGCGCGTGCACGGTGGGCCCATGTAATATCCCGCCCATGAACCCTGAGGAAGTCGCGCGGCTGATCCGCGCGGGGCTGCCCGGCGCGCAGGTCGAGGTGCAGTCGGACGACCAGACCCATTTCGCCGCACGCGTGATCGCGCGCGAGTTCGCGAATCTGCGCAGCATCGCCCGCCACCAGCTCGTCTACCGCGCGCTCGGTGCGCTCATGGGGCGCGAGATTCACGCGTTGTCGATCGAGGCGCTCACTCCGGATGAAGCGCGGCGGGCCTGACAAGTGAAATTCGTCAACCGGCATGCTGTTCGCGGGCAAAAACCACGCTTTTTGCCCGCGTGTGCAAGATTGTCGGGAGGTTGGCTGCTGAAAGCGCCGCAGGCGACTTTCAGCCAATAGATATGGACAAGCTGCAGATCCAGGGCGGCACGGCCCTCGAAGGCGAGGTGCGCATCTCCGGCGCCAAGAACGCCACGCTGCCAATCCTCGCCGCGGCACTGCTCGCGGATGATCCGGTGGTGGTCGCGAACGTCCCGCACCTGAAGGACGTCACCACGACCGTGGAGCTGCTCGGAAGGATGGGCGCCACCGTCACGATCGACGAGCGCATGCGCATCGAGGTGGACGGCTCGACGGTGCGCGAGTGCTTCGCGCCGTACGACCTGGTGAAGACCATGCGCGCCTCGATCCTGGTGCTGGGGCCCCTGCTGGCGCGCCACGGGCGCGCCGACGTGTCGCTCCCGGGCGGCTGCGCGATCGGCGCTCGCCCGGTGAACATCCACGTGGCGGGGCTGCAGGCGATGGGCGCCGACATCACCATCGAGGGCGGTTACATCCGCGCGCGCGCCTCGCGCCTGAAGGGCGCACGGCTGGTGCTCGACACCGTGACGGTCACGGGCACCGAGAACCTGATGATGGCGGCGACGCTCGCCGACGGCGAGACCGTCATCGAGAATGCGGCGCGCGAACCCGAGGTGGTCGATCTCGCCAACTTCCTCACCGCCATGGGCGCGAGCATCCACGGAGCCGGCACCGACAAGATCGTCGTGCACGGGGTCGAGCGGCTGCGCGGCACGACCTACGAAGTGCTGCCGGACCGCATCGAGAGCGGCACGTACCTGGTCGCCGGCGCCATCACGCGCGGCCGCGTGCGCATCAAGAACACCCGCCCCGACCACCTGGACGCGGTGCTCGCCAAGCTCGAGGAGGCGGGCGCGAAGCTCGGCGTGGGAGATAACTGGATCGAGGTCGACATGCGCGGCCGCAAGCTCAAGGCGGTGGACGTGCGCACCGCGCCGTATCCGGCGTTTCCGACCGATATGCAGGCGCAGTTCGCCGCGCTCAACACCGTGGCGAACGGCGTCGGCACGATCACCGAGACCATCTTCGAGAACCGCTTCATGCACATGTTGGAGATGCGGCGCATGGGGGCGGAGATCCGCCTCGAGGGCAACACCGCCATCATTCACGGCGTGGAGAAGCTGACCGCCGCGCCGGTGATGGCTACCGACCTGCGCGCCTCCGCGAGCCTGGTGCTGGCCGGGCTGGTGGCGGAGGGCCGCACCGACGTCGAGCGCATCTATCACATCGATCGCGGCTACGAGGCGATCGAGGAGAAGCTGGCCCAGCTCGGAGCGCAGATCCGGCGCGTACCGAATTAGGAGGTGCACATGCAGATCGGGATGATCGGACTCGGGCGCATGGGCTCCAACATGGTGCGGCGCCTCGCGCAGGGCGGTCACGATTGCGTGGCCTACGACCGGTCCCCCGCCGCGGTCGCGACCGCGGTGGGATTCGGCGCCTGCGGCGCGCATTCGCTCGCGGAGCTGGCGCGCTCGCTCCAGAGCCCGCGCGCCATATGGATCATGGTGCCCGCGGCGATTGTCGACTCGGTGATCGCGGAGCTGCGCCCGTTGCTCGCGTCCGGCGACGTGCTGATCGATGGCGGTAATTCGAACTACCAGGACGACATCCGGCGCGCCGCCGAGCTGAGCGGCGCCGGGATTCACTATCTCGACGTCGGCACGAGCGGCGGGGTGCTGGGACTCGAGCAGGGCTACTGCCTGATGATCGGCGGCGAACCCGGGACGGTCGCACTGGTCGAACCGGTGTTCGCGACGCTCGCGCCGGGCGGCCGGGTGCCCGCGGGTGCCGCGGCCGGCCGCGCCGCCGGACTCGCTGCGGCGGGGCTCGGGTACCTCCACTGCGGGCCGCACGGCGCCGGACATTTCGTCAAGATGGTCCACAACGGCATCGAGTACGGACTGATGGCCGCCTACGCCGAAGGACTCAATCTGCTGGCGCACGCCGATGCGGGGCTGCACACCGCCGAGGCGGACGCAGAAACGGCGCCGCTCGCCAATCCGCGCCTCTATCAATACCGGCTCGACATCGCGGCCATCGCCGAGGTCTGGCGCCACGGCAGCATCGTCGCTTCGCGCCTGCTGGATCTCACCGCGGCGGCGCTGGCGCGCGATGCGCGGCTCGAGGGCTTCGCCGGACGCGTCGCCGATTCGGGCGAGGGCCGCTGGACGGTGCAGGCCGCGATCGACGTGGGCGTGCCCGCGAACGTGCTGAGCGCGGCGCTCTACTCGCGCTTCGATTCGCGCGGCCGCGGCGAATTTGCCGATAAGGTGTTGTCGGCGATGCGCCTCGGGTTCGGAGGCCATCTCGAGAAGAGCGGCTGAGCGTTTCCTGACCGGAGTTGCCATGGAACGTCGTGACTGCGATACGCTCGTGCTGTTCGGTGCGACCGGCGACCTGTGTTACCGCAAGATCCACCCGGCGCTCTATCAGCTGGTGCGCCGCGGCGTCCTCACCGTGCCGGTCATCGGCGTGGCGCGCCAGGGCTGGAAGCTCGAGCAATACGCCGCGCGGGTGCGTGAGAGCATCGCGGCTTTCGTCCCGGGGGCGGATGAGGCCGTGGTGGCGCGCCTCGTGGGACTGCTGCGTTACGTGGACGGCGACTACAACGCGCGTGCGACCTTCGATGCGCTGCGTGCGGCGCTCGGCGCCGCGCAGCGCCCGCTACACTACCTGGCGATCCCGCCCAGCATGTTCGCGGTGGTTGCCGGGCACCTGAGCGGCTCGACCTGCGCGCAGGGCGCGCGCATCGTGGTGGAGAAGCCCTTCGGGCGCGACCTGGCCTCGGCGCGCGCTCTCAACCTGACGCTGCACGCGCACTTTCCCGAATCGAGCATCTTCCGCATCGATCACTATCTCGGCAAGCAGGCGGTGCAGAACATCCTCTACTTCCGCTTTGCCAACTCCTTTCTCGAGCCGGTACTGAATCGCAACTTCATCTCGAGCGTGCAGATCACCATGGCGGAGACCCTCGGCGTCGCCGGGCGCGGCCGCTTCTACGAGGAGGCCGGCGCGATCCGCGACGTGATGCAGAACCATCTGATGCAGATCGTGGCGCTGCTCGCCATGGAGCCACCGGTGAACACCGAAGGCGAGTCGCTGCGCGATGAGAAGGTCAAGGTCCTGAAGGCGATCCGTCCGGCGAGTCCGGCGGAGCTGGTGCGCGGGCAGTTCGCCGGCTACCGCAAGGAGCCCGGAGTCGCCGCCGATTCGCGCGTCGAGACCTACGCGGCGCTGGTGCTGCACATCGATTCGTGGCGCTGGAGTGGCGTGCCGTTCTACATGCGCGCCGGCAAGCGCCTGCCGGTCACTGCCACCGAAGTGATGGTGGAGCTGCGCCCGCCCCCGGCACAGGTGTTCGGCGAGTTGGGTCCCGAGCAGCCGAACTACCTGCGCTTCCGCGTGGGTCCCGAGGTAGCGATCGCGCTCGGGGCGCACTCCAAGAGTCCGGGCCCGGTGATGACCGGCCGCGACGTCGAGCTCTACGTCGCCGAGGAGCAGGGCGATGACCTGGACCCGTACGCGATGCTGATCAGCTCCGCGCTGATCGGCGACACCACGCACTTCGCGCGCGAGGACGAGGTGGAGGCGGCGTGGGCCATCGTCGATCCGCTTCTCAAGCCCGACACCTTGCCCATCGAGTACGCGCCGGCGAGCTGGGGACCGCCGCAGGCCGAGCGCCTGTTGCAGGGGCCGTGCGGCTGGCACAACCCGGGGGCGAAGCCGCAGGATTGGCAGCGGTCGTGCGGGAGATAGCGACGTTTCCGCCCGAGCGCCCGAGCGCCTTCCTCAAGGCTCCGGCGGCCTAGCGGCTGATTGCCAGATCGCCGAGGGCGTCTTTGAGCGGGCCGAGCCACGGTTCGTAGTTGCGCCACTCGTCCACGCTGTCTGCATAGAGCGGCCGGCGCACCTGCTCGGAGCTCGCGGTCTGCACGACGCGCCGCGTCTCATGGAAGCGCAGGCACTGCTCCTCGAAGGGCAGGCCGCAGTAGTCGAGGAGGCGGCGCACTTCGCCCTCGAAATCGGCGATCAGGTCCTCGTACTGAACCCGGTGGATGCGCCCGGGCAGCACCGCATCGAAGTGCGCCATGAGGGCCACGTACTCGCGGTAGTACCTCCCCAGGTCCTCCAGGCTGTAGCAAAACCAGACGCCAGACTGGAAGTGCTGCTTGAAGTTCGAGAAGCAGCAGGCAAGCGGCGCGCGCCGGGCGTCGATGATGCGCGCGTTGGGGAGGATCAGGTGAATCAGCCCGACATCGAGGAAGTTGTTGCCCATCTTGTCGATGAAATGTGGGCGGCCGAGAAGGCGATGCGGCCGCGTCTGCCTCAAGTATCGCTCGCCGAGCGCGCCGAGCTCCGCACGGCTCAAGTGCGCCACGGGCTCAGGGTAGTTGGGTGCCGCGTCCCAGGCGCCGAGCTCGCGCGCGAAGGCCGAGATGTCGGGCAACTCGCGCGTGCCCTCGACCTGCGAGTGGCTGGCGAGGATCTGCTCGAGAAGCGTCGAGCCTGCGCGCGGCAGCCCCACGATGAAGATCGGCTCGCTCGAGGGGTGACCTGTGCCCGCGCGCGCGGCGAAGAATTCGCGCGTGAAGAGCGCGCGGGTACGCTCGATGAGGCTCGTGTTGTGGTCGGGATCGTAGGCGATGGCCGCGCGCCGCAGGGCGTTGCCGCGGGCGTAGTGGGCGAAGGAGCCGGCGAAGTCGCCCGCCTGCTCGAGCGCATTCCCGAGCGAGAACTCGAAGTGCCAGCGGTCCTCATCGCGAAGGTCGGCTCGCGCGAGCTGCGAGCGCATCGCCTCGACCTCCTCTGGCGTGAAGCGGAAGGTCTTGAGATTGGCGAGGCTGAACCAGGCTTCGCCGAATTCAGGCCTGAGCTGTGCGCTGCGCCGGTAGGCACCGATAGCCTCTTCAATCCGCGCGGCATAGCGCAGCGCGTGCCCGTAGTACAACCACCCCATGGCGTTGTCCGGGAACTGGACGACCAGGTCGGCGAGGATCCCCACGGCCTGCTTGATGTGCCCCAGGAGCCCATGGGCCGCGGACTGCAGCGTCCGGTAGTCCACATTGTCCGGCTCGAGCGCGCACAGCCGCTCGAGCAGCGGCAGCATCGGTTCTGGCTTCTGCTGGGTCAGCAGCACTTCAGCGAGATCGCAGCGTGCGCGGCTGTATCCGGGCGCCAGCCGCAGGCATTCATTGAGCAGTCGCTCACCCTCGGCAAAGTCCTCGCGCTTCACCGCGACCTGCGCCAGGAGGCGCAGCGCCGCGACGTCATCCGGATGGCGCGTCAGCTCCTGGCGTAGCAGCTCCGCGGCGTGGTCGAGCCGGTACTGGGCAATCGCCGCGGCCGCCTCGCCGAAGCGCGCGTCCGGGTTCGCCAGACCCGCAAAGCGCGCATAGGCGCTATCGCACTCGCGCCACTCCCCACGTGCCGCGTGCAGGCGCGAGAGCTCGCGCCAGGCCTCAGCGAGATCTGGCTCGAGCTCCGCCGCGCGGCTGAGGGCGATGAAGGCCTGCGCGAGCTTGCCCTGCGCGAGGAGCGCGCGCCCGAGGTCGAGCTGCACCGCCGCCGAGGTGGGCTCTGTCGCCGCGAGCTCGCTGAAGACGGCTGCGGCCGCCTGCGCATCGCCGCTGCGGCGCTGCGCCTCGCCGAGGAGCAGCGCGGCGGCTGAATGCCGTGGATGCTTCCTGAGGAGCTCCTGCGCGGCGCGTGCGGCGGCGGCCGGGTCGCTCTCGAGGAGGGCGGCGACCCGGATGAGCGCTATGTCCAATGCACCGCTCTCGGGCAATGATCTCTCCGCGCGCGGACCTGCCACGCTAGAATTCACGGTACGCGCATTAACGCACAGGGGATGTTTTTGACCAACGCCAATGCTACGCCTGCCGACAACGCCACAGTGCTCGGGATGATCCAGGCTTCCCGGGCGGCGAGCGCGGCCGGCCGCCGCGCTGAAGCGGAACAGCTCCTGGCGCGGGTCGCGCAGCTTGCGCCAACCCACCCCGCCGTGCTCAACGAGCTGGGGCTCACGATGATGCAGCGGGGTGAGCCGGCGCGCGCTCGCGAGCTGTTCGAGCGTGCGACCAAGGCCGACCCAGGGCACCCATCGCTGTGGTCGAACCTTGCCGTGAGCCTGCATGCGCTGAATGCGCCGGAGGAGCTGGAGGCGATCGAGCGGGCGCTGGCGCTCGAGCCGCGCCATCTGGCCTCGCTCCTGCAGAAAGGCAGTTATATCGAGCGACGGGGAGATGCGCGCAGCGCCGCGCGCGTCTATCGCAACGCGCTCGCTACCGTGCGCCCCGGGGAGACGCCGCCTGAGACCGTCGGTGAGGCCCTCCGGCACGCGCGGGAGGTCGTTGCACAGGACGACGCTGCGCTCGCCGGTGCCATCGAGGAGAAGCTCGCGGCTATCCGCGCCCGCCACGGAGGTGGCAGTTACCGCCGCGTCGACCGCTGTGTCGAGCTCCTCACCGGCAAGCGCAACCGCTTCACCTCGCAGCCGACCTTCATGTACTTCCCGGAAGTTCCCGACGTGGAGTTCTTCGAGCGCGGCGATTTCCCGTGGCTGGAGAGGCTCGAGGCGGCCAGCGACGACATCCGCGAAGAGCTCGTGTCCGTGCTCATCTCGGATCGCGAAGGACTCGAGCCCTATGTGGCCTATCCCGAGGGGCTCCCGCTCGATCAGTGGAAGGAGCTCAACAAGTCGCGGCGCTGGAGTGCTTATTTTCTCTGGAACCAGGGGGTGCCGCAGCAACCGCACATGGCGCGCTGCCCGCGCACCGTCGAGGTGCTGAAGAAGGTGCCGCAGGTCGAGGTCGAGAAGCGCGCTCCGACCGCCTATTTCTCGATCCTCGAGCCCGGCACCCGCATCCCCCCGCACACCGGCGTCACCAACACGCGCGCGATCGTGCACCTGCCGCTCATCGTGCCCGAGAAATGCGGCTTTCGCGTCGGCAGCAGGACGCGCGAGTGGATCCCGGGCAAGGCCTGGGTGTTCGATGACACCATCGAGCACGAAGCGTGGAATCTCTCGGACAGCCCGCGGGCGATACTGATCTTCGACATCTGGAACCCGTTCCTTAGCGCTGCCGAGCGCGATATGGTCAAGGCCGCTACCGAGGTCGTCGTGAGTTATTACAACCTGCCGGATCAGGGGCCCGCGTGAGGCGCCTCCCGCTCGCTCGAGCGCTCGCCACGGCCATCGCCGCGCTCGCCGCCTCCCAGGCGTCCGCAGGACCGCAGGAAGACCTGAGCGCCTGCGGGGCCATCGCCGACCCGACCGAGCGTCTTGCCTGCTACGACCGTTTAGCCGGGCGCGCCGCCGCGTCCGCACCGGTGGCGCCAGGGCCGGCCGGCGCCGCGGTGGCACCGGCCGCATCCCCCGCCGTGCCAGCTTCCGTCGCTGCGCCCGCCTCCCCCGCACCCGCAGCGGGGGGGCGCCGGCCGGAGCGGGCGCCAAACCCGCAGCGCCCGCCGCGGACGCCAAGGCCTTCGGCTCGTACTCGGCCGAGCACCCGACTACCCCTCCTGCCGTTCCCCAAGCTTTGACCGTCCGGGTCATCAAACTGGGCAAGACAATCGACGGCCGCCCGACCGTGACGCTCGAGGGTGGGGCGCTCTGGCTCCTCGATGAGAAGGATCCGCTGCTCGGCGTCGGCGATACGGTGACGATCAGCCGCGGCCTCCTCGGCTCCTTCCTGCTGGAAACGCCGACCAAACGCATGCACCACGTGCGCCGCATCAGCTGAGCGTCTGTCGATCGGGCAAAAAAACGGCGGACCCGAGAGGGTCCGCCGCTTTAACTCAGCTCAGGATCCTTAGAACTTCGCCGTGAGCTCCATGAACCAGTACCGACCCATCGCGTCGTAGACGCCCGGGAAGGTATTGCCGTTGCAGTTCGCACCGGCGGGGCTCGATGTGGAGCAGTCTCCACTGACCACCAGCGGCGGATCCTTGTCCGCGATGTTGTTCACACCGATCTGCAGACGGATGTTCTTGTACACGTCGAACGCACCGGTCAGATCGATGTAGTTGTAGGCCGCGATGTTCGACAGCGGCAGGTACGGCGTGCCCGTCAGGAACGGATTGCTGCTCGTCAGCTCGGACTTATCCGAGCCGATGTAGCGCCAGCGCAGCGTGAGATCGAGGGCATCCCACGGAGTCGACCAGGTCGCATTCAGCACGTGCCTCCAGCTCGGATCCGCCGCGCCGCAGGTCGAGCCGAAGTAGCCCTTGCAGTCATACGACCCGCCGCCGGCGATAGGCGTCGTCTTGAGATTGATGAGATCGGTCCCTTCGAACCCGAAGATGAGCGATCCGGCCTTCGGCAGCGGCACGCGGTAGCTCGCCTTGACGTCGATGCCCTCGGTCGACAATTCGCCCAGGTTCTGGTTCGTGTCCGTGACGTAGCCATTCGGCGTCAGCCACAGGCTGCCAAATTGATCGCGGTGAACCAGCGGGCAGAACGTCGCGGTATTCACCCCGTTCAGGCAGTTGTTGAGGATGTTATCGCCGCCGATCGGCCCGATCACCTGCTTGATCTTGATGTCGAAGTAGTCGAGCGAGATGCTGAGGTTCGGCACCACGCGCGGCGTCAGCACGAAGCCCACCGAGTAAGTGTCGGCTTTCTCAGGCTGGAGGCTCGGATTGCCGCCCAGGAAGCCGTTGTACTGAAAGGCCGGGTTCGGCGCGAGGTTGCCGAACTGCGCCGCGGTCACCCCCGACAGCGCGCACTGAGCGAAGGTGTAACCGGTGGTGAGCGTCGTGGTGGAGCCAGCCTTGAGCGGGGCCGCGCAGTTGTCCGACGAGCCGTCGAGCCCCACGGTCTGCGGAGTGAACAGCTCGCCGATGTTCGGCGCACGCACCGCGCGCTGGTAGCTGCCGCGGACGCGGATGTCCTTCACCGGCGCCCATTCGAGTCCGACCTTGTAGGTGTTGGTCGTGAAGCCTTCCGTGTAGCTCGAGTAGCGGTAGCCACCCTCGAGCGAGAGGTCCTCGGCGCCCGGCTTGTCGCTGACGAGCGGCATGCGCAGCTCCGTAAACGCCTCCCCGACGTGGAAGTTTCCGGAGACGGGTGGCGTCGGACCCCCGGATCCGGCCGCGTTGCCGCTCTGCGAAAGCTCATCCGGCAGGAAGTTCGCGGCCTCGGAGCGGTACTCGGCGCCTACGTTCACCTGCAGGCCCGAGCTCGCGGTCGGCAGCTGTACCCCGTACTTGCCGAGGTCACCCGTGACGGAGCCGCTTACGACGTACTCCGTCACCGTGCCGTCGACCAGCAACGGGACCGAGAGGTACTTGGTCGCTGCGGGCGTGACCCCGCCCGGAGCCCAGATATTCCACGGGACGCACGCCGGGTCGCTGCCGTTCAGCACCGCCACGCAGACCGGAGCGCCGCCCGTCGGGTTGGGCACGACGTTCAGCGAGTTGACGATGTTCGCGTTCGACAGGTAGTTCTGGTTGCCGTTGGACGCGTCCACCGTGCCATGCTGCGCGTAGACGTCGTACGTCCAGGCATCGCCGAAGTCGCCGCGCACGCCTATGACCTGGCGGGCGGCATCCGTCTGGAACGTCGCGACACGGGGTCCGCCCTCAACATTGCGGCGCAATATGATGGCGTTGAAGCCGGCCACGGGGGCCGCGAAGCCCGGGACCGCCTCCGTCGGGAAGCCCTGGGCGGTTTGATTCGCCAGACTGCAGGCGACGCTCACTTCCTGGGCCGTCAGCTGCGGATCGTTGCAGGGGGTGAACGACTGGTTGCCGAAGTCGCCGCTCTCGGCGATCTGCGCCTCCGAGTTGTTGCGCGTGTACATGACCTCCATGTAGGCGGTCGCGTGCGAGTTGATCTCGTAGTTGAGGAACCCGCCCATCGTCCAGCGCTCGTTCGGCACCTGGTAGTAGTTCTCGGGCGCGAAGTTGTAGAGATCCGCACCCGTGAACGGCCGGAACACGCCGGTCGACGGGTCGACCGTGTAGTTAAAGAGGCGGTGGCCTGCGGCGCTGTAGGCACGGAACGATCCGCTGCGCGATGTCGAGGAGCCGCCGCACACGAGGCCCGTTCCCGCCCCATTCGGGCCGAGGTTACAGGCGCTGTAATCGAAACTCTTCTGCAGCGCCGGGCCCTGGTTGTCGTAGGTGACGTAAGTCGTGACGTTGCCTCGGTTGTCGGCGAAGTTCGACCCCATGACGACGGAGGCGTACTTGCCGAAGGCGGTATTGACCTCGCTCGGGGGCAGCGGGTAGTTGTGCGCGGCCACGACGGCCTCGACGCCGCTGTCGTTGTTGCTGTGCTGCTGGAAGTGGTAGCCGGCGTTGACCTGCACACCCTCGAAGTGGGTGTTGAGGACGAAGTTCACGACGCCCGCGACCGCGTCCGCGCCGTACACCGCGGAGGCGCCGCCCGTGAGGATGTCGACTCGCTCGATCAGCGCGGCAGGAATCTCGTTGATGTCGGAGTAGTTACGCCCGTCACCCGCGCCCGGGCCGAGGCGGCGTCCGTTTACCAGCACCAGCGTGCGCTGGACGCCGAGGCCGCGGAGGTCGACGGTCGCCGTGCCGTCGGCGCCGTTCGACGTCGTCGAGTTCATGCCGGCGAACACCATCGGCAGGTTGTTGAGTACGTCTTCGACGCGTGTCAGGCCGGTCTGGGTGATATCGGTCGCCGAGACCGTCGAGATCGGACTGATGGCCGTCTCGTTCGGTGTCCTCAGGCGCGATCCCGTGACCACAACCTCCTGGAGCGGTGCTGCGGTAGCCTCTGCGGGCTGGGCCGGAGCTGTCTGAGCGTGCAGCGTCGTGACGCCGGCGGAAGCCGTGATCGTCGCGAGCGCGAAACGCACAGCCTGTTGCAAGCTGCGACTGTTCGCCATGTTTTCTCCCCTAACTAGAAATGCGAATAGATCTGCAAATGCGAATCGAATCTGCGAGTCATCCCGGCACCCCCGCGCATTACCTACCGGCTCGTCATGAGTCTCTAAGTCCGGGGGCGCCTTTTTCGGGACCGGGCCGCATTAGAGCACCTTGACTCCGTGTTGCCAAGCAGCAGCGGGGAACGGCGGCGGCCCGAGCGGGACTTTCCCACTCCGGAGCGGCGAATGCCGCGGGCTGTTGCATACATGCAACAGCGCTTTCTGCCGGCAGAATTCAGGGAAAGACGTGCCCCGGCAGCCCGGACTCAGCCGAACCAGCAGTTCGTCGCGACGGTGATGCGCACGTCGCGCCCGTAGAAGGGGCTCACCTCGTGGATGACATAGGACGGGAACACGATGATCTGGCCCGCCTCGAGCCGCACTTCGCGCACGCCCGGGGCATAGGGGGGTCGGAGCGCCCGATTGCCGGCGTCGAGATAGCTGCCGGCGCCCGCGCGGGTATCGAGGAACCTGAGCAACCCGCTCCCCGGACGGTCCACGGGGGCCTCACCGGCCCGGACGCAGTACACGGCCGACCAGGAGGCCAGCGGGTGGTTGTGGGCGACGAAGGACCCGGCGTAGCGGGTGATGTGGTACCAGGTGTGGTTGTGCATCTTGAGGCGTGCGAGCTCCGCCGGCGGGAGGGTCGAGGTCTCGAGCACCGTGCGCGCCACCGAGTCCAGCATGAAGGACCGCAGCTCCTGGATGCAGCTCTCCGGCCAGCGGAACAGGTTGAAGCGGCTCTCGAACATCTCCGCCTGGGGAATATGGCTCGGCGTCGGGTTGCGGTATTCCGCGGTCTCGCGGGCCAGGAACAGCTCCTCGAGCTCGCGATTGAGACGCTCGCAGGGCACGAGGCGGCTTTCGGCGAAGGGCACCGCAAAGCCCGGGCTGACCTTGAGCGGCGGATTCACCATGGGGGCGCCGCCTGCTGCCCGGGGTTGGCGAAGCGGACCCGGGCGATGATCAGCACCAGGTCGCCGTCGCTCCGGTTGAGGGCGATCTCATGCGCGAGATGGGCCGGGAACGCGGCCAGCAAGCCCGGCCGGGGCCGCCAGAGGTGGTGGCCGCCTGCGAATGGAGGGCGCATACGCCAGGTGGTCGCGTCGGCGAACATGCCACTCAAGCGGCTCTCGTAGAGCCGCAGCACCCCGCTGTCGGCGCGTCCGGCTGGCGCCGGAGGCGCCGCCACGCAGTAAACGGCACACCACGAGGCGAGCGCGAGAGTCTGCGCCGGCAGGCAGCCGTCCGGGCGGATGATCGCGAACCTCGCACGCGCCTGGACTCCCAGCTGGTCGAACTCCGCCTCCGTGTGAAGAGTGGCCGCGAGGACCGCGGGGCACAGGCCGGCGAGCAGCTCGCTCCGCAGGGCGGTGACCGGCTCATCCGGCCATTCGAACAGGTCCTCGCGGCTCAGGTAGCACAGCGGATCGCGCCGCGCGCCGCTGTCGCGGCGCTCCCCGGTCGCGCGGGCGCTGAGGAGCGCGGCGAGGGACTCGTTGAGCGCGCTGCTAACCGCCAGCGCAACCTCCGCGAACGGGGTCGCGAAGATCGGCATCAGTGTGGCGGCGGGCGCGCTCTCTTGAGTCATGGGGTCCGGCTCATCCTACTGCGTCGGCGCGGCCGACTGATCCACCCACAACTCGACCCGGGCGCAACCGGCGACCGCGCGCCAGGCGGTGAGCTGCGGATCCTGCGCGAGGAGTGCCCGCACCGCAGCGCGCTTCTCGGCGCCGGCGACCACGAACACGGGTTCCGCGACCTGCGCGAGGAGCTCCGGAGTCACGCTCACCGCGGACATTCCGTCGGGACGGTGTACGGCAAGGGCGAGATGGCCGCGGGCGCGCTCGAGGTCCGCCGCGCCGAAGAGCGATGCGGTATGTCCGTCGGCGCCGAGGCCGAGAAGCCCGACCCCGATGCGCGTGCCGGACCGAAGGAGCGCGGCGAGCTGACGCCCGTAGTCACCGGCGGCATCCTCGAGCGGCAGCTCCGTGCGCACGCGCAGCACCGCGGCGGGTGGCAGCGCGAGCGCGGCGAGGAGCGGGCGCGCCTGGTGGTAGTTGCTCGCCTGCGAGTCGGCCGGCAGGTAGCGATCGTCCGAGAAGAGAATACGGAGCCCCGCTGCATGCGGGATTCCGGGCCGCGCACCGAGCGCGCGGTACGCGGGCACCGGGGTGGTCCCGCCCGAGAGCATGAGGGCCGCCGCACCCGGCGCGGCGATCGCCCGTGCCAGGCGCTCCTCGAGTGCGGACTCGAGAGCAGCGCGCGAGTCGAAGCGGAGGGTGGCGAGCTCGGTCACGGCTCTCGCTGCTCCGCGCGGGGGCGCTCCGTGACGCGCGCCTCCACCTCGAAAGTATGGTGACCGCGCAGGCCGCGTAAGCTGACCGTCGAGCCGGGCTTGTGGCGGGAGATGCGCCCGAGGACATCCTGCGAGCCGAGCGGGGTCGCGCCATCGACCGCCAGCAGCAGGTCGCCCGGCAGCAGGCCCGCCTGCTGCGCCGGGCTCCCTATATAGAGGTTTGCGATCACTACGCCTCCCTGCGCGAGCCCGAGCTGCTGCGCCTGGCTGTCCGAGATGTCCTCCGGAGAGATGCCGATCCACCCGCGGATCACCCGGCCGTGGTCGATGATGTCGCTCAAGACCCCGCGCACCAGGTTCACGGGGATGGCGAAGCCGATGCCCTCGACCCCCAGGCTCTTCGCGACCATCGCGGTGTTGATGCCGACCAGCGCGCCATTCGAGTCGACGAGCGCCCCGCCGGAGTTGCCGCGATTGATCGGAGCATCGGTCTGGATGAAATCCTCCACCGGCGCGATGCCGAGCTGCGCACGGCTCACCGCGCTCACGATTCCATGCGTCACGGTATGCGAGAGTCCGAGCGGGTTGCCGATAGCGAGCACGACATCGCCCACGCGCAGCTGATCGGAGCGCCCGAGCGGTGCCACCGGCAGGAACTTGAGGCCCACACTGAGCACGGCGAGGTCGGTGTCGGGGTCGCTCCCCACGACGTGCGCTTCGGCGATACGCCCATCGGCGAGCTGCACGCGGATCGATTCGGCGTTGGCGATGACGTGGTGATTGGTGACGATGTGACCCTTGTCATCGACGATGACGCCCGAGCCGAGCGTGCGCTCGACGCGCTGCCGGTAACGCGGCAGGAACTCGCCGAACAGCTCCCCGAGCGAGGGGCTGAGGCGCTCGGTGACCACCCGGTCCGTGTACACGTTGACCACCGCGGGCGCCGCACGCTGCACCGCGTCGGCATAGGAGACTCGTACGGGCACGGACGCGGGCGCCGCGGCCGCGGCGGCCGCAGCAGTGGTCGGGGCGGCGGCAGCAGCGGCGGCGGCCGGAGCGGCGCTTGGGGCGGCCTTGAGCGCGCCGCGACCACGGATGAGGTCCGGCCGCATCGCCACGATCAGGAATGCCAGGGCGAGTCCGCCGACGACCGAACCGGCCACGAACGTCAGGCCGCGGCCCAGGTGCTCGAGCATTGATACTCCGGCCTCGTGCGCGCGCGCCCGTGCAGGCGCGCCGGGGAGGCATGTTCGTTTGTGTATAATGCGCCGCCCCCCGCAAGGTACGAAACTGCACCCCATGCGCAGTCCGCTTGGTGAGCGATGCGCTCCGACGCTGCGGCGGGCCAGTCATACAGCGGGAGAGTGGTGAGATGGCGGATCACGCAGGCGTCGCCGGCGGCGACGAGGTCGACCTGAGCCGGCGCAAGTTTCTCACCAGAGCCACCATAGCCACCGGGGCGGTCGGCGCGGTGTTCGCCGCCATCCCCTTCATCGAGTCCTGGAGTCCCTCGGAGCGGGCCCGCGCGGCCGGCGTGCCGACCGAGCTCGATATCTCCAAGCTCGACGCCGGGCAGATGACCACCACGGTGTGGCGGCGCTCGCCGATCTACGTCGTGCGGCGCACCCCCGACATGGTGGCGCGCGTCGCCGGTCACGACGGGGAGCTGAAGGACCCGAGCTCGGATCACTCCGATCAGCCCCCGTACGCCAAGAACCCGCTGCGCTCGCGTAGCGCCGAGTTCCTGGTGCTGGTCGGCACCTGCACGCACCTCGGCTGCCTGCCCAAGGAGCGCTTCGCCGCCGGTGAGCTCTATCCCTCGTGGCCGGGCGGGTTCTTCTGCCCCTGCCACGGATCCCGCTTCGACCTGGCGGGCCGGGTATTCGAAGGCTCGCCGGCCTCGATCAACCTGCGGGTCCCGCCGTATTCCTATCCCAAGGAGCATCTGCTGCTGGTCGGCGCCGATGAGAAAGGAACCGCGTCATGACCGTGAAGACCGCGACGGGCGCGGCCGCTGCGATGCCGAAGACGAGTGGAGCCGCCAAGAAGGGCTTCTGGGCCTGGCTCAACAAGCGCATGCCGGTCGACAAGTTCCTCGCCGATCAGGTGACCGAGTACTACGCGCCGAAGAACTTCAACTTCTGGTATTTCTTCGGCTCGCTCGCGCTCGTGGCGCTGGTGCTGCAGCTCGTGACCGGCATCTACCTCACCATGTTCTACAAGCCGGGCGAGGCGACGGCGTTCGATTCCGTGCAATTCATCATGCGCGAGGTCGACTGGGGCTGGCTGATCCGCTACCTGCACACGAGCGGCGCCTCCTTCTTCTTCATCGTGGTGTACCTGCACATGTTCCGGGCCTTCCTCTACGGCTCGTACAAGCCGCCGCGCGAGCTCCTGTGGCTCATCGGCATGCTGGTATACCTCGCGCTCATGGCGGAGGCCTTCATGGGCTACGTGCTGCCGTGGGGCAACATGTCGTTCTGGGGCGCGCAGGTCATCGTGAACCTCTTCGGCACCATTCCCGGGATCGGTCCCGATCTCGTGCTGTGGATCCGCGGCGACTACGGCATCGCGGACGCGACGCTCAACCGCTTCTTCTCACTGCACGTCGCTGCCGTGCCGCTCGCGCTCCTGGGGCTCGTGGCGCTGCATCTCATGGCGCTGCATGAAGTGGGATCCAACAACCCCGACGGCATCGAGATCAAGGAGAAGGTCGGCGCCGACGGCAAGCCGCTCGACGGCATCCCCTTTCATCCTTATTACACGGTGAAGGACTTCGTCGGCATCGGCGTGTTCCTGGTGCTGCTCGCCATCGTCGTGTTCTTCGTGCCGACCTTCGGCGGGCTGTTTCTCGAACCGCCCAACTGGGAACCGGCGAATCCCATGTCGACCCCCGAGCACATCGCGCCGGTCTGGTACTTCACGCCTTTCTACGCGATCCTGCGCGCCGTGCCGGATCAGCGCATGGGGGCACTCCTCATGCTAATCGCGGTCATGGCGTTCCTGTTCGTGCCGTGGCTCGACCGCTCGCCCGTCAAGTCCATGCGCTACCGGGGCTGGATGTCACGGGGGGCGCTGGCGATCTTCGCCCTGAGCTTCATCGTGCTCGGATATCTGGGGATGCAGCCGGCGGAAGGCTTGTACGTGGTGCTGGCGCGCATCTTCGCGGCGCTGTACTTCGCCTTTTTCTTCCTGATGCCGCTGTACACCTGGCTCGATCCGGTGAAGCCCGTGCCTGGAAGGGTGGTCTACCATGCGCACTGAGGCACTGCTCGCCGCGGTGTTGCTGGCGACGGCGGCGTGCGTGCCGCAGCGGCTGCCGGCGGCGGCGGAGGAGGCCGGCAGCACGTTCGGCGCCGACTGGCAGAGCTGGCGCGCCGATACCAACGTGTCCGACCTCGCCTCCGTGCAGCGCGGCGCCCGCAATTTCACCAGCTATTGCCTCGGCTGCCACTCGTTGAAATACGAGCGCTGGTCGCGGCTCGGCGCGGATCTGAAGATCCCGACGGCACTGCTGACGAAGGATCTGGTGCCGTCGGGGGCCAAGGCCACCGACTACATCCTGGCCAGCATGCCGGACGCGGACGCGGTGGCCTGGTTCGGCAGGAGCGCACCGGACCTGTCACTCGTGGCCCGCGCCCGTGGGAGCGATTACGTTTACCAATACCTGAAGACCTTCTACGTAGACCCCACCCGCCAGACGGGCGCCAACAACCTGCGCGACCCGGGCTCGCCGATGCCGGATGTGCTGTCGGAGCTTGCGGGTCTTAAGGTCGCAGCTTTCCGCGCCGTCACCAGCAACGTGGGCGGCCAGGTCACGCATGAGCAGGTGTTCGACCACTTCGAGCCGCTAGCCCCCGGACGCCTGAGCCTCGCCGAATACGACGGCTTCGTCCGCGATACGGTGAACTTCCTGGACTACGTGAGCGAGCCGACCCAGATGGAGCGCCGCCAGCTCGGCGTGTGGGTGGTGCTGTTCCTGCTGGTATTCACCTGGCTTGCATGGCTGGTGAAGCGCGAGTATTGGAGGGACGTCCACTGACTACAGGCTTCGAGCGCAAGGGCGGGAGCGTGTCGAGCAGACGATCCATCATGACGTTGTTCTCCGCACCCGATGACCCGTGGAGTCACCGGACGCGCATCGTGCTGGCCGAGAAGGGCATCAGCATCGATATCGTGAGCGTCGAGGCGGGCCGCTTTCCCGAGGACCTGCTCGATCTAAACCCCTATCACAGCGTGCCGACGCTCGTGGACCGCGACCTGGTGCTGTACGACTCGCGCGTCATCATCGAATACCTCGACGAGCGCTTTCCGCACCCGCCCCTCATGCCGGTCGACCCGCTCACCCGCGCGCAGTTCCGCCTGGCCCTGTACCGCATCGAGCGCGACTGGTACAGCGTCGCCAAGCAGATCGATTCTGAGCCCGACAAGAAGCAGGCGGTGAAGCTGAAGAAGATCCTGCGCGACACCATTCTGCAGAGCACCGAGCTCTTCAAGATCAAACCCTTCTTCCTCTCCGACGAGTTCTCGCTGGTGGACGCGACCGTAGCGCCGATCCTGTGGCGGCTGCCGTACTACGAAATCGACCTGTCGCCACAGGCGCAGCCGATCGAAAAGTACATGCAGCTCGTGTTCGCACGCCCGGCGTTCCGCGAGGCCCTCACCGACCGGGAGCAGGAGATGAGACTGCTGCGTTAGGCCATGACCCAGGCTTTACCCAAGCGCCCGTACCTGCTGCGCGCCATGCACCAGTGGATCACGGAATGCGGCAACACGCCGCACGTGATCGTCGATGCCGGGCACGACGGCGCCGAGGTGCCGCGCGCCTACGTCAAGGACGGCAAGATCGTCCTCAACCTGAGCGAAGGTGCCACGCAGCGGCTCAAGCTCGGTAACGAGGCAGTGGAATTCGACGCGCGCTTCGCCGGCGTCGTTCATCACGTGCGATTTCCGGTGAGCGCGGTGCTCGGCGTTTACGCCCGCGAGACCGGCGAGGGCATGGTGTTCTCGGAGCAGGACCTGGGTCCCGATCCACCGAAGCGCCCGACACCGGCGGAAGAGGGCGGCACGCGCCGCCCGCAGCTCAAAGTCGTCAAGTAGGAAAGAGTCGGCCTGTAAGCCGGGTTCTGTCGAGGGCAATCATTCCTCTGGGATCCACGTCGCCGTGGACCTCTAGCGGCCTACCCGGAAGCGCGCGCGGATCAGCGCTGCGTGCCGCCGTTTGCAGGCGCACGCCGCTTCCCTATTTGGCCTTGCTCCAGGTGGGGTTTGCCGTGCCGTCGCGTGTTGCCACCGACGCGGTGCGCTCTTACCGCACCGTTTCACCCTTGCCGGTCCCGTGAGGGACTTGGGCGGTCTGCTCTCTGTTGCACTTTCCGTGGGCTCGCGCCCCCCAGGCGTTACCTGGCACCCGATCCGCCGGAGCCCGGACTTTCCTCCACCCCCGCGCCATTGCTGGCGTGAGAGCAGCGACTGCCCGGCCGACTCTAACCCGGCACGATAGGGCCGCGGCGGCCGAAGTCAACTGCCTCGCTAGGGCATCTCCTCTTCGTCGGGCGGCTGCCGGGAGCGCCGCGCGAGCGCATAGGCGGCGGCGCGGGTGGCTCCGGTCAGCTGCGCCGCGATGGCCGCCGCGCGCCCGGGAGGCAATTCCCGCAGCAGAATCTCCATCGTGCGGCGCAGCTCTGCGCCGTCGACGGTGTCGGCCGAGCGCGCTGCTCCCTGCACGATCAGGGTGAGCTCCCCGCGCGCGAAATTCTCTTCCTTCTGAGCACGCGCGGCGAGCTCAACGAGCGTGCCGCGGTAGAGCGTCTCGTGCGCCTTGGTGAGCTCGCGCGCCACCACCGCACAGCGCTCGCCACCGAACTCGGCCGCAAGATCGGCGAGCGTCGCCCGGATGCGGTGCGGCGCCTCGAAGAAGACCAGCGTGCGCGCCTCGTGCGCGAGGCTCGCGAGCGCGGCGCGGCGCTCGGCCGCGCGCGCCGGAAGAAACCCCTCGAAGCAGAAGCGGTGGGTCGGCAGGCCCGCCACCGCGAGCGCGGCGGTAATGGCCGAAGGTCCGGGGATCGTATGGACGGCGAAGCCCGCCTGAGCCGCACGGCTCACGAGCTCGAAACCGGGATCGGAGAGGAGCGGCGTACCGGCGTCGCTCACCAGCGCGACGTCCTCGCCTGAGCTAAGCCGCTCGAGCAGCTCCGGTACGCGCTGCGACTCGTTATGTGTGTGGAGCGACACGAGCGGCGTGCCGACGCCGGCGGCTTCGAGCAGCACGCGCGTGTGGCGCGTGTCCTCGGCCGCCACGATCGCCGCTGTCGCGAGCGCCTCGCGCGCGCGTGGACTCAGGTCCCCGAGGTTGCCGATGGGGGTGGCGACGACGAGCAGCCTGCCAGGTGCCTTGACCATCTATAATCCCCGATCCCCTTAAGTCTCAGTCTAACCAATGCCGTTCGCCCGTTGGATCACATGCTGCGCCGTGCTCGCCGCCGCCTTCACCCTGAGCGGCTGCCCGAGTCTCACGGCTGAGGGCCCGCCACCCTCGGCCGATCGGGCCGCGAGCCTCGAGCAGTCCGGGGATTTCGCAGGAGCTGCGCGTGTCTACGAAGGGCTCGCCGCCCAGAACAGCGGCACCAGCCGCAACGCCTACCTGCTGCGCGCGGCGCACGACTGGGTGAGCGCGCATCGCGCCGACGAGGCGGCGCGGGTGCTGACGGGGCTCGAAGGGAGCTTGAATCCCGACCAGCAGACCGAGCGGGGTCTGCTCGGGCCCGAGATCGCGCTCGAGCGCGGCCAGACGCAGGAGGCCTGGCGGCAGCTCTCGGCAATGCCGACGCCCGCGAGCGCCGCGCAGGCGGCGCGCTACCGCGAGCTGAAGGCGCGTGCCGCGGTCGGCGCGGGGCACCCTGAAATTGCCGAGCAGGTCGCGCGCGAGCAGGCCCAGATCCTGCCGCACATCGCGCTGCTGCTGCCGATCACGGGCCGTACGGCGGCCCCGGCCGTGAGCGTGCGCGATGGCTTTCTCGCCGCCTACTATCAGGCGCCCGCGGCCGAGCGGCTGCGCGTGCGCATCTACGACACCGGCGCGATGAGTGTCGCCGAGGCGCTGAGCCGCGCCTCGAGCTCGGGCGCCGAGCTCATCGTGGGTCCGCTCACGCGCGAGGAGGTGATCGCCGCGGCGCAGTTCGCCGCTGCGCGTCCGCCGCTGCTGGCCCTCAACTTCCTGCCGCCGGAGACGCCCGCGCCGGCGCGTTTCTACCAGTACGCTCTCTCGCCCGAGGACGAGGCGCGGCTCGTGGCGCGGCGCATCCTCGCCGACCATCACCGCCGCGGCATCGCCCTGGTGCCCGCGGGTGACTGGGGCACACGCGTGCTGGCGGCCTTTCGCCAGGAGCTCGAGAGTGCTGGCGGCGAGTTGATCGCCACCGCCGCCATCGACCCGAGCCGCACCGATTATTCCGAGGCCGTGACGCAGACGCTCGGCATCAGCGAGAGCCAGGCGCGCCATCGGCGGCTGGAAGGCGTGCTCGGCACCAAGCTGCAGTTCGAGCCGCGGCGCCGCGGCGACATCGGCTTCATTTTCTGTCCGGCGCCTGCCAACACCGAGCGGCTGCTGCGCCCGCAGCTGCGCTTTCATTTCGCCGGGGATATACCGACCTACGCCACCTCGAGCGCGTTCGAGCCGGATGTGCGCGCCAACCAGGATCTCGACGGGCTCATATTTCCCGACATGCCGTGGATGCTGGGCGGCGATCTCGCGGAGGCGGTGCGCGCGGCGACGCGCGACGCCTGGCCCAACAACGGACTGCAGCGCAGCCGCCTGTTCGCCTTCGGCTTCGATGCCTATCGGCTCGCGGTCGCACTGCGCAATCGGCCGGGCGACGTCAATATCGATGGACTCACCGGTCGCTTGAGCTTCGATCCGGAGCGGCGCATTCGCCGCGAGCTCAGCTGGGCGCAGCTGCGCGACGGGGAGTTGCGGGCATTGCCAGGCGCCTCGCCGTGAGGACGTGAGGACCACGGAGCTGGGATGCTCACGCAGCGACAGCAGAGCGGAAAACGCGCCGAGGATCTGGCCGCGGAATTTCTGCGCGCGCAGGGCTGCGAAATTCTCGAGCGCAATTACCGCCGCCGCCTGGGGGAGCTCGACCTGATCGCCCGCGAGGGCGGGGTGCTCGTGATCGCGGAGGTGCGCACCCGCGCACATGAGGGCTTCGGCTCCGCGGCCGCGAGCGTCGACCGGCGCAAGCAGCGGCGCATTACGCGCGCCGCGCTGCAGCTGCTGCAGCAGCGAGCGGACCTGGCGCGCCTGCCGGTGCGCTTCGACGTGCTCGTGGTGTGCGAGCTCACCGCGGCGGAGCCACGGGTCGAGTGGATCCGCCATGCGTTCGAGGCGACGTGAGTCACGGGGCGGCCGGCACCTGGCGGGCCTGCGTGCAAGGTCCCGGCCCGCTAACTTAGATAATCATCTAAGAAGCCCGAGTTGAGGCCTCGTAGAGGCACCCAACTCCCCCAAGTTAGATAACTATCTAAATCTGCGTCCGCGGGTACTGCCGAAGCGCCGGGACCGTCCAGCCGGCTGACTTGTGAACCACTGTATAAGGTTCACGCCTCAAGCTGCTGATTGCTATGAGTGAAATGTAGCCAGCCGAGGTGCAGGAGCAGCTTCGGCCGCTGGTCTTTTGTACATAAGTCGTTGTGACTGCGACGAATTTCTCACTTTTTCCAATTGACATAGTTCACCCCCGATTCCTATAGTGGCGGCCGGTGGGAGAAAGTGGGGGGAAATGGGCGATTTCGCGCCCAACAGGTCATGTTCCGCGGTGCAACAAAGATCACCTTGGACGACAAGGGGCGGATGGTCATGCCCACCCGCTACCGCGATCAGATCGCGGGCCTGGCCCAGGGGCGATTGGTCGTCACCGTCGACAAGGACCAGTGCCTGCTCATTTATCCCTTGCCCGAGTGGGAGCAGATCGAACGCAAGCTGATGAGCCTGCCGAGCCTCAATCCGACGGCGCGGCGGCTGCAGCGGCTGATGGTCGGCCACGCGACCGATCTGCCGCTCGACGGACACGGCAGGGTGCTGCTGCCGCCGGAGCTGCGCGAGTTCGCGAAGCTCGGGCGGCACGGGATGCTGATCGGCCAGGGGAACCGCTTCGAGCTGTGGGACGAGTCGCGATGGAACGAACGGCGCGACCTGTGGCTCAAGAATGAAGAGGTGGCGACCGATCTGCCGTCCGAGCTCGAGTCGCTGTCGTTGTAGATAGGGGCGGCCAAGGCTGCCGCCTCGGGTGGATTTGGGCCAAAGGCGCGCCGCTTCTATGGGGGATGAGCACACACCGGTGCTTGCCGCAGAGGCGCTTGCGGGGCTGGCCCTGGAAGCGGACGGTTACTATGTCGATGCGACGTTCGGGCGCGGCGGCCACACGGCACTCATCCTCCAGGCCCTGGGTCGAGAGGGCAGCGTGCTCGCAATCGACCGCGATCCGCAGGCCATCGCGGCCGGGCGCGAGCGCTTTGCCGACGAAATGCGGCTTACGCTCGTGCACGCGTCGTTTGCCGATCTCGGCGCGCTCGTGCCGCTACACGCAGAAGGTCGTCCTTGCCGGGGCGTGCTCTTCGACCTCGGCGTGTCCTCGCCGCAGCTCGACGACGCGCGCCGCGGCTTCAGCTTCCGCGCCGACGGCCCGCTCGACATGCGCATGGACCCGACACGCGGCGAACCGGTCTCGGCCTGGCTCGCTCGGGCGAGCGTCGACGAGATACGCGAAGTGATCGCGAGCTTCGGCGAAGAGCGCTTCGCGCGCCGGGTGGCTCGCGCAATCGTCGAGGCGCGGCGCGCCGCGCCGCTCACGCGCACCGGCGAGCTCGCCCAGGTGGTGGCGCACGCGGTGCGCACACGTGAGCCCGGCAAGCATCCGGCGACGCGCACCTTCCAGGCGCTGCGCATGTTCATCAACGACGAGCTGGGGCAGCTCGAGCGCGGCCTCCTCGGCGCGCTCGCCACGCTCGCCGCCGGCGGGCGGCTCGTGGTCATTACCTTTCATTCGCTCGAGGACCGGGCGGTGAAGCGCTTCATGCAGCGCGAATCGCAGCCCGATCCGGCGCTCGCGCATCTGCCGGTGCTGCCGCTGCAGGCGCGGCCGAGCCTGAAGATCATCGGACGCAAGACCCGGCCGACGGACGCGGAGCTGAAGCGCAATCCACGCGCGCGCAGCGCGCTGCTGCGCGTGGCGGAGAAGACCGCGTGAGCGAGCGGATCGTGCTCGTGATCGCGGTGCCGCTGCTGTGGCTGGCAGTGCTCGCCTCGGCCGCCGGCGCCGTCTACTGCGAGCACCGCGCACGCGAGCTCTTCATCCAGCTCGAGGCGCTCAACGCGCGGCGCGACAACCTGCAGATCGAGTGGGGCCAGCTGCAGCTCGAGCAAAGCGCCTGGTCGAGCCACGCGTTCGTCGAGCGCGTCGCGAGCACGCGGCTGCACATGGCGATGCCGCCGCCGCAGAGCATCGTGGTCGTCTCGCCATGAAGGCGAGGGGCGTACGTGGCGACCCGGCACCGCGCTCGTTCCGCTGGCGTGCGCGCGCGCTGCTTGCCGTTCTCACGCTCGCCTGCGCGGGGCTCTTGTGGCGCGCGGTGGATCTGCAGCTGGTCGATCACAGCTTTCTCGCGCGCCAGGGGGATGCGCGCTTCTCGCGCGTGCTGCAGATTGCCGCCCATCGCGGCACCATCACCGACCGTTACGGCGAGCCGCTGGCGGTGAGCACGCCGGTCGATTCGATCTGGGTGAACCCCGGGGAGCTGGCGCTCGCTGACGAGCAGATCCCGCGCCTCGCGAGCGCGCTCGGCCTCGACCGCCAGGAGCTGGCGCGGCGCGTCACCAGCAATCTCGATCGCGAGTTCCTCTATCTGGCGCGCGGCCGCCAGCCGGCCGAGGCCGCCGAGATCAAGGCGCTCGCGATTCCGGGCGTCTACACCTCGCGCGAGTATCGCCGCTACTACCCGGCGGGCGAGGTGGGCGGGCACCTCCTCGGCTTCACCAACGTCGACGACGCCGGGCAGGAAGGGCTCGAGCTCGCCTTCGACCACTGGCTGGCCGGAGAGCCGGGCGCGAAGCGCGTCATCCAGGACCGCTACGGACGCATCGTCGAAGACGTCGAGAGCATCCGCACGGCGCGCCCGGGGCGCGACCTCGTGCTGTCGATCGATCTGCGCATCCAGTATCTCGCCTACCGCGAGCTCAAGGCGGCGGTACGCGAGCAGCGGGCGCGCGCCGGCTCGATCGTCGTGCTCGATGTCACCACGGGCGAAGTGCTCGCCATGGTGAACCAGCCCGCCTACAACCCGAACGACCGCGAGCAGATGCAGGCCGCCGACTACCGCAACCGCGCCGCCACGGACATCTTCGAGCCGGGCTCCTCGATCAAGCCGTTCTGGGTCGCCGCGGCGCTCGCCGCGGGCAAGTACGACTCGCGCAGCGTCATCGACACCTCGCCCGGCTTCTTCAAGGTGGGCGTGAAGATCTTCGAGGACGAGCATAATTTCGGCGCGATCGACATCGCCACCGTGCTCGCCAAGAGCTCCAACGTCGGCATGGCCCATATCGCACTCGCGCTCGCTCCGCAGCAGGCGTGGACCACGCTCACGCGGCTCGGCTTCGGCGAGGTCACCAGCAGCGGCTATCCGGGCGAGTCCGCGGGACTCCTGCCTGCCTATTCGCAGTGGCGGCCGATCGGCATCGTCACCATGTCGCACGGCTATGGCCTGTCGGTGACCCCGCTGCAGCTCGC
Source organism: uncultured Gammaproteobacteria bacterium (assembly GCA_963843035.1). GTDB lineage: Bacteria > Pseudomonadota > Gammaproteobacteria > Steroidobacterales > Steroidobacteraceae > 13-2-20CM-66-19. The sequence goes on from CAWJIS010000003.1 coordinate 298,916, forward strand.
CCATGCCTACGCCACCATCGGCTCGCTCGGCCTTGCCCGTCCGGTATCGTTCCTCGCCGCCGAGGGCGAAGTCGCCGGCACTCGCGTGCTCGAGGAACCGACCTGCCACGAGCTCCTCACGATGCTCGAGTCGGTCGTGGCGGCCGAAGGCACCGGCAAGCTCGCGGCGATTCCCGGTTACCGCGTCTCCGGCAAGACCGGCACCGCATGGAAGGCGACCGCCGGCGGCTACTCGACCGATCGCTACATGGCGGTGTTCGGCGGCGTGGCTCCCGCGACCGCACCCAGGCTCGCCGCCGTCGTAGTGATCGATGAGCCGAGCGCGGGCCAGCACATGGGCGGGCAGGTCTCGGCGCCGGTGTTCTCCCGCGTCGTGGGCGGGGCGCTGCGCCTGCTCGCGGTCGCGCCCGACAGCTCAGTGAGCGCGCCGGAAGAGCTGCCGGCGAACGCGGCGCCCGACAGCTTACGCACGGCGGCACTGCGATGAGCCCCGCACGGCCGCTCGCCGAGCTCACCGTGGGAATGCTCGCGGTGCCCGCCGGGCTTCTCGTGAGCGACGTGACGGCGGACAGCCGCGCGGTGACTCCGGGGGCGCTGTTCCTCGCCTGCCGCGGACGTACGCATCACGGCATGCGATTCGCTCCCGATGCCCTGAGGCGCGGCGCGCGCGCCGTGCTCTTCGAGCCGGACGGCATGGAGGCTGAACGCCTTCCCGAGCCGTCCCCCGGCGCTTTTGTAGCCGGGCTCGCGCACTTGAGCGCGCACGCCGGAGTGATCGCCGATCGCTTCTTCGGCGCGCCATCCGCCGCGCTCACCGTCGCCGGCATCACCGGCACCAACGGCAAGACCACCTGCGCGTGGCTCCTGGCGCAGGCACTCGAGGCCACGGGAAAGCCCGCCGCCTACATGGGAACGCTCGGCTTCGGCCGGCCGCCGCAGCTCACGGCTACCGTGCACACCACCCCGGATGCGGTCAGCGTGCAGCGCCAGCTGGCGGCGCTGCGTGGCCTCGGCGCCGAGTGCGTGAGCATGGAGGTCTCGAGCCACGCGCTCGATCAGCAGCGTGTGAACGGCGTGCGCTTCAACACCGCCGCGTTCACCAACCTCACACGCGATCACCTCGACTACCACGGCACCATGGATGCTTACGGCGCTGCCAAGGCGCGCCTGTTCCGTTTCGCCGGCCTCGCTCACCGGGTGATCAACGTCGACGATCCGCTCGGCGCGGCGCTCGCGGCCGAGCCCTCGCCCGCGCGCCTCACGGTGACGACGCGCAGCGCGGGGAGCGCCCGCGCCTTCGGCACCGCGCAGTTCGTGCGCGCCCTGCGCGTGGCCCCCGAGCCGACCGGGCTCGGAATCACCGTCGAATCGAGCTGGGGCACCGCCGAGCTCGCCGTGCGTCTCATGGGCGAGTTCAACGTCGACAACTCCCTCACGGTGCTCGCGGTGCTGCTCGCGTGGGGCGTGCCGCTCCCCGCCGCGGTACGCGCGCTCGGCCGCTGCCGGGCGGCGAGCGGCCGCATGGAGATGTTCGGCGGACGCGGTTTGACGCCGCTCGCGATCGTCGACTACGCGCACACACCCGATGCGCTCGGGAAGGCGCTGCGCGCCGCCCGGCTGCACTGCCGCGGGCTGTTACGCGTGGTGTTCGGCTGCGGCGGGGATCGCGATGCCGGCAAGCGCCCGCTGATGGGGCGGATCGCCGCCGAGCTCGCCGACGACCTCATCGTGACCGACGACAATCCGCGCACCGAGGACCCCGCGCGTATCGTCGCGGACATCCTCGCTGGTGTCCCCCCGCACACGCCGCTCGTGGTCGAGCACGACCGCGCGCTCGCGATCCGTCTAGCCTTAAGCCGCAGCGGCCCCGAGGACGTGGTGCTGATCGCCGGCAAGGGCCACGAGGATTACCAGATCCTCGGCGCTGAGCGCCGGCCGTTCCGCGACCAGGCGGTGGTCATGGATGCGCTGCGGGAGGCGGGCAGGTGAGGCGCACGCTCGGGGAGTTCGCGCGCCTCGCGGGCGGCCGCCTCGCGGGCACCGATGGCGCCTATACCAACGTCGTGAGCGACACGCGCGCGCTCAAGGCCGGCGAGCTCTTCATCGCGCTGCGCGGACCGAACTTCGACGGCAACGAGTTCGTGGCCGCCGCGGCCGCCGCCGGCGCCGCCGGCGCCGTGGTGGAGCGCGAGCAGCCGGTGGCGCTCGCGCAGATCGTCGTACCCGACACGCAGACTGCGCTCGAGCGCGCCGCCAGCGCCTGGCGCGCGCAGTTCACCGGCGCCCTGGTCGGCGTCGCCGGCAGCAACGGCAAGACCACCGCCAAGGAGATGACCGCGGCGATCCTCGGCGAGGCGGGCCCGTGCCTCGCCACCCGCGGCAACCTCAACAATCACATCGGCGTGCCGCTCACACTGCTGCGCCTGACGGGCGCGGAGCGCTTCGCGGTGGTGGAGATGGGCGCCAACCGCGCCGGCGAGGTCGCGCATCTCGTCGACGTCGCGCGCCCGACCGTCGGCCTCATCACCAATGCCGGGGCCGAGCACCTCGAGGGCTTCGGGAGCCTGGAAGGCGTCGCGCGCGCCGAGGGCGAGATGGTCGCGGGGCTCCCGGCCTCGGCGACCGCGGTGATCAACGCCGACGATGCCTTCGCGGCAATGTGGCGCGGCTCGACGCCCGCGCGCACGGTCACCTTCGGCGTGGCTAAGCCCGCGGACTTCAGGGCGAGCTCGGTCGAGGCTCAGGTGGGAGCCGACGGTTTCACCACGAGCTTCCGCCTGACCTCACCGATCGGCTCGGCCGCGGTGCGCCTGAGCCTCGGCGGCGCCCACAACGTCGCCAACGCGCTGGCCGCCGCGGCCGCCGCGGCCAGCGCCGGAGCCAGGCTCGAGCACATCGTCGCGGGGCTCGCAGCAGTGCGCGCCGTGCCCGGGCGGCTGCAATTCCGCCGCGCCGTGGGCGGCGGCTGGCTCATCGACGATTCCTACAACGCCAACCCGAGCTCGGTGCGCGCCGCCATCGAGGTGCTCGCGACGCTGCCGGGCCGGCGCTGGCTGGTGCTCGGGGACATGGCCGAGCTCGGCGCTTTCGCGCTGGACGAGCACCTGCGACTCGGGGAGTTCGCGCGCGCCCATGGCATCGAGCGGCTGTACGCGACGGGAACGCTCGCGGCGCGCGCGGCCGAGGCCTTCGGCGCGGGCGGGCAGTCCCTCGCCGACGTGCCAGCGCTCGCCGCGGCGCTGCGCGCCGCGCTCGGCGGCGGCGCGAGCGACGTGCGCGTGCTCGTCAAGGGCTCGCGCTTCAATCGCCTCGAGCGCGTGGTCGAGGCGCTCTCGAACGGAGACTGAATGCTCTACTGGGTCACACAGCAGTTCGCAGGCCACGTCCCCGGCGCGCATGTGTTTGCGTACCTGACCTTGCGCGCGATTCTCGCGACGGTCTCCGCGCTCGGGCTGTCACTCGTCGTGGGGCCGCCGCTGATCGCCCGGCTGGTGCGCGGGCAGATCGGCCAGGTGGTGCGGGACGACGGTCCGCCGACGCATCTGCTCAAGGCCGGCACCCCGACCATGGGCGGCACGCTGATCCTCGTCACGACGCTGGTGAGCACGCTCTTATGGGCGGAGCTCTCCAACCGCCTCGTGTGGACGGTGCTCGCCGTCACCTTCGCCTTCGGCCTGATCGGCTTCTACGACGACTATCTCAAGCTCGTGGTGCACAACCCCAGGGGGCTCGTGCCGCGCTGGAAGTATTTCTGGCAGTCGGTGGCCGGGCTCGCCACCGCCGTGACTCTCTACTACACCGCAACCGAGCCGGCCGAGACGACGCTGTTCCTGCCGTTCCTGAAGACCTTCCACGCGCCGCTCACCGCCTTCGGCTTCATCGTGATCGCCTATCTCATGATCGTCGGCATGAGCAACGCGGTGAATCTCACCGACGGCCTCGACGGACTTGCCATCATGCCGGCGGCGCTCGTGGCCTCGGCGCTCGGCATCTTCGCCTACGCGAGCGGCAATGCGGTGTTCGCCCACTACCTGCAGATTCCCGAGATCCGCGGCGCGGGCGAGCTGCTGGTGTTCTGCGCCTCGCTGGCCGGTGCCGGACTCGGATTCCTGTGGTTCAACTCCTACCCGGCCCAGGTCTTCATGGGCGACGTGGGAGCGCTCGCGATCGGCGCGGCCATCGGCGTGCTCGCGGTGATCGTGAGGCAGGAGCTGGTGGTGCTGTGGATGGGCGGGGTGTTCGTGCTCGAGACCGCCTCGGTGATCCTGCAGGTCGCGTCCTTCAAGCTCACCGGGCGGCGCATCTTCCGCATGGCGCCGATCCATCACCACTTCGAGCTCAAGGGCTGGGCCGAGCCCAAGGTGATCGTGCGCTTCTGGATCATCTCGCTGCTGCTGGTGCTCTCGGGGCTGGCGACGCTGAAGCTGCGATGACCAACGGCGCCAGAGACAAGCGACCCTACGCCGTGATCGTCGGACTCGGCCGCACCGGGCTGTCCGCGGCGCGGTATCTGCGCGCCCAGGGCTGGCGGCTGGCGGTCACCGACACGCGCGAGCAGCCTCCCGAGCTCGCCGCGCTCGCGGCGCTCGATGTGAGCATCCCGGTGCGCTCAGGCGCCCTCGATGCCGCACTGCTCGAGGAGGCTTTGTGTGTCGTGGCCTCCCCCGGGGTGTCGCTTAGCTCACCGTTCTTCGCCGAGGCGCGCCGGCGCGGCCTCGAGATCGTCGGCGACATCGAGCTGTTTGCGCGTGCGGTGGATGCGCCGGTGGCCGGCATCACCGGGACCAACGGCAAGAGCACGGTCACGACGCTGCTCGCGCGCATGGCGCAGCGCGCGGGGCTCAGCATTCGCGCGGGCGGAAACCTGGGCGAGCCGGCGCTCGATCTGCTCAAGCCCGGCACCGCGCTCTACGTGCTCGAGCTCTCGAGCTTTCAGCTCGAGACTACGACGCAGCTCGCGTGCCGCGCGGCGACGGTCCTCAACGTCAGCGCCGACCACCTCGACCGCTACACCTCGATCGGCGAGTACGCCGCCGCCAAGGCACGCATCTTCGCCCGTTGCGACACCGCCGTCGTCAACCTCGATGACCCGCTGGTGATGGCCATGCCGCGCCGCGCCCGCCGGACCCTGAGCTTCTCGCTGCGCGCGGCGGTAGGCGCCGACTATGCGGTGGCCAGCACCGCGGGCGGCTGGTGGCTGATGCGCGGCGCGGCACCGCTCCTCCCGGTGGCGCGCTTGAAGATCAAGGGGCTGCACAATGCGGCCAATGCCCTCGCCGCGCTCGCGCTCGGCGAAGCGCTCGAGCTGCCGCTCGAGCCGATGCTCAAGGAGCTCGAGGAATTTTCCGGCCTGCCGCACCGCTCGCAGTGGGTGGCGGAGCTGCGCGGCGTCACCTACATCAACGATTCCAAGGGCACCAACGTCGGCGCGACGCTGGCCGCGGTCTCCGGTATGACGGGTCCGCTCGTCATGATTGCGGGGGGCGACGGCAAGAGCCAGGACTTCGCGCCGCTCGCCGCCGCGTTTCGCGGCAAGGTGCGCCACACGGTGCTGATCGGACGCGATGCCGAGCGGATCGCCCGGGCACTCGCGGGCGTGTGCACGCTCGAGACCTGCGCCACGCTCCCGGAGGCGGTGCGCGCCGCGGCGCAGGCGGCGCGGCCGGGCGACACCGTGCTGCTGTCGCCGGCGTGCGCGAGCCTCGACATGTTCCGCGACTACACGCAGCGCGGCGCCGTGTTCACCGCAGCGGTCGGGGAGCTGGCGGCATGAGCGCGGTGGTGCGCGAGCCGCTCATGGGCTTTGCCCGCTCGGCGGGCCGCGCCGGCGGCGTGCGTCTCGACTCGGTCACCATCGCGGTGACGCTCGCCCTGGTGCTGCTCGGCCTCGTCATGGTGACTTCCGCCTCCGTCTCGATCGCCAGCCGCGAGACCGGCGAGCCCTTCTACTACCTCGAGCGGCAGCTCGCGCTCGTGGCGGTCGGGACGGCGTGCGCCGCGCTGGTGTTCTCGCTGCGCACCGAGTGGCTCGAGCGCGCCTCGGGACCGCTCCTCGCCGTGGCATTCGGGCTGCTGCTGCTGGTGCTGGTGCCGGGGCTCGGACATGCGGTGAACGGCAGCCGCCGCTGGCTGCATCTTGCGGCGCTCAACTTTCAGGTCTCGGAGCTCGCGCGGGTGCTGGTGCTGGTGTACGTGGCGAGCTACGCGGTGCGGCGCGAAGCGCAGCTGCGCGAGAGTCTGGCCGGGCTCGCGAAGCCCTTGGGCCTGCTCGCCCTCGCCGCGGCGCTGCTCATCGTAGAGCCGGACTTTGGCGCCGCGACCGTGCTGTTTGCGGCGGGCTTTGGCCTCTTGTTCCTCGCCGGCGCGCGGCTGCGCTACGTGCTCGCGATGATGGCGCTCGCCGCGGGCGGCTTCGCCCTGCTCGCGCTCGGCTCGAGCTACCGGGTGCGCCGCCTCACGGCCTTCCTCGATCCGTGGGCCGATCCTTACCACAGCGGTTTCCAGCTCACGCAGTCGCTGATCGCCATCGGGCGCGGCCAGTGGCTCGGCGTCGGCCTCGGCGAGAGCGTGCAGAAGCTGTTCTATCTGCCCGAGGCGCACACCGACTTCCTGTTCGCGGTGCTCGCGGAGGAGCTGGGGCTCGTCGGCGTGGTGCTGACGCTCGCGCTGTTTCTCATCCTCATCTGGCGCGCATTCCACATCGCGCGGCTCGCCTCCGATGCGGGACTGAAGTTTCCCGCGTACCTCGCCGCGGGCTTTGGTCTGTGGATCGGCATCCAGACCTTCATCAACGTCGGCGTCAACATGGGCGTGCTGCCGACCAAGGGACTGACGCTGCCGCTCATGAGCTACGGGCGTTCGAGCCTGGTGGTGACGCTCGCCTGGGTGGGCCTCCTGCTGCGGGTCTACCACGAGGCGCTGCGCGAAGGGCGCGGCTCGGCCACGGTGCGTGCGTGAGCCGAACGATCCTCATCATGGCAGGTGGCACCGGCGGACACGTATTCCCGGCGCTGGCGCTGGCGCGCCTGTTGCGCGAGAGGAGCCTGGAGGTCGTGTGGCTCGGTACCGAGCGCGGGCTCGAGTCGCGCCTCATTCCGGCGGAGGGCATTCCGCTCGAGCTGTTGTCGGTCGCGGGCCTGCGCGGCAAGGGAGTGCTCGCCTGGCTCGCCGCCCCGTTCCGCCTGACGCGGGCGCTGGTGCAGGCCTTAGGGGTCATGCGGCGGCGCCAGCCGCTGGTAGTCGTGGGCCTCGGCGGCTTCGTCGCCGGCCCCGGCGGGGTAGCCGCGTGGCTGACGCGCCGGCCGCTCGTCATTCACGAGCAGAACGCCGTCGCCGGCTTCACCAACCGCTGCCTCGCGCACCTCGCGCGCGTAGTGCTCGAGGCGTTTCCGGACAGCTTCGGCCGCGACGTGCACGCCCGCCTCATCGGCAACCCGGTGCGCCGCGACATCAGTGCCGTGCCGCCGCCGCGCGCAAGATTCGCGAGCCGCTCGGGGCCGATACGCCTGCTGGTATTCGGCGGCAGCCAGGGCGCCGCGCGCTTGAACGCGGTGGTGCCCTTTGCGCTCGCGCGCCTCGCGGGCCGCGTCGCGTTCGACGTACGTCACCAGGCGGGCGAGCGCTGGCTGGAGGAGGGACGCGCGAGCTACGCGCGCGCCGGCGTGCGCGCGGATGTGCGCCCCTTCATCGAGGACATGGCCGAAGCCTACTCCTGGGCGGACCTGGTGGTCTGTCGCGCCGGGGCGCTCACGGTGTCGGAGCTCGCCGCCGTCGGCATCGGCGCGGTGCTGGTGCCTTTCCCGGGCGCCGTGGACGATCATCAGGCACACAACGCGCACTACCTGGTGCAGGCCAGCGCCGCCGTGGTGATTGCCGACCGGGAGCTCACCGCCGAGCGGCTCGCCGCCGAGCTCGAGCGGCTGTGCGCGGGACGCGGCAAGCTCCTCGCCATGGCCGAGCGGGCCCGGCAGCTCGCGACGCCGCACGCGGCCGATGAGCTCGCCGCCTCGTGCCTGGCGCTGCTTCCCAAGGCGGCATGATGAAGGAGCGGCGCACCACACTCGAGCGACCCGCTGCCGAGCGGCGCGTGCATCCCGACCGGCGCGACCGCATGCGCCGCATCAACACCATTCATTTCGTCGGCATCGGCGGCAGCGGCATGAGTGGCATCGCCGAGGTGCTGCTCTCCCTCGGCTACGCGGTGCAGGGGTCGGATGCGCGCGGCAGCGCCGTAACGCAGCGCTTAGAGGAGCTCGGCGCGCGCATCGCCGTCGGGCACGCGGCGCTCAATATCGAAGGCGCCGACGTGGTGGTGGCATCGAGTGCGGTGCCACGCGGCAACCCCGAGGTCCAGGCGGCGCTCGAGCGGCGCATCCCGGTGGTCTCACGCGCCGAGATGCTCGGTGAGCTGATGCGCTTCCGCTACTCGATCGCGGTGGCCGGCACCCACGGCAAGACCACGACCACGAGCCTCCTCGCCAGCATCCTCACCGCTGGCGGCGAAGACCCGACCTTCGTCATCGGCGGGAGACTCAAGAGCGCCGCCAGCGGCGCGCAGCTCGGCGCGGGACGCTACCTGGTCGCGGAAGCCGACGAGAGCGACGCCTCGTTCACGCACCTGCAGCCGCTGATCGCGATCGTCACCAACATCGACAACGATCACCTCGTCACCCACGGCGGGGATTTCGGGCTCCTCAAGCAGAGCTTCGTCGACTTCCTGCACAACCTGCCGTTCTACGGGCTCGCGGTGCTCGGCGTGGACGATGCCGAGGTGCGCAGCATCCTCGGCGAAGTCGGCCGCCCGGTCCTCTCCTATGGCCTCGATGCGGGCGCCGACGTGCGCGCGGTCAACGTGGCTCCCGCCGGCCTCAAGACCCGCTTCGAGGTGGTCCGCGCCGGCGGCACGGAGCTCTCGGTGACGCTCAACCTGGCGGGCACGCACAACGTGCGCAACGCGCTCGCGGCGATCGCCGCCGCCACCGAGCTCGCAATCGACGATGCGGCCATACTGCGCGCGCTCGAGGGCTTCCAGGGGGTCGATCGCCGCATGCAGCACATCGGCGACGCCGACACCGCCGTCGGCCGCGTGACGGTCATTGATGACTACGGACATCACCCGACCGAGGTAGCGGCGACGCTCGAGGCGGTGCGCCAGGGATATCCGGGTAAGCGCGTAGTGCTCGCGTTCCAGCCGCACCGTTACACCCGTACCCGCGATCTCATCGACGACTTCGGCAAGGTGCTGGGCCTCGCCGACGTGCTGCTGGTGACCGAGGTGTACGCGGCGGGCGAGGCGCCGATCGCAGGCGCCGACGGCCGCGCGATCTGCCGCGCGGTGCGCGGCCGCGGGCAGCTCGAGCCGCTGTTCGTCGAGAAGGTCGAGGAGCTGCCCGAGGCGCTGCGCGGGCTCATCAAGGGGGGCGATGTCATCGTCGCCATGGGCGCAGGCAGCATCAGCGCCGTGGCGCACCGGCTGCCCGCGGCGCTCGCTTCGCTCCTGCCGCCGGGAGGTGCGTCGTGACGGTCGCGGTGGCTGCCGGCTTCAGCACCCGCGTGCGGCGCCGCGAGCCCCTGAGCCGCCATACCTCCTGGCACGTGGGCGGGCCGGCCGAGGTGTTCTTCAACCCGCGCGACCGGGCGGACCTGGCCGCGTTCCTGCGTGGCCTGCCCGATGGCGTCCCGATCTACTGGATCGGGTTCGGCAGCAACCTTCTGGTGCGCGACGGCGGACTCCCCGGCATCGTCATCAGCACGCACGGCACGCTCGACTCGCTCGAGCGGGTGGGCGAGACCCAAGTGCGCGCCGAGGCCGGCGTCGCCTGCGCGCGCATCGCGCGGCAATGCATCAAGTGGGGCCTGGGTCCCGCGGAGTTCTTCGCCGGCATCCCGGGCACTCTGGGTGGCGCGCTCGCGATGAACGCCGGCGCCTTCGGCGGCGAGACCTGGCAGCACGTGCTCGAGGTCGAGACCATCGACCGCCACGGCGAGGAGCGGGTGCGGGAGGCGGGCGAGTACCGGGTGGGTTACCGCACGGTGGGCGCGCCCGCGCCGGAGGAGTGGTTCGTCGGCGCGAGTTTAGGCTTCGAGCGCCGTCCCGCCGCGCACGCGGGCGAGGTGCAGGCCCTGCTGGCACGGCGCAAGCAGTCGCAGCCGATCGGCGAGTGGAGCTGCGGCTCGGTGTTCACCAATCCGCCGGGGGATCATGCCGCGCGCCTCATCGAGGCCGCGGGCTTGAAGGGCTTTCGCATCGGCGACGCGTCGGTGTCGCAGAAGCACGCGAATTTCATCATCAACCACGGCACGGCGCGCGCCGCCGACCTCGAGGGCCTCATCGAGCACGTGCGCTCGACCGTCGAGCGCGTGCACGGCGTCTCGCTCCGCCCCGAGGTGCGCATCGTGGGAGTGCCTTGAGCCATGCGTCTCAGCTACCAACCCGCGCTGCTACGGCGCGTGACCGACCCGAAGGACTTCGGCCGCGTCGCCGTCATGCTCGGCGGCGACTCGAGCGAGCGCGAGATCTCGCTCCTCACGGGCAACGCGGTGCTCGAGGCCCTGAAGCGTCGCGGCGTCGATGCCCATGGCTTCGATCCGCGCGATGTCCCGCTCGCAGAGCTCACGCGTCAGCGCTTCGCGCGCGTGTGGATCGCGCTGCACGGGCCCGGGGGCGAGGATGGGACGCTGCAGGGGGCGCTCGAGTATCTCGGCGTTCCCTACACCGGGAGCGGGGTGATGGGCTCGGCCATCGGCATGGACAAGCTGCGCACCAAGCGCCTGGCGCTCTCCTGCGGCGTGCCCACCGCGGATTTCGTCGTGCTGCGCGGGGCGCAGGACTTCGAGCCGGCGCTCGAGCGGCTGAAGCTCCCGCTCATCGTGAAGCCGGCGACGCAGGGCTCGAGTGTCGGCATGACCAAAGTGGACCGTGCCGAGGATCTCCCGGCCGCCTTCGCGGCCGCGGCCCGGCTCGAGGCGCTGGTGTTCGCCGAGCCCTGGATCGTCGGCGGCGAGTACACGGTGGCGATCCTGCAGGGCGCCGCGCTGCCCTCGATCCGCATCGAGACCCCGCGCACCTTCTACGACTACGAGGCCAAGTACTTCCGCGACGATACCCGCTACTTCTGCCCCTCGGGCCTGTCGGGGCCGGCCGAAGCGCACCTGGCGAGCCTCGCGCTCGCCGCCTTCGAGGCCGCCGGCGCCTCGGGCTGGGGACGCGCGGATTTCATGATGGACGGCGCCGCCCGGCCGCTGCTGCTCGAGATCAACACCATCCCGGGCATGACCAGTCACAGCCTGGTGCCGATGGCGGCGCGCGCGCTCGGCATCGACTTCGACGAGCTGGCGTGGCGCGTGCTCGAGACCAGCCTCGTCCGGCGCGCGGAGCCGCCATGCTGAGACGCAGCAGGAACCGCCGCAAACCGACCGAGCGCGCCTGGCGGCTGCCCGCGATCCGCTGGCGGCGTCTCGGGACGGTACTCGGCGCGCTCGCCGCCCTCGGCGCCGCGGTGGCGGCGCTCGCCATGGCGCTCGACAGGCAAGTCGGCTCGGTATCGGTGGAGGGGAGCTTCCAGCGCGTCTCGCCCATCGACGTCGAGCGCGTCGTGAAGGGCGAGCTGCACGGCGCGGGCCTGCTCTCGGTGGATCTCGCGGCCGTCAGGCGCGCGATCCATACGCTGCCGTGGGTGGACGCCGTGAGCGTGCAGCGCGCCTGGCCGCGCCGGCTAAATGTGCTGGTCATCGAGCAGACGGCCGCCGCCCGCTGGGGCGAGCAGGGCCTGGTCAACAACCGCGGCGAGCTCTTCGCGGTGGACTCACGCCACATCCCGCCGGAGCTCGCCCAGCTCTCCGGTCCTGCCGACCAGGAGCCGGCCGTGGCGCAGCGCTACCTCGCCGCCGCCGGGCGGCTGACGCAGGCGGGGCTGCGCATGACGGCGCTGCGCCTCGATGCGCGCGGCGCCTGGGAGTTCGACCTCGCCAACGGCGTCACCGTGCGCTTAGGCAGGCGCCAGGTGGACGAGCGCTTCGAGAAATTCATGAGCACCGCGCTGAAGCTCGTCACCGAGCGCGGCGAGGAGATCTCCTACGTCGATCTGCGTTACACGAACGGGTTTGCCATCGGCTGGCGCGGCACTGCCGGTCACGCCGCGGGCAGGGAAGGTGGCCGCAATGCTTAAGCGCTCGGAACGAAACCTGATCGTCGGCCTCGACATCGGCACCTCGAAGGTCGTCTCGCTGGTCGGCGAGGTGGGCGCCGACGGCTCGATCGAGCTGCTCGGCATCGGCTCGCAGCCCTCGCGGGGACTGAAGAAGGGCGTAGTGGTCAACATCGAGTCCACGGTGCAGTCGATCCAGCGCGCGGTCGAGGAGGCCGAGCTCATGGCCGGCTGCGAGATCCACTCGGTGTTCGCCGGCATCGCCGGCAGCCACGTTAGGAGCCTGAATTCCCACGGCGTGGTGGGCGTGCGCGACAAGGAGGTGACGCACGGCGACGTCGAGCACGTGATCGATGCCGCCAAGGCGGTCGCCATTCCCGCGGACCAGAAGATCCTGCACGTGCTGCCGCAGGAATTCATCGTCGACGGCCAGGAGGGCATCCGCGACCCGATCGGCATGTCGGGGGTGCGGCTCGAGGCCAAGGTGCACATCGTCACCGGGGCCGACTCGGCCGCGCAGAACATCGAGAAGTGCATCCAGCGCTGCGGGCTCGACGTCGACGACGTGGTGCTCGAGCAGCTCGCCTCGAGCTTCGCGGTGCTGACCGAGGACGAGAAGGAGCTCGGCGTATGCCTGGTCGACATCGGCGGCGGCACCACCGATCTGGCGGTGTTCGCCAACGGGGCGATCCGTCATACGGCGGTGATCCCCATCGCCGGCGACCAGGTCACCAACGACATCGCGGTGTCGATGCGCACGCCGACCCAGTACGCCGAGGACATCAAGATCCGCTACGCCTGCGCGCTCTCGCAGCTCGCCAATCCCGACGAGAGCATCGAGGTGCCGAGCGTGGGCGAGCGCCCGGCGCGCCGCCTGGCGCGGCAGACGCTCGCCGAGATCGTCGAGCCGCGCTACGAGGAGCTCTTCGGGCTGGTGCGCGAGGAGCTGCGGCGCAGCGGCTTCGAGGAAATGATCGCCGCGGGCATCGTGCTCACCGGCGGCAGCGCCAAGATGGAAGGCGCGATCGAGCTCGCCGAGGAAGTGTTCCACGTGCCGGTGCGCTTAGGGGTCCCGCAGGCGATCGCCGGGCTCACGGACGTGGTGCGCAATCCCATCTACTCCACGGGCGTGGGGCTCCTGCTCTACGCCCGCGACAACCTGATGCCCGCACGCCGCGGGCACGCGCTCGGCGTCAACGGCAAGTCGGTGCTCGAGCGCATGCGTTCCTGGTTCCAGGGAAATTTCTGAAGCTGACAGACGACAGCGAAGACTCAACCAACCGTGTATTCGTGTAAGGAGCAACAACATGTTTGAATTGATGGACGCATACAGCCAGAGCGCCGTCATCAAGGTGATCGGCGTGGGCGGCGGCGGCGGCAACGCCGTGGCGCACATGGTCACCGCCGGCATCGACGGTGTGGACTTCATGTGCATCAACACCGACGCGCAGGCCCTGAAGCACGCCAAGGTCAAGACGGCCCTGCAGATCGGCTGCAACATCACCAAGGGCTTGGGCGCCGGCGCCGACCCCGAGGTCGGCCGTCAGGCGGCCATGGAGGATCGCGACCGCGTCGTGGAGCTCGTCGAAGGGTGCGACATGTTGTTCATCACCGCCGGCATGGGCGGCGGCACCGGCACGGGCGCCGCGCCGGTCGTGGCGCAGGTGGCCAAGGAGCTCGGCATCCTCACGGTGGCGGTCGTGACCCGGCCGTTCGAGATGGAAGGCAACAAGCGCGCCTGCGTGGCCGACACCGGCATCGCGGAGCTCACCAAGTACTGCGATTCGCTCATTACAATTCCTAACCAGAAGCTGCTGACGGTGTTGGGACCGCAGACGACGCTGCTCGATGCCTTCAAGGCGGCCAACCAGGTGCTGCAGGGCGCGGTGCAGGGCATCGCCGAGCTGATCACCCGCCCGGGCCTCATCAATGTCGATTTCGCCGATGTGCGCACCGTCATGGCGGAGACCGGCATGGCCATGATGGGATCGGGGGCGGCGAGCGGCGAAGGCCGGGCGCGCGCGGCGGCCGAGGCCGCGGTGTCCTCACCGTTGCTCGAGGACATCAACCTCGCCGGCGCCCACGGAATCCTGGTGAACGTGACCGCGGGCATGGATCTCTCCATCGGGGAATTCCAGGAGGTGGGGCAGATCGTGAAACAATTCGCCTCGGAGGACGCGACGGTCGTGGTCGGCACGGTGATCGACCCGGAGCTCACCAACCAGGTACGGGTCACGGTCGTGGCGACCGGGCTGGGCCGGCCGGCTGCCGCGGCGCGGCAGCCGCGCGAGACGCTGGTGGCACGCGACACCCGAGAGGCGCGCGGCGAGACGCCGATGCGCGTCGTGCGTCGCCCGGCGCTCTCGCCCAACGACTATGCGGCGCTCGACAAGCCGACGGTGCAGCGCCAGCGCGCGGTCGGCGACGGACTGCGCCCGGAGGCCGACGCCGAGGAGCTGCTGGATATTCCGGCATTCCTGCGGCGGCAGGCTGACTGATGTGATACGGTAGCGTGTCTTACATAACGCCGGGGAGCGGCGCACCACGGCATGGTGGCGCTCCCGCGGGCGTGTCGAGGGCGCGTGTCATCCGCAGCTTGCGGCGGTCGTTTGGAAGGACAACACGAGCCTAACAGCATGGTCGGACAGCGAACGCTCAAAAACTCCATTCGTGCCACCGGCGTCGGCCTGCATACGGGCAAGAAGGTACTGATGACCTTGCGCCCGGCGGCGGCCGACTCCGGGATAGTGTTCCGGCGCACCGATCTGCCGCAGCCGGTGGACATCCGCGCGCACGCCGAGAATGTCGGCGACACGATGCTCGGCACGACTCTCGGCAAGGGCGAGTCGCGCGTCTCGACCGTCGAGCATCTGCTGTCGGCGTTCGCAGGTCTCGGCATCGACAACGCCATCGTCGAGCTGTCGGCGGCCGAGGTGCCGATCATGGACGGCAGCGCCGGACCCTTCGTGTTCCTGCTGCAGTCGGCGGGTATCGAGGAGCAGCGTACGCCGAAGCGCTTCATCCGCGTGAAGAAGCGGCTGCGCGTCGAGGACGGCGACAAGTGGGCGCAGTTCGATCCCTTCGACGGCTTCAAGGTCAACTTCGAGATCGAGTTCGACCACCCGATCTTCAAGCGCCGGGCGCAGCGCGCCTCGATGGACTTCTCCACCACCTCGTTCCTCAAGGAAGTGAGCCGCGCGCGCACCTTCGGCTTCATGCGCGATCTCGAGACGCTGCGGGGGCGCAATCTCGCGCTCGGCGGCAATCTCGACAACGCGATCGTGCTCGATGATTTCCGCGTGCTGAACGAGGACGGGTTGCGCTACGAGGACGAGTTCGTCAAGCACAAGATCCTGGACGCCATCGGGGATCTGTACCTGCTCGGGCACAGCCTGATCGGGGAATTCTCCGGCCATAAGTCCGGCCACGCCCTCAACAACAAGCTGCTGCGGCAGCTGCTGGCCGACACTTCCACCTGGGAAGAGGTCGTGTTCCAGTCGTACAAGGACGCGCCGATTTCCTACATCGAGGCGCCGGCGCTGCCGGGCCCGCGGAACTGATCACTCACGGGGCCGCACCCGCACGACGACGCTCCTCAGGCCCTCCGCGGCGGCGAGGATCTCGCGCTCGAGCTCCTGGACGGTGAAGCGCAGCCGCGCGGACCAGGCGGCGGATTCCGCGAATATGACCAATGTGTCGTCGCGCTCGACCACGCCCGACACGCGCGCGCGGATTTCCGCGGGCAGATGCTGCGACAGCCATTCGTTCCAGAAGTTTGCGCGTGCGGCCTGAGTTGTGACGCGCATCAAGGTCGGTGCGCGGCGGGAGAGCAGGTCCTTTACAGAATCCGGCCGCCGCGAAGTACCGACGGCACCACGCCTCATTGGAGAACTGCCGCGCTTGTCTCGTGGGGTCTTCTTGGGCATATTGACCGACAGCTGTATCGGCAAACCCGCTGAAAGGCGGGGACGCAAAGCCACCGGTCTAAAGCGAGGAGCCATGACGGCGGGGTTGCCAGCATCGTACAGACATTTATCTGAACGAGAACAGGGCGATACACGCTCGGGGGCCCATGGCCCTGCTCCAGGCGGGCTGGTGACATAAGGTAGCGGGAAATCCGTGGCATGAACGTCATTCTTCTATCCAAGCGCGATGGCAAGGCACGCCAGTTCAATCTGGCGAAGCCCCTGACGCTGGGCGTTGTGCTGGCGGTGACCGCGGTCATCGTCGGGGGGGCGTTCACGCTCGGGTTGCAGCTCGGCAAGGGCGTGCACCGCGAGCTGGCGCTCGCCGAGACGACACGCTTCGCCACGCTCCTCACCCAGCAGAAACAGGAGATCGCGGGCCTCAAGCAGCAGTTGCAGCTGCGGATCGATGCCATGGCGATGCGCATCGGCGAGGTGAACGCCCACGTCATCCGGCTCGACGCGCTCGGCAAGCGCCTCACGGAGATGGCGGACATCGACAGCCGCGAATTCGACTTCGACCGCGACCCGCCGAGCGGTGGTCCCGAAGGCGAGGGCGTGAGCGCCCAGATCCCGGATCTTTCCCAGATGCTCGCGCAGCTCGAGCGGCGCGCGGACCTGCGCGAATCGCAGCTGGCAGCGCTCGAGAACGTGATCCTGACGCGCGAGCTGAAGGAAGAGATTCACCCCGAGGGACGGCCGGTCTCGAGCGGGTACATCTCCTCTTATTTCGGCGAGCGCGCCGATCCCTTCGACGGGCGCGAGGCCTTCCACAAGGGCGTCGACTTCGCCGGCAACCTCGGCGCCGATGTGGTCGCGGTGGCCGCGGGAGTCGTCACCTGGGCCGGCGAGCGCTCAGGCTACGGCAAGCTGATCGAGATCAATCACGGCGACGGCTACTCGACCCGCTACGCGCACAACGAGCGCACGCTCGTCGCCGTCGGCCAGACCGTCAAGCGCGGCGAGGCGGTCGCCCTCATGGGCTCGACGGGGCACTCGACCGGACCGCACGTGCACTTCGAAGTGCTGCACAACGGCCGCCAGGTCGACCCGCTGTCGTTCATCGGCCGCTGATCCGATCGCTGCCGATTCCTCCACAAGGGCCTGCGCAGGCCTTATCCGACCTTGAATTCCCCAGCCCGAGAACCAATTGGGCGTGGCTTACGTCTATTGCGTACAATACGCCGCTTCCCGAGCCCGGGGCAGATGATAAGTGCTTGTCGGGCAAGATATTTTCTCGGTTTTTCACGGATAGCCCTTGCTCGACTTCCTCACGCGCATCTTCGGCAGCCGCAACGAGCGGCTCATCCGCGGCTACACGCGCTACGTGCGCGCCGCCAACGAGCTCGAGCGAGAGATCGAGCAGCAGAGCGACGAGGCGCTGCGCGGGAAGACCGATGAGCTGCGGGAGCGGCTGAAGGGCGGCGCGACGCTCGATGAGCTCCTGCCGGAGGCGTTCGCGGTGGTGCGCGAGGCGGCGCGGCGCACGCTCAAGATGCGCCATTTCGACGTGCAGCTGATCGGCGGCATCGTGCTGCACAAGGGCATGATCTCCGAGATGCGTACCGGCGAGGGCAAGACGCTGGTGGCAACGCTCCCCGCCTACCTCAACGCGCTCACGGGCGAGGGCGTGCATATCGTCACCGTGAACGAGTACCTGGCGCAGCGCGACGCGGATTGGATGGGGCCGGTCTACCGCTTCCTCGGCCTCACGGTCGGCGTCATCAAGAACGCGCAGACGCCGCCGGAGAAGCGCGCCGCCTACGCCTGCGACATCACCTACGGCACCAACAACGAATTCGGCTTCGACTACCTGCGCGACAACCTCGCCTTCAGGCTCGAGGACCGGGTGCAGCGCTCGTTGAGCTTCGCCATCGTGGACGAGGTCGACTCGATCCTGATCGACGAGGCGCGCACCCCGCTCATCATCTCCGGTCCCGCCGAGGAGAGCACCGAGCTGTACCTGCGGATCAACCAGCTGGTGCCGCGCCTCACGCGCCAGAAGGAAGAGGAGGGGCCGGGCGACTTCGCCGTGGACGAGAAGAGCAAGCAGGTGCACATCACCGAAGCGGGCCACGAGCACGTCGAGCGGCTGATGGCGGACGCGGGGTTGCTGCGCGAGGGCGAGAGCCTGTACGACCCGGCCAACATCCGCCTGATGCATCACCTGAATGCGGCGCTGCGCGCCCACGCGCTCTACAAGCGCGACGTCGAATACATCGTGCGCAACGACGAGATCATCATCGTCGATGAGTTCACGGGCCGCACCATGATCGGCCGGCGCTGGTCGGACGGCCTGCATCAGGCGATCGAGGCCAAGGAGGGCGTGCGGGTGCGCGAGGAGAACCAGACGGTAGCCTCGATCACCTTCCAGAACTACTTCCGCATCTACAAGAAGCTCTCGGGCATGACCGGCACGGCCGACACCGAGGCGCCCGAATTCCTGCAGATCTACGGCCTCGAGGTGGTGGTCATTCCGACCCACCGCCCGATGGTGCGCAAGGACAACTCCGACTTCGTGTACCTCACGCAGAAGGACAAATTCCAGGCGATCATCGAGGACATCCGCGACTGCGTCGAGCGCGGGCAGCCGGCGCTGGTCGGCACCACCTCGATCGAGACCTCGGAGTACCTCGCCGGGCTGCTGCAGAAGGAGGGCGCCGCGCATCAGGTGCTCAACGCCAAGCAGCACGAGCGCGAGGCGCACATCGTCGCCCAGGCGGGCCGCCCCGGAACGGTCACCATCGCCACCAACATGGCGGGCCGCGGCACCGACATCGTGCTGGGCGGCAACCTCGAGGCCGAGCTCGCCGCCGCCGGCGAGCTCGAGGACGCCGCGCGTGAGCGACTGCGCGCCGAGTGGCAGGCGCGTCACGACCAGGTGGTGGCCGCCGGCGGACTGCATATCATCGGTACCGAGCGCCACGAGTCACGCCGCATCGACAACCAGTTGCGCGGCCGTTCGGGCCGCCAGGGGGACCCCGGCTCGAGCCGCTTCTACCTGTCGATGGAAGACAACCTGATGCGCATTTTCGGCGACCCGGTGCGCACCAAGCGGCTGCTGCGGATCGCCGGCATGAAGGAAGGCGAGGTGATCGAGAGCGGCATGCTCACCCGCCAGATCGAGAAGGCGCAGCGCAAGGTCGAATCGCACAACTTCGACATCAGAAAGCAGCTGCTGCTGTTCGACGATGTCGCCAACGATCAGCGCAAGGTGGTCTATCACCAGCGTACCGAGATCATGGGCACCGAGGACCTGTCCGCGGCGATCCGCGGCCTGATGGAGGACTCGGTGAGCGGGCTCCTCGATGAGCACATGCCGAAGCACGCCGCGTCCGCCGACTGGGACCTGAAGGGTCTCGCCGCGGCGGTGCTGCGCGACTTCAATACCAGGATCGAGCCCGAGGCCTGGCTTGCGCAGGAGCCGGAGCTCGAGGAGCAGGCCCTGCGCGAGCGTGTGCTGCGCGCGGTGGACGACGCCTACCAGGCGAAGGCGGCGCGCGTCGGCGCGGCGAACCTGCGCCTGGCGGAAAAGGAAGTCATGCTGCAGAAGCTCGATCAGCACTGGCGCGAGCATCTGGCGGGCATGGAGTATCTGAAGCAGGGCATCCACCTGCGCGGCTACGCGCAGAAGGACTACCGCTACGAATTCAAGCGCGAAGCGTTCGAGCTGTTCGCCGCGATGCTCGATCGCGTCAAGTACGAGACCTCCTCCTTCATGGCGAGAATCGAGATCCGCACCCCGGAAGAGCTGCAGCGCGAGGAGGAAGAGCGCTACGCTCGCCTGATGCGGGCGCTGCAGGCGCAGCACGCGGAAGTGGGCTCGCTGCTCGCCGGCGATGGCGCGGCAACCGCAGCGCAGGCGCAGGCGGCGATCGCCGCAGCCGCGGCGGCTCCGGCGGGCCGCGCCGGCCTGCGGGCCGCGCCCCCGCCGCCCCCGGCGCTGGCGCCGGAAGCCGCGGCTCCCTTCGTGCGCGGCGAGCGCAAGGTCGGGCGCAACGAGCCCTGTCCGTGCGGCTCGGGCAAGAAGTACAAGCACTGCCACGGCGCGCTCTCGAGCGTGGAATAGTCGGCGAGCGGACCGCGCGGCCGTGATTCTCGTCGTGGCGGCGGCACTCTACGACAGCGAGGGGCGCGTCCTCATTGCGCAACGGCCGCAGGGCAGGCACCAGGCCGGCCGCTGGGAGTTTCCCGGCGGCAAGGTGGCGCCGGGCGAGGCGGAATCCGCCGCACTCGTGCGCGAGCTGCGCGAGGAGCTCGGGATCGAGGTGAGCGTGAGCCGCCCCTTCATGAGGCTCAGACATTCCTACCCGGATCGCAGCGTCGAGCTCTCCCTGTGGATCATCGAGCGCTTTGCGGGAACCCCGCGCGGGCTCGATGGCCAGCAGCTCCGCTGGGTCGCGCCCGCGGATCTTGGGCGCCAGGATCTGCTCGAAGCCGACCGGCCGTTCGTCGAGGCGCTTGTCAAATTGGCGGAAAGCGCCTGCGGCGGATAATCCTCTGTCGAAAGGCGCCTGCGGCGCTTTCGACCCGCTCGCGAAAGGCGCGACTTTCGCTCGCGCCGCAGGCCAACCTAGCGATGGGGTCCCGCTCGCGGGCAAAAGGCGGGGCTGGATGCGCAGTAGTTACAATCGCTTCAGCAGCCGAGCACTTCGTAGCACGGCTGGCGCACGGGCTTTGCCCGCTTGGCAGCAGGCCGGTTTGGACGGGCGTGTACAATCACTTCAGTAACTCAGCGGAATTGATATGGCAGCCCCGAACGATCTTCCGGAAGTCGAGCTCGACCCCAAGAACCTCTATCGCGAGGACGTCTTCACCGATCGCCGCGCGGGCAGCATCCGCCGCCTGACTCCGGTCACGGCCGACGGTGCGCCCGATACCGCGCGCCCGGTGCTGTTCTCCGGTCAGACGCAGCTGCTCACGCCGGCAGGGATTCTGCCCCTCGGGTTCGAGATCGAGGCGCGCACGCTCGAGGAGGCGCTGAAGAAATTCCCCGAGGGGGTGAAGGTCGCGCTCGAGCAGGCGATCGACGAGGCGCGCGAGCTGCGCCGCGAGGCCGCCTCGCGCATCGTGGTTCCCGAGGTCGCCGGGGGCATCGGTCCCGCGGCCGCACCCGGGGCCGGCGGCGGCAAGATCAAGTTTCCCTAAAGGATCCTCGGGGCGCGCCGGGTGAGGCGCGCGCGAAGGACAGCCATGAAAGCCGAGCGCTTCCCGTGGGTCGCCGCGACCATCGCCGCCGCGTTCCTCGGCGCCGTGCTCGCGGCCTGCGTGAGCGCCGAGTTCGGCAACCGCGAGCCGGCGTCGGGCCCCGGGCCGGGCGGCAAGCCGATGCGCACCGCGACCGATGCCGTCATCGGCCTGCCGGCGGTCGCGCAAGCTCCGGTCTACCCTCTCACGGCCCGCGTCGGCGTCAGCGACAACTTCTTCGGCACGCACGTCGAGGATCCCTATCGCTGGCTCGAGGATCTCGGCTCGCCGGCGGTCAAGCAATGGGTGGCGGCCGAAAACGCCGTGTCGCGGCCGCGCCTCGCGGAGCTGCCGCAGCGCGCCTGGCTCAAGAGCCGCCTCACCGAGCTCTGGAACTACGAGCGCTATGAGCTGCCGGTCAGGCGGGGACGGCATTATTTCTTCCTGCACAACGACGGCAAGCAGAACCAGAGCGTGCTCTACGTCTCCGAGCAGCCCGACTCTCCCGGGCGCGTACTGTTCGACCCCAACACGGTGCGCGCCGATGCGACCGTCGCACTCGCGGCGTTCACGCCCGATGAGCAGGGCAAGGTCGTCGCCTACGCGACTTCCGACGGGGGCACGGACTGGCAGATCTGGCGCTTCCGGCGTGTGAGCGACGCGGCGGATCTGCCCGATGAGCTGCGCTACACGAAGTTCTGGGGTGTGTCCTGGGCCCACGACGGCTCCGGCGTCTACTACAGCCGTTACCCGACGCTCGCCAGCGGCTTCGGCGACGATGCGGGGCGGCCTGCGCTCTACTTCCACACGCTCGGCACCCCCCAGGAGCAGGACCGCCTGGTGTACGAGGTGACCGATCACCCCTCGCGCATCCCCTCGGGTAGGGTCACCGAGGATGGCAGTTACCTCGTCATCACGCTGTTTGACGGTTACGAGAAAAACGGCGTCGACGTTCTCGACCTGCGCCGCCCGGGCGCGAAGGCGCAGCCCCTGTTCGCGGAGTGGGATGCGATCTACAGCTTCGTTGGCGCGCGGGGCGAGGAGCTCTACTTCCGCACCACCAAGGACGCCCCCTTCGGCCGCGTCATCGCAGTGGATGCGCGAGCCGCCCCGCTTAGCCCCCGCACCGTCGTGCCCGAGGGGAGCACCACGCTCGAGGAAGCAACTTACGTCGGGGGGCGGATCCTGGCGCGCTACGTCGAGGAGGCGCACGGCGTGGCGCGCGTGTACGAGCGCGACGGCCGCCCGGTGGGCGAGGTACCGCTCCCCGGCAAGGGCAGACTCGACGGCTTGCAGGGCGAGGGGCATCAGAGCGAGAGCTTCTTCGGCTATACCGACTATCTGACGCCGCACCGGATCTATCGCCTCGATGTCCCCTCGAACCAGGCGACGTTGTGGCGCGAGCCACGCATTCCCGCCTCCACCGACGCCTATGTGACCGAGCAGGTGTTCTTCCACAGCAAGGACGGCACCCGCGTGCCGATGTACATCACCCACCGGCGCGACCTGGTGAAGGACGGCAACCAGCCGGTGCTGCTGTACGGCTACGGCGGATTCAACGTCTCGCTGACCCCGCAATACCGTCCACAGGTGCAGGCTTGGCTCGAGATGGGCGGCGTCTATGCCGAGGCGAACCTGCGAGGCGGCGGGGAGTACGGCGAGGACTGGCACAAGGCCGGCACGCTGGCCAACAAGCAGCATGTGTTCGATGACTTCATCGCCGCCGCCGAGTACCTGATCCGTGAGCACTACACACGCACCGCGCGCTTAGGGATCCACGGCCGCAGCAACGGCGGGCTGCTGATCGGCGCGGCGCTGACCCAGCGCCCGCAGCTCTTCGGAGCGGCGCTGCCCGCGGTGGGCGTGCTCGACATGCTCCGCTATCAGACCGCGAGCGCCAACGCGCGCCAATGGTCGTTGGACTTCGGGCTGGCCGAGGACCCGGAGCAGTTTCGCGCCCTCTACGCCTATTCGCCCTACCAGAACGTGAAGAAGGGTACCTGCTACCCGCCGACGCTCATCACCACCGCGGACCACGATGATCGCGTCGTGCCCTGGCACAGCTACAAGTTCGCGGCCGCACTGCAGGCCGCGCAGAGCTGCCCGAATCCCATCCTCATCCGCATCGAGACGCGCGCGGGGCACGGCGCCGGCAAGCCCGTCTGGATGCAGATCGAGGACTTCGCCGATCAGTGGGCGTTCCTCGCCAAGTGGCTGGGAGTGGCGACGCCCGGGCCGGAACCGCAGACTTCCCCGCCGGCGGGCGCGCCCTGAAGGTGAGCGTCACTCGGCCTTGAGCAGGGCCACGATACGCAGCGTCCCGAGGTCGAACACCGCGAGCACGCGGCGCGTGCCGCCCCACATGACCATGGTATTGGCCTGATCGGCCGGAAGTCCCAGCCGCGTGATGCGGCTCTCGAGCGCCTGTCTCTCGGCGCGGGTGAAGTACTTCATCTCATCGACCTTCTGGAGACGCTGGCGCAGCTCCGGTAGTCCCTGCTCCCAGGGCCGGAAATAGCGCGGCATCTCGATGACGTCGGTGCCGCCGAATACCGCCCCCGTGACGATCTTCTGCGCTTCCTCCGGGTTCTCGGGCAAGGGTGCCCAGATCCAGCGCGGCCGGCTGTACCACCAGGGAGCGAGTTGTGGATTCTCGCGGCGCGCCACGTTGATGTCGTCCGCCTTGAGGTCGGATGCCTGCACCAGCTCGAGGCGGTCCACCGAGAAGGTGTAGTAGAGCGGTCGCCCGCCCCAGAGCGTGACGCCACCATAGACGAGGGCGATCAGCTGCACCGCGACGATGATCGAGATGTCGCGCGCAAGCTCCGCGCGAGGCTTGCCGGGGTTCGCGACGATCAGCGTCAGGGTGGGCCCAAGTACCAGGTCCACCACCACCACGAGCCCGACGATGTGCAGCGCGCTCGCCAGATACCAGCCGGGCCAGCGGTACCAGCCGAGCCAGAGCGTGCCCAGAACAATCGTGAGCGCGGCGGCGCTCCCCGAGAGGTGCAGGCCGAATGCCTGGAGCCGGAATCTCATGTGCGAGGCGCTTTCGCGGGCTGCTCCGGAAGCCCGGGCTCGTCGGGCGCCGCCGCGGGGTCCCCGGGAAGCGAGCGTTGCTCCGAGAACCACGCGCCGAGGTCGATGAGGCGGCAGCGCTCGCTGCAGAACGGGCGGAACGGTGCGGCGGCCCACTCGAGCTCCCGCCCGCAGGTCGGACACGTCACGGTGGCGGGACTCATCGCTGGCCGAGTGCCTCAGGCGCAGCAGCTGAGCGTGAAGGCGACGTCTTCCTCGGTCTGGGTCGGCCGCGAGGTGAGGCCGTGCCAGGCGAGGAAGCGCAGGTTGCAGCGGTAGTGGCTGCCGCTGATCTCAGGATAGAGCCCCGCCGAGGCCGGCAGCGAGATGCGCAGCAGCTGCAGCGGGTGGTCGCGATCGAAGGTGATGTTGAAGGTTCCGCCCTTCGCGACCTCGTCGCGCGTGCGGCCGTTCTGGCGCGTGAGCCACAGGAGCTCGGCGATCGCATCGCACAGCGGCCGCAGGAGCGCGAGCCACTGGCTGAAGGTGCGCATGCGCAGCTCATCCGGCTGCGAGAGCCAGAAGTAATAGTCCGGCAGGTCGAACTCGCAGGTGCCCCCGGGGATCGCGGTGCGGTGCTTCACCGAGTTCAAGAACTCCGAGTCGCGCAGCGGCTGCAGGAAGGCGGAGCCGGCGCCCATGAGGTCCGCGCGCAGGCGCAGCAGGTTCGACATCAAGGTCTTGAGTCGCTGCGCATCGACGCCGGGCCTCGCCTGGAACTCGTTGAGCGAGGTGAGCTGGCCCTCGAGCTCCTTGAGCACGTCCGAGCGGACATCACCGCGCGTCATCATGGCGAGGATGTCGATCAGGCTCGCCATCGCGGCGCGGCTGCCCCACTGGCTCGCCATCTCGTTGTGATAGAGCGCCTGGTTGTAGAGGAAATCGAGGCGCAGGAAGGTGCGCATGCGCTCGTTCAGCGGCTGCTCGAACACGAGCAGTGCGGCGTCGGGCGCGGACGCCACGGCGGCCTCGGACTCGGACTCGGACACGGCGGGTTCGGCCATGGCGCTATTGTGCTTGACGCCCGGCGGGTCCGTAAACCGCCGCGCACCTCAGGCGCGCGGGGCGCGGGCGAGCTCGAGATAGCGCGCGTGGAGCGCTGCGACCTGGGTCTGCACTGCGCTCATGTCGGCATCGTTCGTGATCACATCGTCCGCGGCCTTGAGCCGCGCGCTGCGCGACACCTGCGCGTCGAGAATCGACTGCGCCTGCGCGCGCGTCGAGCCGTCGCGTGCGTGCAGGCGGCGGATCTGCTTCTCCTCATCGCAGTCGACGACCAGCACGCGATCCACGTGCGCAGCGAGATTCTTCTCGACCAGGAGCGGAATCACCAGAATCTGATACGGGCCGCCCGCCGTGGCCGAGCGTGCCTCGAGAGCCGCGCCGATCGCCGGGTGCGTCAGATTCTCGAGATCGGCGCGCGCCTTGGGGTCGGAGAACACGATGTCGCGCAGCGCCGG
Organism: uncultured Gammaproteobacteria bacterium; assembly: GCA_963843035.1. Taxonomy (GTDB): domain Bacteria; phylum Pseudomonadota; class Gammaproteobacteria; order Steroidobacterales; family Steroidobacteraceae; genus 13-2-20CM-66-19. The sequence goes on from CAWJIS010000003.1 coordinate 324,752, forward strand.
CCGGTCGAGATGCCCATCGGGCGTGAGAATGCCGCGGCCGAAGCGCTCGACCAGCCGCTCGAGCGGCGGCTGGCCGGGCTCGACCACCTCGCGTGCCACCTGGTCGCCGTCGAGGATCGGGACGCCGAGGGCGCCGAAAAACTTGGCGGCCGTCGACTTGCCACTGGCGATCCCGCCGGTGAGGCCGACCCGGAAGATGCGCGAAGCGGCGGGCGTGCTCACGGCTGCGACGGATACAGAGCGAGGTACCGCCCGACGAGCCCGTGGCCGAACATCAGCACCAGCCATCCGGCGGCGGCGAGGAACGGACCGAAAGCGATCGGCGTCGCGCGGCTCTGCCGCCGGATCGCGAGCATCGCGATGCCGACTACGGCGCCGGCCACGGCGGCAATGAGAATGACGGGCAGGAGCATCTGCCAGCCGAGCCAGGCGCCGAGCGCGGCCAAGAGCTTGAAGTCCCCGAACCCCATGCCTTCCTTCCCGGTGACCAGGCGGAACAGATGATAGACGCTCCACAGGCTCAGGTAACCGGCCACCGCGCCAATCAGGCTCGAGCGCACGTCGACGGGGACGGGAGCGCCGCCTTGCGGTCCCCAGAGGCTGAGCGTAAGTCCCAGCCACAGCAGCGGGAGCGTCAGGCTGTCGGGCAGCAGTTGGGTGTCGAGGTCGATGAAGGTGAGGGCAATCAGGAACCAGGTGAGCACGAGCGCGGCGAGCGCGGGAAAGCCGAAGCCGAATCGCGCCGCCACCCACGCCGACAGAGCTCCGGTGAGGAGCTCGACCAGCGGATAGCGCACGGAGATCGGGGTTCCGCAGCGCGCGCAGCGGCCGCGCAGCAGCACCCAGGAGATGAGCGGAATGTTCTGCAACGCGGTGATCGGCGCCTTGCAGGAAGGACACGCGGAGCGCGGCACGACGAGATTGAAGCGCTTAGCATCGCCCGCCGCCACGGTCGTCGCGTGCGGGTCAGGGCCTGCGAGCTCGGCGCACTGCGCACGCCACTCACGGTCGAGCATGACCGGCAAGCGGTAGACAACTACGTTGAGGAAGCTGCCGACGGCGAGGCCGAGCACCAGGCAGGTGCCGAGAAAGAAGGCGGGGGAGGCGGCGAGCAGCTCGATCACGGACATGGCGATCTGCGTTTCCTAAAGAAAACGCCGCGCAGAGCGCGGCGCTTTCGCAAGCGGGATTTGCGGCCTGTCCGTCAGACCACCGAACCGAGCTTGAAGATCGGCAGGTACATGGCAATCACCAGGCCGCCGACGAGCACGCCGAGAATCACCATGATGAGAGGCTCGAGCAAGCTCGACATTGCGTCCACCGCGTTGTCCACCTCGGCTTCGTAGAACGTCGCGACCTTGCCCGACATCTCATCCAGCGAGCCCGACTCCTCGCCCACCGCGATCATCTGGTTCACCATGTTGGGGAAGAGGCCCGTGGACTCCATGGCGCGTTGCAGCCGCTGTCCGGTCGCCACCTCATCGCGCATTCTGTGCACCGCGCTCTCGTAGACGATGTTGCCGGTCGCTCCGGCCACTGAGTCGAGCGCCTCGACGAGCGGCACGCCGGCGGCGAACATGGTCGAGAGGGTGCGCGCGTAGCGGGCGATGGCCGCCTTGTTGAGGATCGGCCCTATTACCGGGAGTTTCAGCACCAGGCGATCGAGGAACTGGCGCATCGCTCTGGAGCGCTTCTTGAAGTAGAAGAATGACCAGGCCACCGCGCCCAGCACGGCGGCAATATAAAGACCGTCACGCTGCACAAAACGTGAAAGGTTGATAACCATCTGGGTGAAGGCCGGGAGATCCGCCCCGAAGCCCTTGTAGAGTGACTCGAACTGCGGAATCACGAAGATCAGGAGCACCACGGTGACGATGACCGCCACCACCAGCACGGCCGCCGGGTAGAAGAGGGCCTTCTTCACCTTCTTCTTCAGCGCCTCGGTCTTTTCCTTGTAAGTGGCGACTTTGTCGAGCAGGGACTCGAGGGCGCCCGCCTGTTCGCCCGCCTCCACGAGATTGACGTACAGGTCATCGAAATAAAGGGGGTGCTTGCCGAGTGCCTCGTGGAGCGACGTGCCGCCTTCGACGTCGCTCTTGACGTCGAGAATCAGCTTCTGCATCGCGGACTTTTCGTGGCCGTTGCCTACGATCTCGAACGACTGCACGAGCGGAATGCCTGCGGCGAGCATGGTGGCGAGCTGGCGGCTGAACACGGCGATGTCGCCGGCGTCCACCTTGCCGCCGCGCAGGCTATCGCGCTGTTTGCGGATGCGCGACGGTGCGATGCCCTGGCGGCGCAGCTCGGCGCGCAGCGCCGCCTCATCGGGGGCAAGGCTCTTGCCCTTGATGCGCGCACCGCGCTTGTCGCGTCCCTCCCAGGCGAAGGGAACATCGCGCCTGATGGTCCTGACGGTGGCCGTTGCTGCAGCTGCCTGTGCCATGAGTCGTTACCCTGTGTGTCACTCGGTCGTGACGCTGTTCACTTCTTCGAGACTGGTGATCCCGTTCTTGACCTTCTCGAGCCCCGCACGGCGCAGATCCCACACCCCCTCCTTGGCCGCCTGGGTGCCGATCTCTACGGCGCTGCCGCCGGCGAGGATGATGCGCGCGATGGCTTCGGTTACCGGCAGCACCTGGTAGATGCCGGAGCGGCCCTTGTAGCCGTCGGTGCAGTTGGCGCAGCCCTTGGGCCCGAAGATCTTGAGGCCCGCGGCCACGTCCATCTCGGAGAAACCCTCCTTGAGAAGCGCCTCGCGCGGGATGTCGACGGGCTGTTTGCAGTTGTTGCACAGGCGCCGCGCGAGACGCTGGGCGATGATGAGGCTCACCGAGGTCGCGATGGCATAGGGCTTGACGCCCATGTCGACGAGGCGAGTGAGCGTCTGCGGCGCGTCGTTGGTGTGCAGCGTCGAGAGCACGAGGTGGCCGGTCTGCGCGGCCTTGATGGCGATCTCCGCCGTCTCGAGGTCGCGGATCTCACCGACCATGATGACGTCGGGGTCCTGGCGGAGGAAGGCGCGCATGGCGGCCGCGAAGGTGAGGCCCACCTTACCGTTGACGTTGACCTGGTTGACGCCGGGCAGATTGATTTCCGCCGGGTCCTCCGCGGTCGAGATATTCGTATCCTCGCGGTTGAGGATGTTGAGGCCGGTGTAGAGCGAGACGGTCTTGCCGCTGCCGGTCGGCCCGGTGACGAGAATCATGCCCTGGGGCTTGGCCAGGTACTTGTTGTAGAGGTCTTTCTGGAAGGGCTCGTAGCCGAGCGAGTCGATTCCGAGCATCGCCTGCGCGGGATCGAGAATACGCAGCACGATCTTCTCACCGAAGAGCGTCGGGCAGGTGCTGACGCGGAAGTCGATGGCGCGGGTCTTGGAGAGCCGCATCTTGATGCGGCCGTCCTGCGGCACGCGCCGCTCGGCGATGTCGAGCCGCGACATCACTTTGAGGCGTGCCGAGAGCTTGGGCGCGAGCTGCACGGGCGGCTGTGCGATCTCCTTCAGCACGCCGTCCATGCGGAGGCGCACCCGGTAGAGCTTTTCGAAGGGCTCGAAGTGAATGTCGGAGGCGCCGCGGCGGATCGCATCCAGCATGACCTTGTTCACGAAGCGCACGATCGGCGCGTCTTCGACATCGTCGCGCCCGACCTTGTCGTCGAGCTCGTCCTCGCCCCCGCTGACCTCGAGGGACTCGAGATCGACGTCCGCCTCGTCGGTGAGCGCCTGCATCTGGTTGTCGACCTGCTCGAGCGCCTTGTCGATGGCCCTCTGGAGCTTGTCGTCCTCGACGACGATCGCCTCGATGCCGAGGCTGGTCTGGAACTTGACCTCGTCGATCGCGTGCAGGTTGGTGGGGTCGGCGACCGCGAGGAACAGGCGCTTGCCACGGCGGAAGAGCGGCAGGACGCGATGCTTGGCGAGCAGCTTGTCGTTGACCAGGCGAACGGCGTCCAGGTCCACGTTCACGGCTTCGAGATCAAAAAGCGGCACGCCGAACTCGGTCGAAGCCGCCACCGCGATGTCGCGCGCATTGGCCGCCCCGCTCGCCACGAGCTGCGTCACGACGCTCGTCTTACGCTCGCGGGCGGCGTTGACGGCTTCCAGCATCGCGGCCTCTTCGACCACGCCATCCTGCACGAGCCGCTGCGGCAGCCCGCCAAAGCCCGTGCGCGTGGCGCCGAGCGCGAGAGAGGCGTTGTCATTCATGGGCTTATAGCAAGCAAAATAAGCCGGACGGTCAGTTTACCCGAGACGTGGTGGCGTGCAATTGTCAAATCTCCGCCGATTCTGAATGACCGGCCCCCTCAGGTGGAGGGGTACGCGTCACACTTGGGTTTGCGACCTCTCAAAAAGAAGAGCCCCGGCACAGGGCCGGGGCTCGGGGACGAAGCCAATCAGGCTTCGAGGAGTACTTACTTGCACTCCGTCGGGACGTACTTCGCGATCAGGGTGCCGGGCCTAGGCGGGGCCGCCATGTTACGGGCCGTGATGGTGGCGTTCGTGGCGGAGGCACAACCCCAGTCGATGGCGCCCTGGAGGCCGGGCGCCAGCCCCGCACCGTTGATATACGGGGCCAGCACGAGAGTGTTGGCACCGGCAAGCTGCGGGATGTTCACGGCGTTGTAGGTCACCAGGATTGAACCGTTGGCCGTCTGGGCCGTCAGGGCGGTGACATACTTCGTGGGCGTGAAAGCATTGGCCGCGTTGAGCGCGGTCGCGGCGGCGATGACGCCGGCCATGTCGTTAGACTCGTAGCCTTCCGAGATGGCAACCTTGGCGGAGGAAGCCACGCTGAGGCCTTCCGTTACCTTCGCGCGCACCGTGTAGTCCTGGTACGCCGGGATCGCGATCGCGGCGAGAATGCCGATGATCGCGACGACGATCATCAGCTCGATGAGGGTGAAACCCTTTTGCAACGACTTCATTTGTGAAGACTCCTGAAAATTTTTGGGTACAAACTCAGTGGCGCAAAAAAGGGCGCCCGGCCAGATTGAAGCAAGGGCTGTGCCAGTGGCCCCGACGGCGTCTAAGTGATTGAAATCACAGCTTAAGGGGTTTCGGCGATGTCGGCGGCTTGACGTAACCTCTGTCGCAGACTGACGCCAGGGGGACTAGGGCACGTCAGAAAGTGACCAGGAGCGTCACCCGAGCGAAGGCGACTGCCCTATTCGATCCCCAGTTTCTTGATCCGATAGCGCAGCGCCCGGAAGCTCATCCCGAGGAGCTTCGCCGCCGCGGTCTTGTTATAGCGGGTCTTTTCCAGCGCCTTGATGATGGCGTCGCGCTCGATGCTCTCGAGGTGGCTCCCGAGGGCTGCGCCGGCTTCGACAGCGGCCGGAGCGGTCGCGGCGCCAGGGGCCGACGGCTCGGCCCCCGCGGGGCGGGCGGCGGAGCGGAGCCGCACGTGCTCAGCGGTGATTTCCCCGCCCGTGCTCAAGGTGAGCGCGCGCTCGAGGACGTTCTCCAGCTCGCGCACGTTTCCCGGGAAGGCATAGTCCTGGAGCATCCGGATGGCATCCTCGGAGAGGCGCGCCGCAGCGCCTCCGGAGCGCCGCGCCAGCCGCTCGAGGATGGCCTCGGCAATCTCGGGAATGTCGGCGCTGCGTTCGCGCAACGCGGGCACCCGCAGCTCGATGACGTTGATGCGGTAGAAGAGGTCCTCGCGGAACAGCCCCTGGGCGACGAGGTCCGCGAGGTTCTTGTGCGTGGCGGAGAGGATCCGCACGTCGACGCTCTCCTCGCGTGACTCACCGACCGGGCGAACGGTCTTCTCCTGCACCACGCGCAGGAGCTTGACCTGCATATGCAGCGGCAGGTCCGCCACCTCGTCGAGAAACAACGTGCCGCCTTCGGCGCTCTGCACCAGGCCCTTCTTGTCGGCGACCGCCCCGGTGAAGCTGCCGCGCTTGTGCCCGAACAGTTCGCTCTCCATGAGCTCCGTCGGGATCGCGCCGCAGTTCACCGCGACGAAGGGGCCCTCGCGGCGCGCGCCGCTCTCGTGAATCATGCGGGCGACCAGCTCCTTACCGGTGCCGGACTCGCCGGAGATGTGCACCGGCGCTTGGCTGCGCGCGACGCGGGCGATCATGTCGCGCAGCTGCTCCATGACGGGCGAGCGGCCGAGAAGCCGGGGGCCGGTGAAAGTGGCGGTTGTCTGCGAGTCCCCGGCGCGGAGCTTGAGAGCGCTGCCGACGAGCTTGCGCAGCACGCCGAGGTCGAGGGGCTTGGAGACGAAGTCGAAGGCGCCGAGCTTCAAGGCCCGCACCGCCGACTCGACGTTGCCATGGGCGGTGATCACGGCTACGGGCACGCTGGCCCGGTTCTCCTGGATCCAGGCTACGAGATCCAGCCCGTCGCCATCGGGCAGCCGCATGTCGGTCAGACACAGGTCGAAGCTCTCGGTCTTCAGCAAGCGGCGCGCGGTGTCGAGATCGGGGGCAGTGCGGGTTCTGAAGCCCATGCGACTCAGGGTGAGGGCCACGAGCTCGAGCAGGTCCGGCTCGTCGTCGACGATGAGCACAATCGCCTGGGCGGACGTGGCACGCGAGCCGGGGGCCGCCTCGTTCATCGAACCTCCCAGCGCCGCCGGTCCGGAAACACCAGCCGGAAGATGCTGCCACCGCCGGCGCGCGGCTCGTAGAGCAGCGTCGCGCCGTTGGCCTGCGCGAGCTCGCGCGCGAGGAAGAGGCCGAGGCCCGTGCCGCGTCCGGCGCTGAAGAATGGCTCGAAGATGCGCTCCGCGAGCTCGGGTTTCACTCCCTCGCCGCGATCGGCAACCTCGACGAACGGGCGGGTGTTCGTCACCATGCGTCCGTATCGTATCTCGATGCCGCGGGCCGGGTCGTCCTGCACGGCGTGCTTGAGGGCGTTCTCGCACAGGTTCCACAGGATCTGCCGCAGCTGGTCGGGGTCGGCGCGCACTTCGACGTCGCCGGTATTGCTCATGCTGACCCGCGCGCGCGGGAACTGCATAGTGTCGCAGAACTCGGTCTGGAACTCCTCGGTCCATGCCGATAGCGTCAGGCGCTCGAGCCGTGCCGGCTCGCGACGCGAGAGGCGCTGCACGTTGTCGATGATGCCGCTGACGCGCGTGGCGTTGCCGCGGATGATCTCGGTCAGGCGGCGGTCATCGCTGGTGAGGCTCGGCGACTCGGCGAGCAGCTGCCCCGCATGGCTCATGGCGCCGACCGGATTACGGATCTCATGCGCGATGCTCGCGCTCAGGCGCCCGAGCGCGGCGAGCTTCGACTGCTGCACCTTCTCGGCGAGCAGGCTGGTGTCTTCGAGGAAGACGAGTACGGGGCCGGGGCTCGTCGAGCCGAGTGAGGCGAAGTGCGGACGGATCACCCGGGCGCCGTCGGCCGCCACGAAGCTTTGATCCGCAGGCGACTCCGGCCCGCCGCCGGCGCCCGTGCGCCACGATTCGAGCAGGAACATCAGGCGCGGCGAAGCTTCGCCGACCAGGGCATCGGGAAAGGCGTTCTGGTCGCCGAGGATCTCCGCCGCCGACTCGTTGATGAGCCGGATCCGGTCCTGGGCGTCGATGACCAGGAGGCTCTCGCGCAGGTGCTGCACGATGTACTGCGAGAGCTGCGCGAGGTTCGCGAGGTCGAGCTCCCGGCGGCGAACCAGGGCGTCGGTCTCGCGCAGGCGGTGGGCGACCGGCCAGGTGGCGAGCGAGGTTCCGAAGAGCACCGCCCCGAGAAGCCCCGCCGTCACATAGTCGGTCACGGGAGTCGAATCGGAGATACTCGAGAACACCTGCTGCGTCAGCACGGCGATCGCCGCGACCGCGGCGATCAGAAAGGCGTCGCGGCGGTCGGCGAGCACCGCGAGCGCAAATACCGGCAGCACCAGCAGGATCCCGAGTCCACTCGCCACGCCGCCCGCCGCGTACAGAATGAAGGCGATCGCCAGGGCGTCGACGCTGGCATTGACGAGCGCCACGATGCGCAGGCTCGACCACTCGAGCCGCCGCGCGATGATGAGCAGCAGCGCCGCGGTGAAATAGGCGATGCAGGCGCCGACGAACAGCTGCGGATGAGCCGTCACCGGGCTCCAGACCGGACTCGCGATCCCCTGCATGGCGAGCAGCACGAGCGGCACGAGGAGCCGATAGAGATTCAGGAGTCCAATGACCCGCCAGACGAGGTCACTGGGCGTTACTGCGGGGGCGGCGAGGCTGGCCGGCATTTTGGGGTGCGGGGAATCGTTCGCGTGCCGTTTGCAGGTCGGGGGGACTGTAGCATCTTCGCCGCGTCGCCGGACGCGACCCAGATCGCACGGCTGGCCACTGCCGGCCAATTTCGCGAGAATGCACTCTTTACCCCGACGGGCAGTGCGATGAACCTGCACGAATACCAGGCGAAAGATGTCTTGCGCAGCAGCGGCATCCCGGTGCCGGCCGGCAAGGTTGCGGCGAGCCCCGAGGAAGCGGTCGCAGCAGCGAAAGCGCTTGGTGGCGGCGTCTGGGCGGTGAAGGCCCAGGTGCACGCCGGCGGCCGCGGCAAGGCGGGCGGCGTGAAGCTCGCGCGCGACTTCGAGGCGGTGCGCGGCGCGGCGGCGGGCATGCTCGGCACGCGCCTCACGACCAAGCAAACCGGCCCCGAGGGACTGCCGGTCGAGCGCGTGTATGTCGAAGCCGGCTCCGACATCGCACGCGAGCTGTATCTGTCGATGACTCTCAACCGCGAGCGCGGCCGCGTCGCGTTGATCGCCTCCGCGGCCGGCGGCATGGAGATCGAGGAAGTCGCGGCGGCGACTCCCGACAAGATCCTGAGCGTCAACGTGCACCCGGCGGCGGGACTGCAGGGCTATCAGGTGCGCGAGATCGCCTATGGACTGAAACTCGAGAGCGAACAGATCAAACAATTCCAGGCGCTGGCCGTGGCGCTCTACCGACTCTACGTCGAGAAGGACCTGAGCCTGGTCGAGATCAACCCCCTGATCGTGACGCGGCAAGGCGCGCTGCTCGCGCTCGATGCCAAGATCGATGTCGATGCCAACGCGCTGTTCCGCCACCCGGAGCTCGCGCAATTGCGCGATGTGAGCCAGGAAGACCCGATGGAGCGCCGCGCCAGCGAGCACGACCTCAACTACGTCTCCCTCGATGGCGACATCGCCTGCATGGTGAACGGGGCGGGACTGGCGATGGCGACCATGGACCTCATCAAGCTCCATGGCGGGGCTCCCGCGAACTTCCTCGACGTGGGCGGCGGCGCCACCGCCGAGCGGGTCACGGCAGCCTTCGAGCTGATTCTCTCCAACCCGCGCGTGCGGGCCGTGCTCGTCAATATCTTCGGCGGCATCGTCCGCTGCGACCTGATCGCCGAGGGCGTGATCCGGGCCGTGAGGAAGGTCGGCGTCAGCGTGCCGGTCGTGGCGCGGCTCGAGGGCACCAACGCGGAAGGCGCGCGGGCAATGCTGGCGAAGAGCGGCCTGGCCATCACTCCGGCCGAGGATCTCACCGACGCGGCCCGCAAGGTGGTCGCGCTCGCGGCGAAGGGCAAGGCATGAGCATTCTGGTCAACCGCCACACCCGCGTCATCTGCCAGGGATTCACCGGCAAGCAGGGCACGTTCCATTCCGAGCAGGCACTCGCCTACGGCACCAAGCTCGTCGGCGGGGTCACGCCCGGACGAGGCGGGCAGAAACACCTCGGGCTGCCGGTGTTCGATACGGTGCGCGATGCGGTGCGCGATACGGGCGCGACGGCCAGCGTTATCTACGTGCCCGCGGCGGGAGCTGCGGATTCGATTCTCGAGTCGGTGGACGCGGGCGTCGAGCTCGTGGTGTGCATCACCGAAGGTGTTCCCGTCAAGGACATGGTGAGCGTGAAGGCGATGCTGGCAGGCTCCGCCACGCGGCTCGTCGGGCCCAACTGTCCGGGGGTCATCACGCCCGAGGAATGCAAGATCGGGATCATGCCGGGCTTCATTCACAAGAAGGGCACGGTCGGCATCGTGTCGCGCTCCGGCACGCTCACCTACGAGGCGGTCTTTCAGACCACAGGCGCCGGCCTCGGCCAGTCGAGCTGCGTCGGCATCGGCGGCGACCCGGTGAGTGGCATGAGCTTCATCGACGTGCTCGATCTCTTCGAGCGCGACCCGCGCACCGAGGGCATCATCCTCGTCGGCGAGATCGGCGGCACCGGCGAGGAGGCGGCGGCCCACTACATCCGCAGGTACGTCACCAAACCGGTCGTCGCCTACATCGCCGGCGTCACCGCGCCGCCCGGCAAACGCATGGGCCATGCCGGCGCGATCGTCGCCGGCGGCCATGGCACGGCGGCGGAGAAATACGCGGCCTTCGAGGCCGCGGGTGTGCGCACCGTGAAGTCGCCGGCGCAGCTCGGCTCGGCCATGGCAGAGCTCCTTAAGTCTCGCCGTGCCCGCAGGAGCGTGCTGGCGCCGCGCGCCGCGCTCGCACCGGCGAGACCGCGCCGCGCGACCCGCCGCCCGCCTGCCAAGGGACGGGCCGCGGCGCCGCGCCGTAAGAGTGGTGCACGCGCGCCAGCGGCCCGGCGTCCGGGAGGCGGCAGGCGGCGCTGAGGCGCCGGGCGCCATGAGCGACACCCTCGGTATCGCGCTCGCGCAACTCAACCTCCTCGTTGGCGACGTGCAGGGCAATGCGGCACGGATGATCGCGGCGGCCCGCAGCGCCCGCGCCGAGCTCGGTGCCGACCTTGTCCTGTTTCCCGAGCTCGCCTTGAGCGGCTATCCCCCCGAGGATCTGCTGTTTCATCGCGGCTTCCGCCGCCAGATCGAGGCGGGGCTGGCGCGCGTGCGCGCCGAAGCCGGGGAGGCCGCGGTGCTGGTGGGCTTTCCCGAATACACGCGCGCCGGGATCTACAACTCCGCGGCGCTCATCGCCGCCGGCGAGGTCGCCGCCATTCACCGCAAGGCCGAGCTGCCCAATTACAAGGTCTTCGACGAGAAGCGCTACTTCCGCGCCGGCGCACAGCCGACGGTGCTGGAGCTCGGGGGCTTCAGGGTGGGGCTGCTGGTGTGCGAGGACATCTGGGAGCGCGAGGCGGCGGAGCTGGCGCGCGGCGCCGGCGCGCAACTGCTCGCCGTGATCAACGCCTCGCCCTACGAGATCCACAAGCAGCGCGAGCGCGAGGACATCGCCCGCGCCCGCGTCCACGAGGTGGAGCTGCCGCTCGCCTATGTGAATCTCGTCGGCGGGCAGGATGAGCTGGTCTTCGACGGCAACTCCTTCGTCATGAATGCGCAGGGCGAGGTCGTGCTGCGGGCGCCGCCCTTCGAGGAGGGTAGCTATCTCGCGCGCTTCGAGCGCGACGCACGCGGCCAGGTGGTGCCGCGCGCGGGAGACGTGGCGCCCGAGCTCAGCGACGAGGCGAGCGTGTATCGTGCGTTGACGCTCGGCGTGCGCGATTACGTGGGCAAGCACGGCTTTCCGGGAGTCGTCATGGGTCTCTCGGGAGGCGTGGATTCGGGCCTGACGCTCGCGATCGCGGTGGACGCGCTCGGTGCCGGGCGCGTGCAGGCCGTCATGATGCCCTCGCGCTATACCTCGGCGATGAGCCTGGAGGACGCGGCGGAGCAGGTGCGGATCCTCGGCGTCAAGTACAGCGTCCTGCCGATCGAGGCGATGTTCGAGAGCACGCTCGCGACGCTGAAGGGCGAGTTCGCAGGCCGCGAGCCCGACGCCACCGAGGAGAACATTCAGTCCCGCTGCCGCATGCTGCTGCTCATGGGCATCTCCAACAAGACCGGCCGGATGCTGCTCACTACCGGCAACAAGAGCGAGATGGCGGTCGGTTACGCCACGCTCTACGGCGACATGGCCGGCGGTTTTGCGCCCATCAAGGACTGCAGCAAGGGGCTGGTGTATCGTCTGGCGAGCTACCGCAATTCGCTCTCACGCGTGATCCCGCAGCGCGTGATCGAGCGGCCGCCCTCGGCGGAGCTGCGGCCGGGACAGCAGGACTCCGACTCGCTGCCGCCCTACGAGGTGCTCGATCCGATCCTCGAGGCGTTCATCGAGGAGGACCTGTCGGTGGATGAGATCGAGGCGCGCGGCTTCGACCGTGCGACCGTCGCCAGGGTGCTCGATCTGGTGAAGCGCAATGAGTACAAGCGCCGCCAGGCGCCACCCGGCGTGCGGGTGAGCCGCCGCGCGTTCGGGCGCGACTGGCGCTATCCGATCACGAGCGGCTACCGGCGCTGACTGCCGCTCACCAGAATTTCCACCACGCGCGCCTGGCAACGGCTTCGGACTCGCGCACGTCGGCGGAGAAATTCGCGGCGTACACCTCGCGCGACTGCGCCGCGAGCGGCTCGAGCCCCAGCTTGTCGTAGCACTCGATCATGATCGCGAGCGCGTCCTTCACCGCCGGCGCCCCGTCGTACTGCTCCACCGCGCCCTTGGCGCGCTGCGCGGCCGCCACGTAGGCGCCGCGCTTCAGGTAGTAGCGCGCGACATGCACCTCGTAGCTCGCGAGGCGGTCGCGCAGATACACCATGCGCTGCAGCGCATCGTGCGCGTACTCGCTCTTCGGGTACTGCTCGACCACGATCTTGAAGGAGGCGAAGGACTTGCGCGCATTGCTCGGCGGCCGCTGGGTCAGGTCGGCGCGAAAGATCCTCTCGAGCGCATTCGGCGTGCGCTCGAAATCGACCAGCCCCTTGAGGTAATAGGCATAGTCGACACGGGGGTGGGTCGGGTTCTCGCGAATGAAGGTGTCGGCGGCGTCGGTGGCCGACTCGCCCTCGCCGGCGCGGTAATATGCATAGATGAGATCGAGGCGCGCCTGGCGTGCCTCGTCCGTGAAGGGAAAACGCGCGGTGAGCGCCTCGTAAGCCTTGATGGCGCCGTTGAAGTCGTTGTTGCCGAGATCCTTCTTGGCGGTCTTGAAGAGCTGCTCGGGCGTCTGCTTTTGCAGCGCCTTCGCGCGGTGCGAGCTGCAGCCGCAGACGGCAAGCAGCACCATGCACAACGCGACGACACCGCCGCGTACCGGAGGGGACAAGAGCATCTGGAAGGGGCCTTTCTTTGGCTTTGCGCCGAACGAATCGAACAAGTATAGCGAATCTCCCGGCTGGGCTTCCGACCGCGGCTGCCCCGGTCGAGTTCCGCTCGCATGAGCTCGAGCTGCCCGCGGAAGCAGCGGGCCTGAGGTTCGACCAGGCCCTGGCGCGCGCACTGCCGCAGTACTCGCGCGCGCAACTCAAGTCCTGGATCGAATCCGGCGCGGCTCGCGCGCAGGGGCGAACACTCCGGGGCAAGGACCGGGTGCTGGGCGGGGAGCGGGTGCGCATCCACGCGCAGCTCGCGCACTCGAGCAAGGTGGAGGCCGAGACGCTGCCGCTCACCGTCGTCTTCAGGGATCGCGCGCTGCTGGTGATCGACAAGCCCGCGGGCATGGTGGTGCATCCCGGAGCCGGCAATCCACGCCACACCCTGCAAAACGCCCTGCTCGGGCTCGATCCGCGGCTCGCCCTGGTGCCGCGCGCCGGGCTCGTCCACCGCCTCGACAAGGACACCTCGGGACTCCTGGTGGTGGCGCGCACGCCCGAGGTGCACACCGCGGTGGTCGCGGCGCTCGCCGCGCGCCAGATCTCGCGGCAATACCTCGCGATATGCACCGGGGTGATGACCGGAGGCGGCACGATCGACGAGCCGATCGGCCGTCACCGCGCGCAGCGGCTCAAGATGACGGTGCGCCGGGACGGCCGGCCCGCGGTGACCCACTATCGCGTACTCAAGCGCTTTCGCGCGCACACGCTGGTGCGCGTCGAGCTCGAATCCGGCCGTACGCACCAGATCCGGGTGCACCTCGCGCACATCGGCTTTCCGATAGTCGGCGACCCGCTCTACGGCGGGCGGCGGCGCATGCCTGCGGGGTGCACGCCGGCGCTCAGCGCCGCGCTCGGCGCTTTCCGCCGCCAGGCGCTCCACGCCGAGCGCCTGGCGCTCGCGCACCCCGTGACGGGACGCAGGATGGAGTGGCAGGCACCGCTGCCGGCGGACATGCAGGGCCTGCTCGTGGCGCTCGAGCGGGATGCGGCGTGAGCGAGGGGCCCGCAGCGGCTGGGCCTCAAGTGCTCACGCCCGAGTGGCGCGCGCCGCGCGCGGTCCGCGCGGCGTTCACGCTGCGCAGCGGCGGGGTGAGCGTCGCGCCGTTCGACTCACTGAACCTCGGGGCTCACGTCGGCGACAGTCCGGCCGCGGTCGCCGAGAACCGGCGCCGCGTGCGCGACCGGCTCAATCTGCCGGCGGAGCCCGCATGGCTCGAGCAGGTGCATGGGACGCGCGTGGCGGACCTCGATGCGCCGGATGAGGCCGGGCGGGCGCCCGCCGACGCCGTCATTGCGCGTCGGGCAGGACGGGTTTGCGCCGTGCAGGTCGCCGACTGCATGCCGGTCCTGTTCGCAGCGCGGGACGCTTCCGCGGTGGCGGTGGCGCACGCGGGCTGGCGCGGGCTTGCCGCCGGCGTGCTCGAAGAAACCGTCGCGCAGCTCGGCATGGCCGCGGGAAGGCTCATCGCGTGGCTCGGGCCGGCGATCTCGATGCGGCATTTCGAAGTCGGGGGCGAAGTGCGCACGGCGTTGCTCGCCGGAGATCCCGGTGCTTCCGTGGCGTTCACGCACAACGAGAGGGGCCGCTGGCAATGCGACCTCGGCGCGCTCGCGCGGCGGCGGCTCGCCGCGCTCGGCATCACGGAAGTCTCGGGCGGCGCCTGGTGCACCTATGCCGAGCCGGCGCGGTTCTTTTCATTCCGGCGCGACGGCCGCTGCGGCCGCATGGCGGCGCTCGTCTGGCTCGAATGACCGGTTCCATGCCGCTGCTCGTCTGGATCATGCTGTTCGCGGCCTTCGGCGGTATCGCCAGCGCCGCGCTCGCCGTGGTGTTCCTGTGGATCCCCGAGCCGCACGCCGCGAGGACGCTGCCGCACCTGGTGAGCTTCGCGACCGGCGCGCTGCTCGGCGCGGCGCTGCTCGCCCTGCTGCCGGAAGCCATGGCGGGCGCTGGCGCCGCGGGCGCACACGCGATCGGAATCACACTGATCACGGGACTCGGGGTGTTCTTCGTCATCGAGAAGCTGGTGCGGTGGTGGCACACGCGCGCCGATGAGGGCGCGCACACCCAGGCGGGACACTCCCACGGACGCGATCACGCCGCGGGTGTTCTGGTGCTGGTCGGAGACAGCGTGCACAACGCACTCGACGGCGTGCTGATCGCCGCCGCCTTTCTCACCAGCATGTCGCTCGGGATGGTGACCACCCTCGCAGTCGCGGCTCACGAGATTCCCCACCGGGTCGGGGATTTCGCCATCCTGGTGCACGCCGGTTTCTCGCGCGCCCGTGCGCTCCTTCTCAATCTCGCGACCGGGCTCGCCTCGGTCATCGGGGCGGTTGCGGCCTACTACGGCCTGCGCAGGGCGCTCGACATGCTGCCCTACGCGCTGGCGTTTGCGGCGGCCGGATTCCTCTATATCGCGGTCGCGGGGCTTATCCCGGGGCTGCATCGCCGCGCCGACCCGTGCACCAGCCTGGTCCAGGTGGCCCTGATCGGCCTCGGGATTGCCTTCATCGCGCTCGCCGGACGCCTGGCGGGCGGATAGGCCCGGATTTGCGATTGAGTTCGCGAATCCGTGGCGGCTTAACGGGTAGCATTTGACGTAATTACGCGCACACGGTACTAGGACGCCATGCTGCTCAAATGGTTGGACGCCCGCGAAGCGACCGCGGCGGGCGCTGCTCTCGCAGACGATTTCTATCTGCAGTCGGCCTCCGGGTTACCGCGCGCGCGCGCCAGGGAAGCCAGCCAGCGCTCACAGGAACCGGAGCTGCAGAAATTCCTGCAGAAGTTCCTGCAGCGGGTCGACCAGGCAGCCCGACCGCTCAAGCTGAATGTCTTCAAGAGGGCCAAGCTCGCCAATTCCTTCAAATGGCGGTTGCTGGAAAAGGGTGTCGAGCATGAGCTGGTCGATGAGCTGACGCAGGCGCTCGTGATGCGTCTCATGGGCGCTGCCGGCGGCGGCGCGGCGGCCGCCCGGGGCTCATGGTCCTCGAGCCGGCATAGCGCTCGCGATGTGCAGGCCCTGCACATCGCGGCCAACGAACTGCTCGGCAGGCGCGCATTTGCCGAGGCCCGCGAGGCCTACCAACAGCTGGTCAATCTCGATCCGCGCGACGCGGTGGCCCGCAACGGCCTTGGGATCGCCCTCGCCCAGCTGAGTCGCTATGACGAGGCGGAGAAGGAATTCCGTTGCGCAATCGGAATCAAGGCGGGCCTCGCCGAGGCGCATTTCAATCTCGCCGGGGTCCTGCAGTCGCGGGGTCGGTACGGCGAATCCGAGCAGCCGCTGCGGCGCGCGCTGAAGCTGCGGCCCGTGTACCTGGACGCGCGCGTCAGCCTGGGAATGAGCCTGGTCCTGCTCAACCGGTTGCGCGAGGCGCGCGACTGCTACCAGAAGGCGCTGCGGGTGGCGCCGAGCAACACGCAGGCGGTGGTTGGTCTCGGTCAGATCGACTCGCTCGAGGGCCGCCTAGCAGAGGCAGAGGGCGCGTTTCGCCGCGCTCTGGAGATCGACCCCAACTCCTCCGTTGCCTGTGCGGCATTGGTGTCGCTGCGCAAGATGACCCCCGCCGACCGCGACTGGGTCGAGCGCGCCGAAAGGATCGCATCTGGTGGCCTGACGCAGATGGAAGAGGCCACCCTGCGCTTTGCGATTGGAAAGTACTACGACGACATCGGGGACTTCGCGGCAGCGTTTCGCAGTTACAAGCGCGCCAACGAGCTGCACCGGCTGCGCGCGATACCCTACGACGAACGTGCATACTCACTTTTCGTGGACGATCTCATCCGCGTGTACACGCCCGAGGCTCTCTCGGGTACACGCGCCGGCGCTTCCGATTCGACGCGCCCGGTGTTCGTGGTCGGCATGCCGCGCTCGGGCACTTCGCTCGTCGAGCAGATTCTCGCTTCGCACCCCGCGGTATACGGAGCCGGTGAGCTTGAGTTCTGGATCACCAACGTCAATAAGCACGAGGAGGCGATCCGCGCGGGCATGATCGCCGAACCGCTGCGCAGGAAGGTCGCGGCCGATTACCTGCGCGTTCTGCAGCAGCACTCGCCCGGCGCCACGCGGGTCGTCGACAAGGCGCCGGTCAACTGCGACTACCTCGGCCTGATTTACTCGGTGTTTCCGCACGCACGCATAATCCAGATGCGGCGCGACCCGATTGACACCTGTCTGTCCTGCTATTTCCAGCAGTTCTCGCCACTGCAGAATTTCACCACCGATCTGTCGGATCTCGCCTCCTACTACCGCCAGCACGCGCGCCTCGAGGCTCACTGGCGCCGCGTATTGCCATCGCAGGCGCTGCTCCAGGTCCCCTACGCGGAACTGGTCGCGGAGCCGGAACAATGGACGCGCAGGCTCCTGGAGTTTCTCGGGCTGCCGTGGGACGAGCGCTGCCTGCAATTCCACCGGACCGAGCGGGCGGTGACCACCGCGAGCGTCTGGCAGGTGCGGCAGAAGATCTATCGGAGCTCGGTGCAGCGCTGGCGCAACTACGAGAAGTTCATCGGCCCGCTGCTGGCACTCAAAGACCTGGACCCGTAAGAGGCGATCGGGCGACGGGGGCGCCGGACGCCTCCTTGCGCTATCCTGAGCGCCGCCGCCCGGCGGCCGGCCCCGCGGACGGCGCAGCCCCTTGAACGGACTGCGGTTTGGCCCCACAAACTGCAGCACCTCCCACCCCTTTACAGGCGAGATTGCCATGCGGATGGACAAGCTCACCAGCCGGTTCCAGCAGGCGCTTGCCGGTGCGCAGTCGCTTGCGCTCGGCCGCGATCACCAGTTCATGGAACCCGCCCACGTCATGCTGGCGCTGCTCGACAGCGCGGGCGCCGGCGTGCGCCCGCTCCTCATGAAGGCCGGGGCGGACGTCAACAAGCTGCGCTCGGGCCTGCTCGCGCTCCTCGACGGGCTGCCGAAGGTCGAGGGCACGCCGGGTGAGATCCACGTTTCCAACGACCTCAACCGCATCCTCAACGTGACCGACAAGCTCGCGCAGCAGCGCGGCGATCAGTTCATCGCCAGCGAGCTGTTCGTGCTCGCGGCGTTCGAGGACCGCGCGCTGGCGCGCGTCTTCAAGGACTCAGGTCTGGTGCGCGGCGCGATCGAGCGGGCGATCGAGGAGGTACGCGGGGGCGAGAAGGTGGCCGACGCCAACGCCGAGGAAGGCCGCCAGGCCCTCGAGAAGTACACCATCGATCTCACCGCCCGCGCCTCCTCCGGGAAGCTCGATCCGGTCATCGGCCGCGACGATGAGATCCGCCGCACCATTCAGGTGCTCCAGCGCCGCACCAAGAACAACCCGGTGCTGATCGGTGAGCCCGGCGTCGGCAAGACGGCGATCGTCGAGGGGCTCGCGCAGCGCATCGTGAATGGCGAGGTTCCCGAGGGTCTGAAGAACAAACGGATTCTCGCGCTCGATATGGGCGCGCTGATCGCCGGGGCGAAATTCCGCGGCGAGTTCGAGGAGCGTCTGAAGGGCGTGCTCAACGATCTCGCCAAGCAGGAAGGCCAGGTCATTCTCTTCATCGACGAGCTGCACACCATGGTCGGCGCCGGCAAGGCCGAAGGCGCCATGGACGCGGGCAACATGCTCAAGCCCGCGCTCGCGCGCGGCGAGCTGCATTGCGTCGGGGCGACCACGCTCGATGAGTACCGCAAGTACCTCGAGAAGGACGCCGCTCTCGAGCGGCGCTTCCAGAAGGTGCTGGTGGACGAGCCCTCGGTCGAGGACACGATTGCGATCCTGCGCGGGCTGCAGGAGCGCTACGAGATACACCACAAGGTCGAGATCACCGATCCGGCGATCGTCGCGGCGGCGACGCTCTCGCACCGCTACATCACGGACCGCCAGCTCCCCGACAAGGCCATCGACCTCATCGACGAGGCCGCGGCACGCATCCGCATGGAGATCGACTCCAAGCCCGAGGCGCTCGACAAGCTCGAGCGGCGCATCATCCAGCTCAAGATCGAGCAGGAGGCGCTGAAGAAGGAGAAGGACGAGGCAACGCGCAAGCGCCTGGCGACGCTCGAGGAGACACTGAAGACGCTCGGCAAGGAGTACGCCGACCTCGAGGAGGTGTGGAAGTCGGAGAAAGCGGCGCTGCAGGGTGCGGCGGAGATCCGCGCGGAGCTCGACCGCGTACGGCTCGAGCTCGACGCCGCGCGGCGCGCCGGCAACCTCGAGCGCATGGCGCAGCTGCAGTACGGCAGGATCCCCGAGCTCGAGAAGCGCCTCGCCGCGGCGCAGGCCGCCGAGGACAAGGCTCCGACGCTGGTGCGCAACAAGGTTACCGAGGAGGAGATCGCGGAAGTGGTCTCCAAGTGGACCGGGATCCCCGTGTCCAAGATGCTGCAGGGGGAGAAGGAAAAGCTGCTGCACATGGAGGAGGCGCTTGCCAAACGCGTGGTCGGCCAGGACGAGGCGCTGCGCATTGTGTCCGATGCCATCCGCCGCTCACGCGCCGGGCTCGCCGATCCACGCCGCCCCAACGGCTCGTTCCTGTTCTTAGGTCCCACCGGGGTCGGCAAGACCGAGCTCTGCAAAGCGCTCGCCGAGTTCCTGTTCGACACCGACGAGGCCCTCATCCGCATCGATATGTCGGAGTTCATGGAGAAGCATTCGGTGGCGCGCCTGATCGGCGCGCCTCCCGGCTATGTGGGGTATGAGGAGGGCGGCTATCTCACCGAAGCGGTGCGCCGGCGGCCGTACTCGGTGATCCTGCTCGATGAGGTCGAGAAGGCGCACCCCGACGTATTCAACGTGCTGCTGCAGGTGATGGATGACGGCCGCCTCACCGACGGGCAGGGGCGCACCGTCGACTTCCGCAACACCGTGATCATCATGACCTCCAACCTCGGCTCGCAGCAGATCCAGGAGTTCGCGGGCGAGAAGAACTACGCGAAGATGAAGAGCGCGGTCATGGAGGTCGTGCAGCAGAGCTTCCGGCCCGAATTCATCAACCGCATCGACGACATCGTGGTATTCCATCCGCTCGGCACCAGGCAGATCCGCGCGATCGTCGACATCCAGCTGCTGTATCTGCGCAAGCGGCTCACCGAGCGCAACATGGATCTCACGCTCGATGACGCGGCGCGGGATCTGCTCGGCGAGGCCGGCTTCGATCCGGTATACGGAGCCCGCCCGCTGAAGCGCGCCATCCAGCAGCAGATCGAGAATCCGCTGGCGCAGCGGATCCTCGAGGGCGAGTTCCAGCCGGGGGAGCGCATCCGCATCGGCGCCCGTGACGGGCAGCTCGTCTTCGGGAAGGCCGAGGAGCGCAAAGCCGCGCGCGCCTGAGCATCCCACGGGGCGCGAGCGGGAGCCGCGGGATGCAGCGGTTGGGTCCGTTATAATCGCCGCCAGTTAGTTTCAGGGGTTCCGATAACCGACCCATGCCGTTCTACGAGTACGAATGCCAGGCCTGCAAGTTCTACACCGAGGTCATGCAGAAGATCAGCGACGCGCCGCTCATCAAGTGCCCGTCCTGCGGCAAGCGGCGCCTCAAGAAGCTGGTGTCGGCACCGGTGTTTCGCCTCAAAGGCGCGGGCTGGTACGAGACCGACTTCAAGTCCGACAAGGAGGCGAAGCGCAACCTCCTCGGCGCGGATAAGGAGGAGGCGAAGGCGGAGAGCAAGCCGCAGTCGAAGGACACCAAGCCCGAGGCGAAGGAGTCCAAGGCGGCCGATGCCAAGGCGCCCGAACCCAAGCCGGCAGAGGCGAAATCCGCGGGCGCCGGACGCCGTCCGGGCAAGAGCCTGCGGAGCAAGAGCAGGCGGCGGCCGCGGCGTTAGGAGCCGCGCGGGGAGCAATCGATGCCACCGACGGAAGGCAGCGCAAAGAAGCCGGACGGCGCTCCGAGAAAATGGGCGCTGCGCCGTTACCTCGTCGCCGGAGTTCTCGTGTGGCTGCCGATCCTCGCCACCGTCTGGGTGGTGAATTTCATGCTGAACCTCATGGACCGCACGCTGCTGCTCCTGCCGCCGTCGTACCGGCCCCAGGCGCTGCTCGGGTTCTCGATCCCGGGTGCGGGGCTGCTGCTGGCCCTCGTCCTGCTGCTGCTCACCGGCTTGCTGGTGACCAACCTGATCGGCCGCCGCCTGGTGGTGTGGGGCGAGGAGCTCCTCAACCGCATTCCGGTGGTGCGCAGCGTGTATGGCGGCGTGAAGAGCTTCACCGAGAGCGTCTTCTCGCAATCCAACTCCTTCCGCAAGGTGGTGATGGTGGAGTATCCACGCGAGGGGGCCTGGAGCATCGGCTTCCTCACCGCCGAGGATGTTCCGGAGATCAGCCAGAAAACCGGCGAGAACCACGTGGCCGTGTACGTCTCCTCGGCGCTCAATGCCACCGCCGGCTGGCTCATCGTCGTCCCGCGCCGCACGGTGCGCGAGCTCGACATGTCGGTGGACGCCGCCCTCAAGATGATCATCACCTGCGGTGTGGTGGTGCCGCCCCATCCGGCGGTC
This sequence comes from uncultured Gammaproteobacteria bacterium, assembly GCA_963843035.1. Lineage (GTDB taxonomy): Bacteria > Pseudomonadota > Gammaproteobacteria > Steroidobacterales > Steroidobacteraceae > 13-2-20CM-66-19. The sequence goes on from CAWJIS010000003.1 coordinate 346,267, forward strand.
AAGTCGCAGGTGGCGAAGCCCGCGGCCTGACGCCCGTGAAGGCCATGCGCCTCACTGCGCGCGGCGCGCCGCTCGAGCTCACCGAGCTCGCTCTGCCCCCACCCGGCGGGCACGAGCTCCTCATAGCCGTCGAGGCCTGCGGCGTGTGCCGCACGGACCTGCATGTGCTCGACGGCGAGCTGCCGGACATTCGCTGCCCGCTCACTCTGGGGCACGAAGTCGTGGGCAGGGTATTGGTGGCCGGCTCCGCAGTCGCGCGCTTCCGTCCCGGCGACCGGGTGGGCGTGCCCTGGCTCGCCCAGACCTGCGGGGTCTGCCCCTATTGCCGCTCCGGGCGCGAGAACCTGTGCACGGACGCGCGTTTCACCGGTTACACGCGCGACGGCGGCTATGCCGAGCAGGCGCTGGCGGACGCGCGCTACTGTCTGCCGTTGCCGCCCGGGCCGGCCGCGGAGCTCGCCCCGCTGCTGTGCGCCGGGCTCATCGGCTATCGCGCCTACCGCGCCGCGGGCGAGGCGGCCAATCTCGGACTCTATGGCTTCGGCGCCGCGGCGCACCTGCTCGCCCAGGTGGCGCGATTCGAGGGCCGGCGCGTTTTCGCCTTCACCCGTTCCGGCGACGGTGCGGCACAGCGCTTTGCGCTCGAGCTCGGGGCGGTGTGGGCCGGCGGATCGGATGAGCGGGCGCCGGAGCTCCTCGACGCGGCGATTCTGTTCGCGCCCGTCGGCGCGCTCGTGCCGGCGGCGCTCGCCGCCGTGCGCCCCGGGGGCCGGGTGGTGTGCGCCGGGATCCACATGAGCGACGTGCCGGGCTTCCCCTACCGGCTCCTCTGGGGTGAGCGGCAGGTGTCATCGGTCGCCAATCTCACGCGGCGCGACGGCGAGGAATTCATGGCGCTCGCCCGGCGTCTCCCGCTCGAGACCCGGGTGCAGCGCTTTGCGCTCGCGGACGCCAACCTGGCGCTCGAGCGGCTGCGCAGCGGGGCACTCACGGGAGCCGCCGTGCTGGAAATGCCGGCCCCGGCTCCGTAACATCGCGCGCCTCATGCGCTCACATTACTGCGGACAGGTCAACGAGCAGCTCCTCGGCCGCGAGGTCACGGTCGCCGGCTGGGTGCACCGCCGCCGCGACCACGGCGGAGTCATTTTCGTCGACCTGCGCGACCGCGAGGGACTGCTGCAGATCGTCTTCAACCCGGATGCCGCGGAGGTGTTCGCGGAAGCCGAGCGGCTGCGCAACGAGTACGTGGTGAGCGTCACCGGCACGGTGCGCGAGCGGCCCGCGGGCACCGTGAACCCGCACCTCGCTTCCGGGAAGGTCGAGCTCATCGCCCGCCGGATCGAGCTGCTCAATCGCTCCGAGCCCTTGCCGTTTCAGCTCGATGAGCAGGTCGGCGAGGAAGTGCGCCTGCGCTACCGCTATCTCGATCTGCGCCGCGAGGTGATGAGTCAGCGCCTGCGGCTGCGCCACCGCCTGACGCGCTCGATGCGCGCCTACCTCGACGGCCTCGGCTTCGTCGATATCGAGACGCCGATGCTCACCAAGGCGACCCCCGAGGGGGCGCGCGACTACCTGGTGCCGAGCCGCACGCACCCGGGCAAGTTCTTCGCGCTGCCGCAGTCGCCGCAGATCTTCAAGCAGCTGCTGATGATCGCGGGCTTCGACCGCTACTACCAGATCGTGCGCTGCTTCCGCGACGAGGATCTGCGCGCCGATCGGCAGCCCGAGTTCACGCAGCTCGACATCGAGACCTCGTTCCTCTCCCAGGACGAGATCATGGCGATGATGGAAGCTCTGGTGCGGCAGTTCTTCCGCGAGGTGCTCGACACCACCCTGCCGGAGCCCTTTCCGCGCATGAGCTATGCCGACGCCATGCGCCGCTACGGCTCCGACAAGCCGGATCTGCGCATTGCGCTCGAGCTCACCGACGTCGCCGACCTCGTCAAGGACTGCGACTTCAAGGTATTCGCAGGTCCCGCCAAAGACCCGCAGGGACGGGTGGCGGCGCTGCGCGTGCCGGGTGGCGGTGCGCTGCCGCGCTCGGCGATCGACGAGTGCACGGCGTTCGTCGCGCGCTATGGCGCGAAGGGCCTCGCCTACATCAAGGTGAACGAGCGCGCCCGCGGGCGCGAGGGACTGCAGTCGCCGATCATCAAGTTCCTGAGCGACGCGGCGCTCGCTGGCATCCTCGAGCGCACCGAGGCCGCCGACAACGACGTCATTTTTTTCGGCGCCGACCGCGCCGCGGTCGTGAACGATGCGCTCGGGGCGCTGCGCCTGAAGCTCGGCCACGATATGAAGATGGTCGAGGGCGGGTGGCGCCCGCTGTGGGTGTTCGACTTTCCGATGTTCGAGTGGGACGGGGAGGCCAAGCGCTGGGTGGCCATGCACCACCCGTTCACGTCTCCGAAGAATCCGGACCCTGCGGCGCTGCGCGCCGCGCCCGCCGTGGCGCTCGCCAAGGCCTACGACATGGTGCTGAACGGCTCGGAGATCGGCGGCGGCTCGGTGCGCATCCACCGGCAGGAGATGCAGTCGACGGTGTTCGAGCTGCTCGGGATCGCGGCCGACGAGGCGCAGAAGAAATTCGGCTTCCTGCTCGATGCGCTCAAGTTCGGCGCACCGCCCCACGGCGGCATCGCCTTCGGGCTCGACCGGCTCGCCATGCTGATGGCAGGCGCCGACAGCATCCGCGAGGTGATCGCCTTCCCCAAGACGCAGACCGCCGCGGACCCGCTCACCGATGCGCCGACCGAGGTGAGCGAGGCGCAGCTGCGCGAGCTGCACGTGCGGGTGCGCATGCCGCCCCCGTCCGCTTAAGCAGCGGCTCTGGCGTGCACGTCGTCTACGTGCATGGCTTGTGGCTCCCGGGGGAGGAGTCGCTCGTCCTCAAGCACCACCTGGCGCAGGAGTTCGGTCTCGAGCTTCACTGGTTCCGCTACTTCGGCGCGTCCGAATCCATGAGCGACATCACCTCGAGGCTCGCGGCCTTCGTGCGCGAGCTCGCGGCGCCTGAGGTGCATTTCATGGGCCACAGCCTCGGGGGACTGGTGATCTACCGGCTGCTCGAGCGTTTTCCCGAGCAGCCCCCGGGGCGAGTGGTGTTTCTCGGAGTGCCGTGCGTGGCGAGCCGCGCCGCGGAGCGCGCCGGGGCCTTTGGCCCTCTGGCGCATCTCCTGGGACCCACGGTGGCGGAGGAGCTGCTCACGCCGCACGACCGGCGCTGGACGCATGCGCGGCCGCTCGGCGTGGTGGCCGGCAATCAGCCGCTCGGTCTCGGTCAGTTCCTGGCGCACTTCGACGATGAGAACGACGGCACGGTCGCGGTGAGCGAGACGCGACTGCCGGGAGCCGCCGATCACCTCGTGCTGCCGGTGAGTCACCTCGGGATGCTGGTGTCGGCGCGCGTGGCGCACGAGAGCGGCGTGTTCCTCACGCAGGGCCGCTTTTCACTGCGCTAGTTATTGGCCGAAATCGCCTGCGGCGATTTCGGCGGACATTACTCCGTTGGCCGCCGGCAAAAAGCGTGGTTTTTGCCGGCTGCGCATCGGGGAACGATTTCGCCCAATTAAAGCAGCCGGCGCAGGCGGTAGAGCTCATCCAGCGCCGCGCGCGGCGTGAGCTCGTCCGGGTCGATGGAGCTAAGCGCGGCGCGCAGGCGCTCGTCCGCGTCGGTCGCTACGGTGAACAGCGGCAGCTCGCTCTGGGAGGCGGCGCCGGCACCGTGGCCGGCCGTGCGCTGCCGGTCACGCTCGGACTCGAGCGCCTCGAGATAGTCCCGGGCCGCACCGATCACGGACAGCGGAACGCCGGCAAGCTGCGCCACCTGCAGGCCGTAGCTGCGATTGGCGGGCCCGTCCTTCACGGCATGCAGAAACACGATTGTCTCGCCGTGCTCGGTCGCATCCAGATGCACGTTGGCGCAGCCTTCCACCTCGAGCGCCAGGGTCGTCAGCTCGAAGTAATGGGTGGCAAACAACGTGAAGGCGCGCACGCGCACGGCGATGTCGCGCGCCATCGCCCAGGCGAGCGACAGTCCGTCGAAGGTGCTGGTGCCGCGCCCGATCTCATCGAGGAGGATGAGGCTGCGCGCGGTGGCGTTGTGCAGGATGTTGGCCGCTTCGGTCATCTCCACCATGAAGGTCGAGCGCCCGCCGGCGAGATCGTCGGCGGCGCCGATGCGGGTGAAGATGCGGTCTACGGGTCCGACCACCAGCGCGTCGGCGGGCACGTAGCTGCCGATGTGCGCCAGCAGCACGATGAGCGCCGCCTGGCGCATGTAGGTCGACTTCCCGCCCATGTTGGGGCCGGTGATGATGAGCATGCGGCGCGCCGCATCGAGCTTCAGATCGTTGGGCACGAAGGGCGCCGCGGCGAAGCGCTCGACCACCGGGTGGCGTCCCGCCTCGATCATGAGGCGTGGCTCCCCGACCAGGGTGGGTGCGCTCCACTCGAGCGCGGCGGCGCGCTCGGCCAGCGACGCCAGCGTGTCGAGCTCGGCGACGGCGGCAGCGGTCGCCTGCAGCGGCGCGAGGGTGTCGATGAGCCGTGTGAGTACCTCCTCGTACAGCTCGCGCTCGCGCGCCAGCGCCCGGTCACGCGCGCCGAGCACCCGATCCTCGAAGCTCTTGAGCTCGGCGGTGATGAAGCGCTCAGCGGAGCGGACGGTCTGCCGGCGGATGTAGTCCCGCGGCACGCGCTCGGCGTCGCGCCGCGAGACCTCGATGAAAAACCCCTGCACGCGGTTGTAGCCGAGCTTCAGGCCCACGAGCCCGGTGCGCTCCCGCTCCCGCCGCTCGAGGTCGAGGAGGAACTCGTCGGTGTGGGTCGCGATGCGGCGCAGCTCATCCAGCTCGCGGTCGTAGCCTGCCGCGATCACCTCACCGTCGCGCACCAGCGTGGCGGGCTCGGCGGCGATGGCGGCCGTCAGCAGTGCCAGCTCGTCCCGATGCTCCAGGATGCGCACGTGCAGGGCGGAGATGAGGGGCGAGTCGATGGGTGCGAGCCCGGCGCGCAGCGCCGGCAGCAGGGCCAGCGAGCTGCGCAGCTGCGTGAGGTCGCGCGGCCGCGCCGAGCGCAGCGCGACCCGGGCGAGGATGCGCTCGATGTCGCCGACTCCGGCGAGCTGCTCGCGCAGGGACCCGAAACGGCGCGCGTCGATCAGCGCGGCGAGCGCCTGGTAGCGCGTGCGCAGGAGCGGCTGATCGGTGAGCGGTCGATTCAGCCAGCGGCGCAGCTGCCGCGAGCCCATGGCGGTGGCGCAGCTGTCGATCACGGCGAGCAGCGTCGCTGCTTCGTTGCCGCCGAGGCTCGAGTCGAGCTCGAGGTTGCGCCGCGTGGCGGCATCGAGAATCAGCGCGTCCCCGCGCTCCTCGACCGTGAGGGCGCGCACGTGCGGCAGCGCCGAGCGCTGGGTATCGCGCACGTATTGCAGCAACGCACCGGCGGCGCGGATGGCGAGCGGCAACTCGTCCGCCCCGAAGCCCTTGAGGTCGAGGGTACCGAGCTGATCGGTCAGGAGGCGCGAGGCGCTCGCGAGCTCGAAGTGCCAGGGCGGGCGGGCGCGCAGCACTGCGGTGCCCGCGCTCAAGTCGCCCGCGGCGCCTTCCGCGACCAGGAGCTCCGCGGGCTTCAGCCGCTCGAGCTCGGCGGCGAGAGCAGCGCTCCCCTCGCTCTCGAGCACGGTGAAGCGCCCCGCGGCGAGCTCGAGCCACGCGAGGCCGAAGCGCTCGCCCTCGCGGACCAGCGCCGCGGCGAGCGTATCGTGCCGCTCCTCGAGGAGCGCTGAGTCGGTGACGGTACCGGGCGTGACGATGCGCACCACTTCGCGCTCGAGCGGGCCGCGCGCGGCTCCCGGCTCGCCTTTCTGCTCGCAGATCGCGACGCTCTCGCCCTTGCGCACGAGCCGGGCGAGGTAACTGTCGACCGCGTGGAAGGGCACACCCGCCATGGGAATGGGCTGGCCGGCGGACGAGCCGCGCGCGGTGAGCGTGATGTCGAGGAGCGCCGCGGCACGGCGCGCGTCGTCGTAGAAGAGCTCGTAGAAGTCGCCCATCCGGTAGAAGAGCAGAATGTCCGGATGCTGGGCCTTGATGCGCAGGTACTGCTGCATCATCGGCGTATGCGGTGACTGCGGTTCCGCGCTCATGATGGGCGAAGGCTACCGTAAGTCAGGCCGGGTCGACGACCATCGGCGTTGCGCGTAGCCTGCGCGGGCATGATCACCGACCCGGAGCTCTACCAGCTCGCCGCCCGGGCGGGCGCGGCTCTCCGGGTCGCCGGACGCCGCCTGGCCACGGCCGAATCGTGCACGGCCGGCTGGATCGCGAAAGCCCTCACCGACGTGCCCGGCAGCTCGCAGTGGTTCGAGTGCGGCTACGTCACCTATTCCGACGCCGCCAAGATGCGCGACCTTGGCGTCGCGGCGCGCACGCTCGCCGAGTTTGGCGCCGTGAGCGAGCAAACCGCGCGTGAGATGGCTGCGGGTGCGCTGCGCGTCCCGCAGGTGAGCGTGGCGCTCGCCGTCACCGGCATCGCCGGCCCCGACGGCGGCACGCCGAGTAAGCCCGTCGGCACCGTATGGGTGTGCGCAGCCGCCCGCCACGAACGCAGGACCGAGACCATCGCCGAGCTTCAGCACTTTCCCGGGGACCGGGCTGCGGTGCGCCGGCACTCCGTGCTGCATGCGCTCGAGCTCCTGCTGCGGCTCGATCTGCGGGCAGCCACGGCTTGAGCGGCGCGCCGACCCGCCGCCTGTTCTTCGCCTTGTGGCCCGACGAAGAACAGCGCGCGGCGCTCGTACACGCGACCGGCAGGATCGTACGGCGCTGTGGCGGGCGTCCCGTTCCCGGGGAGAACCTGCACGTCACGCTCGTGTTCCTCGGCAGTGTGCCCGAGGCGCGTCTCGCTGAATTGAGCGCCATCGCACGGCGCACGGCAGTCGCACTTCCCCGGGATGCCGTGCCGCTCGTCGTCACCTTCGAGGGCTTCGACTATTGGGCGAAGCCGCAGGTCCTGACCGTGCTCGAGCGCGGGGAGAAGGCGCACGTCGCGCCGGCATCGGGCGTCGCGGAGCTCGCGCGGATCCTCACCAATGAGACCGCCGCGGTGGATTTCAGCCCGGATCTCAAGCCCTTCCGCGCGCATGTGACCGTGGCGCGCAAAGTCGCGCGGGCGCCGCGCTCGGGCGAAATGCGCAAAGTGCCGTGGAGCTTCGATGCGTTCGCCCTGGTCGAGAGCCGCACGCTCGCCGAAGGGCCCGTATACAGTGTCGTGGAATCGTACCTACTGGGTAACGCGAAAAAGGTGGGCACATAGGCGACAAACGGCACCGCTGAGCGGCACCGGCGGCGAGATCTTTGTGTGATAATTGCCGCGGAAGTCTTGTATGCCACCACTACCACTCCTGAGAAACCCGCAGATGGAAGAGAACCGCAAGAAGGCGCTCGCCGCCGCACTGAGTCAGATCGAGAAGCAATTCGGCAAGGGCTCGGTAATGCGCCTCGGGGACGCCGCCGCGACCTACGACGTGGAATCCGTCTCGACCGGATCCCTCGGGCTCGATATTGCGCTCGGCATCGGCGGCCTGCCGCGCGGGCGCGTGGTGGAGATCTTCGGCCCCGAGGCCTCGGGCAAGACCACGCTCACCCTGCAGGTCATCGCCGAGGTGCAGCGCGCCGGCGGCACGGCCGCTTTCGTCGACGCAGAGCATGCGCTCGACCCCGCCTACGCCGAGAAGCTCGGCGTCAACATCAACGACCTGTTGGTCTCGCAGCCCGACACCGGCGAGCAGGCGCTCGAGATCACCGACATGCTGGTGCGCTCGAACGCGGTCGATATCGTCGTGATCGATTCGGTGGCCGCGCTCACCCCGAAGGCGGAGATCGAGGGTGAGATGGGCGAGATGCAGGTCGGCCTGCATGCGCGCCTGATGTCGCAGGCGCTGCGCAAGCTCACCGGCAATATCAGCCGCTCGAACACCATGGTCATCTTCATCAACCAGATCCGTATGAAGATCGGCGTGATGTTCGGCAACCCCGAGACCACCACCGGCGGCAACGCGCTCAAGTTCTACGCCTCGGTGCGCCTCGATATCCGCCGCATCGGCGCCATCAAGAACGGTGAGGAAGTCACCGGCAACATGACGCGCGTCAAAGTGGTGAAGAACAAGGTGGCGCCGCCGTTCCGCGAGGCGGAGTTCGAGATCATGTACGGGCTTGGGATCTCACGCGAGGGTGAGATCATCGAGCTCGGCAGCTCGCTCGGCATCATCGAGAAGTCCGGCGCCTGGTATGCCTACAAGGGCAACCGCATCGGCCAGGGCAAGGACAACGCGCGCGCGTATCTTCAGTCGAACCGGGAAGTGGCGCGCGAGATCGAGGAGCAGGTACGTGCGCGTCTCTTGCCGCCGCGCCAGCAGCGTAACGGCGAGCAGGCCGCTGCCAACACGGCCTGATCGCCGGGACCAGAACGGCTCAGCGGGAGCTCGGGCCCATGGTTTGCTGGCGCTGCGCGTCGTACACGCCCGCCTTGGTCCGCTGCTCGCTTACCTTCAGCTGCTCGATCGTCCCGCAATTCTTCACCGGAGCGAGGCGCGAGCCGAGCGCCGTTTCCTTACGGCAGTAGATCTGCTCGCCGCCGTGCATCTCGGGCCTGTAGCCCTCGGCGAGGAAGTGCTGCGTGTCCTTGTCGAGCTCCGCCTTGGCGGCTGCCGCCGCGGCGGCGGCCTTGGTGGCCGCAGCGTCGGCTGCGTCCGTGGCGGCCGAGGCCGGTGTCGCCGGAGCGGACGCGGCAGCAGCGGCCGCGGGGGCGGGCGCGGATTGGGCTTCGATCTGGGGATCTGCGAGGGCGGAAGTCAGGGCACCGGCGCCGAGGCAAGCCAGCAATCCAACAGCGATACGCATGATTTTCCCTTGTGTCCTTATGTGATGTCGCGGATCCACGGGCGACCGCAGGCCGCGCACTATACTTCAGTCGATGGCCGCTCGACGAGCAGCAAGGGCTGAGGCCGGTCCCGAGGAGAGTGCGGAACGGGCTGCCGACCCCGCGGCGGCCCGCGCGGCTGCAGTGGCGCTGCTCGCGCGGCGGGACCTGTCGAGCGCGGAGCTGCGCGAGCGCCTCGGCACGCGGGGATTCGGGCCGGAGGCGACGGCGGCGGCGCTGGCCGAGCTCGCCGCCGAGGGCGCGCTCAACGATGAGCGCTATGCGCACAACTATGTCGCATACCACGCCGGACGGGGCCGCGGCCCGATCCGCATTGGCACGGACCTGCGCGCGCGCGGCCTGCCGCAGGAGCTCATCGAGGCGGCGCTCGAGAGCGGTCCTGACTGGCGCGCCGCGGCGGCCGCAGTGCGCGCGCGCCGCTTCGGCAAGGCCGCGCCCGCCAACTGGCGCGAGAAGGCCCGGCAAGCGCGCTTTTTGCAGTATCGTGGCTTTTCAGCCGATCATATCCGCGCGGCTACCGGAGCCGATCCCGACACGGACTGAAGGACCTTGGGAAAACCGACCTACATGAGCGCAGCGGACGTGCGCGCCGCGTTCCTCGAGTTCTTCCGCGGGCATGCCCACGCGATCGTGCCGTCGAGCTCGCTCGTGCCCGCGAACGACCCGACGCTGCTCTTTACCAACGCGGGCATGGTGCAGTTCAAGGACGTGTTCCTGGGGCGGGAGACGCGCGACTATCTGCGCGCCGCGACCAGCCAGCGCTGCGTGCGCGCCGGCGGCAAGCACAACGACCTCGAGAACGTGGGGTACACGGCCCGCCACCATACGTTCTTCGAGATGCTCGGCAACTTCTCCTTCGGCGACTACTTCAAGCGCCAGGCGATCCGCTTCGCCTGGGACTTCCTGATCTTCAATCTGGGGCTCGATCCGGCGCGCCTCTGGTGCACGGTGTACAAGGACGACGACGAAGCCGCGGACATCTGGCTGAAGGAGGTCGGCGTGAGCCCGCGGCGCTTCGCGCGCCTGGGTGAAGCCTCTAACTTCTGGGCGATGGGAGACACCGGCCCGTGCGGCCCGTGCAGCGAGATCTTCTACGACCACGGCCCGGAGGTCGCGGGCGGCCCGCCGGGCTCGGCGGACGAGGAGGGCGACCGCTACGTCGAGATCTGGAATCTGGTCTTCATGCAGTACGACCGCGGCGCCGACGGCAAGCTGACCCCGCTGCCCAAGCCCTCGGTCGACACCGGCATGGGCCTCGAGCGCATCTCCGCGGTGATGCAGGGCGTGCATTCCAATTACGACATCGACCTCTTCAAGAATCTGATCCGCGCCGCCGGCAAGCTCGCCGGTACGTCCGTCCTCAGCTCGAGCTCGCTGCGCGTGATCGCCGATCACATCCGCGCCAGCGCCTTCCTGGTCGTCGACGGCGTGCTGCCCTCCAACGAGGGCCGCGGCTATGTGCTGCGCCGGATCATCCGCCGCGCGCTCCGCCACGGCTACAAGCTCGGCATTCACGATCCGTTCTTCCACAAGCTGGTCCCGGTGCTGGCGCAGGAAATGGGTGACGCCTACCCGGAGCTCGTCTCGCGTCGCGCGGTCACTGAGCGCGTGCTGCGCCAGGAGGAGGAGCGCTTTGCCGAGACGCTCGCCAACGGCATGGTGCTGCTCGAGAGCGCGATCCGGAATCTGCGCGGCGAGAAGGTGATCGACGGCGAGACGGTGTTCAAGCTGTACGACACCTTTGGCTTTCCCGCCGACCTGACCGCGGACGTGGCGCGCGAGCGCGGACTTACCATCGATCAGGCGGGCTTCGAGGCGGCGATGGAGCAGCAGCGGCGCCGCTCGCAGGAATCGAGCAAGTTCGGCGCTGACCAGAGCGCCGGAGCCAAGGTCGATGCGCAAACCGTATTTCGGGGATACGAGGAGCTCGTATCCACCGGCCAGGTGATGACGCTGTTGAAGGACGGCGCCTCGGTGCCGTCGCTTGCAGCGGGGGACAAGGGCGAGGTGGTGCTCGACCGCACGCCGTTCTACGCCGAGTCCGGCGGCCAGGTGGGAGATGCCGGGGAGCTGACCGGGGCGGGTGTGCGCTTTGCGGTCGCCGATACCCAGAAGCGCGGCGCCGCGCACGCGCACCTGGGCGAGCTGTCGGAGGGGATGATCCGTATCGGCGACACGCTCGAGGCGCGGGTGGATGTCCAGCGGCGCCAGGCGACGGTACTCAATCACAGCGCGACGCATCTGCTGCACGCGGCGCTGCGTCAGGTGCTCGGCACCCACGTGCAGCAGAAGGGCTCGCTCGTCGCGCCCGACCGGCTGCGCTTCGACTTCGCGCACTACCAGGCCCTGACGCCGGACGAGCTGCGCGAGATCGAGCGGCTGGTGAATGCGCAGATCCGCGTCAACGCGCCGGGCGAAGTGCGCGTGATGGACTATGACGCCGCGGTGGGCGAGGGCGCGATCGCGCTGTTTGGCGAGAAGTACGACAAGGACGTGCGCGTGCTCAAGCTCGGCGATTTCTCGATGGAGCTGTGCGGTGGCACTCACGTGCAGCGTGCCGGCGACATCGGGCTCTTCAAGATCACCGGCGAAAGCGGCGTCGCCTCGGGCGTGCGGCGCATCGAGGCCCTGACCGGCGAGGCGGCGCTCGGCTATGTCGAGCAGAACGATGCGCTGCTCAAGGACCTCGCCAGTCTCGTGCGCGGCTCGCGCGAGGACGTCGGCGCCAAGGTGCGCGAGCAGCTCGAGCGCGTGAAGCAGCTCGAGCGCGAGGTGCGCACGCTCAAGGACCGGCTGGCCTCCGGCCAGGGCGTGGATCTGGCAGCCGGCGCGGTTGACGTGCGGGGCGTCAAGGTCGTCGCGACCAAGGTCGACGGCGCGGATGCCGGTGCGCTGCGCAGCGCGGTGGATCAGCTCAAGGAGAAGTTCAAGTCGGCGGTCGTTGTGCTGGCGAGCGTCGAGAGCCCGGCCAAAGTGGTGCTGGTCGTCGGCGTCACCGACGATCAGACCGGGCGCATCAAGGCCGGGGAGCTGGCCGGGGCGGTGGCGGCGCAGGTGGGCGGGCGCGGCGGCGGCCGGGCGGACTTCGCCCAGGCCGGGGGCAGCAAGCCCGAGGCGCTCGACGCGGCGCTCGCCTCGGTGCGCGAGTTCGTGCGGGCGCGGCTCACCGGCTGAGGCCCGCGCGGTCCGGGCAGCGCGTGTTTTTGCCGTGCGTGGAGCGCTTCAGTATCATGGCGCGCCGCCGCGCTTGCCAGGTGAAGATTGCCGCGCGCGGAGAGATGGCCGAGTGGTCGAAGGCGCACCCCTGCTAAGGGTGTAAGGGTCAAAAGCCCTTCGAGGGTTCGAATCCCTCTCTCTCCGCCAAAATCATATACTTGAGAACACATCGCGCTCCACCGAAAGTCGATAAACTTTTCCGTACGGAAAGTGTACGGAAACTCTAGGGCGGACGCCGATGGACTACGAGTTGCGTCTTGTGGCCAACGATGCGAGATGCGGCAAGGCTCGTGCGGCTCGTTTGGCCGAGCTAGGCGAAATGCGCAAGGCGACGCACTGTAGGATGAATGTCCTAGCGTGAGGTGGCGCGTTAGCGCGAATGGCGAAGATCGGCCGCAATGAACGTTGCCCGTGCGGCAGCGGTAGAAAGTACAAGCACTGCCACGGTGACACCGCGCAGCAGGAACGTGTGCAGCGCGCATTTGCTGCCAGCGATATCCACCTAAAACACCACCTGGCTCGTGAGCAACGTCGGCAAACCCAGCAAGGGCTGGGGAAACCGATTATCTCGGCCGAACTCGGCGAGCACCGTTTCGTAGCTGCCGGCAACCGCGTCTACTACGGCGAGGCTTGGAAGACCTTCCCCGACTTCTTGATGTACTTCCTCGGCAATGCTCTGGGGAAAGAGCTCGGAAAGGCTGAACTGGCGAAGCCAGAAGCTGAGATGCACCCAGTGGCGCTGTGGCACCGACGGGTTTGCCAGCTGCAGGCTGCCCACCAGCGCGTGCCGGGCGAGGTGTTTGAAGCTCCTGAAACTGGGGCCGCGCGGGCCTACCTGGAGCTCGCTTACAACCTCTACCTGCTGGAACACAACGCTGAGCTGCGCGGGATCCTGATTGCACGATTGGCGGACCCGGGTCAGTTCTTAGGCGCGCTGTCTGAGATTCGTGTTGCGGGGATGCTCGTGCGCGCGGGCTTCGCGATCGAGTTCGAAGACGAAACAGACCCGACCCGGACTCACTGCGAGTATCGAGCAACCCGGCACTCCAGCGGCAAGGCCTTTAGTGTGGAGGTGAAGACCAAGCACTGGACCTCGTTTCCTAGCGATGACGCTGAGGGCCACCGTCAGGTGCGGATTGCTGTCGGGCGGCTGCTACGTGATGCGCTTTCAAAGGACGCGGATCACGAGCGGCTGGTTTTCATTGAGCTCGCTATGCCCAACGAGAGCCCCGAAGGGCTCGCCGAACCACATGAATCTTCTTGGCTGCAGGCGGCGCTTGATGCGATTCCCGAGACCGAAGACCTGTTGCGACGACAAGGCAAAGAGGTGCCCGCCGCGACAGTGATCGTTTGCAACCATCCGTACCACTTACAGCTCGACAGCACGCGCTCCATTGTGGGGCTTGTGTGCCAGGGAGTTGGGCCAATCGATTTTCGTAGTCACCAGCAGGGGACGATCCGCGAGGGAGCGCGGCTCCGCGCTAAGCATGCCGACTTCCTTGCGCTGTGGGATTCAGTGCAGACGCACCGCCAGATCCCGCAGACATTTGATGGGAGTAGTCGGCACTTGGCAGGCAAAGACCATCCGCCTCAGTTGGTCGTCGGGGAGCGCTACCTAGTTCCTAACGGCGCGGGTCAGCAGGTAGCGGCTACCCTGGAACAGGCGGTGGCCGTACCGAGTGAAAAGAGCATGTACGGCATTTACCGAACCGACGCCGGCGAGCGATTCATCTGCACAAATAAGATGACTGATCCCGAGGCGAAAGCGTACGCCGAGGATCCTGACACATTCTTTGGCGTTGTTGAGCGAACTGGCGGGCTCAAGGACCCCATAGATACTTACCTGTGGTTCCTCGAGAGTTGTAGCAAATCAACGAAGGATGATCTGCTGCGCTCCATGTCGGCCCGCCCTGATATTGAGAAGCTGAGGTTACTGCCCCGCGAGGAGTTGGCCGAGATTTTGGCCGAGTCTCTCGCCTACGGCGTGCTCGCTCGGGGCCAAGCGGCCAAGAGCGGGTGAAACCCGTCCCTCCCTTTCCATTATAAATCAAGGTTTATACGGAACGATCTCGGCGGCTCCAGATAGATCTTGACTTGGTCTGGAGAGACTGGTGGACGCACCTTCCCGACGATCACATGTGACTGAGCTGCACATCCAAGCAATACCGCTGAAGCCAACGCGCTGATTATCAGATTCTTCATGGTGCCACCTCTTGTCTGCTCCCCGAGGGAATACGACAATTTACGGCGATTTCGGGCGGGGGCTTAAAGCGGCCCCAATGTGGTCTATCAGGCGTTCCTCCAGAAAATCGCTTGTCACCTTTGTTTCGCCTTTAAGCCGACATGACACTACACACGCGCTCTCTCTGGCCATTGTTATTGCCGCGGAATGCCGCACCAATTCATAAAACACGTAGGAGTGTTTCGGCGCAATTGACCTCCTGGTATTGAAATAGTCCAAATCAATGTCGAGCAGGTATGGCGCCTCAAAGAGCTTCGCGACTCCAGCATCCGAACAGATCTTGTTTACCAACTTCAAGTGCTGCTCAAGCAGTTCGTCCTCAAGCGCAGCGTTGCAATAGTCTCTGGTGTACTTGTCTCCCATGATCCCGCCGGGCTCAAGCCTTGCCTTCGGCAGTGAAGCGTGCGGCAGGACCACGATGCGGTCTCTGGAAGAGAATATGTGAATGGCGGCGGAGCTACTGGACGCGGCAGCGCTCGAATTACCAGCTTGCCCTCTTCGTAAGACTGACTGGACGGCCCGGACCGACGCCACGCTTCGTCCAGGGCGAGTTGCTGGTTGCTTTCGATGTGCCCTTGGTCGGAATGCGCGGCGACAAACGCTATGTCTAGGATCCCTGAACGCACGGCCGCGTCAATCTGTTCGTCGTAACGCAGTAACTTCGCGGCCCGAGCCACGCTCTCAGCGTCCTCGAAATGAACGGCATCTACTAGACGTTGTGCGATCGGTTCCCATACCCCCGAAGGACGCGGCATAACAGAGCCTGGCTGATGAGTTGCTGCGCCGACGAACGCCGGCCGCGTATCGGTATGGTGATCGAGAGTGAATAATCTCGGCGCCTGTCCAACCGCACGTCTACATTCACCCCAAGGCACGAGAGCCATGTTGTGGCTCTCAAAAACATATACCGACTTACCCCTGATGACCCTAGAGTCAACGAGTTGATTCAGTTGATTCATGCCACCAAGGCTCAGTCACATTCGCTTCCGATCTCTGAGACAGCGGATTCAAATTCGTCTTGCGAGTTCTTTAGCCTACGAAACTCGGTACTGCAGTCGTCGTGGCCCTGGCTGCCTGCCACGCATTTACCGTATCGACTGAGGGTGTCTGAGACGTCTCCGAGCACGGAATTATAGTGATCGACCGCGTCGCGGCATCCCTCTGGTCCGGCGCTAGCCAATGGCGCAGCGGCCGACAAGAGAATTGGAGCAGCCAGCGCCCCAACCCACAGTGCGATTTTCATTCCGAAACCTCCGCTTGGCGGATGGAGGAGTAGACGGGCGGCGAGTATCACTCATCCGCGAGGGACATGGGCCAGTTGGCTTCTGATTTAAGAATCGGTTCTAAGACCCAGCCCACTTCGCGCTCCAGGCCGTATGTGTCGTGTTTGTCGGGAGGCTTCCACTTGCCTGCGTGAATCCGGGCAAGTATCCGCCTCGCGGCCTCTTTCTCGAAGTCGCTCTTGTCGTAACCCTCAGCGACCATGCGGTCGAGCTCATTCGCTATGGAGCGGTAAGCCTGAAGGACGGCCATTTCCGCGAGGCACTCTGCGAGTTTCCGTCCCGCCTCCTGCTGCTTAGGTGTCCATGTCTCGAACGGCGGAAACCTTCCCGGCTCGATGCCGCGCTCTGCGCATTCCTCGGCGCTTAGCAGCGGATCCGAACACCTGGGAAGCCGTCGAATGTCGCGACCAGATAGCTCTTATCTTTCCCGTGAGCATTGGACTTACCTTGCCTGCGCACAAATGCAATCTGTCGCGACCTAATCACTAATCCCACCAGAGAGACATGGGCGCTGCGGCTCTATAGGGCCGGCTACCCGATTTGAGATCGACCGACGCCGAGCTCGCTAGCGCCGCCCAAGCATGTCGGGTATAGAAGGTTCTACACCCTCATCGAAATGGGCGTCGACGAGAAGACCGCGACGCACCAAGGGGGCTGGTGCAGGAGCAGGAGCCTTGCATGAAACGGGATCTCGAACTCTCGCGATCGATACTCGCCTTCGTGGAGGAACACTCACCGCCGGAGGGCGGTCTGGACAAACCGCTCGAGGTCGCGGGGTACGACCGCCAGACCATCCTGGCGCATGCGGAGCTTCTCATCGAGGAGGGTCTTCTGCACGGGAAGGTGCTTAGGGCGCTCGTGGGAATCGTGGACGTCATGATCGAGCGCTTGTCTGCCGCCGGCCACGATGCAATTGCTGCCGCGAGAAACGACTCCGCGTGGCACAAGGCGAAGAAGGTCGCCGCCGAGCGAGGAGCGTCTCTCACCTTTGGCGTACTGGTGGAGATCATCAAAGCGGAGGCTCGTGTGCGTTTAGGCCTCCCGTGAGCGGTCGACGTTAGGGTTATTCCGTGACTCTGCCCGATCTCTTCGCTGTCGACGACCCAAGCGCGGACGCCGCGTACACGAACATCCGCGCGCCGCGGGCGAAGGCGCGGCGGTGGCCCGGGCCAACTGCAACGAGCTCTGGCGCGACTTCGCGCCCTATGCGAGCGAGCACTTCCGCATCGAGTTCCGCCGCCACTTTCATCAGCGCTGGTTCGAGATGTACCTGGCGGTCTCGCTGCTCCGCGCCGGCCTGACCATCCAGTGCCCGCCGGAGGGCGCCCCCGACGTGCGCGTTCAGCACCGCGACGGCCGCGTCCTGTGGCTTGAGGCTGTCGCGCCGACGGGAGGCGATAAATCGAACCCCGACCGCGTCGTGCAGCCGAGGCCCGCACCCGGCGCATCCTCGGTCGCCTTCTACGTGCCGAGGGAGCAGGTGACGATGCGTGTGTGCGGCGCGCTTCGTGACAAGGCCGAGCGGCTGAAGGAATACAGAGCGCGAGGAGTGATCGCACCGGGGCACCAAGCGCTCGTTGCGATCAACGTGCACGGGATCCCCCACGGGGTCTACGACGCCGAGACATACGCATTCGGGGCGGCGTATGGCGTGGGTCCACAGTACGTGACCTTCGATCGAGCGACGCTGGTGCAGGTTGATTCAGGCTTTCATTTCAGCCCGGAGCTGAAGCGCAGCTCAGGTAAGTCCGTCGACGCGGCCCCGTTCCTGCACGCGGGCTTCGAGCACGTCGCCGCCGCGCTGTTTTCGGGCGCCGACGTCGCGAACTGTCCGCACCCGCCGGGCCACGACTTCATGTTGCTTCCGAACCCGAACGCGGCGCCGGCATACACGGAGCGACAGGTGCCCGTCGGCCGTGAATGGCGACTCACCCCACTCGCCGAGGGCGGCTATCAAATCGCCGACGCGATCGAGCACTCCACGCGCGTCCCGATCGTGAGGCTCTTCCACGCGACCACGCGGGAGAACGCGCGCAAGATCCTGGCGACCGGATTCGCCGATTGCAGTCGGGAATTGCACAAGGGCCGCTGGTACTCAGGTGTGTGGTTGGCCGAAGTGTCGCTGTTCGAGTCGAACCAGTGATCCTCCTGGCGTCGATGGCCGAGGACCTAGTGCGGCAGTATGAGCTGCCCGGTGATCAGGGCTATCGCCGTTGGTCTTTGTCCCCGCCGAGCTCATCAATCGGGATGCGTCCGTCGTCGAATTTCGGAGCTTCCCGAGTGGGTAGGTACGGCGTGAGCGGGCAGGGGAGAGGTGCCCCACTGGCTGATCGTTCGCGGCGACCTGTCCGA
>CAWJIS010000004.1:0-680550 GCA_963843035.1 uncultured Gammaproteobacteria bacterium
GATCTTCCGCGGATGCATGCGCGGCGGGATCGAACCGCTGAGCTACGGCCCGCTCCTGGCGCTCGCCTTCGTCGCCTCCGCTGCGCGGCTGACGGCCCTCGCGCCGCACTGTGCACCGCGCGCCGGGGTAGGACCGCCGCCCGTCCCCCGGCCGTCACGCACCGCGGGGCGGCTCCCCGCGCCCCTCGCGCGACTACCTAGCTCGCGGCGGCCTTCGACGCCGGCCGGAACCGCTCATAGAGATTTCGCAGGATCGCCATAATGGAGGCGCCCATTGCCATGTAGCCACCGGACATCATGATCGCCGTGATGTATTTTCCGACCAGAGGCGCGGTAGCGAAATTTGGCGCGAATAGGAACAGCGCAAGTGCCGTCAGAATGAGCCGCACGTGATCGGCGCTGGCGACCCAGAAGCCGACGATCAGTCCTGCAATCACCAGGATCATGACCACGTGCGGGATGGTGACGAATGCCGAGAGAATAGCGACGGCAATACCGATCAGGCCCACGATTTTATCTATAGACACGACAACCTCCCCGCGTAAGTCTTGTTTTCGAGGTCTAAGAGCGACCTGTACGCCCCCTCCTCGGGGTTCCCACGGATGCCGGGGAAAAGCATACGCCTGCGGGACTTACCGCAGCTAGAGCTAGGCATAAATGACGGGCCGCCTGCCGTCTATGGCCAGGAAGCAGGGTCAGGTGCCGGGGGCAGCGCCGTCGCTCAGCGGCAGCGCAGCCGCTCGGGTCCTGACGAGCACACCTGCGTAGAACAGCACGTAGTAGCCGATCAGCACTGCGAAGATGCCGAGGGTCAACGGATTTCGTTGATACGCCACGGCGAAGTCCTGATTCGCACCGACCGGCGCGTTTGCGCCGTAGGAGAGGTAGAAGAATCTGTACAGCAGCCGGCCGAGGAGCAGCGCGGTCACCGCGAGGCCGATGTAGGTGTGGGGCGTGTAGAAACGGCCCTCCAGCGTCACTTCGAACTTCGTGTGCCGCAGCCCGACGTACGCGAGCGCCACACCGCAGGCGAGACCGGCGGTCAAGGCCTCGAGCGCCGCGGCGCTCCGCGCCGCACTCGTCGCGATCACGAGCGCTCCGACGAGCGTGAGCACACCGATGCGAAGCCAAATCCTTCCGACTTGCACAGTCTGGCGACCGAAGGTCCGTCGCAGGCGCCGCAGGATTCCCCAGACTACCAGGGCGGCGATCAGGATCGGGGCGATGAGTTCAGGATCCATGCTCACTCGGCGGCCCGAGGTCAGCCTGCTGCGCTTTTCGCAGTGTATTCATGCTCACTCCGAGCGCTCCAGCGATACAGGTCTTCATCCCCGCAATGCGGGCATTTGATCGCCGTCAATTGATCGTCGAATGCGGACGCCGCCGCCTTGCTTTCCGCTGGTGGGAGCGCGATGGCAATGAGGGCTCCGCACGATCGGTTCTTACACAGCCACCCGACGTAGAGAGTCCCTGGAACCATCTGCGGCTTCGACCTGACGTCAACGTGACGCATGGCAACTGAGGCCACCGGCTTACGTGATGGCGTACCCCGGCTCTTGGTCGGACGTTTGATCGCCATTGCTCGCTCTCCGCTTAAGAACTTCGGGGAGCCTACCCCGGCTGCGACAACTCTACTAGCTCCCAATCAGCGTGGATTCGGGGTGCGCGTGGGAGTAATCGGAGGTGGCCGTGGTCTGACGTCAGCAGAGCAGTGGCAACCCTTGGCGCGGGGCCGCACAATATTGCGGTGAACGCACAACGGGCGATCGTGCCGCTCAGCGGGCTGGACGGGGTCTTTCTCGATCTCGAGACGCCCGAAACCCCGATGCACGTCGGCTCGTTGCACGTGTTTGCGAAGTCGACGCGTCCGGGTGACTTCTACTCTGGCGTGAAGCGGGCCCTTGCCGGGCGGATGCACGTTGCGCCGATTTTCGGACGCCGGCTTGCGGCCGTCCCCTTCAATCTCGCTTCTCCGGTGTGGGTCGACGGCGAGAAGATCGATCTCGATTTCCACGTGCGGCGCGTGCGGCTCCCCGCTCCGGGCACGCTGGCCCAGCTCGAAGACTGCGTCGCCGGCTTGCATGCACAGCTGATGGATCGCAGCCGGCCGCTGTGGATGCTGTATGTACTCGACGGGCTGCAGGACGGTCGCGAGGCCTACTACATCAAGATCCATCACGCGGTACTGGATGGAGCAGCCGGCGTCGGGCTCGCCACGGTACTGTTTGATGTCGCACCGAAGCGGCGCGGGCTGACGCAGGGCGCGGGACGTGCCGGGCGATCCGGCGCCGCTCCCGGAGCGATCGCCGTGGCCGGCGCGGCCATGAGCCACAACGCTGGCCAGTTCGTGCGCTTGCTCCGTTACCTGCCGACCGCCGCAATCGCGCTCGCCAACCTGATCCAGGGTCCGGCCTTTCTCTCGAGCAAACAGCTGCGCCGCAACTTCTCGTTCGGGCCGCGCACGCCGCTCAACGTGACCATCGGGCCCGAGCGCAGCCTCGCGGTGCTGTCCCTGCCCCTGGACGAGGTCAAGGCGATCGGTAAGGCCGCGAACGCGACGATCAACGATGTAGTGTTGGCGCTGTGTGCCGGAACGCTGCGACGCTATCTCGCGCGACACGGCGGCGTACCGCGCAAGCCGCTCACCGCCACGATGCCGATCTCGCTGCGCGAGCCGGGGGACGTGAGCTTCGGCATCCACGCAACTTTGAGCCTCGTGCGGCTGCCGACCAACCTCGCTGATCCGCTGCGCCGGCTGCACTCCGTGCGTGCCGCGGCGGGCGCGACCAAGGCACTGGCGCAGCGCGCCAAGGCGCTCATTCCGACCGACTTCCCCTCGATCGGCGTGCCGTGGCTCGTGCACAGCCTGGCGGCACTTTATGGCAAGAGCCACATGGCCGATATGCTGCCGCCGATCGCCAACGTCGTGATCTCCAATGTCCCGGGGCCGCAGGTACCGCTGTACACGGTCGGCGCGCGCATGGAAGCGTATTGGCCGCTGTCTATTGTGGAGCACGGAATCGGGCTCAATATCACAGTGGTGAGCTACAGCGGTGCCTTAGGCTTCGGATTCACGGCGGCGCGCTGCGCCGTGCCCGACGCGCGCGAGCTTGCCCACGATCTGGCCGCGGCGCACGCCGAGCTCAAGGCGTGCACCACGCAAGCCAGGCGCCGCCGGTCCGCGGGGACTGGTCGGCGGCGCGGGTCGGCCGCGCGCGGCAGTCGACGCACGAGGTGACGGACTGATGGCCGATCGAGACGACTTCCCCTACGGCGACCCGCTCGAAGCACCGGGTCTCGTTCGGCTCGCCCTCGAGTCGCGCGCCGGACTTGAGTACGGAGCGACGCTCGCGGCGCGGCCTTTGCTGCGGCGTCTGCGCGCCGGGGATGGCCACCCGGTGCTGGTTCTCCCCGGTCTGCTCGCCGGAGATGTGACGACACTGCCGTTGCGCCGCTTTCTCGCCGGGCTCGCCTATTCCCCCTACGCGTGGGAACAGGGCGTTAACCTCGGGCCGCGCGCGGACATCATGGAGAGAGTCCTGAAGCGCCTGCGCGGTCTGCGGCGAGCGCACCGACGCAAGGTCAGCCTGATCGGCTGGAGCTTGGGTGGCATCTACGCGCGCGAGCTCGCCAAGGTCGCGGCCAAGGACGTGCGCCTCGTGATCACCCTGGGGACGCCCTTCACCGGACATCCGAAGGCGACCAACGCCTGGCGACTCTACGAGCTTGTGACCGGTCACAGGATCGGTGCACCGGAGGTGCACGAGCCGCTGCGCACGCCGCCGCCGGTCCCGACGACCTCCATATTCAGCCGCAGCGATGGCGTCGTTGCCTGGCAGTGCAGCGTGGAGCAGGTGGGCCCCACGACCGAGAGCATCGAGGTCGAGGCGAGCCACCTCGGAATGGGCTTCAATCCGCTGACCCTCTACGCCATCGCCGACCGGCTGTCCCAGCCCGAGGGTGCCTGGCGGCCGTTCCACCGGCGCGGCCTGCGTCGCGTGCTGTACCGCGACCCGCACCGACCCCACCGACGCTGACCGGCCGAACCATGCCCTCCGTCCGAGCGAACGGACTGACGTTCGAGTTCGAGTCGCTGGGTGATCCCGCGCACCCGGCGATCGTTCTCATCATGGGGCTCGGCATGCAGCTTGTCGGCTGGCCCGAGGAGTTCTGCCGCGCACTTGCGGCGCGTGGCTATCGGGTGATCCGCTTCGATAACCGCGACTGCGGGCTGTCGAGCCGAGTCCCGGGGCGTCGCTGGCAGAATCCACTGCTGCTCCTCGCCGCTGCGCGCCTCGGCCTGCCGGTGCGCGCGCCGTATACGCTCGAGGACATGGCGCGTGACACGGTCGGCCTGATGGACGCGCTCGGAATTGGCAAGGCTCACCTCGTCGGCGTCTCAATGGGCGGCATGATCGCGCAGGTGGTCACCGGCCACTTTCCCGAGCGGGTGTTGAGCCTCACGTCGATGATGTCGGCGAGTGGCCGACCGCATCCGCTGCCGCCGAAGCCGGAAGCGCTGCGCGTGTTCATGCGCCGCCCGCGGCGCGGCGCCGGCCGCGAGCCAATCATCGACCATCTGGTCGAGCTCTTCAGCGTCATCGGCAGTCCCGGCTACCCGACCGATCGGCGCGAGATGCGCAGCCGCATCAGCGGGTGGGTTGCGCGCGCCTACGACCCCATGGCGACCGTTCGCCAGCTGCTTGCGGTCGTCCTCGCGAGCGACCGTCGTCCGCTATTGAATACGATCGCTGTCCCCACGCTCGTCATCCACGGTGCGGATGATCCATTGGTGCCACTCGAGGAAGGACGCGACACGGCGAGCAACGTGCGCGGCGCAACGCTGCTCGTGATCGACGGCATGGGGCACGACTTGCCGGACGCCCTGCTTCCCAGGCTCGTGGATGCGATCGACCGGCACTGCCAAGGCAGGCCGCAGTCGCAGCAGTAGGTCGCGGCGCGGGGCTCGAGTTCTTAGCTGGGATTAAGCGTCGACGCTAGATCGGCGGTAGCGCAGCCAGGGTAGTCTGATGCCGCTGCCGCTCGGTCAGCGCCTGATAAATCTTGAGGACTTTCGGCACGTATTCAAGCGTTTCGATGAAAGGCGGAATCTGCCCCGAATTGCGCTCCACCGCGTCTTCGCCAGCATTGAAGGCGGCGAGCGCGAGATGCACGTTCTGGCCAAACCGACTGATTAGAAAGCCAAGGTAGAGAGCGCCGCCCCGCACGTTCTGTCGTGGATCGTAGCGATTGGACACGCCAAACCGCGTCGCCGTCGCAGGCATGAGTTGCATGAGGCCGACTGCGCCGCGCTTGGAGACCGCACGGGAATTGAAACCCGATTCGACCACGATTACGGCCCTGAGCAGGTTGGGCTCAACGCCTGCGGACTTCGCCTCCGCCTCAATGATGACGTCATACTGCGCGGCCCGCGCCAGGAGCCCGGGGTCATAATGATCGCCACTGCGCGTCAACCCCTTGGGAGTCAGATCGAGCAACTGGTATCGTCTCGAGTCCGGCTTATCGGTGAAATGCGCCACGCCGTCGGCGTCGACGTATTTGTAGATAGGGGGCGATGCGCTGCAGATAGCGGCCGCACACACGGCCATGGCAGCCATGGCGCATTTGACTAACATAATGAGTGGCGGCTTCCTTAAGAGGAAGCCTACCCAGATGGCCCGCGCATCGCTGGGATCGGGGTCACGGCTTGAGGCCGGACCAGCGCCTCGCCCGGGTATCTATGTCACAGAAACCTGTACAACGCGAAGAGCCGGTGACGCTCATTTACCCCGGAACGCAGCCTCGAGCTTCGAAATGTCGAATTTCACCTGTGTCAGCATCTCCTGAGCCACGCGCCTGGACCTCGCCTTGTCCTGATCGGTGATCATCTCGCCCAGCACGGTGGGGACGATCTGCCAGCGGACACCATACCTGTCGATAATCCAACCACATGCCTGGGGTTTACCGCCGTTGGCGAGCAGTGCGTTCCAGTAGCGGTCGATCTGCGATTGTGAGCTGCAGTTAACGAGGAACGAGACAGCGTCATTGAACGAGTCGTGCGGTCCGGCGCTGATGGCCATGAACCGCTGGCCAAACAGCGTGAACTCGACAATATCAACCGAGCCTGCGGGCCCGCCAGGGGAGTCCGCGGGCAGCGATGTGACGCGATCGACGCGTGAATCGGGGAATACGGTGGCGTAGAACCGCGCGGCCTCCTCAGCTTCCTTCGCATACCAGAGATGAGGCACGATCCTTTGGACAGGGGATTTGCTCATGGTGAACCTCCTGCCTGAACGACGAGCGCACGGGGGTCGGCTCGACATTGCAATCGGGTTTTTTGATGCGCGAGACCATAACCCTGCCGGCAGGATGCGGGCGCAGCGCTATGCGCCTGGCAGCTCGGCGGGCAAGGTTACCTCGAGCAGCTCGAGCCCTTCCGTTGCTCGAATTGCGAAGTCGGCCCCCGCGGGCAGTACACAACTGTCGCCCGGGCTCAGATCATGGGCTCCGAGAGCCGAGCTCTCGAGGACGGTGGCTCCGGATAGCACGAAGTAGAAGGCAAATTCACCGGCGTGAGCATTCCTCGGAGCGGCGCCGCGCCGGTCGACGACCGCGCCCGCGGCGCTCCGCAGGACCCGGGCTCCCGCGAGCCCGTTCGTCGCCGCGCCGATTCCCATATCGCGCTGTTCGAACCCGTGAAATCGTGATGCTTTCCAGCTGGCCTTGCTGGCCACGTGGCACACAAAGCGCTGACCATTGAACTCCCGCTCCGGTGCTTTTGTGCCGGTGGGCAATGTCATGCTCGGATCACTCCAGGTCTCGTGCGCTGCGGGACAACTGATCTCGATGACCTCGAGTCCTTCGGAGGATTCCAGGACGCGGTGCCGTATCTCCGGCGGCTGCAGCACGCAATCTCCAGCCTTCAGGGTTATGGGATCGCCCTGGTCCTCGTAGCAAACGCGCACCCATCCGTTCTTGCAGAAGATCATCTGGAAGCGGACGCGGTGATAGTGGACATAGTCGGGCACGGGCCCGCAGTTCGGAATCAGAATATGGGATGCCGTAAAGCGGCCACCGAGCCGCGAGGGGATCAGGTCCCGATACAACATGTCAGCGCGTCCCGCGTGCCAGTCGGAGACCGCGCCTCGACGCGTCAACACAAACTCCTGGGTGCTCTCCGGCACGATCACTGGCGGGTGAAGCGCGGCGATTTCGACGCTCAAGCGATCCGGCCCTTCGAGCGCCCTCGGCGCGCCGGTCGGCAGCGTCTCGAGATCGCACAGAATACGGAGTTTCACGGGTGCGGGCCGCTCGGCCCCGGGACCAATCTGTTCAAGTCTGAGAACGCAATCCGGTGCGCTCAGCACGGCCACTGTCGGATCCTCGGCCGGCATGATCATGCGAACCTTGAATCCCAACTCGGAAGTCAGAAACCGTACGCTATCGGCGAGACTAGCGCAGCGGAGGACGACCTGGACCGAGGCGTAACTTTGCTTTGGGAGGGGCATGGGCGACGGCAATGGACGCGCCTCTCGTCTCGGACGATCAAGATGCCAGGTGGAGCTACTCGTCAGGGCCTCTAGCCCTTGTCTATTCTGAACCGCCCCTCGAGCTTCGTCAGCTGGCTGATGAAGCTGTCGTGCGACATGCGCGTGAATTCCTCACTGTGCATCGGATCGATCGTGACCAGCATGCGTGAGCTCTCGCCGAGGGAGAGGAAGTCCACGGCGATGGTCATCTCGTAAGGCTTCACGCCCGGGACGAAGTCAATCACGTGGATGAGCGCAAGTCTCTCCTGCGGACGCACCTCGGCGAACCGCGCCCGCACCTCCTGAGAGACCGACAGACCTACGCGTTTCACTTCCGCGATCTGCTCGGTCCCCGCAGCGATCATGGAGTACTGGAGCCGGCCGCCGATCCGTGCTTCGAGCGTACGGACTTCGACGCGGCACCCTTCGGGTCCCCACCACGATTCGAAGCCTTCCTTCGTGGTCCAAAGATTCCACAGCTCACCCACCTTCGCCCGGTAGCTTCGCTCGACGACGACCTTCGGGCTCGTAGGCCGCGTCGCCATCGCCTGGCTCCTGTCGCTCATGTGTGTGATCTCCCTGGTGCGGAGCGGCGCTGCCGCCGCTTCTCGAGCGCCGCCCCGAAGCGATCGAGGCGTGCATCCCAGAGACTGCGATACCTTGCCAGCCAGCAGTCCAGCTCACGGAAGGGCTCCGGCCTCAGCGCGTAGAGGTGCCGCTGGCCGTCGGTCCGCATCGAGACGAATCCCGCCTCGCTCAGGATGCGCAGATGGCGCGAGACGCCCGACTGCTGTATTCCGGCCTGGCCGACGAGATCGGCGACCGGTCGCTCGCCGTGCTGCAGCGCTTCGATGATGCGGCGGCGGGTGGGATCGGCGATGGTCTGGAAGGAATCTGTATACATATACGTGTATATATATAGATATACATCAAGGTCGTCAAGCCTGACTGCTTCGACTGGTATGTTCAAGCAGCGGCATCGATTCGGGAAAGCTGACGATCGCGTGCCGCCTTCGTTAAGCCGCTAACGCGCCCGAGCTCGTGGCGATGTGCTCGGCGATCCAGCGCGCCTCCCTGGCGATGTCGCGCAACATTCCAGTCGGGGAGACGAAGAAGCCACAGAAGTAGAGTCCGCCTTTTCCACCAATCCGTTCACGGCCGGCTGCATTCGCGCCCGGAGCATCGGCCTCGTGCAGAAAACGCTGCGTCCCAGGGCGGAAGCCTGTCGCGAGCACAAGCGCATCGAAGCGCTGCGAAGATCCGTCATCGAATGTTACGTCGGTCTCGCTCAGCGAACGCACACCGCCCAATACTTGGATGCGTCCCGCACGTACCAGCGCGACTGTCCCAATGTCGACGAGCGGGATGCGCCCGGTCCTCTTGATCTGAGTGATGGGTCCGGCCTGCGGCTTGCGAAAACCGAGTCGCGAGAGATCGCCGAGGGTCAATCGCAGGAGCGGTGCCGCCAGCACATCGGCGAGGCGTGAAGGCAGCCGACTCAAGGCGAGAGAGACCGTGAGTATCGGGAGGCCAAGGATGTCGCGGGGCACGATGTTGACCGCGGCGCGCACCGCGACCGCGACCCGGGCGCCGTGCTCGTGCAGATCGATGGCGATCTCACCGCCGCTGTTACCCAAGCCGACGACGAGCACACGCTTGCCACGAAACGGCCCCCCGTTCCGATAGCAACTGCTGTGCAGAATGCGGCCTCGAAAGCGCTCCTGGCCGGGCCATAGGGGCAGGTGGGGAATGGCGTTGTAGCCCGTGGCCACGATCACGCAGCCGGAGCGATAGGTGTTTCCTGTCAGCGTCGTCGTGATCCACTCTCCGTCGCCGCGGCGCACGCTGCACACCTCTTCGCCTAGCAACGGCGCGAGACTGAAGTGCTGCGCGTATCGCTGCATATAGGTGATCATCTGCTCACGCGAGGGATAGCGCGGTGTTCCTCGCGGAAAGTCCAGATACGGCAGGGCAGAGTGGCGTGCGTCGGTATGCAGGTGCAACCTGTCGTAGTGCCGCTGCCAGCTCGAGCCGACCGTTGGCCCGCTCTCGAGGACGATAAAGGAGCGCCCCCGGTTTCGCAGGCATGCGCCCGCTGCAAGGCCCGCAGGTCCCGCGCCGATTATTAGGGTTTCCGCAGATCTCAAGCGAGCCGTCCCCCGCCCGCAGCATGTCGGCCGAAAGAAACGGCCGCTGGCGATGCTGGGTGTCCCGGCGCCAGCATCCCGGCACTACGGTCTGATCATGACCTTCAGGGCCTGGCGCTCGTTCATGGCGCGGTAACCTGCGGGCACCTGGTCGAGGCCGATCGTCCGGTCGAAGACTAACCCCGGGTGAATGCGACCTTCCAGAATATCCGGCAGTAGCGTCTCGATGTACGCGCGAACCGGTGCCGGGCCACCGCCCACCGAGATATTACCGTAGAAGGCTTGCTGCGATGCCGGGGTGCCCTCGTAGTGCGGCACGCCCACCCGACCCACCGCCGCGCCAGCCCTCGCGATCAGAATCGATGTTCGCATGGAGTCCTCGGATCCGACACATTCGAGGATTGAATGAACACCCGCTCCGCCCGTCAGCTTGCGCACGTGCTCGACCGCGGCTTCGCCGCGCTCCGGCACGACATCTGTGGCACCGAAGTCCTTTGCCAATGCGATGCGGCCAGGATGGCGGCCCAGAATGACGATCTGCTCCGCACCGAGCCGCTTCGCGGCGATGACGCCGCAAAGCCCAACCGCACCGTCGCCGATGACGGCGACCTTCTTGCCGCGGCTTACGCGTGCCGTGACGGCGGCGTGATGCCCGGTGCCCATGACATCGGAGAGCGTGAGAAGCGAGGGGATCAGAGCATCATCCTCGCGCACTGGCAGCTTATAAAGCGTGCCGTCAGCGAGAGGCACGCGCACGGCTTCTGCCTGTGCCCCACCGACCGCGCCGACGCCGAAGAAGCCTCCGCGCGAGCAAGCAGTCTGCAGACCCTCGTGGCAGAAATCACACGTGCCATCCGAGAATGCGAACGGCATGACCACCAGGTCGCCACGCTTGATGCGGTCAACGGCGGTGCCGACGGCTTCCACGACGCCGATTGCTTCATGCCCCATGGGTCGGCCGCCGGGAACTGGCTCAAGCTCCTTGTACGGCCACAGATCACTTCCGCAGATGCAGGCACTGGTGACCCGGATGACTGCATCGGTTGGTTCAACGAGTCGGGCATCCGGCACGTTCTCGACCCGGACGTCGCCCGATTTGTACATGATAGTGGCGCGCATGCTCTTGCTCCTCTGAAGCTCTATTCGTCAACGGGCGTGCCGCGGTACTGCTCGTCCGTGACGCGCTCGAGCCAATCGACGGCCTTGCCGTTCAGCTCCTCCTGGATCGCAATATGCGTCATCGCGGTACCCGGCGCGGCCCCGTGCCAGTGCTTCTCCCCGGGAGGGCAAGTGACCACGTCTCCAGAACGGATAACTCTGAGGGATTCACCCCAGCTCTGCACGTAACCGCAGCCGCTGGTCACGACCAGTTTCTGGCCCAGCGGATGGGTATGCCAATTGCTGCGCGCACCCGGTTCGAATGTGACCATCGCAGCGCTGGTGCGCGCTGGCGCGGCGGACGTGAACAGCGGATCGACCCGCACCGCGCCCGTGAAATACTCCGCAGGGCCCTTTGCTGAGGGTTGCGTGCCGCTGCGCTTAAGTTCCATGTTGAAGACTCCCCTCGAGCGGAGCTATGCCTTGGCCACGCCGAGGCTTTGTCGGACATGAAGGCCGGGCGTAGTCGCCAGCTTCACGATCAGGTCGGACAGACTATTCAATGAGACGTCGTGTCCCTTGAACGGTTCGCCTTTCCGCGTGATTCGGTAACTGATTTCTTCGTCGTGCGTGAACCACCCCGGCCGCAGGACCGTGTAATCGAGGTCCGACGATTCGATGACCGCGGCTGAGTCCCGGTACGGGTCCAGCACGCTCCGGTATCGCTCGCCGGGCACCTCGCCGTAGATCCCCATCGAGCTGATGAAGATGAGGCGTTTGACGCCGGCAGCGTGCATGGACTGTACGATGTTCTCGGCTTGTCGCTTCATGTCGCCGGCGAGGCTCGCATACACCGCATCCTGATCCTTCATTGCTGAAGTCAGGGCACGCGCGTCGAGCACGTCGCCTTCGACAATTCGAACCCGCGTCGGGTCGGGGTTCTTCAAGCGCGAGGCACGGCGTAGATAGAGCGTGAGCATTACCTCAGTGGTTCGCAAGAACACATCCGTGGCGTGGCGGGCGAGTTGACCGTTGGCGCCCAGAATGAGCAAGCGCATCACGCCGGAGCTCCCTCGTTGATGATCCGAAGCGCATTCAGCGCCCGGGGATATCCGATGAAAGGCAGCAGCTGCGTGATGACCGAGATAAGCAGCTTGCGGTCATTCCCGGCCGCCAGGTTTCCCTTGACGTGACCGGCCAGCTGGGCCTCGCATCCTCCCACTGACGCCAGCATCGAGAGCGTCAGGAGCTCGCGGGTCTTGAGATCGAGGCCACGGCGGGTCAGATAGTCACCGAAGCAGTTGGCGGACAGATACCGCTGGATGTGCAGCTGGTCCTTCGGAGACTGTGCGTACATCTGGTCGATCTGCTCGCCGAACAGACGCTTCTGCACTTCCAGTCCCTTCTCGCGTCTCGTCGCCCGTGTCGTGGTCGACTGACCTTCAAGAGGCAGACTGATGCCTCGGTCTTTGAATACGTCGTTAGTCGCGTGCAGGAAGTCGAACACCCTGGCCATTCCGGTGTACGGGACGGCCTGGTAGACCAGTTCCTTGATTTCTACAGGCGTTATACCGACCTGGAGCGCGGCGCCGAGCATGACGCGGTATTCGGCGACGGACTGGGAGGCGACCAGGGACGCCAGCTGCACCAAGAGTCGCACTCGCACATCGAGGGGCGCGTCCTCGATCACCTCATCGAACGTCCAGTTGTCGAAGATTTCGATGAGCTCGGGATCGGTGATCTTCAGCGTCGACTGGTGGTTCGGGAAGAGTGCATCGTGGTTGCGCTGTGCTGTTTGAGTGATGGCCATTTTGAAAATCCTCTGCCGATCCGAGGTTATCGGGGTGCGAGTTCTCCATACCAGTAGGATGCAGTGACTCCGCCGTCCATCAGGAAGTCGCTCCCGGTGATGAAAGCCCCTTCCGGACCCATCAGCAGGGCGCCGACTGTCCCAACCTCGTCAGGCGTGCCGCCGCGACCCACTGGGCATAACTCGATCATCCGCCGGTAGCCCGCTCCGCGTGGACCGCTGAGCTCGTCTCTCGCCAGCGGCGTAAAGATGATGCCGGGGCTGATCGTATTGAGGCGCGCGCCGCGCTTACCCCATCGGACCGCTTCTGCCATCACGCGGAGCGAATTGCCGCGCTTGGACAGCTGATAAGCGTGCAGGGAATCCTTCACCTGATCCGCCTGGAGCATCGGCAGCGCGAGCAGCTCATCCGCTGCCGTGGTCGCGAGGGCCTTGTCCTGCTCGGCAGTCAGCGCGCCCAAACGATGGCCGGATTGCGAGGCGATCACAACGCCGGCACCGCCGCGGGCGATGACGTTGCCGAATTCCTCGAGTACCACCGCCGTGCCATACAGATCGACCGAGAGGATCGTTCCCGGCGAGGCCTGCGTCGGTGAGACGCCGGCGGCGTGAATCAGGCCGGTAACTTCACCGAGCGCGATCGCCTTCTGCACGAGCGCGTGGACGGCCTCACGCTTGGATACGTCGACCGCTGCGGTGCTGACCTCGAAGCCTGCATCTCGCATCACCCGGGCCGCCGCTTCGGCGTTCTCCTGGCGCACGTCCGTGAGCAGGACCTTCTTGCCCGCGCTAACGCGCCGCGCAATGGCTGTCCGATGGAACCCGCTCCGATGACGACGATGACGTTGCTCATGGCGACTACCTCCCCGCGCGTGCGGCCAAGTGCGCCGGATAACGATCGCCCTGTACCTGGATGTGGGTGAGGGCGTCACTGATGCGCCGCAGATCGTCGGTCGTGAGAGCGACCATCGCGGCTCCGATGTTCTCCTCCAGTCGCTGAAGCTTCGTTGTTCCCGGGATCGGCACGATCCAAGTCTTCTGGGCCAAGAGCCACGCCAATGCGATCTGCGCTGGTGTCGCCTTCTTATCTCTTGCGATCGCGGCTATCAGGTCAGTGAGAACCTGGTTGGCCTTGCGGTTTTCCGTGGAAAACCGCGGGACAATGTTGCGAAAGTCGTCCTTCGCAAACGTCGTTGTCGCATCGATCTTGCCCGTGAGAAACCCCTTGCCGAGCGGGCTGAAGGGCACGAATCCGATGCCGAGCTCCTCGCACAGGGGCAGGATTTCTGCCTCGGGCGCTCTCCACCACAGGGAGTATTCGCTCTGCAGTGCTGCCACCGGCTGCACCGCGTGAGCGCGGCGGATGGACTCGGCGCCTGCCTCTGAGAGCCCGAAGTGCTTGACCTTTCCGTCCCGGATCAGCTCTTTGACGGTACCCGCGACTTCCTCCATCGGGACATTGGGGTCGACGCGGTGCTGGTAGAAGAGATCAATCCGGTCGGTTTTGAGCCGCTTGAGTGCCGCATCGGCAACGGTGCAGATGTGTTCGGGGCGGCTGTCGAGGCCCGCGGTCGAGTCGCCATTCTTGAAGCCGAACTTCGTTGCGATGACCACCCGGTCGCGGATGGGCGCTAGCGCTTCACCAACGATCTCTTCGTTGGTGAAAGGCCCGTACGCTTCAGCCGTATCAAAGAACGTAACACCACGCTCGAAAGCGCCGCGGATCAGGCCGACGGCACTCTGCCGGTCGAGTG
This sequence comes from uncultured Gammaproteobacteria bacterium, assembly GCA_963843035.1. Classification (GTDB taxonomy): domain Bacteria; phylum Pseudomonadota; class Gammaproteobacteria; order Steroidobacterales; family Steroidobacteraceae; genus 13-2-20CM-66-19. The sequence goes on from CAWJIS010000004.1 coordinate 14,339, forward strand.
CCGCGCCGTAAGCGAAGTTGAGCCCCATGCAGCCGAAGCCGAGGGCCGACACTTCGAGGTTGCTGTTACCGAGTTTGCGCGTTTGCATGCTGCCTCCGAGTTTCCGGCTGGATCGCAGCGCCTCACAGTTGCGTGTGCTGCCAGGACTGCGACTCGCGTACGCAGTAGGCCTTCGCGTCTTTGCCGACTAGTCGCTAGAATTCGATTGCACCTATGAAATGGATGCATGAATGAAACGCGAACATCTTTCGGACCTGGCTGCCTTCGTGAGCGTCGCCCGGGAGCTCAGTTTTACCCGGGCTGCATCCAAACTCGGCATCACGCAGTCGTCGCTCAGCCATGCAATTCGACGTTTGGAAGGCCGGCTTGGCTTACGACTCCTGAGTCGAACGACGCGCAGTGTGGGGCCGACCGAAGCCGGTGAACGACTGCTTCGGACGCTACGCCCGGCGCTCGAGCAGATTGATGCGGAGCTCGACTCGCTCACCGCACTTCGGGAGAAGCCGGCTGGATCGATTCGCATTACGGCTGCTGAGCATGCAGCCGAAACTGTGCTATTGCCTGGACTGGAGCGCTTCCTTCCCGACTACCCGGATATTCACGTCGAGATAATGTTGGATTACGGCCTCACCGACGTGGTGGCGGAACGCTTTGACGCCGGGGTTCGGCTCGGCGAGCAGGTTGCCAAAGATATGATCGCCGTTCGGATCGGGCCCGATTTCAGGATGGCAGTCGTCGCGACGCCTTCCTACTTCGAGGGGAAGCGGCAGCCACGCACGCCGCAGGACCTGCAGGGCCACAACTGCATCAACCTGCGACTCCCCACGCACGGCGGCATCTACGCCTGGGAGTTTGAAAAGGGCACGCGGGAACTCAAGGTGCACGTCGAGGGGCAACTGACGTTCAACACACTTTCGATGCGGTTGCGAGCCGCGAGGGCTGGCCTCGGGGTCGTATTTGCACCGGAGGACATAGTGCAGGCGGACATCGCCGCGGGACGATTCGTGCGTGTGCTTTCTGACTGGTGCGCTCCGTTTCCCGGATACCATCTGTACTATCCGAGCCGACGACACTCGACGCCCGCGTTCTCGTTACTTGTGGAGGCGCTGCGCTACCGCGACGCGAAGCAACGCTAGAGGCTTGTTTGGGATGGCGGCACATAATCAACCGGCTTCCGGCCAGCACAGTCGGGCATCGACGGCAAAGACCGCAGACGGTGTCCTCGAGCGGCCACGTAACTCAACTCACAATCAAATTCACTGTGGTTCGCCTGATACTAACCATCGCCCATTGGTCCAGAGCATCACCCCTGATTCACTGAGGTTAGCTGGAATCTCGCTCTGGATCTGAACCGTACCGCCAAGGTGTTGCCTTGAGAACGGCCACCAACTCGCCTTTGACAGCGCAGGAACCGGCACTGCGTATAGCAGTGCGTGCGCCGGGCAGGTGAACTGCGAGCTAATCTCGCCGAGATTAAAATCGTTTGGTCCGGCCGATTCCCGTGCTCTAACTCTAAGCGTGTGCTCGCCAACCCCGGCGACCACCGGCACCAGTGGGAATCGGCTTCCCGCTCCGAATCTATTTATCAGAGGCCGCGACGAGCTGTCGTCATCGATCTGCAGATCTAACGCGAACAAGGAACCGAATTCCGAATCCGCCGGTTTGCCGCAACTCTCAGGGCAGTAGACGAGGACCATGCAAGTATTGGCATCGGACGCGGCGTAAGTACGAAAGAAGCGATCGTGCGACGCGATCAATGCCTGGCCCATGTACCTGGGATTGCCGGCACACTGGTCTATGAAAGAATAATCCCCAGCCTGAATGTTGAGAAAACAATCTGCCTTTCGATCTTCACTAAGTCCCGTGCCCACTGCGTCCACGGCACCGGTTGCTGAGTAACTCACCAGCATGTAACCGGTGATATTGCTCGGAACAGGAAAAGGAACGAGGAAATCAGGTATCACAACCACCCAGTGCTTCCCCATATTGCGATAAACCTCGACCCGCCAGCGTGCACTCGCAATCCACGGCTCACCGAGCATCTCGTGCACTTCAGCTCGCGTCTTAGAGGCGAGGCGTATTGTATTAGCCTTGCGGGACAGGTCTTTTCTGTTAAAGGAAGACCCCGCATTGAACCAGACGCAGCCGGTCAGCAGACTTGCGCCGATCGCGATGATAAGAAAACGGCGAAAGGTGTTTTGCATCTGCGGCAAACCTCATTGTTCATGCGAGGATCGTTTGGCGACAATCCCCCTGTAACGTTATCGGGAATCCCGCAGAGGGCTACTCAGTACTAACCGCTATGAGCAGCGCCGGCTTTTCGGAAGGCGGAGTCCAGGCTGCGAATGGCCGGCGCCAGGTAGATTGGGCGGGTCCTTGGCGGTGGCGGCCTTCGGGCAGTCAGCTTTGCAACTGCAGCGCCGTGGCTGCGGCTGCAAGTCGCTTGTCCAGCGTCCAAAAAGGAAGTTTGGCCAATCTCGCTGACGCAAGCAGGTGGATGTCGACCCAGCCCAGGCCGCGCCCCATCAGACGGTGGCTCTCAAGAAACGCGAGCACTTCGTCGTGACCGGCTATCGGCGCGTGCGGTAGCGCCGTAAGAGCGCTCAGCAATCTGTCTCGTTGCGCGAGGTTTCCGCAAGCCAGCTCCCCGACTACGAAGGCATGGGTCCAGACCTGCGTCTGTTCCAGCAGCGCGACCAGTGTGGCGTTGCCTCGACGCAGGTGATCCACCCAAACGGACGTATCGACCAGCATCGGGCTGACTAGCGGGCGGTGCGCGGCCGGCGGCGAGGGATCGGTTTGAGACGCCGTTCGGTTCCACCCAGCGCGGCCAATCTGCGCGCATTTTCTCGTGCGATCAGCGCCTGCAGCCCAGCATGCAGTACGGCGGTCTTCTCCCGTAGACCGCTTAACTCCTGGGCCCTGGCTAGCAGGGCGTCATCGATGTTTAGAGTAGTCCTCATATATGCATTAATATGGCTGATTAATGCAGACGAGTCAATGGAGTCGCCGCCGCCGAGCGGTCGAAGAAAGCCACTTCTGGTGGCTCACTGTCCCAAATTCCGGTGAATTAGGTTTAGGGACGAGCGCGTGATGTCACCTGATATCTTCTCGGAAGTGAATATTCAGCCAACCGTCTTGCCAACGGTCTTTGTTCCAATCCGACACCAGATCATTGCTGACTGCAGGAAGTAAAGTTCCCTTCCAATTTCCGCAAGCTATCAAGTGCTCTGGAGCGCCCCGAGCGTTCTCCAGGGATCGCCTCGTCTATGACCGCTATCCGGGAAACCGCGCGGTGCTTGTAACATCCGGTCCTGGCCGCCGCTTGCCGGCCAATTCCACTAGACTCGGAGAAGACCTGATCGATAAGAGGATCGCAGACGTGAAAGCCGTCCCAGCCGTACAGATCGAAAATGACCGCGTCATCGTCACCGAGTGGACCTTCGCACCGGGTGCAGAGACGGGCCAACACATTCATGCCTTCGATTACGTCATCGTACCGCTGACGAGCGGCACTCTGCGTCTCGTCGAACCGGAGGGTTCGCGCGACGCACAGCTCACTGCGGGCATGTCCTACAGCCGATCGGCGGGCGTGAACCACAACGTGATCAACGTCAATACTCATGAATTTCGATTTCTAGAAATTGAACTCAAGTAGGCCGATCGGCCAAGGGTCGACGCCGCGACGGATTGCGACTCGCGTATCAGCCCGTATCACCGCAGCAAGACTATCGACAGGAGGAACGCGGCTTTCCGACTAACGTCGTGCCTTTAATCGTTGCCCCTGGCTCGTTCGTCAGCGCAAGACATCGTCCGCAGCCGTCCTTCACAAACGGTGGCTTCAGGCCATCAGGCTTTACGTCTGAGGGTATCTGGACGCGTTTCTTGGGCCGGCGCGCTCACTTCACAGAGTGTCCGTCCCGCACGCCCGGCGCAACAGGGAGCGGCAGGTCAATCCTTGGATAATGATAGAGAACGCGACCACGGCGAACGTCACGACGACGATCGGATGGCGCCACGGGTAGCTCTCCGGAATGCTCAGGACGAGCGCAAGGCCGAGTGCACCGCGCAGGCCTCCCCAGACGAGGGCATGCTGTTGCGCGGCGGGGACGCGGTTGAGTCCTCGAGAGAACAGCCCACATACCGGATAGACGGCCGCCATGCGGCCGACGAGTACCGCCACCACCGCGGCACTCGTCGTCCACCACAGACCTCCGAAGTCCTCGTGCCCCTCGGCGAGGCCAATCAGTAAGAAGATGAGGGAGTTCGCGAGGAAGGTAATGAACTCCCAGGTTGAGCGTACCGCACGATCGCCAGCCTCCGAAATGAACCCCCAGCGCGGGGCGAGATTCCCCAGCAACATGCCGCTGGTGAGCGTGGCTAGAATCCCAGAGCCTCCGAACTGCTCTGCGAGCAAGAATGATCCGTACGCCGCAACGGTCGTCAGCGCGACCTCGATCAGGTGGTCATCGGTGCGCCCTACGATCGCAACAACGACGCCGGCCACGACGGCTCCCGCTAGCAAGCCGATCGCGAGGGTCGCCCCGAGCGTGACGCCAACCGCCTTATACGTCAGCGGATCTCCAGTCACGAACCCAATCGCGATGGCGAACAGAATCGCCGCTGTTCCGTCATTGAGGAGACTCTCAGCCTCGATTATCAGAGCGAGTCGGCCGCGCGCTCCGATCTCCTTGAGTGTGGCGAGGACGGAGACTGGATCAGTCGCCGCCATCAGGATGCCGAAGAGGAGAGCGGCAGACATCGGCCAGCGGGCGAGCCCAGTCATCACTGCACCTGTCGCGAGTGCGGACAGCAGCACACCGACAGTCGCGAGCACAACCACCAGCACCAGATTACGTCTGAGGGCGTCCCAGCGCAGCTCGTACGCGGCTTCGAAGATCAGTGGTGGAAGGATGCCAGTGTAGACGAGCTCCCGGCTCAAACTAACTGACGGATGCCAGGGCAGAAGTGCCAGCCCGATTCCGGCCACGACCAGTCCAACGCTGTAAGGGACATGCAATCGGCGTGCTAACACGCCCACTACGCTGGCAACCAGGAGCAGGACGGCCCACGGTGCGATGCTACTTGTCACGAGGACGCAGCTCCTCGGCTGGCGGCCCGACCAGCACGAAGATCCTGTTGCCACGGTCCCGCTCCGCCGCAACACCCCTCAGGCATGGTAACGGACATCTGCACGTCTGCAAGCACTGAGATGACGGGCGCGCTTTGACGACCGGCCACCCTAACTTCAGCGCCATGGTTCTGTGCATGTCTGCTTTAGGGAAGGCACTCCGAAGTCGCGTATGGCCGAGGTTGGCCGGTGCCATCCGCGAGCAGGGGACGCACAGTAGTCCGCGCTTCCGCGGATTACTCGCCTGCGTATCCAGCCTCAAGCTGATGCCGGACGGCAAGGATCAGAACGACGTCTTCTGCGGGAAGCCAACGGTACTTCGCGATATACCCATAACGGCCGCGCGAGAGGATGAGCTCCCGCCGACCCTCCTCGGCGGGCCGACCAAGCAGAGGGTGATCGGCCAGCAGCTCAAAGGCCTTTCGCACGCTTAGAATCTGTTCATGCGCTTTCTGGGGATTCTCGGCGGCGATGAAGTCAAAGAGCCGTTCGAGGTCGGCAAGCGCCCTGTGGGTTATTTCGACCGTCGCCATGCACGGGCCTTGGGGCGCCGCGCCTTGGTGCCGGACGCTCGAGCAGCCAGGTAGTCAAAGGTAGCGGCGAGCTCAAAGGCCTTCCCGCTCGAAAGCGCTTCCTCCTCTGAATGTGCTGCCTCGTCGGCGAAGCGCGCTCTCAGTTCCGATCGCTCAGCTTCGCGAGCCAGCGCTTCGACCATAAATGCGTGGGGCGTCTTATTTGCAGCATTTGCCAGTCGCTCGATGCGGCGCTTGAGGTCTTCAGGGAGTTTCAGGCTGGTAGCGGCCATCGGGCGCCTCAATGTCAACGTCTAGGTAGTCATAAGGTAATACCAGCAAGGGGGAGCGTCAAGATTCCACGGGATCCGCCCTCGAACGAATGCGCGGGCGGCCGCCTTTGCGACCGTTTCTGCGCGCTGCAGCTGCCGCCAATGCGGCTGAGCTCCGCCAGCCACTCGGGTCCGGCAAACACGGAGGAAAGGAGACCGGGAACGCTCAGGTCGAGGTCCAGGCCTTCCCAGTGCAAGCCACCGCCGCGACCAAGGATCTCAACTGCACGGACGTCGCCGGCCGCGGCTCTCTTGAGACTGGGGATGAGCTTCACCGGCAAGGTGACTGCCCCGTTCGTAAGCTCGATCCGCAGGGCGTGCTTACGAATCAACGATATGCGAGCCCGAACCTCAATTGCAACAAGAACCTGTCATCACGTGATGTCACGTGATATCACGCAATGTCCACGACCGCACTGTCCCAAAATTGTCCCAGATGGCTGCTTGCGACGCGACGAACGGCCGGTTCCGACCCTTCAGAGACACTGATCGTGCTTCATACACGTCATTTGATGCGGCAAGAGCGCACACTCGGCGGTGGCGCTGAGCACGACGCGGGGCATCCTAAGGGGAGCGCGCTCGATTCTCTCCGTTTGCCCGGCGCCTCAGCCACAGGAACGGGACCAGAATGATGAGGAGCGTGAGGATTGCTCGGAGAGTCCTCGTGAGTCCCACGTCGGGGAAGGGAAGCCCGATGCCCCCGGATAGCACGCCTCGCGGGGCCGTAGGCGACCATTCGAAGCTCGCGTTCGTTGTAGCCCCAAGAAACGCAATCAGGGCGCCGCCGACGATGGGCCAGACCATCGACGCACCGTAGCGCACCGCGAGAATACAGGCAGCGCCTGCAGTGATCATCGGCGCAATCCACACGGCGTAGGTTTGGAGACCTCCCACAACCCAGGGAACAGCACCGGGGTGAAGAGCAGTCAGCCCCAATACCTGGGTAGAAAAGGTGACCACACCGACGGCCGCCAGCATCGACAGGACAAACTGCACTGGCAAGGCAAGCAACGGCAGCAGGACGAACGCCAGCCATGGCCACCGCCGAACCCAGGATTGCAGTTCCGGGCGCGCGAGGATGTTCGTGACGAGGACATCGTCCGACCCGAGACGAACCGCGGCTTGCGACTCGGCCTCTGCTTGAGACAGACCGGTCGACCGCAGTTCCGCAACGAGGTCGGCGAAGTGCGCCTCGAGTTCTGCAATTAGGCGCTTCACGTGGCGAGGAGCTATACCCGCCCGCAAGAGCCGCCGCGACAAGGCCTCGAACCGCTGCGCATTCATCTCAGGTCCCCTCCAGCACGGCTCGAACGCCGCTGGCGATTCGGCGCCACTCCCCGCTCAATTCACCAAGCCGTCGATTTCCACGGGGCGTAATTCCGTAGTACACACGTGTACGCCCGGACACCGTTCGCCGGCGGGTTTTGACGAAGCCGCGGTTTTCCATTGCGTGAAGCGCCGGATACAACACGCCCTCCCCGAGGGAGATGGCTTGCCGAGTTGACTCACGAATAGCTCGAGCAAGCTCATAGCCGTACATCTCCTGTTTGCTCAGCAGCCGCAACACGAGGAGCTCGGGAACTCCGGACATCAATGACGCGCTCTGTGCCACGGTTAAGCCGCATACCTTGCCATACGAGGCATACTACTCGCGCGAGGGCCAATTGCAAGAAGCCGTCAGCCCAGCCCGAGCCTGCGGTCTCTTACGACGCAATCGCTAATCGACGAAGGGTGGTAATCGACGCTCCACGCTATCTGCGCGCCAACAGCCAGTCCGCGACTCTATCGCCGGCAACTAGGATGGCGACGCCCAGCATGAGCGCCATGTCAGCACAGTTGAAGATACCTGTGCGTATGGGCCCAACACCAATGTTGAGGAAGTCAGTAACGCTCCCATCCTGAAGCAATCGATCGATCAGGTTCGACAGACCACCACCGCAGACAAGGGCTGCACCCACGACCTGAATGGAGCTTAGGCGGCGGGAGCGAAATGCCCAGAATCCGGTACCGATCACGAGCGCAGCTCCTCCGAGCGTGACCACGGCAACCCGGGTACGCCTTGGTAGGGAATCGCCGAGGCTGAGAAAGGCGCCGGGATTTTCGGCGCGCTGAAGTCGGACAATGCCATCGAGCAGCGACAGCGGGCCCAGCGACGGGAGATAGTGGCGCGCGACGGATTTTGTTACCTGATCACAGCCGACACAGCCGAGAACGGTCAATAAAACCACAGCAGCGCGCACACTCATCTTCATGCGTTCCCACCCGACCTAAGGCGACAAGAGCTGCAAAAAGATACGGCAGACGCTATCACGTTCCGTCCGCTATCGGGAAACCTCGCGGGTCGGAGTCAACGTCCGCTCGTGTGGAAATCTGGCCCGCCATGCCGTGGAATCTGCAGGAGAAGGAGCGGGAGATGATCGAAGCCCGGAGGCGGTTGTCCCACGGCTGAACTCTGCCTACTGACGCCTACTCGAGATCCTCGTCCAGTCCGTGCCCCTTCTCGTGGGACGCCTGGCGACCCAATCCCAGATCTCCGAGCATCCTCTCAAGCAGTGCAGACGCACTCGTTCCAAATCGCAACCCAAGATTCCTGACCAACTCCACATTGAGCGACGTTGGATTCGCTGCGATGGCGTTTTCGGCATCCAGTAGATCGATCGGGCCTCCGGCTGAGACCTTCATCGCTATGAAATCCTCCCGCCCGACAAAGCGCAGCCGGGTCCCTTCGAGCGGCACCTCTACCGTGCGCGAGAAAGCCTTGGGATCGAGACCGCGAATGCCGAGGAGAACATCCACCTGGTTTCCGAAAGAGTCGCTGACTCGCACGAGCCCGGGAATCGCGTCCTCGAGATCTCCGCGCCGAATCTCGGTTGTAAGCCCCGCCTGCTTCAGGGCCTCATTGATTCGCGTCCCCTCCATGACGCTCGACGAGACAACGAGATCGGCGTCGAGACTCGCACGCCCGGCACCGTGAAGAGATGCGGCGAGCGCACCGATCACCGCATAGTCAATCGAGCGGGCCGCGAGCACATCGACAACATCCAGAAGGAGCTTGGCCGACTCGCCGGGGCCGCTCGCTCTCATCTGGCGCGCTCCCGAAGCCTGCGACCCGCCTCCTGAAGGTGGGCGATCACTCGGCTCTGCGCTACAGAGGCCTGGACACGCTGCTCCGGCCTCAGGCGTTGATTCGCCTCGAGCAGCGCTTTCCTCGATTCCAGCCTCAGTTTCGACTTCATAAGTTCCCTGCGATCTCCTTCATCGCTTCCTGCAGCACCCTGTCCGCAACGCCGCGACGCTTCAGAGCATCCGCCAGTCGGCGTGCGGTGTATTGATCGAACTGACCCTCATCGCGGCGCAGCCCTTCACTGATATAGCTCTTTAGAAGTGTCTGATAAGCGGTAAAACCGCGCATTGGAGCGACGGCCTTCAGTGACTCGACGACGTCAGCCGGGATCCGCATCGTAATCGTGGTGCTGGGGCGATCCTTCTTCAGCCGCTTTTTCAGTCGTTCGTTGATCATGGAAAGCCTCCACTCATCCCAGCGGAAGCTCGTGCCTCCGTGTTCAAAGACGCGGTCCATCCGATAAAGTCTATCAGTGTGTATTGACAATGTGAATACACCGCAGATTACCGCATCCGCGGGCGGCCGCCTTTACGACCGTTTCTGCGCGCCGCCGCTGCCTTCGCGGGAGAGGATTTGCGGCCGCCGATGCGACCGAGCTCCGCCAGCCACTCTGGTCCGGCAAACACGGAGGAAAGGAGACCAGGAACGCTCAGGTCGAGGTCCAGGCTCTCCCAGTGCAGGCCACCGCCGCGGCCCAGAATCTCAACTGCATGGATGTCGCGGGCCGCGGCTCCCTTGAGACTGGGGATGAGCTTCACCGGCAAGGTGATTGCGGCCCCGTTCGTGAGCTCGATCCGCAGGGCGTGCTCACGGCCGCGGTACTCGACGTCAGCGGCCCGCGGCTCAATGCGCGCGGCGCGCCGGCCGGCGCGGGACGCTCGCGCGAAATTCGAACGTAGCTCCGTCTCGATCCATCCAGGAAATACGCGTGACTTGCGCATCAGAACCAAACGCTTGGGTTATTGAACCGACAAAAATTGTCCCAAATTCGCGGCAAGAAGGCTTAATGAATTGGTCTAAGTTATTGTTCTGGTTGGTGGGCGGTACCGGGCTCGAGCCAGTGACCTCTGCCGTGTGAAACGGAAGTAGGGTGCTTACGAATCAACGATATGCGAGGGGAGGGCTAATCGCAACTGAACCGTGCCGGCTTTCCCGGAGACTTCAACCTGAGAGAGGATGGAGTTTATGGGAACAGCAAAGCGATATTCATCAGAGGTACGAGAGCGCGCGGCGCGGATGGTGTTTGAGCAGCAGGCGGAGCACGGCTCGCAATGGGCAGCGATTGTCTCGGTGGCCAGCAAGCTGGGTTGCGCGGCCCAGACGCTGCATCGCTGGGTGGCGCAGGCTGAACGTGACCATGGCAAGCGTGCGGGCTTGAGTACGACGGAACGGGAACGGCTCAAGGATCTGGAGCGCGAGAACCGCGAGCTCAAGCGCGCCAACGAGATCCTGCGCACGGCGTCGGCGTATTTTGCGCAGGCGGAGCTCGACCGCCGACGCAAGTGATGTTCCGGTACATCGAGGAACACAAGGGTCGATTTGGGGTCGAGCCGATCTGCAAGCAGTTGCCGATTGCCCCATCGACGTATTACGAGCTGAAGGCACGGGAGCGCGATCCGAAGAAGCTCCCGGAGCGGCATCGTCGGGATGCACAGCTTGGTCCGCATATTCGGCGGGTGTGGGAGGAGAATTTCTGCGTCTATGGGGCGCGCAAGACCTGGAAGCAGCTGAACAGGGAGAGCATACGGGTGGCGCACTGCACGGTCAGGAGGCTGATGCGCCAGATGGGCCTGTGCGGCGCGAGGCGCGGCAGAGCCTTCAAGACAACGATTCCGGCCGAGAACGCGCAAAGCCTTCCGGACTTGGTGAAGCGGCAGTTCGTGGCCACGCGGCCTAATGAGCTGTGGGTCGCGGACTTTACCTACGTTGCCACCTGGAGCGGCTTCGTGTTCGTTGCCTTCGTGATCGATGTGTTCTCGCGCATGATCGTCGGCTGGCGGGTGAGCACGTCCTTGAAGACGGAGTTCGTTCTCGATGCGCTTGAGCAGGCGGTCCACGCTCGCTGCGACACCGACGGGCTGATCCATCACAGCGACAAGGGCACGCAGTACCTGTCTATTCGCTACAGCGAGCGCCTGGCTGAATGCGGCATTCAGGCCTCCGTCGGAACCACCGGCGACTCGTACGACAATGCACTCGCAGAATCGATCAACGGCCTGTACAAGGCGGAGGTCATTTGGCGGCGCGGCCCCTGGAGAAGCGTTGAGGCGGTCGAATACGCCACTTTGGAATGGGTGGATTGGTTCAACAATCGGCGCCTGCTCGAGCCCATCGGCGACCTTCCGCCCATCGAGTTCGAGCTGGCGTACTATCGGCAACGTGAAGGTCATACCACGGCGGAGTGACTCACACATAACAGTGTCCGGAGAAGTCGGCACGGTTCAAGTCGCTGATCGCGAGGGCTCACCCGAGGATCTGCAAATGCTCGCGCTGAACCAGAGGGAATGCCTGCCCCGAATATTTGCGAGCGGCGGCACGGTCTACCTCCCATTCTCTCCGCTGCTTGATTCGAGTCAGACACTCCAGCAGTTTGGCGAGACAATCTGGCAACGCTTCAGGGCAGCAAAATCACAGTACGACCCACGAGGGGTCCTCACGCCAGGTGCTGGCCTTTTTCAGAGCTAACCCACGCGTAGTGCTGTATTGGGCAAGATTCTCTGGCCGAGAGAAAGCGCCGTCGGCGCGAATGCAGGTGAGCTACTGTCCAAATGCTAGGCAGTCAGGCTCAAGGAATCATCCGAAGTACTTGTTCTGATTGGTGGGCGGTACTGGGCTCGAACCAGTGACCTCTGCCGTGTGAAACGGAAGTAGGGTGCTTACAAATCAACGATATGCGAGCCGGGTCTCCAGTTGCAACAGACACTTAGTACCACTTGATGTCATTTGATATCACGCAATGTCACGGCCGCACTGTCCCAAAATTGTCCCAGGGCTCGCAATAGTGACGGGCGGCGGCTGGCGCGACCCCTTAGCCGCCGTCGCCGAAAAAGCCATAGTAGGCCGTATTTCGTCGGTATGGATATCATGCCTTTGATATCCAGCCGGCGGTTACGCCGGCTGTCGGGAAAGGGATAAATGCGAGTCCTGATCGTCGAGGACGACGAGGTCATCGCCAGTACGATGAGCCGCGGCCTGACGCTCCATGGATACGTAGTCGATCATGTTCCCTCGGCAGAAGCCGCCTCGGCCGCACTGCTGAGTGAGCAGTTCGATCTCGCGATCGTCGATCTCGGTCTCCCGCAGGAAGACGGGACCAGTCTCGTACGACGCATTCGCAAGACTAATCGAACGTTGCCGGTCATGGTAGTGACGGCGCGCGATTCGATTGCAGATCGCGTCGACACGCTGGATTTAGGTGCCGATGACTATCTGGTGAAGCCCGTTGCACTGGCGGAACTGCTCGCCCGGTGTCGCGCTCACATTCGCAGGGCGCGCGTCATTGCCAGCTCCAAGGTTCAGATTGGCTCCCTGAGCGTCGACCTCGAAGGGCGTCGGGTAACGATTTCCGGCGAGTCGCTCGACCTGACGCGGCGCGAGTGGTTGGTGCTTGAATATCTCGCGGTCAACGCCGGCCGGGTCGTCAGCAAAGAGCGCCTCCTGGATGCAATCAGCTCCGCCCCGCAGGACCTCTCGCTCAATTCCGTCGAAGCCGTCGTTTCGCGGTTGCGTGCCAAGCTAGCGGAAGCTGCGCAAATCCGCACTATCCGCGGTCTGGGCTACCGGCTCGACGACGAGCCGTAAGCCGTGATCCGTTCTCCCTGGAACACCATTCGCGGTCGGCTGCTCGCCTATCTGCTGCCGCCGCTCGTGTTGCTGCTGGCCACAGGCGTCTATCTCGACTATGAGACCGGCGCCGCGCCCGTGCGCGAGGCTTATGATCGTGCGCTCGCGAGCGCCGCACTAGCTATTGCCACGCAAGCACAGAAAGGCACGCAGCCTGCCGAGCTCGCGCAGGTCGCGGCCTCCATCGATGCTCTGCTGCACCCGGGCGCGGGCTCGCGCGCCTACTACGTGGTGCGCGTCGGCGGCCACTACCTTGCGGGGGAGCCGAAGCTGCCCGTGGCAACAGTCGGCGCAAAGAACCCCGCGTTCTTTGACGCGAGCTTTCGGGGCGGATCGGTGCGCGTCGTCACCTATTCACTGAGTGATCCGCTGCCGCTCGCGGTATCGGTCGCCGAGACTACCGCTGAGCGCGATCGCGCCACGCTGCGCCTCGTGGTCAGCGGGGTGCTGACCGACGTCGTTCAGCTGGTCGTGACGGTCGTCCTCGTGTGGATCGGGGTTACCCTGGCGCTGCGGCCGATGCTGCGCCTAGGAGACCAGATCGCTGCGCGTTCGCCGCGAGAGTTGTCTCCGCTGGATGTGCACGCGGCTCCCGGTGAGGCGCGGTTACTGCTGACCGAGCTTAACCGGTTGTTCGCCACGCTCGGGGAGGCCTCGCGGGCACAGCAGCATTTTCTTGCCAACGCCGCTCATCAGATGCGCACCCCTCTTGCCGGCCTGCTGATCCGGCTCGATCTGTTAATCGCAGAGGTCAGTGAAGGTCTAGTGCGGCAGGAGCTGTTAGCACTTCGCCAAAGTGCAGAGAATCTCGCGCACACCGCCGATCAGCTGTTGATCCTCGCTCGGGCGGATCCGGCCGTGCACATGGCCGACGAAACCACCACACTCGACTGCGGAAAGGTCGTCGAGGATGTGGTGGCGCAGAACCTCGATCGCGCACTTGCAGTAGGCATCGATCTCGGCGCACAAATAGAGCCTGTGCGGGTGGCGTGCGTCGGCTGGCTGGTTCGTGAAGTGCTTATGAACCTCGTCGACAACGCTATCCGCTATGTCCCCGCTGGAGGGCACGTGACCGTGCGATGCGGCGCGACTGACGGCCGTGCATACCTCGAGGTAGAGGACGATGGCCCGGGAATCCCGCTGGACCAGCGGCAGGCGGTTCGGCGGCGCTTCTATCGAGTGCCTGGTACTCCCGGCAGTGGGTGCGGCCTCGGGCTCGCGATCGCCGATGAGGTCGCGCGTCTGCATGGCGCGGAACTCGAAATCGGTAACTGTGATGGAGTTGGGACTCGGGTTCGCCTGCTGTTCTCGCGCGCCTAGCGAACTGAGGCTCATGGACAGCGTGTAGGGACTTGTCAGCTTCGCGACAGGTCGCCCGGGCATCATTTCTGGATGTCCGTTCTGCGCGTTCGGGTCTTTGCCCTTTTGGCGGCGGCGTCGGGATGCTTGGCCGCTGCCCTTGTGTGGACGCACCCGGCCGTCTCCTCCCCAGCGTCCGAGTCACAGCCTCCGCGCACCCTTGATACGCGCGCCAGAAGTCTCGACCTCGAGCCCGCCCAGCTCGACGGGCTGCGCATCGTACAAGTCGCAACCCATTCCTTTCCAGTCGAGAAGCAGGCGGTCGGCAGCATCAGCTTCGATGAGGACCCGACCATCGTGCAGGCCGAATCCACGCTACTCAATGCGTCGGCGAACCTCGATTTAAGCAGCAAGGAGCTGAAACGCGTTCGGGGCTTGGGTGAAACCAACGGCATCGCGCAGAAGGAGCTCGAGCAGGCGACCGCGAACGAGCAGAGCGCACGCGCTACTCTCAAGGCGGCACGCGATGCGCTGCGAGCTCTCGGCAAGTCCGACAGCGAGATCGACCGAATGATCGCCAGCGGCGTGATTCCAAACGGCTCGGGATCACGCGGGGTGTGGGCTCTCGCCAACATCACAGAGAGCGACAGCGTTTCGGTGCGGCCCGGACAGCCGCTGTCAGTCACGGTGATGGCGTATCCGGGGCGCACCTTTTCCGGCAAGGTGTCACGTGTCTACGCGGCCGTGGATCCGGCAACCCACCGGGTGGCCATGCGGGCCGAGATTGCCGATCCCGGACGTGAGCTGCGCGCGGGAATGTTGGCGGACTTTGCAATCCATGTGGGTCCCGCGCTCCAAGCCATCGCGATCCCGGCGAATGGGGCCGTGCGCGAAGCCGATGGGACGAACAGCGTATGGGTGACTGTGGACCGTCACCACTTCGAGCAGCGCACGGTGAAGACGGGTGCGTGCGATGCTGATTGGGTGCAGATTGTCGACGGGCTCAAGCCCGGGGAGCTCATCGTCAGCGACGGCGCCGTGTTCCTCAGCAACATGCTTGCGGCGCCGCCCAGCGACTGAGCGGCGATGTTCAAGTCTCTCATCGCCTTCTGCCTGAGCCGCCGCGCGATCGTCGTCTTTGCATTGCTCTTGTTTGCAGGGGCGGGCGCGGTCGCGTTTCGCGAGCTCAACATCGAGGCCTACCCCAATCCAACGCCGGTCATCCTGGAGATCACCGCCCAGGCGCCCGGCCTTTCCGCCGAAGAGATGGAGCGCTACTACACCCGACCGATCGAGATCGGGTTGTATACGGTGCCCGGAATCCAGGTCATCCGCTCGACTTCCTTCTACGGGCTTTCCTTCGTACGTGTGGTGTTCGACTACGGAGTTGACTTCAATTTCGCCTACGCCCAGGCAGCGGTCGCCCTTCAGCAGAACGTCAACCTCCCGGGCGGGCTCACTCCGACCATTCAGCAGAACAGCACCACCGGGGAGATCTACCGATACCAGGTCGTCGGCCCGTCGCACTTCGGGATCACGAACCTCCGGACCGTGCAGGACTGGATTGTCAGACGCCGTCTGCTAACGATTCCCGGCATCGTCCAGGTCAATAGCTGGGGAGGCCCCACCAAGCAGTTCGAGGTCGAAGTTGATCCAAGGAAACTCGAGGCCTACGGCGTCTCGGTTCCGCAGATCATCAATGCGCTCGCGAATGCCAACATCAACGTCGGGGGGCGCGAGATCCGCATTGGGCAGCAGTCGATCAACATCCGCGGCGTTGCTCTGATCGACGACGGGGGTGACGACGATCTGACGCATGGGTTTCGCCTCGACGACGTCGAGAACGTTGTTCTGAGCCAAGTCGATGGCGTACCGCTCACCGTGAAGGACGTTGCCAAGGTATCGGTCGGCTACGTGCCACGGCTTGGAATCTGGGGTCACGACCGCGAGGACGATGCGGTCTCGGCCATTGTAGTGATGAGCCGTACCCGCAAGACCGCCGACATGCTGCCGAAGGTCGAGGCCGAAATCGCCGCCATGAATCGCGATGGGAGCCTCCCCGGCGGTGTGCATCTGGTGCCGATCTACGATCGCGGATCGCTGATTGCGGTCACTACCCACACGGTCTTCCACAACCTGATTTTCGGCTGCCTGCTGGTGTTTCTGGTTCAGTGGATCTTTCTCGGCAACCTGCGCAGTGCCGTAATCGTCGGGCTCAACATTCCGTTTGCGCTGTTGTTCGCCGTTATTCTGCTGGTGTTGCGCGGCGAGAGCGCCAATCTGCTCTCACTCGGCGCGGTGGATTTCGGGATCATCATCGAGTCGGCCGTAATCCTCGTAGAGAATATCTTTAGGAACCTTCAGGCCCCTCCGGAGGAGCGTCGGGGCCTTCTCGAACGGCTCGCCACGGGTGAGTGGGGACCGGACCCGACGCGCAGCGCGAATGGGTCGTCCCAGGGCTGGAACGACCGCCTGCGGCTGATCTTGGTGAGCGCCGTGCAGGTCGACAAGGCGGTGTTTTTCGCCGCGCTCATCATCGTCGCGGCCTTTGTGCCGCTCTTCACGATGCAGGGTGTGGAAGGAGCGATCTTCGGGCCGATGGCACGCACCTATGCCTACGCGCTCGCAGGTGCCCTGATCGCTACATTTACCGTGACGCCGGTGCTGGCGTCGTTTCTGCTCCCCGACCACCTGCGGGAAGCGGAAACCGTGATCGTTCGCGGATTGCACCGGGTTTACAAACCCACGCTCAAGTTCGCACTCGCGCACCGCGGCGTCATGATCGCCGCAGGCGCAGCGTTTCTCGCCTTTGCGGGGCTCCTCATACCACGACTTGGCAGCGAGTTTCTGCCGGCGCTCGAGGAGGGAAACCTCTGGATCCGCTGCTCGATGCCTATGACCTTGTCGCTCGAGGATGGGGAAGCGGCGACCCGCAGGATGCGGCTCATCGTCCTTAAGCATCCGGAGGTCGTCACGGTTTTTTCACAGCACGGCCGTCCCGACGATGGGAGCGATGCGTCACCGTTTTCCAATGTGGAGCTCTTCGGCGTGCTCAAGCCCCCGGAGCAGTGGCCGCGTGGAATGACCAAAGAGAAACTCACCGAGGAGATCAACGCCGATCTGGAGCAGGCGATGCCGGGCGTGACCTTCAATTTCTCGCAGTACATTCAGGACAACATCCAGGAGGGCATCTCCGGGGTCAAGGCTGTCAATTCGGTCAAGATCATCGGGCCGAACCTCGAGACCCTCACGCAGCTCGCCGAACGCATCCGTGAGGCGATGAGCCAAGTTCGGGGCGTCACTGACCTCGGCGTGTTCCCGGTGCTGGGTCAGCCCAATCTAAACATCAAAGTGGACCGCGCCAAGGTCGCGCGATATGGGTTAAACACCGGCGACGTCGCTGCCGTTATCAAGGCGGCAGTGGGCGGGGCGACCGCGACTACGGTATTGGAGGGCGATCGGCAATTCGACGTCGCGGTGCGCTATCCACCGGAGTACCGCAACACGGTGGAGAAGATCCGCAACATTAAGGTCGCGTATCAGACCGCAAGCGGTGCCAATACCTACATTCCGCTCGGCGAGCTCGCCAGTATTTCGCTCGACACGGGAGCCGCCTGGATCTACCACGAGAGCAACCAGCGCTTCATCCCGGTGAAGTTCAGCGTGCGCGGCCGGGACCTTGGCAGCACGGTGAGCGAAGCTCAGGAGCGCATCGCGCGCGACGTGAAACTGCCGACCGGCTATCGCCTGGTGTGGGCGGGAGAGTTCGGGCAGCTGCAGGCGGCGCGTGAGCGGCTCGAGATCATTGTTCCCGTGAGCCTGGTTCTGATCCTGGGACTTCTCTACGCGCTCTTCAATTCTCTCAAGGAGTGCCTCGTCGCACTGGTTGGCATCCCGTTCATCATCGCGGGTGGCGTCCTTTCGCTCTACGCGTCAGGACTCAACTTCAGCATCTCGGCGGCGATCGGCTTCGTCTCGCTGTTTGGCGTGTCGGTGATGATCGGGATTCTCATGATCAACCACTACAACCAAGCACGGCTGCGTGGTGAGCCGCCGGAGGATGCGATGTTCCACGCGGCTTCGGCGCTGATGCGCCCGCTCCTGATGATGAGCTTGTCGGCGGGCATCGGCTTATTGCCGGCGGCGGTCTCGAGGGGCATCGGCAGCGAGGTACAGCGTCCGCTCGCCACGGTCGTGGTCGGCGGCATGCTGCTCGGCTCGATCATGCTGCTGATCGTCGTACCGGCGCTGAAGATGGTGCTTCTCGGCAGGGACCGCTCGGCTGAGGCGGTGACGTCATGAACCGCAGCGCTCTACGGCCGTCTCTGACAGGTCTGATACCTGCCGCGCTGGCACTCCTCGGTGGTTGCGCCGTGGGACCGGACTTCAAGCACCCCGCGGCGCCCGAAGCCAGTGGCTACGGCAATGCGGCTCTCGCCACCACAGGCGTCAAAGGCTTACCCGGTGGCGAGACTCAGCAGCTCGTACCAGGCCTCGACATTCCCGGTGAATGGTGGATGCTGTTCCACTGTCAGCTGCTCGACGACCTCATCGATCGTTCGCTCAAAGCAAATCCCGACGTTCAGTCAGCCCAGGCAGCCTTGCGGGTCGCACGCGAGCAGGTTTTGGCGCAGCGTGGCGCATACCTGCCAAGCGTGGACGCGTCGCTGGGCGCGAGCCGGGAGAAAACCTCCGCACAGCTCTCACCGACTCCGAGCTCGGGAGCACTGTACTTCTCGCTCTACACCGCGCAGCTGGGCATCTCATACGTGCCGGATGTATTCGGACTCAACCGCCGTACGGTCGAGTCCCTCACCGCACATGCCGAGCAGGCGCGCTTCGCACTGGCCGCGACACATCTCACTCTAACGAGCAATCTGGCCCTGGCTGCGGTTGAGGAAGCATCACTACGGGCGCAGATCGCCGCGACCCGTGAGCTCGTTACCATCAACACCGACACCCTGCGGATCCTGCGCAATCAGTACTCCGCTGGCTACGCGGACCGGCTCGACGTTGCAGCTCAGGAGTCGCAGCTGGCGCAGATCGAGGCCTTGCTCCCTCCGCTACTCAAGCAGCTCGCCCAGCAGCGTCACGTACTCACTGCGCTCTCCGGATCACTTCCGGACAAGGAGATACCGGAGACTTTCGAGTTCCCACAGATGCAGCTGCCGCGGGAGCTCCCGCTGAGTCTTCCCTCCCAGCTCGTCGAGCAACGCCCAGACGTCCGGCAGGCAGAGGAGAATCTCCATGCAGCGAGCGCGCAGATCGGTGTGGCGGTGGCCGACCGGCTGCCAAACATTACCCTTACCGGAGATGTGGGCTCGAGCGCAGTACCACCTGGTCAGATAATCGGGGTGGGGACGGAGTTCTGGGATCTCGGCGCTGCTCTGACACAGCCGATCTTTCACGGTGGCACGTTGCTGCATCAGGAGCGAGCGGCGCGCGCAGCGTACGAGCAAGCCGCGCAGAGCTATCGGAGCACCGTCCTGACCGCATTCCAGAACGTCGCCGACACGCTCGCCGCATTGACACAGGATGCCGAGGCTCTAAAAGCCGCATCCGCGGCCGAGTCGTCCGCTGCCGTGACTCTCGACCTTACGCGCAAGCAACAGGAGGGTGGTTATGCGAGCTACCTCGCGCTACTCAGCGCCGAACAAGCCTATCAGCAGTCGCTCTTGGCTCTCGCTCAGGCACGCGCCAATCGTTTTGCCGATACCGCTGCTCTGTTTCAGGCCCTCGGCGGAGGGTGGTGGAACTGGCCAGACTTCGCAAAGGAATAGCCGATCGGCAGCGCAGGCACTGGCCCGAGGATCGCAAGCGCCTTGTCAATCACCAGGCTTTCGGGCTCGCTCCGCGCTTTTGTTTGCGACCCTCCTCGGCGTCGCCGGTGCTTGCCGGGCTCAGGATGCGCGAGAGCAGGCGAATAGGCGTCTTATGGAAGTGGTCGTCCAAGCGCAGAGGCAAGTAGCCGACGAGCAGATCACCCAGCAAGTGCTGAAAGTCTTAGCAGACGACCCGTGGGTCTACGCCGAGCATGTCACCGTCACGACCAAGAACGGTGTCGTCACGGTGGACGGAATCGTGGGGGATACCGGAGAGCTGTTCCGGATACTGCGCCTCTGCCGGAAAGTTCCGGGCGCGAGACGCGTGGACACATCGTTAATTGTGATATTGGACTGGCCCGCAGAGGGAGGATAGCGGGTCGCGTCGGGCGGCGTTGCGGCCGCCTCGCTCGCGCAGCTGGATTACAGTTTCTCGTTGTCCTTCCGGATTTGGGGGTGACAGTTTATTCCGGAGACATGGGTGACACTTTTCGGTATTTGCGGAGGGTACGCAGATGCCGTGGCGGGAGTGTCACAAGATGGACGAGCGGCTGCGTTTTGTGTTCCGTCTGCTGGACGGGGAAAAGATGGCGGTGCTGTGCCGGGAGTTCGAGATCTCCCGCAAGACCGGCTACAAGATCTTC
Source organism: uncultured Gammaproteobacteria bacterium (assembly GCA_963843035.1). Taxonomy (GTDB): domain Bacteria; phylum Pseudomonadota; class Gammaproteobacteria; order Steroidobacterales; family Steroidobacteraceae; genus 13-2-20CM-66-19. Next base: position 35,046 of record CAWJIS010000004.1, read on the forward strand.
CACCGGTTCAAGGACTGTGGAGCGGAGGGCCTGACGGATCGCTCCCGGCGACCTTACCGGCATGCTCGCCAGCTACCCTTCCAGATTGAGGCAGCGATCCTGCAGCTCAAGCGCGAGCACCCGAGCTGGGGCGCGCCCAAGATCCGTGAACGGCTGCGTCGTAAGCACTCCGAGGTGCAGTGCCCGGCCATCAGCACCGTCCATGCGATCCTGGATCGCAACGGTCTGGTCAAGCGACGTAGACGACGTCGATACAAGGCTCAAGGCACCGAGCTCTCGCGCCCTTACTCGCCGAACGATCTTTGGTGCGCCGACTACAAGGGCGAGTTCATGCTGGCTGACCGCCGTTACTGCTACCCGCTCACGATCACCGATTTCTCCAGCCGTTACCTTCTCAGCTGTGAAGCGCTGGAGAACACCCAGACCATGTACGCTTTCAGCGTCTTTGAGCGGGTTTTTAAGGATTTTGGCCTGCCTAAGGCGATTCGCACCGATAACGGCGCGCCTTTCGCCAGCGCCAACTCCCTCTTTGGGCTGACCAAGCTGTCGGTCTGGTGGCTACGCCTGGGCATCGATATCGAGCGCATCAAGCCCGGGTGTCCTCAGCAGAACGGACGCCACGAGCGCATGCATCTGACGCTCAAGCAGGAAGCCACCAAGCCGGCATCGAAGAACTTCCTGCAGCAACCGGGACGCTTCGATCAGTTCATCAACGTCTACAACCAGGAGCGGCCTCACCAGGCTCTCAACATGCGCTGCCTGGCTGAGCTCTACAGCTCCTCACCGCGACCCTATAGCGGGCTGCCCGATCTCGAGTATCCCTTCCACGATCGCACCATCACCGTCGCGCGCTGTGGCAGGATCTGCATGGGACCGTTGAAGATCAATCTCAGCCAGGCCTTCGCCGGTCAGAGAGTCGGAGTGAAGCAAGTCGAGGATAAAATCTGGCTGGTGAGCTTTATGCGCTACGACTTGGGCTTCTTTGACCACGAGACCTGTCGGATCGAGAGTGCGGCGAACCCCTTCGCCGCGAAACTGTTACCCATGTCTCCGGTATAAAATGGCCCCTATCCAATCGGAATGGACCCGTTCTGGGTGGTGGGCGGTACTGGGCTCGAACCAGTGACCTCTGCCGTGTGAAACGGAAGTAGGGTCCCTACAAATCAACGATATGCGAGTCGAGTCCCCAGTTGCAACAGGCACTTAATATCACGTGATGTCATTTGATATCACGCAATGTCACGACCGCACTGTCCCAAAATTGTCCCAGCTGGAGCCGCCTCGGTAAGAACTTGACCCGTGCTACACATGATGTATGATGTAATGCATGCAGCGTACACAAATAATGCTCGATGACTGGCAGTACGAGGCCCTGAAGGCGCAGGCCGAACGGCAGGGACGGAGCATGTCTGAGCTGCTGCGGGAGATGCTCGACGCTTCGCTGCGTAAGGAGCCTTCCCCGGGGTCCGGGCTAGAGGATATCCGTGGCATCGGCGCCGACAGCAAATCGAGCGGTCGTCGTCACGACGAATCCCTGTACGGCAAGATTGGCCGTCGCTGATGCTGCGGCTGTTTGTCGACACCAGCGCGTGGTTCGCGTTCGCCAACCGCGATGATCCCGAGCACAAAGGCGTCGCCGCGCTACTCGGAAAGTCCCGGGGTCGTCTCATCACCTCAAACTTCATCTTTGACGAGACGGTCACGCTGTGCCAGCGCAGGCTCGGACATTCGGTCGCGGAGAAGGTCGGTAGCGTGCTGCTCGACAGCGCGCGTGTCGACCTACTGCGCATAACGCCGGAAGATGAGAACGCAGCCTGGGAGCTGTTCTGCAAGCGCGCGGACCATACGTACAGCTTTACCGACTGCACCTCCTTTGTGATCATGCGGCGCTTGGGAATCGAGACCGCTGCGGCGCTCGATGATGACTTTGTGAGCGAAGGCTTCGAGTCTCTACCTGAAGGAAGGTGACGACGGGACTCCTAGCGGACCGTCGAATATCAGCATGAGGGCGAAGAAGGCGGCGAAGCGCAGCGGCTGCAGCTGGTCGGCGGCGTACTGCAGCCGGCCGGAGTAGAGACCGAAGGCCGCGATGAGGGCGCTAACCGCGAGCGGTGCGAAGATCGCAAGCGCGTACAGCGAACCGGGAAGCCGGAAAGACGTCACGCTCCGCCACAGGCCCACAAGTCCAGCCCGGCCCTGGAAGAAATATAGCGTGAGGATCGCTGCGAGGGCGGGGCCGAAGCTGCGCAGGCCGAGTGCGCAAATGAGGCCCGGGATGGAGCTTTTCCCGAGCGAGAAATCCGGCGGACCCATCGCAAACGCCAGCAAGCCGCGTTGGGCGAGGGTGATCAGCAGCCGGTAGAGCACCGAGAAACCGAGTACCAGCGCGGTGTACGCGAGAGCCATACTGAGCGCAGGGTCTTTTCTTGTGTCCATGAGCCCCTTGTGGGGCGATGCTGACATGGTGGGCGGTACTGGGCTCGAACCAGTGACCTCTGCCGTGTGAAACGGAAGTAGGGTGCTTACAAATCAACGATATGCGAGCGGCGTCGCCAATTGCAACAGGGACTTGTTGTCATTTGATATCACTTGATATCACGCAATGTCACGAGCGCACTGTCCCAAAAGTGTCCCAGTAGATCGGCCTGGACCTCGTCACGGAGGCAGCTCCGCGGCCGCCGGTTAGATACAGTTGCCGGCGTACAGAAGGGTGGGCCAGCTTGGATACAGCAGAGAGCCGAAGCGTCAGGATTTCAGAGGACCCACTCTCGTTCGAGAGTGCGGGCGCCCACCTTTGCGCCCGTTTCTGCGGGCTGCGGCGGTCTTGGCAGCCGACGTCCGCTGGCCGCCGATGCGGCCGTTTCCGCCAGCCACTCTGGTGCGGCAAACACGGAGGAAAGGAGACCGGGAACGCTCAGGTCCAGGTCCAGGTCCAGGCTTTCCCAGTGCAAGCCACCGCCCCCGGGCGTAGCTGTTCCTACGCTGCTCCGCGCTGCGCACCGTAGCCGAGCGCCCAGGCGAGACCCTCGAGCAGCGTGGACTTACCAGAGCCGTTCTCTCGCCGGGACCATGGCCACGTCAGTAGTGAGCTGATCAATCTGCTGGCGCACCGTCGGCTCGAATACGACCGGAGCGCACTTAAGCAACCCCACCTCCGCGCTTAGCACCGTCAGCAGCGCCGAGCCCGCCATCGACTGGTCACCATTTCTGGTGACCTTCGGGCTACAGGCGACAGGTATCATCGCGAGGTCGTGAGTGCATTCATTCGAGACGAAGATTGCAACGCGCGCCGAACCATAGTCGGCCGGAGGCGCGAGCTCGAAGCGTTTCGTGCAGCCTTTGGCCGTGCGCTCTCAGGGCGACGGCAGCTCGTACTGGTATCCGGGGAGCCCGGTATCGGCAAGACCCGGTGCGCCGAGGCGCTTGCCGAAATAGCCGAAGATCAGGGTGCACTCGTACTGTGGGGGCGCTGCCGGGAGGAAGCGGGCAGCCCGCCTTATTGGCCATGGATTCAAATTCTGCGCGCCTACGTAGCGGCCTCATCACTCGATGAGGTACGCCTCATCATGGGCAGCGCCGCGAACGACATCGCGGCTCTGTTACCGGAGCTGGCAGAGAGCTCCAGGGCAATTCAGCCGATGCCGTCCGTAATGAGCGATGCGAACGCCGCACGCTTTCGCACCTTTGATGCTATCGGTCAGTTTCTGCTCAAGGCGGCCCAGCAGGTCCCTCTCACGCTGGTTTTCGACAATCTGCACTGGGCGGATTCCCTATCGTTAGCGCTCCTCGAGTTCGTAACCCAGGAATTGACTAGCGGCCGGCTGTTGCTCGCGGGCACCTTCCGCGATGGGGAGGCGCCGAAGAACGCGCCTTTGCTGACGATGCTCGGGGGCCTGAGTCGCGATGCCGATGTCGAGCGCGTTCACCTGGCCGGCCTTTCGCAGGATGCTATCGGCAAACTCGCGGAATGCATGTGCGGCACGGCGCTACCTGACTCCGTGATCGGCACCATCCGTCAACGCACCGACGGCAATCCACTGTTCGCCACCGAATTGATCAAGGTCCTGCTGGACGAGAGCCCGGGCGACACGATCACTGCTGTGCTATCGAAAATTCCCGCTGGCGTGCGTGAGACGATTGCCCGGCGCCTTACACGTCTGTCGGCCCGGTGCAACACTCTGCTCGGCATCGCTGCCGTCTATGGGCGGCAGTTCACCGCTCAAGAGCTGGCGGCTGCGGCGGAGGAAAGCGTAGCGGACATACTCACCGGTCTCGAGCCCGCGATGCAAGCGGGCATTATCGATTCCAGCGATGAAGTTGCCGGCCATTATCAGTTCACGCACGCGCTCATCCGCGAGACGATTTATGACGAGCTGCCCGCGCTCGACAGGCTGCGAATTCACGCCCGCGCCGCCGACGCGCTGGTGAGCGTTTATTCCGCGCGCCTGGAACCGGTGCTCGACCGCATCGCACTGCATTACCACGCAGCTTCTGCGCTCGGAAGCCCGGACAATGCGGTGCTGTTCGCCCTGCGCGCGGCGGACAATGCCGTGCGGGTGGGGGCGCATGACGATGCCCTGCGGCACTACGATCGAGCCATCGAGACGTTGGAACGCCGCAGTCTGATACTGGACGAACGCCTCGCCCGCGCACGGATTCTCAAGGGCTCTACACTTCGACAACTCGGTCAGGTGCAGCGCTCCGTCGAGGTTCTGCTGGAGGCTGTGAAGTATGTGCACACCCTCGGTAGCGTCGAGTTGCTCGTCGACGCTTTGATGTCTCTCACGATGACTACGCGATACATCGCACATGAGCATCTCGTCCCGATGCTCAATCACGCGCTGAACCTGCTGCCACCGGCAGAGTCGGGCGCTCGCGCAAAGGCCCTGGCAACCCGGGCGTTCGCCTATCGGATATTGCCCGATAGTGCCGGCCTTGGAGAAGCGGTGGAGGAAGCTTTGCAAATGGCCGCGCGCTGTGCAGATGCGCCGACGCGCTGTGCGTGCTATCACCTGGCCATGATGGCCTTGCGCGGCAATCCGGCAACCTTGTCGCGGCGGCTGCAGTTTGGTGCGGAGCACATCGCGATTGCTCACGCCGCTTCCAGCGCCGACCTGCTGGCCGAAGCTTATTACTGGCAAACCTTTAACTATCTCGAATATGGCCGCCTCGGTGAGCTCGAGGAGCTGTTGGAGCGGTACGGCAGCCTTGCCGTAGCTCGCTACGGCGTGCATCAATACCTCTCGGGTGGCTATCGCATCACGCTGGCGCTGCTGCGCGGCGAGTGGGCGGACCTCGAAGCCCTCATTGAGCGACAGCTGGAAATCGGCACCAGGACGCGACGTGGTGACGCGGACGGCGTGTACGGGGCACAGATGTTCGCACTTTACCGTGACCTCGGCCGGTTGCATCCGTTGAAGCAGCAGGTCGAACAGGTTGCGGCGGTACAGGGCCGCGTCTGGCAACCCGGCATGATGTTGCTATACACAGAGATCGGGATGCTTGATGAAGCACGGCAGCTCTTCCTCGAGCTCGCAGAGCAGAAGTTCGCGGGCCTTGGTCGCGACGACATGTATGTCACCTGTCTGGTGTTCTGTGCCGAGACCTGTTGCGCCTTGCGCGATGCCGTGCGTGCCGCCGAGCTGTACGAGCTGTTGAGCTGTTACGCCGGACAGACTGCCAACCATCCCACTGCAGTCTGCTTTGGCGCCGCGGATTTGTATTTAGCCGGTCTGGCTGCCAGCGCTGGCTGGCCCGATCGGGCCGTCGGGCACTTCGAGCGGGCGATCGCACTCAATCGCAGCATGCGCGCGTGGCCGTGGCTCGTCAGAAGCCTGGTGCGGCACGGGACCTTCCTGCTGTCGATGCCCGGCGACCCGGAACGTGCCTCGGGTCTGCGGCAGTTGCACGAAGCGGAGCAGCTCGCGCGCCGGATCGGGATGACCCGGTTGATCGAGGAGATCGACCGACTGCTGGAGGCCCGCGATGCAGGCGCGGCATTACCGGACCATCTCACAGCTCGCGAAGCCGAGGTGCTGCGTCTCCTTGCTGTCGGTCGAACGAATAAGGATGTTTCGCTCGTATTGTCGATCAGCCTCAACACCGTTGCGACGCACGTACGCAGCATTCTCAGCAAGACGAATTGTGCAAATCGTACCGAGGCTGCCGCGTACGCGATGCGGCACGGGTTATTGCACGGGGAATCGAAACCAATCACCGCAAATTGAAACGGAGACGAGCATGCCACTTTTCATGATTGAGCGGAATTTCGCGGAGTCCCAGAACGCTTCGGCGGCCGATCTCAAAGCTATCACGGAGATCAACAACCAGACGGGAGTCCGGTGGCTGCAGTCATTCCTGTCCGCGGACAAGCGCAGAACCTACTGCCTGTACGAGGCAAAGAGCGGGGATGCGATCAAGGAGGCGGCGCGCCGGGCCGGCCTGCCTGCGGACGTCATCATCGAGCTCGCCGGCGAGCTTAGCGCCGAGGGGTTCAAGCCGTGGGCACCCGCCGGAGGGCCGGCCGTGGGATGAGAGAGCAGGAGCGGCCTGTCACCATTCAGGCCGTTCCAGCACGGCGCGGATCGCGAGGATAATCCGGCGACTGCCGTCGACCTGCACGTGCCGCTGGTTGATGAGGCGCGAACGCGCCGTGCATGCCCATGCCACGTGGTCGTCATCGTTCCCTCGCGCCTTCTTCCGCATCGCAACACCGGGTTGCGCACCATCGACCCTAATCAATTCTGATGAGGCGCGCTCCTCTGTCCTGGTAGCCACTTCGCGCGATACAAACGCGCGCGGCCTGTGAGCCATATTTGGCAGCGTCCGGATGCCGGATCCACATTCTTACAAATAACCGGTGGTTCGCACCGGGGAGGTCTCCGATGAATAGCTCCAATTCGGTACGTCTGCAGGGCCTCGTCCCTGCCCAAAGAAAATCGTCTCACCTCTTCCTAATTCTCGGCATGGCGTTCGTCCTGGCCCTGCTGTCCGGCCGACCCGCGAATGCCCAGGGCGCTGTCAATTGCGCCACACCCACGACCACCGCTCCGACGAGCCCGGCGATCGTGTCGGTTGCATCGACGGCGTATGGCACGGTGCTGGTCGAAGGTTCGGCAGGCTATGCCGGCTGTTCCCTGTACGTGCTCACATCCGATGAGCTCCGTACGCTGACCTCTGGCGCGGAGCAATTCGCGTGCAGCAACGGTCAGAACGTCCTCGGGGCGCCTTGCGACAGCATCCTTTGGCCGGCGCTCCTCACCAATGGCGCCCCGATCGCAGGACCCGGGGTCAACCCCACGCTCCTTGGTACGGTGACGCGCACCGATGTGTTATCCGGCCAGTCGGTGCAGCAGGTCACTTATGCGGGTCTGCCGCTGTATCGCTTTTTCCTGGATGAAACGCCCGGCGAGACGGAGGGTGCGAATCTATTCGACCCCGTGACCAGCCCCGCGGGCATCTGGTACCTGGTCGAGCCGACTCGCGGGCACCCTGCAACGGGTCAGGCGAAGTTGGTAATCGAAACTGCGGCGGTCGGCGGAACCGGACCCGATCGGACGGTGCTGGCCGCTGTGATGGACACGGACCTCAGCGCCGCGCCCAACACGAGCTTTCCTGTCTATACGGTGAGCGTGGAGGGGGATGATGAACAGGGCGACCCGTGGAGCGGCGTCGCCTGCCGCGGGATTTGCGCCGCCGTGCCCTGGCCACCCGTCCTCACCTCCGGGCACCCTGCAGCAGGGCCTGGCATCGATCAGCAGGATGTCGGGACCATCGTGAGGCCCGACGGTACCCGTCAGGTGACCTATAAGGGTAAGCCTCTGTACCTGTTCTGGCAGGACGCTTACATACCTGGCGTTACCGGAACTCAGGGCATCTACGGGCGCGGCAAGATGACCCCGTGGGGCTTGTTTAACACGGTCCCGTCGTCGCCCTAGAGAGGCAGGCACCCGATCTCCTCGCGCAGAGGTCCCGGTCGAATGCATCGACCGGGACTCTCTGACAACCTCCGGTGACCGTCGGCGATGGTTGCGCTTGTGACTGAGCCTTCGCACGCTGTGTTTCTGAGCTATGCATCCCAGGATGCGGCGGCGGCCGCAAAGATCTGTGATGCCCTTCGCGCTGCGGGTATCGAGGTCTGGTTCGACAAAAGCGAGCTCCGAGGCGGCGATGTGTGGGACCAGTCGATCCGTAGGCAGATCAAGAACTGCGCGCTGTTCATCCCCGTCATTTCGAAAAATACCGACGCAAGGCCTGAGGGTTACTTCCGGCTGGAATGGAAGTTGGCCGTCGATCGGTCGCATTTGTTTACGGCCACGAGGGCATTCCTGGTGCCGGTGGTAATCGATGATACGCCTGACGACGACGATCAGGTGCCTGACAGATTCCGGGAGTTGCAGTGGACGCGTTTGCCTGCGGGAGAGACGCCCCCGGCTTTTGTCGAGCGAGTGCAGCATCTGTTGTCGGGAGAAGTGTCGAAGACGATCAGAGCACTGCCGCCGGTCGAGGAGAACGCCTCACGGTCAAAGCGCGTCCTGCCCCTGGCGGTCGCCGCGGTGATCGCGGCAGCGCTGCTCCTCGCTCTTGGGACTTTGGGGCTCGAGGGGCTCTTCGGGTCGAGGCCCAGTGCTTCCGGCGCCGCCTCGATTGCGGTGTTGCCGCTTGCGAACGAGAGCGGGGAGGCAAAGCGAGCAGTACTTCTCGGATGGAATCTAGTACATGGCGCTCTCCTTCAAGACTCTCGGCCACGAGAGCGGATTCTTCTGGTACGTCAGTGGCTGCATCGGCATCTCGCTGATCACGTTCCTGTATGTGCCTGAGACGCGTCGGTCATCGCAAATGACCATGGTCGAGATGTCGGGCAGCCGCTGATAACAGAGTGTCGAAACCGTTCGTACCACCCGCCGCAAGCTGCTTGAAGTGTCCCAAATTAGGAAGGTCGGGCTTAGGGAATCGCCCTAAGTGCATGCTTGGGATGGTGGGCGGTACTGGGCTCGAACCAGTGACCTCTGCCGTGTGAAACGGAAGTAGGTGCTTACGAATCAACGATATGCGAGTGGAGTTCCCAATTGCAACAAGGACTTGTTATCACGTGATGTCATTTGATATCACGCAATGTCACGATCTGACTGTCCCAAAATTGTCCCAGCGCCCGCTATCGTGACGGACGGCGGCTAACGAAACCTGGTAGTCAGCCCCCGTTGCCGATGACTGCCTCAGCGGCCGAGGACAGTGTCAATGCCCGCCAGGATTAGCCGGAAGCGCCGCGCCGGGAGCTTACGCACCCGCTCCGTGAGTTGCTGCTTATCCAAGGCCACGATAAGCGATACGTTCGCGACGGAATCTTGAGGTAAGCCAGTTTCGTAACGCGGCAATAGCACGTTGCCGGGAGCGTCGGCCCACTTGAGATTGCTCGTCAGCGGAACGCACACCGCTGTGCCAATGCGGCTGCGGTTTAGCGCGTTGCTTTGCACGACCACGACGGGTCGGCGATAGCCAGCTTCCGACCCGGTGGGCTCATCGAGATCGGCCCACCAGACTTCAGCCTGCTCAATTACCACTCAACTTTCCGCAGGACACGACGTGCTGCACGTCGGCTAAAGGCATCGGGCTTATCACCGAGAGCAGTGATCACTTCGTTCATGGCTTCCGTCACGCGGTCAGGCGCGTGTCGGCCCAAGAATTCACCGAGGGCACGGCTGTAGATCTCGCTGCGCGAAGCTTTCAGCTGTTTCGCCAGATGTTCGGTCTCACTGAAGACCTCATCCGGTATGGAGACTGCTACTTTCATACCAGTAGTATTACCGTGGGGCATGCCACTGTCAAGCCGCTCCGGCCTCCCGGGAAAAAGGCGACGGGTCCGCGGGGCCGTTCGCAGAGTCACTCCCCGCTCGGCAGCGGAGTGCTGCAGGCGGACGTTCGTGTCAATGCAGAAGGGTGGGCCGCATTGCATCGAACGGGGCAGACGGCGGCGCGGCTAAACATCCTGGCACAGTGGTACCAGACGCGACCTTTCAAGGGAGCCTAAGAAATTCCTTGCACCAGGGGTTGCGCCTGTACTTCAATCCGCTCACGCCTCGAGTCGCAGGCTACAAATGACTGACCCGGTACCAGCGGGGCGTGGGACCACGCGGCCGATCGCACACCGCACGGGCGGCGGATCGATCTGGAACCCGAGGATTTGCAATCAAGCTGACCCTCACGGGCAGCCGAGCAAAAGAGCCGTCATCGACAACTAGAAGAAGAAGGGGGCGCTATGTTCCATCAACTGCTGACACCGGTCGGCAATAGTTTGGGGCTATCTTTTTTAGTTGCAGCCCTACCAGTCCTGACTATGGTGTTCCTACTGGGGGTGTTTCGGCGACCGGCGTGGCAGGCAGCGTTGGCCGCTCTGGTCGTCGGCGTCATCGTCGCCGTTGGACCTTGGCAGATGCCAGTACAGGTGGCGGTTCAATCCGTCCTGAACGGCGCCGCCTTCGCACTCTGGCCCGTCATGTGGCTGGTGCTGAATGGGCTGCTGCTCTACAACGTCGCCGTGTATTCGGGCCGATTCGACGCGTTTCGTGAGTCTAGTCCCCAGTTGCAACAGGCACTTAGTATCACGTGATGTCATTTGATATCACGCAATGTCACGAGCGCACTGTCCCAGAATTGTCCCAGACACACTCATAGCAGCCGACCGCTTGCGGACCCGGAGCGGCCAGCCGGCCCTCCCAAGGGCAGCCTTGGGAATGCGATAAGCTGTCGTTTCGGGCGGCGCTTCAGAGCACGGCCCCGGGGGGAGCACCCGAGGCAATATAGAAGGCTGGACGGTGGCCGCTGGATTCTCATCGTGGAGAAGAGGGGGCCTGCCGTGCACACGCAAAATACCAACCGCAGTCGCCGGATCCTGCTCGGCGGGTTACTAGCGTTGCCAGCGTATGCGCTCGTGCCGCGTGTCGCGCGAGGGCAGGGCGCAACGCTGCCAAAGCTTGAGGAGCTGCTCAGCGTGGCGGAATTCGAGGCTGTCGCGCGGGCGGTGCTACCGCCTGCGCACTTTGGGTACCTTGCGACCGGGGTCGACGACGATCGCACCGTAGCTTGGAACCACGAGGCTTACGGGCAGCTTGAGATCAGCGTGCGGCGGTTCGCCGACGTGAGTCGGCTCGACATGGGTGTCACGCTGTTTGGCACGCGCTGGCCTTCGCCAATCTATCTGTCGGCGGTCGGCTCCCAGAGGGCATTCCACCCCGAAGCCGAACTCGCCACGGCGCGGGCGGCCGGCTCGCGCTCGGCACTCATGATGCTGTCGTCGGCCGGTTCGACTGGACCCGAGGATGTGATGACAGCGCGCGGCGGACCGGTCTGGCAGCAGATCTACGCCACGGACGACTGGGAGGTCACGCGGGCAATAGTCGAACGCGGACAGCGGGCCGGCTGCAGCGCCATCGTTCTCACCGTTGACAATCACTGGCCGCGCTACAACGAGACATTGGTGCGCTCGATGCAACACGATCCGCGCACTTGCACCCAGTGCCATGTCAACAACTCACACGACTTCGTACGCAAGGCACCGATTTACCACGGCGTGGACGTATCGCGGGTAACGGAGTCGAGCCAGCCTTCTGCGACGACCTGGGAGTGGCTCGATCGCGTACGCCAGCTTGTCAAGGGCAAGCTACTTGTCAAAGGCATCATGCGCGGCGATGAGGCAGCGCTCTGCGTGCGCCACGGCGTCGATGGCGTAATCGTTTCGAACCACGGCGGGCGCGATGAAGAGTCGCTCCAGTCCACCATCGAGGTGCTGCCCGAGGTCGTGGCGGCCTGCAACGGCGGCGTGCCGGTGCTCGTCGACGGCGGCGTGCGCCGCGGCACCGACGTATTCAAGGCGCTGGCGCTGGGGGCAAGCGCGGTGGGCATCGGTCGCCCCCAGATCTGGGGTCTCGCGCCCTACGGGCAGGCGGGTGTCGAAGCCGTGCTCGACATCTACGCGCGCGAGCTGCTCGCGATCATGCGGCAGGCCGGCACGCCGAGCGTTGCCGCGATCACGCGCTACTTGGTCGTCAAGAGACAGTAGTCGAGCCCGATCAACGAACGACTGCTCCGCTGATTTCTCTGAGCCGACCATCGTGAAGGTGAGCCGTGGGCTGAAGCGGTCGGCCATCCATCGAGCGAATTGCTCGAGAGAACCGCTACACGTTTTTGTTCTGGTTGGTGGGCGGTACTGGGCTCGAACCAGTGACCTCTGCCGTGTGAAACAGAGGTAGGGTGCTTACGGATCAACGATATGCGAGGTGAGGGGCAATCGCAACAGTCATTTAGCATCACGTAGTGTCATTTGATATCACGCAGTGTCACGAGCTGACTGTCCCAAAATTGTCCCAGCACCGCTATCAGGTCCAGCGTTGGCTACCAACCCCTTGCGGCCGTCCTGGTCGCCCCTGGGCGGGCGTTCCTCCCTTACAATCGGACGTACGCCGTTCCGCGGCTCACGCGGAAGTATCCATCCCCCCTGCTCGCGCTGTGGATGTGCTCCTCATCTTCCACCAACACCGTCAGTCAACTACTGCCAGTTGCAGCGGAACGGTTTGTGAGGTCACTGCGAAAGGGCTGCCCGGAACGAGAGTCAGCGCGCCGGTGCTCGCGTCTCGCGTGTAGGCGTATATCCCCTGCTGTCCGGAACCGACGCTCGCGCTTACGTACAGGAACCGCCCACTGGGGTCGATCTGGGTCGCAGTGGTAACCCCAGGGGCCGAGAGCGTCTGCCCAGCCGCTATCTGCAATGGAATCGGAGAGCCTACTGAGTGGAGATTCCCAAAGCTGTCGAGCGAGTAGGCATACAAGCCGTCGCTCGCGCTGATGTAGGCGAATTGCCCGTCCGGGGAGGTCAGCATCGAAATCGCGGCCGCTGGAGCCGCGAACGGGCCCACCGGAGTCGGGAGGGGGCCATTGTTCACCACATCGCCGGTCATGGGGTTGATGCTGTAGGCGTCTATTAAGTTGCCGCGGATGCTGTAGAGGAATCGTCCAAAGGGATCAATCTCGGCCGGGCCCGAACCGCTTTCGACCACGAGTGGCGGCCCATACCCCGGAAGTTCAGTTAGCTTTCCCGTCGTCGAGTCAACTGTATTTGGGATGAGCGTCTCCCCGGCGAATGAAAGTCCGTAATAGGCGAACTGTCCGCTCGGGTCGACAACTGTCGGCGTGTCACAGTCCTTGGACACTGCCAAGCCTGACCACTGAGGAACCCCAGCGCTCACGGCGAATACATAGGTGCCGCCATTCTTCCCGGCAAGGTTGGATTCCAGGAGGTCGTAGCCGAACGTGCCGCTCGGCGCGAATGTCACTGCGGCCGTCGAGCCTTGACCGCCGATGCCATTGCAAGCCGCCGGGGTTGCTGACGTTCCATTCAGCGTAAAAAATGGATTGCCGGCGTTGGCTGTGAGTAGCCCGCTGTTTGCGTCAGCGGTGTAAACGTAGAGGCTACTTACGGTGTTGCTATCAGCCGCGGACGCGTCGCCGATGCTCAGCGCCCAAACGTAGGGCGCATGCGGTACCAACTGCACGGTGCCAACGGCCGGGCCGGTCGGTACTGTGCTCCCGGGCACGAGCGTCAGTGCCCCGGAGGTCGCATCGATCACGTATGTGGACAACGTGCCGGGCACTGAAGGTACTCCAGGCGTCGTTGTGATCGAGCCCCGGGTCGCAACGTATGCTTGTGTCCCAACGGCCCGCGGGCAATAGACCAACGAGATGACATCGCCGTTGTCTACTGCCCCGATTCCGTTGCTGACGCTGCAGGTTTGCGCCGGATTCGTCGGCTGCAGCACAACCGCCACGCTGTACATGGTCCCGCGGGTGGCGGTAATAGTCAGAGTGAAGGCACCGTTGCGCGTGATCGCGACCGGGACACCGCCGTTGTAGCTGAGCGCGAGCCCGGAGCCACTCAGTCCCGCTGTGTAGCCACCGACGCTGTGGCAGCAAGCCGGGGGAGGTGGGCCAGCTGTGTTGTTCCCCTCGAAAGCACCACCACCGCACGCTGCCAGCACTGGGAACGTCAGTATTGCCGCAAGGTCGCGGCTCGGTGGATTTACCTCGGTTCTCATCGTGCGAGTCTAGCCTAAGGTATGCGGGGCACCATCGCATGCCCGGGCCGCGCACACGCGGCCCAAAGGCGTCTACTGTGCGAGCGTATCGCGCTGAAACGTCCGGTTTGCGGAAGCGTAGCGATTAAGCGTCACTGACCGCTCCTGGCGGTCGTAAGACTCTCCGAGCACCTGCCATTCGAGCGCAATGCGGCGGACCTTGACTGCAAGTCGATCGATCTGGGCGATTGCTCCTCAGCCGGCAACGCAGTTCGGCCGACACTAGCCCCCTTGGGCTAAGCTCCTAGCCAAGAATGACACGGGCGTAAGGTCTGCATGGTGGGCGGTACTGGGCTCGAACCAGTGACCTCTGCCGTGTGAAACGGAAGTGGGGTGCTTACGAATCAACGATATGCGAGTGGGGTTCTCAATTGCAACAAGGACTTGTTGTCATTTGATATCACTTGATATCACGCAATGGCACGACCGCACTGTCCCAAAATTGTCCCAGATGGCTGCTTGCGACGCGACGAACCGCCGGTTCTGACCCGAAGCGGAAGCTTCGCGACAGTCCGCTTCCTAGAAGACAAATCTAGCCTTCATTGTCTCTGCCGGCCGTTGCGTGTGCGCGCCACTCTGAGTCCGGTGGTCCTGTCGGCGTCCCCTGCCCATTGTTGGTCGTCAGCACGTAGCCTGACGACCTACGACGCCAAGGACCGGGACACCAACTTCCCGAGCCTCGCGCCGCTGCGCCGCCCAATTCACCAATGTATTGAGCTAAGATAATCCTGCGTTCAACTTAGGCCGCTTTCTGGCGGCTTTGAGAACCGTACGAGTCTAGGGAGGCACTGCTATGACATTACCGACCAGCGCCGCATCGTCATCTCGCGAACAGGTCGAGAATATCGTCCGGCGCTCCTACCAATACGTCGCGATGTTCAACGTGATCCAAAAGTTCGCGCTAGACCCAACCTCCGGCGGATTGTTCATGGATGGCTTCAACAAGCCGAAAGCCATGACGGTGCTTGTTGATCACACGGTGAAGTCCATAGCGCGCCCCAACAATGACACCTTCTATCAGGGAGCCGTGCTAGACCTGCGCCACGATCCGGTGATCATCAAATTCCCGGCTATTGATTCAAAATTCGTCTCGCTGGAAACGTCGGGCTACGACCACTACGTCGAAATTCCCTTGGCAACCAGCAAGGGGGATTTCAAGCAGCCGGTGAACCTGCTGTTCTACACGGATCGCACCGAAGGCTACCAAGGACAACAAATCAAAGGCGTCGATCGCATTGTGAAGGTCGACGGCGATTTCACGATCGCTTTCCTGCGCGCAATGCCGCACCAAAGTGACCCACCGCGGATGGCGCGGATTGTCCAAGCGCTGAAAGACACCAAGGTCGCGACGCTTTCCGAGTTTCAGGGGAAGCCGACCAAGGACGCGAGCGATGTGAGGTTCCCGGCCTATGGGAAGACGGACGCGGATGTGTTCGCGGCCAACCTGCTCGAAGTGATGCAATTTGTTTTCAATCACACGACCTTTGATCCGAACGACGCTATGGATCAGGCCGTGCTGGCGGCTTACAGGCCGCTCGGCGTGCAGCCCCGCAAGGCCTTCGATGCGCCCACGGTTGCCAAGCTCGATGGTGCGCTGTTCCGCGAGGTCGCCGCTGAAGTGGCGAAGAAGGTGCTTGCCGGCCAGGCGGATCCCGCGCTTCAAGCGCGTGTAACGCCCCAGATATTCATGCCGAAGGGACACATCGACCTTGAGACCGAAGTCATGCAATCAGTGGTCGGGCCCATCGGCCAGCCCGCATATCAAGCTCGCTATGTCCCGGTTGGGACCAAGGATGGCAAGCCGATGGACGCCCTGCACGACTATGTGATGCGGTTGAGTAAGGATGAACTGCCGCCGGCCACGGCGTTTTGGTCACTGACACTCTATGACCTGAAGAATGGCTTCTTCATCCCGAATGACCGCAAGAAATACAGCGTCGGGGAAAACGCCGGCTTCAAACTGAATGCCCAAGGTGGCATCGAGATATACGTCAGCGCCAAGAAACCCAAAGACGTGCCAGAGGAGAATTGGCTGCCGACCAATCGGGAGAACATTGGCATCAATGGCATGTTCCGAGTTTACGCACCTGATGTTGAAAGAATGAAAACATGGACGACGCCGGAGTTTGAGATGCTCCCAACAGTGATGTGAAGCAAGCCGTCTGTAGGATGGGGAGACCTTCTAATCGTAGGCAACCTGCCGCAACCGCTCAGTGGCCGCTTTGAGGTCGACTGTTCGGGACGGTTACTGGCGGAGTTGGCCGGGTGGAGCTGCCATTGGACCATGGTCGATTTCGGTGAGAGGCGGGATTCTCTCGGGATGGGAAGCACGGTTCGATGAATGGTGTCTTCTGAACTCATGATGTTTGCGCCCATAGATTACTCATCTCGCCGGCGATGAAGAAGGTTCTTGCGCGCGGGATGGAGGTGTACGCCGGGTTCATGGAGCATACAGATCATCACGTCGGGCGACTGCTCGATTCGCTCAAGGATCTCGGCATCCTGGAGAACACGCTGATCTACGTGGTCATTGGTGCAATGGCGCCTCGGCAGAGGGTTCACTGCAGGGCGCCTTCAACGAGATAGCCCCGCTCACCGGCTTCCCACAGCTGCGGCAAGTTGAGGTACCAATTCTGGATCGGATGCTTGAAATGTCGATCAAACCGCTGAGAGAAGAAGCCATGATCCGTCGCATATTGCATGCTTTCAGCTGCGCCCTTGTCACGGTGACGACGTTTGCTGTCCTGCCGGCCGTGGCACAGCAAAGCGAGGCTGAGCTTGCCAAGGAGGCGCTCAATCCCGTTGCCGCCTTAATTAGCCTACCTATCAGATACGATTACAACACCAACATCGGACCGACCGAGCAGGGTAACCAGTCAGTTCTGACGGTCCAACCGGTGATCCCCTTCTCCATCGGCGAGGACTGGAATCTGATCTCGCGCACGATTATCCCGGCAATCAACCAGCACAACGTGCGGCCGGGCACAGGTACACCTGACGGACTCGGCGACGTCGCAACGGGCTCGGGTACAGAGGAGGGACTCGGCGACATCACACAACAGTTCTATTTCTCGCCAAAAAAGCCTACGGACTCGGGCTGGATCTGGGGCGCGGGACCGCAGGTTCTGCTGCCCACCGGTGCCAGCATGTTGACCGCCAAGAAATGGGGACTTGGGCCGACCGCCGTCGTCCTCAAGCAGGAGAACGGCTGGACCTATGGAGCGCTCGTGAACCAAATCTGGTCGGCTTCAAGTGACAGCCAAAAGCGTGACTACAGCGTCTTTTATGTTCAGCCGTTCCTGGCTTATACGACCAAGACGTACACGACTGCCGGCATCAACACCGAATCCACCTACAACTGGAAGGCGAGCCAATGGTCGGTGCCCATCAATCTCACGCTCACGCAGATTCTCAAAGTCCGCAACCAGCCGCTGAGCATCCAGGTGGGCGTGCGGTATTGGGCTGACACTCCCGAAGGCTTTGGCCCCAAGGACTGGGGTTACAGAATGCAACTGACGTTCCTATTCCCGAAGTAGATTCAATTTCTAGTGTTGTAAGAGGAGAAGATGAAGTCAATCACCTCGCCGAACCTCCACAGTGGTACAACGCCTTGACGTGGCTGCTATCTAGGCCCAGTGGGAGCGAAGCTACAAATTGAGGCCATTTAGCTGACGGCTATAGCTCTTGAGTACGGCACTCGAAATGCCCTCTATGTCAACACTACTCAAGCTGTCTGACACTCCAGCCATCGAAATCGCGGCAACGAACAAGAGTGAAGTCTTAAGGATGCGCACCGACATAAAGCAGCTTATAACGTGCATTACGAACGACCGCAAACCGGAAGGCAGTTTGGGACGGCGTACTTCCGCTTTTGGCCGATCGCTGCCGTCTGCGAGCAGGAACCCTACAGGCGCATCTCCGCGGTAATGGCATCGTAAGGAGCTGACACACGGCCGTCTTCGCGCTGCAACAGCCCCGACGCGGTCAAGGTCTCCACATCCTCGTGCACGCGCTTGTAGTCGCGCCCGAGCCTCTCAGCGAGCGCCTTCACAGAGGATGCCGGTTCCCGGTGCACGTCCTGAAGCAGTTCCAGCCGTTTGGGTGTCAGCGCGTTGAGCATCGAAGGTAGATCTGGAAAAGTCACATGTCGCTCCCGTACCTTCTCACCGCGCTCGAGCCGATGCCACGCACTCACGAATCGCTGGCCCATGTCCCTTGCCGTACCGACGTGAACTTTGACTCGCTTGCTCATCACTCACCTCGTAGGCGGCGCACATCCGCCAGGAAATCCTCGATCAGCTGCTCCGGCGTACTGAAAGTGTAGGGCTGCTGCTTGCCTTCAAAGTGGCGATGATCGCCGCGGCCGCGTTCATTATCGTAACCGATGAGGCGTTGCCCAGGCCGTCCATAGAACAGGCTGTATTTCAATCGATGCCTGCTCCCGGGCACGGATTCCGATACTTCCCAGATCTTCATCTCCACGATCGAGCCGTCAGGCAGCACCTGTTTGTCATGAAACGCCAGGCGCGCCTTCATATGGCATACCATGCCATATATTTGGATATGGCACAAGATGCCATAATCACCGGCGGTAAGCGGATGAGCTTAGGTGGCCTCAAAGAAAGGGCCGCCGACGCGGATCCATGCGACCCACTGTCCCAAATGCGAGTGCTGAGAGAAGCGCTGGAAGTTTTTGTTCTAGATCGTGGGCGGTACTGGGCTCGAACCAGTGACCTCTGCCGTGTGAAACGGAAGTAGGGTGCTTACGAATCAACGATATGCGAGGGGAGGACTAATCGCAACAGTCACTTAGTATCACGTGATGTCACTTGATATCACGCAATGTCACGACCGCACTGTCCCAAAATTGTCCCAGACGGCCGCTTCCGAGCGGGGCGGCCTCGACTACTTCGTCGTTGGTAGCTTCTGACTTTCCGGAGTTGGCGGGGCGAAGAAGAAGGCCATCACTGTGCCGACAGGGGGGACCGACGGCGCTTTTAGGTTAGATCGCCAGGCGCCTGGGTAATAGCGGTCCAGCCGCTCGCGAGCACGCATCGCGCACATATTATCTGGGAGCCTGACACAGGCGCTGTAAAGCAGCAGTAGCGATTCCTTTGCAGGCGTCTCGGCTCGCGCGATCTCGCCACTCACGAGCCTATCCTCGAAGTCGATTGTTCCCTTCCAATCCCCCTTGAGGTAGTAAGCTTGGCCGACGACCTTTTGCATCTCGTCGTCGCCGTGGTCGCCTTTGATGGCGCGCTGGCCGTACCCGATCGCCTTGTCGTAATTCTTCAGCTGGTAGTTCAGCGTAGCCAGGGCGCGCACTTCCCGTTCCAGGTCAGGGCCGACGGTAAAGCCGTCGTCTATCTCGGCCTCCCAGGTCTTGGCGGCATCGGCGTAGTCGTTGGTTTTCACGTAGGCGTAAGCCAGCATGTCGTTGATCAGGTGGAGGTCGTAGGGTGTCTTCCCCTCGATACCCTCGGCCGCAGTCAGCTTGCTGATGCCATCCGCGTATCTCTTGTCCATCAGATCGTCATGGGCTTCCTTCAACGGCTTAAAGAGCTGGGCGCTTGTGTGGGGCTTCGCCTCCTCGGTCGTTCGCTTGGCGTGAATCGATGCATCCTGCACGAGCGGTTGCACGAGGTGTTGTCCGACGGTTTCAGGCGCAGCGCCAACTGCCTCGGGTGCTGATTTCGAGCAGGACGAGAGTGCGAGGGCAATCAGTACTGCGTAAGTCACGAGCCGCATTTAGGCTGCCCATGTGGCCGCGAGGGTTCTCAATCTGCGGACATTCGAGCCAGCTTTCTGGAACTCGTCTCTCATGGTCGGATTTTACTCTCCGGTACCACCGAGGCCACCCCTGCCGTCTATGAGCAGGGAGCCTCAGGTATTCCCCGTTTCCTGATCTCCGAGCCGCAGGTCGCGTTTCACGCGACAAAATGTCGAAAGGCTGATTTGACGACAGCAAGCCACTGTAATACGCTTCGTATTACGCGAGGAATCGATGGCCACACGCACCGTAAGACTCGATGATGAAGCCGAGAAAGTGCTCGATGAAGTGCGGGCGGCCACAGGTTTGCCCATTTCGGAGGCTTTCAAGGCGGGACTTCGTTCTCTGCAGCATCAGCTGAAAGACGCCGAGCCTGGCCGCTCGTCTTACGATATTTATCGGGAACTGGATTTGGGTCCCGGTGGCTACGCGATCGGTCCCTCGACCGATAGCCGCGCTGCGGTTCGGAATCTCCTAAAGAAAAGGCGTGCGCGATGATCTTGGTGGACACTGGGCCACTGGTCGCGCTTTTTGATCCCAGGGACGGGCAACATCAGCGGGCGGCGAATATCCTGCGGGCGCTACGGGAAAGGTTGTGTACCACGGCCCCCGTGCTCACCGAGGCCTTTCACATGCTCCAGCCGCAGAGCATCGGCTCCGACCGGGTGCGCGAGTTCGTCGAGCGGGGAGGTCTTTCTGTGTGGTTCCTCGATCGCCCGAGTCTCACGCGAGCCTTCGAGCTGATGGAACAGTACGCGGACCATCCTATGGATCTCGCGGACGCCTCCGTGATCGCGGCCGCTGAAGCCCTGCAAACTCGCAAAGTCTTTACTCTGGATAAAGCGGACTTCGCCGCGTACCGCATCCGGCGCGGCCATCGTCATCAGCCGGTCGACGTAATCGAGTAAATTGCGTTCGAAGCGTCTTGCCGCCTTTCCGAAATTCCGACGGCACGAACGACCGACTGTCCCAAATACGAGATAGCCAGACTCAGATAATCCCTTGAAGTTCTTGTTCTAGATGGTGGGCGGTACTGGGCTCGAACCAGTGACCTCTGCCGTGTGAAACGGAAGTAGGGTCCCTTCAAATCAACGATATGCGAGCCGGGTCCCCAGTTGCAACAGGCACTTAGTATCACGCGGTGTCATTTGATATCACGCAATGTCACGAGCGCACTGTCCCAAAATTGTCCCAGCACCCGTTACTGCCCAACTCTAACCAACGCATTTGCTGGTTGTAGCAGCCCGCGGCGCATGCGTCTTTTTGGGCGTGAACTAGCTCCCATTGCGTCGCTCCCTCGTAGGGCGAATCCTTGCCTGCGTCGACCATACGCTTCTTGAAGGCTTCGCAGTCAAGCTTATAGGACAGCATCTCGGCCGTTCGGGATCGCGCTTGAGCCGCTGCCGGACGGCGGGCTAATGGCGCATTGGAACGAAAACGCCGTGGCGTTGCTGCGCGCGGCGCGTGTAGGAACCGTTGGTAGCGGGCAGGCTTAGCGCAGTACCTGCGCCCATAGAGCTGACCCTCCCAGTGATGCGTGCGGCGGCTGGGGGGTATGGCGGAAGGCAGCTCGGCTCCTCGATCGTAGTTGTGTATAAAGGCTAATGAGACGGAGAGCCGACATTTTTCATAAGGAGGCGCGAGAGGGTGTCGCACAGCCCGCATTCTAGTACTCCACATGCGGCACGCTTCCGGTCGCGGAAACTCGCGTTCGACAGATCCTGGCTGGTTCCATTCCGACTGATAGCGGCTTGCAGCATCTTGTGGTTCCCGTCGAAGCTGCGACGCTTGTGGTCTTTGAACTTCATGAGATCCTATTTCTCCTTTGAGAGCAAAGGGGACCCTCTTTTCTTTCTCACGCATCGGTACTATTTGTCGAAAACCCTTACTGTCGCGCAACGAATCGACTGCGCCGTCGCTCACTACAGCTTTGAGGGGCAGAACTACGGCTCGATCTATCACCGCTTTGTCTATCAGTCGCCCCGCGGATTCACGCTTTGGCATCGAGTGGTCGACGGTGCGCGTTACGAACTAACGCTGTGCGCGACAGAGGACTTCAGGTACGAAGGCGATCTGAGCGTCCTGTGCTTTGTTAACGGGACGCGCGTTTGCCGCGTCTCTTTTTCGTACGTGAACGGCAGTCTGTTCAGCCAACCGCCCGAGCACACGATGTTCGTCACCAGAAGTCAGACTGACCGCAACCCGGAACTTCAGCGTTTTCGCGATTGCTTCAAACAAAACTCGCCTCCTTATTTCTGCCTGGCATCGGTGTTTGGCATCGCAATGGCGAATGGCATGCGCTCGATATTCCTGGTCAAGGATGAAGCGCAAATTGCCTACCAGGAGCGATACGCGGAAGGCTTCAAGAATTCCTATTCCGTACTTTGGAAGGCCTTTGGAGCGGAGGAGATGGTCGACCGATCAGCCTATCGGATGTCCGTCCCGCCGAAGTTGAGCTCGTTCTCAATTGTGAAGCACAGGAGTCGCGCGCTAGCGAGGCGTCGAAACTGGCTGGAAATCGCCCTCAGCGCTCAACAGGCGATGCTTCAGGACAGGCTCCGCACGGCACCCCCGCCAATCGATGGAGTCGCCCTGGAGCATTGCCTCGGACTGGGGAGTCCATCTTCGGACCGAAGGCTACAGCCCCGAACAGAGGTCGGAGGGTTCGCGTTCGACCCACAGGCGCCGCATGACCGCCAGGGGAGCAACCGACCGAAAGCCCCCGAGCCGCCGTCGGGAGCACCGCCGCGGAATTTGGCGCGCAAGTCCGGGGCCGTCTTTGTGAGTTACGCATCCGAGGATGCGGAGGCTGCCGCGCGAGTTGCCCAAGCACTCAAGATCGCTGGCATCGAGACCTGGTTCGACCGGAGCGAATTGCGCGGCGGGGAAGTCTGGGAGCGCAGGATCCGCCAGCAGGTCCGCGACTGCGCACTGTTTGTGCCGATCGTCTCCGCGAGCACTCAAGCACGTAGCGAGGGGTATTTCCGTCTCGAATGGCGTCTCGCCGACGAGCGCACCCGACTGACGGGCCGCCCGCGCACCTTTCTCCTGCCTGTGTGCGTCGATGCCGCGCCGGGACAGAGTGTTGACGTCCCTGACGCGTTTCTCGCCGTGCAGTGGACGCGCCTGCCGGACGGCAAGGCCTCCGCAGCGTTCATCGAGCACGTGTCGCGGCTGCTGCTGGCGGCGAGTGCAGCCGCTGCGGTGCCGGTAGCGCCCACGCAGCTCGTGGCCGCGAGCCATGGGTCCTCGCGCCGCTCGCAAGCGTTCTGGGGTGTGGGGGCTCTGCTGCTCGTGTTGGCACTCGCCGCGGCTGCCCTAGTGCCACCTTGGCAGCGCCACGAACACGCGCGCAACGTGCTGCTGCCAGCCCTGGTGGACGCTCTGGCCAAGTCACCAGACAGCAATGCCAGCCTTCTCGACATGGCGCTCGAAGTGGAGAAGGCGATGCCCGGCGACCGCTCACTGGCGCGGCTGTGGCCGAAAGTCGCAACCACGCTGTCGATCGAAACGCAGCCGGCCAACGCGGGGGTCTACTGGAAGGACTACGACACGCCGGATGCTCCGTGGCGTTTTGCGGGCACCACGCCATTGAAGGATGCGCGCGTGCCCCGGGACCTTCTGCGCGTCGAACTGCGCAAAGAGGGCTTTCAGACCATCGAGCTCGTGAGTCCGGGCTACCTGGTCCACGTGGGGACCGATCCCCCACGCCTCAAGCTCGACCGCTCGGGGAGCCTGCCGCCCCGCATGGTGCGCATTCCGGGGTCGGTGGTGAGTCAGATGGGCCTGCTCGGTCTCGACGAGTACTCCGGCACGGAAGTACCGGAATTCCTCGCAGACAAGTACGAAGTCACCAACCGCGAGTACAAGGCGTTCATTGACGCGGGCGGCTACGCGAATCCTACGTACTGGCGCTTCCCGGTCATCGACGGCGGACGGGAGATCCCTCTTACCGCGGCGCTCGCGCGCTTCACGGATCGGACCGGACGCCCCGGACCGTCGACCTGGAAGGCGGGCACATATCCCGACGGACTCGCTGATCACCCGGTCGCCGGCGTCTCCTGGTACGAGGCCGCTGCGTACGCGGCCTGGGCTGGGAAGCAGCTGCCGACCGTGTACCACTGGACGCGGCTGGCCGATACCTGGCGTACGAAATTCCTGCTGCCGTTCAGCAACTTCAACGGCAAGACGACGACGGCCGCCGGGAGCCTGTCGGGCCTGAGCTCGTACGGTGTATACGACGTCGCCGGCAACGTGCGCGAATGGGTGATGAACGCAGCGCGCAGCCCGGGGGAGCGTTACATCCTTGGCGGCGGCTACAGTGATCCTATCTACGCCTTCAACGACGCGTGCGCGCAGTCAGCGCTCGACCGCGCGCCGATCAACGGTTTTCGCCTGATCCGCGAGCTGCCGGGCGCGAGTGCGCCCGCGCTGGCGCGGCCGCTGGTTAAGGCTGCTCGCGACTACACGCGCGAGCAGCCGTTCGACGACCGGGCCCTCCCCCAGTTCGCGCATCAGTTCGCCCACGACCGCTCGTGGCTCGTGGTCCGCATCGACAAGGTGGTCGACAGCGATGACCCGAAGTTCTAGGGCGTCTCGGTGGTCTAACGGCGAGCGATTGCCGATCCAGGACAAGTGGTAGCGGGAGCGTGATCGCGAACGATGGTCTGCTCGCAATCCCCATGCGCCGGAAAGCTTCTAACTGCGCACGCTGATCAGAACTGGCGAGTCCGCAACCGGACCCGACGCTTCTGTTCTAAATGGTGGGCGGTACTGGGCTCGAACCAGTGACCTCTGCCGTGTGAAACGGAAGTAGGGTGCTTACGAATCAACGATATGCGAGGGGAGGGCTAAGCGCAACAGTCACTTAGTATCACGTGATGTCATTTGATATCACGCAGTGTCACGATCTGACTGTCCCAAAATTGTCCCAGTGCCCAAGGTCTTGTGCGGCGGATTGTCGCGTCTTCGTGACTGCTTACTTTTGCAACTTGTTCCACAACACCGCGAAGATCCAGCCGATCGCATACCCAATGCCGGCAGTGACAGCAATCAAGAGCAGCGCGATGCCTATGTTGAATCTTTCGATCACGTAGACGGGGCGTATGAAGTGAATCCAGAAAATGAAATCGATCAATGGCTGCGCCCAGCCCACCGCGACCAGAATCGACCACACCAAATGCCAGCCGCCGAGTAGGATCGCGACAATAAGAGCCGCTCTGTACGGGTGTATCGTCATCATTTTGTCTTCCCCTTGTTAGTGAAGCCGCTCGACCCCGGCACGTCTATGCCGGCCCTACGAGCCGACGGCACTGCCATCAGGCGTCGCCCACTCGTACCAAATGGCGGTAGCGATACCAAGTAGAACCGGGCCGACGAACACACCGATGAGCCCGAACGCAGCTAACCCACCCAGTGCTCCGAACATCACGAGCAAGAACGGCACTAGAGTCACGTGGCTGATCAGCAGCGGCCGCAGGATATTGTCGGTTGGATGCACGAGCAGAGCGCCCCAGACCAAGAGCACAATTGCCTTCCAGGTGTGTCCCGCGATCAGGAGGCCTGCGGCGAGGGGCGCCCATACGAAGGCGGTACCGAGGAGCGGAGCCGTCGAGAGTAAGCCCGTGAGTGCGCCGAGCAGTATAGGAGCCTCTAGTCCGACAATTCGGTATCCAATCCCCGCAACGACTCCCTGCGCGAAGGCCGTGATCAGGAAACCGTACACCACGGCCCGAGTCATCAATCCCGCCGCTCGCAGCGGACGGTCCAGCCGATCGCCCATGAATCGGTTAGCAACACGCCGGAATTGATCGACGAGCGCATCACCATCGCGATAGAAAAAGAATAGCGTGAGAAGCGCGACCAAGAGCTTCCCCAAGTTCCGACCGACGTCCCCGAGTAGGGCCGTGAGCTGACTGCCCCAGCGTTGCAGTGCCAGCGTGAATTCGCGGCCGAGAGCGGCTGGATCACTGCCATAGCGATCGAGGCTCTCCTGCAGCCAGGCACCCGCCAGGGGCAAGTCGCGAATCACGGCGGGTAACGTGTGCGGCCCCTGCGCGAGGTAGGCGGTGAAGTCTCGATAGATATCGACGAGCTCGTGCTGCACCAGCACGAGCAGCCAAACGAGCGGCACGACTGCGAGGCTCGCAACGACGAATGTCATCACTGAGGCAGCGGTATTCTGAAAACGACCAAACGGCACCCGCAGCCGGGAGTAAAACGGCCAGGTGACGTAAGCGAGGATGGCAGCCCAGAGGATCGGGGATAGAAATGGCCTCAATATCCAAAGGCAAAGAATTCCCAATGCGCTCACCAAGAGGCCGAGAAGAGCGCGTCTCAGAAGCGGTGAACCGACCTCAGGTCCCTCGGGTACCCGAACGTCCATAATGAATTCAAGTATCGAGCACCCGAGCGCGCAAGGATCTAAGGACAATCCCGGATGTGGTTCTTTACAGCAACGTTGCAGAGTCCGTGAGCAAAAACGACGCGACGGAGAGAAGGCGTGCGTGTCCCCAGGTTGCGAAGACTGCTGATTCAGGGGATGTTCGCGGCGGGACTGACTGCGTCTGGCGGAGTCCCGGCCCCGGTCGTGCGGCGGCTTCGCGAGCGGGCCGCGTTAGACCAGATCATCTAGCCGGGCAAGGACGCGCCGTCGTTTTGGGGTGCATTCAGTGATGTCGCCGCCCCCTTCTAGCACCGTCGAAGCCGCGGCATCGCGGCGGTCTCGTGATCTCGAATTCGTCGGACTCGCGGGGCTCGACGAGCAATCGGCCGCACAACGACTCGCTTCCGAGGGTGCGAACGAACTGCCCTCGACGAAGTCCCGTTCGGTTGCGAACATCGCGTTGGAGGTTGCACGACAGCCTATGTTCGTGCTGCTGGTCGCGGCAGGCACCCTGTATCTGATCATGGGCAAGCCGGGAGATGCGCTCGTGCTCCTTGGCTTCGTCTTTGTCGTCATGGGCATTACTGTCGTCCAGGAGCGACGCACGGAGCATGCTCTGGATGCACTTCGGGACTTGTCGAGCCCACGCGCGCTGGTAATCCGCATGGGACAACGACGCCGTATCGCCGGTCGCGAGGTCGTGAGGGGCGATGTCCTCGTGCTCAACGAAGGCGACCGCGTTCCAGCAGATTCGATTCTCAGACGCTCGAGCAATCTGAGCGCCGACGAGTCCCTTCTCACCGGTGAGTCCGTCCCGGTGCGCAAAGTACCGTCCGATAGCGCACATGCGCTCGACAAGCCCGGCGGAGACGACTCATCGTCACTCTTTGCTGGCACTTTGATAACGTCGGGTCAAGGTCTCGCCGAGGTGATGGCTACCGGAATTCGTACCGAGCTCGGGAGAATCGGCAAGGCGCTCCAGAAGATCGAGCCCGAGCCTACACAACTTCAGCAAGAGACCGGATCTATCGTCCGCATGCTCGCGGTCGCAGGCTTGATGGCGTGCGCCGTGGCCGCGGTTGGTTACGGTCTCTCCCGCGGGGGAAGCTGGCAATCCTGGAAAGATGGGCTCCTGGCCGGCATCGCCATGGCGATGGCCATTCTGCCCGAGGAATTTCCCGTCATTCTGGTGGTTTTCCTAGCATTAGGCGCTTGGCGCATCTCACGCAGCCGAGTTCTGACGCGTCGCCTGCCCGTCATCGAGACGCTCGGTTCGGCTACTGTCTTGTGCGTGGACAAGACCGGGACTCTGACTCAGAACCAAATGACGCTGCGGATGATCGCGAACGAGGAGACGACGATCGACCTGCACGAGCCTGCCGCAGGCGTCCCGGTTGAACTGCACTCTCTGCTGCAAACCGCAGTTCTCGCCAGCAAGCCCGACCCCTTCGATCCGATGGAGCGAGCACTTCATGCGGCGCGTGAGCGGTTGCTCAGCGGGCATGTGTACGCTCAGAAGGACTGGGCGATGATCCAGGAATACGCGCTGACCTCGGAGCTGCTGGCTGTCAGTAATTGCTGGGGGCGAGGCGGTGAGTCCACCGTATTGGTTGCCTCCAAGGGCGCCCCGGAAGCGATTGCCGACCTCTGTCGTCTCTCCGCAGAGAGGCGCTCACGCGTTGCTGCGCAAGTTCAGATGCTGGCCTCGCGCGGTCTTCGCGTCCTAGGGGTAGCTCGAACAGAAATCGCGACCGAAGCACTTCCCGAGAGTCACCGAGAGCTCGCGTCAGACTTTCTGGGACTCGTTGCCTTCGAGGATCCGCTGCGCAGCAACGTTCCGGCTGCGGTGAGCGAGTGCCGCGCAGCCGGCATTCGGGTCATCATGATCACGGGAGACTATTCCGAGACCGCACGCAGCATTGCTGCGCAAGCAGGCCTCGAGCGACCCGAGTCCGTGATCACCGGTCAAGAGCTCGAGCGGATGTCGGATGCTCAACTCTCCATGCGCATCCGGGGCACTCAGGTCTTCGCGCGCGTCGTGCCCGATCAGAAACTGCGGATCGTCCTGGCGCTTAAGGCTAATTCCGAAGTCGTTGCGATGACTGGTGACGGCGTCAATGACGCGCCGGCGCTACGCGCAGCTCATATTGGTATTGCGATGGGCGGTCGCGGAACCGATGTTGCAAGGGAGGCAGCCTCCCTCGTTCTGCTGGATGACGACTTTTCATCGATCGTGGCCGCGGTGAAACTCGGTCGAAGGATCTACGACAACATCAAGAAGGCGATTACGTTCACACTTGCGGTTCATGTCCCAATAGCGGGACTCTCCCTCGTCCCAGTGTTTTTGCCAGGTTGGCCTCTCTTGCTGCTCCCCGTACACATCGCGTTTCTGGAGTTGATCATTGACCCCTCCTGCTCGCTCATCTTTGAAGCCGAAGAGGCGGAATCGGACATCATGCGTCGCGCGCCACGAAGCCCGGCGCAGCGGCTGTTCTCATCACGAATCGTCGGACTTGCACTCCTGCAGGGATTCAGCGTCTTGGCGGTGTGCCTGGCAGTCGCGTCACTCGCGCGTCCTGGTCACGGGCCTGACGCGGCGCGCGCGCTGACCTTCGCGGCACTCGTCGTATCGTTCCTCACGATAATCCTGGTCAATCGGTCCTGGACTCGCTCACTGCTGAGCATGCTGCGTGCACCCAATCCGGCGATGTGGTGGGTTTTGTCGGGGGCAGCCTTTTTCCTAACGTCGATCTTGACCATTCCATCGCTGCAACGCCTGTTCTCCTTCGCGCCGCTCCATGGTGACGATCTGACCATCAGTCTCATCGCCGGCTTCCTCTGCCTCATGTGGTTCGAGCTTCTCAAGCGGTTCGCCGGTGCGCGCCGTGTGGCGGGATAGGAGCTAACTTCCTAAGTCTCTCGCGCTGAGTGACGGAAACTCCTGATTGCGCGGAAGACCATCGTGGAGCAGCTTATTCAAGATCTTAGTTTGAGAATCAAAGGAGAATGCGGCATGAACACGAAATCCCTTGTCGCCACCCTGGCGGTGATTTTGGGGAGTGTGAGCATGGCGTCTGCGGCGGAGCCCCCGTCAACAGCGCCGACAGGTCCATCGAAAGAAATGCGCGAAAAGATGGCGACTTTTCATGAACAGTTGGCCGCCTGCCTGCGCTCGGACAAACCGATCGCTGAGTGCCACAAGGAAGCCATGAAGCACCATCACGAGATGATGGGCACAGAGGGCTGCTCGATGATGGACGAGGACAGTCACATGATGCAAAAGCAGTCCGGTAAGACACAAGAGCCTAAGTAGCCGGTTGCGATGTGTGGGACTGAATTGTACGCGTTGCCTCACGTGGATTGTTACCAACAGGAACTGTTGCCTCAGCACGAATGTTACCGGTCCGGTCTAATGATCTAAGACGGGTCAGCGAGAAGGAGCTTGCTCTGCAGCTTCGACCAATTGCCCGAGTGTATTGATCGACGGCGGCCTCGGTAACACCGTCGGTGAGGCATCCGGTAACAAATTTAGCTGAGGCAACACGGACAACACTGGGCCCCGGGGGTGGCTCGACATTGGCAGCTACGCGCGCCATGGACCGGGTCGGCGCGACCGGCTATCGAGCGCGCAAGTGGCCTTCATCACCCGGACCGTCCGGCGGGCCCCGGAGGTCATGATCAAGATGCTGAATCAAGGTGGACGGGACTTAGGGTCTGTGGCCCGGCACCTGAAGTACCTGGACCGGGAGGGGGAGCTTCCGATCGAGACCGACGGGGGCGACCCACTCAAGGGCAAGGGCGTTTCCAAGGCGCTGCTCGATGACTGGGACTTGAAGCTCGATGCCAAGCGGCCGCCGACGGCGGACCACAAGCCCCGGCAGATGGGTAAGCAGCCGAAGCTGGTGCACAAGATGATCTTCTCGATGCCAGCCGGGACACCGCCGGATAAGGTCCTGGCGGCCGTCAAGGACTTCGCTCGGGAGGAGTTCGGGGCGAAGCATCGCTACGCCATGGTGCTTCACACGGACGAGCCTCACCCGCACGTGCACATGGTCGTCAAGGCAATGGGATACGACGGGGCCCGGTTGAACATCCGAAAAGCCACTCTGCGCGAATGGCGACGCCAATTTGCCCGGCACTTGCGGGAGCACGGCGTGGCTGCGAATGCCACCGAGCGCGCGGCGCGAGGCGTAACCAGGCCCCAGAAGCAGGACGGGATCTACCGTGCAGAGCGTCGCCGGGACTCTACGCACTGGAGGCAGCGGACTGCCGCTGTGGCGCGCGAAATGACGCCCGACGGGGAGATAAAACCTGAGCTTGGGAAGGCGGAGTTACTCGAGACCCGGCTCCGCATCGTACGCGGCTGGAACGCGATCGCGGATGATCTCGCTCGACAGGGTCAGGCCGACCTTGCCCAAGAGGTCCGGCGGTTCGTCACGCAATTGCCACCGGTACGAACCGAGCGGGAATGGATCCGTGATCGGATGCTCGAGCAGACGAGGGGAGGGGAGCGGGCGCAATTCGCCGATCGATGGAAGCAGGATGCGTTGGCTTCATGGCAGGTCTTCCGTGCGCAGCAGCGGCAAGCGGAGCAGGCAAGGCTGCGCGAGCTGGAGCACGCGGGAAAGCAGTTACGAAAAAACTCGCGTACCCATCGCGATGACTGGACGCGATAGCTCCGCGCTTTCTAACAAGCTGGATGTACCCCATGGACCAAGACAGCGTGAAACTCGGTCTCCTGATGGAGACCGCCCAGACGCATCAGAAACTTGCTGAAGCGGCCATCGAGAAGCTGAGTGAGCACACCCAGGCTCTGGAGGCCGTGGCGAGAGATCAAATCCAACGCGCGCTCGTCGACGCGCTGAAAGCCGTGCACGCGGAGGCTCAGCGCGCGGTCGAGGCCCTCCAGAAAATGAAACGAGCAGCCAATGCGCGCGTGACGCTGTGGACGCTTGGTCTTACTGCGACATCGGTTGCTGTCGCTCTCTTCGTCGCCTGGTGGCTGCTGCCAACGCCGGTTGAAATCGCGCGGTTACGCACCGAACGGGATGAGCTCGCGAGCAATATTGCGGTCCTCAATCAACGCGGCGCACGTGCGGACTTGCGTCGCTGCGGGGCGGGGCGCGTGTGCGTGCGGGTGGACCTCGGCGCGCCGCGGTACGGCGAGAGTTCCGACTACATGGTCATCAAGGGCTATTAGGCGAGAAAGCGCAGAAGTTTGCGATAGACGATCACCGCAAGCTCAAACCCAAGAGAAATGCCGAGCATCAAGAAGAAGGGGAAATTTGGTGGCCCGAAAAACTTCCAGAACAGCGCCGTCAGAACGCCAAGGAGGGCGAGCGCACCCAGCACGAACGTGACGACTGGCTTGAGGACGAGAAGGAAGAGGAACAATGGCAACCGGATGGACTGCCAGATAACCCATAGGGCGCATCTGCCAAGATCGCCTGCGATGGTTGGTCGGGTGTCCGTAACAGGAATCGAGCCGGGATAGCTCATGGTCGGACCCTTCGTGACTGAGAGAAGAGGCACAGAGATCCCGCACCTACGCACTCGTGCGGGCCGGCGCCCGACCGCGCGGCCGCCCGCCCTTTCGTCCATTCCGCCGGGCTGCAGCCGCCTTGGCCGCCGAGGATCGCCGGCCGCCAACGCGCCCCAATTCAGCCATCCATTCCGGTCCCGCGAACACGGAGGACACCAGCCCAGGGACGCTGAGGTCGACGTCCAACGCTTCCCAGTGCAGACCGCCGCCCCGGCCTAACACTTCCACCGACCGTACGTCGTTCGGCGACGCTCCCTTGAGGGCCGGAATCAGCTTCACGGGGACAGTGATCGTGGCTCCATTGGTGAGCTCGATGCGCAGTGTGTTGTCCTTGGCGTGGTAGCTGGCACGGGCGGCACGCGGCTCGGTCTTCGCAGCTTGCCGTCCCGCGCGGGAGGCCCGCACAAAGTTCGTGCGCAACTCCTTCTTTATCCACTCAGGCATCGCCATGAATCTCTCTCCATCGCTGTATCAGGAGATCGCGATTCCGCTCGATCTCCGCCAACGCTTCGACCACATGCCGGCGGGACAGCCCGTCGTTCGTGATTACCCAGGGCCGCTCACCCTCATCACCCAGCGCGATCCTTGCCTCGGCGCCAGGACCAATGACGTGGACATGCGGCGGGCGATGATCGTACGAGTAGATCATCACCCGCAGCCCCCGAAACCTAAGAATGGTCGGCATGATTGTAACCAAACGCTTGGGTTTATTCCACAGCCGCTAGCCGAGCCTCGTGGCCAGATCGGTGACGCTCAAGTGGGTGTAGCGCTTGAGCATCTGCAGCGTCTTGTGGCCGGTGACGGAGGCGACCTCCATCACATTCAGTCCCTTTTCGAAGAATCGGCTCGTGGCCTCGTGGCGGAGATCGTGAAGGCGGAGGCCCGTGATGCCGGCTCGCCGCATGGCGCGGTTAAAGGACAGCCTGAGAGCCAATGGGGTGAGCTCGCCAAAAACGCGTCCCTTGGGGAAAGCAGGCAGGCCACGAAGTACTGCGACCGCGCGGCTCGAGAGCGGCACGGCGCGCGAGTCGCCATTCTTGGTGACGGGCAGGAAGGCGGTGCGTCGCTCGAGGTCCACATTGTCCCAAATTAGTCCCAGGAGCTCGCCCCGCCGCATACCGGTTTCGATGGCGAGCCCCACGAAATGCGCGAGCCATTTGTTGCGGGCGCCGCGGCACGCGGCGAGCAGCCGTTGTTCCTCATCTCCCTGGAGACGCCTGTCCCGCGGGCGTCCCTGCGGTGGCCTGCGCACAAGGGTGCACGGGTTGGTGGGGAGGTAGACGTCCCACTCGCGCCGGGCCGTATCGATCGCGTGCGAGAGCACGCTGAATTCGCGGTTTACCGTGGCGCCTGAGACGACTTTGAGGCGCTCATCCCGATAGGCCGCCAGGAGGGAGCTCGTGAGCGCAGACATCTTGATGCGCGCAAATGGGCGCTGCGCCATCGCCTTCAGGCGCAGGTTCTCGTCGGCCGAGCCTCGTTTTGTGGGGGTGACCTCGCGCCGATAGCGCTCGAGCACCTCCGCGAGCGAGAGCCGCTGCGCGGTTCGACGATCGACGACGATGCCCTTGTCGAGATCCGACTCGACGCTGCGCGCCCACTGCTGGGCGTGCGTCCGGTTATCAAAAGTCTTGGTCTGCGCCGGGAGGCCGGCGCGCCGGACCTTCACTCGCCAGAATTGGCCGCGCTTCTCAATGGTCGCCATAGGACAGTTCTCCTGGATGGCGTTTCACCCGGCGCGCCACTGGCACTGTCCCAAAACTGTCCCAAAATGCTCAAAAAACAGCCATTCAGGAAAAAGCAGCTTTCCCTGAGATTTTCTAGATGGTTGTTTTGCTGGTGCTTTTGCATGGTGGGCGGTACTGGGCTCGAACCAGTGACCTCTGCCGTGTGAAGGCACTTAAGGCGCTTTTGACACTCTACCGGACTATCGCAACCTTATGAAAAGCGGGCAATCCGCTCTTTCGCGCTCTATAGTACTCCGCACAGCAATGTCCGTACGGCGTCCGTATAGGGCGCCTCTGCTGTCGGAGGCAACATGGTGCTTGAGATCCACAAGGTGCGTGTCCGTACCGCGCGGGAGCCACGGAGGGAGCCGTACTGGGGCGCCGCGCTCGCGGATGACCTGACCCTCGGGTTCCGCAAGATCAACGCTGCCACGGGCTCCTGGATAGCCCGGCTGCGCAATGAGACGCCACCGCCGCGGTACGTCTACAAGTCCCTGGGGCTCGTCGGTGAGACCAACGACTATGAGGCCGCGCGCGCCGCCGCGCTCAAGTGGCGCGAGTCCCGCGATGCTGGCGTCGAGGACGACAAGATCACCGTGGCCGATGCCTGCCGCGAGTACGTCAAGGATCGGCGCATCGCGAAAGGCGAGGCCTGCGCCCACGATGCCGACCGTCGCTTCGAGCGCACCGTGTACAGCACTCCCTTTGGTGCGACCCCGCTGGCGAAGCTGCGCACCCCCCGCATCGCACAGTGGCGGGAAGACCTGAAGCTCGGGAAGGCCTCGGCCAATCGGACGTTGATCTCAGTCAAGGCCGCGCTGAACCGCGCAGTCACACATCGTCGCGTGCATCCGGCCGCCGCGCGGGAGTGGGGCGACGTGAAGGCCTACAAGGGGGCCGGGCGGCGCCGCGACCTGTTCCTCGACCTGGGGCAGCGTCGCCGGTTGGTCGAGGCGGCAGGCGAGGGTGCGCTGCGCGATCTTCTGCAAGCCGCGGCGTTGACCGGCGCTCGAGCGGGCGAGCTCACCCATGCGAAGCGCTCGCAGCTCGACACGCGCACCGGAATGATGACGTTCTCCGGCAAGACCGGCCCGCGCACGGTGCCGCTCGCTCCCGCGGCGCTCGCACTGTTCAAGCGCCATGCAAAGAGCAAGCTCCCCGAGGCGCTGCTGTTCACACGCGACGACGGCAAGCGATGGGGGCATGGTGACTGGGATCAGCTGGTCCGCGCCGCGGCCGAGAAAGCGAAGCTACCGAAAGGCGTGTGTCTCTACACGCTGCGTCACTCTTTCGTCACCGCCGCCATCACCGACGGCATGAACACGCTCGACGTTGCGCGCTTCGTCGGCACGTCGCTCATGATGATCGAGAAGCATTACGGGCATCTTGTCGCCGGCGCCGCTCGTGATCGCCTGGCCGAAGTGAGGATGCTGTGAACGCCCAGCAGCAGCGCTACATCGAGATCATGCAGAAGCTACACGAAGGCTCGCAGCTCGTGCGCTCGGAGCAGTTATGGCTGGCCGAGCTGCTGGAGCCTCTGCAGGGCCAATTCTTCCCCATGAAGGCCGGGCGGCGCGCTGAGCGCTGGCACTTCTGGATGACAATGGACTCTATGTTCTCCGGGGACGCGGAGAATGCTGTCGCTGAGCGCTGGCACGCGCGCGGCCGGATCGCCGCCGCGCTGAAGCGCTGGCGCCCCGAGTGCGAGCGGGAGCTGGCCAAGAGTCCCGACCGCGCCATCTGGGAGTGGGGAATCCAGAACGAGCGGCGCAGGCATGTATCACAATCCCCGCACAGCGATACACCGAAAGCATACAAGAAGTAAAAGCGCACCATAGTCTAGGAAACCTCTGCAACGGAGGTTTCCAATGTCCCGCAGCGAAGACAAGATCCTGCCGCCAGTTGTCATCGACCCGAATCAGCGGTACTCGCTCTCCGAGGTCTGCGCGATCCTGAGACAGTCGCCGGCAACGACCTACAAGGCGATGCGCGAGGGGAAGCTGCCGACGTTCGATGTTGGCCGCCGCACGTACGTCCACGGCAGCACGCTCATTGAGCTGTCGAGGCCGCCAGCGGAGTGGCAGAGCGCGTGAACAGGCGCAGGGCCGCGCCGAGAGTGCCACCTCTCGAACGCGGCAGGAGCTACACGGGGAACGTGGTGACTCTAGCACGCCGAACGCAGCACTGCATCGACTGCGGCTCGACCTTTGAACCTCGCGCCGCCCATCACGGGCGATGCGCCCGTTGTCACGCCTGGGCCATCGTCGGCATCGCCATCACGATTGCGGTTCGAGCGATCGAGGGTGCGTCATGAACCACGCCCACGGGCCCGCACCCCGGCCGCCACAGCAGCTAGACCTGTTTGATCACCACGATCCAGGACGATCACCACGATCACCACGATCACCATGATCACCATGATCTAGGCGACCACCATGATCTAGATGATCACCACGATCTTATTGAGGCACCCAATCATGAGTAGCGGTAACGGTCAGGCGCCCGGTAGCACCCCCGATCCGTTTGATCTTGAGGCACTGAGACTGCCGCAGGACTTCAGCGATGGCCTGGGCGTCAAGAAACTCCTAACTACGCTGCGGGTGCAGCGGCCTAACCGGCAATGGTTCATCCGCACCCATCCGTCGATGCGGCTAGAGACGGCGGTTGTGGAGCTGAAAGACGACCAGGAGACCTACCTGGTGGCGCCCGCGCTGCGCGATGAGCTGCTCGAGGAGCTGGTGCCGAAGGTGTTGATCCTGTCAATGACACGCCAGGGACACCCGTTCCTCTGGCCGATCCGGCTGCCTGACTCAACCGGCCGCCTTGACGACTGGTCACGTTCCGCTATCGAGGCCGCCAAGCATGCGGAGACGCGGTGGGTTCGCGTCGCAGCTGACAGGCATGCCGGCTGTTACTCAGTCTTCGAGGCAGCCGGGAATTTTGCGGAGCCGGAATGGCCCGACAAGCCGCTGCAGGATCTACTGCGGATTGCGTTCCGGGATCGGGTCATTGACTCACCGGATCACCACGTCATTGCGCAGCTGCGAGGTCGTGTGTGACATGGGGGTTCCGGCAGATATGGGCCGTTGACTTTGAATTCACGGCCCCACCTGGCGAGCATCCGGGGCCGGTCTGCATGGTCGCCCGCGAGCTGCTGAGCAATACAACGATCCGACTGTGGCAGGACGAGCTGCGCGGCCGGCGCCTGCCACCATTCTCAACCGGACCCGACACCCTGCTGGTCGCGTTCTACGCCAGCGCGGAACTAGGTTGCTTCCTCGAGTTGGGCTGGCCGCTCCCCGCGCGCATTCTGGATCTCTACACCGAGTTTCGATGCCGCACCAACGGGACGAAACCGATATGCGGATCGAGCCTTGTTGGTGCGCTGGCCTACTTCAACCTGGGCGGCGTTGATGCGATTGAGAAAGACACCATGCGGCAGCTGGTGTTGCGTGGTGGCCCGTGGACCGAGGCAGAGTGCCGCAACATTCTCGACTACTGCGAGAATGACGTAGACGCTCTGGCTAAACTGCTGCCCGTCATGGCGCCGGCGATCGACCTGCCGCGGGCGCTGTTGCGCGGCCGGTACATGGCGGCGGCGGCGCGAATGGAACGCACCGGCATACCGGTCAACACGGACCTGCACACCACCCTGGTTCGCAGCTGGGACGCGATCAAGGATCGGCTGATTACCGAGCTGGATGCCGATTATGGTGTGTTCGAGGGCCGCACCTTCAAGCACGACAGGTTCGCTGCCTATCTCGCCAGCCAGCAGATACCTTGGCCGCGCCTCGAGGACTCGCGGCTTAACCTACAGGACGACACCTTCCGCCAGGCCGCTAAGGCGTACCCGCAGATAGCACCGCTCCATGAATTGCGCAGCGCCTTGTCGCAGCTGCGGCTCGCTGATCTGGCCGTGGGCCACGATGGGCGCAACCGCACACTGCTGAGTGTCTTCCGCGCGGCCACCGGCCGAAACGCACCTAGCAGCACCCGGTTTATCTTCGGCCCTAGCGTGTGGCTGCGCGGTCTGATCAGGCCGCCGCCTGGTCGCGCGCTTGCCTATCTCGACTGGGCACAGCAGGAATTCTGCATCGCGGCTGTGCTCAGTGGCGATACCAACATGATCGAGGCCTACCAATCGGGCGACCCGTACCTGACATTCGCGAAGCTGGCGGGCGCGGTGCCAGAGGACGGAACCAGGGAAACCCACGGCCCGCAGCGCGAGCTGTTCAAAACCTGTGCGCTCGGCGTGCAATTCGGAATGGAAGCCGCGTCCCTCGCGCAGCGGATTGGCAGGCCGGAGCTCGTCGCGCGCAACCTGCTGCGCGATCACCGGGAAGTGTTTCGCACGTTCTGGCAGTGGAGTGACGCGGCAGCGGATCGTTTCAACCTCACCGGGCAGCTGCACACCGTGTTTGGCTGGCAGCTGCGCAACGGCAGCGACAAGTCCGACCGCACCGCACGCAATTTCCCGATGCAAGCGAACGGTGCCGAGATGATGCGCATTGCCGCGTGCCTGATGACGGAAGCCGGTATCCAGGTGTGTGCGCCAGTCCATGACGCCTTCCTGGTGGAAGCCGCCCAGGCGGACATCGAGGACGTGGTGCAGGCCGCCCGAGGGCACATGGCAACCGCGTCCAGGGCGGTGCTGTCGGGGTTTGAGCTGCGTAGCGACGCCAAGGTAATCAGGCACCCGGCGAGCTACTCAGACCCCCGCGGCGTGCGGATGTTCGAGGTCGTTAATCGCCTGCTTAATCACTTAGGAACTGATGGGCGTCCCAAGCAACAGCCTGTAGCGTCCCATGCAACAGACAGCAAAATAAGTGCAAATTCTTAATCAGCTAGGAACTGATGGGCGTCCCAAGCAACACCGTGTAGCACCCGGCGCAACACTGTTGCATCAGGCGCCCATCAGTTCCTTTTATTTCTTAGTCTTCTCTTAGGTCTTGTTCTTGGTCTCTAAACACAATGGGTGTACCTGATGCGTACTAGGAAACTGCGTTGGGATTCGGTCAAGGGTGTGTTCGTGTTGGTGAAGCATCGGTCAACGTATGACAGGTATCTGAAAGGGCCGTTACCGTTACCCTGGCTGCAAGCAGCACTAGCGCTGCCTGGTAAGTGCATCCACGTCGGCTTGGCTGTCTGGTTCGCAGCTGGCGTTCACAAGTCGCGCGCGGATATCCCGGTGTCAAACGAACTGGTTAGGCCGTTCGGCGTTGACCGCTATGCAAAGTCGCGTGCGTTGATTCAGCTCGAGCGCGCCGGTCTAGTGAAAGTCCGCCAGTCCGGTAAGGCTGCACCGCGCATCACGCTGACGAAGACGACGACCAGCCGCATTAGGAAACAGCGGCATGCGTAAACGCGCGTGGTGTCGCTCGCGGTCAATGTCGTGTCGGTTCCTGTGCGGTTCACCGGAAAAGCCGTGAAAACCGCTGATTCAGCCGCAACCGGAACGACATATAGGGCCGTGCTTCGCCTAGCAGAATCACGTGCTAGCCAGACCCGCATGCCGCCGCGCCCAAAAAGGGAGCCGCGAGGTTGCCCGAAAGCGGGAACGATCTTTAGAGGCGCCCCCGTATGCGGGTGAAATTACCCCGAGGCGCGGTGAATTTTAACTTTTGGCGACCACTATGCTTTAGCGGTCCCGTGTCGCGTGCCGTTCACCGGAACCCTATGTTTCCCGCGCTTTGCTGCCGCACCGGAAGGAACTCTAGGGCCATGCGGCGCCTAGCAGGTTTTCGTGCTCGCACCGTCCGCACACTGCCGCCGGCTTCGGGAGAACCTACGGCCGCGGCCCCCCGTGGGTCCATTTTCGACCCGCGGACAAGCCAGTGCGGGACGTAGCAGGACAGCTCCGCGAGCTGGTGCGCTATGCCGAAGCCGCCGGCGCGTCGGATGCGCTGCTGCGCGAGACGGTGCCGCTACTCCTCGAGCTGCTGTTGGATCACGTCGCGGCTCGCCGCCTGGAAGCCGTACAGGCTGGCGCACGCACGCGGCGGCTGGTCGATCAGCTCACGGCCGCAGGTGACACCGGCGTCGCTTCCGCGGTCGCCACGCGGCTTGGCGTTCACCGCTCAACGGTCTACCGGCGATTGTCGCGCGCTCGTGCGACAAGTCGGGCGTAGGGTTGAGGCATGCCAGCGAAGCACGTTGAGCACGTCGACTACGACGCCACGCAGCGTCGAGCGGTGCTGAAGCTCAAGAGCGGCGGGCAGCTCGTGCTGACGAACGTGACGCTCGAGCAAGTGCAGCGATATGTACGCGATGCCGAGGCGAACGCCGCGCGCTCGGAGACGTCGCCGGAATTTTTCACGAGGTAAACGACTATGACTCGCACGCTCGCCCTCCCGCCCCGGATCGGCAAATCGGTTTCCCTGCCGGCCGCAACCGATCCCGTGAGTTTCCCGACCGGCGGCAAGCCCCCCGTGCCCGACGAGCTGAAAACCGCACCGCGCGCCAGCGGCGGCATGGCTGACGGCAAGGTGCAGGGCAACCACGCGCCGCTCGACCCGAGCCTCGGCGCCGGCAGTCACCAGACGCAGCAGGGCATCGACCTGGGCGACCCAACCGCATGAGCGCCTTTGACCGGGGCGCCGTCATGGTGGCGCGCAACGCGATCGACAAGGCCCGCGCCGCGGTGGACCTGGTGGACGGTGACTCAAGCTGGGGCGAGCTCTGCCGCCGCGTGAACCCGGCCGAGGCAATCAACGACCTGCGCCACGAGCGAGTCGAGGGCGCCGCGCGCGAAGTGAGAGAGCAGCTCGACAAGCGCCAGCAGCGCAGCACCGGCAACTCGACCTGGCTCCCCTGGGAGACGCTCGCGTATCACTCGCATCGCTACCGACGCGAGCAGACCCGCGCCGACCTCGCGGGCACCACTACGTCCGGCGGCTACCTGGTCGAGACCGCGAACTGGCCGAGCGCGGCCCAAGCGCTTATGTCCATGTTGGTGCTCGGGCGCCTGGGCGCAACCTCGGTGGACGCGAGCGGCGGGAACGTGAACTTGCCGAAGGTCACGACCTCCTCGAGCACGTACTGGTTGTCGACGGAAACCTCGCAGCTCAGTGAGTCCGACGAGACCTTCGGACAGCTCGCGTTCTCGCCGCATACCGTGGGCGGCTACACGGAGATGTCGCACCTGATCGGCTTGCAGTCGATGCCAAACGCCGCGGGCGTCGTGAGCAACGACCTCTCCCGCAAGATCGCGCGCACGATCGAGGCGGCCGCGTTCAACGGCTCGGGTGTCGCCGGGCAGCCGCACGGAATCATCGGCCTGACAGGCATCAACACCGTCAGCGGTACGACCTACGCGCTCGCCACCGGCATGACGGCGACCACCGACACGGGGGACGCACTCACCGATGACGCCTCACCCGGCTGGGTGACGACCCGTGCGGTGGCGAGTCTTCTGCGCCAGAGGCAGGAGTTTTCAGGCTCGCCGCTCACGCTCTGGCGCGGTGCGTTGACCTGGGGCGAGCTGCACGACTTCCCCGCGGCCGCAACGTCCGGCATGCCGAGCGCAACGGCGCTTTTCGGCGCCTGGCGTTTCCTCGTCGTTGTCAACTGGGCCGGTGGACTCGAGGTAAGCGTGAACCCGTATACCCCCGTGGGGAATTTTCAGTCGGGCATATTCGGCTTGAGGGCCTTCGCGACGCTCGACATTGGCGCCGTGTGGCCGTCGGCGTTCAGTGCCGTGACCGGAATCACTTGACCTGGGCTACGAGCTGGAGACCGGACCAAATGGACATGAACAACGTCAATCCGCTGACAACGCAGCTCGGCAACTACACGCCGGTGAAGATGCCGACGCGCCGCGTGCGCGCTCTCACCGCCGACTGGTTCACCGGCGACGGCGGCCAGGTGGCCGAGGTTGGCAAGACGTACGCGATTGACGCCGACGTGGCGCGCGCGCTCGTGCAGCAGCAGCGCGCCACGTATGTGCAGTGAATCGAATGTTGGCACCGGGTGCCGCTTCTCCTGGTGTCGGCCGTGGAAGCTCGACGTGATGAGCATGGGGCGCTCCAGTGACCGGCGCGGCTGCTCTCCCA
The DNA here is from genome assembly GCA_963843035.1 of uncultured Gammaproteobacteria bacterium. Lineage (GTDB taxonomy): Bacteria > Pseudomonadota > Gammaproteobacteria > Steroidobacterales > Steroidobacteraceae > 13-2-20CM-66-19. The sequence continues at coordinate 76,644 of CAWJIS010000004.1, forward strand.
CCCCGGCCCACTCAGCCGGGAGCACGAGCGGCGTTTCAACATGAGGTTCTGATGCAACGCTGGGTCCTCCCGCTGCTCGCGCTCGCCTACATTGCCTTGGTGGTGGCGCTGACCGTCGTCATGGCCGGCGCCTTCGTGGACTACTGGCACGGGCGGTGAACGCGGCGCTGTGGGCCCGGCTGCTCCGGCGCGGCGTTAAGTGGTTCGCAACCACCCGCTGTCATCGACGATTCGCAATAGCAGACTCGCCAGCATGAGCTGCTCAATTGCGTGGGACACGTCATCGACTGGCACATTGCGATGCATCGCCGGGTTCCGCACCCAGCCGAAGGCCCCGGCGAATAGATTAGCGAGCGCCAGGCGCTCGGCCCTGTCTGTTGAGCTGGACTTGAGCGGGCCGGTGGCTTCGTCGAAGGCATCTCGCATCAGCTGTACGCCGTTGTTCTTGAGACCGGACGCATCCCGCACTCGGACCTCTAGGACGTGAAAGGCGTCTCTAATCGCTTGCGGGAAATTCCCGCGCACGAATGCGTCGTAAGGTGCACCGCGAAGGTCGCTGTGGAATACGGTTGGCGGGAAATGAGCCCGGCGACCCGCCTGTTGATATGAATCGGCGGACTTCGCAGCCTCGAGCCCTCGGCGGGAAATGAAGACATTCCCACCGTAGGACTGGTCGGTGTCGGGTGCGAGCATGCCCAGGTGCTCTAGCAGTGACCATGCTTCCTCCAAAGCGTGTCGGGTTGCGATGCGCTCCTGCTGCGATCTTGTGTCTCCGTGGATATCTCCATCAAACCGGCCGCAATAGGAGCGAACATTTAAGAGCGTGCGCTCCGTTTGTCCAAGGCTCGCCAAGTCTCTCAGGACATAGGGCGCAAGCTCCTCGGGCAGTAGGGAAGCTATCTCGCCGACCGGTGGCAGTTTCGACATTTCCGAAAGTCCGTACGGGCGTCCGTACGAGATGGCGCGTCCCTACGTTTATGCGTCTAAGTCGCTGATTTATCTGGTGGGCGGTACTGGGCTCGAACCAGTGACCTCTGCCGTGTGAAAGCAGCGCTCTACCAGCTGAGCTAACCGCCCACTTTTTTGGGGAGCGGAAGTCTATAGGCGGCCCTGCCCCAAGGCAAACGTCGATTATGGGAGGTCCGGCCCGGCTGGCACCCCGGAAATAGCAGGCCGCGCGCGGCCATCCGGCGCTTGGTAACATGCGCGCCCCCGGCCTATGCACCCGCTCCCATGACCATCGTTACGCGCTTCGCCCCGAGCCCCACGGGCCTGCTGCACGTCGGCGGCGCACGCACGGCGCTCTTCAGCTGGCTGTACGCCCGGCGCATGGGCGGCAAGTTCATCCTGCGGGTCGAGGACACCGACCGCGAACGCTCGACTGAGGAGGCGGTGCGCGTCATCCTCGAGGGGATGGCATGGCTCGCGCTCGATGCCGACGAGGGACCCTACTATCAGTCCGAGCGTTTCGATCGCTACCGGGAAGTCATCGCGGCGATGCTCAAGGCCCGCACCGCCTACCATTGCTACTGCACTAAGGAAGAGCTCGATGCGCTGCGCGAGCAGCAGATCGCGCGCAAGGAGAAGCCGCGCTATGCGGGCATCTGCCGCGAGCGCACCACGCCGCGTACGGGCGTCGAGCCGGTGGTGCGCTTCCGCAATCCGCTCTCGGGCACCGTCGTGGTCGAGGACGTCGTGCACGGGCCGGTCACGTTCCAGAACGCCGAGCTCGACGATCTCATCATCGCGCGCTCCGACGGCACGCCGACCTACAACTTCTGCGTCGTGGTCGACGACATGGACATGGGGGTGACGCATGTCATCCGCGGCGACGATCACCTCAACAACACGCCGCGGCAGATGAACATGCTGCGCGCGCTGGGCGTGACGCCGCCCGCGTACGCGCACGTACCCATGATCCTCGGACCCGACGGCGCCAAGCTCTCCAAGCGCCACGGTGCGGTGAGCGTGCTGCAGTATGAGGAGGAGGGGTACCTCCCGGACGCGCTGCTCAATTACCTGGTGCGCCTCGGCTGGTCGCACGGCGACCAGGAGGTGTTCACGCGCGAGGAGATGATCGCCGCGTTCGATATTCACGACGTGAACAAGGCGGCTTCGGCTTTCAACCCGGAAAAGCTCCTGTGGCTCAACCAGCAGCACATGGTGCGATCGCCGCCCGCGGCGCTCATTCCGCACCTGCGTGCGCAGCTGCGGCGGCTCGGCACCGACAGCGACGATGAGCAGCTGCTCGAGGGCGTGATCGTCTCACAGCGCGAGCGCGCCAAGACGCTGAAGGAGATGGCGGAGAACAGCCGTTTCTTTTTCACCGACGACATCCGTATGGACCCGAAGGCGGTCGCGAAGCACCTCACGGCCGATGGGATTGCGGGCCTCGCGCAGGTCCGGGCCCGGCTCGCCGCGCTCAAGGAGTGGAATGCGACCGCGATTCACGACGCGCTGAATGCTCTCGCGACGGAGCTTCAGGTCGGTCTCGGCAAGATCGCGCAACCGGTGCGCGTCGCCGTGACCGGCACCGCGGTCTCCCCGCCGATCGATGCGACGCTGGCACTCCTTGGGCGCGAACGCGCGCTCGCTCGCCTTGAGGCGGCGCTCGGCAAAGTGGCCGCCGGACGCGCCTGATCGACGTACGCGCGAGTCACACCAGACCCGGTGGCGGTTCTCCGTAATAACTGCCGATCGTTTCGGTTGCGGCGCGCACCAGCTCGCGCTCGCCGGCGCTCAGGTAGGGGTTCCAGATGTCGAAGATCAGAATGGCGCGCGGCGTGTCGGAGTCGTTCCAGGCCTCGTGCTCGATAGTGTCGTCGAACACCCACGCCCGTCCCGCGAGCCACTCGCGCGTCTCGCTGCCGACTCGAAATCCGCAGCCGGGCGGCACGATGAGGGGCAGGTGCACGGTGAGGCGCGCGTTCGTGACCCCGGTGTGCGGCGGAATGCGCGTGTGCGGCTCGAGAATGGAGAAAAACACATTGGGGCCGTGCTGTGCGATGTCGCAATGTGGGGCACTCGTGAGGGCTTCGGCCGTTCGTCGACAACGCCTCACGTGCTCCGGCTGCACGACGCCCTGATTCCATAGAAAGTAAGCGCTCCAGCGGCGTGAGCGGTTGAGCTCCCGCCACTGGTCGAGCGGCACGCCGTCGGGATAGGCGACGTAGGGCTCGAGCCCTTCCTGGTCGGCGGCGAACACTCCGGTGAGCTCGGCACGGATCGCATCCGTGGCTGCCTCGATCGCGGCGAGCCAGGGGAAGTCGGCATTGTCGAAGAACTCGAGCGCGGGAATCCCCGGGAAATACATGAAGGTGGGCTGCGGTGCGTAGCGGCGGCTGCGACCGGTCAAGAGATCGATGCACTGGTCCGCGCGGCGGGACACGCCGGATCCGAGCCGCGCGCGCACTGCTGCCAGCCGCTCCTCGACGACGCGCGCGAGCGCCGCATCGTCCTGCCGTACGGCCTCAAGCGCGCGCGCGAGCGCCGCACGCAGCGGCGGCGGCGGCGCACTCTCCGGCCCCACCGTAAGAAGAGCGGCCCGATAGACCCGCGCCGCATTGCGCGGATCGCCGCGTTGCTCCATGAGGGCCGCCTTCTGCAGCAGCGCTGCCGGGTGCCGCGGCTCGATCGCGAGTGCACGCTCGATGGCCGCCATCTCTTCTTCCGGCAGTCCGAGCGCGTGCAGGCTCATCGCCAGGTTCGACCACAGCGCAGGGTGATGGGGGTCAGCGGAGGTGGCGCGCTGGAACATCTCCCGCGCCCCGGCTGCCTCGCCACGCTGCATCAGCTGCAGTCCGCGCTCATTCAGCACCGCCGGGTGGGCGGGTGCGAGCTGTATGGCGCGCGCGAGGAGCTCTTCGGCCTCGCGGCCGCGGCCCGCCGCGCTGGCAGACCTCGATGCCTGAACGATCCGCAGCACCGCGGACGGGTCAGCAGGTGGGGTATCGACGCTGCTCAGAGACGCTCCTCCCTCGGGGTCGGTGCCCGGCAAATTCTAGTGGCGGGGACACGCGTGTGGAGGGCATCCCGGCTCGGTCGCAGTCGCTTGACAATGCCGGCGCCCCTGCGTAGGTTGCGCCGGCTTCGCGTGGGGCCATAGCTCAGCTGGGAGAGCGCTTGCATGGCATGCAAGAGGTCGGCGGTTCGATCCCGCCTGGCTCCACCAGCTCACGGCTGAGAGTTGGCGTACCCGCTTCCTGAGCGGACTTCTCCACGCGCGGCCAGACCTCTGGCGCGATCGCCTCATCGAGTACTGCTTTCGCTCTGCCGCTAAGGATCTCGTCTGTTGCATGATCACAACAGCGGGCCCGACGCACGCTCTCGCCACTCTATTTCTCTGAAGCATAAATGAGACATTCGTTGCGGGAGCCGTTCCCGCGATGTTACGCTGAAGTTACGTAATGCGGCACTTCGTTGCTTGCGTAAGCCTTTGTCGCGTACCGCCTCTTACAGCGCTCGGCTGCAGGTCGTCTACGCCACACACAACGATACGGGGAGTGGTCTCATGCCAATGAATTCAGCGGGCCGGTCCAGGCAGATTATCCGTGCGGTTCAAGGGGCGCTGGCGCTGTGCTGCGCGGCGACACCGGTGCTCGCACAGCAGGCACAGCCGGCGGCGGCGCCGGAATCCCAGCTGACGGAAGTCGTCGTCACGGGTTCGCGCATCCAGCAGAGCGTCGCTCAAAGCACCCAGCCGATCTCGGTCATCAGCTCGGCGGACATTGAGAAGACCGGGCTCGCCACCGTCGGCGACCTGCTGCAGCAGCTCACGACCGGCGGCGCGGCGCTCAATGCGAAATTCAACTCCTCCGGCAACTTCGGCTATCCGCCCGATGGGGGTGGCATCGGCGCCGGCGCAGAAGAGGTCGACCTGCGCAACCTCGATGCCAAGCGCACCCTGGTGCTGGTCGATGGACTGCGCTGGGTCAATGAGTCCTCGGCGTCGGGCGTCAGCGGCAGCGCGGACCTGAGCACCATTCCGATAGAGATCATCGACCGCATCGAGATCCTGGAGGACGGCGCCTCGTCGATCTACGGCTCCGATGCCATCGCCGGCGTCATCAACATCATCACCCGCAAGAAGGTGCAAGGCGTCGAGCTCACCGGCTACGAGGGCTCGTACAACAAGGGGGGCCAGACGACCCAGGCGAGCGTCACCGCGGGAGGCTCGAGCGGCAAGTTCTCGGGCGTCTTCGTCGCGAGCTTCTACAACCAGCAGGAGATCAGCTCCTCGAAGTGGTGGGCATCTTCCGAGCCCGAGCCGCGCGCCGGCGTCGGCTCCGGCTCGTCGGCGACGCCGCAGGGCCGTGCGACGTTCTGCGATCCCGCCATCCCCGTGCCGAACTACGGCTCGTGCACGGCCGATCAGTCCAATTTCTACGACGTGACCCTCAACAACGGCACGACGATGCCGGTGTGGAATCCGGCAAACCCGGTCAGCCCTCCCAGCACCTACCACAACTGGAGCGGCGCGGATCGCTTCAACTTTGCCCCGCTCAACCTGCTGCTGACGCCCTCGCAGCGCAAGTCGCTCTGGACCAGCGTCAACTATGACATCAACGATGATGTCCAGATGTATGCCAAGGGCCTGTTCAATAACCGCACCTCGACCAACCAGGCCGCTCCGGAGCCGATATTCGTCGGCCCTTACGCGGCTACCGGCGGCCTCGCCGACAACATCAACGTCTCCCGTCTCAATCCCTACAATCCCTTTGGCATCGACCTGTGCGCCGCGCCGGAGGCGCCGACTTCCACAGTGTGTCCGGGCGGGCCGGGCTTCGTGCAAAACTTCGGCTGGATCACGCGCCGCCCGATCGAGGCCGGCCCGCGCATCTTCAACCAGGACGTCGACACCTGGTACTTCAGCGGCGGATTCAAGGGCACGCTGCACTTCCTCGAGGGCTTCAACTGGGACCTGAACTTCGTCGACTCGGATAACAAGGCGAGTCAGCAGTTCACCGGCGGCTACAACATCGCCAAGGTCGGCCTCGCGCTCGGCGACCCGGCCATCTGTGCCCAGATCGCCGGGTGCGTGCCGCTCGACCTGTTCGGCGGTCAGGGACGCCAGATCACGCCGGCGATGCTCAACTACATCCTGGCGCCACAGCTCGATTCGAGCGACCAGCAGCTGAAGGTGATCTCGGGGAACATCACCGGCACGATCTTCCACATCGAGGATCGATCCGCCGGCATCGCGGTCGGCGCCGAGCACCGCGAATATGTCGGCGTGTTCAGCCCGGATCCGCTGCGTCAGACCGGCGAGTCGCAGGACTCGCTCGCCTTCCCGGTCAATCAGAGCTACCACGTGAACGAGGCGTACATGGAGCTGAGTCTGCCGCTCTTGAGTACGCTCGGTGCCAGCGCCGCGGTGCGCTACTCGGACTACTCGACGTTCGGCAACCAGACGACCTACAAGGGAGGCTTGCGCTGGCAGCCGATTCATGACTTCGCGCTGCGCGGCGACTACTCGACCGGCTTCCGCGCGCCGAACCTCGGCGAGCTCTACGGCCTCACGCAATTCGGCGCCACACTGGTCGACCCCTGCGGCCCGACCGGTGGCGGAATCGCCCCGCAGTACGTGGCGGGCTGCGCGGCGCAGCACGTGCCGGCTGGCTTCCAGCAGGCCAACACCCAGATCACGACGTTCACGGGAGGCAACCCGAATCTCAAGCCCGAGACCTCCGACAGCTACACGGCGGGCATCGTGTACAACGCGGGCTGGGCGGAAGGGCACGCGGCGACCGCCAAGCTGAACGGCGAGCTCACCTACTACAACGTCAAGGTCAAGGGAGCGATCCAGGCGGAGGACATTCAGGCGCTGCTCAACGCGTGCCTCTCGACCGGTGGCGGCACCAACCCCGCTCTGTGCGCGCCGTTCACCCGCATGCCCGGCGGCAACCTGAATCCCCCAGAGAACCTGCTTGCGAACCTGGCGCAGATCACCACCGACGGCGAAGACGTCAAGATCACCTGGGCGTCGGAGGCCCTGAGCTTCGGTCACCTCACGGCCGCGCTGCAGGGAACGCACGTCAGCAACTACAAGGCGGTGGATGCCCTCGGGCTGGTGGCGCAGCGTGCGGTCGGCATCGAGGTCGCCAACAGCGCGATCCCGGACTGGCGCATCAACGCGCAGCTCGGGTGGGGATTCGGGCCGGTCGATGTGAGCTGGAGCCTGCGCTACCTCTCCTCCGTCAAGGAGCTGTGCGGCAACGCAGCGAGCACCATTCCGGTGCCCGGATGCACCGATTCGACCGGTGCATTCGATGCGAACGCGTATCACACCCTGGACTCGACGCTGTACAACGACGTTCAGGTCGCGTGGAACGACGCGTTCAGACTGGCGGGCCTGAGGCTCGAGATCGGCGGCACCAACGTCTTCGGCGTCAACCCGCCGATCTGCTACACCTGCACGCTGAACGGCTACGACGCGGGAACCTACGACCTGCCGGGGCCGTTCTACTACGCCAGAGCGTCCTACAAGTTCTGACGGCACAGGTCCTGACCGAGGCACACCCTCACCGCGGGCGATATTCGCCCGCGGTGAGTGCCGCCGCGCTTCGCCCCTGAGCGGCAAGACGTTGTTCCCCGGCTGCGGGGCGTGTAATCTTCCGCGCCCCACGGGCTGCGGCTTGTCAGCGTCCCCATCGTCTAGAGGCCCAGGACATCGCCCTTTCACGGCGGTAACAGGGGTTCGAATCCCCTTGGGGACGCCAATATGATCAATGACTTATTACGCCGCATAGCCGGCTAAAAGGATACGGCTAAGTTTCGGAGTCATGTGAGCTAGCATCGAACCCGCATGCGACTATCAGTTTCTCAACAGCAGCGCGCCGAGGGAACGTGCCGCACGTTGCGTCTTACTGAGACGACGGACGGCCGTCCGATAGAGATTTATTTTGATTTCGTCGGTGAGTCGTTTCCAGAGCCATTCGTGCTGGATGGTTTCATCAATGCCGTCATTTTTTATGCCATGGGCTCTAACCAGGACATCTACGTCGATGGCCGGATGACCCGATCGGCATTGCTCAATCTGGCAACTTTCCAGGAAGCATGGTGCCGCTGGAAGCCGGACGTCTACAAACCGATCAAGATCGAACCGCTGTCGATCACCGATGATCCTCCTCGCGCCAGGGCTCAGAGCATCGCGGCATTTTCTGGTGGCGCGGACGCGATATTTACCGTGCTCCGCCATGCAGACGATCAGTTTGCCCTCAATTCGGTGATGCTCGTTCACGGGTTCGATGTGCCGACGGACCGCGCTGATCAATTCAGCAAGCTGGTTGAGCGGGTGCGACCGTTGCTGCATCGCCTTAATTTGCGACCGCGGATCGTGCGGACGAATATTGCAGAGCTGCGGCTTCAGAACTGGCATGACAGCTTCATGGCGCAGCTCTCCTGCTGTTTACACAATTATTCGCACCAGTTTCGATTTGGCCTGGCGGGAGGCGGAGAACCCTACGACGCGCTCGTGCTGCCGTGGGGCCAGAACCCGTGTACAGATTATCTCTTGTCCGGCGATGGCTTCGCGATAGTCCATGATGGAGCCGCGTTTTCGAGAACCGAAAAAATTGCCGTTATCGCGCAAGATCCTGTTGCGACCAAGGCAATAAAGGTCTGCTGGGAGGCGGCTGATTTATCGACGAATTGTGGAATTTGCGAAAAATGCGTTCGCACCCGGTTGAACTTCAAGGCCGTTGGAATTGATAGCCCGGCCTGCTTTGACGGTGAGATTACGCCCGACCAGATACGTCTCATCCGGTTCGACAACGAATCTCAACGCGCAGGGTTTCGCTCGATTTTGGCCTATGCAGACAGCCACGCATTACATGGCGATTGGCTCGATGCCATGAGAGAGTGCCTGCGTTACGATGAAAAAGGAGTGCTGGGGCGCGCGGTCGCTCACCTTGCGCATGGCGACTTCCGCCTGCTCTCGGAAAAGATCAGGCGCAAGTTATCAGGCCCTGTAAAGGGTTAGGCGGTTAAACCGTCGATGCCTCGGCGGCCAACCCTCAGAGCGCAAGCCGCCGCCTCTCTCTCCCTCCTGCCAGCGGCAGCTCGCTCTCGTCGATGATTCGGCCACCCTTCATGACGAGCAGGATCGACTTGGCGTTGTTGATGTCCACCGTCGGGTCCTTGCTGAGCAGCACCAGGTCCGCGAGCTTGCCGGTGTCGATCGAGCCGAGTTGATCGGCTTTGCCGAGGAAGACGGCACTGTTGTAGGTGGCGATGCGGATCACATCGAGCGGCGCGATGCCGGCCTCGGCCAGCAGCTCGAGCTCGCGCTGCGTCGCAGCCCCGCTGCTCTGGTCCGTGCCGCAGGCCACCACGCCGCCGGCGGCGTGCACCTTCCTGACATTCTCCTGCGCGATGGGATTCATCACCTTCATCCACGCAGTCCAGCTGCGGGTCTTCCACTCCTCGCGCGTCCGGGTCTGAAGACGCGCACGCTCCGCGGGGCTGAAGGACGCGACGTACAACGGCTGATCGAGATACTCCGGATGCTCGACGAGGCGGTTGTAGTTGTCGCCGATCGTGAGCGTGCTGGCGAACGGAGTCTTCTTCGCCGCCATGAGCTTGACGAACGAGTCGCTGACCGGTCCCTGGATGACGGGATGGGCGAGCGTGTCGCTGCCGGCGTAGATGGCCTCGAGCGAGCGCAACTCGCTCGAAACGTGCACCGTGGTGCGGATGCCGTGCAGATTGTAGTAGCGGATGATCTTCGAGAGCAGGTCGACCGGCATGAGCGGGATCATCGGTCGCGAGCCCCAGCCTTCCTCCTCGAGAGTCAGCTTGAGGACGTCCGGCTGCTGCTCGGCGATGTGCTTGTCGAGCAGCGCCTTGTCCTTCTCGAAGTCGCTGATGCGTAGCGCCACGCGATCGCCGTGGCTGCCCGGGTAGGTGATGAGGTTGCCGGTCGCGAAGATGCGCGGAGCGAGTATGCGGCCGGCGCGCTCATCGGCGCGCAGCGGGAGGATGTGCTCCGGGCGGTTGCCGACGTCGAGCACGGTCGTGACGCCGGCGTAGAGGAAGCTCGCGAGCGCCGCCACGCCTTCCTGCCGATTGGGCGGCCCGGGCTCGGCGTCCGGCGCGGCGCCTGGATCGAAGCCGCCGCGCAGGTGGATATGCACGTCCATGAGGCCCGGCATCAGGTATCTGCCGCGGCCGTCGATGCGGCGGCCCTTGAGGCCGTGCGCGAGCGCGCTCGGAGTGACGGTCGCGATGCGCTCACCGTCGATCGCCACGGTCATGTCGGCCTGCGGGGCGTGCGTGCCGTCGAGCAACGTCACGTGCTCGATCACGACGCCGTCGGCGCGCGCCGCTCCACTCGAAAGCAGCAGGGCGGCCGCGGCGGCCGCAGACAGGAAGTATTGTTTCACTTGGCTTCTCCGGATTCGGCGGCTCGGCGGGAGACTCCCCGCCAGCCCCTATTGTGTGGGTGCCGCGTGTGTCATATTGCCAGTCGCTCGAAGAGTCAAGCGTTGTGCCCGCGTCGGTTCGCGCCACCACGAGAAAATCATGACGGCAGCCGGGATTCCTGAGGCGGGTATCTGACTCCTGTCCCGATCAGCGAGCGTGAGAGCGGGCTGCAGCGCGGCCTCGGTAAGACGCAGATCGTCATGATCGGTCTCGGGGGCGCGATCGGCACCGGGCTCTTCATGGGCAGCGGCCTCGCCATCGGCTACGCGGGACCGGCGGTGATCCTGAGCTACGTGCTGGCAGGATTCGTGGCGCTCGTGATGGTGTTCAGTCTGTCGGAAATGGCGGTGGTGCATCCGACGGCGGGATCGTTCGGCACCTACGCCGAGGTCTACCTCAACCCCTGGGCCGGATTTGTAGTGCGCTATACCTACTGGATCGCGCAGGTGATCGCCATCGGCGGCGAGGCGGTTGCGGCGGGGTTGTATATGGGGTGGTGGTTTCCCACCGTACCGGCGTGGCTGTGGGCGCTCGGCTTCTGCATGGTGATGCTGTATGTCAATTCGCGCTCGGTGAGCAACTTCGGCACCCTCGAATCCTGGTTCGCGCTGATCAAGGTCGCGGCCATCGTGCTGTTCATCATCCTCGGTGCCGCGCGCATCTTCGGCGGCGGCAACATGGCGGCCGGCCTTCACAATCTCACCGGGCTCCCGGGCGGGTTCTTCCCCAGGGGATTTGCCGGGGTCTGGATGGCGGTGATCGTCGGGATCTTCTCCTTCACCGGCATCGAGGTAATCGCCGTGACCTCGGGCGAGGCACGCGATCCGCAGCGCGCCATCCCCGCAGCGCTGCGCAGCATGCTGCTGCGGCTGCTCGCGTTCTACGTGCTCGCCGTGACGATCATCGTGGCCACGACGCCGTGGACGGCCACCGGCGTCAGGGTCGTGGCGCAGAGTCCGTTCGTCAGCGTGTTCCAGCACGCGGGGATCGCGCACGCCGCCGGTGTCATGAACTTCGTGGTGGTGAGCGCGGCGCTCTCGAGCATGAACACCAACATCTACCTCTGTTCCCGCATGCTGTTCTCGCTGTCACGCGGCCACTATGCGCCGCGGAGGCTCGGGACGCTGAGTGGCCGCGGCACCCCGCTCGCGGCGGTCCTGGTCTCGGGCGCCGGGATCTTCGCCTCGGCCGGTGTCTCGATCTTCACGCCCAACGCCTACGGCTATCTGCTCGGCGTTGCGCTGTTCGCCGCCATCCTCGTGTGGATCTTCATCCTGCTCAGTCACCTGAGCTTCCGCCGGCAGCACGGCGCGCGCGAGCTGCCGGTGCGGATGCCGCTGTTTCCGTGGATGCAGTACGCGGGGCTCACGATGCTCGCGGCGATCCTCGTCAGCATGGGTTTGGACGCCAATCTCTACGTCTCATGGGTGTATGGGGTACCGTGGCTGATCCTGATCTCGACGGCGTATTTTCTCTGGCGGGCGCGCACCGGTCGCGGGCGAGGGGACCTATGACTGACTTCAAGGCACTGCGGCGCCGTTTCCCGGTGCTCGAGCGCAAGACCTACCTCAACAGCGGGTCCTACTGCGCGCTGGCCGACAGCGTGCGGGATGCGATCAACGCCTACATGGACGAGCGGTTGCAGGTCGGCGCCAATTGGGACGTGTGGGTCGCGAAGAACGAAGCGGTACGGCACGCCATGGCCGCCGTGTTGCGTGCCGGTGCGGATGAGATCGCGGTCACCGCCTCGGCGTCCGCAGGGCTCAACGCGCTCGCGAGCGCGCTCGACTTCAGGGGGCCGCGCAACAAGGTCGTGGTGAGCGACTTCGAGTTCCCGACCAACGCCCAGATCTGGCACGCGCAGGAGCCGCGTGGCGCGTTCGTCGTGCACGTGCCCAAGACTCCCGACGGCGACATCCCGCTCGAGAGCTTCGCCCGAGTGATCGACGAGCAGACCCAGCTCGTCGCCGTGACCCAGGTGTGCTTTCGTAACGGCGCGCGGCTCGACATCCCGGGAATCGTCCGCCTGGCACGCGAGCGCGGCGCACGGGTGCTGCTCGACTGCTACCAGGCCGTCGGCGCTCTCACGGTCGACGTCAAGCGGCTCGACGTCGATTTTGCCGTGGGCGGGATGCTCAAGTACCTGCTCGGCACGGCGGGCATCGGCTTTCTCTACGTGCGCGGGTCACTGATACCGGCCCTCACGCCGACCCACTCGGGGTGGTTTGCGCAGGAGGACATCTTTGCCATGGACATCACGGCCAACCGGCCGGCGCCGAGCGCGCGCCGTTTCGAGGCGGGAACCCCGGCGGTGGTCAACTGCTATGCGTCCGAGGCGGGCCTCAGGATCATCCTGGAAGTCGGCACCGGGATCATCGAGGAGCGGGTGCGCGCGCTCAGCCGCCGCTGCCTCACGGCGCTCGAGAGCATCGGCTGGACGAGCGTCACGCCGGCCATGGATGAGCGGCGCGGCCCGATGGTGTGCGTGCCGGCTCGCGACCCCGCGCGGCTGGTTGCCACGCTCATGGAGCAGGACATCGTTACCTCGTTCCGTGATAACAACATCCGCGCGAGCGTGCATTTCTACAATTCCGAGGATGACATTGAGCGGTTTGTCGCGGCGCTCGAGGCCAGCCGTGCGCGGCACTATCCCGGCTAGTGCGTGCTGGACGTGAGGCGCAGCAGATCCTCGACCGACACGCTGCCGCCGCAGCAGAGCAGCACCAGAGTGCGCTCGGCGAACTCGTCCCGATGCTCGAGGGCGGCGGCGAGTGCGATCGCGCCGCTCGGCTCCAGAACGATCTTGAATTCCTCGAACGCGATGCGCATCGCCCTGCGCACGGCCTCATCGTCGACCGCGATGCCGCGGGATATGAGGTGCTCTGCCGCTTCGAACGGGACCGCGCCGGGACTCACGGCCTGCATGGCGTCGCAGATGGTCCGCGGAGTGCCGACGTTGCGTTCGCGCCGGTGCGAGATCAGCGAGCGGCGCATGTCGTCGCACGCGTCCGGCTCGACCGCGATCACCTCCGCGCCCTGGCCGAAGTGTTTCTCGGCAAGCGCCGTGCCGGCAATCAGCCCGCCGCCGCCGACCGGACAGAGGATGGCGTCGATGTGCACCCGCGTTCGACGCGCATCGACCAGCACCTCACGCATCAGGGTGGATTGCCCTGCGACGACCAGCGGGTCGTCGAACGGATGCAGCAGCGCATACGCATGCTCCTCGGCGATCGCACGGGCCCGCTCGCTGGCGACTTCCTCGCGGTTGCGATCGCCATGCTCGGTCAGCACGACCGTTGCGCCGGCGCGGCGCGTGAGCTCGATCTTGCGCTCCGGCGCATCGCTCGGCATGACGATAGTGACCGGGACGCCGGCGCGACGGCCGGCGAGAGCGAGCGCCTGCGCGAAGTTACCGGAGGAAAAAGCGACGACGCCGCGGCTGCGCTGCTCCTCTGACAGACAGCTGACGCGAAAGTAGGCCCCGCGCATCTTGAAAGAGCCGCCGATCTGCAGCGACTCGGCCTTGAGAAACACCCGCGCACCGACCACGGAGTCGAGATAGTCGGAGTGCAGCAGCGGCGTCCAGCGCACCGCTCCACGCACGGTTTTCCAGGCCTGTTCGAGCAGAGCTTTATCGATCATGGCGGCTTCTCCTCAGGAGACCCTCGCACGGCGCGGCCGGCGGTTCAAGCGCCTATTTATGGGCGTCGGCCTCGGCGATCTCCGCCCGCAGCGTCAGCGTGCAGATGCTGAGCACCGGCAGTGCGCAGAAACACCATTTGCCGAGCTGCGCGTACAGCAGCGCCGCGAGGCCGCAGCCGGCCGCGAATACTGCGACGCTGAGTGTGAGCCGCTGCAGCCGCGCCCGGGTGATCGCCGCCACCTCCGGTCGCACTCCATGCAGCATCTCGGCGAGGTCGAGCATGATCTGGGTGGTGGTGCCCGTCATGATGGTCGAGGGTGGCGTGTGGGCCAGGTGGGCCCGGTGCGCGGCATTCTGCATGGCCATCGCCGCTACGAGTGTCATGCCGAGAAGCAGCGCCCATCCCTTGTCCGGATCATCGATCGGGCCGAGCCAGGCCGCCAGCCCCGCAGCCGCCGTGAACAGCACCAGCTGCAATTTCAGGAGGCTGCGCAACACCGGCCGGTGGGCCGCCTTCAGGCGGAAGCCCAAGAGCCTGCACAGCAGCACCGCGAGACAGAACACGGGTAAGGCGAGGGTTTTCGCCAGGGCGCCGCTGTGGCCGTATACCAGCGCCGCGCCGAGGGTCACGAAGTTCCCCGTCACGTGCGAGGTGAAAAGGCCCTTGAGCGCGAGGAACCCGCCGGTGTCGGCGTATCCGGCGGTGAAGCTCTGAACCACGGGAAGCGACCATCGCATGCGTTTTCTCCTGCTGGCAGAGCGGGCGCGGGGAATGCCCGCGCAATTGTGACAGACTGCGGACCTCGCACCGTGACCCGGCCAGGACCCCGGCGGCTCCATGAACAACTCGCCTGTCGAGACCTGCGCGCCCCGCGATCGTTGGTACGTACTGGCGGTTCTGACCGCGGTGTACGCAATGAACATCGCCGATCGCTTCTCGATCGCGACGCTCCTCGAGCCGATCCGCCGCGAGCTGCACCTCTCCGACAGCGGGATCGCTTTCCTCACCGGCTTCGCGCTCGCCATGTTCTACGTGACGGTGGGAATTCCGATCGCGGCGCTGGCCGACCGCACCAACCGCCGCAACATCCTCGCCGTATCGCTCGCGCTCTGGTCCGGCATGACCGCGCTGTGCGGACTCGCGCGTAACTACGGCGAGCTGCTGCTCGCGCGCTTCGCGGTCGGAATCGGTGAGGCCGGCGGCACGCCGCCTTCCACCTCGATCCTGGCCGATAAATTTCCGCCGGCAGCGCGGCCACTGGCGCTCACGATCTTCGCGCTCGGCGCCTGCCTCGGCTCGTGGCTCGGCTCCTCCGTCGCCGGCGCTGCGGCCGAGCACGGCGGCTGGCGTCACGCCTTTCTGGTCTTAGGTGTTCCCGGCGTGGCGCTGGCGCTCCTCGTGGCGTTCACGGTGCGCGAGCCGCGCCGCGGCCAGCTCGATTCCCACACGGCCTCTGGCGCGCCGGACGCCACGCGCATCACTGCGCTCGCCATCCTCCGGCAGCTCGCCGACACCGCGCGCTTCATGGTGACCCAGCGCTCGGCGGTTCATCTCGTCGTGGGAGGCTCGGTGGCCACCTTCTGGAGCTGGGGACTCATGTGGTGGACGCCGACCTTCCTGCAGCGCTCACACCAGCTCTCGGTAGGCGAGGCGGGCAGGCTCCTCGGGCTCGCGCACCTCGTCGCAGGAACCGCCGGCACGTTGCTCGCGGGAGCACTCATGGGCTTACCGAAGGCGCGCGATCCCCGCTTCATCACGCGGCTCCTCGCGTGGGTGACGGCGCTCGCGACGGTTCCGTCGATACTCCTTTACTGGGTGCAGTCGGATCAGGCCGCGACGCTGCTCGTGTGGATCTTCGTGCCCGCAGTGTACTTCTACATCGGCCCGATCCTGGGACTGCTGCAGAACGTGATGCCGGCGAACATGCGCGCCGGCGCCTGCGCGATTC
This sequence comes from uncultured Gammaproteobacteria bacterium, assembly GCA_963843035.1. GTDB lineage: Bacteria > Pseudomonadota > Gammaproteobacteria > Steroidobacterales > Steroidobacteraceae > 13-2-20CM-66-19. The sequence goes on from CAWJIS010000004.1 coordinate 92,658, forward strand.
TGCTCTTCACCGCCAACGTCGCGAATCTCATCCTCGCGCCGCAGCTGATCGGTGCCTTGAGCGACTGGTTCGCGGGCTCGCTCGGTGCCGGGCGGGAATCGCTGCGCTGGGCGCTGCTGCTGCTCGCCACCACGGGCCTCTGGGCGGCCTGGCACCTGTGGGTGGCGGGCAGGAGCATCCGCGAGGACGAGGCAGGCGCGCGCGACTTGAGCGCCGGTCAGCGCGCCGGATGCAGAGGGTAGAGGCCGCGGACCTGCCCGAAGAGTCTCGTCAAGCCAAAGAGCGCATCGATCATCGGCGTCGCCACTCCCACGCGTTGGCCGATCTCGCGCACGGCTCCGACCAGCGCGTCGAGCTCGAGCGTGCGGCTCGCCTCCACGTCCTGGAGCATCGAGGTCTTGAAGACGCCGAGCTTGCGCGTCACGGCCTGGCGGTCGTCGGCGGACTCGCGCACGTCACAGCCGATGCGCGCCCCGACCGCGGCGGCTTCTTGCATCGCGCGAGCGCAAAAGGTGCGCACCAGCTCATCGTCGAGCAGCCGGTCGGTCGTCGCGCCGGTGAGCGCCGAGACCGGGTTCATGGTCATGTTGCCCCAGAGCTTGTACCAGATGTCGTAGCGGATGCGCGGCGAGCAGCTGACCTCGAAGCCGGCGCGGGTGAGGATCTCACCGAGCCTCGCGACGCGCGCGGAGTCACCGCCCGAGGGCTCGCCTGCGATGAGTCCGCGGCCCATACGGTGGGTGGTGACGCCGGGCTCGGTGGCGGCGGCGCTCGCATGCACCACGCAGCCGACCACGCTCTTCAGCGGGATCGCCGCGGCGATGCCGCCGCCCGGATCGACGCTCTCGAGCGGCCGCGTCCCGAGCGCCGCGACGCCCGCTCCAAACCACCACGGCACGCCGTTCATGGCCGGCATGACGATGGTGTCGGCGGAGAGCAGCGGGCCGAGCGATGGCGCGAGCGCCGGCAGTGCCTGCGCTTTCAGCGCGAGGATCACGAGGTCCTGTGTGCCGAGGTCGCGCGGATCGTCCGAAGCTACGGCGGCGGGGGCCTGCAGCAGCTCACCATTCTGGTGGAGGCGCCAGCCGTGATCGCGGAGCGACACCAGGGTCGCGCCGCGCGCAAGCGCGGCCACGGCGTTGCCCGCGTCGAGCGCCAGACGCGTGCCGAGGAAGCCGCCAATGGCTCCCGCGCCGACGACGCAGATCTTCAAGTGCGCCGCCCGCGCCCTAGCCCATGTGCAGGCCGCCGTTCAGGGAGAAGTCGGCGCCGGTGGCGAAGGCGGACTCATCACTCGCGAGCCAAGCCACGATCGAGGCGATCTCCTCGGGCGTCCCGAGCCGCTTGACCGGAATGCCGGCTATGATCTTCTCGAGCCGCTCGGGCTTGACGGCCTTCACCATGTCGGTGCCGATGTACCCGGGCGAAACGGTGTTCACCGTGACGCCGCGTGCGGCGACTTCCTGCGCGAGCGCCATGGTGAAGCCGTGAATGCCGGCCTTGGCGGTCGAGTAGTTGGTCTGGCCGAACTGGCCGCGCTGACCGTTCACCGAGGAGATGTTGACGATCCGGCCCCAGCCGCGCTCGATCATGCCGTCGATCACCTGCTTGGTGACGTGGAAGAGGGAATTGAGGTTGGTATCGATCACCGCGCGCCATGCCTCGGTGGTCATCTTCTGGAAGACGCCATCGCGGGTGATGCCGGCGTTGTTCACCAGAATGTCGATCTCACCGATTTCGGCGCGTGCCACCTCGAAGGCGCGCTTGGTGGAGTCCCAGTCGGAGACGTTGCCTTCCGAGGCGTGGATGTTCCAGCCTTCGGCGCGCATGTCCTTCAGCCAGCGGTCCTTGCGCTGCGAGCCAGGTCCGCATCCGGCGATGACCGTGTAGCCTTCCTTCGCCAGGCGCCGGCAGATCGAGGTGCCGATGCCGCCCATGCCCCCGGTAACGTACGCAATTCGCGACTTCTGAGTATTCATGGCCTGTCCCGCCACTTCCGTTTCGTCAGGCTCGCTGACTTTTGGACAGACATTAGTACCCCGATTTTCGGCGTGCGTCCATCGCCTCTGCGGCAGGACGGCTCAGCCGCGCACGTAGCTTCCGGGAGCATCCTCGAGCGCGCCGCTCGCCCCGCTCGCGGGAGCCGCTATGGCGCGTGCCGGCACTTGCTTTGCGGCCGAATGCTCGGCCAGCCACTGCTCCCACGCAGGCCACCAGGAGCCCTCGTGGAGTGGTGCGCGCTTGTGCCACTCATCGGGCGTCAGCGTCGTCGTCGCGTCTGACCAGGTGAGAATGCGGTGGCGTCGCTTGGGATGCACCGGCCCGCTCACGATGCCGGCATTGTGACCGCCGCTCGTCAGCAGGAACGTATAGTCGGAGCTGCGGGTCAGGCCGCGGAGCTTGTACACCGAGTGCCAGGGCGCCACGTGATCGGTCTCCGTTCCGACCACGAACATCGGCAGGTGGACTTTCTTCAGGTCCACCGGCTGGCCGCCGAGGGAGAACTCCCCGGTGGCGAGCTCATTCTTGAGATAGAGCCGCTCGAGGTACTCACTGTGCATGCGGCACGGCATGCGCGTGCCGTCGGCGTTCCAGGCCATGAGATCGTTGATCTGAGGCCGCTCGCCGCGCACGTACTGCGCGACCGCCGGTCCCCACATGAGGTCGCGCGAGCGCAGCAGGGCGAAGGCCGCGCCCATGCGCTCGCTCTCGAGCACGCCGGTCTTGCTCATCATGGCCTCGAGCATCGCGATCTGACTCGGTGTGATGAACACCGAGAGCTCGCCCGGCTCGCTGAAGTCGGCCTGCGCGGCGAACAGCGAAACGCTGGCGATCGAATGATCGCGGGCCACCGCGAGCCGTGCCGCGGCGATTGTAAGCAGCGTACCGCCGATGCAATAGCCGACCGCGTGCACTTTGTGATCCGGGACGATGCGGCGCACCTCGGCGAGCGCATCGAGAAAGCCGAGCTGCACGTAGTCATCGAGACCCAGGTCCCGGTCCGTGGCGTCGGGATTCTTCCAGGAGATCATGAAGACGGTGTGCCCCTTCTCCACCAGGAAGCGCACCAGCGAATTGCGCGGCGACAGATCGAGGATGTAGTACTTCATGATCCACGCCGGCGTGATCAGGATCGGCTCGGCGTAGACGCTCGGAGTTTGCGGCGAGTACTGCAGCAGCTCGATGAGGCGATTGCGGAACACGACCTTGCCGGGTGTGATGGCCACGTCCTTGCCGACTTCGAACTGCTCGGTCGCCGCAGTGCCGCTGCGGCCGGTCGCCATGCGCTCGACGTCCTCGACCCAGTGCTTCAGGCCGCGGATGAGGTTCTGGCCGGATTCCGCCACGGTGCGCTTCAGGAGCTCCGGATTGGTGTGCAGGAAATTGGCGGGCGAGGCGGCATCGATCAGCAGCCGCCCGGCAAAGCTCGCGCGGGCCAGCTCTTGATCCGAGCTCCCCTGGTGCGTCAGGGCCTGATGCCACCAGCTCGCCCAGTTGTTGTAGGCGCGGGCGTAGACGTTGAATGGCCAGACGTTCCAGGCCGGGTCGGCGAAGCCCTTGTCCTCGTGCCCCGGTGCGAGCGGCTCGCCCGCGGCAGCGCGGGCCGCGAACTCCCAGCTGTCGACCATCTTCTCGTAAGCGCTGCGCGCGAGCTCCGCCTGGCGCGGCGGCTGAGTGGCGACCTTGAGGTACCACTCCCACCACGCGCGGGCGTAATCGCCCGGCGCCAGGCCCCCGGTCAGGGCGGCGAGCTGCGCGCGGAGATTGCGCGCGACCTCGGCCTTGAGATCGGGGCTCGAAGTGCCGTGCGGCGCGTCAGCTTTCGTCTTGGCGTGTGCGGTCAAAGGCGGACTCCCAAAAAAATCGCGCCCGGGAGCGTTACCACCCCCGGGTGCGGGATGCCGCCAAGATATCAGGCCGCCTTGCGGGCGTGCACTGCCTTCGCGGCGAACTCATTGCCCATCTGGCTGAACTTCGCCTGGATCTCGGACGTCACCGTCGAGAACTCCTGGGCGCGCTCGCGCAGCTTCTCCACCAGCTGGGTGTGGAGCTCGGTCTGCTTGCTCATCAGCTCGCCGGCCGTGGTGGCCGCGAAGCTCGCCTGCATACGGGCCAGGCTTGACTCGAGAACGTCGCCGGCGACGGCGTAGTTCAGACGCGCCAGACGCTCGAGGGTCTTGAAGCCTTCCTGCTGCGCCTTGAGAACGGGCGCGAAAGCCTCACGGGTCGCATTCATCAGGGTGCTGGGGTCAAAAGTGCGGTCGATCATGTTCGTGCTCCTGTATGGGGTGTCCGTGGGGAGCATTCTACATGAGTTTGTATGCAGTGCAAGAGAAAATTTGTGGGGCCTATGCTCGGCCGTTATCTAGCAGCTAACTTATTGATATAAAAAGAAATAATGTGACTAGGCATTTAGCGCAAATAGCTGAGTAGTTTTGCACTGCAACCGAGACGAGCTAGATCCGCAGCCCCGCGTCGACCTCCAGGCAGCGGCCGGTGAAGAGGTCGTTCTCGAAGATGAAGCCCACGGCGTGCGCGATCTCGTCGGGCTCGCCTAAGCGGCCGAGCGGGATCGGGGCCGTCATGCGCTTCAGCGCATCGGGCTTCATGCTCTCGACCATCGGCGTGCGCACGAAGCCCGGGGCCACCGCGCCCACACGGATCCCGAAGCGCGCGAGCTCCTTGGCCCACACGACCGTCATCGCCATGACCCCCGCCTTGGCGGCGCTGTAGTTGGTTTGCCCCGCATTGCCCGCGCGACACACGCTCGAGATGTTCACGATCACCCCGGGGCTGGTGAGGGAGATCATGCGCTCGGCCGCCTCGCGCGCGCAGAGGAAAACACCGGTCAGGTTCACGTCGATAACCGACTGCCACTGGTCGAGACTCATCTTGCTCACGACCTGGCCGTCCTTGACCTTGACCAGCATGGCATCGCGCACGATGCCCGCGTTGTTGATGAGCCCGTCGAGGCTGCCAAAGTCGCTCGTCACCTGATCGAGTGCGCCGACCACGCTGTCCTCGTTGGCGGCGTTGGCGAGGTACTTGCGCGCGACCGCGCCGAGCTGGACGCAGCTGGCACGAGTTTCCTCGACGTCCGCTTCGTTGGTGTCGAGGAGCGCGAGGTTGGCGCCTTTCCTGGCGAAGTGCTGGGAGAGCGAGCGGCCGATACCACGGCCTGCGCCGGTCACGAGAATGGTCTTGCCACGAACGTCCACGTTGCGATCACTCCTTAGCCGCGTCGCTTGCCCTGCGGGGGGTTGGCGGGTTTGTCGGCTTCCGTTGCCGACGGGGTAGGGGAGAATGCCGAGAGCATCGATGCCTGCATCTTTGCCCACATTTCCATGTTCTGGCGCGTCATCTCGGCGAGCGGCGCCATCGGGGTCTCGAGCACCTTGGCCATCTCGGCCTGCATCACGTTCTGCTGGCGCAGCAGGCCGCCGATGCTGCGCTCGAGGTAGGTGGTGAGCATCTGCTGGATCGGGTTGCCGTAGAAACGGATGATGGCCTCGAGCAGCTGCGTACTGAGGACCGGGGTGCCGAACTGCTCCTGACTCGCGATGATCTGCAACAGGATGTTGCGCGTCAGGTCGTCGCCGCTCTTGTCGTCGATGACCTTGATGCGCTCGCCGCCGGCGATGAGCTTGCGCAGGTCGTCCAGCGTCACGTGGCGGCTGTCCTGCGCGTCGTAGAGACGCCGGTTGGCGTATTTGCGTATCAGACGCTCTTCGGCCATGGTGGCGGAGCCTCTCGTTCAGCCCGATAAGCCCGCGCGGCGGGCGCTGACCGCGGATACTAGCTCGGGTGTATGCGGCGCACAATGACGTACCTCACGGTTGGATTGATCCCCGCCTGCCCCTTTCGGAAGCAGTTTTTTACCAGCAAAATCATCAATTCGATGGCCAGAAGGGCCACGTTTCCTGACCGGGTTGCTGCGGTGCGTACATGACAGAGATGCCCTTTACCGGCACCACGCGCGAGTCCGATGGCGCCTTCACCGACGCGGCCGCGCGCTTTTTCGATTTGCTGAGAACCTTCGCGGCTCACTCCCCGGGTGCCGGCGCGCAGCCCCCCGACTGGACCTCCTTCGGAGCGCTGCTCGCCGGCCAGTTCGAGCAGTGGCTGCGGAGCTCGCCAGCCTCAGGCGCGGCGTTCGCCGCGGCGGCGGGATTTCCGGGAGCCACTCCAGGCTGGCCGCCGGGCGCGGCGCCGCTCGGGCCGGCGGCTGCTCGGGGAGCGGATGCGCAGAGCGCGTGGGAGCTGCTCATGAAGCTCGGGCAGCTGCAGGGCGAGCTCGCCCGGCACTGGAGCGAGATTGCCCAGGGCTCCGCGCAACGCTTCATCGCGCGGATGCGCGCCGCGGGCGGCGCGGATCTCTCCTCCGCGGGCGCGCTCGCGCTCTACGAGACGTGGGTGGAGTGCGCCGAGGAGGCCTATGCCGACACGGTGCGCAAGGACGATTTCTGCCGCCTGCAGGCGCAGCTCACCAACACCGCGATGGCGTTGCTGCTTGCGCAGCGCAAGCAGGCGGACACGCTGGCGCGCGCCTGGGGACTGCCTACCCGGGAGGAGGCCGACGCCCTGCAGCGCCAGATCCGCGAGCTCAGGCAGCAGCTCGAGGAGCGCACGGCGCGGCCGGCTGAGCGCACCGCCGCGCGCCACGCCGCAGTGCCCCGGAAGAAGACGCGGCGCCCGAAGCCCGCAGCCACGGGTGGCGGTGGCAGCCGTCGGAGCGGCGCGCGGAGAGGACGCCGTTGAGCGAGCCCGGGGCCGACGCGGGGCGCTCGTTCCTCGAGCTCGCCAGCCGCGCCGCGGAGACGCTCGCGCGGCTGCGGCTCGCGCGCGATGTGCGCGTGGGATGCTCCGCCCGCCGCGCCGTGTGGAGCGATCACAAGACGACTCTCTACGAGTACCTGCCCGAGGCGCCGCAAGCGCAGCCGGGCAGGCGCCGTAAGGGCCGGCCGCTCCTCATCTGCTTCGCGCTCGTCAATCGACCCTACATCCTCGACCTGCAGCCGGACTCCTCCCTCGTACGCCGGCTGCTCGAGGCGGGCTTCAACGTCTACATGCTCGAGTGGGGCGACCCGGATGACGGCGACCGCCTCCGGGAACTCAACGACTACCTCGAACAGGGGCTCGGAGGCTGCGTGCGCCACATCCTCAAGGCACAGGGCGTGGAGGCGCTCGATCTTATGGGGGTGTGCCAGGGGGGCTTTTTCAGCCTGTGCTACACGGCGCTCCATCCCGGGCAGATCGCGAACCTCATCACACTCACTACAGCGGTCGATTACCAGACGCCCGACGACCTCCTGTCCAAATGGGTGCGCGGAGTCGATACCGCGCTGCTCGCGCGCACCGGCAATGTGCCGGGGGAGCTCCTGAATGCGCTGTTCCTGTCGCTCATGCCCTTCCGGCTGATGCAGCAGAAGTACGTGCGGCTGCTGACGGGCGGCGCGGATCAGCGCGCGGTAGAACAGTTCGTGCGCATGGAGCGCTGGATCTTCGACAGTCCGCCACAGGCCGCCGTGGCGGTCACGCAGTTCGTGCGCTGGCTCTACCAGGAGAACCGCCTGGTGCACGGCACGCTCGAGCTGGGTGGCCGCGCCGTGGATCTGAAATCGGTGCGCCAGCCGCTCCTCAATCTCTACGCGAAGGCCGATCACCTCGTGCCCCCGGCCGCCTGCGCGGTCCTGGGCCGGCACGTCGGCAGCTCGGACTACACCGCCTGCGCCATCGACACCGGGCACATCGGCATGTACGTCAGCCGCAAGGCGCGCGAGGAGATCCCCGAGCGGATCATCTCCTGGCTCAGGGCGCGGGGTGGGGACCATAGGCCGCACGCGTGAACGCTGCGGGGCGGCCGGCGCCCGCGGCGTCCCCCGAGCCGAAGCGCCCCTGAGGCTTCAGTAGCCTTTGGAGATGTCGACCACCGACAGCATCGGCTCGCCGGCGACGTAACGCCTCAGGTTCTCGACCAGGATCGCATCGCGGGTCTCCCCTGCGACCGCGGTGTGGGCCGAGATGTGCGGCGTGATGAGGACGTGCGGCGCGTGCCACAGGGGGCTGTCGGCCGGCAGCGGCTCCGGATCGACGACATCGAGCCCGGCGCCGGCGATCGTGCCCTGGGTGAGTGCCGCGATGAGGTCCGCAGTCACGGTGCTGCGGCCGCGCCCGATGCTGATGAAGTAGGCGGAGTGCTTCATCGTCGCGAAGAACTCCTTGTTGAAGATGCCGGTCGTTTCGGGCGTGAGCGGCAGGCAGTTGACGACGAAGTCCGCGTCCTTCGCCAGCTTCAGGAGCTCATCGGGGAGCCCGACGTAGCTTACGAAGTCCGGTCCCTCGCGGCCGCTGGCGCGCGTCGCCACCACGCGCATCCCGAGCGCATGCGCACGCCGCGCCACCTCGGTGCCGATGCCGCCGAGGCCGGCGACCAGCACGGTCTTGCCTCCGACATCCTCGAGCTCGGGAGCCGAGTCAAAGGACTCCCAGTGACCTTGGCTCTGCTGGCGGTAGAACTCGTCGAAGTGGCGGCTCAGCGCCAGCATCATCGCGATGACGTGCTCGGCGATGCTGGGCCCCATGGTGCGCTGCAGATTGGTGACGAGCGGCGCCCGCTCGCGCAGCAGTGGCTGCTGCACGCAGCGCTCGACGCCCGCGGCCGGCCACTGGATCCACGCGAGGTGCTGCGCGGCCTGCAGCACCGGCGCAGTGCACACGCCGAAGGTCGCATCCGCCGCGGCGATATCGCGCGGCGTAGCCTTGTCGATCTCGACGAACCGCGCCCCGGGCGCGGTCTGCCTGAGCTGCGCCAGCAGATCGTGGAGAGAGCTGTTGACGAGGACGACGCGCGGCGGGTGCCAGCCGCTCCGCTCGCGCACCGGACTCGGCGCCACGCGCAGGCCGAGGCTCTCGATGAGCGCGTTCGCTGCGGGCGGCGGTGTGGCGGCCGCGGTGGTGGTGTCCGCCGTGCTGATGTCCGTGGCAGCCGATGCTGCGGCCAGCGCCGGCGCGGCGAGCGCGGCGAGCAACGCCATGATGACTCTGAGGCTGGTACGTGTTGACATGAAATCTCCCGAACCGGTTGCTCAGTGTACAGCCGCCCGCGCTTCTTACGCGCGCGCCGGCTCAGAGTCTGCCCGCGACAGGAGCTTCAGTATCCGGCCGAAGCCGTGTCGCCGCGCAGTGCTCTCGATGTCGCGGCGCAGCCCGTCCGCGCCGCTGGCGCGCTCGGCGCGCAGCAGCTCCCACGCAGCGAGCTTCGCCTCGAGCGCCCAGCCTACCCAATGGCGTCGCTCGGCGTCCGCGGCCAGGGCACGCAGCTGGTCGACGGCCTTGGGGTCGAAGTGCGCAGCGTTGCCGAGGCGCGCCATCGCGATGTCGACTATGTAGACCTCCTGGCGGGAGGTCATGGATTGCCGCAGCGTAGCGGCCCGCTGCAGCGCCTGGTCTCGTGCCGCGGCGTCGCCGAGCGCCTGCGCGCACAGCGCCAACATCGCTTCGGCGTCTGCTTCACCGGTGCGCATCTCCGCGGCGGCGAGGCCGCGGCTCGCCTGCTCGAGGCGCTCGCGGGCCGCACTCCAGTGGCCCTGGTCCATGTCCAGCTGCGCGAGCATCATCAGCGAGTTGTCGCGGTAAGTAGTGTCGCCTCCGCTCCCTACTCGACGGATGACCTCTCCAAAGCCGGCGCGTGCGCCGGCGGCGTTGCCGCGATCGAACTCGATCAGCGCGCAGGTAAAGCCACTAAACACTGCGAACTGCGGATCGGAAAGCGGTGCCGCCTCAGCCATGGCACGAGCACAGGTCTCGCGCGCCGCGTCGAGCTCGCCGCGCATTCGCTGCACGTCGGCGATGTTGGTGAGCGGCCAGGACGTCTGATGGCCGGCGCGGGCATCGAGCGCCACCACCTCACGGTATTCGCCGAGCACCTCATCGCTCGCCGCCTCATCGGAGGCAATGGTGGCGAGCCCCTGCAGGTCCCAGGCCTGCAGCGCCAGGTCGCCGGTTTCGCGCGCCAGCGCGAGCGAGTTGCGCGCCGCCGCCTGTGCACCGTCCCGATCACCCGCCCCCCACAGCATGCCGCACAGGTCCCGATAGACCGCCGCGATCCCCGCGAGGTCGCCGATGCTGCGATCGAGCTCCATCGCCCGCTGGTACTCCTCGCGCGCCTCCTGGTTACGGTTGAGATTGCCAAGCGCCTGCGCGAGGTCGGTGCGCGCAGCCGCCTCGCCCCGCGGATTGCGGATGGAGCGGTAAGCCGCGATCGCTGCGACGAGACTGGCGCGTGCCTCCTCGTTCCTGTTGAGATGGGTGCGCGCGCCGGCGAGTGCGAGCTCGGCGTCGGCGATGAGTCCCGCAGCGTCGCGCTGCTGCGCGAGACGCAGTGCGCCGGCCGCATGCTGCTCGCTCCCACGGGCATCATCGAGCTCGCTGGCAATGCGGGCCGCGGCCAGCTCGACGCGCGGGTCGTCGGCGGCGTCGGGCAGTCGCTGGATCTCGTGCAGTGTCGCCTGCGCGCCGGGCATCGAGCCGGCCGCGATCTGCGCGTCGATCGCCTGCAGGCGGTACTCGATGCTCGCGGGGCGCAGGCGCGCCAACGCTGCCCAGGCGGCGGCGGCCTTGCTCCACTCGGCGTGCGCGGAGTCGACGACCGCTTCGGTCTGCAGGCGCTGCTCCGGCGGCAGATTGGCCGCCTTCTGCGCGGCCTGCTCGGCGGCCGCCAGCGCCTTGTCGCGAAACCCCAGCGCCGACCACGCCTGGGCGAGGTAGGCGTAGGCCGGCGCATAGCCGGGCGCTTCGGCCACCGCCTCGAGCAGCTCATCGCGGGCCCGCGCGGCGTCGTAGTGCTGCAAGGCATCGAGCGCGAAGCCGAGCCGCCGCGCCACATCCAGACTCGGCGGCTGCGCGTTGGCGACCAGGTCGAGAGTTTGCCCATCCGGGGAACGGGCGCCGAGCTTGCCGCGCAGCGTGGCCCCGGCCTGCGTCGCGAGCGCGATCAGCCCTGAGACCGCCGATTGGTCCGAAACGGACGCCACCAGGACGCCGGTGCGGGTGTCCTGCAAGGCAATGTCGACCCGCAGCGGCGCGTTGTCCGCGGAGCCGCCCACCAGATAGCTGCCGCTGATCGCGTAATCCGCATCCAGCCGCTGACGCAGTCGCGCCAGGGTCGGCGCGGAGTAGCCGCCCGCGGCCGGCGCAGTCAGATCGGAGCTCGCATCGCGCACCAGTTCGTCCGGCACCACCTGCACGTTCTCTGCGACGCTGAGCTCGGCTCCCAGCATTTCGCTCAGCGCTGGCGCGAGCCACGCGTCCTTGGGGTTGCGGGAAAGGTTGCTGAAACCGACCAGCGCGATGGTGTGACCGCGGTGGCTCGATGAGAGCCCGGAGCGCGGACTCGTAGCGAGCCGCCATCCGATGCCGACGAGCAGCAGAGCTGCGGCCACGCCGGCCACCGCCAGCCAGCGCCGGCGTGCGAGGGCGCCTGCGTGTGACTCCGCGGCTGCAGTCACAGCGTCCGGCGATGCGGCAGGAGCAGGCGGCGCCGATGACACGGCCGCGGGCGGGGTGTCGCCCGTCGCTACCGGCGCGACGAAGCGGTACCCGACCTTCGGCACCGTCTCGATGAAGCGCGAGTCCTGCTCGCCGTCGCCGAGGGCCCGGCGGATGAGCCAGATGTGTTTGGTGAGATTCGACTCATCCACGTAGCCACGCGGCCACAGCAGCTTCATCAGCTCGTCCTTGCTGACCACGTGACCCGCGCGCTCGACGAGCAACACCAGGGTGTCGAACACCTTGGGGGTGAGCGCGATGGGCTTTCCGGCTTCCGACAGCCGACGCTCGGCGGGCTCGAGTGTGAACCCCCCGAATCGATACAGCGGCTTTTCCAACGCGGACATGGAGTTATCGGATTCCGTCGCGGGGCAGGAAGTTTGCCAGAAAAATGCCACCGGGACGGCAGCGACGGAGTCGGGCTTGCCGGCTCAACCTCCCGCGCCATCGAAACGCGTGCGGAGGTGGAGGATGTCGGCGTCGCGTGGTTGCCTTCGGGGTCCGGGGCTCCTCTGCCGGCTGCTCGCTCCGCTGATGTCAGCCGTGGCGCTGGCGAGCACCACCCTGGCGCCCGCGCCCGCGGTGCATGAGGTCGACTGGCGCACCAGCCCGCTCGATCTGAATCTCCGCGGCTTCAACGGCGAGCGTTTCCGATTTCGCTGCCCGCCCGGCAAGCCCGTAGCCGGTCAGGTCATCGGCAGCGGTCCCTACACCGACGGCTCCTCGATCTGCGCCGCCGCAGTGCACGCGGGCGTGCTGCGCGCCGCGGCGGGCGGCCTCGTGACCATCGAAGTGCGCCCCGGGCAGACGCACTACGTCGGCTCACTCAGCCACTACGTACAGAGCGAGGGCTACGAGCAATTCTGGAGCGGCAGCTTCCTGGTCATCGGACCGGACGTGGCCGCCGCGCCGCCCTGATTCGCGCGCCGGGGGTCAAGAGCGCGCATCACCACACCACACACCGGGAGTCACCTCATGAAAGCAACCTTGATCATCTGCTCACTGCTCGCGCTGCCGGCCGGCGCAGCCAGCGCCGCCGACAGTCCCTGGAACGGGACCTGGAAGCTCGATCCGCAGAAGAGCCACCTCACCGGCCAGACGTTTACCTACTCGGAGCGTCCCGGCGGCATGCTGCACTTCGAGGACGGCAGCACCGCGAGCTTCGACTTCGGTCTCGACGGCAAGGAATACAAAACCTTCAGCAACCGCACCACGACCTGGACCGCTGCGGGCAAGAACAGCTGGGACCGGGTGACGCGCATCGACGGCAAGGTATTCGCGAAGGGACGGGTCGCGCTGTCCGAGGACGGCAAGACGCTCACCATGACTTTCAGCGGCACGAGGCCCGACGGGCAGGAGTTTCACGAGGAGGATGTCTTTAATCGCGTCACCGGCACGGACGGCCTGGCGGGCACCTGGCGCACGGCGAAAGTGACCGGTCCCAACGGACCGCAGACCTTCGTGATCTCCTCCCCCGCCCCGGGCGTTCTGCACTACGACATTCCGGACCTCAAGGTCTCCGTCGAATGCAGCGCCGATGACAAGGACTACCCGATCACGGGACCCACGGCCCCGCCCGGCGCGACCATCAGCTTTAAGCGCGTCAGCCCCACCAAGGTCAGGTACACCATGAAGATCAACGGCAAGCCCGACAGCATCGGCGTGCAGACGATCGCGGCGGACGGCGGCTCCTTCACGGATACCAGCTGGAATCCAGGCCGCGCGAGCGAAAAGACGACCGCGGTCTACGTGAAACAGTAGTCGCGTCCGCTCAGCCGGTCGGGCCGCGCGGCCCGGCCGGCGAGGGCCCGCAGCACCTGCAATGGACGCGCTTCTGCGCATGGCTCGGCTGATGCCGGTAACCCCTTACATCCCGGAGGCTCCCATGAGAATGCACTACGTGGTTGCAACGATCCCCGTGCTGCTCGTGCTGCTCGCGCTGCTCGCCGGCTGCACCGACATGGTGACGATCGCCGCGAATCCTCTCCCCGACGATAGCGTCATGGTCGCCGCCGAAGGTCACGGGCTCGCCGCGGCGCAGACCTACGAATTTCAGCGCGCCCTGGCCCTTGCCGCGCACCGCGAGCGCTAGCTCGAGTGGCCCGAGGCCGCACCGCAGGACTTCCAGGAGCTATCATGAGAAATCGAACCCGCCGCGCCATTCTGCTGCCGCTCGCCGTGCTCGCGGGCTGCCAGAGCATGTCCGCCCCGGCCCCCGATGCCGTCCGTGAAGCGGCCGCGATCCGCGCGGCCGATGCGCGCTGGCTTGCGGCCGCCCAGGCCCACGATCTGGAGCAGACGGTCTCCTACTGGACGGATGACGTCTACATGATGCCGCCGGGTGGACCACCAATGGTGGGCAAGGAGGCGCTGCGGCGCTACGTCAGCGGGGCCTTCACGATCCCGGATTTCTCGATCAGTTGGGTGACCGATCGCATCTGGGTGGCGAAGTCGGGTGATGTCGCCTATGCGGTAGGGACCGACACCATCCGCCTGACCACGCCCGAGGGCAAGGCGGTCGTCGAGCACAACAAGGCGGTGGCGGTGTGGAGAAAGGAGCCGGACGGCTCCTGGAAGTGCGCCGTCGACATCTGGAATGCGGCGGAGCCGCAGCCGTGAACGCGCCCGCGAGCGCGGCGATCGTTGCAGACAGCAAGCCGGCGGTTCGACCGCGGCGTCTGTTCGAGTGGCTGGCGCTGGGGTTCGCAGCCGTGGCATTCGTCGGTTTCGCGCGCACGTACTACCTGAAGAGCGTGTTCGGCACCCGCGCACTGCCGCTCGTGGTGCACCTGCACGGCCTGATCATGTCGACCTGGATCGTCGTGTTCATCGCTCAGACCTGGCTCATCGCGGCGCACCGCGCGGCGTGGCATCGGCGGCTGGGCGCTGGCGCGGCCGTACTCGCTGTGCTCATCATCCTGATCGGCACCGCTCTCACCGTGTTGGCGCTCGAGCGGGAGATCCAGGCACACGTACAGGGCATGTGGCATTACCTGCTGCTCATCAACTTTGTAAACCTGCTGCTGTTCGGTGCTTTCGTCGGCAGCGGCCTCGCGCTCCGCGCCCGCGCGGATGTCCACAAGCGTCTGATGCTGCTCGCAGCGGTCACGCTGCTGGCGCCGGCCGCCGCGCGCGTTGCGCTGCTGTTCGGGCACGCGCCACTGCTGCAGTTCCTGGCGTTCTACGCCTGCGTAGCGGCTTGCGTGCTCGCCGACACCCTGCGGCACGGCCGGCTGCACCCGGTGCTGGGCTGGGGTGGGCTCGCAGTCATCGCCGCCTTCCAGCTCAGCTTCTTCGCGGTGCAGACGCCGCTCTGGATGTCTCTCGTGTACAGAGTGTTTGGTGGGTAGATGCGCACCCACGCAGCAGGTAGCGGTTTGCCCGATCGCGGCCGTCATTGAGCTCACCGCCCGGCTGAATCCGCCGACTCGCCTGTACCTGTACGCGGCACTCAGCGTCACAGCCTTCGTGTTTGCAGGCTTTGCGCGCAGCTACTACCTGCGCGCTTTCTTCAGCGTGCGTGCGATCACTCCGCTGGTGCACGCTCACGGGATCCTGATGAGCGCGTGGATCGCGCTGTTTGTGACTCAGGCGCTGCTGATCGCGAGAGGGCGTCCCGACCTTCACCGTCGCCTCGGTGCTGTCGGCGCCGCGCTCGCCCCCGCAATGGTCCTCATCGGCTCGCTCACGGTGGCCGCGGCCATCCATCGGCGCTTCCCGCAGGCGGGCCCGCTGCGTTTCGGGCGCATATTCGTCGAGTTCGATGGGCTGAGTCTGTGGCTGTTTGGCGCGCTGGTCTGCGCGGGGATCGCGTGGCGGTGGCGCCCGCAGGTGCACAAGCGGCTGATGCTGAGCGCAACGGTGGCGCTGCTTCCTCCCGCCGTCGGCCGGATCGCCGAGCATCTGCTGCCCGGGGGTGACTGGAATCTGGTGATCGCCGCTGCAACCACGAGCGCGTTTGCCCTCGTCTGCGCGCTCGTGGACACGCTGCGGCTTAAGCGCCTGCATCCCGCGATGGCCTGGGGAGCGGGCGGCGTGCTGGCGGCGAACCTGCTGACGCAGCTGGCGCAAGCCGGCGACTGAAATCTACGCCATGCCGCCGCTCACCGAGAGCACCTGACCGGTCACGTAGGCGGCGTCCTGGGAGATGAGGAAGGCGACGACGCTCGCCACCTCCTCGGGGAGCCCGAGGCGATTCATCGGCACGAGGCGCTCGATGGCGGCGGCATCGAACAGGCCGTCGGTCATCGGAGTCGCGATGATCCCCGGGGCCACGGCATTGACCGTCACGCCGCGCGTGGCCACCTCGAGCGCGAGCGCGCGCGTCGCGGAGTTGAGCGCGCCCTTGGCCGCGGCGTAGTTGACCTGGCCCTTGTTGCCGATGAGGGCGGCGACTGAGGAAACGCTCACGATCCGGCCCCAGCGTGAGCGGATCATGGGCATGAGAAGCGGCTGGGTCGCGTTGAAGAAGCCGTTCACCGATACATCGATCACGCGCCGCCATTGTGCGGCGCTCATTCCGGGCAGCACGGCGTCATCATGCACCCCGGCGTTGTTGATGAGGATCTGGATGGGGCCTGCCGCGAGCACCGCCTCGAGCGCGGCCCGCGTCGCATCCGTATCGGTGATGTCGAAGCTGATGATCTCGGCGCGGCCTCCGGCGCCCGAGATCTCGCGCAGCAGCTCGTTGGCGGTCGCGATGCCGCGATGACAGTGGACGTAGACCTGATGGCCCTCGCGCGCCAGCCGGCGGCAGATCGCGCCGCCGATGCCGCCGCTTCCACCGGTGACGAGGGCGCGCTTGCCGGTGGTGCTCATGAGTGGGTTCCGGTGCTCATCGGCTGCGCGCCGAAGGCGGCGTCGAACACGATGCTGGCCCGGCCGGTGAGGAGGACTCGCCCGGCGCTCGACACGGTGAACTCATAGAGCACGGTGCGCCCGTCGCCGGTGATCCACTCTGCCGCGGCGATGAGATCGTCCTCAAGCTCATCGAGCCGGCTCACCTGCAGGGCGACGTTGCGCACGCTGGCGAGATAGCCGACGGTGGCGCCGATGCTTCCCCGCAGGTGGCTCGAGACCGTGCTGGCGAGCGGCGCGCTCGCGGCGATGAGTGCCCCGTGCACCGCCATGGCCTGCGCGGCGTACTCGATGCCGCAGGCGGCGCCGAGGCGCCCGTGGGCGCGCAGCGGGTTGTCGGCCGCGCGATGCGTGCCGCTGCGGCAGCGGATGCGCGCGGCATCCCACGCGAGCACCTCATCGAGCAGGCACATGTGTCCCTTGTGCGGGATGTGTTGCTCGATCCACTGTCGGTCTAGTGGCACGGGCTCACCTCGATGTGCAGGTTTTGCCTCTCCAGGTAATCGATCACGACCGCGGCGCGTTCGGTGCGCGCAATCCGGCGCAGCAGCGGCAGAGCTCTGGCCGCCGGCACCTGCGCGCGCAGCGCCTCGAGCCGCGGGTCGGACAGGAGCTCCACCGGAGCTGCGCTCAAGCGCGCCGTGAGCTGCGCCAGTGATCCCTGCCGCATCGACGGCGTGAGGAGCAGCGCCACTGCGAACGCATCCGGAATCGGCCGCACACTGCGCAGCGGCTCCGGATAGTCCGCATCATAGGCAATGAGGAGGACCGCCGTCTCCTCGATGGCGAGCTGCACCAGCGCCTCGAGCAGCCCGGCCGCAAAGCTCGCATCGCAGGCACAGAGCGCGTTCGAGGCGGCGGTCGCGCCGGTGGCGATCCCCCAGTAGCCGGATGCAGCGTTGTGCACGGAGTTGTGAAAGCGCGTCGGCGAGATCTGCCGGTCGGTGCCGGCCAGCACCTGACAGATCTCGTGGCAGTTCTCACCGTCACCGCCCGAGGAGGAGAACACCGCCGGCAGCGCCGCGGCGTCGGCGCGGGCACGCGCGATGGCCTCGAGCCCGACGGTCAGCGCGAGCCGCACGACCTTGCCGGTGCGGCGGCGCTCCGCGGGCGGCAGGCACTGAAGCGGCGGTATCACGGTGGGGCACGCCGCGTACGGCGCGGCGCCCGACAGCACCTGCGCCGCGGTCGGCCAGTCCGGGAGTCCGGGGCCTAAGAGTCCAACGCCCTCGACCCACGCCGTGAGCACCGCGCTCATCCGGCTCTCCCGAAGATCAGGCTGCAGTTGGAGCCGCCGAAGCCGAAGGAATTGCTCATGACAGCCTTGAGGCGCGCGTGGCGATTCTCGAGCAGGTAGCTCACGCGCAGCTCGGGATCGATCACGCGGGTGTTCACGCCGCCCGGCATGAGGCCGTGGCGCAGCGCCAACGCGCAGATGACCGCTTCGAGCGCGCCCGCGGCGCCCAGCGTATGTCCGGTCGCCCCCTTGGTCGAGCTGCCGGGAGTGCGCGTGCCGAGCACGGCCGCGACCGCGCGCGCCTCGGCGGCGTCGTTGCTCGGGGTGCCGGTGCCGTGGAAGTTGATGTAGTCGATGTCGCCGGGCGTGAGGCGCGCCGCAGCGAGCGCCTGCGTCATGGCGGCGATCGCGCCGCGCCCCTCGGGATGGGGCGAGGACATGTGCCAGGCGTCGCTCGATTCCCCGGTGCCGAGGAGCAATACGGCGTTTGCGGCGGGGCTCCCTCCCGGACGCTCGAGCAGGGCGAACGCCGCGGCCTCACCGATCGAGAGCCCGTCGCGCCCCACATCGAACGGACGGCAGGGAGCGCGCGCCACGAGCTGCAGCGAATGAAAGCCATAGAGGGTGGTGAGACACAGCGAATCGACGCCGCCCACGACTGCGGCATCGACGAGCCCCGCCTCGATCGCGCGCCGCGCGGAGGCGAACACTTTCGCGCTGGACGAGCAGGCCGAGGAGATAACGGCCGCCGGACCCTCGAGGGCGAGCGCACGCTGCACGCAGGCCGCGACCGAGAAGGTGTTGTGCGCGCCGCGGTAGCGGAAGTCCGCGGGCAGCGCGCCGGTCGCGGGATCGCGCCGCCGATAGGCGAGCTCGGTCTCGAGAATCCCCGAGGTGCTGGTGCCGAGCCACAGTCCGATGCGGGAGGGACTCAAGCGCGCAGCGCAGTCCGCGACCGCCGCCGCGAAGCCGTCCTGCGCGAGTCCGAGGAGCGCCAGGCGGTTGTTGCGGCATTCGAACTCGCCGAGCTCGGCGGGGAGCGGCGTGTCATCGACTCCCGGCACCTCGCCGACGTGAGTCTCGAGCGCGACCGTCTCGAAGGCGCAGGGCGCGAGTCCGCTGCGCTGCGCCTCGAGGGTCGCGGCCGTGGCGGCGAGGCCGCGCCCGATGCAGCTCGTCGCGGTGAATGCCGTGAGGGCGAGTGGCCTCACCGCACTTCACCGATCAGCAGGAAGTTCGCGAACGGGGTGCCCGCGCTCATCGGCACGGCGCGCGCACTGAAGCCCAGCTGCTCGAGGAGCGCGAGCCATTCGCGCAGCGGCCGGCACCAGAGCGGCAGCGGGCGGCCGCGGCGTGCCAGCGCGACGATGCGATCGACGGCCTTGCCGAGGGCGAAGCGCGCTCCGCCGTCCGCATCCCCGACCCGCACCAGCAGCACGCCGCGGGGCGCGAGCGCGGCGCGTGCACGGGTGAGCGCCGCTACCTGCGCCGCGTAGTCGCTGAAATGCAGCACGTCGAGCATCACGATGGCATCCGACGCCGCGTAGTCTACGTGACGGATATCGCCCAGAGAGATCTGCGCCTGCGGGCCGAGCGCCGCGCGTGCGCGCCGCACCTCGCGCGGGTTGATCTCGACTCCGAGCAGCAATTGCGGCGCAGGCGCCGGTGGCCAGGTCCGCGGCCATGAGCCGGCCGCATGCCGCGCGCGTGCCGCGAGCAGCCAGGAAGCGAGCAGCCCCTGGCCGCACCCGAGGTCGAGCACGCGGTTGCGTCCGGCGAGGAGCCCCTGGGTGAGGAGGGACGCGAACACCGGATCGCCCTTGAGCTTGCTACGGGCGAAATGCCAGGCGAAGCGCCCGGCGGCGCGGTACGGGGCGCTTGCGGCGTCGATGAGGGAGGCGATGGCGGGATCGGCGTTCATGCGCGCGCCGCCCGCAGCGTCACCGGCGTGAGGCCCGCGTGGCGCACCGCCTCGAGGAGGCGCGGCAGCACCTCGAGAACGAGCGGCACACCCGCTGCGGTGCGGGCCGCGTGCCCGTCGTGCAGCAGCAGGATATCGCCGGCGCGCAACCCCCCGGTGAGGCGTGCGAGCACGCGCGCGGGGTTGGCGCTGACGGTGTCGAAACCGCGTCGCGTCCAGCTCACGAGCGTAAGTCCCGCTCGCGCGAGCACGGGCTCGAGAAACGGGTTGCGCAGCCCGGCAGGCGCGCGGAAGAAGCGCGGCGTCGCGCCGGTCGCAGCCGCGATGCACTCCTGGGCACGCCCGATCTCGGCCCGCAGCCCGCGCGGACCGAGGAGCGAGAAACGGTGCAGATGCCGCTGGCTGTGATTCTCGACGCTATGGCCGCGGGCGGCGATCTCGCGCACCAGGTGCGGGAAGCGCGCCACGCGCTCGCCGATGCAGAAGAAGCTCGCGCGGGTGCCGTGGCTCTCGAGCAGCTTAAGGAGCGCCGGCGTCACGTCCGGGTCCGGGCCATCATCGATGGTGATCGCGATTTCGCCGCGCGCAGCCGCACCCGGGGGCAGATGCGTCCAGTTCGGGCCGAGGAGCGTCGCCCTGGGCCACAGCCCCGCCGCCGTGAGGAGGAGGTGATTGGCCACGACCGTGCCGAGCGCCCACGGCCAGAGGTGTGGCCGCAGGGCGAGTGCGGCGGCGGCGCCGAGGTGCAGCGCCCACGAGCCGCGCACCAGCGCCGACGGCCGGTACGGCCGCGGTGGCGGCGCCTCAGCTGCGGGTGTCGGCGAAGCGGGCATCGAGGAAGTTCTCCCACAGGCGGCGCCACACCGGCCATTCGTGACCGCCGGGTACGAGGTCGACGCGCCCGGCGGGAAGCGCAGCGGCCAGGAGCCGGTGCCGTGCGCCGAAGCGGTCCTCGCGTCCGATACCTAAGTGTATCGGCAGCGCACCGCGTGCGTGCGTCTTGATGAAGCGCCAGATGCGGCGCTCCTCGTCGTCCTCGGCCAAGTCGCCCGGCTCCCAGGACGCTGGCCCGCCGGCGCGCTCGATCTCCTGCGTGACGATATGGCTGCCGAGGTACGGGGCAAAGAGACACAGCCCCTCGAGCGAGCGCGGGTGACGTTCGGCGAAGGCGAGCGCGATATAGGCACCGAGCGAGATGCCGACGAGCCACACCTGCGCGCAGCCGTCGCTGCGCGCGGCGGTGATGAGCTCCCCGAGCTGGGTGAGGACGCTCCGGTCGGTGACGGACCCCAAGCGCAGCTCGACCGGCACGAGGTCGAGGTCGAGACCGCGCGCACGCACGGCGTCGGCAAATCCCTCGCGCAGGAAGTCCTCGGCGCGCGAATACGCGGGCGGCAGGAGCAGCATGCGCCGTGCCGCCGTAGGCGCGGAGCGCGCCGCCACGAGGATCTCGCGTGTCATACGGCGGGCATGGGCGGCGCCCCTGACGTCCCCGCCGGAGCCTTGAGCTGCGCGAGCCACGCGGAGTAGAGCAGCGCGAGCAGCGCCCCCGGTGCGACGGTGCGGCCGAGCGCCGCCAGCACCGGCACACCGGAGAACGCGAGCACGCCGAAGCCCGCGACCGTGGCGAGATTCGCGACCGCGAGGGAGGCCAGCGTCCGCGGTACGGTCGCGTGCCCGCGCTGCGCGAGGGCGTCGAAGAACAGTGCGTAGTTCGAGCCCACCGCGATGATGAGGAGCATGCCGACGACATGCAGAATCCCGAGCCGCGCGCCGGCGGCGGCCAGCGCCGCTGCGACGGTGAGCACCGCGAGGGCGAGAGGTGCCACGACGCGCAGCGCGCGCGCCGGCGACAGGGCCCATGCGAGCAGCACACAGAGTGCCGCGAGCCCGGCGAGCGACAGGGACACGGCCTCCTTGAGGTAATGCGCATAGAGCCCGTCCGCCTCGGCCTTGAGGTCGAGGAGGGTCGCCGCTGCCGTGGCCGCGCCGACGGCGGCGCGCACGCGCTCGAGAGTCGCCGGGGAGAGCTCGCCGCCGTGCGGGCCGGTGATGGGCAGGTAGGCCGTGACGGCCGGTCCCGCGCTCCCGAGCAGCGCATCGAGCGCGGCACCGAGTGGCGTGCCGGCGAAGTCGGCGGGTGTAACGAGGGCCGACGTGCGCGCCTGCTCCACGTCGCGCGCGAAGGGCGCGAGCCGCGCCTCACTCACGGGCAACCCCTCGAGCGCCTTCCCGAGGCGGGCGGCGAGCTCGGCGGGCGCCGGCAGGCTCGCCTGGCGCGCCCGTTGCGTCGCAGCGTCCGGCAGGTAGCGCGTCGGCGTCTCGAAGCCGCCGATCACCCCAGCCTTGAGGAGCGGAGTGAGGTGATCCGCGACCGCCTGAGCGGCCCTGAGCGCCGCATCGAGGTCCGGCGCTGATGCGACGACCACGTAGCGGGGGTCGGGCGCGCCGAGGTCGGCGCGCAGGCTCGCGTCGAGCTGCTGCTCGGCCTCCGGGATCGGACTCAGGTCCGACAACTCGCGGCTGAAGAGCGCGGCGCGGTCCCCGTAGAGGATGAGGGCGGCAGCGAGCGGGACGAGCGCGAGAGCCCCGCGTGCGGGCCGGATCAAGGACAGCATGCGCCACAGCCGGGTGCCGAGAGCCGTAAGATCGCGCGTCCGCAGGGAGTGCGGGCGCCACGCGGGCAACACCCAGCGCGTCACCAGGGCCGCGGCGATGAGACCTGCGATGGAATAGCAGCCGAGCTGCGCGAGGCCCTGAAAGCTCGAAGGCACGAGCGCCGCGAAGCCGCAAACGGAAGTCAGCATCCCGAGCCGGATGGTCGGCCAGACCGAGTGCCGCCAGTCGGCATCGGGCCCGGGCGGCGGCGCGCCGCCGCGCTCCGCCGCCTGGATGAAGAGATAAATGGAGTAGTCGACCGCCTCGCCGATCAGCGTGACTCCGAAGCCGAGCGTGATGCCGTGTACGGTGCCGAAGCCGAGCGCGACGGCCGCAACCCCGGCGAGCGCCCCCGAGGCGACCGGCACGAAGGTGAGGAGCACCGCCGGCACCGAGCGGTAGGCCGCGAGCAGCAGCGCTGCGATCAGGATTGCGCCGAGGCCCGAGAGGCGAATCACGGAGTCGCGGATGAGGGCGCGCGCGGAGACCCCGAACACCCCGGGCCCGCTCATGCGCAGTGTCATGGTTCCGGGCGCTGCCGGCAGCGCGCCCGCCGCTGCGGCGAAGGAGCGCTGGATCGCAGCGCAGGCCCGCTCCTGCCCGTCGGTGTCGGATCCTGCGGCGCGGGTCTGGGCGATGAGGAGTGCGCGGCGGCCGTCGCGCGAGCTCCACACCCCGCTCACGGTGGGCAGGGTCTGATCCCAGAGCGTGTCGAGGATGTGGACGGTCTCGCCGGTGGGATCACGCGTGAACAGCGGCTTCGCCGCCAGTCCCTCGGGCGAGGCGAGGAGTGCGAGCGTGTCGTCGATGGCGGCACGGAGCCCTGCCACGGTGAAGCGTTGCGGCGTTACCGCATCGCTCAGCAGGTAGCGATGCGCGGTGAGGAACGCCGCCGCCTGCTCGAAGCCTTCCCGGTCCCCGTCGCTCACGCCGGCAAACGCCGGGTCCGCACGCAGCGCGCGCGCCACAGCGGCCGCCACCTGCGCCCGCTGCGCCGCGTCCCCGCCCTCGATCGCCACCATGATGACCCGCGAGGCGAGGCCGGTGCGCAGCTCATCGACCAGCAGCCGCTCTCGCTCGCTCGGGGCGCGCGGCAGGAAGGCCGAGAGGTCCGCGGTGTAGGTCGCACGTGCGACGACAGCCACGGCGAGCGCCGCCAGCACCGCGAAGACGAGCGTGCCGGTCCACCCGGCGCGTGTCATGGCGGGAGTTCCGCGCCGATGGTGAGGAGCGAGCGGTCGCCGTCGGCGTCGAGGATCTCGACCGTCCTGAGATTCGCGGCCTCGCCCGTGATCAGCACCGCGGTGACCGCGCGCGCAGCGTCAGGATTGCGCGGCGTGAGCCGCAGCGTCCAGCGCGCCGGATCGCCGTCGAGCTCCACGCTGAACGTGCGCTCGAGCGTAGCGCGGTCCCCCGCGAGCGTTGCGCTCAGGGACTCGATGAGCGGCGCGACCTGCGGCCAGGCCGAGAGCTCTACCGTGCGTGTGTGCTGCCCGCGGGTGACGCTCAGCACCCCGTGCGCGAGAATGAGAGTTTCGGGCCGAGGCTTGAGGATGCGCTTCTCGAGGCGGTCCGGCGCCTCGTACAGCAGCTCCCCCGAGGACTCGAGCGGGCGCTCGAGGACGGCGAGGTGCTGCACCTCGGTAAAAGTGACATGGCCGTGGCGGCGCACGGCGAGCTCGCCCATGAGCGCATCGAGCGGATCGGGCGTCGCGGCGGTGAGCGGCCCGGCGAGCACCAGCAGCGCTGCCCATACCCCGCAGCGCCGGCGCAGAGCACTCACGCTGCGGCTCCGTGAGGCTCGCGGGCGGGCTCATGCCAGAAGTCGTAGAAGTTGAACCAGTTGTAGGGATCCGAGCGGCAGCACTCCTCGAGGAGCGCCGCGTAGCGTCGGATCGCCTGGCTCACCTGCGCTTCGCGCTCAGCGCGCGGCACCGCGGAGAAATCCGCGATCTCGCGGAACACCACGTGGTAGCGGTTGCCGCCCCGGTAGAGGCCCGCCATGAAGAAGACCGGACGCCTGAGCGCTGCGGCGGCGCGCATCGGGCCGGACGGCAAGAGCGCCGGCGCACCCAGAAAGCTCACGCGCTGCGCCGGCGCCTCGCCGATGGTGCGATCGGCGAGCATGCCGACGAAGCTGCCTGCCTCCAGGCAATCGCGGATCCGGAGCATCGCGTCGAGGTGCCCGAGCGGGATGATCTCGGGTGCGGAGGCGGTATTCGACAACAGGTGGGCGTTCAGCCTGCTGGCGGTGCCCTCGTAGATGGCCATCGCCACACGCAGTCCGGGCTGGCGCCGCCCGAGGGCGCTCATGATCTCGAAGCTCCCCAAATGGGCGCCGAGGAGAAACGCGCCGGTTCCCCGGGCCGCCATCGAGAGGAGCAGCGGATCGCCCTCGACCGTGATGTCGAACAGTTGATAACGCTCCTTCGCGAGATAGAGCCGATCGAGGATGGTCGCAGCGAAGGTGAACACCTGGCGGAAGACATCGCCCGTGGTCGGCGGACGCCCGAGCGCGCGGTGCAGGTACTCGCGCGCGTAGCGCCGCGCCCGCGGCGCGAACAGGAGGAAGTAGGCCGCGATGCCATAGAGAAGGGCGCGCGCCACCCTGCGCCCGAGGGTGAGCGACAGGAAGATCATGATCGAGGTCAGCGCCGCGCTGCCGCGCTCGCGCGCGCCGGCCCACTGGGCATCGCTCGTGCGCGGCTCGGCCGCGGCGCCGGCCGCCGCGGCCCGCACCGGCGCCGATGGGCGCAGCACGCCCGCCGCCACCGCTCGTCCGGCGCTCGAGACAGCGAAGCGTATCGAGCCGTTCGGCAGCGGCTCGTACTCGAGGGTGAGGGTTTCTCCGGGTTGGACGGGCTTGAGGAACTTGGCGGCGCCGACGGTCCAGCGCGCCGCCGCGCCGCCCTGCGCCTGCTCGACCGCCCGCACCATCTCATCGAGAAGCACCACGCCCGGCAACACGGGAGAGCCGGGAAAGTGGCCCGCGAGCGCGGGATGCCGCGCGTCAATCGTGAAGGTCGTTCTCGCGCCCACGGGGCCTCACGCCGCGCTGCTCGGCTTCGGCTGCGCCGCGGCGAGCGAGCGCAGGGCTTCCTGCGGGAGCTTGCCGGTGCTGGTGCGCGGCAGACTCGCCACCAGGAGCAGCGGGCGCGGCAGGAATACCGGATCGATGCGCCGGCGCAGTTCCGCGGCGATCGCCGCGGCATCGAGCCCCGGAGCCACGACGCAGGCTCCGACCCGGGTCACGCACGTCTCGGTTCCCGGGTCACCGTGGAAGAAGGCACCATCGAAGACCCCGGGGATCGAGTTGAGCTGATGGTTGAGGTAGGCAAGGGAGCTGCGCTTGCCGGCGATGTTCACGAGGTCTGCGAGGCGCCCATGCAGCAGGAAGCGACCGCCGCCTAAGACTTCGATGAAGTCGCACAGGCGCGTCGGCTGCTCGATGTGACCGCCGTGCGCCCAGGTCTCGCCGTCGCGCGGCTCGAGCACAACCCCCGGGAACAGCTGCCACTCGGGAGCCGCGGTCGTCCGGCGGACGGCGATCGAGCCGGTCTCGGTCGAGCCATAGATCTCGAGCAGCCGCGTGGCGCAGCGCTGCTCCACCTCCGTCGCAAGCTGCACGGAGAGCGGCGCCGTCGCCGAGACGATGAGATCGGTGTCGGGGATCGTGAGGCTCGCGGCCATGAGCGCGCGCAGGTGAATGGGCGTCGTGATGAGCACGCGCGGCCTCGGGGCGGCGGCCAGCGCCGCGCAGATGTCCGCCGGGTAGAACGGCCGCTCGGCGGTGAGCGCATTGCCGCTCGCGAGCGGCAGCAGCACGCTCGCCTCGAACCCATACATGTGCTGCGGCGGCACCGTCGCCACGATCGCGTGCGATACGCCGGCGGCAAGGCCGAGCCGCTGCGCTTCCACCCGCATGCATGCGAGA
Organism: uncultured Gammaproteobacteria bacterium; assembly: GCA_963843035.1. Classification (GTDB taxonomy): domain Bacteria; phylum Pseudomonadota; class Gammaproteobacteria; order Steroidobacterales; family Steroidobacteraceae; genus 13-2-20CM-66-19. Next base: position 118,812 of record CAWJIS010000004.1, read on the forward strand.
AGGCTGCCGAAAGTCTTCTCGTGCGGCACCGGCGTCCCGGTTGATCCCGAGGTGAACACCCAGGCAGCTCGACGGCCTGGATCGATGCGTGGCACCGCGTGGGCGGCACTCGCTCCGCCGGGGTGGGCGGCGCAGGCGGCTTCGGGGAAGCGCACCAGCGGCAGCGCGATGTCGCACGCGTCTTCGTCGCTCAGACAGACGGCGTCGGGCGCGAAGCGCTTGAGCTGCGCGATGACTTCCGGCGTCCGCGTCGAGGGCAGCAGACTCACCTTGCCGGTGACGAGGCTGGCGGCGAAGCCCACCGTGAAGCGGTAGCGGTCAGCACTGACGTTGAGCACGTGGCCGCCCTCGCCGAGGACGGCGCCGAGGCGGGCGACGTCGGCGAGAAACTGCCGGACGACGATGGGCGCCCCGGCGCGGTAGGCGAGCACCGCGTCGGCCGATGCATGCGCGATCAGCGGCAGCCTGGCCAGTTGATTACTTCGTCCTGTGTGCGTTGAGGTATTCGGCGAGGTGGCGGAGCGATGCGAAGATGCGCTCGTTGTCCTCGCTGTCGGCGCGCAGCTGCACGCCGTACTGCTTGGACACCACCAGCGCGATCTCCAGGATGTCGATCGAGTCGAGTCCCAGGCCTTCGCCGTACAGGGCCTGGTCCGGGCCGATGTCGGCCGCCGAAACTTCGAGGTTCAGCGCCGCGACGATCAGGCCGGCGAGCTCGCGGGTGAGAGCGTCGATGCCGGCGGAACCGGCCGGCTGCTTGAGCGATGACACGTTGTCGGACATTGCTGCCTAAAAGAGTTGGAACGGTTGCCGGCATTATACAAGGGCGGCTCCTGCGGCAACCACCGGCCGGAACTCAAGCCCTGTGCGCCGGCGCTGTAACGCCGTCAATGCCCGATGCGCCGCGCCGCCAACAGCGGCAACCGCAAAAGGAAGCCGCAGAAGAGGCGCGTGTACATCCAGGTGAGGAGCAGGTTGTCGCGCCAGTAATTGAAGTGCGACACCCCGCCCTCCGCGGGAGAGAAGTAGCGGCAGGGCGCCGGGAGGTTGCGCACCGGCACGCCCCGCCAGCTCAAGCGCACCACTGCCTCGGCGTCGAAGTCGAAACGCCGCATCCAGCGGGTGCGCTGCATGACCGCGACCAGCGGTGCGATCGGGTAGACGCGAAACCCGAACAGGGTGTCCGTGATCCCCGCCCACAGCGTCGCGAGGTTGGTCCACCAGTTGCTGATGCGGCGCCCGCGCAGGCGGATGCGCGGCGCGCTCGAGTCGAACACCGGCGCGCCGAGGATCATCGCCGCGGGCTCGGCCGCCGAGGCTGCCATGAAGGCGCCGATGCGCTCGGCCGGGTGCTGGCCGTCGGAGTCCATGGTGAGCGCGTGCGTGTAGCCCTCCGCGAGCGCCGCGCTGAGCCCGTCGAGGAGCGCCGCCCCCTTGCCGCCGTTGCGCGCCCGTACCAGCACGTGTAGTCCCGGGTCGTCGCGCGCGAGCTCCTCGAGCAGCGCGGCGGAGCCGTCGGTGCTGCCGTCCACGACCACCCACACCGGATCCCAGTGACGGCGCGCCGCCCGTACCGTTTCCGCCAACCGCCGTCCGGGGTTGTAGCTCGGAATCAGCACCAGGTGGGTGTGGGAGGGCGTCAATCTTCGCTTTCGACCAGCCGCGAGGATTGTCGGATCATCCATACCACCGCGAAGCCGCCGGACCAGTAGCTGTCGCGCCTCACCAGCGGGCTGTCTGCGAAGCTGGCACCGGCGAGGGAGTCGTGGCGCAGGTAGGCCCCGATCCAGTAGGCCGGGTAGCGGCGGGTGAGCGAGACCAGCGTCTGCGTGCCGGCGTAGCCTCCGGCGGCCGCGAACGCCGGCCGGCCGGCCGTCGCATACTGCGGGGCGACGCTATAGAAGTACTCGTCATAGCGTCGATTGGCGAACAAGGGCCCGGCAAGCAGCCCGAGCTTCCAGCCGTACTCGCCGCGGTACTGGGCGATATCCAGGTTGATGTTGGGAGCCAGAAACCCGCCGATCATGCGCGGCGAGGCCTCGACGGTGAAGGCGGCGCGCGCCGGCACCCGCAGGTCGAGTTTCAGGCGCCGATCGGCGCTGCGCCACAGGTGCACATCCAGTGCCGGACCGATCTCGAGCGTTGAGCGCAGGTCGGGCATGCCGTGGCGCGCGGAATCGTTGCGCACCGGTGTCGTTGCGTTGACGCTGAGGTTGAGCTCCACCAGCTCCTGGTCGAAGAGCTCGCCGCGCACGCCGTCGCGATCGGACTTCAGAAACGTACCGCGGTACACGAAGTACGGTATCGGCAACGGGTAGACGTGGGTGGTATCGGCGCCGCGATAATCGTTGAATACCAGGAGTCCGGTGCCGAGTCCGAGCTCCCAAAGCGGCTGCTGCTCGGCGCGAGCCGGGGCAGCGGCCGCCGCGGCCAGCGCGGCCGCCGTCAACAGCGCTCGTCGTGGGAGGCTCGCACTGCGCATGTGAAGCGGAGCCGGTGCCCGTCAGGCATCGTCCGCCAGCGGACACATGCCGGTCGCCTCGATCTCGACCAGCAGGTCCTGGCGGCAGATGTCCGCCTGCAGATAGATCACCTTCGAGGTGGGCTCGAGCGCCGCGGTGAGCTCGGCGCGGATGCAGCCTAAGTCGGCCGGGCGGCGCACGTACACCTTGCAGGCGAGTGAGCCGAGCGAGAAGCGCGCCGCGCGCTCCACGCGGTTGGCCTCCTCCAGCAGCGCCGTAATGTTGGTGAGCGTCTCGCGGGTCTGGGCCGCGGTGTCGCCGACGTGAATGGAGCGGTGCCCGACGATGCTCGCCGTTCCGGAGATAAAGAGCGTCAGGCTGTCCCGTTGGCGCAGCAGCGTCGCGCGCGAGAACACGGGACTCGCGCTGCCGTACTGGCGCGGGTAGCGGTAGGCGCTCACCTGGCGCGGATTCTCGATGAAGGCGGGCGCCACGCGCCCGGCCAGGAAGTAGACGACCAGCGGGCTCCCGCTCGCCGCTCCAAGCGCGGAGGCGGCCGGGACGCTGCCGTTCAGCGTGCGCCCGCAGGCGCGCAGCGCGTCCTGCCGCGCGCGGTTGAACTCGCGGTAGCGCTCGACGCCGCCGCTGTCGCGGTTGATGTCCGGCAGGTAGTTCCACACCCGCAAGAGGTGCGGGTAGCCGAGCGCATCGAGCGTGGCACAGATCTCGCGGTAGGCCTGCTCGGTAGCCGCGTGGAGCGGTGAGGGGGCGGCGGGCGCTAAGGGCCGGGCGCCTGCGACTTCGGCTTCCGCGAGCGCGATGCAGCCGAACAGCAGTTTCTCGCTGCGGCGGAAGCGCACGCGGTTGCGGCGCCCCGACTCGGTCGGTTGGCCGGAGCGCCAGACCTCGTAGACGTCGGCGGTGCCGAGGAGCAGGGGCGTGTTGACCTCGGCGATGGGGATCTCGACTCCGCCCGGTGCCGGGGCAGGCGGGCCGCTGAAGCTCGCGACGCCGAGCACATCGGCGCACTCGGCCGACTGGTATTCGGCCGGCGACAGGTAATCCAGGCGCAGCCCGGCTGGGGCGTGCATCAAGCGCACGATCGCCGCGTCACTTGCTCGGCTTCGAATCGTCGCTCTTGGACGTCACGGCATCCTTGGTCTTCTCCGCGCCGTGCTCCACGCTCTTGCCGACCGCCTGGGCGCCGTGGGCGATCGCCGCCCCGGCTTTCTTCGAGTCCTCGCGCACCGCCTCGCGCGCCGGCGCGGTCTTCTCTGCGACCTCGTGTCCGACCTTCTTGGAGGTATCGGCGACTTCGTGTCCCACCTTCTTGGAGGTGTCGGCGACGGCATGGCCGACCGTCTTGGCGCCGTCTGCGACGGCGTGGCCGACGGTCTTCGCGTCCTCCTTGATCGTCTCCTTGACGCCGGAGCTCTGGGTCTCCTGCGCGACAGCCGAGCCGGTCAGGTTGACAGCGGCCATGACGGCCGCGGCTAACAGGGTGACTTTCATGACTCAGTATCGTACGACAGTCGCCGCGCGGCCGCACGGTTCGCGCCCTAACTTGCGGTGCCAATCGTCAAGACATTCGGGCAAACTCGCCCGGATGCGTCTCGAGCGCTTGCCCATCGCTGTGCTGCGGACCCGCTACGTGCCGGGCGGCTGGGACGTGCTCGCGTTCCTGCTGGTGTTCGTGTTCTTTATCTACTGTGCGGAGGCGGCGGTCGGGCTCACCGGCTCGCTCGCGCGGCTGCAGGCGACACCGATCTCACTCCACCCCTCGGCCCTCATCGGCTACTCGGCGCGCACCGCGCTGCGCATGGTGCTGGCGATGCTGGCCTCGCTCCTCTTCACTTTCACCTACGCGACGCTCGCGGCCAAGAGCCGCCGCGCGGAAGTGATTCTCGTGCCGCTGCTCGATTTCCTGCAGTCGGTGCCGATCCTCGGCTTCTCGTTCACGACCCTCTTGTTCCTGCAGCTCACCCCCGGGCGTGTGGCGGGGGCGGAGCTCGCCGCCATCTTCCTGATCTTCACCAGTCAGGCCTGGAACATGGCGTTCAGCTTCTACCACTCGCTGCGCAGCATCCCCGACGAGATGGTGGAGGCGGCGCGCAACTTCCAGCTGTCGCCGTGGATGCGTTTCTGGCGCCTCGAGGTGCCGTTCGCCATGCCGGCACTGCTGTGGAACATGATGATGTCGATGTCCGGCGGCTGGTTCTTCCTGGTGTTCTCGGAAGCCATCACCGTCGGGCATACGACGGTGGCGCTTCCCGGCGTCGGCTCCTACATCGCGCTCGCCATCGCGCAGAAGAGCCTCGCCGCGATCGGCTGGGCGATCGCCGCCATGTTCGTCGTCATCCTGGCCTTCGATCAGTTGCTGTTCCGGCCGCTGATCGCGAGCGCCGACTGGTTCCGGCTCGACCAGGAGGCCGGCTTCACCCCCAACCGCTCGTGGGCGCTGACGATGATGCGCCGCTCGCGCCTGCTGCGCCTCGCCGGGACGGCATTTCACGCCCTGCTGCGCGCCGGCGTCCGCCCGGTCGCGACCTGGGGTGCCGCGCAGCCGCGGCCCTCCCTGGTGCGGCATTCGCGCTGGGTGGATTACGCCTGGTATGCCGCGCTGATACTGATCGGCATCGCGGCGGTGTGGAGGATCTCGGTGTTCGTGCTGGGGGAGGTACATCCCGCAGAGATCGAACGCGTACTCCTCTATGGAATCATTACCGCGGCGCGAGTCGCGGTGCTGATCGCGCTCGCGAGCTTGATCTGGGTGCCGATCGGGGTGTGGGTGGGCTTGCGGCCGCGGGTAGCGAGCGTGGTGCAGCCGATCGCGCAGTTCCTGGCCGCCTTCCCCGCGAATCTGTTCTTTCCGATCGTGGTCTCGGCCATCGTCGTCTTCAAGCTGACGCCCGACGTCTGGCTGAGCCCGCTCATGATCCTCGGCACGCAGTGGTACATCCTCTTCAATGTGATCGTGGGAGCGTCCGCGATCGCGCCCGACTTGCGCTACGCGGGCGAAAACCTGGGCGTGCGCGGCTGGCTGTGGTGGCGGCGGATCGCGCTGCCGGCGGTGTTTCCCTTCTACGTCACCGGGGCGATCACCGCCTCCGGCGGCTCGTGGAATGCCAGCATCAATGCCGAGGTGGCTGCCTGGGGCACGGAGACCGTGCGCGCACACGGGCTCGGCGCCTATATCGCCGACTCGACCGCCGCCGGCGACTTCCAGCGCAACGTGCTCGGCATCATGGTGCTGAGCCTGCTGGTGGTGATCCTGAACCGGGTATTCTGGCGGCCACTGTACGCGCGCGCCGAGCGCAAGTTCCGCATCAGTTGAGGAGACGCCCGTGAACGCCACCGCTCCCGCGCTCAACCTGGCGCCGCTCCTCGAGGTGCAGGGGGTGTGCAAGTCCTTCCGCAAGCCCGACGGCGATGAGCTGGTGGTGCTCGAGAAGGTCAACATGTCGCTCCGCCCGGGGGAGATCGTGGGGCTCCTGGGGCGCTCGGGCTCGGGCAAGTCCACGCTGTTGCGGCAGATCGCCGGGCTCGATGAGCCCACCAGCGGCGTCGTCAACTACCTCGGTCATCCGGTCTCGGGGCCGGCGTCGGGCATCGCCATGGTGTTCCAGGGCTTTGCGCTCTTTCCCTGGCTCACGGTGCTCGAGAACGTGCAGCTCGGGCTCGAGGCGCAGGGGGTCGCCGAGGACGCGATGCGCAAGCGCTCGCTCCAGGCGATCGACCTGATCGGGCTCGACGGCTTCGAGTCCGCCTATCCGCGCGAGCTCTCGGGCGGCATGCGCCAGCGCGTGGGATTCGCCCGTGCGCTGGTCGTGCACCCCAACATCCTGCTCATGGACGAGCCGTTCTCGGCGCTCGACATCCTTACCGCCGAGACGCTGCGCGGCGACTTCCTCAATCTCTGGGGCGAGGGGCAGCTGCCCATCAAGGCGGTGCTGCTCGTGACTCACAACATCGAGGAGGCGGTGCAGATGTGCGATCGCCTCCTGATCTTCTCCACCAACCCGGGGCGCGTGGTGGGGGAGATCGCGGTGGACCTTCCCCAGCCGCGCCACGCGGAGGACCCGCGCTTCCGCGCACTCATCGAGCGCGTGTACGTGGAGATGACCGCGCGTCCGCGCGGCGAGGTGCGCACCGGCCCCAAGGAGCGCTTCCCCGGCACCGGCATCGGCACGGTTCTCACCCACGTCTCATCCAACGTGCTGACGGGCCTCATCGAGACGGTGGCGGCGACGCCCTACAACGGTAAGGCGGACCTGCCGGTGCTCGCCGAAGAGCAGCACCTCGAGATCGACGAGCTGTTCCCGGCGGCCGAGGCGCTGCAGCTGCTGCGCTTCGCCGAGGTCGAGGGGGGCGACATCCGTCTCACCGAGCCGGGACTCGAGTTCGCGCGCAGCGAGACCGATGAGCGCAAGAAGCTCTTCGCCCGGCATCTCATCACCTACGTGGCGCTCGCCGCGCATGTCCGGCGGGTGCTCGATGAGCGTGCCAGTCATTCAGCTCCCAGGAGCCGCTTCTTCGACGAGCTCGAGGACTACATGGCGGAAGAAGCCGCCGAGCAGACGCTGCGGACCATCGTGAGCTGGGGACGCTACGGGGAAGTCTTCGCCTACGACGACCACGCCCAGGCGTTCAGCCTGGAGAATCCGGCGTAGCGGGCCGCCTCGCTCTCAAAAGTGCAGTGTGAGCGTGTAGTAGAGGGTGCGACGCGGGCCGTAGGCGGACTGGAAGATGCCGATGCCGTTCTCCGGCCGGATGAGGTTCACGCGGTCGAAGACGTTGAGGAGCGCCAGGCGCTGGGTCAGGAGCGTCGAGCCCCTGGTGTGCCAGGCCCGCTCGACGCTCATGTCCACCTGCACGACGTGCGGCAGTTGCGTCAAATCCGCGAACCCGGAGCGCAACCCGCTGCTGTAGAGACCGTCGGCGGCGATCGACCAGGGACCGGTCCGCCAGCTCGCCCCCGCGGAGGCACCGGTGAGCGGCTGATGATCGAGCACGATGGAATGGCTGTCGATGTAGGTGAGCTCCTCGGCGTCGAAGTTGAACTGACCGGTGACGACGCCGCGCTGCCAGTTGCGCCCCATGGTGAGGTTGGCATAGGCCGTGAGGCCCTCGCGCTGATAGCGCGTGGCGAGCTCCGCTCCCCACAGGTGGCCGGTGCCGTAGTTGAAGGGCGCGAAGATCGGCACCACGCCGAACTGGCCGGTGTCGAGATAGCGCTGAGTTCCCTCGTAGTACGCATCCGCCGAGACCGTAAGTCCCGCGGCGAGCTCGCGCACGATCCCTAAGTCCCACTCGCGGTCATCCTCGGTGAGGGGCGTCGGGATCCCGGGCGACCCGGCAGCCGTGGTGCCCGCGAAGGCAGCCTGGGCGGTGGGAGAGATGCCAAGGAGCGAGGGCACCTGGAAGTAGCGCGCGAAGCCTGCGTGAAGCGTCGTGGCGCCGTCAGGCCGGTACACGAGGCTCACGGTTGGGCTCAGCTGCTCGCCGGAGGTGAAGCCGCTCAAGGAATCCCAGCGCAGGCCAAAGGACGCGGTGAGGGGCGCGGCGATGCGCCACAGGTCGCTCACATAGACGCCCTTCACCAGGTTGTCGGCGTGGTCGTTATTGACGACCGTGAGGGGCGCATCGCTCAGCTGATTACCGGCGCCGTCGGCGGGGAAGACCCGCGATGAGTCGTTGGCGCTGACGCGGTATTGGCCGAGATAGAAGCCGGTTCCGAGGGTGTGGGGGCCGAGTGCGAAGGAGAGATCGCCCTCGAGCGTGTAGTCGTGATCCTCGTGGCTCGCGCTCGAGGCGACCCCCTGGTAGATGAGCTCGCCCACCGGGTCGGGCTCGAAGCGCTGCGAGATGGCGTGCTGGGCGGCGGCGATCTGATAGGAGACATTGCTGCCGAGCGAGCCGCTCAAGGTGAGCACCGTGAGCGCATCGCTGAAGTTGAGGTAGGAGTCGATGCCGCTCGATGCGGGTGGCACGGGGACCCCCGCAAGCGCGAACGCAGGCGGCAGGCCGGGAACGTTCGGCAGCTCATTGCTGCTCTTCGCGCCCGAGATGAGGAGGCTCAAGGTTTCGGTCGGGCTCAAGGAATAGGAGAAGAAGCCGAACACCTGTCCCTGCTTCGTGAAGTCGTGAATCGGTACAGGGCCCGGAGTCGCCGAGCTGAAGGCGGTGTTGCTCTGCTCATAGAGCGCGCTCACGTAGCTGCTGAGCCTACCTGAGCAGCCCGCGTACTCGAGGCTCGGCTCGATCGTGTCGCGCTGCCCGGCGCGCAGGCTCGCCGCTGCCCCTGAACTGTCCTGGCAGCCGTCCTTGGTCTCGATGTTCACGACGCCCCCGGTGGCGTAGCTGTAACGCGCGGGCAGCACGCCATCCAGCAGGTCGAGGCGCTTCACGAACGTCGGGTTGATCATCGAGAGGAACGGCGGATTGGTGTTGATGTCGAGCGGGATGAGGACGCCATTGATCTGGTACTGGAACTGCGGTCCCTCGGTGCTGCGGATATGGATCTGCTGGTTCTGATCGATCGAGACCCCGGGCATCTGCGCGAGCACGTCGGTGATGGGTGCCGTCGTGCCCTTCGGGCCCGCGGCGATGTCCGCTGCGCTCGCCCCGTACTGGCTGGCGCCGGTGGGGGAGACGGTGGGGCCGGCCGTCGAAGTCGCTTCGATGACCACCGTGTTGAGGTCGCTGCCCTCGGCCCCGGCCTCGACGGCCGTAACCGTCTCCGGGGCCGCCGCCGGGCTCGCCGCGTCCGCGGCCGCGGGCACGGCGGAGCAGGCAGCAAGAAGTGCCGCGAGCCCCAGTTTGCCCGTATTATGTATGCGGATGCGAATCATTCTCATTCGCATATTAGGCACAGGGGCGGACCCCGGTCAACACCGGCTCAGCGGAATCGGGCGGGAGGGCTTAAGTGAAGGGCGCGAGGGCTTTAGCGGCTGCCTGCGGCGGGTTCCTCGGCGGCGAGCTCCGCCCCGGTACCGGTCGATCGACCGAGCGAGGCGGCGTTCCAGCCGCCGCCCAGGGCACCGATGAGGGCGACACTCGCGACCAGACGGCTCTGGCGGATATTGAGGAGCGTCTGGGCGTCCGCGAGCGCGATCGTCTGGGCGGTGATCACCGAGGTGTAGGCGACGGTGCCCGCCTTGTATTGATTGAGCGTGAGCTGCACGGCGAGGTTCGCGGATTTGACCGTCTGCTCCTGGACCTGCACCTGGCGCTCGAGGATGCGCAAGGTGGCGAGCTCGTCCTCCACCTGCTGAAACGCCGTGAGGACCGTCTGGCGGTAGTTGGCGACCGCGGCATCGTAGGCGGCTCGGGCCTGGCGCACCTGCGCGGGACGCGCGCCGAAGTCGAGCAGCGTATCGGTCGCGCTGCCGCCGAAGGACCAGAGATTGTTCGGTGCCTTGACGAGACCCGAGACGACGTCGCTCGCGTAACCGAAGCTGCCGTTCAGGGTGAGATCCGGGAAGTAGGCGGAGACCGCCACGCCGACTTGAGCGTTGGCCGCCGCCATGCGGCGCTCGGCTGCGGAAATGTCCGGCCGCCGCTCGAGCAGCGCCGAGGGCACACCGATCGGAACCACCGGCACTACGGTGCCGAGCGTCGCGGGCGGGAGCGAGAAGTCGCCCGGCGCCTTGCCGATCAGTACCGCGATGGCGTGCTCGAGCGTTGCGCGCGTGACGCCGATCGCGATCTGCAGCGACTCGGCGCCATCGAGCTGCGTCTCGGCGGTGATCACGTCCGCCTTGGCGACGACCCCCACCTTGTACTGGTTCTGCGTGATATCGAGCGAGCGCTTGTAGGCCTCCACCGTCTCATCGAGCAGGTGCTGCTGCTCATCCGCGATGCGCAGCTCGATGTAGTCGGTGGCGAGCGTCGCCTGCGCCGAGAGTCGCGCGGCCGCGAGATCGGCCTCGCTCGCCCGGGCATTGGCGACATCGCTCTCGATGGTGCGGCGGATCTTGCCCCAGATATCGAGCTCCCAGGAGCCGGTGCCGGCGAGCTCGAACTGGTTCTTCGGATGCGATTGCGGGGCCGCGGCAGCACCGGCGGCGACGTTGGCCGCGCCGGCGCCTGCACCGCCCGAGCGACTACCGGTCGCGGCCACTCCGATCACGGGCAGCAGTCCCGCGCGCGCCGCACTCACGATCGCCACGGCCTCGCGCCAGGCGGCTTCGGACGCCTTCAGCGTCTGGTTCGAGACGTCGATCTGTTTCTCGAGCGAGTCGAGCGTTGCATCGTCGTACACCGACCACCAGTCAGCGCCGCTCGCCGCTTCGCGCGGCTCCGCCGGCTTCCAGCCCTCCGCCTCCTTGAAATGCTGCGGTACCGGCGCGGACGGGCGGTGATAGTTAGGTCCCACGGCGCAGCCGGCGGCGACGATGGCGGTCAAGAGCGCGGCGGTCGCCACGACGGGCAGACGCAATCGCAAAAAGTCTCGTTCGGGATGTCGCTGCATGTTCATACCTGCGCAGGCTCGGCGGGAGCGGCGGGCGGCGCGACAGGATGGACCCGCGCCCACACCCGGCTGCACCACGCGCCAAATCGATCGAGATAGAGATACATGACCGGCGTCGTGTAGAGCGTCAGCACCTGGCTCACGGCAAGTCCGCCGACGATCGAGATGCCGAGCGGCTGGCGCGTCTCGGCGCCGTCGCCCGTGCCGAAGGCGAGCGGCAGCGCGCCGAGCATCGCCGCCATGGTGGTCATCATGATCGGCCGGAAGCGCAGGAGCGAGGCGGTATAGATGGCATCCGCCGGCGTGCGCCCCTCGCGCTGCGCCTCGAGCGCAAAGTCGATCATCATGATCGCGTTCTTCTTCACGATGCCGATGAGAAGAAAGACGCCGATGAGCGCGATGATGCTGAACTCCTGCCCGAAGAGGCGCAGCGCCAGCACCGCGCCGGCGCCCGCCGAGGGCAGGGTGGAGAGAATGGTGATGGGGTGGATATAGCTCTCATACAGCACCCCGAGGACGATGTAGACGGTCGCGAGAGCGGCGAGGATCAGCACCGGCTCGCTGGAGAGGGAGTCCTCGAAGGAGTGTGCGGTGCCCTGAAAGCTCCCGTGGATCGTCGCCGGCATGCGGATCTCATTCACCGCGCGCGTGATCGCCGCCGAGGCATCGCTTAAGGAGGCATTCGGCGCCACGTTGAACGAGAGGGTGGTCGCGACGAAGGTGCCCTGGTGGTTGACGGCGAGCGGCGTGCTGCCCGGGGCGTATTGGGCGAAGGAGGCCAGCGGAATGGTGGGCTCGGCGGCGATGGTCACGGCGGATCCCGTCGAGACCGCGCCGCGCCCGGTATTGGCGAGGCTATTGCTCGCGAGATTGCGCGCCGTATCGGCGGAGATGCTCGCCGCGGTGTGATTGCCCGCGGTCGCGGTCGAGACCACGGTGCCGGCCACGGCATTGGTCGACTGGCTGCCGTTCACGGTGCCGCCGGCGGTGCTGATCCAGAGGTCCTTGAGCGTGTCGGGACTCTGCCAGTACTTAGGCTCGACCTCCATGACGACGTGATACTGGTTGAGCGCGCTGTAGATGGTGGAGACGTCGCGCTGCCCGAAGGCGTCATACAGGTTGTTGTCGATCGTGGCGGGATTCAACTGCAGCCGTGAGGCCGTGTCGCGGTCGATGGTGAGATCGATCTCCTGCCCGTTCTGCTGCTGATCGGAGTTGACATCCGTCAGCGCCGGCTCGTGCTGCAGGGCATCGGCGAGCTTCGGCGCCCACTTGTAGATGTCCGCCACGCTGTCGCCCTGGAGGGTGTACTGGTACTGGGCGTTGCTCTGCCGGCCGCCGACGCGAATGTCCTGCGCCGCCTGCAGGAAGAGCCGCGCCCCCGCCACCTGACTGAGCTTCGGCCGCAAGCGCCCGATGACCTGATCGGCGGACAGCTTGCGACCCGCCTTCGCCTTCAGCGACACGAAGATGAAGCCGCTGTTCACCTGGCCGCCGCCCTGGGAGCCACCGCCGGTGAAGCCGACCACCGTATCGACCGCGCGATCAGCCTGCACGATGGAAATGAACTGACGGAGCTTGCCCTCCATCGACTGAAACGAGATGGCCTGGTCGGCCTGGATGCCGCCGATCAGGCGCCCGGTGTCCTGCTGCGGGAAGAAGCCCTTGGGGATGACGATGTAGAGGTAGATATTGAAGACGACCGTCGCAGCGAGCAGCACCATGATGACGCCGCGGTTCGCGAGTGCCCAGCGGAGCGAGCGCGCGTAGAAGGCCCGCATCCCCTCGAAGATCCGCTCGCTCCAGCCAAAGAGCCACCGAAATGGCCGCCATTGGCCGGCCGGCTCGTCGTGGCGGATGAGGCGCGAGCACATCATCGGGGTCGCGGTGAGCGACACGACGAGCGACACGAGCACCGCGACCGACAGCGTGATGGAGAACTCGCGGAACAGCCGCCCGACGATGCCGCCCATCATGAGGATCGGAATGAACACCGCGACCAGAGAAAGGCTCATCGACAGCACGGTGAGGCCGACCTCGCGCGCGCCGAGGATCGCCGCCTGAAAGCGCGGCATGCCGGCCTCGACATGGCGCGTGACGTTCTCGAGCACCACGATCGCATCGTCGACCACGAATCCGGTGGCGATGATGAGCGCCATGAGCGAGAGGTTGTCGAGGCTGTAGCCCAAGAGATACATCGCGCCGAAGGTGCCGAGGAGCGAGATCGGCACCGCGACCGCCGGCACCGCGGTCGTGCGCCAGCTGCGCAGGAACAGGAACACCACCAGGATCACGAGGGAGATCGCGATCACGAGCGTGCGCTGCACGGCGAGGAGCGAGGCGCGGATGGTCGTGGTCCGATCCATCGCGATCTTGATGTCGATGTCGGTCGGGATCGAGGCCTTGAGCGCCGGGATCATGGCGACGACGCGGTCGACGGTCTCGATGATGTTGGCGCCGGGCTGGCGATAGAGGATGACGAGCACCGCCGGCTGGCCGTTGGCGAGCCCGAGATTACGCACGTTCTCGACCGAGTCGAGTACCTGGGCGACGTCCTCGAGGCGCACCGCCGCGCCGTTGCGGTAGGCGATCACGAGGTTGCGGTATTCGGCCGCCTTGCTCGCCTGGTCGTTGGTATAGATCTGGTAGCGCCGGCCGCCGACGTCGATCGAGCCCTTGGGCGTGTTGGCATTCGCGGCGGCGAGCGCCGCGCGCACATCCTCGAGCCCGATGCCGTACTTGAAGAGCGCGTTGGGATTGAGCTCGACCCGTACCGCCGGCAGCGAGCTGCCGCCGATCTGCACCTGGCCGACGCCGCTCACCTGCGAGAGCTTCTGCGACAGGATCGTCTCGGCGGCGTCGTACACCTGGCCGGCGGTGAGGGTCTTGGAGGTCAGGGCCAGGATCAGGATGGGCGAATCGGCGGGGTTGACCTTGCGGTAGGTCGGATTGCTGCGCAGCGCGGTCGGAAGGTCCGCCCGCGCCGCATTGATCGCCGCCTCGACGTCGCGCGCGGCGCCGTCGATGTCGCGGTCGAGGCCGAACTGGAGCGTCACGTGCGAGGCGCCGGTGGAGCTCGATGAGGTCATCTCGGTCACGTCGGCGATCTGCCCGAGATGCCGCTCGAGCGGCGTCGCCACCGTCGCCGCCATGACGTCGGGGCTCGCGCCCGCCATCGAGGCATTCACCGAGATCGTCGGGAAATCCACCTGCGGGAGCGGCGCCACCGGCAGCTGGAAATAGGCGATGCCGCCGGCGAGCGCGATCCCGAGCGTGAGGAGGGTGGTCGCGACCGGGCGGCGGATGAAGGGTTCCGAGAGACTCATCGGGCGTCGCTCATTCGGCGGACGAGCCGCTCACCGTCGGCCGGCCCCAGGCGGCCACGCGGCGCTCGAGGCGGTCGAAGTAGAGATAGATCACCGGGGTGGTGAAGAGCGTCAGCAGCTGCGACAGGATCAGTCCCCCGACGATGGTGATACCGAGCGGGTGGCGGAGCTCGGAGCCCGTGCCGGTGCCGAGCATCAGGGGGAGCGCCCCGAGGAGCGCGGCCATCGTCGTCATGAGGATCGGGCGGAAGCGCAGGAGCGATGCGTGGTAGATCGCATCGCGCGCCGCCATGCCCTGCTCGCGCTCGGCCACCAGCGCAAAGTCGATCATCATGATCGCGTTCTTCTTCACGATGCCGATGAGAAGAATAATGCCGATGATGCCGATGACGCCGAGATCGCTGCGCGCCATCAGGAGCGCCAGCAGCGCGCCGACGCCGGCCGACGGCAGCGTCGAGAGAATCGTGATCGGGTGGATGAAGCTTTCGTAGAGGACGCCGAGCACGATGTACACGGTGACGATCGCGGCGATGATGAGGAACAGCTCGTTGCCGAGCGTCGCCTGGAAGGCGAGCGCCGCGCCCTGGAAGGTCGTGATCACGCTCGGTGGCATGTGGATGTCGGCCTCCGCCTGGCGGATCGCATTGACCGCATCGCCGAGCGCTGCGCCCTGTGCCAGGTTGAAGGAGACGGTGGTGGAGGGGAACTGGCCCAGGTGGTCGATCGAGAGGGGCGCGGTGCGCGTCGAGACCTTCACCAGCGCCGAGAGCGGCACCTGCCCACCCACCGCGGTCGCCGACGGAATGTAGAGGGTGCCGAGGGCATCGAGTGAGGCCATGAGGGAGCTGTCGGCCTGCAGGATCACCCGGTACTGGTTCGATTGCGTGAAGATCGTCGAGACGATGCGCTGGCCGAAGGCGTCGTAGAGCGCGTTGTCGACGGTCGCCGGCGTGATGCCGAAGCGTCCGGCGGTGTCGCGGTCGATGGTGAGGTAGGCTGACAGCCCCTGATTCTCCTGGTCGCTCGCCACGTCTTCCAGGTCTGGCAGCTGCTGCAGGCGGTCGACCAGCTTCGGCACCCAGGTGTTGAATTCCGCCGGGTTCGAGTCCTCGAGCACGAACTGGTACTGGGTGCGGCTGACCGCGGTATCGATCGTCAGGTCCTGCACCGGCTGCATGTAGATCGAGATGCCGGTGACATCCGCGGTCTCGCGCTGCAGGCGGCGGATGATCTGGCTGGCGGACTCGGAGCGGTCGTTGACGGGCTTGAGATTGATGAGCATGCGGCCGCTGTTTAGCGTGATGTTGCTGCCGTCGACGCCGATGAAAGAGGAGAGGCTCACCACGTCCGGGTCTTTGAGGATGGCGGCCGCCATGTCGGCCTGACGGCGCGCCATGTCGCCATAGGAGACCGACTGGGGCGCCTCGGTGATGGCCTGGATGATGCCCGTGTCCTGCACCGGGAAGAAGCCCTTGGGGATGAAGATATAAAGGAGGATGGTCACGATGAGCGTGCCGATGGCCACCGCGAGGGTGAGCGGCTGGCGCTCCAGCACCCAGCGGAGCGCCTCCGCATAGCGGTCGATGAGCGCCTGGAACTTTTGGTTTGCCCAACGCACGATCCCCGACTCGTCCTCCGGGTTGTGGTGGTGCAGGAGCTTGGCGCACATCATCGGCACCAAGGTCAGTGACACGACCGCCGAGATCACGATGGTGACGGCGAGGGTGATGGCGAACTCGTGGAACAGGCGCCCGACCACATCGCCCATGAAGAGCAGCGGGATCAGCACCGCAATCAGCGACACGGTGAGCGACACGATGGTGAAGCCGATCTCGCCCGCGCCCCGGAGCGCCGCCTCGAGCGGCGCCATGCCTTCCTCGATGTAGCGCGAGATGTTCTCGATCATGACGATCGCATCGTCCACGACGAAGCCGGTGGCGATGGTGAGCGCCATCAGCGAGAGGTTGTTGAGGCTATAGCCGACGAGATACATGGCCGCGAGCGTTCCGACCAGCGACAGCGGTACCGAGAGGCTGGGGATCACGGTCGCGGGGACGCTGCGCAGGAAGAGAAAGATCACCAGCACCACGAGAATGACCGCGAGGGTCAGCTCGAACTCGACGTCGTGGACCGAGGCGCGAATGGTCACGGTGCGGTCGGTGAGGATGGTGACCTCGGCGGCCGCGGGGAGCGATGCCGAGAGCGAGGGCAGCAGCGCCTTGATCCGGTCGACGACCTGGATGACGTTGGCACCCGGCTGGCGCTGGATGTTGAGGATGATGCCCGGCGTGTTGTTCACCCAGCCGGCGAGGTAGGCATTCTCGGCGCCGTTGACGACCTGCGCGACGTCGGAGAGCCGCACCGGATTGCCGTTCTTGTAGGAGACGATGATGCCCTCGTAGGCCTCCGGGCTCTGGATCTGATCGTTCGCGTTCAGCGTCCAGGAGCGCGCCGGCCCATCGAGCGTGCCCTTGGGCGAGTTGACGTTGGCATTTGCGATGGTGGTGCGGAGGTCATCGATGTTGAGGCCGTAGCCGGCGAGCGCGCGGACGTTGGCGACGATGCGGACGGCGGGACGCTGTCCGCCGCTCACGCTCACGAGCCCGACGCCCTCGATCTGCGAGATCTTCTGCGCCAGGCGCGTATCGGCCAGGTCCTCGAGCTGCGTGAGCGGCAGCGTCTTGGAGGTGATTCCGAGCGTCAGGATCGGCGCATCGGCGGGGTTTACTTTCGCGTAGATCGGCGGCGCCGGCAGGTCGGAGGGAAGGAGATTGCCGGCGGCGTTGATCGCGGCCTGGACTTCCTGCTCGGCGATATCGAGGCTCAGGTTCAGGCTGAACTGCAGCGTGATGACCGAGGCGCCCCCGGAGCTGGTCGAGGACATCTGATTGAGTCCCGGCATCTGCCCGAACTGCACCTCGAGGGGCGCGGTGACGGAAGAGGTCATCACCTCGGGACTCGCGCCGGGATAGAAGGTCTGGACCTGAATCGTCGGATAGTCGACCTGGGGGAGCGCGGACAGCGGCAGGAATCCGAAGGCCACTATTCCGGCCAGCATGATCGCGACCATGAGGAGCGACGTGCCGACCGGCCGCAGTATGAAGATGCGGGACGGGTTCATCGGTGAGCCGTTGGGGGTGACGGAGCGGCGCCGAGCTCAGCCGCCGCCCTGGCTACTTTGATTATTCTGTTGCTGTGGCCGGCGCGTACCCTGGCCCTGCCCCGACGGACCCTGGCCTGACTGACTCTGGCCTGACTGACCCTGACCGGAATGCTGCCGCTGGCCGGCGCCCGGTGCCTGGCCCGCGGCGGCGCCGCCGCCTCCGCCCGTGCCCTGACGTACCAGCACCTTGGCGCCGTCCTTGAGCTTGTCGGCGCCGTCGACGACGACCGTCTCGCCGGGCGCGAGTCCCTGCGTGATGGAGATGTTGGTGGCATCGCCCGGGCCGAGCGTCACCTTGCGGACGCTGACGGTCTGGTCCGCATTGACGACGTACACGTAGGTGCCCGGCGCGCCGCGCTGCACGCCCGCCTGGGGAATGAGGGTCGTCCCGTGCAGCGTGTCGAGCAGCAGCACGATGTTGACGAACTGCTGCGGGAACAGGGCCTGGTCGGCGTTGGGGAAGATCGCCTTCAGGCGGATCGTTCCCGTCGTGGTGTCGATCTGACTGTCGATCGACTGCAGTGTCCCGGTCGCGAGCTGCTGCGTATTGGTGCGGTCCCAGGCGGCCACCGGCAGCGTCACGCCGGCACGCATCTGCTTCAGAAGCGGCGGGATGTCATCCTCCGGCAGCGTGAAGAGGACCGTGATCGGCTGTAATTGCGTGACGACCACGAGTCCGTTGGGCTCGGCCGGCGTCACATAGTTGCCGACGTTCACCTGCTGCAGTCCCACCCGGCCGGTGATCGGCGAGACGATGTGGCAGTAGGTGAGGTTGAGCTTCGCTGCATCGATCTGGCCCTGATCGGTGCGCACGTTCCCTTCGTCCTGCGCCACGAGCGACCTCTGCGTGGCGAGCTGCTGCTCGGCGATGGAGTCCTGGGCGAAGAGCGTCTGGTAGCGATCGAGGTCGACCCTGGCGTTGGCGAGCAGCGCCTTGTCGCGAGCCTGGGCCCCCTCGGCCTGCTCGAGCGCCACCTGATACGGCCGCGGGTCGATCTGGATGAGCGCGTCGCCCTCCTTGACGGCCTGTCCCTCCTTGAACGCGATCTTCATGATCTGGCCACTGATCTGGCTCTGCACCGTCACGGTCGCCAGCGGTGTAACGGTCCCGAGCCCGATGAGCGTGATGGGCATGTCGCCCGAGCGGGCGCTTGCCACGACGACCGGCATGGGCCCGCTCCCGGCGAAACGTCCCCCTGCGGGCGCTCGCGCGGCCTTCGAGGGGGTCAGAAGCCAGGCGAGCAGCGCAAACAGGATGAGGACCCCCACGATCACCGCCCAGCGGGGAGCGGTGCGGACCTTCTCCCAGAGGAGGGCAGGTCTCGAGCCCGGCGTGAACACGGGGGAGGGGTCGCGATCGGTGTCGTTCATGAGCCTGGGGGTAACTTAAGGTTTCGGTACGTTGCGGGCCGGGCGCTGATTCTAGCGCTATGAGGTTAAGGCCAAAAAAAGGTTCTTCACCCAATTCCGGGGAATGCTGCCCGGATCTTGAGGAAGAAGTAGTCGTCGTCTCGGAATCCGTACGCCATACGCTTGATCACCTTGATCTTGTTGTTGATCCCTTCGAGCAGGCTGGTGTGTAGCGGGTAGCGGCAGTGCGCCAGCAGACCCGGCAGGTAGTGAAGGAGCTTGCGGGCGAAGGCCTTCAGCGGCTCGATGCCGCTGCGCATCGCACGGCGGTACCAGCCAGCCCAGAAGCGCCGGGCGTAGCCCTCGTGGCGATACTCCCACAGCTCCTTGAGGTCGTCCTTCAGCACGTACACCGTCAGCAACGCCCGGTTCGCCGCCAGCAGTTCGCTCAAGCGGATCTGGTCTTTTTCGCGGGTAAGGTTCTCGCGGTTCCTCAGCAGCAGCCAGCGCGAACCCTTGACCAGGCGACGGCCGCGCCGATCCTCGCGCAAGCGGTTCGCTTCATCGACCCGCACCCGATCGATCACCTCGCGGGCGTACTTGGCTACCACGTGGAAGAGGTCGTAGACGATA
Source organism: uncultured Gammaproteobacteria bacterium (assembly GCA_963843035.1). Classification (GTDB taxonomy): domain Bacteria; phylum Pseudomonadota; class Gammaproteobacteria; order Steroidobacterales; family Steroidobacteraceae; genus 13-2-20CM-66-19. The sequence goes on from CAWJIS010000004.1 coordinate 138,219, forward strand.
TGTGCCTGTGGGGCGTGCAGGCGGACCTCGAGCTCGTAGGCCGTGTTCATGTCCATCACCACCGCCTTCAAGGCGGCGCACCCTTCAGGGCCCAGCAGCACGAAGAACGGTCGCAGCTCCTCGCGCGAGCGGCCCCGCCCCACCCACAGCACCCGCTTGCGGGCGGGCTCGATGACCACCGTGGCGTAGCGGTGGCCGCGCTGGATGGCGAACTCATCCATCCCGATCACCGTGACCCCCGTGAGATCCACCGGCCCGAGCCGCTGCTCGAGCAGGCGCTTGTCGATCTGCTTGACCGTCTTCCAGTTGAGGTCGAAGTACTCGGCGACGTGCCGGATCGACATCACCGCGCACAGCCGCGACACGCTTTCGGCGAGCCGCCGCGTCACCCGCGCATACGGTGCCAGCCACTCCAGCAGCTCCAGCTTCGGACCGCAGTGCGGACACGCTACCCGCAAACGCGGCACCTGAAGCTCCACCGCGTGCTCAAAGAGCGGCAGATCCCGCACGCTGCGCCACTCGACGTCGTGGATAGCCGGCGCCTCGCGCCAGCAGCCGCTGCAGTAGGCGACCCGGGATCGATCCCGGCGCAGCCGCAGCACACACCAGCTGCGCGTACCCCGTCGCTCCTGCCGCCACTCGCATACCTCGAAACCTTCCCACCCTCCCAGGGCGGAAATACACTCATTCGGGGCCAACGGTCGCCCTCCTGCCTGCTCTGATGCGTGACAACACCAAAGCTAGCAGTGGTGACCGTTCGCCTCATCTACCTAAGCTCCCCGCAGATGGGAGAAGAACCAAAAAAATGGGGTGGCGCGGGACTACCCGCCCACCCCGTTCAGGAGGATTGGGAGCAGGAAAGCACAGGGGGTAGCCGGTTGCAGCAGGGGACCGGTAAGGAAGTGCAAGGAAATATGCGGTTGCGGCGTGGCGAGCGCTGGCTACGCCAGGCGGTGCAGGGTCGCGGCCATGACTGCCGCGCTGGAAAGCACCGCTGCGCACGAAACCAGGTCTGGGATTCCCGATCGTCGACTGCGATTGCGACCTGTGAGCAATGCTGCAACGCACGCCAGTGGAAATCCCCGCCGAGCAGGGAGTGCTGAGCTGCGGTTCGCTTGCGCTCGGCGTGCGCGCACGTCGCGCCGCATCAGTAACCGCGACCCGGACTCGCGGCCGCTGCTGCACGGAACCTGCTCGAGGAGCGCGGGCGAGTGCTCGCGCTGCGCGCGTGCGCTCTTCCGTCGGCGCTTGGCGACAAGCGATCTCGACGCGTGTCGTCGAGTTACGACGTGTTGCATGAAACGCAAGAACCACGTCTCATAAGTGTTAACTGCGTTTAAGCAGCGTCGGGCTCATTTAACTTAGGATGCACGCTGCATTGGCAAACCCGCTGCAAGGCGGGGACGCAAAGCCTCCGGTCTCAACGCAGGGAGCGCGAGATAGCGGGGTTGCCGGCGAGTTAGCGGTTCGCGCGCTCGTCGTCATTCCGCTGTCGTTTGGCTGGTCGCGGTTGAGTTCGGAGTCCTAAGGGACATCTGGGCACATCTGGATATGACGCGAGGCCAAATGGAAATTTCGATTCGCCGCCACGCACCGCTCGCCGGTGCCTACAAGCTGATTGCTCTTTGCACGCTAGCAGTCGCGACTGTCGCAGGCTGCGGCGGCGGCGGATCGGACCCGACGCAGCAGACCACAGTGAGTGCGCCCGTCGCTCCTCAGATTACTGCGCAGCCGCAGAACGCGAGCGTCGCCGCGGGGCAGACGGCGACGTTTTCCGTCACGGCCACCGGCACCGCGCCTCTGAGTTACCAATGGTCGAAGAATGCGACGGCCATCAGCGGCGCGACATCAGCCAGCTACACCACAGCGGCAACTGCCGCCTCCGACAACGGCGCATCGTTCACCGTGTCTGTCACGAACGCCGCGGGCAGCATCACCAGCAGTGCCGCCACTTTGACCGTCACCGGCGGTGGGGGCGGGGCTGTCGCTCCGCAGATCACAGCGCAGCCGCAGAACGCGAGCATCACTGCCGGGCAGATGGCGACGTTTTCGGTTGCCGCCACCGGCACCGCGCCACTCAGTTACCAGTGGATGAAGAACACGTCGGCTATCAGCGGCGCGACGTCAGCGAGCTATACCACACCTGCGACCACCGCAAGCGACAACGGCGCGTCGTTCACCGTCAAGGTCAGCAACTCCGCGGGCAACATCACCAGCAATGCCGCGAGTTTGACCGTTACCTCATCTACTCCGGTAGCAGCAACGCCATCATTCTCGGTGCCGGCCGGAGTCTATACGTCGGCGCAGTCGGTGACGCTGTCGTGCAGTACGCCCTCCAGCACCATCTACTACACGGCCAACGGCACCACGCCGTCTCATTCGTCCAGTGTCTACTCCTCCGCCATTATGGTCTCATCGACCGAGACCATCGAAGCCATCTGCTCGGCCTCGGGCTACACCGACAGCGCGGTGGCTGCCGCTGCCTATACGATCAACACGACCGGTTCCTACGCGCTGCCGGCCAACCGGACCACGGTGTGGAGCGATGCCGGCATGCTGACCAAAGGCGGTGTCCCCTCGGCCACCTGGCCGGTTTGCAATTCGACTCCGCTGTCACCGAGCGGCACCAGCGACGACAGCGCGCAGATCAATACCCAGATCGGCAAGTGCGCTGCGGGGACGGTCGTGCAGCTCGGAGCAGGCACCTTTCTTATGGGGCAGGGCAATTACATCGCCGTCAACAAAGGCGTGGTATTGCGCGGAGCCGGGGCAGGGACGACCATCCTGAAGAATCCGCGTAACGTATTCGCCACCGCATCCAGTCAGGCGCCTGCGGATCCCACTCCGGTCGTCATTCTCGGGCCGGGGCGCTGGGTGAATCCGGACGGAGACGCGCGCTGCGCGGGTCCGACGGCTTACCAGACTGCGTACATGCAGTTGCTTTCCGCGGATGGCGCGCAGGGATCGAATTCGGTCACGGTGGCCAACGGGTCCATATTTTCAGCAGGCCAGATGGTCCTCGTGGATGAGAACTCGGGCGCAAGCTGGCAGCCGGACCTGTCTAAAATCTCAACTTCCGTCTGGGCTTCCCCGGACTATGCGGTGGCATGGCCGCAGCACAGCCCCGCCTTCTCGGCCGATGACCCCATACAAACGGGGGTGACGCCTTCGGCGACCAACAACTACGCCGGTTCGGGCACCGGGAGCGATGCCGCTTGCTGGTTCTCGCGCCAGGACCGTCCGCAAAATGAGATCAAGGAAATCGCCAGTGTCAGCGGCAATACGATCACCTTCACATCGCCTTTGACCAAGGCTTACCGCACCAGCCATTACGCCGAGTTGACCACCTACACCGGCTCGAACGCCCCCGTCCAGAATGCGGGTCTCGAACAGGTGACGGTAGTGGGCGGCGGCGATGGCGCGGTACGCTTCCAGAACACAGAGTACTCTTGGGCGAAGAACATCGAGGTGACAGAGTGGTACGGCGAGGGAGTTGCGTTAGAAAACAGCTTCCGGGTCGAACTGCGCGACTCCTACATTCACGATGCAGCCTGGCCTGAACCGGGCGGCGCCGGCTACGCCCTCAGCTTTGCCTTCGCCTCCTCAGAGGCGCTCATCGAGAACGACATCATGGTCAAAGCGAACAAGGTGATGGTCGTTCGCTCGTCTGGCGCGGGATCGGTGGTCGGCCACAACTACATGGACGATGGATATATCGCCACCAACGAAGCGTGGATCGAGATCGGATTGAACGCCTCGCACATGGTCGGCTCGCATATGGTGCTGTTCGAGGGCAACCAGGGCTTTAACATCGATAGCGATGACACCCACGGGAACTCGACCTACCTCGTCTTCTTCCGCAACATGACGACGAGCGTGCGCAGCAAGTTCACCAGCGATTACACCGGCAATTCGATCGATGACGTCAGCAACGTCCCGGGCAGCAATAGCCCGAAGCGAGCCGCCGCCGCGATGCGCTACGGCTACTGGATGAGCTACGTGGGCAACGTGCTCGGGCAGCAGGGGGTTACCACGGCCGCCAACGGTTACGTGGACGACAACTCGACGACGACTTGGACTCCTTCTATATGGCTTCTGGGGTGGAATGACATCTCGCCGTATACCGTGGACACGCAGGTCGCCGCGACGGCGATCCGTGACGGCAACTGGGACTGGTTCCTGTCGAAGCAAACGTGGCTCAATGGTTCCTCGGCGCCGCTGGCGAATTCGCTTTACCGGACGAGCACGCCGGCGTTTTTCGGATCGAACACCTGGCCGTGGGTCGATCCCACCACCGGAACTACACATACCCTGCCTGCTAAGGCGCGGTATGACGCGGGTACCCCCAACGTTGTGCCTTGAGACTGGGTGAGCCGCCTCGGATATGCCGGAGGTCTACGGGACCAGCAACCGTGCTCGAGCGTCTGGTCGACCGGGGAGTCGTATGTCCATGTTAAAGATCTATCGCCGCGCCGACCGACCCGGAGCTAGCGCCGCGCGGCGCTGTGGCGCCGTCGCCTGGATCGTGCTGTCTGCGGCGGCGCTCGCGGCCTGCGGCGGTAATTCAACGACGGTTTCCGATCCCCCGTCTGCGCCGATGATTACGGGGCAGCCCCAGAATCAGACTGTCTCGGCGGGTGTGACGGCCACTTTTGCTGTCGCGGCCTCGGGTACTGCGCCGCTCAGTTACCAATGGTCCAAGAATGGCACGGCGATCTCCGGTGCGACGAATGCGAGCTATACGACTCCCGCCACGGTGAGCGGCGATAACGGCTCGACCTTCAGCGCTCAGGTGAGCAACGCCGCCGGTAGCATAACGAGCAATACAGCAACGCTCACCGTCACCACCACCGGAGCCGTGGCGCCGACGATCACGACGCAGCCGCAGAGCCAGACGGTGACGGTGGGCGCGACGGCCACTTTTACTGTCGTGGCCTCGGGTACTGCGCCTCTCAGTTACCAATGGTCCAAGGGTGGCGCGGCGATCGCGGGCGCGACCAATGCGAGCTATACGACTCCCGCCACGGTGAGCGGCGACAGCGGCTCGACGTTCAGCGTCAAGGTGAGCAACGTCGCCGGGAGCATAACGAGCAATACGGCGACGCTCACCGTCAACGCCACAGCCGTGGCGCCGACGATCACCACGCAGCCGCTGAGCCAGACGGTGACGGTGGGCGCGACCGCGACGTTCAGCGTGGTGGCCACGGGTACGGCGCCGCTGAGCTATCAGTGGTCCAAGGGTGGCACGGCGATCGCCGGTGCGACCAATGCGAGCTATACGACTCCCGCTACGGTGAGTGGCGATAACGGCTCGACCTTTACGGTCAAAGTCTCCAATAGCGCCGGCAGCCAGACGAGCAATGCGGCGACGCTCACCGTGAATCCGCTGAGCGGTCCCGGCGCGCCGATCGTGTTCCAGCATATCGCGTCGTCTACGAATCCGGCCGGTAACGGTATCAGTGGACACACCTTCACCTTCCACACGGAGTCCTTGCCTCCCAATACCGTAGCGGTGATGGGCGTATCTGCGCTTGCGAGCATCAACGTCACGATCAGCGATTCGCTGGTGGGTTCCTGGTCTTCTGCGGTGTGCGCCGCCGGCAGCGGGACCTTCAACACAAAGGCTTCGGTTTTCGTTCAGTCGCTTGGGGCAACGGGCGGGGCGGATACCATTACCATTAACGTCGGCTCATCTGACACGCAGCCCGTACAGTTTGACATCACATTTTGGGAGAACATCAGCACGTCCTCGCCAGCCAATGGCTCGCTCTGCAAGGGCAACATCACGCCAGGCTCGGGCGGCAGTATCAGCCCCGGATCGTTCACACCGACCACAAACAACGACACCAATGGCGGCAACGTCATCTGGAATTACACGCCGGTCTGTAGCACAACCGCGGGAGGGAATCCGACCAGGTGGGTTCCCGGCAGCGGCTTTTCCCTACTGAACGGCGACATCATCTGGACCAACAATCAAGGCTTCCCGGAAGCCTCTCAGTATTACGTACAGGCAGCGCAGGCCGCTGTGACGCCCTCAATCACCGCGACCGGCGACACGGCCGACTGCTTCAACTCCACGTCGGTCGCTCTCATGGCTGCCAACAATGGCGCGACGGCTCCCTCTACCATCCACGTTGCTTCCATCATTCACGAGAGTTTTGTGGCATTTGCGGCCCCTGGGACGCAGGTGATTTAGACGCCGACCGTGGTATTTGCGCATTCTGGGGTTCACCTGGGAAGCGGCTGCCCGGGGGGTGCCAATCAATGCATAGGTTCCATTTCCAGCAGCGACGGTTGTGCTTGGTCGCTGTTAGGCGGGACAGGCGCTGCGGCGGAGCAGGCATACGCTGAAGGCTGTTCCCGTGCAGTAACTGCACTATCAACATCACTTATTCGGGATCGGGGACCATGCCGCAGGCGGGTTTTCGTTTCTACGATATCGAGAATGCGGCGGCGATATCGTTTTAGAATTCAACAGGTGGAGAGGGCGCATGTGCAGCGCCAACTGCCAGCAATGCGCCCGGAAGTTTCATGCCGACCGGAGCGAACAGCGGTCTCACGATTGCCACGATTGGCAATGGCAACGGCCCGATTACAGGCCTGGCCGCGGGCTCTCCGGCGGGCGCAACGTTCGACTTGTGGACCTACATTGACCAGACCGATACCGACCTTGCCGATAATGCCGATGGCCAGGCGCACTACTATTACTCCTCGAAAGCCTCTCAGACCTGGAACTGGGCGAAGCAGAATTCAAACGATCAGTGCTACTGGTGGGCTTCGAATTACAACTAGGTAATTCCCCCCAATCGCCCTCCCGGGAGTCGTAGCCTCGCCCGGCGGGATTGCCCGGCGCCAGCGCGGCCTTGCCTCTTCTGACGCACGGGACCGCGCGCATGGATAACCGTCGGATGCACTCGTCGCTCTCGATGCGAAATTTGGCAGTCGAATTAGTCGGGAAGTGGCGCGGTAAGCCATTGATCGGCGAACGTTTCCACTCACCGAGCTCGACGGGCGGGCCATGTTGAGGTGGTGCGGTGCACTGTAGCGACGTTTGAGGCCCCCGGTGGCTGGGTGGTAGCTCGTTCGTTTCTCGAAGCTACAACACAACAAATCGCGGGGGAGTCGCATGCTACTCGATAAGCCGCTTCGAGCCGGAGTAATTGCACTATTGACCGCAAGTGCCTGCATGGGCGCGCGCCCTGCCCAGGCCCAGGCGGCGGCGCTGGGTTACCAGGTCCAGATCGAGCCATCGAGTCGGACAATATCCAGCGCCTGCCGACCGGCGGCACCGCTCAGACTATCGGCGTCGAGGAGCTGGGAATAACTGGCATGAAGATCGTCCGTGGCTGGATGTGGGTGTCGATGCGGACGTGAGCCATCTCAATTATTTCCAGCACGCCTCAGCGACGAGTACATCGGCAATGTTTTCGGCCAGGCAAAGATCAATCTCGTTCCGGATCTGCTGTCCTGGAATATCAACGATGATTTCGGGCAAGCCCCGATTGAGCCACTTGCCCGATCACCCCGGCCAATCGGGAGAACATCAACTACTTCAGCACCGGTCCGGCGCTGGTCCTGCCCGTTGGACGGGCGACATATCTCGATGTAACCGGGGTACGGCAAAGTGAACTTCCAGGTGAGTCCTCTCGACAGCAGCCGCCTGTTGGGCACCGTCGGCCTCCTGCACGAGCTGTCTCCCGCGACCAACGTCTCCATCGACGTCAGCGAGGACAGTATTCGCTTTGCGAATGAGCAGGAAATCCCGATTACCAGAGGCAGGACGCCTTTGGGCGCTTCGACGCCAAGGGGGGTCGCACCGAGCTTGGAATCGATCTGGGGTACAGCCGCCTGCTCATGCCCGGCAGCGTTCGTTATGACACCCCTCTCGTGCGCCTGGATGTCACCCGCCGGGTGTCGCCCGACTCGAACATCGGTGTGGCGCTCGGGCACACCTACTCCGACGCCGCGGATGCGTTCCGCATCGTGCAGGCCGTGGGAGGCGCCACAATCAACACCCAGCCGGTCGTCGCTGCCGCTGCTCCGTTCGTGGACAACTATGCGACGTTTGCGTGGAACTTCAAGTACCTCCGAACCCTGCTGGACCTCTCCGTGGACTATTACCGCAATCGTTACCGACGGATGCAACTCTCAACAACGAGCGAACGGTGTTCGGCGCACTCGCTTCGCGGGAGGTCACTCCCATGGTGCAATTGGCGCTGACGGAGTATCTGGTGCGCTGGCAGTTCGATAGCACGAACGAGATGCGCCAGAGAGCGACACCGGTCTGCAGCTGACCTGGCGTGCCGGAAGAAATTTTCGGTCTTTTTTTCCTACTTTCTGGCCAAGGGCAATAGCAACGTCCAGGCATTTCAATACACCGAGAATCGCGTTGGCTTCGATCGGCTACGGCCGTGCTGCGCAGGCTCCGCCCGGGCCGTGCCCGTGAAAACACGGAAGGGAATGAACACACTCGGCGCTCCGCGCGGTTAGCTGAGCTAGGACGAGCTGCTGCCGCCTGGCGCGAGCGGTCCCCGCGGTGCCAGTCGAGGGCCAGAAGCGCTTCAGCTGCAGGAAGAACTTCTCGAAGTACTCGTAACTCAGCCACGCGATGGCCAACTGGAAGCGGCCATTTCTGCCGACTGCCGCAATCGCGAGCGCGGCTATGCGGGAACGAATTACCGAAGCCAGAAGGATGTGGGTGCCGTGCGCGATGAAGTAGTGGGAGAAGAAATGGTGGTAGACATAAAGACCATAAACCGTGGTTGCCGACCAGCGCGATTGGACGGCTGCGGAAGAAACGCGACCAGCCCGACGAGAACGGCGCGCCCAGAGCCTTCAGTAGTAAGGCAGCGAGAAACAGGGTGGAAGGCCCCGCTGCGCAACGGCTCCACGGCGTTGCCATATCCGGAAAAGTGTCGGATGCCGAACTGCAGGAGCAGCAAACCGATTCCCGCCAACGTCATTGGAACGATGATGCGCCGGGCCCCTGCTTCCTTGCGTTCGGACTTGTTGAACGTAGATGGGAGTTACGGCTCTTATTGCTAGTGGAATCGAGTTGGCGGGGCGTTAGTACGGTGGTCGCGATCAGGCTCACACCCAACAGGGAGGCTGCGATCCGGCTGGCGAACGAAGTGATGGCAGCCGCGAGCGAGAATGTGAGGAAGAGGCGCGGCCGGGCGGCGAGCAGCCAGACTACCAAGGGCCACACCAGGTAGAACTGTTCCTCAATCGCCAGTGACCAGAAATGTGTGATGTACGACAGCGCCGCCCAGCTGCCGTGGATTGCGAGGTAGATGTTCACGCCATAGAGCCAGGCCCAAGCCTGGTGATTCCTCAAGCTCCGCGATCTCAGAGCCGTGCGAGGGCGGGGATTGCAGGAACGACAAAGAAGGGACGGTGAGCACACCGTAGACGGCGGAAATATTTGCAGCACGCGGCGCATGTAGAAGTTGCGGAAGTAGTAAGGTTGGGAGTGCGAATCGAAGACAATCCCGGTTATCAGGAAGCCGGAGAGGATGAAGAAGAGATCGACTCCAAGAGCGCCATAGGAGAACAGCCACGTTATGGCGCCCTCGATGGGGCCTTTCGGGTTCGTCGGTGCGACAAAGTGAAAGAGAAGGACGCCGAGAATCGCGAGGCCGCGCACTCCGTCGAGTGCCGGTAAGTGACCGCTGAAGACCGATCGAGGCCGCTGTTTCGCGGAACCGGTTGCAACGATGGAGGCTTCTCCGGTCGAGTTATTAGTTGATGTCAAACCGGAAGCTTCCGAACTCAACTCGGACCCATAATTATGGTTGCACGAACGGCGTGCCCGCGTCGTAGCGGGCCTTTGCCGGGAGTACGTAGACCTGCCTACTTCCGACCGGGTCGACCCAAGGCCAAGTGTAGCCTTTCCCGGCGTTGAAGAATGCGGGCTTCCCCTTCAGATACAGAGACGCGGGTAGGTTGTGGTCGGTTATGTTCGGGTCCCACACGACTGAGTTCGTTACGTAGTCGTAGTTACCGTGACGCAGCGTGGTGGCGGCGACATTCGGGTCGTTCGGATAGGGCGAGAAGTCATCCCATCCCAGCAGCCAGATCGTCGGGATGTCGCCTCGCTTTGACTCGTACACCCAGCCCTTCATCTTCCCGGATACCCCGAGTACGTTGCCCGCAAAGGTATGCCAGTACGAATAGGCGGCGGCGCCCGCGGCGCGACGCGGCGCGTTCTTCGGCTGGTTGGCGTCGTCGATGAGGCCACCGCCCAGCTGGTTGTTGAACGGTGCGCGTATGCCAGTCAGGTAGTTGCGGAAGACAGTGTGATAGATGGCGTTGCCATGCGTCTTGTCGGAGTCAAAGTTGAAAGCATAGTTTCCCTCAAAGAGCATATGGTGCGACCCCACCATGTGCGAGCCGTTGAGGCCAACTTCGACCCAGGAGCCGTTCGTGTTGATGTATCCGTCGTCGACATAGTTGTAGCCGAAGACTGACGCGGCGCCCGCCGAGCGCGCCACCATCACCTTGTTGGCCTTGACGATGATCGAGTTCTCTACCAGCATCTCGGACGACCCGTGGGAGAGGCTGATGGCATACCCCGCGCCGCTGGGCTGCGCCCAGGCGGCGTCGTGCACGTAAGAGTCGCGGATCTCGACGCGGAACGAATGGACCACCGCAAAGCCCTCGTCGTGCCAGACGGTGTTGTCGATGGACTTTGCCCAGCAGGCGTCGCACCACTGAAAGCGGATGTTCCCATTGTCGCCGCCGGTCACTTTGAGGTCCTCGATGCCGGCGTTCACAACGCGCGTCGTGTTGTAGCTCGAGAGCTGCGCCGTGTGTGAGGTCCGGTAGGAGATGTGGATGGGCGTGGAGAAGGTAATGACGTTACCCGCCACGCCGGCGATCTGCTTGATCTCCGCGGTGGGGCGGTCGAGGCGACTGAACCAGCCGAACGCGTCCTGGTTGGCTGCGTTGGCGGGGATCCTGAGCGGATCGTCGGTCGGTTGCGGAGGATTGTGCCGCTGCCAGACGACCCGGAAATCCGGTGCGGCCCAGATCTGTCCGCGTCCGCACGGATCTGTCTGCCAGGAGGCGCCCGATAGCTCATCCAGCAGCACGGTCTCGCCCGGCTTGAAGCCGGTCACGCTCGCCACAGTGATCGAGTAGGCACCCTTCACGGCATCGGCGGTGAGGTTGGTAGAGCTGGTGAAGCCGCCGTTGATCGCCCACCGCATCGGTCCGAGTATCGCGATGGGGGAGGGTTTGGCTCCGGTTGCCTCGACGCCTGGCTTTGCTCCATCGGTCTTCTGCAGCGTCGTCTGCCCGGCTCCCGCGCCGCGCAGCGTGATGCCTTTGTCGATCAGCAGGAGGTTGCCGTTGTTGATGGTGAAGGTGCCGGCAGACAGCAGCACGACCTCACCGGCGGGACATGCCTCTATCGCCGCCTGTATACCCGCCGTTGCATCGCTGGCGCCATTGCCGTAGGTCGCCGCAGAGATGCTGGCGCAAACCTTGGAACGCGCCGGCACCCCGCCGGGCACCCCTGGGTTCCAGGCGGTGATCCGATCGGGCGGGAAGATCGTGGTCGATGAAGAGGCCGCGGCAGCGCTGATCGAGGGCGGTCGCATCGTTCCGCTGTCCGATACAGAGCATGTCGGCGTGGCCAAACTGCCGAAGTGCCGGCCATGGCAGCCCGCCAGGGCGCTGACCACCAAGGTGTAGATCAGCGCATCGGCCGCCCGCCTGCTCCAGCAACCGCCGACGCCCACGTATCGATTGCTTCGTTCCACTCGCCGCTCCGTACGTGCCTCATGCCACTGGGCATCGTGCGCGGCACGGCACATCGATGCGCGTGCGCGGGCAGAATCGACCGCGGGCATAACGTGGCCTAAGACTAAAGACTCCAAAAAACAGGTTTCGCCGCAACCTGGAATACGCAGGCCTGCGACCCTGGTGCGCCATCTGTGGTAAAGTTCCCCAGGCCGCAATCATCCGCCAGGGATCGTAGAAATGTCGAGATTTATTCGGCGGTTGGTCACGTTTCCTTAATCCACCGACATGATTCGATCGATCTCGGCCTACACCTTGTTTGCCGCACTGGCGGTTGCAACCGTGTCCGCGCACGCCGCGGTCGCTCCTGTCGCCGTACCGGCCGCCGCCGCGGCCGTCGGTCCCGACTACCGGATTGGTCCCGGCGACAGCTTGCAGATCTACGTCTGGCAGAATCCGGACCTCAGCGTCACGGTGCCCGTGCGCCAAGACGGTAAAGTCTCCACGCCACTCGTAGAAGACATGCTCGCCGCCGGCAAGACGCCTTCGGAGCTGTCGCGCGATATCGAAAAGGTACTCTCCGAGTACGTCAGGTCGCCGAAGGTAAACGTTTTCGTGCTGATTGCGGTCAGCGCCCTCAGTCAGGTCAAGGTCACGGGCCAGGTGAAGACTCCGGAGGCCTTGCCGTATCACGAAGGCATGACTGTGCTCGATGCGGTGCTCGCCGTCGGCGGGCTCACCGAATTCGCCGCGGGCAACCGCGCCAGGGTGGTTCGCACGGTGGATGGCAAGCAGCAGGAGTTCAAAATCCGCCTCGACAGGCTGCTCGAAAAGGGCGACATGAGCCAGAACATCACACTGCGTCCCGGTGACGTCCTGCTGATTCCGCAGTCACGCTTTTGAAGGAAGCCGTCGCCCCACATGATGCAACAGCTCGATAACCTGGTAGAACAGCTGCGCGGGCTGTGGCGGTTCCGCTGGATCGGCACCGCGGTGGCCTGGGCCGTGCTGCTCCTTGCGCTCGTTGTCATTACCGTGCTGCCGAACAGCTACGAGGCCTCGGCTACGGTCTTTGTCAATACGCAGACCGCCGTGAGCGCCGCCACCCGCACTCTCACGCTCGATGAGAACACGGACCAGCAGATACAGCTGGTGCGCGAGGCACTGTTGGGCGGTCCGCAGCTCGGAAAGATTGCCGATGACACGGGGCTCACCGCCCGCACCCGGACACCCGAGGAGCGGCAAAAGGTGATCGATAAGCTGCGCAACCAGATCCAGATTTACCTCCGAGGTGTCGGGACGGCGGCCGGAGGGGGCACTTATCTCATCGCCTACACAAATAAGGATCGTCAGACCAGCCTGAACGTGGTCGACCGCCTAGTGAACACCTTCGTCGGGGAGGCGCTGGGCGGCAAGCTCAAAGGCTCCGAGCAGGCGCAACAGTTCCTCACGCAACAGATCGCCGAGCTCGAGAAGCGTCTGCGTGATGCCGAAGAGGGGCTGGCCACGTTCAAGAAGGAGCATGTCGGCCTGTTGCCGGGAAACCAAACCGACTACTTCAATCGTTTGGACACCGAGTTGGCCGACCTCGATACGGCCCAGACCAAGCTCTCCGTTGCCACAATGCGGCGCAATGAGCTGGAACGTCAGTTGCGCGGTGAAGATCCGCTGGTACCGGGCGGCGCGGTGAAGAACGCGACACCTGTCGGTACGCCCGCGAGCGACACCGCCACACGCCTGGCGCAGAGCCAGCAGCAGCTGGATGAGCTGTTGCTCAACTATACCGAGAAGCATCCGAAAGTCATTGAACTGCGAAACACCATCGCGGAGCTGCAAAAGCGCCTGGATGACGAGATCGCTGCGGCGCGCAGGGGCGATGCGAGTGCCGCGGCGCGCACCGGCCTTGCCGTGAGCCCGGTGTACCAGAATCTGAAATTGCAGTACGACCAGGTCGGCGTGGAGATCGCGGGACTGCAGGCGGATATCGCCAACCACCGCCAGCGTGTCGCCTCACTGCGCAGCATGATGAATACGGCTCCCGAGGTGGAGGCGCAGTTTTCCCGGCTCAATCGCGACTACACCGTGGTCAAGGCGCAGTACGAAGCGTTGGTCGAGCAACTCGGGCGCGCGCGGCTCGGCGGGGAGGCAGCGCAGACCGGTCTCGTTCGCTTCGATGTCATCGATCCACCGCGCGCGGCCTTCGATCCGGTCTTCCCCAAGCGGCCGCTGCTGGCCCTCGGCGCATTGGTGGCAGCCATCGCTGCGGGCGTCGGTATGGCCTTCCTTCTCAACCTCTTGCGGCCCGCGTTCGGCAGCGTGCAACGCCTGCACGAGATGACGGGATTGCCGGTGCTGGGTGCGGTAAGCATGACGTGGATCGAGCGGTATGAGGCGCAGATGCGGCGCTCGGCGCTGCGGCTCGCCGGGGCGACCCTGGGCATGGTGCTGCTGTGCGGCGTATTCATCGCGACCCAGCGATACCTGGCGAACGCGGTCAGAACCTGGGTGACCTTTACATGAGCATCGTCGAAAGGGCGCTAAAACGGCTGCAGGCAGACGCGTCCACCTCGCGAACCCGGCGCGTGTTCGGCAAGGTCGTGGAGACCGAGACGTCGCAGGCCGCAAGCGGACGCGTGATATCCATCGATCAGGACGCGTTGCGCGCGGCGGGTCTGCTGGCACCCAAGCACCAGGAGCGGCAGATCGGGAGCCAGTACCGCCACATCAAACGCCCGCTCATCGCTGCGGCAATGGGCAAGGGGCAGGAGTCTGTCCCGAACGGGCGTCTCGTCATGGTGGCCAGCGCGTTGCCGGGCGAGGGCAAGACCTTCACCGCCATCAATCTGGCCTTCAGCATGGCGATGGAGAGGGATTTGCATGTTGTCCTCGTCGACGGGGACGTTGCCAAGCCACAGATCAGCAAGATGTTCGGCGTCGGCGCCGAACAAGGCCTGCTGGACGCGGTCATCGATCCGGCCATCGAGCTGGAGCGGCTGATACTCGCGACGGACGTGCCCGACCTGTTCCTGTTGCCGGCCGGGAGACACAGCGATCGAGCCACGGAGCTGCTGGCGAGCGAGCGGATGGTCGAAGCCATGAGCTGGCTCCTGAACCAGGACGAAAGGCGAATTTTCATCTTCGATTCCCCGCCGTTGTTGCTATCGACCGAAGCACCCGCGCTTGCCGAGGTGGCAGGTCAGATCGTGGTGGTGGTGCGCGCAGAGTACACCGAGCACCATGCGCTCCAGGATGCGTTGCGCCGGCTGCCCGAGGGTTGCTCTCCGTCACTCGTGCTGAATCAGAGCACGCAGAAGAGCTCGGGCTACTACTATTACGGGTACGGAGCGCCGGAAAGATCTGGTACCGCTAACAGCGACACATGACCGGTTCGCGAGCACCTCGCACTCGCGTACCGACCACTGCTACCGATTGCTCCGAAGTCGATCCTGCACCACCGAGCGGGCGACCCTGATCGGCTCGCTGAGCCCAAACAAGCCGACCACGACAACAAGGTAGATACCGGCGCAGACAGCCGTGGACGCAACGATGCGTACCAGGCTTGGCCAATGAACGAGAACGGTCACTTGCAGCCACCACCCTCCGGCCGCGGCGCTGATCGCGCCGATCAGCTGTGGCCCCACGGTCCGGATCACGAGCGCCGAGCCTACGCCTATGGGGCGGCCCGCATAACTGATCGATGGAATCGCAATGAGGATGCTCGCAATGACGCCGGCGACGGCGACCCCCGTCGCACCAAAGGGCAAGCCTCCGAGCACCGCCACGATCTGGACGACGAGAGAAACGATTCCCCAATTTCGCCAGCGATCCGCTCTCCCGATGGAAAGATGGAGCCATCCCTGTGACGTTTCGACGACCTGGGGAATACCGCGCAAGGCAATGATTCCCAAGAGCCAGCCGGCGGTCCGCCACTTCTCCCCCAACAACATCACCGCGACATCCTCGCCTGTCACCGACAGGATCGCTGCCACCGGCATGACGAAGAACGCCATCGCCGACAACGCCGCTTGGTATTTTTGACGAAGCGCAACCGGATTGGATTGAAGCTTGCTGAGGGCTGCGCTTCCGACGGTGTGCACCTGCGCAAACACCTGGAAGATGGAGCTCTCATACAGCGTGATCGCGTTCTGGTAGTAGCCCACCTGATCGGGCCGATAGAACAAGCCGAGCGCAATCCGATCCACTGCCTTGGCCACCGTGTACGTGACCGAGAAACCCACCACGTGCAGCCCGAAGCGGATCATCGATTTCACTTCGTTGTCGAAGGCTGGTAATCCAGGCCTCCAACGACAGCCGAGCCAGGCACCGATCACTACGCAGAGCGCGTTCACAATCGGTCGCGCCACCAGCGCCCAATAGCCGTATCCGCGAATTGCGAGGACGATGGCAGTGACAATGCCTGCGAGGCTGCCGAGCAGCTGTATTCTGGCGATTCGGCCAAATTGCATCGTCCGCCGCAGAAGCGCTAGGTGCTGATTCGAAGCCCCCCACAGCACGAAGGTGATCGCGGTACAAAGTGCGATAGGCTGCAGTTCCGGCTCGTGATATAGCGCAGCAATCAGCGGGCTGCAGGCGGCGACGGCAACGGCGACCGCCAACCCGATCCCGCTAGCGAGCCAAAAGAGGCTGCTGATCTGACTTGGAGTTATCTTTTTTCTTTGTGTCGTAGCGTCTCCAAGACCAAAATCGATTAGCAGTGGCGCAAAGCTCGTCAGAACCGTGATGATCGCCACCAATCCAAAATCTGCCGGCGTCAAGAGCCGGGCCAGGATGACCGCGGCAAGTATCTGGAGAACACCGTTGCCGTACTGCATCGCGACCGAGACGATGCCGCCGTGCAAAGCCCGACGTCCAAGATCGCCCGATTCCTGGTGGTCCTCGAAATAGACGTCCGCGCCTTGGGTCATACTCGGTCAATCATCCTCATTCAGGCGAAGCGCTTGAGTGACGCATCCGCCAATCCGCGCTCCACTCCAACACTACCCCGACAGAATTCCTCCGAGACCGAATGGCGCGCTGATCGGCAATCAGGAAAGGGGATGCAGCAGCATATCGACCAGCAGTTTTTCGGATTCGATGATCTCCGTCCGGACACCCGTTCGGGATTTCCACCAGGCATCCGGATCGAAAGCCGAATAACGTGATGCACGCACACTCAACTTGATGCCGTGACCCTGCGTCGCTCGTTCCAGGATTCGCGCGGTTCGGCGCGAATGATCGGCGGTGCTGACGAAAATCACTGTGCTGTAACGGTGCTCCGAGCACCATGCTGCAAGATCGTGTGACTCATCATCAGTGCCGGCAACAGTGCCGGGTATCACCTCTACGGCGTCGATTCCCAGCTCATGCAGCTGCCTCGCGGAGACCGCTGCCCGGTTGAAATACGGGACGCCTCGCCGCAGGAATTCACGATCGACAGTGTCCGGCGGATCGGCGAACAGCGCGACACGATCCGCGACATGCGCATGTACCAGATCAGTGGCCTCGAGCACTCCGGCACCGTCCGAATCGACGGACAGAACTATGACATCGGCGTGCTGTAATTGGACGGTTGCAACCAGAAATCGGCCCATGCCACGCAGGAGGGAAGCACGCAGCGGGGTTATGACGATGACACAGGCCACAGCCAGCATCATGCCGATCAATACCACCGTAAACCTCCGGAAGCGCATATTGAATAATCGCCAATCATGATCCGCCGAGGAAGCGCCGGGGCCATCAGATACAGCAGACACGCTGCGATGGCAAGGCAATGCCGGGCACCGCAAATTCAGGCGGAGGCGTTCGATTATGTCGAGCAGGTCACAATATGTCCGACGGTGATTGACGTGCTTGGTGGCCTCTGGCAGCTTGTCGGATGGCCTGAAAAAGCTCGCCCGCTGCGGCGAGCCATAAAGGAATGAGGCCGAGCCAGGGGGAGCATTTTCCGAGTGTCAAACCGCAGGTACGCACTGATTTCGCCCTGTCGTGACGAGGCGGAACACATGCGCCGCACGCTCGATAGCATTCTGGCGCAGAGCACCCCTCCGGCGCTTTGGGTTGTTGTCGATGATGGGTCCACCGACGACACGCCGGCGATCCTGGAGAGCTACCGCTCCCGCATGTCGTACCTGAAGGTGGTGCGACGAGCGGACCGTGGCGGTCGCAGCGTCGGGCCCGGAGTGATCGAGGCCTTCTACGCCGGCTTGGAGACGGTCGCGCTCGAGGAGTTCGACTACCTCTGCAAGCTCGATCTCGACCTTGATCTTCCGCCGCGTTATTTCGAACTGCTGATGGAGCGCATGGAGGCGAATCCTCGGCTCGGCACCGCGTCCGGAAAGCCCTACTTCGTTGCCTCCCGCAACGGGAAACTGGTTGCCGAGGTTTGCGGCGACGAGATGTCGGTGGGCATGACGAAATTCTACCGCGTTCAGTGCTTTCGCCAGATAGGCGGATTCGTGCGCCAGGTGATGTGGGATGGTATCGACTGTCATCGGTGCCGGATGCTCGGCTGGGTTGCGGAAAGCGTGGACGACGAAGCACTGAGATTCATCCACCTGCGCCCGATGGGATCAAGCCAACGAGGCATCTGGACCGGGAGGGTTCGCTCAGGCTACGGACAGTACTTCATGGGCACTGCGCCCCTGTACTTCCTCGTCAGCACGATATTCCGGCTGCCGAAACACCCGATATTGGCGGGCAGCATCGCAATGTGGTGGGGCTACGTTTCGAGCGCAGTGCGCGGACTAGGGCGCTACGACGACCTTGAGTTCCGCAAGTTCCTGCGGAGCTATCAGTACGCTTGCCTGCGGCTCGGAAAGCGCAGGGCGACTCGCAAGTTTAACGACGCGCAGGAAGCGGTTTGGCGAGCGAGGGTAACGCCGCAAGCGGAAGGGCTCAATTCGTGAATCCTGCACGCATAGAGTTGCTCGGCAGTCCCTTTGATCGCCTCGACATGCAGTCGACGATCGACCAGTGTATCGCCTGGTGCTATGGACCTCGGATTGCCCACACCGTCATCACGCTGAACGCGGCTCTTCTTTGCATGATGAGACGCGATGAGGAGTTGCGCGCGGCATGTCGCAGCGGAGACCTGATTGTTGCAGACGGCGTGCCCGTGGTGGTGACCTCGCGGCTCGCCGGCGTTCCTTTGCCCGAACGCGTTGCCGGGGTGGATCTCACCGCGAAGCTGCTGGCTGAAGGGGGGTCACGGGGTCTCAGTGCCTACTTTCTCGGTGCGCGTCCGGAAGTGGTTCGGAGTCTTGTGGACTACTGCCGCCGCAACCATCCCGGACTCAAAGTGGTAGGTTGGCGTGACGGATATTTTGCCGCCGCCGACCACGCGAGCATCGTGGCCGAGATCGCTGCTCTCGCGCCGCATATGCTGTTCGTGGGCATGCCGAGTCCCTTCAAGGAGACCTGGTGTCAGCGTCACCGTGAAGCTCTCGGAGTTCCCGTGATCGTGGGCGTGGGTGGCACGTTTGACGTACTGACGGGGTATGTGCGCCGAGCGCCACGTGTGCTTCAGGCCGCCGGTATGGAATGGTCATGGCGACTTGCGATGGAACCACGGAAGATGTGGAAACGCTACCTGTACACGAACACGGAGTTCCTGGGGCTCGCCGCGCGAGAGATATTCCGGCTCCGCGCTGGGGCGCGGATCTCGTGACGGAAAGATGCGGGTGCGGACACCAATGGACAAACCCAAAACCGTCGACGTGTTCATGGGGACGCGTCCGGAAGCCATCAAGATGGCTCCGGTCGTGGCAGCGCTGAAGCAGCATGGCGCCTTACGCTGCCGGGTCGTCGGCACCGGCCAGCACCGGGAGATGTTTCATCAGGTTGCCGGTGAGCTCGGGTTCACCGTGGACGTCGACCTCGACACGATGCAGCCAAACCAGACGCTCGCAGGATTGACCGCCAGGCTGATGCAGAAAATCGACGGATGGCTCGAAGGGAGCCATCCCGACTTGGCTCTCGTGCAGGGCGACACCACTACGGTCTTCGTTGCCGCCCTGGCATGTTTCTACCGGGGCATCCCGATCGGACACGTGGAGGCGGGGCTGCGCACTGCGAGCATCCTTTCTCCCTTCCCGGAGGAGCTCAATCGCCGCCTGGCTTCGCGGATTGTGTCGCTCCATTTTGCCCCGACGCCATCGGCTCAAGCCGCCTTGCTGCGGGAGGGCATCGCGCAGGAAGACATCGAGGTGACGGGAAATACGGTGGTGGATGCGCTATTCATGGAGCGCTCCCGCCAGGCAGAAGCCAGCGTCCGCGCGTCGATCGATGCCTCGCTATCACGGGTGATCGGACCCGATTGGGCGACGCGGCCTTTCGTGCTCATCACCGGTCATCGGCGCGAGAGTTTCGGGGAAGGGTTTGAACAGATCTGTCGTGCCCTCCGAACTCTTGCGCTTCGTTATCCCGAGTATCGGTTCATATATCCCGTGCACCTCAATCCCAACGTGCAACGACCCGTCAACCGTCTGCTCAACGGTATCTCAAACATCGCTCTGATTCCCCCACAAGGTTATCGGAACTTCGTGGCGCTCATGAGCCGATGCAAGCTCATCCTGACGGATTCGGGAGGCGTGCAGGAAGAGGCTCCCTCGCTCGGCAAGCCCGTGCTGGTGATGCGAGAAACTACCGAGCGTCCGGAGGGCGTCGAGGCGGGCACGGCACTATTGGTAGGACCAATCGAAACCAGCATCGTGGACAACACAATCCGCCTGCTCGACGATTCGCTCGCCTATGATGCGATGGCTAACGCAGTTAACCCGTACGGGGACGGACACGCGGCGGAACGTATCGTGGCACGAATCGGACGTTTCTTTGGGCTACCGAGCAGCCTCGAGCTGGGGCGCGCGTGTTCAAGTACCTCCTGATCTCAATCGCGATCGCTCCCTTGCTGGTGGGCGTTAGCGCGGCGAAACAACGCGATAGCGGGCGTAGCCGGTCGGCGCTGAGAGTCGGCTGGGTCTTGTACGCTCTCTTCTGGTTCGGCGTGCTCTACTACCTGAGGTATCGATGGAGTTGACGCCCCGCATCGCGAAGCGCGCGGAGCGAACTGAGAAGAGAAGCGTGATCACGATGATCATGTTCGCGCTCCTTTTCATCGGTTGGGTTGGGGAATGGCCGCTCGAGATCGATACGGTCCTGTATTTGGGCAAGTGGCGCAGCGTCTTTGTGGTATTCGCTCCACTGTTTGCCCCCGTCCCGGGAATTTCGCTGTTTCCGTGGCAGCTTCTGCTGTTTGCGCTCGTACCCTTCTGTCTCGTTACGTCCGGTAGCCGGCTGCATGCCCGGGAAATGGACCGCGCGATCCTTGTAAGCGTCGCGTGCGTTGGCATTACATTCCTGTGGGGGTTGGTCCGCGGCGGATCGGCGTATTTCGCCTACTACCAGGTCTGGCGCTTTCTGGCGGCGTTGCTGATTGCGTACATGCTCATGTCGCTGGTACGTACCGAGCGCGACCTCGCCACCCTCGGTAAGATCGTGGTTCTCGCGGCGCTGATCCGGGCGGCGCTCTGCATCTATTTCTTTTGGACATATATCTACGGCAAGGTCTTCCCTCTGCCGGAATGGATCACGAACCACGACGACTCCATGCTGTGGGTGGTGGGGACTCTGATTACCGTGACCTGGGCCTGTCTCAAAGGCGGAAGGGCGACATGGATCATCGCGGCCCTCGTCGTGTCGTGCCTGTTCTACGCCATCGTGCTGAACGCCCGGCGCATTGCCTGGGTGGAGCTCGGATTGTCACTGCCGCTGATCTACGTGCTGATCGGCCCGGGACCGTTGCGGAGCCGGATCAACAAGTGGGCGTTGCGGGCCGCGCCCTTGGTGGTCATCTATTTCGTCGCGGGTTTGGGAAGCGACAGCGGAGTGTTCGCACCGGTCCATGCGCTGCTAACCACGGGAAGCAACTATGATCCCTCTTCCCTCACCCGGCAGGAGGAAGCCCGTAATCTCCTGCATACACTGGTCGATATCGGTAATCCGATCTTTGGTACCGGCTGGGGTCGCCCGTACGACAAAGCCGAGAGCTACTGGTCGAACTACGATGCCGCGTGGGTCCTGACATTGTATACGCCACATAACGCCCTCCTTGGTCTCGCGGTCTTCAGTGGGCTTGTCGGGATCATCGGGATCTGGGGAGTGGTACCGACGGGCGCTTACCTCGCTGCGCGAGGCTGGTGGGGCTCCGCCGACCCGGTGCCACGAGGTGCCGCGATGGTCGCGCTCAGCTCCCTTACTGCCTACAGCGTGCACTGCTACGGCGACATCGGTTTGCAGTCCTTCGCAGGCTCCCTGATCTTCGGGGTGGCTCTTGCGACGGCAGGCAAGGTCGCAGCGTGGAGCGAGGCGCTGACTTCGGCGGGCACAGTAGCTACGCGAGCCGGAGGTGCACGCCCGGCGCCTGAGCCGCGGCCGGCATTCCGCAAGGCTGGGGTGCCCCGGCAGCGGTTTGCGCCCTCATCGCAGCGGCCAGGATCGTCAGACGGAAATGACCTCGGGGCCAAACCCCGGCGCACACCAGGGCGGCGGCTGCCGCGCTAGAGGTCACAAGACAGCAATGTGTGGAATCGCCGGTGCCGTAGGCAATCTTGCGCCCACGGCTCTCAACGTAGCGCCGAATCGTAACGCGGTCACCGCCTGCGTCGAACGCATCAGCGCGGCGCAACAGCACCGGGGACCCGACGGCGCTGGACTTTGGGCGGCGGAGTCCGGCGAAGTGGTGTTTGGCCACCGCCGTCTCGCGATCATCGACCTGAGCGAGGCGGGCGCTCAGCCGATGGTGGATGCTGCGTCCGGGTGCGCCATCACCTTCAATGGTGAGATCTACAACTTCAGAGAGCTCAGGCGCGAGCTGGAGACGCTCGGGGAGCAGTTCCACTCGTGGTCCGACACGGAAGTGATACTCAAAGCGTACGGCCGTTGGGGGCTCAGCATCGTACCGCGCCTGCGCGGCATCTTTGCGATGGCTATTTGGGACCCTCGTTCGCGCTCGGTGCACTTGGTGCGCGATCACCTCGGGATCAAGCCACTGTACTGGACGCGAGCGCGGAACAGCCCGCTCGGCAGGGAGATCCTTCTGTTCGCATCCGAAGTCCGGGCGCTGCTTGCCAGCGGTGTCGTCGAGCGCCGGCTGGACCCGGCCGGTGTCGCCTCCTACCTGTCCCAGGGCTTCGTGGTCGGGCCCACGACCATTGTCGAAGGAATCGAGCTGCTGCCGGCGGCAGGTATCCTCACCATCTCCCCAGGCAGGCGGGCGCAAGACGCCGGCAACAACCGGCACACGTTGGGATGTTATTGGCGGCCGCCCTCGTCCGACGTACGGCGCACGACCGAGGACGAGTTGCGTCATGAACTGGCGAACACGGTCCGCATGCAGCTCGTCTCGGATGCGCCGCTCGGAATCTTTCTCTCGGGCGGGATTGACTCGAGCGCCGTGGCGGCGCTCGCCAGCGAGACCGCGCCGGGCGCGGTACACACCTTTACGATCGGCTTCGACGAGGCCGGCCTCGACGAGTCGCAGTACGCCGCCCGCGTGGCGACGGCGATCGGCAGCCGCCACACCAATGTGACTCTGCGCGAAGAAGACTTTCTGCGACAGCTCCCGGATGCTCTGACGGCGATCGACCAACCCACATTCGACGCTCTCAACACGTATTTCGTAAGCCGCGCCGCACGAGAGGCTGGAATGACCGTTGCGTTGGCCGGAACGGGTGGCGACGAGCTGTTCGGCGGTTACCCAACTTTCGCGGAGCTGCCGAGGATGCTGCATGCCGGGGCGTGGGTGCCATGGCCACTCGGTGGCGCCGTGGGCGCGGTGTATCGTCTCGCCGGCGCGCTCGCGTGGAACCTTCTCGGGCAGGCGCCGCCACAGAGCGGTGGGGAAAAATCGCCGACGTGGCGAGTGCGAGGGACGGTGATCTGCTGCGGCTCTACCAGACGTCGTACGCGCTGTTTACGCGCGAAGCGCAGTCGCGCCTCGCCTCGGCCCCCGTTCGCCTTGCCCAGAGAGGTCAGGATTTCGGACTGCCTGCCGAGACCGCGGCCGCATGGCGCGACCGGATCGATGGCAGCGAAATCCTCCACGCGATCTCGCTGCTGGAGTTGTCGAGCTTCGTCGGTGAGCGGCTGCTGCGCGACACCGACGCGGCGAGCATGGCTGTGTCGCTCGAGGCGCGGGTACCGCTGCTCGATTGGGCACTGTGCGAAAAGCTGGCCGGCGTCGATCCCGCACGGCGGTTTTCACCGCTCGGCAAGAAACGCCTGTTGCGAGACCTCGCGCTCCAGCGGCTCGACCTGGCCATATTCGATCGGCCGAAGTCGGGCTTCGTGCTGCCGATTGGCGAGTGGGCGAGGCGGCGATTCAGCCGGAGATGGAGCGGCTGCTGTCCGACACTTCGTTGGTCGGCCGCGCCGGCCTGCAGCCGGAGACAGTATGGACGTTGTGGAAGTCCTACGTGGCGGGCCGGCCCGGTTTGTACTGGTTCCGCGTCTGGTCCATCTACGCGCTGCTCTCCTGGTGTCAGAGCCACGACGTGGCGCTTCGCGTGAAGGGGGGGGGGCGCGCCTAGGGTACTTTGCGCTGAGTCGGAAGCGCGAAGGCCACGAGGTCATGGCCCGCCACGACGGCGATGACCTGCCTGCCTGCGATCCGGAATGTCATCGGCGGGGCGCTGATATGCGCGCCGGCGTTGAACGACCACAGTTCCCGGCCATTCGAGGCATCCAGCGCGTACAGACGGGTGCCGTCGGAACCAAACAGCAAACCCCCCGCAGTGGCGAGCAATCCGCCGCGCGGTGCGCTCGTGACGGTGGAATTCTTGCGTTCCCAGCGTACGGTGGCGGTGACAGGGTCGATGGCCCTCACCGAGTCGGTGGCTGGATCGTTGTAACTCGCAGTCCCGCCGAGGTACATGTGCCCGGTCTTGAGCCGGCCTCGTCCTTGGAAAAGAACAGCGCGCCGGCTACCTCGACGTTGACGTAGTAAAGGCCGGCGAGGGGCTGTATGCGGAGGGCCACCAGTTGGTCGCACCGTTCGCGCTCGGATACACATATGCGCCTTGCGCGGTCGGCGTAGAGTTCGGCGCCCGGATCGGACGCCCCGACGACGAGAGACCGACCGCCCAGGTCTGCTTGGCAAACGGCGCCCCACGGATGAAGCGGCCCGTTTGCCGATCCAGTACGTAAAAGAAGCCGCCGCGGTTGGCGACGGTAAGCAGCCGTTGGGTGCGTCCGTCCTCCTCCACGTCGATCAGCGAAGGTGTCTGGGTGGAGTCCCAATCGTGATCGTCTCCGGGAAGAAACTGGAAATACCACACGAGCTTGCCGGTGGCCGGGTTGAGCGCGAGCAGGCAATTCGCGAACAGATTGTCACCGTGGCGGAGCGCTGCGTTGAAGTCGGGTGCCGCCGTGGCACGCCCCAGTACAGCAAGCCAACGTCCGGGTCGTATGCGCCGATCCCCAGGTCGCCCCCCCGCCGGTCTTCCAGGAATCTCCACCCCAGGTCTTGCTGACCGGGTCGCCCGGCTCGGGAACCGTGTTGAAGCGCCACCGCAGCGCCACCGTGGCCGCGTCATAGGCGGTGATGAAGCCCCGGATGGGAAACTCCGAACCCGCGATCCCGGTGATGACGAGATCGCCGACCGGGAGCGGCGCGGAGGTGATGCTGTATCCCGTCTTGTAGTCCGCGACGGTCTGGTCCCAGACCAACTGGCCGGAGGTCGCGTCCAGTGCGACAGATGGGCGTCGAGCGTTGCGAAGTAGACGCGTCGCCCGAACACCGCGACACCGCGATTCGCCGCTAGGCAGCAGACGTGGATGTCCGGCGGGACAGTGCGGGTGTACTGCCAGACTTTCGCACCGGACTCGGCGTCGAGAGCGATCACCGTCCCGGGCGGCACCGTCACGTAGAGGTAGCGCCCCGACACGGCGGGCCAGACTCATCGGGGGCGTCGCTCGGGGGGAGATGAGACCCACCGTACGGAGAGCTCCGGACATTGCGGCTGTTACCTCGGCGTCGCGCGAGAAGCGCTTGCCGTCGTAGGACCCTCCGGGCAGCAGCCACTCGCCGGTCCCGGGAGGACTCCAGCAACCTGGCAGACGTACGTCCGTGCGGGCCCCAGCTTTACTGCTTGCTACCGAGGCACCCGTTCTCGTTGCGCCGCTGCTACCGGGTCGCGCAGATAGGCGATACGCGCCAGGTATCTCTTCGACGATCAGGCCACCGACCATCGCTGTTCCGGGCACACCACCCGCGACCGTCCGGTAGATCGCCCAATCGCTGTCGCCATGGCGCAATGCGCGACCCACCAGCGCCGGGCCGAGGCCGCCCTTGGCCTCCGGCCATGACACTTGGCGCAGTTCAATACAAACAGCTCCCGGCCCCGCGTGCGGTCGGCCGAGGTCGTATCGGGATCCTCGACGGTCGAATAGGGGTCGCCCCAGCGGGCCAGATGCCTGAGCTCGAAGCCTGAACCTGGACGCGCAATATCGCCCAGATCCCCCCAGGTGACATCGGTGAGCAACCCGGTCAGCTTGCGCGCCACGACGATTGCCGCCACCGATAATCTGGCACAACCACAACCGATACCCCACGATCACCAGCACCATGAGGGCCGCCATTTTTGCGAGTTGGTTTCACCGGCGCAATAATGGCATCGTGCGCCGGCAATTGCGCGCTTTGATGTCTTCGCTCACAGGCGCGCCGTACGAGCGTGGCACTTACAATTGGCAACCCGGAGGGCTGTTCGTACGCCCTGTTGTCCCGAACGACGAGCATCACGGTCCGCAACAGGATCTTCATGTCCAGCCACGGCGACCAACTGTTCAGGTAGTCGATGTCGAATTTCACCCGGGCGCTCATCTTCTCGACGGTGTCGGTCTCGCCACGCAGGCCATTGATCTGCGCCCAGCCAGTGATGCCGGGCCGCACCTTGTGACGGATCATGTAGCCGCTGATCAGCTTACGGTACATCTCGTTGTGCGCGATGGCGTGCGGGGCGGCCCACAAGGCTCATCTTGCCCTGCAATACGTTGAGTAGCTGCGGCAGCTCATCGAGCGAAGTGCGCCGCAGGAACTTGCCGAGGGCGGTAATGCGAGCATCGTTGCGCGTCGCCTGCGTCACCCGGCGCCGTCTTCGCATACGGTCATGCTGCGGAACTTGTAGACGTTGATCAGCTCGCCATTGAGTCCATAGCGGCGCTGCCGAAACAGCACGGGCCTCGCAAGGTCAGCTACGGCGATGGCAATCACCGCCATCAGCGGCGCGGCCGCCAGCATGGCGAGTCCCGTGAGGACGATATCCGTCGTGCGCTTAAGCACCGCGTCCATGCCATGGAACGGCGTGTCGCACACGGAAATCGCGGGCATGCCGTTGAGGTCCACCAGCCAACCCTGGATCATGTCGAATGCGAAAACGTCAGGCAGGAAGTAGATGGAGGCGGTCGTGTCGCGCAGTCGCGGATCATCTCGCCAATCCGCGGCACGTTGCTCAGCGGCAACGCGATGTAGATCGCCGTCACGCCGTGCGTGCGCGCGTAGCTCGCGATGTCCTTGCAGTGCCCGGCGAGCCTGTCGGGTTCGAGTACCTGGGAAACGCGGTCTGCGCTCCGGAAATCGAAGAAGCCGAGAAAGCCCTTCTGCGGCAGGCGCCGGAAAAGCTCGAAACCGACATTGTTGGCGCCGACGATGATGTAGCGTGGTCCGTCGTTGGCTGCCAGGATCGAATGCGCACGGAGCCTCAGGCCGTGCGCCGCGAGCAGCGCGGCCGGCGTCGCGACGAACCAGGCCACCAGCACCAGCCGCGAGAACGTCGCGGTGGCCTGAATGCAAATCCCAGAAACAGCAGGATCGCGACCACCAGGCCCATTCGACCACGATGCGCGAGTAGGTCGTGGACAGGCGCGACCCCGGGATGCCGTTGTGCCGGGGCGAGCGCGCAAAGATCGGGCTGGCGATGAGAAAGGTGAGCAGGCCCGCCAGGGCGTTCTCTCGCTGAGCGGTGGCCGTAGGCGAGGACACACACGAACAGCGACATGACCGCGACCAGCGGGTCGAGCTGCTTGAGCAGGCCAGCGCCGCGGGCTCGACGCTGCCTAATCGACCCGCTCGGGACTGCCGAACGGGTGAGCGAATCGCCGGCCGACTCGGGGGACACTGCCACGGACTGGAACCTCTCTAGTCTTCTTCTTGGGCGCTTTGATTATAGATTCTTAAGCTGGGCAATTATGCGCTCTAAGTGTTACGTGACCACCCCGGGGCCGGATTCGGGCACCGGGTGGCAAAACTGTGACGGAATTCTCACCTCGTCCCTGTTGCACCCGGGACCCGACCAGACCGGGCGTGGGAAAGGTGCAGAAACTGGCCGTAGGTGTCTGTTTTTAAGAGGCTTTTTCTTACAAAAAAAAAAAAAAAAAAAAAAAAAAAGGGTGAGGCCTCGGTGAGCCGCATGCGCGCATTATGTGAAGTGCCCGCGCGGCGGGGCGCCGGGGCCTGTGCGTTAGCGCTCCAGATACCGGGGGTATGACGGATCCAGTAGACGCGAACCACATCCGGTGTTAACAGCGGTTTCTGGTGCCTCACGCGATCGACTGGCTGCTTTCGGGAAAATGATCACGTAAGTCCGGGATGGAATTCCTCCAAGCGAGTGACGGCTTCGGAAACCAGCAGCTGAATGTCGCAGCTGTGTCGATGCCGCTCCAGACATCCTCCGCATGCGCGCGCCAGTGCTCGCTGTGCCGCCCGAGAAACCGCTCGATTGCGGGGCGCAAGTGCGGCGAGTCGTATTGCAGATAGTCCTGCCAGGCTTGAGCCCGCTGCCGCGCACACCAAACTCGGTGGAGATCACCGGCAGTCGGGCGGCGAGGTACTCGAACAGCTTCACGTTCGATCCCGAGCCCCAGGTAATGGCGTTGAGTCCGGCATCGGCGGCCGCAAGGTAGGAGGCGACCTCCGGAACCGGCCGGTCGCCATGAAGGCGCCCTCGCGCTGCGGACCAGGCAGAACTGAGCCCAAGACGAGAATATGAACCCGGTGAGCCGAGGAACGAGCTTCCTCCTGGCAGAACTTGCGCAGTTCCCGCACCGCATCGTCGTTGGGCGGGTACCGGCTGGCGCTGAAAACCAGCAGCCGTCCTCATCCGCCAGCCCCAACTCCGAGCGACCCGCTCACGCGCGCCCGGCGCTACCTGGTAGGCGGCCGGATCGACTCCGCAACGAATGATCGGCAGGACCAGCGCGGTGCGATCGTGCTGGCGGAAGAAATCGCGGTCCTCTTCCGCGCAGGCAAAGATATCCCGGTAGCGGCCGGCGCCCGGGCTTCTACCGCGCGCATCCAGGCGCGGCCCGCCGATGATGCGGGCTCGACTGCTCGAGCAGCCGATGGTCGAGATTGTGGCTGATCATGAACCACGGCTTGTTGGACCAGGGGCCGGGTACCGGGGGCACCAGGGCATGTCGCAGATAACGACGTCGGCTTCACGCAGCAGCTCCCTGAGCCGCCGCGGAATATCCCCGCTCGAGAGCGCGTATTGCCAGACGCGGGGTAGTCGAGCCGGCGTCCGATCGTCTGCAGCAATCCCGTCAGTAAGCCGAGATGAATCTCCTCGGTGAGATTCGGCTCGATCCGCACAACCTGGGGCGTGTGTCGCTGCGGGTCGAATAAGCGGTAATCGTCTCGGCGTCCCGCGAGACTGAAGATTCGGACGCGATGACCCATGCGCGCCAGCGCGCGCGCGATACCGCCCGTGCGCACATGGCAACCCATGATGGCCGGGAAGATCCGGAATCCGCTGAGAATCAGGATCGACTGGCCTTGAGGCTGCGACGCAATGACTCGAGTAATGCTGTCACAAAAAAAATTTCCGGTTGGCTGGCCAGCCGGGCGAAATTATATTATAAAAAAAAAAAAAAAAAAAAAAAAAAAAAAAAAAAAAAAAAAAAAAAAAAAAAAAAAAAAAAAAAAAAAGGTGCTGTCCGCGCTATTCGCGTAGACCTTCCCGTACTGCTCATCGACCGGGCGGCGATACGTGCTCCCCCGCGCCTCTTATATAAGGCATCAGCTTCGCGGCTTCGCTCTGGAGCCGCGCGAACCAGCCGTCAGCTCTCGGGCTTCAGCCCCTCGAGCGACAGGCAAAAACGCCCCAGTCCGAGATCGGCCAGCAGCGCGGTGACCTTCGGTAGATCCGACAGCGCGATGACGGGCTTGTCCAGCATGAGCGCCAGAACGAGGTTGTGAAATCTCGGCGAGATGACCGCATCGGTCTCGCGCAGTTGCCGGAGCAGCTCTTCCACCGTGGGCATCGGATCCGAGAGCAGCAGCGGCGCTCTGGCGCGGCGCCGCGCGCCTCGAGGAGGGCGATCAGATCCTCCCTGACCCGCGTGTCGTACTGCGCATCGCCGATGATGAGCCGGACTGCGTACCCCTGTGCCTGCAGCCAGACGACGAAGTCGGCCATGACGCCAAGATAGTCGCGATAGCTCTTCGCGTCGGCGGCGTCGACCGGCGCGGCGTAGTCCTTCAGCCCGAGCCCGACGATGCGCGGACTCGGTTCGCTCGCGTCCCGCGAGGTGAGCGCGGGACAGGCCGAAGACCAGATCCGGGTACACGGCATCGCGCGCCGTGTCGAATCCGATCGCCTCCAGGCGGCGCTTCGAGTCGACATCACGATAGCTGCGGTAGTGCGCGAGCCCGAGACTGCGCCTGATGAACCAGCCGCCGAGCCGGTGGTGGAAGGGACCGGCGCCGACACTGAAAAAGATGACCCGCTTGCCGCAGAGCCTGGCGAGCACGGCCAGCTTGAACATGTCGTAGGGCCAGCCGAGCGACCCGCACGAGCCATCCGTGACGATTCCGGCTGGAACCATAAACGCGTCGCTGCGCGCCATCAGTCGCAGCATTTGGTACCAGTGGGCGAACTCCCGTGGCACGCGGCGGAACACGATGCGCACGAGCCGTGCCACTACGCGCAGCCAGACGCCAAGGACGGCGGCGTGCTTGAGAGCTGCCGCACCGTTGCGGCGCCGCTCCTTGGTGCCGCCCTGTTTCGCATCAGGTCGGACCAGGACCAGCCGGAATCACGCGACATCGAAGGGGCGGCCTCGATGCAGTGGCGGGCACGCACGTCTGCGGGTCGGACAGACGCAGAGCAACCGCGCACCAGGCAGCCGCATCAGTGTGTGCTCGATGGCGGTCTGCAGCGTGACCTCGTTGCCGAGATTGCCCGCGCCGAAATTCCGTAAAAGACAATTCTGGCTGGTCGCATTCGCTACCCGTCTTCGGTTCGATGCCCGATCTGTGACCGGGCTCTCATTTTGCCCGGCGGGTTTTGTCTCATCGGGGCGTGCGGCCGCAATTATGTTGTGGCCAACGGGTGCCGAAATATGCGGCCATCCGATGGCGCAGATCGAGAGTGCAATGCTATGATTTAGATAGATTAAAACGTAACGTGGCGAGTACTATGTCCCGTGGGGACAAACCCGCACGCTGCCGGATCCCCACATGAATAATAGCAGCGTCGCGATGATCTGCTCTGATTGGCCCGACCAAAAGAACGGACTTTTCCAACAAACCAACATGAAGATTCTCATCACCGGAACCGAAGGCTATATAGGCTCGCGCCTCGCGCCGTTGCTCGTGGCTGCGGGCCACGAGGTCGCGGGCTCGATACGGGGTTCTACCGCGAGGGCACGCTGTACGTAGACCCAAAGCGGATGCCGATCGTCCCCTTCACGCGCTCCTCGATCTGCGCCATGCCGCGGCGAAGGACTTCGCGGGATGGATGCCGTCGTGCACCTCGCGGAGCTGTCCAACGACCCGCTGGGCCAGAACAACCCCGAGGCGACTTATAAAATCAATCGCGGGGGTTCGGTGCACCTCGCGAAGCTGGCGCGTGCCGCGGGCGCGCGCCGCTTCGTCTACGCCTCCTCGTGCAGTGTTTACGGTCTCGGGAGCGGCGAGTTCCTCAACGAGGAAAGCCCCGTCAATCCGCAGACGGCCTACGCGGTATGTAAGACACTGGTCGAGCGCGACGTGCGCCCGATGGCGAGCAACGACTTCTGCGTGACCTTCCTGCGCAACGCGACCGCCTTCGGTCCCTCGCCGCGCATGCGTTTCGACATCGTCATCAACGACCTGTGCGCGCTCGCCTGGACCAAGAAGCACATTGCGATGACCAGTGACGGGAGCCCCTGGCGCCCGGTCGTGCACATCGAAGACATCTGCGCGGCGATTCGCTCCTCACTCGAGGCGCCCGCCGAGGCCGTGAACGGCGAGATCTTCAACGTCGGGCGCAACTCCGAGAACTACCGCATCCGCGAGATCGCGCAGCAGGTGGCCGAGGTGTTCGTCGGCTGCGAGGTATCGAGCGGACCGGCCGCGGCCGATAATCGCAGCTATCGCGTGTCTTTCGACAAGATCGCGACCAAGCTTCCGGCTTCGTGTGCCGCTGGAGCGCGCGCCAGGGTATTCAGGAGCTGAGGACCTGTTCCAGCGCATCGAATTCAACAAGGAGACCTACGAGTTTCGCGCGTTCACGCGTCTGAAGGAGCTCAAGTACCTGCAGCGCACCGGCCAGATCGACGCCGAATTCTTCTGGCGCTGAGCAATCTGGGGCATGAAAGTTGTGCTGTTCTGCGGAGGTCTCGGTACCCGGCTGCGCGAGCATTCGGACACCGTGCCGAAGTCCTGGTGAATATCGGCAGCGGCCGATCATCTGGCATCTGATGCGCTACTACGCTCACTACGGCCACAAGGAATTCATACTTGCCTCGGTATCGCGGCGACATGATCCGCGAGTACTTCCTCAACTATAACGAGGCGCTGTCCAACGACTTCACATTGAGCGCGGGGCGCGTCGAGTTGCACGGCCGCGATCTGGATGACTGGCGCATCACCTTCGTCGACACCGGCCTGCACAGCAACATCGGGCAGCGGCTATGCGCGTGCGCAAGTATCTCGAGGGCAAGGCGATGTTCTCGCCAACTACAGCGACGGCCTCGCCGATATCCCCCTCGACCGGGAGCTGTCGATTCTCGCGCGGCGATGCGATCGCGACGTTCGCGGCAGTGTCGAACTCCCAGTCCTTCCACGCGGTGCAGCTCGGGGCGAACGGCGCGTCGCCAGATGGGCGCGATTTCCGACCAGGACCTGCTCATCAACGGCGGCTTCTTCGCCTTCCGGCGCGAGATTTTCGACTACATCGAGGAGGGCGACGAGCTGGTCGATCAGCCATTCCAGCGGTGATCGCTGCAGGCAAGCTGAGCGCCTTCCGCTGGGACGGATTCTGGCGCTGCATGGATACCTTCAAGGATAAGATCACCTACGATCGCATGGAGGCGCGCGGTGATTGCCCGTGGATGGTGTGGCGCAAGCCCGCCTGCCGCGGCGCGCCGGAGGCGACGCCTAATGCAGCCGCTGTCGATCCCGGTGCCGCCGGACGGCAGCGCCTGAATATCCTCTGTCTCGGTGCGCATTGCGACGACGTCGACATCGGCTGCGGCGGGGCGTTGCTCGCGTTGCTCGATCGCCATCGGCCAGCCGACGTGACCTGGGTGATCTTCAGTGCACACGGCGAGCGCGAACTTGAGCTGCGCCCAGTGGGCGGCGCTTTCTGGCAAGGCGGGTGCCTCGCGTCTCGTCACGCACGCCTACCGGGAGGACCATGCGGGCGATTTCACGGCCATCAAGGAGGACTTCGAGTCGCTCAAGGCCCTGCCGGCGCCGAATGTGATCTTCAGTCATCGCCGCGACGACCGGCATCAGGATCATCGACTGATCGCCGAGCTCACCTGGAACACCTTCCGCAATCACCTGATTCTCGAGTACGAGGTCCCCAAGTACGAGGGCGACCTCACGACCCCCTCCGCCTACGTCGGGCTCACGTCCGCGCTCGTGAGCGCAAGATCCGGATACTGCTCGAGTGCTATCGGACGCAGCGCCGCAAGCACTGGTTCACCGCCGATACCTTCCGCGCCCTGATGCGTTTGCGCGGCATAGAGTCCGGCGCCGAGTCCGGCTGGGCCGAGGGCTTTCATGCGAGCAAGATACTTCTGACCTGAGATTCTGAGAGGGACGATGATCTTTACTGAAACAGCACTGCGCGGCGCCTTCATCCTCGACCTGGAAAAGAGGGGCGACGAGCGCGGCTTCTTTGCCCGCATGTTCTGCCAGAAGGAGTTCGAGTCGCACGGACTCAAGCCCGTGATCGCCCAGGCGAACATCGCCTCCAGCTCCCGCAAGGGAACCCTGCGTGGCATGCATTTCCAGTTTCCGCCCGCCGCCGAGACCAAGCTGGTGCGCTGCACCCGCGGCGCGATCCTCGACATCATCGTGGACCTGCGTCCCGAGTCACCAACCTAGCTCAAGCACGTGTCGGTCGAGCTGAGCCAGGACAATTACCGGGCGCTGTTCGTGCCGGAGCGCTTCGCGCATGGCTATCAGTGCCTGACCGAGCATACCGAAACGACCTATCACGTGGGCGAGTTCTATACTCCGGCCGCGGAGGGCGGGCTCATGTACAACGATCCGCGCCTCGGACTCGAGTGGCCATTGCCGGTGACCTCGATATCGCCGAAGGATTCGAAGTGGAAACTGCTGGACGAAGCGGAAGGCGAAGTCCGGCGCCGCATGTCGGCGACTGCGTAAGGAGCAAGAGGCATGATCATCGTCGATAACGCGCTCAAGGCCCGCGAGGCCGAAGGCAAGCCGATCCGGGTGGGCATGCTCGGTGCCGGATTCATGGGTCAGGGGCTCACCAACCAGATCGTCAACTCGGTGCCGGGTATGCGCATGGCGGCGGTCTACAACCGGCGCCCGGAGCGCGCGGTCGGCGTATACAAATACGCCGGAGTCGAGGACATCGCACACTGCACCACGCAGGCATCGCTCGATGAGGCGGTGCGGCGGGGCCGGGCTGCGGTCGCCGAGGACCCCTTCACGATCTGCCGCTCGCCGGAGATCGACGTGATCGTCGACGTCACCGGCTCGGTCGAGTTCGGCGCTCACGCCATTCTCGAGGCCTTCAGGCACGGCAAGTCCGTGGTGCTCATGAACGCCGAGGTCGACTCGACCATCGGCCCGATCCTGCGCGTATACGCCAAGCGCCACGGCGTGATTCTCTCGGCGTGCGACGGCGATGAGCCCGGCGTGCAGCTGAACCTCTACCGCTGGGTGAAGGGGCTCGGCCTCATCCCCGCGTGATCGGCAACGTAAAGGGGCTGCAGGATCCCTACCGCAACCCGACGACCCAGCAGGGTTGGGCGGAACGCTGGGGTCAGAACGCCGCAATGGTCACCTCGTTCGCCGACGGGTCGAAGATCAGCTTCGAGCAGTCGATCGTTGCGAACGCGACCGGCTTCAAGGTACGCACGCGCGGCATGTCGCGCGGCGTCAAGTACGACGGCAACATCTCGAGATCCAGAAGCTCTACGACCTGGAGGAGTGCCGCGCCTTGGCGGGATCGTCGACTACACGGTCGGTCCGGCGAACGTCAAGGTCTTCTGCCTGGCGGAGCATACGGACCCGAAGCAGCGTCACTATCTCAACCTCTACAAGATGGGCGAGGGGCCGCTCTATGCGTTCTGGATTCCCTACCACCTGGTGCACTTCGAGGCGCCGAACGCGGTTGCGCGCGTCGTGCTGTTCGGCGATGAGGTCGCACCTCCGCTCGGCGGACCGGTCGTCGAGGTGTGCGCGGTCGCAAAGCGCGACCTCAAGGCCGGCGAGACTCTGGATGAGTACGGCTGCTACATGACTTACGGCGAGGCGGTGAACGTCGAGGAGATGTCGGCGCAGCAGTATCTGCCCGAGGGGCTGGTCGAGGGCTGCAAGCTGAAGCGCGACATCCCGAAGGACCAGCCGCTGAGCTACGCGGACGTCGAGCTGCCGGCGGGGCGGCTGGCGGATCGGCTGCGCGCGGAGCAGTACAAGCACTTCCGCGGCGAGACCTGGCTCGAGGATCTCGTGGCACGCTCGGCGACCCGTCCGGCGGTCGCCGCGGCTTAAGTGTCACGGCTGTCGCCGATCGCGCTGTACCTGCGAGTCAACCAGGCGATCTGGAAGCGCCTGCCGCCTGCGGTCCGCGATACCCGGATCGCCCGGTCCTACGGCGCGTATCTTCATAAGCTCGTCTGCCGTCGTGCGAAGCGGCGGCAGTACTTTGGCACGTTCTTCCTCCGGAACCGCCCCGCGCTCGAGCAGATCCGTCGCCTGGTCGCGCAGCGCGAGCGCGGCTCGACGCTGCAGGTTGCCATCCTCGGCTGCAGCATCGGCGCCGAGGTCTACTCCGTGCTGTGGACGATTCGGTCCGCACGGCCCGACCTCGACGTGCGCGTACGCGCGGTGGACATTTCGCGGGAGGTGCTCGAGGTGGCCGAGCGGGCGGTGTACACCAGCGCGAGCTCGGGCCTGGTTGGATCGTCAATCTTCGAGCGCTTGACGCCCGAGGAGTCGAACGCGCTCTTTGATTGGGAAGGGGAGACGGCCACGGTCAAACCCTGGCTGCGGGCTGGCATCGCGTGGTACGAAGCTGACGTGAGCAGTCCCGAGCTCATTCTCGCTCTCGGACCCCAGGACATCGTCCTGGCCAGCAACTTCCTCTGCCACATGCCGCCGCCCCTTGCCGAGGCTTGCCTGCGCAACTTCGTCGGTCTCCTGCGACCGGGTGGATATCTCTTCATGCTCGGAGTCGACCTTGACGTACGCTCAAAGGTTGCACGGCAACTCGGCTGGCAACCCGTGCCGGATCTCATACGAGAGATCCATGACGGTGATCCATCGGTGCGTGGCGGCTGGCCGTGGGAGTGGTGGGGGTTGGAGCCGCTGAACGACCGCAGACCCGACTGGCAGCTGCGATATGCATCCGCGTATCAGATCCAGCGCGCGCTAGGGGCGACGCGCACCCGAGCCGCTGACGTGCTGCTCAGGGTTGCTCAGCCTTGAGCGCGGAGCTATTTCTGGGGGCGGGTAGCAAGCTCGTTCAAGTGCCGCCGACGCTCGACCATGGCTGGCGTGGCGGCCATGCCCACCGTCTTGAAGACGTTTTCCAAGCGATGGATCCAGTCGTGTTGCAAGGCGGCGTTGCGCGCGTTCTCATGTCGGATGCGCGCGAGCCGCTGCGGATCCGCGTCGAGCTCGGCCAGCACGCGTTCGACATCGGGGCAGTCGAATGGCATCCGGACAAGCGCGTCGGGCCAGCCGAACTGGCTGCGAAACTGGTCGCTGTTCGGTGGCTCACCCAGCATCACGGCGCCGGCCGCAGCACCTTCGTAGAAACGGCCCGCGATCTCCTCGTGTCCGGCGGTGTGTTCGGGCTCGTCGATGCGGCTGCGATTCGCGATGAAGTACCGGCTGCGCTGGAGCAGGCTGGCGAGCAACAATCGGTGCTGGCGTGGATTTGCCACACGGAACGTGCGCTGTCTATGGTCCCGACCTGAACCGCTCGCGAAGGTGTCGAAGTAGTAGAAGATCTTGCGCGCGGCCGCGAGCTTGACCAGAGCTTCGTGAGTGGTGGGTGACCGCCGACCGATGTTGCACACGTCAATGTTGCGCCGCGGCTCATTCGGCCAGGGCGAGAAGCGCAGCACATCCGCGGCCTGCGGCAGGTAGGTGCACGGCCGGCCGGTGATGCGCGCGACATCCTCCACGCAGTGGCGCGTGCCGATGAATACGTGATCGAACTCGCTCAGCAGTTCCAGGAGGTACCCGGGTAGCAGATGCGCCCACACCTCGGTGACGAAACATGCCGCGACGCGACAGTGAGCACGCCAGTCGGGAAGTGCCCGCAGGGCGTATAGCTCATGTGTATGGTTGAAGACAGGGAAGAAGAGCTCATAGTCGCGTTCCAAGCGCACCGTCGAGGGCCAGGGCGCAAGTGCGCGCGCCGCATGCTGGGAACGTGTGCCCAGACGCAGAAATTTGTAGGCTCGCCGGGAGAATTCCAGCGCCGGCTCGTTGTCGACCTCGACACGATCCGCCCCCGTGACCTCGGCGATCACGTCCTCGAACTCGTACTGCGCGCAGTAGGCGACGAGATCCGCCAGTCGCCGCATCGACAGCAGCAGCACCGTACGGCTCTGTCCCGGGATGAGGAGGCTAGCGCGGGCGGGTTGCGATTGGGGCACGGAAAAGAGTTGCAGGGATTAGCCCTGAGGCGACGTCAGGTTTGACTGGCCGCCAGATCGTGGAGGGTACACGGAGCTTGTTTTGACAGCACCCCACTCTCATGCGGGCGTGCGCGGAGACTCAGTGCGTCGCGCTACTTTCCGGCGCGACGACCCCGAAGCACGGCCAAGCCTCCGGCGAGCAACGTCAGGCCGGCGATTGCTCCGGACGGGTCGATCTCCGGGGCTCTGTGGAAATGTCGGTAGTCCCAGAAGTCCGGCGGGGAAGGCGGGGGGGTACCATCAGCGTACGCTGCCGCGGCCATTCCAAGAGTCAACGCGAGTGTCGCTGCGAACCTGAGCATTCTGCCCCCTTCCCGTGAGTCCCTGTCCCGAAATCTTTACGTTTCGTCCGTAAAGTAATCCTAGTCTTTCTTGTCCCCGTTGCCTATGGGCTCTGGAGGTGGACGCGATTTAAGTTAAGTGCATGCGGCTGATTCTGTGGATTGCTTCACACTTCCTCGCTACCACAGCTCCCAGTGATTACCGAAGAGCACCGCGGCTGCAATGAGCGCATTCGTAGTGACGTGGGCACACACGGCCTCACCGATGCGACCGGTTCGAGTCACGAGCATCCCGTACGCGACCCCTGCAACCACGGCCGGCGGC
The DNA here is from genome assembly GCA_963843035.1 of uncultured Gammaproteobacteria bacterium. Classification (GTDB taxonomy): domain Bacteria; phylum Pseudomonadota; class Gammaproteobacteria; order Steroidobacterales; family Steroidobacteraceae; genus 13-2-20CM-66-19. The sequence goes on from CAWJIS010000004.1 coordinate 176,742, forward strand.
CACATCGCGCCGTGCGCGGCACCGAAGACGGCCGCGCTCACGAGCAAGGGCCAGAGGCCGATGCCCTCGAAGCGCACCGCCGCGAAGTCTCGCGCGATGAGCCTGCGGAGCAGATAACCGCGATAGGCGAGTTCCTCGGCGATCGGGACGATGACGACGCTGCCGAGGATGCGCGCCAGCACCCAGAGCGCACTCCACGGCTGCGGCGCTGCGCCCGGAGGCCCGTGCATGGTATCTGCCGTGCGCAGCCAACGAGCGGCGAGCATCCACAGCATGAATACGCCGAATCCCACCGCAATGCCGCGCCAGCTAAAGCGCCAAGTGAGGGTCGCAAAGCTTCGTCTGTAATGCCATAGCGCCAGCGCGCCTGCGAGGGCCGGCACCACGTACCAGGGTCCAGATGGGCCCGAAACTGCGAGAGCCATCATCCGTCCGCCCAGCACGACCAGGAACGGCAAGAGATACGCCGCCGTCACGTTGTCTGCGCTGCCGGCTACCCCTGCGGCAGGGCGTTGGAGCCAGGCGCTGCGCCGGCTGACGATAGCAACGCCGCACGCTGCACAGTTGAAGGCGATCCATCCCGCCTGGGAGTGGAAACCGTAGACGGCCACGTCAGTGAGGCCCGCATCACCAATCAGCATCAGGGCCGCGATCCGCAGGACGTTGAGGCTGAAGATGAGCAGTAATCCGGCGGGGATCAGCAGCAGCGCGCGGGGAAAGAGGAACTCGCGGCGGCAGTACACGAGCCAGGCGCCGCAGAATGCCAGCATCAGGCCCACACCCTCGAGCCCTGAGCAGAGCTCGGACACCTGAATGGCAAAATTGTCGGTGTATAGAATCTGATTAGCGGGGTCGCTGCGGAGCGTGGGAAGTAGCGGAGCCAGAACTAGTCTCACGAGATCGAAGGTCACGGCGGTCGTCGGTGCCCATAATCTCTGGCTCCAGTCCATGGCGCCCGCAGCGAGCCCTGCCGCACACAGCGCATAGGCCCAGTCCATACCGAGTGCGCGGGACGCCCCACGCCAGAGTTGCCGCGGCGCGAAGGCCAAGCAGAGTGCGATGGTTGCTGCGAGCGCGAAGCCTGACCACAGCATTACCAGAGCCACGAAAGGAAAATGCACTGCATGACTGCCGTACAGCAGGTGCGACAGCGGTACCAGGGGCAGCGCCAGCACAACGTGCAGCAGCAACAGAAAAGCACGCAGCGGCACCATACGCGCCGCGGCGCTGAGTTGCTTGAGGCCCGCATCGCCGCGGATCCACGCGAAGACCGCCAGAGAGGCGCCGAGCGTGACTGCAAACCGAAATCCCCAATGCTGCGCGCTTCGCACCCATGCAGCGAGTCCCGAGGATGCCTGCGCCGCCTCGAAATCGACGAAGAAATTCAGTAGGAACTTCTCGGTAAACAGAACCGCGCCGATGACTGCAACGCGTCCCGCGAGGTTCAGCCGAGCTCCCAGACGTTGAAGTGTCTCGAACGGTGCGCTCACGAGCGGGGAGTCTAAAGTCATCGGCCAGGACTATGCGTGTGGCGTGAGCGGCGGTGTGGGAGCGTGCTCCCGGACTGTGACGGCGCTCACAGCAGCGCGGATCGCCAGCCTTGCACGTTTATCGCGAGGTAGCACCGCGACCGAGGCAACACCGCGGGTGGTCGCGCTCTGGACGGTCGGCTTGTCAGAGTGTGGACAGTCGGCTCGAACGCGAACGGAAACTGCTCGAGGAGCGCGGGCAAGCGCTCGCGCTGCAGTGCGATCTCTGTCGGCGCCTGGTGACTCGCGATCTCAGCGCATGTCGCCGAGTAACGACGCGTTGCATCAAACGCAAGAAGGACGTTTGATAACTGTTAACTGCATTTAGGCAGCGACGAGTTTATTTAACTTAGCATTCCGGATGGATGAGGCAAACCCGCCGCAAGGCGGGGACGCAAAGCCTCCGGTCTCAACGTCTGAACCTTGAGATAGCGGGGTTGCCGGCGAGTCCGTTCGCGCGCTCGCCGTCATTCCGCCGTCGTTTGGCTGGTCACGGTTGAGTCCGGAGTCCTAGGGACTGGACGTTGACACGAGGCCAAATGGACATATCGATTCGCCGCCACTCACCGCTCGTCGGTGCCTTCAAGCTGGTTGCTCTCTGCAGCCTCGCAGTCGCGGCTCTTGCAGGCTGCGGTGGCAGCGGCGGAGCGGACCCGACGCAGCAGGTCACAGTGAGTGGGGCCGTGGCCCCGCAGATTACAACACAGCCGCAGAACACGACGGTCGCCGCGGGACAGACGGCTACGTTTTCTGTCGGCACCACGGGGACGGCACCCCTGAGCTACCAATGGTCGGAGAATGGGACAGTCATCAGCGGCGCGACCAACGCAAGTTACACGACTCCGGCCACGGTGAGCGGCGACAACGGCTCGACGTTCAGCGTTCAGGTGAGCAACGCCGCGGGGAGCACGACGAGCAACGCGGCGACGCTCAGCGTAACCGCCGCAGCCGTGGCTCCGACCATCACCACTCAACCTCAGAATCAGACTGTCACGGTGGGTGCGACGGCCACCTTTACCGTCATGGCCTCGGGTACTGCGCCGCTCAGTTACCAGTGGTCCAAGAATGGCACGGCGATCGCCGGTGCGACGAATGCGAGCTATACGACTCCCGCCACGGTGAGCGGCGATAACGGCTCGACTTTCAGCGTCGAGGTGAGCAACGCCGCCGGCAGCACGCCGAGCAATGCGGCCACACTCACGGTAACCGCCGCTGCTCTGGCGCCGACGGTCACGACCCAACCCCAGAATCAGACCGTCTCTGCGGGTGCGACGGCCACTTTTACTGTCGTGGCCTCGGGTACCGCGCCTCTCAGCTACCAGTGGTCCAAGAATGGCACGGCGATCGCCGGAGCGACGAATGCGAGCTATACAACCCCGGCCACGGTGAGCGGCGATAACGGCTCGACCTTCACGGTCAAAGTCTCCAATGTCGCGGGCAGCCAGACGAGCAATGCGGCCACACTCACGGTAACCGCCGCTGCCGTGGCGCCGACGATCACGGCGCAGCCGCTGAGCCAGACCGTGACGGTAGGCTCGACCGCAACATTCAGCGTGGCGGCCACGGGTACGGCACCCTTGAGCTTCCAGTGGTCGAAGAGTGGGACGGCTATTAGCGGAGCCACCAGCGCAAGTTACACGACTCCGGCCACGGTGAGTGGTGACAACGCCTCGACCTTCACGGTCAAAGTCTCCAACGTTGCGGGCAGCCAGACGAGCAATGCCGCAACACTCACGGTGAACGTACTGCCGACGATCACGACGCAGCCGCAGAGCCAGACGGTGACGGTGGGCGCGACGGCCACTTTTACTGTCGTGGCCTCGGGTACTGCGCCTCTCAGTTACCAATGGTCCAAGGGTGGCGCGGCGATCGCGGGCGCGACCAATGCGAGCTATACGACTCCCGCCACGGTGAGCGGCGACAGCGGCTCGACGTTCAGCGTCAAGGTGAGCAACGTCGCCGGGAGCATAACGAGCAATACGGCGACGCTCACCGTCAACGCCACAGCCGTGGCGCCGACGATCACCACGCAGCCGCTGAGCCAGACGGTGACGGTGGGCGCGACCGCGACGTTCAGCGTGGTGGCCACGGGTACGGCGCCGCTGAGCTATCAGTGGTCCAAGGGTGGCACGGCGATCGCCGGTGCGACCAATGCGAGCTATACGACTCCCGCTACGGTGAGTGGCGATAACGGCTCGACCTTTACGGTCAAAGTCTCCAATAGCGCCGGCAGCCAGACGAGCAATGCGGCGACGCTCACCGTGAATCCGCTGAGCGGTCCCGGCGCGCCGATCGTGTTCCAGCATATCGCGTCGTCTACGAATCCGGCCGGTAACGGTATCAGTGGACACACCTTCACCTTCCACACGGAGTCCTTGCCTCCCAATACCGTAGCGGTGATGGGCGTATCTGCGCTTGCGAGCATCAACGTCACGATCAGCGATTCGCTGGTGGGTTCCTGGTCTTCTGCGGTGTGCGCCGCCGGCAGCGGGACCTTCAACACAAAGGCTTCGGTTTTCGTTCAGTCGCTTGGGGCAACGGGCGGGGCGGATACCATTACCATTAACGTCGGCTCATCTGACACGCAGCCCGTACAGTTTGACATCACATTTTGGGAGAACATCAGCACGTCCTCGCCAGCCAATGGCTCGCTCTGCAAGGGCAACATCACGCCAGGCTCGGGCGGCAGTATCAGCCCCGGATCGTTCACACCGACCACAAACAACGACACCAATGGCGGCAACGTCATCTGGAATTACACGCCGGTCTGTAGCACAACCGCGGGAGGGAATCCGACCAGGTGGGTTCCCGGCAGCGGCTTTTCCCTACTGAACGGCGACATCATCTGGACCAACAATCAAGGCTTCCCGGAAGCCTCTCAGTATTACGTACAGGCAGCGCAGGCCGCTGTGACGCCCTCAATCACCGCGACCGGCGACACGGCCGACTGCTTCAACTCCACGTCGGTCGCTCTCATGGCTGCCAACAATGGCGCGACGGCTCCCTCTACCATCCACGTTGCTTCCATCATTCACGAGAGTTTTGTGGCATTTGCGGCCCCTGGGACGCAGGTCATTCAGACGCCGACCGTGGGTAATTTGCGCATTCTGGGGTTCACCTGGGAAGGCGGCTGCCCGGGGGGTGCCAATCAATGCATAGGTTCCATTTCCAGCAGCGACGGTTGTGCTTGGTCGCTGTTAGGCGGGACAGGCGCTGCGGCGGAGCAGGCATACGCTGAAGGCTGTTCCCCGTGCAGTAACTGCACTATCAACATCACTTATTCGGGATCGGGGACCATGCCGCAGGCGAGCTTTCGTTTCTACGATATCGAGAATGCGGCGGCGATATCGTTTCAGAATTCAACAGGTGGAGAGGGCGCATGTGCAGCGCCAACTGCCAGCAATGCGCCCGGAAGTTTCACGCCGACCGGAGCGAACAGCGGTCTCACGATTGCCACGATTGGCAATGGCAACGGCCCGATTACCGGCCTGGCCGCGGGCTCTCCGGCGGGCGCAACGTTTGACTTGTGGACCTACATTGACCAGACCGATACCGACCTTGCCGATAATGCCGATGGCCAGGCGCACTACTATTACTCCTCGAAAGCCTCTCAGACCTGGAACTGGGCGAAGCAGAATTCAAACGACCAGTGCTACTGGTGGGCTTCGAATTACAACTAACAGATGGGCCTTCTGCTCGAATTGAAAGCGGGCCACCCGAGGACACGGCATTCCGCTTGCGGATGCTACCGGCGGTGCATCCGACACGGGACCCTGCTAGTACAACTGGTACTCCGTTCACGGCGGACACGGCGGAAACTCTTTACAATTTACTGTAAAGTATAGGTACTTTGCGGTGGGGACCCCTTGATGACCGTCGCCCACAGGCGGCGCAAGCTGCTGATCATCGTCAGTGATCGAACCTTGAGGCGCCAGCTCGAGACGGTGTTCTCCGACCTCGATGTAACCGCCGGCCGGATGGACGAGGATACGCTCGCCATCGTGCGGCGTACCGAGCCGGACGTCGTGCTGCTCGACTTAGGGAGCGCGCGCGAGCCAAGTGCCGCCGGACCGAGCCTGGAGCTCCTGCGCCAGATCCTCAATCTCACCCCCGACGTGAAGCTCATCGCCATCACCGAGCACGATGCGCGCGAGCTCACGGTCGCAGCCATTGGCCTCGGGGCGACCGATTTCTACCACAAGCCCTTCGACCCGGGCGTGCTCTCGCTCGTAGTGCGGCGGGCGCTGCGGATTCGCGAGCTCGAGGAGGAGAACTGGCGGCTGCGCGAGCGCACCGGCGAGATGGCGCTCGAGGGCATCATCGGGGTCAGCGATGCGATGCGGAGCCTGTGCCGCGCGATCGAGAAGGTCGCGCCCACCAATGCCACGGTGCTGCTCCTCGGCGAGAGCGGGACCGGCAAGGAGCTCCTGGCGCGGGCGCTGCACCGGCTGTCGGGCCGCTCGCACAAGCCCTTCGTCGGCATCAACTGCGCCGCCATTCCCGAGACGCTGCTCGAGAGCGAGCTGTTCGGCTACGAGAAGGGCGCCTTCACCGGCGCCGCCAAGCGCACCGCCGGCAAGCTCGAGTCGGCCGAGGGTGGCACGGTGTTCCTCGATGAGATCGGGGAGATGCCCCCGCCGCTGCAGGCAAAGCTGCTGCGCGTGGTGCAGGAGCGCAGCGTCGAGCGCGTCGGCGGTCGCGTACCGGTCGCGCTCGATCTGCGCATCGTGTGCGCCACCAATCGCGATTTGCAGACCCTCATGGGGAGCGGCGCCTTCCGCGAGGATCTCTTCTATCGGCTGAGCGAGGTCACGATCCGCGTGCCGCCGCTGCGCGAGCGGCAGGGGGACAGTCTCCTGCTCGCACAGTTCACCCTGCAGCAGATCTCGGAGCGCTTCGGCAAGCCCACCCGCGGGCTCGCACCGGATGCGATCCGCGCCATCCAGGCGCACCGCTGGCCCGGCAACGTGCGCGAGCTCGAGAACCGCATCAAGGGCGCGGTCATCATGGCCGAGGGCGCCGTGGTCACGGCGCACGACCTCGGGCTCGAGGATCCGGGCGACGATCCGGAGTACCTCAACCTGCGCACGGCGCGCGCGCGCGCCGAGGCGCAGGCGGTGCGTCAATCGCTCGCGGTCACCAAGGGAAATCTGTCGCGCGCGGCGGAGGTGCTCGGCGTCACCCGCCCGACCCTCTATGACCTGCTCGAGAAGCACGGGATCGACGCGGCGCAGTTCGCGCGGTCCATTCCTCCCGGCGAGCGCTGCCGAAGGAGATGCTCCGCGCGCCGACTCCGAGCCTGCCGCGCAGCAGAAGGCCGACTCATCCTGAGCGCCGCCGCCGCCCATTGCCACCAGGGAGTTGGACCGTGATGAGACCGCGACGCACTGCTGAACGGAGCAACACCGCGGGTTGGCCTCATCGCTCACTCACCGCGCTGATCGTGCTCTGGACGGTCGGCCTGGCCGCATGCGGTGGCTCGGGCTCCAAGAGCAGCTCGAACACGACCACCGCGCCGACGATTACGACGCAGCCGCAGAGCCAGACTGTGACGGTGGGGTCGGCCGCAACGTTCAGCGTGGTGGCCACCGGTACGGCGCCCCTGAGCTACCAGTGGTCGAAGAATGCGACGGTCGTCAGCGGCGCGACCAACGCAAGTTACACGACTCCGGCCACGGTGAGCGGCGACAACGGTGCCACCTTCACGGTCACAGTCTCCAACAGCGCGGGTAGCCAGACGAGCAATGCCGCGACACTCACGGTAAATCCGAGCGTCGCCGCCGACGATCACTACGCAGCCGCAGAACCAGAGCGTGACAGTCAGCTCGATGGCGACGTTCAGTGTGCGTGGCCACCGGTACGGCGCCCTTGAGCTACCAGTGGTCGAAAAATGGCGACCGCCATCGGCGGCGCGACCAGCTCGAGTTACACGACGCCAGCTACCGTGAGCACCGACAACGGCTCGACCTTCACGGTTAAGGTCTCCAACGTCGCCGGCAGTCAGACGAGTAACTCCGCGACGCTCACTGTGAATCCTGCGAGCGGCGTGAGCGTGACGCTGAGCCCGCGCCGCGCCGGCGGTGACGACCGGAGTGGGGCAGACCTTCACGGCGACCGTGACGGGCACGGCCAATACCGCCGTCACCTGGTCCGTGGACGGCGTCGCCGGCGGCAACACCACGGTCGGCACGATCTCCACAGGCGGGGTGTACTCACCGCCCTCGACTGCCGGCACGCACACGGTCACGGCGACGAGCGTCGCGAGACCCGGCACGTCGGCGAGCTCGAATGTGGCCGTCACGGATCTGACCGGCGTAGTGACACAGCGCTACGACAACGCGCGCGATGGCCAGAATCTGCAGGAGTACGCACTCAGCTCGGCCGTTCTCTCGACGTCCGGTGCATTCGGCAAGCTGTTCGCCTGCACGATCAGTGACGGACCCGTTTACGCGCAGCCGCTGTATGTTGCGGACCTCGCAATCTCCGGCGGCACCCACAACGTCGTGTTCGTGGCGACCCAGCAGAACACCGTCTACGCGTTCGATGCCGACGCATCGGCCTGCACGACCTACTGGAAGGTGAATCTCGACCCTGCCGGCTCCACGCCGACGCCCAACAACGGCAACCAGGGCGACAGCGATCTCAATGGCCCCTACGGGATCTTCGGCACCCCGGTCATAGACCTCGCGGCCGGTGTGCTCTACGCCGTCGCCTCGACCCTGGACAACGGTACGACCTTCAACTACCGGTTGCATGCCCTCAGCCTCGCGACCGGGGCCGAGAGGCCCTCATCGCCGGTCGTGATCAGCGCCAAGGTGTCGACGATCACCTTCGACCCGTCGGTGCACATGCAGCGTCCGGCGCTGCTGCTCTCCGGCAATACGGTTTACGTCTCGTTCGGCTCCTATGGGGATGCCAACACGTATTTCGGCTGGGTCATGGGTTACGACAAGACGGCGCTCACGCAGACGGGCGTGTTCAACACCGCACCCAACTCGACCGAGAATACCGGAGCGGCGATCTGGATGGCGGGCGCAGGACCTGCCGCTGACAGCAGCGGGAACATCTATCTCTCCACCGCCAATGGCCCCTTCAATGTCACGGGACTCCCTCCCGCAGCTCCCGCCGACAACTTTGGCGACACGCTGGTCAAGCTCACCAGCAGCCTCAGCGTGAGCGATTTCTTCACGCCATCAGATCAGTCCAACCTCGACTCCAGTGACCTGGATTTCGGATCCGCGGGCGTCGTGCTGCTTCCGGATGCGGCCGGGTCGACGGCTCACCCACACCTCGCCATCGCCTCCGACAAGGAATCGAACCTCTACCTGGTCGATCGCGACAACATGGGTCAATACAACGCGGTCACGAATACCAATGTTCAGACGGTGACGGTCAACAGCTCGGGAGGCAACATCACGAGCGGCTTCTTCACCACGGCCTCCTACTGGAACGGAAACGTATACGTCGGCGCGGTGGGCGACAACGTGAGGGTCTATCCGATCAGCAACGCCGTCCTGGCGTCCTCAGCCCTCAGCGCAGAGCAATGAGAGCTACGGATATCCCGGCGTCAATGTCGTGCTCTCCGCGCCGGGTGCGAGTGCGACCTCGGCGATCGCCTGGGCGCTCGATACCAACGCCAGCGGGACCGGGAACCAGCGGCGCTGGTGGAACGGGTCCGGCGATTCTGCGGGCCTACGATGCGACCAACGTCGTCAAGGCGTTGTGGAGCAGCAGCACCCTGAGCACGGACAAGTGCGGCAATGCCGTCAAATTCGTCGTGCCGACAGTGGCCAACGGCAAGGTCTATGTCGTTGGCACCAATCAGCTCACCGTCTACGGTCTGCTGCCCTAACGCTGCTTGAACTCCTCGGGCGTCAGCTGGTGGCGCGCCAGGAGCTTGTAGAAGTCGGTGCGGTTGCGCCGCGCTAGGCGCGCCGCCTGGCTCACGTTGCCGCCCGTGATCTGCAGGATCTGCGAGAGATAGCTGCGCGTGAACTCATCGCGCGCCTCATCGAAGGAGGGCAGGCGCCCCGGCGAGCCGCCGAGTGACTGCTGCACGAGCTCCACCGGGATGATGGGCGTCTGCGACAGCGCGACGTTCTGACGCACCACGTTCTGCAGCTGGCGGATGTTGCCGGGCCAGTCGGCGGTGGCGAGGAGCTCGACCGCCTCGGGCGCGTAGATCTTGCGCACCCCGCTCTCGCGCGCGATCTGCGCGAGGAAGTGCGCGACCAGGAGCGGGATGTCCTCGCGGCGGCGGCTTAAGGGGGGGATCTCGATGTGCACGACGTTCAGGCGGTAGTAGAGATCCTCGCGGAACTGCCCGCTCGCCATCAGCTGCTGGAGGTCGCGGTGGGTGGCGGAGATCACGCGCACGTTGACCGGGATCGCATCGGCGCTGCCCATCGGGCGGATCGCGTTCTCCTGCAGCACGCGCAGGAGCTTCACCTGCAGCCGCATCGGCATGTCGCCGATCTCATCGAGCATGAGCGTGCCGCCGTCGGCGGCCATGAAGAGGCCCTGATGCTCACGCGTCGCCCCGGTGAACGAGCCCTTCTCGTGGCCGAAGAGCTCGGACTCGAGCTGGTTCTCCGCCATCGCGCTGCAGTTGACGGCGACGAACGGCTTGTTGCGCCGCGGGCTGGCGCGGTGGATGGCGCGCGCCAGCAATTCCTTGCCGGTGCCGCTCTCACCCGTGATGAGGACGCGCGCGTCGGTTCCCGCGACCATGTGCGCCTGGGCGAGCTTCTCCTCCATGACGGCGCTGCGCGTGACGATCTCGGCGCGCCAGTCCTCATCCGACGCGCCGAAGCCCGAGATGCGCAATGCCTTCTGCACCTGATCGAGCAGCTCCTGCTTGTCCACGGGCTTGGTGAGAAAGCCGAACGCGCCCATCTGGGTCGCCTGCACGGCGTCCGGAATCGTGCCGTGCGCGGTGAGGATGATGACCTTGAGTCCCGGCCAGCGGTTCTGCAGCTCCTTTAAGAGCCCGATGCCGTCCATCTGGTCCATGCGCAGGTCGGTGATCACCAGGTCCGGGCGGAAGCGGCTGGCGGCGGCGAGCGCCTGGGCGGCGCTCTCGACCGCCTCGACGTCGTAGCTCTCCGCGCGCAGCCGGATGGTGAGGAGGCGCAGCAGGCCCGGGTCATCGTCGACCACGAGAATGCGCGCTTTGCGTTTTCCAGTCTGATTCAAGTGCGGCTCCCTATCGGCTCATGGGTGCGGCGTGGTCGTGCCGGGCTTGCGCTCGTTCAGCGAGCGCTCGATGTTGGCGATCGCATCGAGCTTGGCGCGCGCCTCGTCCAGCTCCTTGCGCAGCCGGGTGTTCTCGTCGAGCTCCGCCTGCAGGCGGCGGTTGGCATTCGCCACGCAGTGCCTGGTCCGTCGCGCACCGCGTCCGTCTGCAGCCTGCGATTTTCCGCGACGAGCGTCAAATGGTCGTCAATTTGCGAAAGCTCGAGGAACGCGAGCGCGCGCTCGGCGGGCAGCAGCGTCTCGGGATGCGCCATGAGCTCGCGCAGCAGGCGCTGGGCGCGCGGCTGGTCGGTCGCCGGATGGCCCGGGGTCGAGAGGATGAGGGCGAGCTTGAGCTCGCGGCTCGGGGTCGGCGCCGTGTCGTACTCGTTCTGTGCGCGGGCGACGATTTCCGCCTGCTCGGAGGCAGTACCCTGCACCAGGTGCTGCAGGAGCAGCGAGATAGTCCGAAAGCACGAGCGAGGAGGTCGAGGCCGGCTGCGCCGGCTGCGGGACGGATGCGGCGTGGTCACGGGCGAGGAAGCTCCCGTTGCAGCCCGCCACCGCGAGCAGTATCAGCGCCGCGCCGAGGCGCGTGCAGCGGGGCTCAGGCGGCGTGCGCATGGGCTTTGGCTTTCGCAACCGTGGTGACCGGCTCATCACCGGTCGTGGCACTGATCGGCATGGTGATGCGGAAATGTGCGCCGCTGAACTCCCCGTCGACGATCTCCACCGTGCCGTTGTGCGCCGAGACGAACTCGAGCACCACCGAGAGTCCGATTCCCGTGCCTTTCACCGCCGTGCTGCGCGCCGCACGGCCGGTATAGAAGGCCTCGAAGATATGGGTCCGGTCCTCGGGGGCAATGCCAGGGCCGTTGTCGGCCACATCCAGAACGAGCTGGGCACCGGCGGCCCGCGCCCGCACGTGGATCGTGCCGCCCTTGGGCGAGTACTTGACGGCGTTCGATACCAGGTTCTCGAGGATCAGGCGGAACTTGCCGCGGTCAGCCACCAGCGTGATGTCCTCCACCCGCACGTCGAGCCGCACGCGCTGCGAAAGCAGCGTCAACTGCTGGCTCTCCAGTACCTGCTTGACGAGCGGACGGAGCCGGAACTCGCTCGCTTCGAGGCCGACGCTCGAGGTCTGCCAGGCGCTGAACGACAGGAGGTTCTCGATCATGCGCTGCAGCTTGATGCCGTTCTCGCGCAGGATCGCGGTGACTTCGCGCTGATTCGAGTCGAGCTCGCCGACCGCGCCGTCCATGAGGAGCTCGGTCCCCTCGCGAATGTTGGCGAGCGGGGTCTTGAGCTCGTGCGACATGTGGCGCAGGAACCGGTTGCGCTCGTGCGCGAGCTCGAGCAGCCGCTGGCGCAGCCACTCGAGCTGGCGGCCGAGCCGCTCGAGGTCATGCGGACCGGCAACGGCGATCGTGTTGTTGAAGTTCCCCTGGCCGAGCTCGCTGATGGCGCGGTCGAGCTGGCGCAGCGGCCGGCCGACGCCTACGGCGAGCACCAGCACCGCCAGGAGCGCGAGCGGCAGGAGCAGTGCCGACTCCCACAAGAGCTGCTGGCGGGCGTGCAGGGTCTGGGCTTCGAGCGCGGCGACCTCGGTATCGACTTCGGCGTTGCTCTGCTGCGCGACCTGCTCGACCAGCACCGACAGCTGCGTGAAGCGCGCGGAAAGATCCGAGACGGTCGCCGCCTTGGTGCTGGCCGGGGTCGAGAGCACGACGAAGCGCGTGCCCGCCTGCAGCTGACCGAGCTCATCGAGCGTTCTTTGCGTTTCGGCGGTTGCATGCCGGCGCAGCTGATCGCGCGTGAGCGTGAGGCGCTCGTCCTCGGAGCGATAGAGCTCGAGGAGCTTCGCGTCGTTCAGTACATTGAAAAGGCGCGCGGTGCGCTCGAGGGAGGCGATCTGGGCAAAGAGCGCCTGACTGGCACGCGCCGCGGTGACGCCCTCGACGATGATCCGCTGCCCGGTGTCGGCCAGCATCCGCATCTGCAGCAGCGCGGTGAGGATCGCGGCGAGCAACGGCACCGCCATCAGCCCTACGCCGACGAGCATCAAGCCACTCAGTGACTTGGGGCGAGCCCATTGCATGGACGCATTCTACCGGGCGCGTGTTTTCGGTGTCTGCGATTAGCGACACAATGTCGGCGGATGGCGACAGGCGTCAAGGAGCGAGCTAAGGCCCTCTCAGCCGACCTTACCAGGGGTCTCGCTCAAGCTGCCGCTCCCATTCGAGGGAGGTCCATACGATGGTGTCGAGGTCATCGAGCCGCGGGCGCCAGCCGAGCACGCTCTGGATGCGTTCCGCCCGGGCGATGAGCGAAGGGGGGTCGCCCGGCCGCCGTGGCTCCTCGCGCACATGGAGCTTCGTCCCCGCGGCGCGCTCGACCGCGGCCAGCACCTCGCGCACGCTGTAGCCGTGACCATAGCCCACGTTGAGAGTGGTGGACGGGCCGCCGCCTCGCAGATAGGTGAGCGCGTCGATGTGCGCGGCGGCGAGGTCCCCGACATGCAGATAATCGCGCACCCCGGTGCCATCGGGGGTCGGATAGTCGGTGCCGTAGATGGCGACGCCGGGCCGCTTGCCCACCGCTGCCTCGCACGCAACTTTCACGAGCAAGGTGGCGTTGGGGGTCGCCTGGCCGATGCGGCCGGAGGTGTCGGATCCCGCGACGTTGAAGTAGCGGAGCGCCACATACCGCAGAGAGGAGGAGGCCGCGACATCGCGCAGCATCCATTCCGACATGAGCTTGGAGGTGCCGTAGGGATTGATGGGCGCGGTGGCAGTGGTCTCGGCGGCGAAGCCGTCGGCGGGGATACCGTAGACGGCGGCGGTCGAGGAGAACACGAAGTTCCCGACGCCCGCCTCGAGGCAGCATTCGAGGAGCGTGCGCGTCGAGCAGGTGTTGTTGCCGTAGTACTTGAGCGGCTCGCGCACCGACTCCGGCACGATGGTGCAGGCGGCGAAGTGCATCACGGTGTCGACCGCATGGGTGCGCAGCAGCGACGAGCACCGCGTCGCGGTCGCCGACGCGGCCGACGACGAGCGGCGCGTCGAGCACCGCGCGGCGGAAACCGCGCGACAGGTCATCGAGCACGACGACGCGCTCGCCGCGCGCGCGCAGCTGCAGCACGACATGACTGCCGATGTAGCCTGCGCCGCCGGTGACCAATATGCTGCCGTGTTCCATGGGCCCGCTCGGGATCGACCGCTCGTGAAACAAGGGCTGCGATGATACGCAAAAGCGCACGTGACGACCTGCAGCCGTTCAACGGCCTCACTCCCGAGGTGGTGCTCGATGCGGCCGCCGCGGCCGGCCTCGATCCCGACGGGCGGCTCTTCGCTCTCAACAGCTACGAGAACCGTGTCTACCAGCTCCACGGCGCCCACGGTCCGCTCGTGCTCAAGTTCTACCGTCCGGCACGCTGGAGCGATGCGCAGATCGCCGAGGAGCATGAGTTCACGGCCGAGCTCGCCGCCGCCGAGCTCCCGGTCGCAGCTCCGCTGACCCTCGGAGGCACGACGCTTGTGCGCTACCGCGGGTTCCGCTTCGCCTGCTTCCCCTGGCTGCGGGGCCGTGCCCCTGAGCTCGATGCACCGGAGGCACGACAGCTCCTCGGGAGAACACTCGCGCGGGTGCATCAGGTGGGCGCGCGGCGCCCCTTTAAGGTGCGGCCGCACATCGGCATCGAGCGCTTCGGTTGGCAGGCGCGCTCGCAGGTCCTTGAGAGCGAGCTCTTGCCCGAGGCACTCCGTGAGCGCTACTCCTCGGTGAGCGGGGCGCTCCTCGAGCGCGTCACCGCGGCGTTCGCCGCGGTCGGCGGCAGCGCCGAGATCCGCCTGCACGGCGACTGCCATCTCGGCAATCTCCTCTGGAACGAGCACGGGCCGGCGTTCGTCGATCTCGATGACTGCGCGATGGGTCCGCGTATACAGGATCTGTGGATGATGTTGTCGGGCTCGCCGCCGGAGCAGCAGCGGCAGTGGGGCGAGATACTGGAGGGCTATCAGCAGTTCGCCGATCTCGATCTGCGCGAGCTCGCCCTCATCGAGCCGCTGCGGGCGCTGCGGATGCTCCACCATGCGGCCTGGGTCGCGCATCGCTGGAGCGACCCGGCTTTCCCGCGCGCCTTTCCCTGGATCGGCGAGCCCCGCTATTGGGAGGGGTACCTTCAGGACCTGCTCGAGCAGATCGAGGCGATCGAGGATCCGCCGCTCTATCGGGGCCGGGCCTGAGATTTAAGGCTTAGATGCCCGCCGAAGTGCCGATTCCGTACGTGCGCCGGAGCCCACTCCTGAGGTAACGTTCCCGCCTCATGCGCACCTTAAGCCGACGTTTCCTTCTCGCTGTGGTCCTCGGCCTGGCACTTGCGGCTGCCGGCTGCGGCTCGAAGAGCCAGCCCGGCGCTACGCAGGCCAAGTCGGCCGCTTCGGTGAGAAAGAAGGCCGCGACTCCCGCCGACAGCCTGTCCCGGTATCTGGTCACCGCGGTGACTACAGCTAAGAGCGGGGCGGGCATGCTGCAGGTGAAATTCGAGCTCGGCGCCCGCCCCGAAGTCGGCGATCCGGTGGACGTCGACTTAGTTCTCGTGCCGGCGGCCGATAACATCGACCGCATCTCGGGGACGGTCCAGGGCGATGAGGGCCTCGAGGTGGTGAGCGGCGGGACCCTTTCCCCGGCGGAGAAGCCCGCCTTCGGTACACCGATTCATTGTGCCCTGAAGGTGCGGGCCAAACGCGATGGGATCTTCACCCTGAGCGCGGTGCTGACGGTCGAGTCGGGCGGCCAGACGCTCGGCCCCGTGTACTCCATGCCCGTCATCGCCGGGAACGGTCTCCTCGATGCCGGGGCGACGCCCGTACCCACGCAGCGGCCCCCCCAGCTGCCCGCCAGCGCCTCCGCGAAATAAAAGCTTCCCAGGAACCCGCCAGAATCGGGAGAGGCTTCACGGGCCGCCCCCGGAGGCACCCGTATGATCGTAGTCGGGCTTAATTGACTCCATTATGTCAAACACCCGGAGCATGAGCGCGCTAGCTGAGCCCCAGGAGGCGATTCCCGGGCAAACGACGACGCTTGTCCGGGCCGATCCGCGTCCCGACGACGGCACGGATCTGCACCCGGCGCTGCGCGCGCAGCTCAAGGAGCTGCAGCTGCGCACCGGGAGTGCCACCCCGGATCTCGGGATGCTGCTCAAGCTCATCAACGATCACTATCACACGGCCGAGCGCGAGCGCCGCGGGATCGTGGAGTCGATGAAGCTCATGGCGGATGAGGCGCGCGCGCTCGCGCACGAGGCGCGCGAGCAGAGCTCCGAGCATCTGCAGGTCATTCTCGATCACATCAAGGACGTCGTGCTCGCGCTCGATGAGGACGGCGTCATCCGCACCTTCAACCCGACCGGCGAGCGCGTGTTCGGCTACGCGGAAGCCGAGGTCATCGGGCAGCGCATCGACCTGTTACTACCGAAGCTTGCCAACGGCGAGACCATTCCCGAGGCGTTGCAGCGCTACGCGGCGAGCACCGGCGACACCGGGCTCGACTTGAAGGCGCGCGAGCTCTGGGCGCGGCGCAAGGAGGGCGAGACCTTTCCGGCCGAGATCGCCGTCAGCAAGGCGGCATCCACGCGGCGCGAGATGTTCGTGCTGTGCCTGCGCGACGTCACCGAGCGGCGCGAGTCCGAGCAGGCGGTGCGCGAGAGCGAGGCGCGCTATCGGCTGCTCGTCGACCACGCGCCCGAGGCGATCGTGGTGCTGGATGTCGACACCGGCCGCTTCGTCGATGCCAACGTCAACGGCCAGAAGCTCTTTGGCCTGGATCGCGCCCGCCTCCTCGAGGTGGGACCGGTGGAGTTGAGTCCGCCGCTGCAGCCCGACGGGGCGCCATCGGGTGAGCGCTCGCGCGCCAACATTCAGCGGGCCCTCGAGGGCGAGTCGCCGGTATTCGAGTGGTCGCACAGAAGCGCCGCCGGCCGCGAGATCATGTGCGAAGTGCGCCTGGTGCGGCTGCCGAGCGGCAGCCGGCGCCTGGTGCGCGGCAGCATCGCCGACATCTCCGAGCGCAAGCGCGCCGAGCGCGCGGCCGCCGCGGAGCGCGAGGTCTTCGAGCAGGTGACGCGCAACGCCGCGCTCCCGCAGGTGCTCGCCTCGGTCACGAGCCTGGTGGAGTCGGTGGGCGTGGGCACGGTGTGCTCGGTGAGCGTGCTCGCCGAGGGCGGCGGTGCATTCGCCTACATGGTCGCACCGCACCTGCCCGACCCGATGCGCGTGGCGCTCGAGCGCGCCAGCATCGACATCCGTAACGGCTCGTGCGCCGCGGCCGTATATCTCGGCCGCCAGGTGCTGGTGGCGGATGTCGCCAAGGATCCCTTTTGGCTCGAGCGGCGCGAGGTCGCGCTCGCCGCAGCGCTCCGTACCGCCTGGTCGACGCCCATCAAGGCGGCCGGCGGCAGCGTGTTGGGATCGCTCGGGGTGTACCGCACGGATCCGGGCCTGCCGACGCAGCATGAGTCGCAGATCATGGCGCGCGCCGCGCAGCTCGCCGGAATCGCCATCGAGCGCCACCTCGCGGAGGCGGCGCTGCGCGGCAGTGAGGCGAAGTTCCGCGGCCTGTTCGAGACCATCGCCGAAGGCGTGTACCAGAGCGGCCGCGACGGGCGGCTGCTCTCGGTCAACCCCGCCTTCGTGTCCATGATGGGCTACGACAGCGCCGAAGCGCTCTACGCCCTGCCGAGCGCGGCCGCGCTCTACTGGGACCCGGCCGACCGCGCCGAATTCTCCCGGCGCATCGAGGCGGAGGGCGAGATGCGCGATGCGGAATTCCTCATGCGCCGCCGCGACGGGCAGCAGCTCGTGATCCTCGAGAACTCGCGCCCGATGCGCGACGCCTCCGGTCTCATCTTCGGCTACGAGGGCACCATCGTCGACATCACCGCGCGCAAGCGCGCCGAGCAGGCCGTGTTCGCCGAGAAGGAGCGCGCGCAGGTGACGCTGCAGTCGATCGGGGATGCGGTGATCGCCACCGACGCCGAGGGGCGCATCGAATACCTGAATCCGGTCGCCGAGAGCCTCACCGCCTGGAGCCTCACCGAGGCGCGCGGCCAGCCGCTCGGCGCGGTGCTCAAGCTCGTCAACGAGCTCTCCCGTGAGCCGATCGCCAACTCACTCGCCGGCGCCCTGGGGCGCGGCGGGAGCAGCGCCGCCAGCGACCACACGGTGCTCATCACGCGCGCCGGCAACGAGGTGGCGATCCAGGAATCCGCCGCGCCGATCTCCGATCGCGCCGGACGGGTGATCGGCGCCGTGGTGGTATTCCACGACGTCACCAAGGAGCGGCGCCTGAAGCGCGCGCTCGCCTACCAGGCGAGCCACGATGCGCTCACCGGGCTCATCAACCGGCGCGAATTCGACAACCGGCTGCACGCCGCGCTCCTCTCCGCACAGCGCGGCGAGGGCGCGTACGCGCTCCTTTACATCGATCTCGACCAGTTCAAGGTGGTGAACGACACCTGCGGCCATCAGGCCGGCGACCGGCTGCTGCGCGATGTGACCGGGCTGCTGCAGACGCGGGTGCGCGCCACCGACACGATCGCGCGGCTCGGGGGCGATGAGTTCGGCGTGCTGCTCGAGGGCTGCACCGGAGAACAGGCGGCGCGCATCGCCGAGGGGATCCGCCAGGCGATTCGCGATTTCCGCTTCGTATGGGGCGCGAGCACGCTGTCGGTGGGGGCCAGCATCGGCATCGTGCAGATCCGCGCCGAGACCGAGACCGTCACCCACGTGATGAGCGCGGCCGATATCGCCTGCTACGCGGCCAAGGACGCCGGCCGCAACCGCATCCACGTCTATGACGCCGACGGCATCTCCAACCGCCACCGCGAGATGCAGTGGGTGTCGCGCGTCACGCGCGCGGCGGAGGACAACCGCTTCGAGATCTTCTTCCAGCCGATCGTGCCGCTCGGGTCCGCCGCGGGACCGGACTTCCACGAGCTCACCGTGCGGCTGCGCGACGACGGCGGGGAGCTGGTGCCGCCGTCGGAGTTCATTCCGGCGGCCGAGCGCTACAACGTCATGCCGGTGATCGACCGTTGGGTCGTGAGGCGTGCGCTCGAGCTCTTGAGGGAGCGCGAGCGCCGCGGCCAGCCGCTGCCGATGCTCGCCGTGAACCTGTCCGGCACGTCGCTCAATGAGCAGTCGTTCGTGGACTTCGTCCTGCAGAGCGTCACGGAGCCCGCGATCGCGCGCGCGCTCTGCTTCGAGATCACCGAGACCGCAGCCGTCACCAGCCTCTCCAATGCCCGCTATCTCATGAGCGAGCTGAAGGCACGCGGCTGCAAGTTCTCGCTCGACGACTTCGGCACCGGCGTGTCGTCGTTCGTGTACCTGAAGACCCTGCCGGTGGATTTCCTCAAGATCGACGGCCAGTTCATCAGCCACATCGCCCAGGACCCGGTCAACCGCAGCATGGTCGAGGCGATCGGTCGGGTCGGCCGCGCACTCGGGATCGCGACCGTCGCCGAGTGCGTCGAGACGCAGGCGGTGCTCGATGAGCTCAAGCGCATCGGCGTCGATTTCGCCCAGGGCTTCTACCTGGCGCGCCCGCAGCCGATCGAGAAGCTGCCCAAGTAGACAGCGGGAAAATCGCTCCCTTAAGCGCAGCCGGCAAAAACTGCGCTTTTTGCCGGCGGTCAACGGAGTGGTGTCCGCCAAAATCGCTTCCTGCGATTTTAGCCAATCAATTAGAATGCGCGCCTCTCAGGCGCTTTGCGGGACTTTCCGTGCTCAACTCACCTGGTATTCGTACGCGCGCCGCTCGCGGCTGCGCCCTGACAGCGGTCCTGCTGTCGTTCATGACCTCCGCAACCAGCCCGCGCGCCGCTGCGCGCGCTGCGGAGCCTCCGCCGCCCACCGACGAGCAGATCGCCGCGCAGCTGCGCGACGCGGCGCTCGCCGGAGAGAACCTCGCCTGGGACTGGGTGAGCGAGCTCACCACACGCTTCGGCCCGCGCCCGGCGGGCTCGGACAACGAGCACCAGGCGGCCGAATGGGCCGCGGCGCGCTTGAAGGAGCTCGGCTTTGCGAACGTACACATCGAGAGCTTTCCCGTCACCGCCTGGGTGCGCGGCGCGGAATCCGCGCAGATCCTGGCACCGCTCGTCCAGCCGCTCGTGGTAGCGGCACTGGGGGAGTCCCCGCCGACACCGGTGGGGGGACTCGAAGGGGAGGTGGTGATCTTCCCCACCTTCGCCGATCTCAAGGCCGCGCCGCCCGGCTCGCTCACCGGCAAGATCGCCTTCGTGGCGGCGCGCACGGTGCGCACGCAGAATGGCGCGGGCTACGGAGCGGCGGTCGCGGCGCGCGGCGACGGACCGGCTGAGGCCGCGAAGCGCGGGGCGATTGCCTTCGTGCTGCGCTCCGTCGGCACCGACAGCAACCGCCTTCCCCACACCGGCACGACGCGCTACGTCGACGGGCACGTGCCGGTGCCGGCCTTCGCGCTCGCAGCTCCCGATGCCGATCAGATCGAGCGCCTGGCCGCCATGGGTGTCAAGGTGCGCATCCGGCTCTACTCGAGCGCCTCCTATATCCACGACGCCCACTCGCAGAACGTCGTCGCGGACATCCCCGGCCGCGTGCATCCCGAGGAGTTCGTACTGCTCGGCGCCCACCTCGACAGCTGGGACCAGGGGACGGGCGCGATCGACGACGGAACGGGAACCGCGATCATCACCGCGGCGGCACAGCTCATCCGCGAGGTCCCGGACCGCGCTCCGCGGCGCACCGTGCGCGTGGTGTTGTTCGGCTCGGAGGAGGTGGCACAGCCGGTCGCGCCATTCGGCGCCTTCGGCGGCCACAACTACGCCGACGGCCACAAGGCCGAGCTCCCCCGCCACGTGCTCGCCGGGGAGAGCGATTTCGGCACCGACCGCGTGTACAGCCTGGCGCTCCCCGCGGCCGTCATGAAGGGTGCCTTTGCCACCACTGTCTTCCGGGTGCTTGAGCCGATCGGCGTGCTGGCGGCGCACGAGCCCGCCCTTGATGCCGGCACCGACGTCGGCCCCACGGTCGAGGCGGGCGTGCCCGCGTTCGCGCTGCTGCAGGACGGCTCGCAGTATTTCGATATCCACCACACCGCCAACGACACGCTCGACAAGGTCGATCGCGGGCATCTCGATCAGAATGTCGCGGCCTGGGCGGCGCTCATCTGGCTGGCGGCCGACAGCGAGGTCAATTTCCGCTCCAAGGCACCGCCGGGTGAGTGAGCAGATCCTCAAGTCCTGCGCCGACGGCGTGTGCGAGCTGCGCCTCAACCGCCCCGAGAAGCGCAACGCGATCACGTTTGCGATGTACCAGGCGCTCGCGGCTCACTTGCACGCGGCGCTCGCCGATGAGGCGGTGCGTGCGGTGCTGCTCTCGGGGGCCGGCGCGGGCTTCAGCGCCGGCAACGACCTGAACGATTTCGTCAGCGGTCCGGAGTTCACCCGCGCGCATCCGGTGATGGACGTGCTGCGCACGCTCGCCACCTTCGATAAGCCGCTGGTGGCGGCCGTGCACGGAGCGACGATCGGGATCGGCGTGACGCTGCTGCTGCACTGCGACCTGGTGGTGGCGGCGCAGGGCACGCAGTTCAAGATGCCGTTCGTGGCGCTCGGGCTCGTGCCGGAGGCGGGGAGCTCGCTCCTCCTGCCGCGGCTTACCGGCCAGCAGCGCGCGGCGGAGCTGCTGCTGCTCGGTCAGCCGCTGGATGCCGCAGGTGCCGAGCGGCTCGGGCTCGTGAACCGGGTGGTCGAGGCGGGGAGGCTCCTCGATGAGGCGCGCGCGCTCGCGCTGCGCCTCGCGCAGCAACCGCCCGAGGCACTGCGCGCCACCAAGCGGCTGCTGCGGGGTGACCCGGCGGAGCTCATCGCGCGCATCGAGGCGGAGGCGCAGGTGTTCGCGGCGCGCTTGAAGTCCCCGGAGTTTCGCGCGCAGGCGCGGGCGCTCCTCAGCAAGGGCCGCAGCTAGCCATGCCCAGCTACTCCTTCGAGGGATTCACGCCGGTGGTCGATGCGCGCGCCTTCGTGCACCCGCTCGCGGTGCTGATCGGCGATGTCAGCGTGGGCCCGGATTGTTACGTCGCGCCCGGCGCATCGCTCCGCGGGGACTTCGGCCGCATTATCCTCGGCGCGGGCTCCAACGTGCAGGACAACTGCGTGCTCCACAGCTTCCCGGGCCAGGACGTATTGCTCGAGGAGGGGAGCCACGTGGGTCACGGCGCGGTGCTGCACGGCTGCAGTGTGCGGCGCGGGGCGCTCATCGGCATCCATGCGGTCGTCATGGACGATGTGGTGGTGGGCGAGGAGGCCTTCGTCGGGGCCTCGAGCTTCGTGCGCGCGGGGTTCGTCGTGCCGCCGCGTACGCTCGTGACCGGAGTGCCGGCGCGCATCGTGCGGGAGCTGAAAGCGGAGGAGCTCGCCTGGAAGGCGACCGGCACACGGGAGTATCAGGAGCTCGCGGCGCGCTCACTCGCGACGCTGCGTGAAGTCACTCCGCTCGCCGCTCCCGAGCCCGGTCGCCCGGTGCGCCCGGCCTCGGCGACGGTGCCGCTCCATACCATCGAGCGTAAGTAACGCGCACGCGGGTCCGCAGCGCGCGGCCGCCGGTCACTCAAGTCGACGGCGGGTCGGCGCGGTCCGGATGCAGGATGCCGAAGCTCGCGGGGATGCGCGCGTAGAAGAGGCGCACCGTATGGGGCTCGAGATGCGCGAGGAAGCTCTGCGCCTCATCCTCGGTGACGATGAACTCGACTTCGACGGTGAGGGTGCCGGCGAGCTCGAAGAAGTGGCTCTCGTGCAGCACATGATGGCGGCCGAAGCCCGCCATGGCGCGGAAGGCCGAGCCGCCGCGGATCCCGAAGCGGTTGGCTTCCTCGAGCAGCCACTCCCACACCGGCCGTCCGCGATAGCGTTGCCCCTCGTGCACGTAGAACCTGAGAAACGAGCCTTGCATCGCTGATGCTCCCGGTGAGGTCACCCTAACTTCTCACCCACACCACGGTGCCGATGCCGGCGAGCGTCATGAGGAGCGACCCGCCGAGATGCGCAGCGGCGGCGGCGAGCGCCCAGCTGCCACGGCCCTGCTGCAGCAGCGTCACCACCTCGGCGGAGAAGGTCGAGAAGGTGGTGAGCCCGCCGCAGAAACCCGTGATCACGAGCAGGCGCCACTCGGGGGCGATCGCCGTGTAGGTCGCAAAGAATGCCACCGCCACCCCGACCACGTAGCCGCCGATGAGATTCGCGGCGAGCGTGCCCGGCGGGATGGGAGGGAAGTGCGCGTTCAAGCGCGCGCCGAGCCACCAGCGCAGCAGCGCCCCGAGGCTCGATCCCAGGCTGACGGCGGCAATCGATCTCCACATAAGCGTCAGCCCTTGTACCGCGCTGCGCGGGGCGCGCGCAACAGCATGCAGTATGCTGTCGCACCCTCTGAGGGGACGCGAAAGGAAAATCCCATGCGAGACTTCCGGCCGCGCCTCGCGGCCCTGCTGCTCCTGGCGCTCACCGCCGCGCTCGCGGGCGGCTGCTCGCAAGAGGCACGCCAGCACGCGGCGGACGAGCGCTTGCGCGCCATCTACGAGGCCGAGTGGCGCTGGCGCAAGGAGCAGCTGCCGGGGGGCGAGGACAGCAGCCAGCCGCTCGCCGCTCACCTGCCGAAGGTCGACCCGGCCTCGCAGGAGGAGCGGCGCAAGTACTGGGAGGCGACGCTCGGCAAGGTGAATGCGCTCTCGCGCGGCGAGCTTTCGCCCGGCGAGCAGGTGAACTACGACATTTACCGCGCGCAGCTTCAGGTGCTGATCGACAATCAGCGCTTCCGCGACTTCGAGATGCCGGCGAATTCCGACTCGAGCTTCTGGACCGACCTGGGCTACGCCGCGCGGCGGCCGTTTCGCACGCTGACCGACTACGAGCACTGGATCGCGCAGATGCGCGACATCCCGCGCTACTTCGCCGAGCAGATGGACGAGATGCGCGCGGGGCTGAAGCGCGGCTTCACGCCGCCGCGCGTCACGCTCGCGGGGCGCGATGCCTCGATCACGGCGGTTACGAACGCGACCCCCGAGGCAAGCCTCTTCTATACGCCCTTCAGGGAGATGCCGGGCATTGCGCCTGAGAAGCAGGCGGCACTGCGCGCGGAAGGCCTGGCGACCATCCGCGATGTAGTGCAGCCGGCGTACGGGAAGCTGCTTGAGTTCATGCGCAATGAGTACCTGCCGGGGACGCGCACCACGCTTGCGGCCGAAGCGCTCCCCGACGGCAAGAGCTACTACCGCGCCAAGATCCGCGAGTTCACCACTCTCGACCTGGACCCGCAGGCGATCCATCAGCTCGGGGTCGCGGAAGTCGAGCGGCTGCACGCGGCGATGCTCGAGCAGATGCATGCCACCGGCTTCACGGGCGACTTCGCGCAGTTCCTCAACTTCCTGCGCACCGATCCGCGCTTCTATGTCAAGACTCCGCAGGAGCTGCTGATGCGCGCGGCGTGGATCGCCAAGGTGTTCGACGGCAAGGCGTCGACCTGGTTCGGCTACCTGCCGCGCGCGCGCTTTGCGATCAAGCCGGTACCCGACGACCTCGCGCCGTTCTACACCGCCGGCCGCGGCGGGCCGGGTGTCTACCTCCTCAACACCTACGACCTGCCGAGCCGCCCGCTCTACAACCTTGCCGCGCTCACGCTGCACGAGTCGGCTCCGGGGCACGCGTTCCAGATTCCGATCGCGATGGAGCACAAGGGGCAGCCCGAGTTCCGCCGCCACAGCTACATCTCCGCGTACGGCGAGGGCTGGGCGCTCTACTGCGAGAAGCTCGGGGACGAGATGGGTATGTACGAGACGCCCTACGACCGCTTCGGCATGCTCGGCTATCAGATCTGGCGTGCCGCGCGGCTGGTGATCGATACCGGGGTGCACGCCCAGGGCTGGACCCGCGAGCAGGCGATGGACTACCTGCGTGAGTACACCGCGTTGCCCGAGCGCGAGATCGGCACCGAGGTCGACCGCTACATCGCCTGGCCGGGCCAAGCGCTGTCGTATTACCTCGGTGAGCGCGCGATCCTCGAAGGGCGCTCGCGCGCCGAGCGCGCGCTCGGGGAGCGTTTCAACATCCGCGCCTTCCACGATGCGGTGCTCGAGCTCGGCTCGGTGCCGCTGCCGGTGCTGACGGCGCGGATCGAGCGGTTCATCGCCGAGGGCGGCAAGGGACCCTATCCCGACATGGAGTAGCGGGCCGGCTTCGGGATACGATACCGCCGCTTTCTCATTTCTCACCGAAGGGAGCGACACATGAAACGTAGAACCTGGGTAGTGGCGGTGGGGGCAGCGCTCGCGGTTCTGGCCGGTCCGGCCGCCTTCGCCCAGGCGGCGAGTACCGGCACGGCGGCCAAGCCCGCCAACAGCCAGCAGGAGAAGATGAAGACCTGCAACACGATCGCGACTTCCAAGGGCCTCAAGGGCGATGATCGCAAGTCGTTCATGAAGACCTGCCTCTCCGCGGAGCCCGCGGCGGCTGCTAAGGGCAACAGCCAGCAGGAGAAGATGAAGAGCTGCAACGCGGAGGCAACCGCCAAGGGAGTGAAGGGCGCCGACCGCGAGAGCTTCATGAGCACTTGCCTCAAGGGCTCGGGATCCGGCGCGAGTAAGTGATCGACCGGCGCCCGCTCGCTCGAACGGCGGGCAGGCGCCGTTTCCCGCAATGACTGAGGCGGACGAATCCCTGGCCACGGGCGGCTGCACCTGCCGCGCCGTGCGTTACTCGATGCGGGGCAAGCCCCTCATCGTGCACTGCTGTCATTGCCGCTGGTGCCAGCGCGAGACCGGCACCGCGTTCGCGCTCAACGCCCTGATCGAAGCGGACCGGGTGACGCTCCTCGCGGGGACCCCGGAGGCGGTGCTGACGCCGAGCGCGAGCGGCAAGGGCCAGAAGATCAGCCGTTGCCCGGTGTGCCGCATCGCGGTGTGGAGCACCTACGCCGGCGCCGGGGACGCGCTGCGCTTCGTGCGCGTCGGGACGCTCGATGAGCCCGACGCCTTTCCTCCCGGCATCCACATCTTCACCGAGTCCAGGCAGCCCTGGGTCGTGATCCCGGCGGGGGCGCGCGCGGTGAGCCAGTACTACAAGAGCGCCGAGGTCTGGAGCGAGGAGAGCCTGGCGCGGCGGCGCGCGCTGCTGGGGAAATGATGTTCCCCAAGGCGTGCTTCGCGGCGACAGCGGACACGGCAGCGCAGCTAAAGGATAGTTTCACAGTCTTGTGAAGTCCGATGCCTCTACACATTGATCCGCCCGACACGGCCGGGCGTACGGGCAAGGCCCGTCAACGCCTCGCCATCGGGCTCGTCAACAATATGCCCGACACCGCGCTCGAGGCGACCGAGGCGCAGTTCGCGCGTCTGCTGCGCGAGGCGAGCGGCGTGCTGCCGGTTGAGCTGCGCATCGCCTATTTGCCAGAGGTGCCGCGGGGGCCACAGGCGCTGGAGTTCGTTACGCGAAGCTACTGGCACGTGGACCAACTGACCGCATCACCTCTCGATGCATTGATCGTGACGGGGCTCGAGCCCAAGGCGGCCAACCTGGTCGACGAGCCCTACTGGCCCCGTTTGGGGGCGCTCCTGGAGTGGGCGCAAGCCAACACGGCCTCCAGCATCTGGTCCTGTCTCGCGGCGCATGCTGCTGTGCAGAACCTCGATGGCGTCATGCGCAGACGTTTGGATCACAAGCGCTTTGGAGTCTTCGAGCACGACCTGCTCGAAAGACACCCGATGATCGCGGGGGTAGCGGCACCCTTGGCTCTTCCGCACTCGCGCTGGAACGAGCTCCCCGTGCAGGAGCTGCGCGGCGCGGGCTATACGGTCCTCAGCTGCGCGCCGGAGACGGGCGCCGACCTGTTCCTTAAGCGCACACGCAGTCTCCTGGTGTTCCTGCAGGGCCACCCGGAGTACGAGCCGACCACGCTTCTGAAGGAATATCGGCGCGACGTCGGTCAGTTCCTGCGCGGGCAGCAGCCGCACTACCCGACACAGCCCAAGGGGTATTTTTCTGCCATCGCTGCCGCGCAACTCGACGCCTTCGAGCAGCGGGCGCGGGCGGAACGCACCGAGGAGACGCTGGCGGCCTTCCCAACGCTCGGCGCGGACGCCTACCTGGGCGACCGATGGGGTGCGGCTGCGGCGCGGATCTATCGCAACTGGCTGGTGCTCATTGCCGCGGAACGACTGACCGCGGGGTCTTACGTGTCCTAGGTCGGTGAGCGCGGCGGCGGAGGCCCCGGGTCGGTCTCGCTGATGATGCTGCGCAGCGCCTGCTTCAGCAGCTGCGCCTCGTCGAAGCCGAGATTGCGCCCGGCATGCGACTCGATGGCCTTGGCGGCCGCGACCAGCTCGATGACGACGCGCCGGCCGGCATCGGCGAGCGTGACGCGGGCGCTCGGGTCGTTGCTGCCGTGCAGCTGCGCCAGGCCCGCGGCCACGAGTCCCGCCACCAGCTCATAGGTTACGCGCGTGCCGGTGCGCCACAGGATGCGGTCGAGCTCGGCCACGGTGCAATTGTCGCGCATGCCGAGAATGCTGAGCACGAACCACTGCCACTCGGTGAGTCCGTGGCGCTCCAGATCGCGCGCGAGGCCGAGGGACAGCTGAAAGTGCGCCCGCGCCACGAGGAAGATGAGAAAGTCCTCGCTGAAGCTGCTGTCGGGATCGGCGGCCTCGGGCGCGGGAGCGGCACGCGGCTTGGCGACCGCGGCCGCGTAATGCCCGCCGTGAAAGACCAGCGGCGGGCGATCGAAGTGATCGAAGGCCTCCACCTCGCCGATGAACACGAGGTGATCGCCGCCCTCGTACTTGATGGCGGTACGGCACTGAAAGCGGGCCGAGCAGCCATCGAGGAGCGGGATGTCGCCGCGGCCGCGCTCGAGGGTGAGTCCCGCGAACTTCTCGGCCCCGCGCGTCGCAAAGGTATGCGACAGCGCCTCCTGCGAGGCCGAGAGTACGTGCACCGCGAAATAACCGCTCTCGAGGAAGGCCGGCAGGCTCTTGGAGTTCTTGTCGAGACTCCACAGCACCATCGGCGGGTCGAGGGAGACGGAGTTGAAGCTGTTGGCGGTTAGGCCGACATCTACACCCGATCGGGTGCGGGTCGTTACGATCGTCACGCCGGTCGCGAACGCCCCGAGGGCGCTGCGGAACTGGAGGACACGGGTCTCGGCGGCATCCGTCACGGTGCATTAGTGTACTGGCGCGGCGCCGCGCGCTGCTCGGGAAGTGAGGCTCCCCGCGGGTAGCGGGGATAGCTATAGAAGAATTGCATATCAGAAGGAGAAAAAACGATTATTCTTTAGTAGCAGCGACTCCCTAAAATCGCCACCCGTGCGCAGTCCCACCCCAGCGGAACGGTACCCCTTCGCGGGTCAGCAGCTGCCCTGTTATGTCGCCGGTGAATTCGTCCGCTCCGGCCAAAGCTTTCCCAACACAAGCCCGGTGAACGGCCGGGTGATCGCGACCGTCAGCGAGGCCGACTCGGCGCTGGTCGATCGCGCCGTTGAGGCGGCGCGCGCGGCGCTGCGCGGACCGTGGTCACGCCTGACCCTGCAGGAGCGCTGCGCGCTCATGCGCAAGGTGGCCGAGCGGATCGAGCAGCGTTTCGATGAGTTCCTGGCCGCCGAGATCGCCGATACCGGCAAGATGCTCACGCAGGCCAAGTCGCTCGACATCCCGCGCGGCGCGGCCAATTTCCGCTCCTACGCCGAACTTGCGCTGGCGCGCGCTTCCGAATGCTACGAGATGGCGACCCCCGACGGCCGCGGCGCGCTCAATTACAGCGTGCACAAGCCCCTCGGCGTGGTGGCGGTGATTGCGCCCTGGAACCTGCCGTTTCTGCTGCTGACGTGGAAAGTAGCGCCGGCGCTCGTGTGCGGCAACACGGTGGTCGCCAAGCCCTCCGAGGAGACGCCGTCCTCGGCGCTGCTGCTCGCGCAGGTCATGCAGGAGGTGGGTCTTCCGCCCGGGGTGTTCAACCTGGTGCACGGCTTTGGACCCGCTTCGACCGGCGAGGCGCTGGTCAGCCATCCGGACGTCGCCGCCATCGCCTTCACCGGCGAGACCGCGACCGGAGCGGCCATCATGAGAAGCGCCGCGCCGACGGTGAAAGCACTGTCCTTCGAGCTCGGCGGCAAGAACGCCGCCCTGGTGTTCGCGGACGCCGATTTCGAGGCCGCCGTCGCCGGCACGATGCGCTCGGTATTCTCCAACTGCGGGCAGGTATGCCTGTGCTCGGAGCGTGTCTACGTCGAGCGCCCGATCTTCGAGCGCTTCGTGGAGGCGCTCGCCACGCGCGCCCGCGCGCTGAAGGTCGGCGGCCCCTATGAAGCCGCCGACTTGGGTCCCCTGATCTCCCGGCAGCACCGCGACAAGGTGCTCTCCTATTACCGCCTGGCGCCCGAGGAGGGCGGGGAGATCGTCTGCGGGGGCGGTGTGCCGCAGCTCGGCGACGAGCGCGATGCGGGCGCCTTCATCGAGCCGACGATCCTGCGCGGCCTCGCGGAAGATGCGCGCTGCGTGCGTGAGGAGATCTTCGGTCCCGTGTGCCACGTGGCGGCGTTTGATTCCGAGGAGGAAGTCATCGTCAAGGCGAACGACACGCGCTACGGACTGTGCGCGGCGGTGTGGACCTCGAGCCTGCAGCGCGCCCACCGCGTCGCGCGGGCGATGGAGGTCGGCATCACCTGGGTGAACGACTGGTACCTGCGCGATCTGCGCACCCCGTTTGGCGGAGCGAAGCTCTCAGGCGTAGGGCGCGAGGGCGGGATGCATTCGCTCGGCTTCTTCTCCGAGCCGATGAACATCTGCGTGAAGCTATGACCGCGGCCGACAGTGCAGTGATTGCCGGCAAGGCACGGCCGCGCGGCACCTTTCCGCATTTTCGCCGCGCCGGGGATTTCATCTTCGTATCGGGAGTGAGCGCGCGGCGCGCCGACGACTCGATCGCCGGCGCCGACCCGGGCGCGGACGGCGCCCCGGTGCTCGACATCCGCGCCCAGACGCGCGCCGTCATCGAGAACATCCGCGACATCCTCGCCGCCGCCGGCGCCACGCTCGCCGACGTGGTCGAGGTGAGCACGTTCCTCGTGAGCATGGACGACTTCAAGGGCTACAACGAGGTGTACGGCGAGTTCTTTGGCTACCAGGGGCCGGCGCGCACCACCGTGGCGGTGGCCGAGCTGCCGCACCCGCACCTGCTGATCGAGATCAAGGCGATGGCCTGGCGTCCCCGCAGCGGGGCCTGAGCGCCATTCGAGGAGGCGAGAGCCGTGAGCATCGACATCCACACGCACTTCCTGCCGCGCACCTGGCCGGATCTCGCCGCGCGCTTCGGCACAGCCGACTGGCCGTGGATGCGGCACGGCGAGGGCGGCCAGGCGATGCTCATGGTGGGCGCGCGGGAATTCCGCCCGGTCAGCTCCGCCTGCTGGGACGCGGGTGTGCGCCTCGAGCACATGGAGCGGGACGGGGTGGAGGTGCAGATCATGTGCGCCACGCCGCTGCTGTTCGCCTACCAGCGGCCGGCGGCGCACGCGCTCGAGTGCGCGCGCATCTTCAACGATGCGGCGCTCGAGATCTGCGCGCACGCGCCACGGCGGCTGAAGTCGCTGTGTCAGGTGCCGCTGCAGGACACCGAGCTCGCCTGCCGCGAGTTGAGCCGCGCCATGGACGACGGTCACATCGGCGTGCACATCGGCAACCACGTCGGCGCCCGGGAGATGAACGACGAGGGCATTCTCACTTTCTTGAGGCACTGTGCCGAGGAGGGCGCGGCCGTGTTCGTGCATCCCTGGGACATGATGGCGCAGGAGCGCATGCCGAAGTACCAGCTGCCGTGGCTGGTCTCCATGCCGGCTGAGACGCAGCTGTCGATCCTGTGGCTGATCCTGTCGGGGGCGTTCGAGCGGCTGCCGCGCTCGCTCAAGCTCTGCTTCGCGCACGGCGGCGGAAGCTTCCCGTACCTGCTCGGTCGCGTCGACAACGCCTGGCGCAACCGCGACCTCGTGCGCGAGGACTGCCCGCACCCGCCCTCATCCTACCTCGACCGCTTCTGCGTCGACGGCGCGGTGTTCAGCCACGATGCGCTCGAGTTCCTGGTGCGCACCATGGGCGAGGATCGGGTGATGCTCGGGTCCGACTACCCCTATCCGCTCGGCGAGCAGCAGGTCGGGAGCCTCGTGCGCTCGCACCCAACGCTCCCCGCGGCCACGCGCACCAAGCTCCTCGGCGCGAACGCCGCCGCGTTCTTCGGGATCGAGACCGGGCAGCCGGCCCGCGCCGGCAGCGGCGCGCACTTGAGCGTCTAGAGCGGCGCAGCTTCCCCGCGGCCCCGACCGGAGGCCGAACCGCTATGATCGCGAGCCATGACTTCGGCACGGCTCGAACGCTGGATCACCCGTAAGTTCCGCCTGCGCCATGTCGAGCTGATCGCCGAGCTCTATGACTGCCGCAGCATCCTCAAAGCTTCCAAACGGCTGAGCCTCACTCAGCCTACGGTCACCAAGGCGCTGCAGGATGTCGAGTCGACGCTCGGGGTGAAGCTCTTCGAGCGCAGCAACCGCGGACTCGAGCCGACCGCCTACGGCGAGATCTTCGCGCGCCACGCCAAGATCGTGCTGGCGCAGCTGCGGCATGCGGCCGAGGAGCTCGAGAGCCTGCGCGCCGGCTACAGCGGCAAGGTGACGGTGGGGACGCTCTTGGCCGCATCCGCCAGCATCCTGCCCGATGCCATCGCGCGGCTGAAGAAGCAGCGCCCGGGGGTTGCCATCAGCGTGGTGGTCGGCACCTACGACCTCCTGATGCCCTCGCTCCTCGTCGGGGATCTCGATATGGTGCTCGGCCGGCTGCCCGAAGAGGGCCGCAGCCGCGCACTCGTGTACGAGGAGTTCTACGCCGAGCCGATCTGCGTCGTAACGCGGCGCGGTCATCCGCTCTCACGCAAGCGACGCCTGAGCTTACGGGATCTCGCCAACGAGGCGTGGCTGCTGCCGCTGCCCGAGACCGCGCTCCGTCGCCAGATCGAGCGCGCCTTCGTCGAAGCGGGTGCGGCGCTGCCGCGCAATGTGATCGAGTCCGTGTCGATCCTCACCAACCGGGCGCTGCTGCGCAAATCCGACTGCGTCGGCGTGATGCCGTACCACGTGGCGCTCGATGACGTCGAGCAGGGATTGCTCGCCATCCTGCCGGTGAAGCTCAAGTCGATCGAGAGTCCGGTGGGCGCGATCCTGCGCGCGCCGGGCACGCTTCCGCCCGCAGCGAGCGCACTGCTCGACTGCCTGCGCCTCGCCGGGAAGGAGGTGCCGAAGTGACGGCGTGCTGCCCGGCGCAGGAGTCGCGTGCGTTCCGCGTCCCGGGCGCATGGGCTATGCTCGCGCCGCCATGATCGCGCTCCTCCGTGAAGTGAGCCCGAGTCTCGCCGCGTGCGAGCTGAGTTTTCTCGAGCGTGCGCCGATCGACGTCGAGCGCGCGCGCGCGCAGCACGCGCACTACGCGGCCGAGCTGACCGCGCTCGGCTGCAGCGTCGAATGGCTCGCGCCGCTCCCCGCGAACGCCGACGCCGTGTTCGTCGAAGACACCGCGGTGGTGCTGCCGGAGGTTGCCGTCATCACCCGGCCCGGGGTCGCCTCGCGCCGCGCAGAGGTCGAGAGCGTCGCGGCGAGCCTCGCGAGCCATCGCCCGCTGCGGCGCATCACCGCGCCCGGTACTCTCGAGGGCGGCGATGTGGTGCGTATCGACCGCACCCTCTATGTCGGCGACTCGGGCCGGACCAACGCGGCCGGGATCGAGCAGCTTAAGGCAGCGCTCGCGCCGTTCGGCTATCGCGTGACTAGCGTCGCCCTGCGCGACTGCCTGCACTTGAAGAGCGCGGCCACGTTCATTGCCCCGGACATACTCATCGTGAACCCGGCATGGGTCGATCCCAGGGTGTTCGACGCGCGCACCCTGGTCGAGGTGGCCGAGGACGAGCCCTTCGGAGCCAACACGCTCACCGTGCAGGGGGTGACGCTCTTGAGCGCGGCTTTCCCGCGTACCGAGCAGCGCCTCAGGGACGCAGGCATCGCGACGCGCGTACTCGATGTGAGCGAGCTGCAGAAGGCCGAGGCGGCCCTCACCTGCATGAGCCTGATACTGGCGTAACGGGCGTTCTGGCTAGGCGCGCCCTGTGACAGCAGGGAGCGCTGCGAGGAACGCGTCGACCTCGGTTTCCGTGCCGATGGTAATGCGGCACCAGTTGTCGTAGGGCTTGAAGCGCCGTCCCACCAGGATGTTGCGCGCGCGCATGCGCTCGGTGAAATCCTTGAGCGGCATGCCGGTGTCGAAGAAGACGAAGTTGCCCTGCGGCTCGGCGTAGCGGAGCTTCAGGCGCGCGAGCTCGGTGGTAATACGCACGCGGCTGGCGAGAATGCGCCGGCGGCAATCGCTGAGGAAGGCCTGATCGCCGAGGCTGGCGCGCGCGGCGCGCACCGCGAACACGTTCGGCGTGGTCATGCGCGCCGCCGCGAGCTCCTTGGCCACCTCCGGGCGTGCGATGCCGTAGCCGCAGCGGATGCCCGCCATGCCGTGGATCTTGGAAAAGGTGCGCAGCACCACCACCCGCCGCTCGCCGCGGGTGAGATCCACCACCGTGCCGGTATCGGGCCCGACCGCGAAGTCCATGTAGGCCTCATCGACGATCGTTGTGACAGACTCAGGAAGCGCGGCGACGAATGAGCGGATGTCGGCGGCCGGGAGCGTGGTGCCGGTGGGATTGTTGGGATTGCAGAGATACACCGCCCGCGTGCGCGGTGAAATGGCCGCATGCATGGCCGCCAGGTCGTGCCGCAGCTCCCTGTCGACGGCGACGAAGTTGATTTTCGCGCCGCAGCCCTCGGCATAGCGCGTGAGCTCGGTGTAGGTGGGCTCTGCCGCGACGATCTCCCCGCCCGCACGCGCACACAGCATGCCGAGCGCACGCAGCAGCTCGCCGGAGCCGGTTGCGGTCACGATGTGATCCGCGCTCACGCCCTCGCGCGCTGCCAGCGCCTCTGCGAGCGGCTTCACCTCATCGTCGGGATAGCGGCAGCTCGTGGGTATCGCCTCACTCACCGCCGCGCGGGCGGCGGGGGAGGGACCGTAGGGATTCTCGTTCCAGCACATGACGATCGGGGCGCCGCCCGCGGGGCCCGCCTCGCGCCCGGCGGCACGCAAAGCCATCCCGGGGCCTGCCAGCAGCAGCGCGGAGGCGGTCAAGAGGTCGCGGCGACTCAGGCTCATGGCTCAACTCCCCGGGGCGGTCCGCTCGTATACTGGACGAGGCGGACCGCACCGGACAAGAGTCCCGAGTCATTTGCCCATCACAGCACCTGTGAGCACCCGTCGATTGCCGTAGGGGTGATGGGAATCTGGTACTGATTCCCGGCACCGTCCTTAAAGTCGAGCGTGAAGTCCTGGTACCCCGCGTACGCTTCGCATTCCGCCTTGGTCTTGAACTGGCCGACCGCAACCCGGAAAGTCGTCGTGCGCATATACACCGGCTCCCCGTCGACAAGATTGAAAAGCGGATACCCCTGCAAGTTGAGAGAGATCGTCATTATCAAGGCGAACATGATGACACTCCTTGTTTTTGCTGCTGCGCGGGGCGCAGCGCGTCACTTCAGCCCCGACTCCTCCGGGCCAGCTGAAAAGACAGCGGAGTGCTGACGACGAGCCAAGCGAGCCGAACGGCTCTCTCGCCGGCAACCCCGCTATCTCAAGCGAATCGGACCTGAGACCGGAGGCTTTGCGTCCCCGCCTTGCGGCGGGTTTGCCCTCGAGCAACCCACGGTTGCCAAATGCAGTCAGCATCAAACGCCACTCTCGCGTTTGGTGCAACGCGTCGGGAGCGGGCGACAACGCTGTCGTCACACACCGACGCACGTGAAAGCGCGCGCTGCTAGACTCGCAGCATGACCACGCAACGCGCCTCGAGAGTGCGTATCGGCGCAGCGGGCGAGCTCGTGCTGGAGCGCGCCGACGGCCGCACCGAAGTGCTGCATCCGCTGTGGCTGCGGGAGCGCTGCCGGGATCCGGTCAGCATCGATCTGAAGACCCAGCAGCGCCTTCAGGACCCTTCCGATTTCGATCCGGACCTCAAGCTCACCGCAGTCTCGCAGCCGTCGCCGGGTGTCTTTCAGGTGACTTTCAGCGACGGCCACCAGGCGAGCTTCAGCGCCGCCGACATCCTCGAGGAGGCGGCGCTCGCGCCGGGGAGCCACGACATTCCGGCGGCGCGACTGTGGGACGGCTCGCTCACCGAGCTCCCGCGGGCGCGCTGGCGTGCCGAGCCCGCGGACGCCGAGCTCGCCGCGTGGCTCGAGTCGTTCCTCACCTTCGGCTTCATCATCTTCGAAGGGGTACCCACCGAGCCCGGCATGGTGCTTAAAGTCGGCGCGAAGTTCGGCTTCACGCGCGAGACCAATTTCGGCGCGCTCTTCAACGTGCGCTCGACGCCTGATGCCAACGACCTGGCCTACACCTCGATTGCGCTCGATCCGCACACCGACAACCCTTATCGGACGCCGGTGCCGGGCATCCAGCTGCTGCACTGCCTGGTGAACGAGACGAGCGGAGGACTCTCGACCCTGGTCGACGGGTTTGCCGTGGCGCAGGCGCTGCGCACGCGCGAGCCGGAAGCCTTCCGCATACTTTCCACGACCCCGGTCCGGTTCAAGTACCTCGACACCGATACCGAGCTCACGGCGAGTGCGCCGCCGATCGAGCTCGATGTCACGGGCGAGCTCAAGGCCATTCACTTCAGCCCGCGTCTGGATTTCGTGCCGCTCTTTCCGCGCGCGCAGCTCGAGGCCTACTATAGGGCGCGGCGCTCGTTCGACCACCGCTTGCGGGCGCCGGACTTCGAGATCCGTTTCCTCCTCGAGGACGGCGATCTGGTGATGTTCGACAACTGCCGCCTGCTGCACGGGCGCACCGGCTTCGATCCCGCGGAAGGCTTGCGGCACCTGCAGGGCTGCTACATCGACATCGACGGACTGAGGAGCCTCTACCGCGTGCTGCGCCGCCGCCGCGCGCGAGCCGACGAGGTGAGGCGCAGCGCGTGAGCCGCGTGGTCAGCTTTCGGGCGATGAAGGACGGCACGCGGGAGGACTACCTGCTGCTCGATGAGTCCGAGCGCGCCTACGCCACGGGTCTCGCCGACCGCGTGCTCGAGAGCCTCGTTCGGCTCGATCACTCGCTCGAGGGCTATCCCGTGAGCCGGCTCGGACACTCGCTCCAGGCCGCAACGCGTGCCGCACGCGACGGGGCGGACGAGGAGCTGGTGGCTGCGGCGCTGCTCCACGACATCGGGGACGAGCTCGCGCCCTACAACCACGCGGAGCTCGCCGCCTCGATCCTCCGTCCCTACGTGCGCCCGGAAGTGACCTGGATCGTCGCGCAGCACGGGCTCTTCCAGAACTACTACTACGTGCACCACCTGGGCGGCGATCGCAATGCCCGCGACCGCTTCCGCGATCATCCGTGGTACGCGGCGTGCGCGCACTTCTGCGCGACCTGGGACCAATGCTCCTTCGATCCTGAGTA
This sequence comes from uncultured Gammaproteobacteria bacterium, assembly GCA_963843035.1. Taxonomy (GTDB): domain Bacteria; phylum Pseudomonadota; class Gammaproteobacteria; order Steroidobacterales; family Steroidobacteraceae; genus 13-2-20CM-66-19. Next base: position 213,131 of record CAWJIS010000004.1, read on the forward strand.
CCGCTCGGAGCCGCTCAGGTTTTTCGAGCCGCTGGTGCGGCGGATCTTCGCCCGCCCGCCCCACGATCCGCGCTACGTGTCGGGCCCGATAGCCTAAAGACTCGCCCGCGCGCTCCGCGCGCCGAGTGGCCGAAGAGTCGAGCATCACCGGAGAGCCCTTCGAGCAGCTCCGCCGTAACCGATTACCAGTTCAGGTCCGTCAGCAGCCCCGCGTAGACCTCGATCCCGTCCCACAGATTTCCGAGCCGCAGGTTCTCGTTTTGGGCGTGCTGGTTGTCGTCGTAATTGGCGATGCTGACACCGGCCATGGGCGCGTGGAGCTGACCCACGATATCGGCCATGCCAGAGCTTGCACCCACGATCGGCAGCTCGATCGGTTGATAACCGACCGTGCGACCGATCGAGGCGACTACGGCCTTTGAGGCGGGCAGGTCGAGCGGGGTCTTGGTGGCGATCGCGCCACCTGTGTCCCAGACCACCTTGACGATCCTGGAGTGCGAGAGGCGGGTCTGGAGGTCCGGCTCGCCGCGCACGATGAACCAGTCCCGCCGGGCGAGGTAGTTCTCGAGCAGCTCGCGCGTGTGCTCGGGCGTCTCCCCAGGGGCCAGGCGAAAATCGAAGGAGGCGTCGGCCTGAGTCGCTATGGCATTGGCGGCGGCCGGGCCTTCGTCGCCCACGTGGATCGCGCGCACATTCAAAGTGGGTTCGAGATAGCCGTCGGCCAGGCGCGCGGGGCCGACGTTAGCGCCCAGGCCCAGCGCGTGCTTGAGTTGGTCTTCGACGGGCGGCATAGCCGCAAGCGCTGCCCTGTCCGCGGCCGAGACTGGCGCGACGTCGTCGTAGAAGTGCGGAATGAGGATATGACCATCGTCGTCGCGAAGGCTCGCAATGAGGTTGGCGATCATCACCGACGGGCTCGGTGCCCAGCTGCCGTAATGGCCGTCGTGCAGCGGCTTGGTAGGCCCGTAGACGGTCATGGTCAGGCTGGCGATGCCGCGGTTGCCGAAGTTGACCATCTGTTTGCCACTCTGGTGCATCGGCCCGTCGCCCATGATTATCAGGTCGCACTTCAGGAGCTCGCGGTTCCTGGCGACCAGCGCCGCGAAGTGCGGGGAGCCCTGCTCCTCTTCGCCCTCGTAGAGCAGCTTGATGTTGACCGTCGGCTTGATGTGTCCGGCCTTGAGCGCATCGAGCGCCGAGAGCATGACTTGGACCGTGGCCTTGTCGTCACCGGCGGAGCGGGCGAAGAGTCGCCAATCCGGATCGAGGGGGCCGGTCGCATTTTGCCAGTCGACCGGCTTGGCCTCGGGAAGGGCGGTGCGCATCGACGGCTGAAACGGGCTGGAGATCCAGCCCTTCTGGCCGATCGGCTGGCCATCATAGTGTGCGTAGAAGATCACCGTACGCTTGGCGCCCGGGACCTTCATCTCGGCGAAGACCGAAGGCGGCGTGCCGGGCTCGGCGGTCAGCAGGCGAGTCACGAAGCCGCGCGCCTTTAACTGGCCTTGGATGTAGTCCGCGTTCTTCTCGACGTCGGCGACGTTGGTCGCGACGTTGGGCATCGAAAGTAACGCAACGAAATCGGCGACGATCGCCTTCTCGTGCGCCTGGCGCCAGACGCGCACGGCGTCGCGCGGACTGACGGCCTGGGCAGATGAGATCCACAGCCCCAACGCACAGATCGCAGCTGCGCAGGGCAGTAGAGTCTCAAATCTCGCAGGCATCGTCGTCGTACCCGGCTTGGCGCCGTGGGTGAGGCCTTTGGTCCGCATCAGGCGCGATCATAAAGTGCCCTGTCTTTTGCGTCATGCTCTTGCAGCCGGCGCAGGCTCAAGACTTGGGGTCAACTGCGGAAGTCGATGCACCGACGCCGAGAGACAGTGCGGCTGAATGCCCGCCGGCGGTGCGATAATCCGGCGGCGGCCTGCCAGCTGTGCCACCGTCGGAGGATTGCATGAGAATCATTGGGAGGCACCTGGCTGCCGGCACGATCGCGCTGCTGGCGCTCGGCACGGGTAGCGCGGCGCCGGCCGCCACGCTGATCGAGAACGTGCACGGTTATACGCTCATCGGCCAGCGATTGCAGACCTTCGATGCGCTGCTGTTCGATCGCGGCAAGGTGGTCAGCATCGGCCATGTGGCCGCCTTGCATCGCAGCTACCCGCGCGCGCAGTCGATCGACGGCGGCGGCAAGACGCTGCTGCCGGGGCTGATCGACGCGCACGGTCACGTCATTGACCTGGGGTTTGAGACCGTGCAGATCCAACTGGTCGGTACCCCGAGTCTGGCCGCAGCGCAGGACCAGATACGCGCCTACGTTCGTGCGCATCCGGGCCGCTCCTGGTATTTGGGTGCCGGTTGGAACCAGGTCATCTGGAGTCTCGGGCGCTTTCCGCTGGCGAGCGAGCTCGATGCGGTCATTCCAGACCGGCCGACGGTGCTGCACCGGATCGACGGCCATGCGGCGTGGCTGAATACCGCAGCGCTGCGCGCGGCCGAGATCACGGGCATTACGCAGGACCCGGTCGGGGGCCGGATCGAGCGCGACGCCGCCGGCAATCCGAGTGGCGTGCTGGTCGATAAGGCGATGGAGTTAGTGGAGCGGGTGATTCCACAGCCGACCGATGCCGAACGGATCGCGGCACTGAAGGCAGCACTGGCCCACATGAGCTCAGTGGGGCTGACCTCGGTCGGTGACGCCGGCGACAGCGCGCAGGTCATCGGCCTCTATCGGCAACTAGCCGACCAGGGCCAGCTCACGGTGCGCATCTACGCGATGATCCGCGACACCGGCGAGGACTTTCAGATGCTATCGAAGACCGGGCCGCTGATCGGCTACGGCAACGACCGCCTGACGGTGCGGGCAGTGAAGCTGTTCGCCGATGGCGCACTGGGCAGCCGCGGGGCGGCACTGCTGGCGCCGTACTCCGATGAACCCGATCAGCATGGCCTGTTGTTCATGTCAGACGCCGAAATGGAGCGCCGTGTTCAGACCGCGCTCAAGGCTGGCTACCAGGTTAACGTGCACGCCATCGGCGACGCCGCCAATCGGCAAGTGCTGGATGCGTTCGAAGCCGCGTACAAGGCCGTCGGCGGGCGTGAGTTGCGCAACCGCATCGAGCACGCACAGGTAGTCGCCCCGAGCGACATTCCGCGCTTCAAACAACTGAACCTGATCGCCTCAATGCAACCGACGCACGCCACCAGCGACATGAACATGGCGGAAGCGCGCATCGGCCCGGAACGCCTCAAGGGCGCCTATGCGTGGCGCACGTTCCTCGATCAGGGTACGCGTATCGCCGGAGGTTCGGACTTTCCGGTGGAGTCGGATAACCCGCTCTTCGGGTTGCACGCGGCTGTGACACGTGCTGACCACGCCGGACGCCCCGTGGGGGGCTGGCATTCGGAGCAGGCGCTGACGCTGCTGGAAGCGTTTCGTGCTTTCACGCTCGATGCCGCGTATGCGCAGCACCAGGAGAAGACCATCGGCTCCCTCGAGCCGGGCAAGTGGGCGGATTTCATTCTCGTCGACCGCGACCTGTTTCAAATCCCGCCGGCCGATATCTGGCGCATCAAGGTCGAGCAGACCTGGCTCGCGGGCGAGCGGGTTTATTGAGCGAACGTGAGATCCAGAAAGCGGACGTTGGCAGAGTTCCGCGTCCGGCGCCGATCCTGGGCTTTGTCATCCGCGCCAAGCGATTGCGCTCACCCCGGATTCGAGGTTTTTCGCGCACGATATTTGCCGAATATGGGTTCCGGGCCATAGGTTAAAAGGACACCGCCCACAAGGAGCGTGAGCCCGAGCGCGTTCCAGCCGTTGGGTCCGAGCGGCACGACGCCTGCGCCGAAAAGAATCGATACGCCGGCCATTGCGAGAAAGAATGGCGCGGTGAAATAGCAATGTATGCGGCCACAGCGCACGGCATTCAGAAGGCAGGTGCCGCCCATCACCAGGCAGGCCGCCGTCCAAACGGCCGTTCGCCATCCGTTCCCGATGGCTGGAATCCCGGCTGCCATGATGGCCGCGATCGGGAGCCCATAGGCGAGAACAATCTGCCGCCAGTTGCCAAGGAGATCCCGCGGCGGCGCGTTGATCGGGTCGGTACGTATCGCTGACATCGCTTGCCTCCAATGTCGCACGGTCAGGTCACACTTGCGGGTACGTCGGCACAGCAGGCCCTTGCGCCATCCGGCTCGGCCTGTTTTAGCGGGCAGGGAACCGAGCCGTAGGAGCAGAACACGCAACAATCGCCGGGCTTGGGACGAAGGACGGCCCCGCAGGCCGTGCATTCGTAGAAGTAGATGCAGGCGTCCCGCGGCATGGCTTCGCTATGACGTGCGCCGCAATGCGGGCATGTCAGCTCGCAGGTCAGGACTGGCATGGCGGTCGTCGTGGTCATTGCGCGGCTGCCTTTTGATCCATGGCCATCAGCATCGAATTCACCTGTGCGGCGAAGAGCTGGCCGTTCAGACGCGGAAATTTTCGACTGTCGAGCCCGCCAAGCTGGTGCATCAGGAAGGACGCGCGCGGCGGATCCTGGCCGCTCCACACCGCGTCTGGGGGCACCAGGAACATGAGACGCACCTTGCCCTTGTCGCGATTGAAGTCATCACGCAAGGGCTGATCGTCAGCGTTCAGGACCGCGTAGCGAACGCTGGCGGCCGCCGCGGCGTCATCGCCGCGGCCGCAGCCGGCGAGACCCGTCGCGCCGATACTCAGCACGATTGCGATGAATACTCTCACACGGGCCATCGATGGCTCCTCATGGGAGGAGCAGCGGCACGAAGGATGCCGCGTCGACCAGAAGGACAATGAAGGCAGCGATCCAGACGATCCGGCGCAATCCTCTTCTGTTGTCGACCGCGCAGGTGTCGCCGCCGGGTGCCGGAAGCCGGCGATAGGCATACCAGAAGCTCGTGCCGACGAGCATCAGCGTCACGGCGACGAGATAGGGTTGAACAACGGCCAGGCGAGCCAGGAGTACCGCGCCGCCGACGCCGAGCAGGGTGACCGCCCAGGGCGAGACGCAACACGCGCCGAATGCGAGTGCTAAACCGCTCAATCCCAATGCGCCACCGGTCGCCCCAAGGACTTTCGGCCTTTCGTGCATGACCTCCTCCGCGCTCCGTTGAGGTTGCTCGTGCCCCGATGGGGCATTAACCTCACGCTAAGCCCTGTAGCCACTACAGACTCAAGAGGCAATTCGCATGCCCAAGGCAACCCGCGGGATTGCGGGCGAATTCTCCATCGGTGTCCTTGCGAGGCAAAGCGGCGTCAATATTGAGACGATCCGCTACTACGAGAGGGTCGGCGTGATGCCGAGGTCCGCGCGCAGCGCGGGCGGCTACCGGCTATACCGGGCTGATCATGTGAAGCGCCTTGGCTTCATCCGCCGCGGCCGCGAGCTTGGCTTCTCACTCGACGAATTGCGCGATCTGTTGCGCCTCGTCGATAGGCACGCCTATACCTGCAAGGAAGTGCGAGCACTCACATTGAGCCACGTCGCGGATATCCGCCGGAAGATCACCGATCTTAGGCGCCTCGCGAGCGTCATGATGGGCATCGCCTCGCGCTGCAGCGGCGAGCGCATTCCCGAGTGCCCGATCGTCGATGCACTGTTTCGGCCGCAAGACGTGGAGTGAGCCTCGCGGAAATGAAAATCAAGCGCAGGGTTTTCTTTGTCGCGGCAGGTGCTCTTGTTGCGATCGCATGGCTGGGCATGGCGCCTGGCGGTGATCCTCCAGCACCAGTTGTGAAACCCGCGGACCGCGGCTGTACCCAAGATGCGGAATGCAAACTGGTTGAAGTGCCTTGCACCTGCGGACAGCGCCATCTGGCGGTCAATCTTCAGCACTACAAGCGCTATGAACGCCAGTCCACGTGTACGAGCGCTGAGATTTCGCACTGCGCCAGTGTGGGCGCGTCTGTTCCGCAATCGGCTGTTTGCCGAAGTGGACAGTGCGCAGTCGAAGCGGTTAAGTAGGTTGATTCGAAGGTCGCTTACCGCCGTTTTCAGGCAGCCGTTCGCGCCAGCGAGCGATCCACCCATTCGATCCAATGCCAGACAGGAACAACGCTTCCCGCCGCGAGATGGGTGATGCAGCCGATGTTGGCGGACAGGATCAGCTCCGGGCCCGGAGCGAGCAGAAACCTAAGCTTGCGCGCGCGCAGCGAGCGTGCGAGCTCGCCCTGAAGGAGCGAGTAGGTTCCGGCCGAGCCGCAGCACATGTGCGCTTCGGCCACGGGCAGCAGCTCTGCGCCCAGTGTGCGCAGCAGCGCCTCGGTGTGCTCGGCGCAGCGCAGCGCATGCTGCTGGGTGCAGGGCTTGTGGAGCGCCACGCGCTGCGAGAGTCGCGGACCGGCGCAGCGCGCCAGGGCCTCCTGTTCCGGGGCGAGGAACTCACCCAGGTCGCGCGCCGCGGCGCTTACGCGGCGGGCTTTCTCGGCGTAGACCGAATCGTCCGCGAGCAGGTGCGCGTAGTCGCGCACGAGCGCGGCGCAGCCCGAGGCGTTGAGCACGATCGCCTCGATGGCGCCGGAGGAGAGCCGTGGCCACCAGGCGTCGATGTTGCGCCGGGCATCATCGAGCGCGCCTCGTGGATCGCCGAGATGGTGGCGGATCGCCCCGCAGCAGCCGGAGCGCGGGTCGACGAGCGCCTCGACGCCGATCGCATCGAGCACGCGTGCGGTCGCCGCATCGATCGAAGGGGCGAGCGCCCCCTGGGTGCAGCTGTTGAGGAGCAGCACCTTGCGGGCGTGGGGGCGATGCGGCCACGCGCCGGCGGGGCGTGCGGGGCGGAGCGTGGCGCGCAGCGGGGCCGGCAGCACCGAGCGCAGCGCACGACCCAAGCGCAGCGCGCCGCCGAAGAGCCTGCGCCGCGTCAGCCCCTCGCGCAGCAGGAAGTGGAGCGCGCGCGTCATCGCGGGGCGGCGCACCTGGGCATCGACCGCGGCGCGGCCGATGTCGAGGAGCCGCCCGTACTCGACGCCCGAAGGACAGGTGGTCTCGCAATTGCGGCAGGTAAGACAGCGGTCGAGATGCAGCTGGGTCACCGGCGTCGCCGGGGCGCCTTCCAGCACCTGCTTGATCTGATAGATGCGGCCGCGCGGCCCGTCGAGCTCATCCCCGAGCAGCCGGTAGGTGGGGCAGGTCGCGTTGCAGAACCCGCAGTGCACGCAGGCGCGCAGGATCGCCTCTGCCGCCGCGCCCTGCGTGGTGCCCTGGAACGCTGCCGCCAGCCGGGTTTCCATGGCGCTTCAGAGCCCGGCGACCAGCCGGTTCAGATTGAAAATGCCGTGCGGGTCGAAGTGCTCCTTGAGCCGGCGGTGAATTGTGAGGACAGGGGCCGGGAGAGGATGGAAGCGGCTGCCGGCCGTGCCGCCTCGCCAGTGCAGCGCCGTACCGCCGGCGGCGGTGGCGATGCGACGCACCTCGCTTGCCGCAAGCTCGCTCGCATACCAGCGCAAGGCGCCTCCCCACTCGATGAGCCGCGCACCGTCCAGCGCGAGCGGCGCGGCGCTCGAGGGCACCGACAGCCGCCAGAGGCTCGGCACGGGGCCAAATAAGGTGTGCCGCTGACCGCGCAGCTCCCGCCACCACGCACCCGCCGCCGCCGCCTCGACCGTCTCCCCGCCGAGTTGGCTGCGCGCGGCGCGCACCGCCGCCGGCGCGCCCGAGAGGCGCAGCGTTGCGACGCCGTTCCACCAGGCCGTGGCGGAGACGGGCAGCGGCTGTCCCGCCCAGCGGTTGAAGGCGGCGAGCGCTGCCGCTTCGCTCAGCTCGAAGCGCAGCGTCTGCTCCTCGCGCGGCAGCGGCATCACTTTGAGCGACACCTCGAGGATGGGACCTAAGATGCCGAGCGATCCGCACAGGAGCCGCGAGACGTCGAATCCCGCGACGTTCTTCATGACCTTGCCGCCGAAATGCAGCACTTCGCCGTCAACTCCCAGGAGCACCGCGCCGAGCACGTAGTCGCGCGCGGCCCCGGCGTGCGAGCGGCGCGGTCCCGAGAGTCCCGCGGCGATCACCCCGCCGATGGTCGGATCGCCGCCGAGGGGCGGCGGCTCGAAGGCGAGGAACTGCCGCTCGGCCGTCAGCAGCGCCTCGATCTCCGAGAGCGGCGTGCCGCAACGGGCTGTCAGTACGAGCTCGGAGGGCTCGTACTCCACCACGCCACGGTAGCCGGTGAGCTCGAGCGGCGCTCCCTCGCAGCTCTCGCCGTAGAAGTCCTTGGTGCCGGCTCCGCAGAGGCGCAGCGGCCGCCGTGCGCGATGGGCTTCCATCACGGCGGTGCGCAGCTGCGCGAGTGCGCCCTCCATGACTACTTGGCCATCGCCGGGCACGAGCGACCCTGCGGCGTGGGTCCGCCGAGGCACAGGGACGTGCCCGCCGCCGGAGGCGGCGGGCGGCGCGCCGAAACCACGCTTTTGGCGCGCCGCCGCGAGCATCGTGACAGGATGTCCGATGCGAGCTTCAAACTAGAATCTCGGCAGCTCGGGGTGCGGCAGCGCACCGCGGCGGATGTGCTCCCGGCCGTACTCGGCGCACCGCGCCAGCGTCGGGATCCCCTTGCCGGGATTTAAGAGCCCGGGCGGGTCGAACGCCGCCTTCACCGCGAAGAACGCGGCGCGCTCGGCGGGTGAGAACTGCACGCACATGGGGTTCAGCTTCTCGACCCCGACCCCGTGCTCGCCGGTGACGGTGCCGCCGAGACTGACGCACAGCTCGAGAATCTCCGTGCCGAAATGCTCGGCGCGCTCCCACTCACCCTCCTTGTTGGCGTCGAAGAGGATGAGCGGATGGAGGTTGCCGTCGCCCGCGTGGAAGACGTTCAGGCACTTCAAGCCGTACTTCTGCTCCATCGCTTCGATCGCCCGCAGCACCGCCCCGAGCGCCTTGCGCGGAATGGTCCCGTCCATGCAGTAGTAATCGGGCGAGAGCCGGCCGGCGGCGGGAAAGGCGTTCTTCCTTCCCGACCAGAAGCGCAGCCGCTCGGCCTCCGAGCGCGACACCGAGAGCGCCGTGGCGCCGGCGGCTCGCAGCACGGACTCGAGCGCGGCCACTTCCTCCGCGACCTCATCCGCCGTGCCATCGGATTCGGCGAGCAGGATCGCCTCGGCGCTCAGGTCGTAGCCCGCCTTGACGAAGGGCTCGACGGCCGCGGTCGCCTGGCGGTCCATCATCTCGAGGCCCGCGGGGATGATGCCCGCCGCGATGATCGCGGTGACGCCATCGCCCGCCCTGCCCACATCATCGAACGAGGCCATGACGACCTGCGCGCACTGGGGTTTCGGCACGAGCTTGAGCAGCACCTCGGTCACGATGAGGAGCAGCCCCTCGGAGCCGAGTGTGATCGCGAGGAGATCGAGGCCCGGTGCATCGAGAGCGCCGCCTCCGAGCTCGATGATCTCGCCCTCGATGGTGCAGCCGCGCACCGCGAGAACGTTGTGCACGGTGAGGCCGTACTTGAGGCAATGCACGCCGCCGGAGTTCTCCGCCACATTGCCGCCGATGGTGCAGGCGAGCTGCGAGGAGGGATCGGGCGCGTAGTAGAGGCCGAAGGGAGCGGCCGCCTCGGAGACTGCGAGATTGCGCACGCCGGGCTGAACGCGCGCCGTGCGCGCCACCGGGTCGATCTCCAGAATGCGGTCCAAACGTGCGAGTGACAACAGCACGCCCGCGGCGTGCGGCAACGCGCCGCCCGAGAGCCCGGTGCCGGCGCCGCGCGCCACGAGCGGCACGCTGAGCCGGTGGCAGGCGCGCACCACGGCACATATCTGGCTCTCGGTGCGGGGCAGCGCCACCAGCAGCGGCTGCTCCCGATAGGCCGCGAGCCCGTCGCACTCGTAAGGCCGCAGCTCCTCTTCGCGCCTCAGCAGGCAGTCGGGCGGCAGGAGCTCGGCGAGCGCACGCGCGACCTCGAGGCGGCGCGCGGCCGTGGCGGCGGTATCGCGCGGGGTCGGCTCACCGGGACGGCGGTGAGGGGATGCTTCGGGGGCGGCGGCGTGCACGCGACTATGCTAGAGCCCGTTCTTGATCCGCGTCCAGGTGCGGGTCTTCAGGCGCTGGAAGCTCACGTCGGACTCGCCGGGCAGGAACAAGCGCGCCCGCACGGCGGGCGGCGGATAGATCGCCGGATCGTCGAGGATCTCCGCGCGCACCCAGGGACGCGCGGCGAGGTTGTCGTTGCCGAAGTACGTGTAGTTGGTGATGTCGGCGATCACTCGGGGCTCGAGCAGGAAGTTGATGAAGCGGTGCGCGGCGTGCGGATGCGGTGCGCCGGAGGGGATGAGGAAGGCGTTGTAGCTGATGTTCGAGCCCTCCTTCGGCACGGTGAAAGCGAGGTGCAGGTCGAGCCCGGCGGCGCGCGAGCGTATCAGGGCGGCCGAGTAGTCGCTCGACCACCCCATGGCGAGGCACAGCTCGCCCGATGCCAGCTGTAAGACGTAGTCGTTCGAGTCGAAGGTCCGAATGTAGGGACGGACGCTCATCACCAGGCGTTCGGCCGCCTTGAGATCCTCGGGGCGATGCGAGTTGGGATCGAGCTTCAGGAATTTGAGCGCGAGCTCGAGCACGTCATCGGGTGAGTCGAGGAAGCTCACGCCGCAGTCGGCCAGGTGCGCTAAAACCCCGGGCTTGAACAGCATGTCGAGGCTGTCGACCGGCGCATCCTTGAGGCGCGCGCGCACCAGGTCGGCGTTGTAGGCGAAGCCGTTCATCGCGTGCAGATATGGCGCGGCGTAGCGGTTGCCGGGATCGGCCTGGGCCTGCACGGCGAGCACCGCCGGGTCGAGGTTCTTCCAGTTGGGAAGCTCACTCTTGTCGAGCGGCTCGTAGAGGCCGGCGCGGATCTGGCGCGAGTACCAGGCCATGGTGGTGCTGACCAGGTCGTAGCCCGAGTCCCCCACCATGAGCTTGCCCTCGAGCGTCTCGTTCGAATCGAAGACGTCGTAGACGACCTTGATGCCGGTCGCGCGCTCGAACTGCGCGACCGTGTCGGGAGCGATGTACTCGTCCCAGTTATAGATATGGAGGACCCGCTCCTCGGCCGCGGGGGCCAGCCCAGCCGGTGCGTGCCCTCCGCACCCGATGAGGCATCCGGCGAGGAGCGCGGGCCACGCGAGCAGTGCCGGGCGCACGCGCAACGCTCAGGGCCGCGCGAGCTCCGCTCTCACCCAGTCCTGGAACTGGCGGATCGCGTACTCCTCGGGCATGAGCACCCCGGCCGCGTGCGCCACGGCGTGCAGTCCCCGCTGGTTGAGCTCGCAGATCGCGGCGTCCTCGCTCATCACGATGTCCGTGAACTCGACGGCCTTCATGATGTCGCGCTGCGGATCGGCGAGGGTCTCGGGCAGGAACAGGAACTCGATGCTCATCGCAGTCTCTTCCGGGCCCAAAGGCAGCAGCCGCACCACGCGCACGTAGTCCACGTGCGCCACGATGAACACACTCGGGACGGAGGTCATATAAAGGTGGCCGGCCTTGCGGTCCGCGGCGCTCAAGCCCGGAAACGGCACTCCCGCGGGCTTGCCGTCCATGGACCAGGATTCGGCCCCGGCGCGCAGACCCCCGCCGTACTTCGGATCCTCGTCCGCGGCGTGATCCTGCCAGCTGGGATCGTCGCGCCGCTCGAGCAGTGCGCGGCCGAAGATCGGCACGAGCTGCGCGAGGCGCGGATGCACGCCCGGACAGTGCAGGCACTCGTTGTAGTTCTCCCAGAACACCTTCCAGTTGCAGTGGATGGTCTTCTCGAGCCGGTGGCCGACCACGAGGTCGGCGAGCCGCCAGTCGTTAAGCCGGTTGAGCGGCAGATCGAAGCTCGCGCTGAAGGGCGGCGGGCTCGCGGTCAGTGCCGTGAAAAGGAAACCGTTCCACTCGGTGACGGGCAGGCTATAGAGCGGGAAATCGTCGAGCTCGAAGCCCTCGCCATGCACCCTGGAGGAAGTCTGCACGAGCTCGCCCTTGAGGCTATATCTCCAGGCGTGATACGGACAGACGATGCCCGCGGCGGCGAAGCGGCCGGCACGCTCGCGGCAGAGCGCCCCTCCGCGGTGCCGGCAGGTGTTGTGGAAGGCGCGCGCGACGCCATCCTCGCCCCGCACCAGAAGGATCGACTGATCCCCGACCTCGAGTGTCCGGAAGGCGCGGGGGCTGGCGATGTCAGCCGAGCGGCACGCGTAGATCCAGTGACGGTACCAGATGCGGCCCAACTCCTGCCGGTAGTGCGCGGGATCGAAGTAATACGGGGAGGGCAGGCTTGGATGCGCGGCCGTGAGGCCCGCGTAGCCGGGATCGCGTCTGACTGACAGCCGTCGGGTGCTCATCGGCACGCCTCACGCCTCAAGTGGAGGTCTCGATGACCTTGAAGTATACGGCGTAGCGCTCGTCGAAGAGGCGGTTGAGGGGGATGAGCGTGAGATCGTCCTTCTGACCCCGGGTTTGAAATTCGAGACTGCGGCCGGCGACGGGCGCGAGCCAGCTTCGAGGATCCTGCGAGCGCACCACGAGCGGCGCGACGGGGATCGGCTCGGTCGTGTATTCCGGCACCTTGCGCGGCCGCGTGGGCGGCGCGCGCAGAGTCTCCTGCGTGAGCCCCGCGGTTCCGAGGCGCGCGGCGAGCACCAGCGGGCCATACATCACGGCCTGAATCGAGGAATCATCGGGCATGGGAGCGAGGTGCAGCCGCATCGGCAGACGCACGGTGAGTGTGTCGTTTTCCCTCCAGGTGCGCTCGACGCTGAGATAACTGCCCGGAGCTGCGCGGGTGGCGAGGGGCTTGCCGTTGAGCTGCGCTTCGGCACCCGCCGTCCAGTAGGGCACGCGGACCCGCAGCGCCAGGCGCGTCGGCCGCGCCGCGTGAACGCTGAGCCGCAGCGTCTCCTCCTCCGGAAAGCGCGTATCGAGCCTCAAGCGCACGCCGCGCTCCGCCCAGGTGAGCTCGGAGGGCACGAAGAGGTTGACGTACACGCCCTGATCGTCGTGGAAGTAGATGCTGTCGCCGAGCTTGGCGAAAGATTCGGCCATGGTGCCGGTGCAGCACCAGAAGTCCTTCAGCGGCGTGCCGAAGAGCTTCCAGTAGCCGCCCGCGAGCGGCAGGTAGTAGAGCTTGTCGCCATCGGCGGGATGCTGCACGCCGAGGATGCCGTTGTAGAAGGTGCGCTCGTAGTAGTCACCGAGGCGCGGATCCGCGGTCCACGCGTAGAGATGCCGCGTCAGCTTCTGCATGTTGTAGGTGACGCAGGACTCCTCGGTGTAGCCCGAGAGCTCCTGGGCGAGGATGCCGGGCGGCGTATTCCACGACTCGCCGTTGCTGGTGCCGCCGGTGCAGTAGCAGCGCCGCTCCGCGACCGTGTGCCAGAAGGTGCTCGCCACGGCGTGCAGATTCGGGCTCGCCGCGACCTCGTAGCCGCGCGCCGCCCCGATGATCTGCGGGATGGTGGTGTTGACGTGCAGCCCCTTGAGCTCGTCGCGCCCCGCGGCGAGAGGGGTGAAGATCCGCTCCCGGTCGAAGCGCTGCGCCACGGATCGCCAGCGCGCATCCTCCGTGTGCGCCGCGAGGTTGTAGAGCAGCTCGTTCATGCCGCCGTACTCGCGCTCGAGCACCCGCGCCATCTGGCTCTCATCGAGTGGCTCGACCCAGCGCTCGACCCACGCCGCCATCTTGAGCAGCGTATCGAGCGAGCCGCGGTCCTCGCTCAACGTTGCCGTGTCGAGGAGCCCCGCCATGATCTTATGCAGCGTGTAGAACGGCGCCCACGCCGGCTTGCCGGCGCGCAGCCGGTCGAAGAGTTCCTCAGGGAAGGCGCTCAAGTATCCGCTGCCGATCGCCGCCTGACAGCGGGCGAGCTCGGCGGCGAGGCCGACGCCGCGCTCCCTCACCGCGGCATCTCCGCTCTGCGCGGACAAGAGCGCGCACGCCGAGAGGTAATGCCCGGTGAAGTGCCCGCGCAGCTCGTTGTCCGGCGCCTCCCAGCCGCCGAGCGGCGCGGCACTGCTCGGCAGCCCTGCCGTGACGCGGAACATGTGCAGCAGGCGGTCGGGATCGAGGCCCATGAGATAGCGGCGGTTGGTTTCGAGTGCGTCCAACGCGAACCCGGGCGCTAAGCGCACCGCGGCGAGATCGAACGGCTGCACCTTGAAGCGCGCGGTGTCTGTGCCGGGAGCGGAGGGGAGAGCCGCGCGCAGCGCGCGCGGCACGAGTGGTGCGGCCGCGGCGAGCGCCGTCATTGACAAAAAGTTACGACGTTTGAGTCGGGTCATTGGGAGCGAGGCTGTTATCCTACTCCCGTTCGCCTCAGGGGGTCCCATGCCCAGGTCTGACCGCGGCCGCGCCGGCCGGCATCTTTACGCTGTCATCGCCGCATTCTCCGTTGTCGTGCCGCTCGCCGCGCTGGCCGACACGCCCGCGGCCCGCACGCCCATCACCCACGAGAAGCTCTGGATGATGAAGCGCGTCGGCGCTCCCACCGTGAGCCCGGACGGCAAGTGGGTGGTGTTCTCCGTGCTCGAGCCGGCCTACGAGCCCGACAAGGAGGTGAGCGACCTGTGGGTGACGGCGGCCGACGGCAGCACGCCACCGCGGCGGCTCACGCACACGCGCGCTGCCGAGAAGGGCGTCGCCTGGTCGCCCGACAGCCGCGCCATCGTCTTTGCAACCAAGCGTGAGGGCGATGAGGCGGAGCAGATCTATCTCCTCGATCTCGCCGCCGGCGGCGAGGCGCGCCGGCTCACCAATCTCTCGACCGGCGCCGCCAATCCGCAATGGCGGCCGGACGGCAAGGCGATCCTGTTCGAGTCTCTGGTGTACGCAGGCGCGCTCGATGATGAGGCCAACAAGAAGATCGCGGCCGAGCGCAAGGCTCGCAAGTACAACGTGCGGGTGTACGAGCACTTCCCGGTCCGTTACTGGAACCAGTGGCTCGACGACCGGCGGCCGACCATTCTGGTGCAGTCAGTGGAGGAGGGCGCGGCTGCCCGCGACATCCTCTCGCCGACCGCGTTCGCGCGCAGTGCGGGCTTCGACGGCGCGGCGCAGGGGGAGAACCCGGTGTCGTTGTCCGCCATGTGGAGCCCGGACGGCAAGGAGATCGTGTTCGCGGCGACCACCGAGCGCTGGAACGCGGCGTTTGCCCATGTCGGCTATCGCCTGTACCGGCTGCGGGCGGAGGGGGGCGCCGAGCCCGAGCCCGTCTCGCCCGCGCCCGGCAACTACGCCGAGGTCAGCTTTGCTCCGGACGGCCACTCCTTGTTCTTCAAGTACGCGCCGCAGGATCAGGAGATCTACCACTTACCGCGCCTCGAGCGCGTTTCCTGGCCCGCGGGCGGCGCGGCGACGCTGGTGACGCGCGACTTCGACCGCGAGGTCACGGCCTTCGCCCTGACGCCGGACTCGAGGAGCGCCTACCTCATCGTTCCAGAGTCGGGGCGCGAAGACCTCTATCGGGTGCCGAGCGCGGGCGGCGCGCCGGTGAGGGTCATCGCTCACGAGGTCGGCGGCTACACCGCGCTCTCGAGCGCGCGCAAGGCTCCGGGTCCCGTGCTCGTCGGCAGCTACGGCAGCTCCGTGAGCCCCGCCGAAGTGGTGCGCATCGACCCGGCCACCGGCAAGCACAGGAATCTCACGCAGATCAACACGGCGGCGGCCGCCGCGATCGACTGGCAGCCCCCGCAGCACTTCACCTTCACGAGCGCCAGGGGGCGCAGCATTCACAGCATGCTGATCACGCCGCCGGCGTTCGATGCATCGAGGAAGTATCCGCTGTTGCTCCTCATCCACGGCGGTCCCGCCGCTCACGATTCCGATCAGGTGGGGCTCCGCTGGAACTACCACCTGCTCGGGGCGCCGGGCTACGTCGTGCTGACGGTCGATTACACCGGCTCGACGAGCTTCGGCGAGAAGTTCGCGCAGGAGATCAAGCTCGATCCCCTCAAGACGCCGGGCGATGAGGTCAATCAGGCGGTCGATGAGGCGTCGAAGCGCTATGCGTTCATCGACGGCACGCGCATGTGCGCCGCCGGTGCCAGCTACGGCGGACATCTCGTCAACTGGCTCGAGGCCACGACGACGCGCTTTCGCTGCATCGTGAGCCACGCCGGCGAGGTTGATCTCACGACGCAGTGGGGCGAAAGCGATTTCAACTACGGCCGCGAGCTCGCCAACGGCGGCCCCCCCTGGTCGGGCAATCCGCTCTGGCGCGAGCAGAGCGCCATCACCTACGCGGCGAATTGGAAGACGCCGATCCTGCTCAGCATCGGCGAGCGCGACTACCGCGTGCCGATCGGCAACACGCTCGAGAACTGGAGCACGCTGCAGCGCATGCAGGTGCCGAGCCGGCTGCTGGTGTGGCCGGACGCCTGGCACTGGATCCTCAAGCCCGAGGACAGCCGGCACTTCTATGAGGAGGTGCACGCGTGGCTCGCGAAGTACCTCAAGGGCGAGGCGCCGCCGGTGCGCACCGCGGGGCACTGAGGGGGAATTCCGCGAACAGGTGGCGTGACCCTGTCAGTGAACGTGTCGGGGCAATCCCGCCGCTTGCGCCGGGACGAGTCCCGCTCGCGCCCGTTTGCTGGCCTCCTGCGCTCCGCGGCCTCTAGACTCCCCGACATGCAGCTCGCGCAAATCCTGAGCCCCGGGGCTGCGAAGCCCGCCTACCAGGCTCCCGCACCCGGTTCGCGAACGATCGCTTCTGAGGAATCCGCGGTGATCCGCGGGGAGCGCAACCCCTGGAGCGTGATCCTGGGTATCGGGGGGCTCTGCTGGCTGGTCGTCGCCTGCACGGCAGTACTCTGGATGCTGCCCTGGAGCGGGACCACGAGCATGGGCAATTACGTCATCACGACCACCGCCCGCGCCATCCAGCACCTCATGGTGTTCATCGTCGCCGCCGTCGCCTATCGCATCGCTCTCGCTCTGGGATGGCCCGAGGGCGCCCTGGCGCGCACCCGGGTCGTGATCATCAACATCCTCATGGCGCTCGCGGTCGCCGCCTGGTCCAGGGTTGCGCTGGCGCTCGTGGCGGGGTTCGTCGACGGGCACATGGACGACATGCGTGACACCTTCACGCAGATGAGGGGCATGGCGTCGGACCTGAGGCTCGCCGCCGGACCGCTACAGATGTTCCTGCCGCCGTACGTCCTCGGCTTGTGCGCGATCGCGCTCGTGCTGGTCGCCGAGCGCCACCACCGCGAAGCGCTGCGCGCGGCAGAGCTGGCGCGGGCCTATGCCGCGGCGCGCATGGCGATGCTGTCGGCGCAGTTGCAGCCCCATTTCCTCTTCAACTCGCTGCACGCGGCGATGGGACTGATCGACGAGAATCCGCGGCAGGCCTCGATCATGCTGGCGCGACTCGGCGACTTTCTGCGCCACGCGCTCGAGACCAGTCGCTCGCCCTGGGTCGATGTCGCCACCGAGCTTGCGGGGCTCGAGGCGTACCTCGCCGTACAGCAGACGCGCTTCTCGGATCATCTCAAGATTGCGATCGACGCGAGCCCGGAGTCGCTCGGGGTATACCTGCCGTCGATGCTGCTGCAGCCGCTGGCCGAGAACGCCATCGAGCACGGCCGCCGCGAGGGCGCGCCGGCGCTCGAGCTGCGCGTGGCCGCCTCGGTCTCGGCCGAGC
This sequence comes from uncultured Gammaproteobacteria bacterium, assembly GCA_963843035.1. Classification (GTDB taxonomy): domain Bacteria; phylum Pseudomonadota; class Gammaproteobacteria; order Steroidobacterales; family Steroidobacteraceae; genus 13-2-20CM-66-19. Next base: position 230,751 of record CAWJIS010000004.1, read on the forward strand.
ATCTGTGCATCGTCGTGAACAACTCGAGTCCGCAGCTGAAGTGCGATCTGACGCGGGCGGACTACGGTCACGGCCTCTCGAACGTGGACCTGAGGCTGCGCGCGGCGTACGGGGAAGAGGCGCATCTGGTGGTCGGCCCCGACCAACAGGGAGGCACGACGGCGATCCTGGTACTGCCCGTGCGCCGCCAGGCCTCTGCGGAATCGCCGCAGGGCGTGCCGGCATGAGCAGCAACGCAATCGCCACCTTCGTGGTGGACGATGAGCCCCTGGCGCGCAAGCGGCTGCTCCACCTGCTGCGCGGCGATCCCGACATCCGCGTCGTCGGCACGTTCGACTCGGCCACCGCCGCCGCGACCCACGCGCGCGAGCTGACGCCGCAGCTCCTGCTGCTCGACATCCGCATGCCCGAGCTCGACGGCTTCGAGCTGGTCGAGGCGCTCGCCGGGCAGGGCATCAATCCCTACATCATCTTCGTCACGGCACATTCGGACCGGCCGATGGAGGCCTTCGGCGTCGGGGCGGTGGACTACCTGCTCAAGCCGTTCGATGACGAGCGTTTCGCGCGCGCCATGGAGCGCGCCAAGAAGCTGATCGCATCCGGCGGGCAGCCGGCCTCCCTCGCCGGCAGCCGCACGCGGCTGTTGCTCTCCGAGCGCGGCAGGGTAGTGGTGCTGGCGATGCGCGACATCGAGTTCGTGCAGGCGGCCGCCAAGCACGTGAAGATCTATGCCGCAGGCCGCTGCTACTCCTTCCGCCAGACGCTCGGCGAGCTCGAGAGCCGGCTGGACCCGGCGAGCTTCGTGCGCGTGCACCGCTCGACGCTGATTAATGTAGAGCATCTCGCCGAGATGCACCCGCTGTTCCACGGCGATTACGAATTGATCCTCCGGCGCGGCACGCGCTTGACGCTCAGCCGCCGCTATCGCGACCGGCTGACGCCGTTCCTGCTCGACTAAGCCTGCCAGAGAGGCGCAGCTCCACGGTGGGGTTGAGCATCGAGCGGAGCCGCGGGCGTCCACGCTTTGAATGAGGGGTGAAACCGTGAGGCGTCTGGCAGCAGCGTTTGCGACAGTGGCGGCCTGCATTCTCTTCACGCCGTTCGCAGTGGCGGCATCGCAGGCCCCGGTAACCGCCGCCGATCGAGCAAGCCTGCATTGGCTTGCCCGGGAAGTCGAAATAGCGCGCGTTCTCGACGCCCTCGAGCGGAGGTCCCACGACGGCCCGCTCGTTTTCCGTGACGTCTCGGTGGTTGATGTGATCAATGCGCGCACCGTCGCCCACCAAGCGCTGGTTGTGCGCGACGGCAAGATTGCCTGGGTCGGGGATGCGGTGAGTTTACCGGACCCCACGCGGGCGTTCGTGGTGGACGGGCGCGGGCGGTATCTTTCGCCGGGCCTCACCGATATGCACGTTCATACTCAAAGTCTGGCTGAGCAGCTGCTACGGCTCGCCGTGGGCGAAACGTCGGTCCGCGACATGGATGGATTTCCGTGGATGCTGGAACTGCGCCGCGCGATCGAAAGCGGCCGGCTGCTCGCGCCCGCGCTATACCTCGCCGGCACAATCATCACCTCAAGTCCGCTTGCGGGGTATTCAATCGTAGTCAACACAGAGGATGAGGCGCGTACGACCGTGCGCAAGGAGGCGGCGTGTGGCTATGACTTCATCAAAGTTCACAATATCCTGCAGCAACCGCTGTTCGACGCGGTCGCCAACGAGGCGCAGCTGGCCGGACTGGATCTGGTCGGTCACATCCCTCACGACATTTCCATCGATCACGCCTTGCATATCGGGCACATGCGCACCGTCGAACATCTGAAGGGCTTTCTCATTGACCAGACGCTGACTGCCAGCGATGAGGATTACGCTAAGGCGATCGCCGGCGTGGAATATTGGCAGACCCCGACTTTATATACCTATCTACACTATCTGCACGGTGACGCCGCCAGAGCCCAACTCGCCCGCCCCGAGATGCAATACATTGCTGCGGCCCGACGCGCCAGTTGGCTCGCCTATGCCAACACCGCATCCCCGCGCGACGATCAGCTACTGAATCTGCTGGTGACGGCGCAGCATGCTGCCATCGATCGATTGCTTCCGTTGCACACCCACTGGCTGGCAGGTTCCGACGCGGCAGAATATCGCTACAACGTCGCCGGTCTTGCGTTGCTCGATGAGCTGCGCCTGATGCGGCAATTCGGAATCCCACTGCCGGAGGTACTGCGTGCTGCCACCAGCGAACCTGCGGCCGCCATGCGGCGCAATGACTTCGGTCAGGTGAGGCGCGGCTTGCGTGCCGACCTCGTGCTGCTGGGCTCAGATCCGACCCAGGATCTTGACGCCTACTACCACAATCAGGGCGTGGTGGTACGCGGCCGCTGGCTGGATCGGGCGGCACTCGATCTCGCTCTGGCGCGTCTCGCGCAGATCGAGGCCGAGCCCGATAGTGGCTTCGCTGTGACCGATGCGAGTCTTCGGGCGCTGCTGCGCGAGGTGTCGCGGCTCGCGGCGGATCACGTCGCGCTGGATCAGAAGCATCTGACGCCCGCTGCGGCGAGCCTGCGCGTGCTCGGCCGCCTCGACGCTGCGGCCAGGCTGGAGGCCATCGGCACAGCGCCGGGGGACGGCGCCTGCGCGGAAATCACCCCAGGGTCTGACCAGGACTGAGCTCGTCGCAGAGCCTCGATTGGTAACTGCCCGGGTGAGGCCTACTACCCCTCTGGTCGCTGCGCCTTCAGGGCTTCCACTGCGATCTCGACTTTAACCTCGTCGCTGTCGTTGCCGATAAAGGCGTCGAGACCAAACTCAGATCGCTGGATCGTGACAATGGCATCCGCGCCACAGGACGGGACCTTCAATAGTGGATGCTCACGACAGGAAAGGTAAACGACCTCCAACACCACGGGTTTCGTGACGCCATGCAGACTCAGATCGCCGCTGACTGAAACGAGTTGCTCGCCGGAGAACTTGAAACGGTTCGACTTGAATGTGGCCGTGGGAAATCTCGCGGCATCGAAGAACTTCGCACTCTTCAGAAACTGATCGAGCATCGGCACGCCGGTGCTGACCGAATCGATGTTGATGACGATATCCGCGCTGCCGCTGTGGCGCACGGGATCAAACTCAATGATGCCAGTGGTTTTTTCGAACCGGCCCCGAAACGATGACAGGTTCAGATGTTTGAACGTGAATGAGGGCATGCTGTGCATGCTGTCGACATTGTATGTCTCTGCCGCGACCGCGAGTGGCAAAGCCAGCAGCAGCGCGCCGAGGACTGTCGGGGTTGCGAAATGTGCCTTCAAATGCTTCAGCTCCGCAGCAAGTTCGCCCGCCATACTTCATCACCGCCCCGGGCTCATTCGTCACATAACTCCATCGGACTCCCCGGCCGGCGATAGGCTTCCGACGCCTCGCAGCACGCACCGACGCGGCGCGGAGACTTTCGGAGTTCGAATCGTGCGCCTGTTGGACCACGTCGTACAGTGCACCTCGCCGTTCATTGTTCGCCAGGACTGTGGCACCTTGTGGCCGCTTACGGGACCGAAAGATTTTGCGCAAGAGCTCGCTCACTGCCCGCTGCGGTACGTGCTCGCGGACGAGCTGGTGCGCGCCTGCACCGAGCTGGCCTACTCGGAGGGCGACGGACTCTCCGGGTGTCTCGACCTGATTCATTTTCCGGCTGAACGACTCTGGATTGAGTGGAGCGCTGCTCCACACCGTGAAGAGCTGGCGCGCGCGCTTCCGGAATGCACGGGGAGCATTCCCATAGAATTGGATGGCTCGCGTCACGGAGTCTTGATAGACGCCAGGGCGGAGGGGCGCATGGGAAGGCTCCGGACCTTCTGGCTCACCCGTAGCGAGCCGCCGGAGCCTCAATTGGCCGCAATCGAGACGCTGATCGATCTCGATGGTGACGGGGCCCAAGCGCCACCTGCTGCGCTGCTTGAGGGAGCTGAGGTCGCGGTGAGCGACCGCCGCAATCCGCATCTGGCTGCACTACTGCAGTGTGCCCGCTTTCGACTTCTTCCGGCCTGGCGGCGTTATTACCGCGCCGTCTCGCATACCGCAGATGAGCGCGAGCGCGTGATCCGTTTCTCGCTCGGCACAGTCGCGTTTCTTGTGCCAACCGTGCTCGCGCTCTTTCTCCTGATGACGGCGCGGCCCGGTCTCCCGCAGGTACCTGTTCAGCTCGGTCGTCTCAATGCGAAAAGAGCGCGCCTCGGCAAGGCGCCGCTACTTGAGCACATCGAAGTCCACTGTCCGGTCTTCGCTTCGCCCCTCGCACACTCTCGTGAGACGCAATTCACCACGCCGCGCACAGGACCGCGCTTGCATCATGTGCGCGGGCACATCGTCCGGCGTCAGGACGCCATCTTTTGGCGCCGGCCGCACTGGCGTGGACATCTCCGCATCGGTGCCGTGCGCAGTCGTACCGTAACGCTTCACGTTTCCGCCCGCAGGGTCCGCGAACAACAGATCTGAGGCGCCACCGGCCAGCCGCAACCTCGTCACTCGGGTCGATGGCGCGGATGTCAGCCCGAGTCCGTCGTGCCCGGTCAGCTGACATAGTGCTTGATCCCCGCGCGGCAGAATTTCGTCACCGCGGCGAGTAGATCAGTCACAAACCCGCTCGAGCTCACGGTGGCGACGCTATGGTGCGGCCCTCGACTGCACACGAGGCTGACGGGTGGCTCCATCGGATTTGTGACCGGCCGGGGCGATGTGGGCAATCCGCAACATCGGTAAGCGCAGGCGGATCAATTCACAACAGATCCATTCGCATTTCTAGTCAGGGGAGAAAACATGGCGAACAGTCGCAGCTTGCAACAGGCTGTGCGTTTCGCGCTCGCGACGATCACGGCTTCCGCCGGCGTCACGACGCTGCACGCTCAGACAGCTCCGGCCCAGCCCGCAGAGGCTACCGCAGCACCGCTCCAGGAGGTTGTGGTCACGGGATCGCGCCTGAGGACACCGAACGAGACGGCCATCAGTCCGATCTCGACGGTCTCGGCGACCGATATCACCCAGACCGGCCTGACACGCGTCGAAGACGTACTCAACAACCTGCCGATGGTGTTCGCCGGCATGAACTCGACGACGTCGAACGGTGCCGACGGCACGGCGACCGTCAACCTGCGCGGCCTCGGACCCCAGCGCACGCTGGTGCTGGTAAACGGACGCCGCCTCAGCCCGGGCCCGGGCGGCGCCGGGGGGGTCAACTTCTCCGACATCAACGAGATTCCTGCCGCGCTGATCGAGCGCGTCGACATCCTCACCGGCGGCGCCTCGTCCGTGTACGGGGCGGACGCGGTGGCGGGCGTGGTGAACTTCGTCCTCAACACCCACTTCGAGGGCGTGCAGGTCAATGCCGGCTACCACTTCCAGCAGCACAACAACTCCGAGAGTGGGATCTCGGCGATCGTGTCAGGGGCCGGCTACGCGGTACCCCCGAGCGAGGTCAACACCGCCTTCGGCAAGTACGCATCCGTCATCATGGGGTCGAACTTCGCCGACAACAAAGGCAACGCGACCGCCTACATCACCTACGACAACCAGGGCCCGGCGCTGCAGAAGAGTTTCGATTACAGCGCCTGTAATCTCGGCCCGAATGGTGCCGGAACGGGCCTCGTGTGCGGCGGCTCTTCGACATCCCGCGGCGGATCGTTCCGTGCCTACAACGCCGCAGGCCACCGCCTCTTCAACTACACCGTCGACCCGTCGACCGGCGTATTCCGGCCGTTCTCGGCTGCGACGGATCTCTACAACTTCGCGCCCGAGAATTACTACCAGGTGCCGAACGAGCGCTGGACGATGGGCACGTTCGTGAACTACGAGATCAACTCGCACGTGACCGCCTACATGGAGGCCATGTTCACGCGCAACAGCTCGGAAGCGCAGATCGCCGAGAGCGGCGACTTCGGCAACGCTTCCTTTACCCCCTGCAATGATCCGCAGCTGTCGGCCCAGGAAGTCTCCGTCGTCTGCAGTCCGGCTAACCAAGCCGCCCAGGGCTTCCCGACGGAGGCTGTCCCAGGCTTCGCGGCTCCCGTCCCCGGCTTCAACGCCGTCATATTGCGGCGCAATGTTGAGGGCGGACCCCGTATCGCGACGTTCTCGTCGGATGCCGCCCGCGAGCTCATCGGCCTGCGCGGTGATATCACCGATGCCTGGACGTACGACGTCTACGCGCAGCACAGCTCAGTGGACGCATCCAACGGCAATCAGAACTACCTGTCCAACGCGAACATCATCAACTCGCTGAACGTCGTGCCTAACCCCGCCGGCGGCGGTCCGGTCTGCGTGTCGGTGCTGAACGGCTCCGACCCGGCGTGCGTCCCGTGGAATATCTGGGCACCCGGCGGGGTGACACCGGCGGCGACCAAGTACCTCTCGGTCCCGTTACTGGTCGACAACACCGTGACGGAGTTCGTCGTGGACGGCTCCGTCACGGGCGACCTCGGCAAGTACGGGGTGCAGCTGCCGACCGCGAGCTCGGGTCTGCAGGTCAACATTGGCGCGGAGTACCGCTCCGAGTCCGCGAACTTCCTGCCGGACGAGCTTTCGCAGAGCGGTAACGCCGCCGGTTCCGGCGGTGCGACTGTTCCCGTCTCCGGCAACTTCCACGTCGGCGAGGCGTTCACGGAACTGCGCTTGCCACTCATCAGCGACAAGCCGGGGGCCGAGGACCTGTCGATCGAGGGCGGCTACCGCTACTCGAACTACACCGAGGGTTTCACGACCAACACCTACAAGCTCGGTCTCGAGTGGGCACCGGTGAGGGACCTGCGGCTGCGCGGCAGCTTCCAGCGCGCGGTGCGTGCGCCGAACATCGGCGAGCTCTTCACCCCGCAGGCCGTGGGACTCGACGGTTCGTCGGATAACTGCGCAGCCCCGCTCAGGGCCGGCTCAACCACGACGCTCACCACCGGTTACACCTTCGCGCAGTGCGCGCTGTCCGGGGTGACCGCGGCTCAGTTCGGCAACATCGCGCCGAACCCGGCCTTCCAGTACAACGGCTTCCTGGGCGGCAATCCGTCACTGGCCCCTGAGACAGCCGACACGTACTCGGTCGGCTTCGTGCTGACGCCGCGCGTGGTGCCGAACCTGAGCATCTCGCTCGACTACTTCGACATCAAGATCAAGGATGTGATCGGGCCGGTCGGCGGCGATGTCATCCTCAACAACTGCCTGAACGGAGTGAATACCGCGGTCTTCTGCCCGCTGGTTCACCGCGATCAATTTGGCACCTTGTGGCTGACGCCGAACGGCTTCATCACGGACCTCAATCAGAACCAGGGCGCGCTGTCGACCGAGGGCATCGACCTCAAGGCGAGCTACCGCGTACCGCTGCCCAAGGCCGGATCGCTCCTCTTCGGGTTCGAGGGTACCGACCTGATGAACCTGAAGACGACGCCGGTGGCCGGTGGCGGGTCGTACGACTGCAAGGGCTACTTCGGCTCAGTTTGCGGCGCCGCGGATCCGGGCTGGAGGCACGTCCTGAATGCGACCTGGTCGACCCCGTGGGATGCCTTCGACCTGACGCTGCGCTGGCGGTACATCGGCTCGGATAAGTCCGAGCTGACAAGCAGCAACCCGTTCCTGACGGGTACGCCGTTCCAACCGTTGTCGAATATCCCGGCATACAACTACATCGACCTGACCGGTGCGCTCGACGTCTACAAGAACATCCGCCTGCAGATCGGTGTGAACAACGTCATGGATAAGGACCCGCCGCTCGTGGTCGGTGGCGACTGCTCGACGTCCACCCCCAACGGTGCCGGTGCCAACTGCAACGGCAACACCTTCCCGGGCGTCTACGACGCGATGGGTCGCTACTGGTTCATGGAGCTCACGGCGAAGTTCTGAAAGACTACGTGGTTGAAGAGCGGCGGGCTCCAGTGTGGGGTCCGCCGCTTTCTCACCGCGGCGGCTGCAGCAACGGTATCACTTGCAGGATCCTACCGCGGTACCCTGCGCCGGAGCGTAGCGAGGTCCCTGAGTGCAAAGTGAATATGTAGCTACCTTGACCGGCTCGTTGCGCATAAGCGATCGCCCGAACGTTGACGACCAATGAGCGCTCGATGCGCAGGAAGCCCCTCTCTGCCAGGGTGATCGCGAGGCGCTTGACAGAGTTGCGGCTGATGTAGTCAGCACCGCCGGCATGCAACTTGACGTAGTTCCCTTGCGCCTCGATGTATTCGACATTCTCGGGGGTCAGTACGTAGAGGCGGTGCTCGCGCTCACCGACAAGTAGCGGGGGCAGCGGTATGTTCTGCGGAGCCGACGGTACACCTGCCGCATACGATTTAGCGCCCGTACCCATTACTCCGGTCGGAGCGCGCGCGGCGTTCTCGCCGACTGCGGCGGCAGCTGTCGATCGTTGTCCGGATGCCGCGCCGCCGACCGAGCTCCTGGCCGTCTCGTCATGCATGCGGATGTTCGGACATATAGCTCATGAAGGCGCTTCAGTAACGGCCGCATACCGGTCATTTCCGGCGCAGCCTTGCAAACGGACGCAGCGGACCACCTGGGGCGCAAGGTCGCCAGTTCCCCCTGCGGTGAGAGTAGGAAGAGACGCATGCCGCAAGCAACGGACGCGGCCTGAGCGGCTGGCTGCGGCGGTATGAGCGGTGCGCCGCGCGACCCGAGCGGGCGGCGCGCCGGGTGCTGGCGGGCCTGTGCGGGCCCGCCAGCCGCCCCTGTACTGCACCGAAGCCTACGGAGGACTGCGGTCGCCGGCGCCGAGCGGGCGCTGCATCAGCACCGTGTCCACCCAGCGACCGAGCTTGAATCCCACCGCTGCGAAGCTACCCACGTACCTGAATCCCAGGCGGCGGTGCAGCGCGATGGAGCCAACATTGGCGCTGTCGCCGATGACGGCCAGCATCTGCCGCCACGGGCCCGCTTCGCAGCGCTCGATCAGCGCCGTGAGCAGCACGCCGCCCAACCCTAATCCGGTGAGGCCCTCCTCGACGTACACCGAGTCCTCGACCGTGTAGCGGTAGGCGGGACGCGGCCGGTAGGCGCTCGCGCAGGCGAAGCCCACGACCTCGCCGCGGAGCTCCGCGGCGAGATAGGGGAGGCCTGAGTCGAGGACGGCGGCGCGGCGCGAGCGCAACTCCTCGATTCCGGGCGGAACCTCCTCGAATGAGGCGAGTCCGTACAGGACATGGTGCGCATAGATTCTCGCGATCGCGCCGAGGTCATCCTCGCGAGTCTCGCGGATGAGTGCCGCCGGCCTCGTCATGCCGCCAGGCGGTGCAACCGCCATGCCACGCGCTTGCCCCCCGCGGGGATGCGGTCAAGGCCTGGCGTGTGCGCGCACGGCCGGCTGCAGCGGGGCGTTCCCGGAGCACGCGAGCCTGGAAGCGCACCAAAGAGGTGCGGTTGAGCGGCGCGCTGAACGTGACCGGCGTCTACTTCCGGCTGCGAAGCCCGTCAAGGAATGAAGAGCCGCTGCTTCTTAATGTTAACTTCCGCTTGGCAAGCGCCGCGGATTGCTAAAACTTCTGCCCGCATGTCGCACACCTTGCCCGCCGAATTGCCCTTGCCGCTGATCGAGCGTCTGCGCGCCGAGGGTATTGCCACGCTCGAAGCCTGGGTCGCCCTCGGGCGCCGTCGCCGTCAGATCTTTGGCGTGACGCGCGCCGCGGTCGAGCAGCTCGACGCGCTGGCGAAAGCGGCGCTGCGACCCAAGGTCTAGAGCCCGCGCCCGCCGGCGGCGATCAGCGCAGCCCGCCGGCACCTTCAACGGCAGACAACACGCTCCGGTGGTGGTGCTCGTGTGCGCCGCTCAATGCGGCGATCGGCAGCACTGCCGTCCACAGACCACAGGCCACCAACGCAGCACCGAGCAGGCGTGCCAGTGAGCCGCCCGGTCTCGGCAGCCGCGCGCCCGCGTAACTCAAGCCCGCCATCGCCGGCACCGTGCCGAGCCCGAAGGCGATCATGATGGCAGCCCCGCTCGTGGCGCCGCCGGCGACCGCCGCGGCGAGCAGCACCGAGTACACGAGTCCGCACGGCAACCAGCCCCACAGGAGCCCGAGCACGAGCGCGCGGGCGGAGGCGGATGCGGGGAGCGAGGTGCGCGTGAGTGGTGCCACGCGCCGCCACAGCCGTGCTCCCCAGCGCTCAGGCAGCCGCAGCCAGCGCGCGCGCGGGCTGCCGCTCAAAGCGATGTCGAGGCCGATCACGACGACCACGGCCGCTGTTGCCAGTCGCAATATCTCGCTCCAGCGCGAGATTGCGAAGGCGAAGCCTGCGGCGGCGCCGAGCGTGCCGGCGATGGCTCCTGCAGTCCCATAGCTCGCAAGGCGTCCGAGGTGATAGAGCAGCAGCTGCCGGTGACGGCTCGCGCCGCCCGGCACCGCGCCGAGCGCCGTGGCGATGCCACCGCACATGGCCGCGCAGTGCGTGCTGCCGAGCACGCCCGCGACGAACGCAGTCAGCAGGGTCAGCTCAGGCATCGCGGGAGTCCGGCGCCGCAGGCGGCGGCGCGCGATCGTCGTCGAGAAGAATCTGCACGGCGGGCGAGTCGAGGTCATCGAACTGTCCGGAGCGCACGGCCCAGAAGTACGCCCAGACCGAGACCGCGAGCAGAGCTAAGCCGAGCGGTATCAGCAGGTAGATGACGTTCATGCGTGCACCGCCTTGGTGAGCGGCGCCGGTTGCGCCACGGACGGCCGTGGCGCCCGCTCGAGCAGCCGCATGGCATTCAATACGACCAGCAGCGAGCTGCCGGACATGCCGAGCACCGCCATCCACGGCTCGATGAGTCCGCTCGCAGCGAGGGGCACCGCGGTGAGGTTGTAGAGCACCGCCCAGCTGAGATTCTGGCGGATGATCCGCAGCAGACGCCTCGAGGTCTCGACGGCGCAGCTCAACCCCGCGAGTCCATCGCCCAGCAACACCAGGTCCGCGCTCAGCTTGGCCAGCTCCGTCCCGCCGGCGATGGCGACCGAAACATCCGCTGCGGCGAGCACCGGCGCATCATTCACGCCATCACCGACCATCACGACCCGGTGGCCTTCGGCCCGTAGCGCCCGTACCAGTGCGAGCTTGCCGTCGGCCGTGAGGTTCGCGCTGGCAGCGACATCCCCGAGTTGCCGCGCCGCCGCCGTGACCGGGCCCTGCCGGTCGCCGCTTGCGATGCCGGGGACGAGGCCGAGCTTCCTCAAGCGCTCCATGGTGTCGCGCGCATCGCCACGCAGGACGTCCGTGAGGCGGAAATCGGCGAGCGGACCTGCGCCATCGCCGAGCACGACGCTCGTATGGTCGGAATCGTCCGCTACCGCCGTGGTCACGCGGGCGCAACCTTCCTGCACGAACTCGACGCGGCCAATCCGGTACCGCGTGCCTTCGATCACTCCCTCGAGTCCGCGGCCGGCCACCGCCTTGACTTCGCTCACTCCCGTGGCCGGCGGGAGATGCGCGAAGGCGCGCGCCAGGGGGTGGCCCGAATGGCCTTCGAGAGCGGCCGCCACGCCTAAGCACCGCTCCGCCGTCAGACGCGGGTCGAGCATCACGACACCCTCGAGGCGGGGCTCGCCGCGGGTCAGCGTGCCGGTCTTGTCGAAGAGAATGCGATCCGCCCCGGCGAGACGCTCGAGCGCGCGGCCGCGGGTGACCAGGACGCCGGCACGCGCCAGGCGCGTGGTGGCGGCGGCGAGCGCCGCCGGCGTTGCCAGCGACAGGGCGCAGGGGCAGGTGACCACCAGAACCGCGAGCACCGTTCCGAAGGCACGCGTCGCATCCGCATGCAGCCAGTAGAGCGCGACGCCCGCGGCGAGCAGCAATACGAAGGTCACGAACCAGGCGGCGACCCGGTCGGCAAGATCAGCGACCCGCGGCCTCGAGGCACGGGCACGCTCGAGCAGCCGTGACACGTACGCCAGCGTCGAGTCCTGACCGACACGGGTTACCGTCATCTCGACGACCCCGGTGAGGTTCAGCGTGCCGGCGGTGAGGTCATCGCCCGATCGGCGCACGCGCGGGGCCGATTCGCCCGTGAGGAGCGATTCGTCGACCTCGGTGCTGCCGCACTCGATCCGGCCGTCGGCCGGCACGCGCTCTCCGGCGAGGACCCGCACGCGGTCGCCGGCGCGCAGCTCATCGGGCGTGATACGCTCGGCCTCAACCCCGCTGAGGCGCAGCGAGCTGTCCGGCAGCAGCCGGGCGAGCGCATCGTGCTGCAATCCCGCGCGGTGCCGTAATGACATCTCCACGTAGCGGCCGAGCAGCAGGAAGAAGGTGAACATGACGGCCGAATCGAAGTACACCGCCCCGTGCCCGCGCAGCGTCGAGCCGACGCTCCAGAGGTAGGCCGCGCCGATGGAGAGCGCCACGGGCACATCCATGCCGGGCTTGCGGACGAGGAGGCTGCGCCACGCGGAGACGAAAAAGGGCTGCGCGGCATAGAGCACCACCGGTGTGGCGACGACGAGGCTCACGAAGCGCAGGAACTGCTCGAGATCCGGCGCGATGCCCTGCATGAATCCGGCATACAGCGACACGGCATAGGTCGTGACCTGCATCATGCCGAGACCCGCCACCCCTAAGCGCTTGAGCGCGCTACGGCGCTCGGCGGTTTCCTCGGCGGCATCGCCTGCGAAGGACAACGGCAGCGGCACGAACCCCAGCGCATGAATGCCCGCGAGCAGCACACTCAGCGTGGTGGCGTGCGGATCGAAGCGCAGCTCGGCGCGCGCCGTGCTCGCGTTGACATGTATCTGCCGCACGCCGGCTGTCCGACGCAGGCTCGTCTCGATCAGCCACGCGCAGGCCGCGCAGTGCAGCCCCTCGATCTGCAGGCTCAGCTCGCGCTCACCGCTGGCGCACTCGTGGGTGTAACGGCGTAACGCCGCCTCCCGATCGAATGCCGGCCAGTTGTGCGTGCCGCCCGCCGGCGGCGCCGCCGGCAGCTCGCGGAACTCGTAGAAGCGCCCGAGGCCTTGCGACAGGATGAGATTGGCCGCCGCCTCGCAGCCGGCGCAGCACACCGGATGCGCGACCCCGTCAATGCGCACCGCGAAGGAAGACGCGGCGGACACGGGGCTCCCGCAGTGGAAGCAACGGCTCGCGGAAGGCCCGAGGTCCACCCGCGCTCCTATTGCGAGGAATCCGCGTGCTCCAGCACCACGTCGGACGTATGCAGAGCAAGGTACAGGCTGATGAAGCTGCCGGTCACGGCGCAGCTGAGCATCGCGATGATGAACCACGGCCAGAAGTGCCGATACCAGGGAGCGGGGCGGGTGAGGGTAGTCACGGTGAGGGTCCTATGAAACGGCTCTTCTCGTGCACGTTGATGCCGGGGGCATCCAGCGCCGTCAGCGTGAGCGCGATCCGGTGCACTCCGCCCGCCACGGCCGCGGGAGCCTCGAGACGCGCGGGGATGTTGCTGACGCTTCCCGGCGGCACCGTGATCGGCTCGGCGGGAGCGGTCAGCTCGAGCCCGGGCATGCCGCTCACCGCCAGGCGGTAAGCATGGGGTCTATCGTCGAGGTTGATGACCTTGAGGGAGTAGGCGTTCTCGATACGCTCCCCGTGCACCTCGCGGTAGAGCGCATTGCGGTCACGGATGACATCGAGAATCAGCGGCGTGCGCGTGAAGAGCGAGTAGACGAGCGCACCGCTCGCGAGCAGCAGGAGCGCCGCGTAAACCAGCATGCGCGGACGCACGACATGCGTCGCCCGCTCGTGCAGCGCGTGCTCGGTGGTGTAGCGGATCAGGCCGCGCCGGCTCCCCATCTTGTCCATCACGTCATCGCAGGCATCGATGCAGGCGCCGCAGGCGATGCACTCGTACTGGAGCCCGTGGCGGATGTCGATGCCGGTGGGACACACCTGCACGCACAGGGTGCAGTCGATGCAATCCCCGAGACCCGCGGCGCGTGCCGCGGTGCCGCGCCGCCGCGGTCCGCGCGGCTCCCCGCGCGCCTCGTCGTAGGAGATGATCAGGGTGTCCCTGTCGAACATCGCGCTCTGAAAGCGCGCGTAGGGACACATGTATTTGCAGACCTGCTCGCGCAGGAACCCCGCGTTCCCGTAGGTTGCGAGACCGTAGAGAAAGATCCAGAAGGTCGACCACGGACCCAGCGACAGGCTGACGATGTCGGAGCCGAGCGAGCGGATCGGAGTGAAGTAACCGACGAACGTAAAGCCGGTGTAGGCGGCGAGCGTGATCCAGAGGACTTGCTTGGCGCTCTTGCGCAGCAGCTTCCCGGCGGTCCAGGGTCCCCGATCGAGCTTCATGCGCCGCGAGCGCTTGCCTTCGGTCCACTGCTCGATCCACACGAAGAGCTCGGTCCACACGGTCTGCGGGCAGGCGTAGCCGCACCACAGCCTTCCGGCCAGTGCGGTAAAGAAGAACAGCGACAGCGCCGCGATGATCAGCAGCAGTGTCAGATAGAGGAAGTCCTGCGGCCAGAGGGTGAGCGCGAAGATATGGAACTTGCGCGCCGGCAGGTCGAAGAGCAGCGCCTGGTGGCCGTCCCAGTTGAGCCACGCCACGCCGTAGAAGAGTCCGAGCAGCACGACCACGGCGATCTCGCGCAGCCGGGAGAATCGCCCGCTGATCTCACGGGGATAGATCTTCTCGGCCGCGGCGTAGAAAGGCGCGGGTCCGGGCGCCGGCACCAGCCTCAAGTTTGGGGGGCTCACGGCGGCCCCGATCCGGCGGTGCGCCGCGCCGGTCGCTCGGTGCGGATCAGATAGACGCTGAGCGCGCTCGCGAGCGCGCCGATCACCCAGAAGAAGATGAAGCCCAAGGCATAGCCCGTTTGGCGGTCGAGGCCGGCGAACAGGCGCGGGCCGGCATCCTTGAGCAGCGCCGGGTCGACCGCGGCGAAGAACAGGAGGCTCGCCACGCACGAGGCGAGGAACGACGGCCACAGCACCAGCCCCACATCCACGCCCCAGCCGCGCCGCTTCGGCTCAGGGGGCTGCTGCGGGCTCGTGCTCATGGGCGCTCACTGCGGATGCGACAGGCTGTAGACGTAGGCGGCGAGCAGGCGGATCTTGTCATCGCCGAGCCACTGGTGCGCCGGCATCTTGCCGTGACGGCCTTCCGTCACGGTCCT
This sequence comes from uncultured Gammaproteobacteria bacterium, assembly GCA_963843035.1. Lineage (GTDB taxonomy): Bacteria > Pseudomonadota > Gammaproteobacteria > Steroidobacterales > Steroidobacteraceae > 13-2-20CM-66-19. Next base: position 245,830 of record CAWJIS010000004.1, read on the forward strand.
GGTGAGCGTCGCCCCCGAGCCGCCGTAGAGCCAGATGTCGTCCGTCAGATTCTTCGAGCCGATCACGGGGTTCCCTTTGCCATCGGGCCCGTGGCATGCCGCGCACAGCACGAAGCGCGCCTTGCCCGCCGCCACCTTGTCGGCAGGCTCGGCATGCCCGCTCAGGCTCAGCACGTAATCGACGACCTCCTCCACCCCCTCAGCCCCGAGCGCCGCCCCGAGCGGCGGCATCACGCCTTCGCGACCATAGGTGATGGACTTGACGATATCGTCGGGTGTGCCGCCGTAGAGCCAGTCGTTGTCGGTCAGGTCGGGAAAGCCCGGCGCGCCGCGCGCATCCGACCCATGGCAGTTGATGCAGGTGTTGGCGAAGAGACTCCTCCCTAAGGCGATGGCCTTCGGGTCGCTCGCGAGCTCGACGATGCTGCGGCCGGCGAACGCGGCATAGATCGGCGCGTACTGGCGCTGCGCGCGCTGCATCTCCTCGCGGTACTGGCGGTCCTCCGACCAGCCGAGCGTGCCGCGGATCACCCCGGGGTACAGCAGCAGGTAGGCGAGGGCAAAGATGATCGTGAGAAAGAACAGGATCAGCCACCAGCGCGGCATCGGGTTGTTGCGCTCGCGGAGGTCGCCGTCCCACACGTGCGCCTGGACCTCACCCTCGGCGACCTCGCCAGGCCGGCGGCGCGCCGTCCACCAGATGAGCCAGGCGCAGGCGAGTACGTTGAGGATGGTGACGACCCCGACGATCGTCATCGTCAAGGGTGACATCAGTGCCCCCCTTCGCGGCCATCGGCCGCGCGCTCGCTCGTCTCCTCGAGCGGTAATCGGGCCGCGGCGTCAAAATCCTTGCGCCGCCGGCTGCTCCAGGCCCACACGCATAGCGCGATGAAGGCGAGGAACCACACGATGGTCACCGCGCTGCTCAGGAGGTCGGCATTCAGGTGCATGGTGCGGCTCCTTAAGTCAGCCGCGCGGCCGCGCCAGGCCGAGCGATTGCAGGTAGGCGATGAGGGCGTCGAGCTCGGTCTTGCCCTCGACCGCGGCCGGAGCCGCGGCAATGTCGGCATCCGTATAGGGCGTGCCGAGGAAGCGCAGCACGCGCAGCTTGCGCTGCAGCAGCTCAGCGTCGATCTTGTTCTGCGCCAGCCACGGGAAGCCCGGCATGTTGGACTCCGGAACGACATCACGCGGGTTGTGCAGGTGCAGCCGGTGCCACTCGTCGCTGTAGCGGCCCCCGACGCGCGCTAGGTCGGGGCCAGTGCGCTTGGAGCCCCACTGGAAGGGATGGTCGTACTGGGACTCCGCCGCCACCGAATACGGCCCATAGCGTTCGGTCTCGCTGCGGAAGGGGCGGATCTGCTGCGAGTGGCACAGGTAACAGCCTTCGCGCTCGTAGATATCGAAGCCCACCTGCTCGAGAGGCGTGCGCGGAGTGATATGGACCGCGCCCTGTTTGGCCGCGGCGCTGGTCGCGAGCGGGATTACTTCGACGAACCCGCCGACGCTGATCACGAGCACGATCAGCACGATGAGGAGCCCCAGCTTCCTTTCGACGACGTCGTGGTTCATGAGCGTGCTCCAGCGGGGACGGCGGCGGCCGGGAGCGGCTCCTCGGCCGGAGCCGGCACCGGGACCGGCAGGGGCTTCTCGCCGCGGATCGTCATCCAGACGTTGTAGGCCATGATCCACATGCCGCTGAAGAACAGCGCACCGCCCATGAGGCGCACCAGGTAGAAGGGATAGGTCGCCTTGACGCTCTCGATGAAGCTGTAGGTGAGCGTCCCATCGTCATTGACGGCGCGCCACATGAGGCCCTGCATGACTCCCGCGATCCACATGGCGCAGATGTAGAGCACCACACCGATGGTCGACATCCAGAAGTGCACGTCGATGAGCTTGACGCTGTACATCTCCTTGCGGTTGAACAGCCGTGGAATCAGGTGATACATGGTGCCGATGGTCATCATCGCCACCCAGCCGAGCGCGCCCGAGTGCACGTGACCGATCACCCAGTCGGTATAGTGCGCGAGCGCGTTGACCGTCTTGATCGACATCATCGGACCTTCGAAGGTCGACATGCCGTAGAAGGACAGCGACACGATCATGAACTTGAGGATCGGGTCGGTGCGCAGTTTGTCCCACGCACCCGAGAGCGTCATCATGCCGTTGATCATCCCGCCCCACGACGGCGCGAGCAGCAGCAGCGAGAACACCATGCCGATCGACTGCACCCAGTCGGGGAGCGAGGTGTAGTGCAGGTGGTGCGGTCCCGCCCAGATGTAGACCGAGATCAGCGCCCAGAAGTGCACCACCGACAGGCGATAGGAGTAGATGGGGCGCTGCGCCTGCTTCGGCACGAAGTAGTACATCATGCCGAGGAAGCCGGCGGTGAGAAAGAATCCCACCGCATTGTGCCCATACCACCACTGCATCATGGCGTCGATCGAGCCGGCGTAGATGACGTACGACTTCGTGAGGCTCACCGGGATCGCGAGGTTATTGAATACGTGCAGGACTGCGATCGTGATGATGTAGGAAGCGTAGAACCAGTTGGCGACGTAGATGTGCTGCACGCGCCGCCTGGCGATCGTCGCGAAGAACACGATCGCGTAGGCGACCCACACGATGGTGATGAGCACATCGATCGGCCATTCGAGCTCGGCGTACTCCTTGCCCTGGGTGATGCCGAGTGGCAGCGAGATGGCGGCGGCGACGATCACCACCTGCCAGCCCCAGAAGGTGAAGGCCGCCAGCCGGTCGCTGAAGAGCCGCACGTGGCAGGTGCGCTGCACGCAGTAATACGAGGTCGCGAACAGCGCGCAGCCGCCGAAGGCGAAGATCACCGCATTGGTGTGCAGCGGGCGCAGCCGGCTGTAGGTGAGCCAGGGGATGTCGAAGTTGAGCGCGGGCCAGTAGAGCTGCGCTGCGATCAGCACGCCGACCGCCATCCCGACGATCCCCCACACCACCGTCATGATGGCAAACTGGCGCACGACCTTGTCGTTGTAGGTCTCTGTCAGATACATGGAACTCCCCGTCACTCGGGCTCAGCGACTAGCGGATTAGCACACCATCTTCCCGCCACCCGACCTATAAGTAGTTGTGCGTAGGTGCGCGGCCGAAAATGGCTGGAATGCCGCCTCGCCGCGGGGAGCACTCTTGAGAACCTGGATCGCACTGCTGCGCGGGATCAATGTCGTCGGCCGCCGCAAGCTCCTGATGAGGGATCTGGCCGCGATCTTCGAGCGCGGTGGCTTTCGCTCCGTGCGCACCTACATTCAGAGCGGCAACGTCGTATTTGAAAGCGCGCGTGGCACGGCGCGCACGCTGGGCACGCAGATCGGCGCGCTGATACAGAAGCGCTCAGGGTTTGAGCCGCAGGTGATGGTGCTTTCCGTGGCTGAGCTCGCGGCGGCCGTCAGCGGCAATCCGTTTCCGCAGGCAGAGGCGGATCACAAGTCGCTGCATCTGTTCTTCTTAGCGGCGAAACCGCGGCGTCCGGATCTCGAGGCGCTGACACGGCTGAAGAGGGGCAGGGAAGGGTTCGCGCTCGAGGGAAAGGTCTTCTACCTGTACACGCCCCATGGCTTTCCACAATCGGACCTGCACGACAAGGTCGAGCGCTACCTCGGCGTCCACGCCACCGCCCGCAACTGGCGCACCGCCAATCAGCTGCTGCTGATGAGTGAGGCTCCGCGGCCGTCAGCCAAGCGGCAGCAGAAACCGGTCTGAGCGCGGCGTGTAGTGCTCGTCCGGATTCAGCGAGACGATGACACGCGTCGCGCGACCGATGATGTCGCGGCGGGGAACGAAGCCGAAGTAGCGGGAATCGGCGCTGTTGTCGCGGTTGTCCCCCATCATGAAGTACATGCCGTCCGGCACCACCACGGCCTCCAGCGAGCGGCGCGCCGCGCGCCCGGGGAGCAGCATGACATCGTGAGGCTGACTTAAGCCCGCTTCGCGCAGCAGCAACGGGTGCTCTGCCGCGGTCGCGGCGAGGAGTCCGCGTATGCTCTTGATATTCCCGATCGAGTAGCTTGCCGGCTGGCCGTTCACGCTGAGCCGGTCACCCTCGAGCGCTACCACATCACCGGGAACCCCGATCACCCGCTTGACCAGCGAGGTGCCATCGACGGGCGAATCGAACACGACGATATCCCCGCGAGCCGGGTCCGCGCCGGCGGTGAGGTGCACGCGGGTAAAAGGAATGCGCAGGCCGAACACGTGCTTGTCGACGAGCAGCCGGTCGCCTTCGAGTATGGTGGGGTTCATCGAGCCGGTGGGCACGGTCACCCAGTCAGCCCATGCCGAGCGAAAGCCCAGCATCAGGCACAGAAATAACAAGGTACTGCGGTAGTTGCGCCACCACGCGCGCAGCTTGTCGAGGATCGTCGCGTTCACGCTGCCAGCTCCTGGGACGTTAAGAGCTTCGACCGGTCAGCAGACAGTATGTTCCAGGAACGCGCCGGGCGTAGTGGCGCGGGTCGAATCCGGGCGGTGGGTGGCCACCGCCCGGAGCTCATGATCTAAGGCGCGCTCGCCGGCGCGATCGTTCCGAGGAGTCCGTTGGTCTCGCCGTTCGGCCCCGCCGCGAAGTACAGGGCGTCCGAGCTCGAGCCGCGGCCGCCGCCGAGTGTCAGCGTCCACAGACCGTCGATCACCACCGGCCTGCCGTGGCCGTCCTCGAGCTCACCGGCGAACCGTCCGTCATTGTCAAACGCGTTGATGTGCCCGTTGCCGAAGTTGCCGATCAGGATCTTGCCGCTGAAGCGCCCGAACGCGAAGGACGCGCGGGTCACGGCCCAGGGCGAGTTGAGCGGACCGCGGCTGGCAAAGCGGCGCAGCAGATGGCCGTCGGTGTCGAACACATCGACGAAGCCATGCCCCGCGCCTGCTACATCGTCGTGCTTCTGGTCGTTTTGCTTCGCGAACGTGACGAACAGGTCGCCGTCCACGCTGGCGATGCCGAAAGGCGCGTAGCCGGCCGGAATGTAAGGATCGACGAAGCCGCCCTCGGTGGTCGCGGGGGTGAACATCCCGTTGGCTCCGGAGGGTCCGAAGACGTCAACGGTGGCATGGCGGAAGTTGGCGGCGTAGAGCAACAGGCCCTTGGCGCTGAGCCCGAACACCAGGCTCTTATAAACGGCGCCCGTGGCCGGCGCAGGGTTCGCCGAGTTGTCGACCGCAAGCACGGCGTCGTCCGCCGGGGTCAATCCGCCCGTCCAGGCCGAGATGGTGCCGTCCTCGGTTGCAAAGATGAAGGTCGCCGCCAGCTTCGTGCCCGGGACCAGGAACGCGGTCGATGGATTCCACACGATTCCGGTCGGTGCCGCAGGAGTCGTGGCAGGCGGACTGTTGAAGTCAAAGGGCTGGCAGGAGTTGGGCGCGATGATGCCCCCCGGGAGCGGAATCGACACCTGCAGCCCGAGCTTGGTGCCGTCACCGGCGTAGAGCGTCGAGCAGCCGGTGGCATTGTCGTTCACCCAGAAGGGGCTGCCTGCGGGAGTGAAGGTAATTCCCCAGGCATTCTGCAGTACGGGGTCCTGCATCGCGGCGGATCCGGGTAAGTTCGAGACCAGCGGAGTGACGACGTATGCGTTGCGGTCCGCATGCGAATCATCCTCATCGGCCTGCACGATCGCGGCGCTTGCGGCGATTGCGACGACGGCCGCTGCCGTAAGAGAGACTCTGACGAGTGGACGCATGATTACACCCTCCTGGTGTGAGTTGTTGGGCGTCGAGCCCGCGTGAGTGCCGCGCTCGGGCGCGAGGGTTCATGGCCAGAGGGGGCGGGAACGCCCGCGCGAGCGTCATCGAGACTTCATTGAATTCCGGCCGGGAAGTCCCCATAGCGCGTCCCATGGCCGAAACGCTGCGTCTCGTGTGCCCGGACTGCGCCGCGGTCAACCGGATTCCTTCCCCGCGCCTCACCGAGGCGCCCAGGTGCGGGCAGTGTCATCAGGTGCTGTTCACCGGGCACCCGACCGAGCTTGGTTCGGGCAATTTCCGCAAGTTCATCGAGCGCAACGACGTCCCGGTGGTCGTGGACTTCTGGGCCCCCTGGTGCGGGCCCTGTCAGATGATGGCGCCGGAATATTCAGCCGCAGCCGCGGAGCTCGAGCCCAAAGTGCGCCTGGCGAAGCTCAACACCGACGCGGAGCCGGGACTAGCCGGGGAATTCGGTATCCGCGGCATTCCCACCCTGATCTGCTTCAAGGGGGGCAGGGAAGTGGCGCGCCGCTCCGGCGCTACGGCCAAGTCAGAGATCGTGCGCTGGGCGTTGGCGCAGGCCTGAGCCCCGCGCCGACGCCGACCACCGCGCGGCGGCCGTGAACGTAGCGAGGAGGGTGAGAAGCAGCATATCGAGCGTCCCGAGCGCGCCGCCTCCGCCTCCGTGGCTCGGGGCTACCGGGGCCGCCTGCGCCTCGTTGGAGGGCGCCGATGCGCCGCCCGCATCGATTGCGGCAACGGTGAAGTAGTACGTCGTACCGTTGCTGAGGCCTGAGATGCTGGCGGTCACCCCGCTGACGCCACTCTTGACCGGCGTGGCATTTTCGCCGCCCGCGGAAGTGCCCTGATAGATGTTGTAGCCGGTTGCCCCGCCCGAGGCGGTCCAACTGAGCGTCGCCGTGGCGTTGCCGGCCGTGGCGGTCAGACCCGTGGGCGCCGCCGGCACGGTCATCGTCTGCACCTCGCCCGACTGTGCGGAGGTCCCGAGGGCGGCCTGCGCTGCCATCGTGAAGTAATAAGTCTGCGCGAACTGAAGGCCCGAGACTGTGGTCGACGTGCCGCTCACGGCGGTCTGCACCGCCGTGGTTCCCTCCTGCCCGCTCGTCGTGGCCTGATAGACGTTGTAAGTGGCGGCGTGGGTGTCGGCGGTCCAGCTGAGCTTGACCGACTGCCCGCTCGGGGTCGCGCTGAGCCCCGTCGGCGGTGGCAGGTAAATGGCGAGGATCAGGTTAGTGGCATTGATGCTGCCGAGCCCGGTCGCGAGGTTGAACCCGGCCCCCGCCGCGTACTGCGGTGCGGAGTTGAGCTCCATGATGCCATTCGCCTGTCCCATGGGGGCGTTGCAGGTGCTTACCGGGGCGCTGCCCGTGTCGTTGAAGGAAGCGACCGTGCAGGGCATCGCGTTGCTGCCGTTCGTCACGTTGTAGAAGACGCAATCCGCACCGATCGTGATCCCCAGGGTCGCGCTGCAGTTCGCGGCGCTCGCCTTGGGCGCTGCCGGTGTGCCGTACTCGGCGGCGGCCAGCTGATAGAGCTGCGGGTTGAGGAGTCCCTGCGGCGCACCCATCTGCTGATCGAGCAGCGCGACGATCGCCGCGACCGCGGGCGCGGACGAGGATGTACCCCCGACGATGTCGACGTCGGCCATGTTCGTGGGATCGCAGGGGTTGTTGTCGTAGGAGCAGATCACCCAGAAGTCGGCGTTCACAGCGACATCCGGCACGGCGCGCCCGGTCAGGTTTGCGGTGCCCGCGACGCCAGTCTGCCAGGCCGGCACCGCATAGCCTCCCGTGCAGGCCTTGGTGTTGGCATCGACCGAGAGACAGCTGCTCACGCCGCCGCCGCTGCCGGCGATCTCGAGGAATGGATTCGCCTGCCCGTTGAGCATCGCCTGGTTGCAAAAGGCGCTCGGGGTGGTTTTGAGTGCCAGCGCGATGATCGGATTGGCGCAGGTATCGTTCCACGCCATCTCCGGAATGTGCGCCAGCGCATTGGCAAGGGTCCCCGCCGCGTTGCTGGTCCCCCAGTCCTGGGGCTGCGTCGGGTCGAACTCGGTGCCGCCGACTGCCAGGACGTAGGGTGAGGACGCAACGCCGCTGACCGCGAAGCCGCTCGTCGCGAGAGTCCCCTGCGTGAAGAGGGTCGATTCGCATCCGGCGACGCCCGCGTCGTCGGTGGCCACTGCGACGGTCTGGCCCTGCGCGGCGGCCTCCTGGTAGAGCGTATTGAGGGCGGCGTTGTTCGAGGAGCCGATCGCGCTTTCGCACTCACTGAAGGAGACGCTGACCACGGACGCCAGCTTCTGCTGAATGATGTACTCAAAGGCGCGCGAGGCGAATTGGTCCCGCACGAGAAGAATGCTTGCACCCGGTGCCACGCCGCCGGCGACCTCGACATCGAGATAGGCCTCCGACTCGTTGCCGTCCATGGTCTGTCCGGGATCGGTTCCTCCGGGGACGGGCATCGAGGTGATGGCCGGAGGTGTCGCGATGCCGATGGCCGCCCAGTAGGTGTTGGCCACGGTGGGATCGATGTCGCTTTGCTCAGGGACCGCGATGGTCATGCCCCTGCCGTTGACGCCGGCGTTGTAGAGCGGCGTGAGGTTGTACATCACGGCGAAGTCGCCCGGACTGACGAAGTTCTCCTGGCCTGGCTGGCCGCCGTTGTAAGTGATCTGCGGCACCACCCCGCCGGCGGCATGCGCGGGCCGGCTCTTGAAGTTCGCCTTCAGGCCGAAGTCATGGAGACCATGAATCGCGGTGATCGCGGGGGCCAGCGCGGCGGGAACCTCCGGATCGCTCACGTTGGAGAAGTGCCTGACCCCGTCGACCTCGAAAAGGCGAATCTCGGTATGGAACGCCGCCTCAACCTCGACCTTGGTCCCATGAAAGCGCAGCTGCGAGCGGTTGGCGGGCAGCGCATCGACCGTGAAGCCATTCGTCTCGAGCCATTGCGTCACCGCGGCGACGTTCGCTGGGCTCGCGCCGAAGCGCGCGCCGTACTCGGCGGGCGTCAGCCACTTGTGGTACTGAGGTGACTTCGGGTCCTGCTGCGCGGCGATCAGCTGCTCGAGCGCACGCTCTTGCGCGGGCGTCTTGGCGAATACGATCTCGAGGCCGTCCATTGCGAGCGAGTCGGGCGCGGCACCGATGTCGAACTGCGGCCGGGCGTGCCCATTCACGTGGCCGGGCAGACGCACGAGACCCGAGGCGTTCGCGGCTCCCGGCGCCGGCGCCGGACCAGAGGCCGCCGTCACGGCGGTCGAGCCGACCCACGCAACGGCGGCGCCAGAGGCAAGGACGATCGCCACCGCGGTAGCGCGTCGCCCGGGCGGCAAGGCCCTGATGCGGTCTTTGAGGTTCGGCACTTTTAAGACCCCCTGCCAACTGGAGCTGGCTTTGTTTGCGCGATCGACCAATGAAATCAGCCCGCGGCTGCGGGCCGGGGCGACCGAAAGTCGCCCACCTCTCCCTACCTGTCGCCAGGCCGATCCGGCTCTCAGGACTCTATCAATTTCCCACAGTGCTCTGCGAGCAGGACCGTAAGAGGCTGATATGTAAATTGAGCCGGCGACGCGCCGAGTACGGACTTGCGCGTATACGCAGCCCGCCGCGAATGAATCAGCATTTGGCCTCGGACCTCAGTCCGAGAGATTCATGAAACAGGTAATCATCGGCGTTGCATCAGCGCTGCTGGTCGTGGCCGCAGTGGGCGACAGCATGGGCCAGGCGACGCCTGGCGTGGTAACGACGGCCGGTGCTGAGCGCTGGACGCCCGCCCAACTCGAGCAACTCGTGGCTCCGATCGCCCTCTATCCCGATTCGTTGCTCGGGGCGATCCTGGCAGCCTCCACCTACCCGCTCGAAGTGGTCGAAGCCGCGCGCTGGCTGGATGATCCGGATCATGCGGCTCTTACGGGCGATGCGCTGGCGGCGGCTCTCGAGGCGCAACGCTGGGATCCCAGCGTCAAGTCGTTGGTGCCTTTTGCTGCGGTGCTGCGCCTCATGGACAGCGACCTCGAATGGACGGAGCAGCTCGGCGATGCATTCCTCGCCCAGCAGGGCGACGTGATGGACGCGGTGCAGAGGCTGCGGGAGCGAGCAGTCGCTCAAGGAGCGCTCGAGTCGACGCCCCAGCAGACCGTGACGACCGAGCAGGGCACCATAGCGATCGAGCCTGCCAATCCCGACCTCGTCTACGTGCCTTACTACGTGCCCGCGATCTACGGACCGTGGCCGTGGCCCGGCTATCCCCCGTATGACTTCGGCGTGCCGCCGGGCGTGTTCATCGGGGGTGCGCTGATCGGCTTCGGCATCGGCATCGGGTTCTTCGAGCCGTGGGGCTGGTACGGATGCAACTGGCGTGGCCATGGGATCGAGTATCGACCGCCCCGTCCGGGCCGCCCCGGCGACCGGCCCGGTGAGCGTCCCCCGTATCCGCGCCCGCCGCCGCAGCCGTGGCACCACGATCCGCTGCACCGCGACGGTGTGCCTTATCGGGATGCAGCGACGGCCGCGCGCTACGTGGGTGCGCAAGCGGCCGGGCGGCACGAGTTCCGCGGCTTTCCGTCACCAGCGACTCCGGCCCGTTCGCCGCAACCGGCTCCGCCGCCAGGGCCGCGTGAGAGCAGGCCGGCGCCGAATGCGCCGATGCCCGCGCCTGCGCCGCATGCACCGATGCCGATGCCGGCTCCCCCGCCGTCTCATGAGAGGCCGGCCGCGCCCGCGCCGCGCGCGGCGCCTCCCGCATTCGAGTCCTTCGGGCACGGCCCGCAGGTGCGCACCGAAGCGGCGCGGGGATCCGTCAGTCGTTCCGCTCCGGTAGCGCCCGCGGGCGGCGGTGGCCATCCCGGGCATCGATAGGAGCATCAAGGGTGAGCATCAGAAGCAATGAGCCGCATCCGCGAGGCACTCGGCTGCATCTTGGGATGCTGGGGGCGATCGTCGCGTGCTTTGCGATGACGGCCCTGGCGCTGGAGGTGGGCGGCCCGGCATCGCCACCAGGGAGCGCGAGCAGTCCTTCGCAGCGCGAGTTTGCGAGCCCTGAGGAGGCCGTCGAAGCGCTGCTGGCCGCCACGCGCGCGGACCAGGGCGAGAGTCTGCTGTCGATTCTCGGACCGCACGGTGCGAAGCTCATCCACTCCGGAGATTCGATCGCGGACCGCGACGGACGCCAGCGTTTCATCGCCGCCTACGATCAGGCCCACCATCTCGAGCACGAGGGGTCAAACGAGGCCGTGCTGCTGGTCGGCGCCGAGGACTGGCCGCTGCCGATTCCGCTGGTGCACGACAGCGGCGGGTGGCGGTTCGATACGCGGGCCGGCGAGCAGCAGATCATCGATCGGCGCGTCGGTCGCAACGAGCTCAACGTCATCGAAGTCTGCCGTGCCTATGTTCAGGCGCAACGCGAGTACGCGGACCTGCAGGCGAGCGGGGGCGGCGGGGAGCGGCAGTACGCGCAGCGGTTCCTGAGCCACGCGGGTCAGCGTGATGGACTCTACTGGCCGATCACGGGCGAGGAGGCGGAAAGTCCGCTCGGCCCGCTGGTCGCGCAGGCACGCGCCGAAGGCTATATGAGTGAACCGCCGAGCGGCAAGCGGCATCCTTACTTCGGATACTACTATCGGATTCTGACGCGCCAGGGTGCGCATGCCTCCGGCGGTGCCCGCAACTACATCGCGGCCGACGGGCGCATGAGCGGTGGGTTCGCCTTGCTCGCCTACCCGGCCGTGTACGGCGACTCGGGCGTCATGACCTTCATCGTCAATCAGAACGGCATCGTTCGCGAGAAGAACCTCGGCCCGCACACCGCGAAGCTCGCGCCCGCCATCAAAGAGTACGACCCCGACTCGAGCTGGCGCATTGCGCTCGATCACTGAGGGCCCGGGCGCCGGACGCCGCCGGGGGTAGAGATCCTCGTCATGCTCCACCTGGCGGATGCTGCCCGGGCGCTGCTGCTGCTGATCCTCGCCAACTCACTGCCGTGGATTGCGGGTCGTGTGCTCGGCCGTCACTGGGCAACCCCGCTCGATCTCGGGCTTACTTTGCCGGATGGCCGGCGCTTGCTCGGGAGCCATAAGACCTGGCGCGGCGTCGCAGCGGGGATCGCTGGCTGCACCCTCGCCGCGGGGATTACCGGCCTCGATGGGTGGACAGGCGCGTTGTTCGCAATGCTCTCGCTCCTCGGAGATGCGTTCTCGAGTCTTTGCAAGCGGCGGCTGGGCATCGCTCCGGGCCTGGGCTTGCCGCTGCTCGATCAGCTTCCCGAGGCGCTGCTGCCGCTGCTCGTGCTGCGCGCCTCACTGGCACTGGACTCGGCCGGCATCGCCGCGGTGGCCGGCGCCTTCACGTTGCTCGATATGCTCGCGACCGCCATCCAGCGCCGCGGCGCGGCGCATACCTGGCGCGACTCGCGCGGCTAAGCGCCTATCCAGCGTATCTCGGGAGGCTTGCGCGGCACCGGCGTCGGCACCCCCTGCGGATGGCCCACGATGATCGGCGCCACCGGCAGGTAGCCCGGCGGAACTCCGAGCACGGCCTTGCCCGCTGCGCTTGCGAGCCATGTCTGCGCAAAGCCGATCCAGCAGCTGCCCAGACCCTCCGCGCATGCCGCAAGCATCAGGTTCTCGGCGGCGAGCGCGCAGTTCTCCACGGCCCACTGGTTCGCCGCCACGCTCGAGATCACGATCAGTGCCGGGGCGTGATAGAAGATGTCGAACTTCGGATCGCGCAGCAGTTGCAAGTGATCCGACGATACGACGTGCGGTGGCGACGCCAGGATGTGGGCTTTCGATTCGCCCGATATGCGCGCGAGCACGGCCCGGTCCTCAATCACGGTGAAGGACCAGGGTTGCTGGTTCACGGCGCTCGGCGCCTGGATGGCCGCGTCGATCAGGCGCAGGAGGAGCGCACGGCCGACCGGCTCCGAGCTGAAGGCGCGCACTGCACGGCGCGAACGAATGGCTTGTTGCAGATCCATGAGCAGGAGTCTCCCGGCGATCGGAGCGAGCATCGGCCGCGGCCAACGACCGAGCAATATGTAGTAGTACCCACGCACGGGCTTCAGATCGCCGGCGCGCGGGGGCTCGCCTGACAACCCGGCGGTGCTCGCGGGAACGCGGGGTGCGTGCCATCATTGCCGCCCCCCAACGACTCGCGAGGTGATCCATGGACAAGCGGCAAGTCATCTTACTGTTCGCATGCATCGCCTCCATGCCCGTGCTGGCTGCGTTGCAGGCGGGCGCCAGTGCGCCCGCGTTCACGGCACAGGCGTCGCTCGCGGGCAAACCCTTCACGTTCTCCCTGAAGGACGCGCTCGCGAAGGGGCCGGTAGTCGTCTACTTCTATCCGTCCGCCTATACCGGCGGCTGCGACCTGCAGGCACATACCTTCGCAGTCAACAAGGACAAGTTCGCCGACGCCGGCGCCACCATCATCGGTGTGTCCCTCGACAGCATTCAGCGCCTCAACGATTTCTCGGCCGACCCCAACTACTGCGCCGGGAAATTTCCCACCGCCTCCGATGCCGACGGCAGCATCGCCAAGTCCTACGAGCTGAAGGTGAAGGAGGGGCCGGCCGGGCTGAAGGACGTCCGTGGCGTGGAGATCGGGCATGCCTTTGTCGAACGCACAACGTTCGTGCTGACGAAGGACGGCAAGATCGCCGAGACCATCACGGGCGTAGCGCCCGACAAGAATGTCGAGCAGGCTCTCGAGGCTGTTGAGCACTTAAGCAAGTCGAGACCCGGCGGGTGAATGGGAGTCAGTGACGGCTGATCCGTAGATAGAGGTACTCGGGTCTTCTACTTAAGCGGCTGCGCCCTTTGCGCATGGTGAAGGGCACTCGCGTCCTGCTGAAATGTGAGGCGTGGCGTGAGAGAGAGGAGAGCGAGATGAATGCAGTAGTTCCCGTGGGGCGCCCTGAGATCGGGCAGTGGTATTCGCATCACGACAAGGGCGAGATGTTCCTCGTCACCGGCTACGATGACGAGGCACGCACGATCGAGATTCAGAATTTCGACGGTGACGTGGACGAGATCGACGCCGCGGCATGGAGTACGATGCCCTTGGAGCGGGCGGAGCAGCCCGAGGACTGGACCGGGCCCGTCGATGATGTCGAGGCCGATGATCTCGGATACTCCGAGACTGACATGAGCGCCGCCGACTGGGCGGAGCCCTTGCAGTCATTTGAGCCACAGAAGGAGGCTTGGGAGGACGAGACGCCCGAGGAACGCGATCCGGAGGGCGAGGGAACCACGGACGAGGAACTGTCGGCGGACAGCCCGGAATCCCCGAGCTGAGCGCTGGGGGAGCGTACCTCCCGGTAAGAGCCATCCATGAGCGACGTCGCGCATCATCCGGTGGAGTCAGTGGAGCTTGCCACGACGGAGTGGCGGGACACTCAGGCCCTTAAGTCCCTCGAGCTGATCCGCGGCTGCGGCTTGCGGGCGGACGAGCCTCTGATCGATGTGAGCGGGGGCAGTCCACTGCTTATCTGCTCGCTGCTCGATGCAGGCTTCAAGGACCTGACCGTGCTGAATGCCTCCTACGAGCTCCTGGAGGCGCTGCGAGAGTATCCCGAGTCGGGCGCTCACGTGATCGTCATGGCGCGCGATGTGATCGGCTTTCATCCTGCGCGGCGCTATGCGCTCTGGCACGATCGAGGAGTGTTTCAGCTGCTGAGGCACGCGGAGGAGCGCCAACAGTACGTCGAATCGGCGCAGGAGGCGTTGCGACCCGAAGGACACCTGGTCATTGCGACCGCGGGACCGGATGGCCCGCAGGAGTGTGGCGGCTTGCCGGTGTCACGTTATGCGGTTACGACGCTGGCCGAGGAGCTCGGCGGCCACTTCGAACTCGCGGAGCACTCGCTCGTCATGCATCACGCGGGGCACGGCGAGCTGCATCAATATCTGCACTGCCGATTCCGCAAGCATGCGCCGCCACAGCTAAGCTGAGCCGCCCGCCAAAGCTGCGCTCACGGTGTCGCCGGGCAGGCGCGGGCGGCGCGGTTTCCGACATCGCAGCGAAGGCATATATTTCGGTCAACGCGGGCTCGGGTGCGGGTGCAACCATGCGGTATCGACTCGACATCAATGGCGCCGTGCGGGAGGTCGACGTCCCGCCCGAGATGCCGCTGCTGTGGGTGCTGCGGGATGAGCTGGGGCTGCTCGGCACCAAGTATGGATGCGGCGCGGGGCTTTGCGGCGCCTGCACCGTGCATGTCGACGGCGCCGCGCAACGCTCCTGCCAGCTTCAGGTCAGCCGCATCGGCCAGGCGAAGATCCACACCATCGAGCACATCGGCGCCACCGCGGTCGGCGAGCGACTGCAGCAGGCCTGGCTCAAGATCGACGTGATGCAGTGCGGTTACTGTCAGGCCGGCCAGATCATGTCCGCGTGCGCCCTCCTCGGGCGGACCGCGCAGCCGAGCGACGCTCAGATCAATGCAGCCATGGCGGGCAACATCTGCCGCTGCGCCTGCTATAACCGCATCCGCAGCGCGATCCGGATCGCTGCCGGCATGGAAGAGGAGGGCGGCCGTGTTGCATGAGCAGCTGCGCGCCGGCCTCGACCGGCGGACCGTACTCAAGGCATCGCTCCTCGCTGGCGGGGGGCTGGCGCTCGAGGTGCTGATCCCGCTCCCGGTGAGCGCGCTCGGCAGCGCGGCGAAGCAGGCGGCAGGGACGGCACACATTTCCGCCTTCGTCTCGATCGCGCCCGATGGGACCGTCACCATCATGTCCAAGAATCCCGAGATCGGACAGGGCGTCAAGACCTCGCTCCCGATGATGATTGCCGATGAGCTCGACTGCGACTGGAGTCAGGTGCGCGTCGCACAGGCGGACGTCGATCAGAAACTCTACGGGGAGCAATCAGCGGGCGGCAGCACGGCGACGCCGAAGAACTGGTTGCCGATGCGTCAGACCGGCGCCGCGGCGCGCGCCATGCTCGTGCAGGCGGCCGCTAAGAAGTGGCGCGTGGATGCGGGTCAGCTGACCACCGCCAGGGGGCGCATCCACCACGCTGCAACCGGGCGCTCGCTCGGGTACGGCGAAGTCGCCTCCGCCGCCGCCGCGGTGCCGCCGCCGGACCTCAATACAGTGCCGCTGAAGCAGCCCGAGCAGTTCACCATCATCGGCCGCCCGCTCGTCGGTGTGGACAGCCACAGAATCGTGCGCGGACAGCCGGTCTTTGGCGTCGATACGCGCGTGCCCGGCATGTTGTACGCGGTGTACGAGGTTGCCCCCGCGCACGGCGGCCGGCTCGTGAAAGCGGACATCGGGGCGGCAAAGCAATCGCCCGGCGTCAAGCATGTCGTGCCGATCGTCGGCAATGGCGATGCCGACTCAGGTCTCGCGGATGGTGTGGCGATCGTGGCCACCCACTGGTGGCTCGCCAACGAGGCGCGCTCCAAGCTCGCGGTCGAATGGGACCTGAGCGCCGCGAAAGGCCACAGCTCCTCCGTGTACCGGGCGAAGGCCGATGCCGCCATCGCCTCCGGCGCGGGCACGGATCTGCGGGTCGATGGCGATCCGGCGGCAAAGCTCGCCGCGGCGGCCAAACGCATCACCGCGCGCTACGACTACCCCTTCATCGCGCACGCGCCGATGGAGCCGCAGAACTGCACGGCCCGCTACGCCGACGGCCGACTCGAGATCTGGGCGCCGAGCCAGACGCCGCAGCGCGGCCTCGATCAGCTGCGCCAGGTATTCGGCATCGAGCCCGAAGCGGTGACACTGCATCTGACGCGCGCCGGCGGCGGCTTCGGGCGGCGCCTCGTGAACGACTACATGGTGCAGGTCGTGGCGATCGCGAAGGCGGTACCTGGCGTGCCGATTCAGCTCATGTGGTCGCGCCCGGACGACATGCGTCGTGACTACTACCGCCCCGGCGGCTGGCACAGCTTCGAGGCGGGCATCGGCGCGCACGGCGAGCTCATCGCTTTCAGCGATCACTTCGTGACCTTTGGCGACGGCCAGACCCCCGCGCGCGCCGCGGGCTTCAACACCGCGATGCCGCCGGCGGGACTCATCGAGCACCTGCGCTTCAGCCAGTCGATGATGCCGACCGTCGTGACGACCGGCGCTTTGCGCGCGCCGGGATCGAACGCATTGTGCTTCGCCTCGCAGTCCTTCCTCGACGAGGTCGCGCTCGCGGCGGGCACGGATCTTCCGCACCTCATGCTGGCGCTCCTCGGTGAGCGTCGCGAGATTGCCCCACCCGGCGACGGCGTGCCTTTCGACACCGGACGCGCGCGCGATGTGATCGAGAAGGTCGTGCAGACCTCGGCGTGGACAACCAAGCCGACACAGCCCGGCAGGGCCAAGGGCTTCGCGTTCTACTTCTCCCATCGCGGCTATTTCGCCGAGGTGGTCGAGGCGAGCGTCGCGAGCGGCAAGCCCACGGTCCACAAGGTCTGGGTCGCCGGCGACATCGGCAGCCAGATCGTGAATCCCATGGGCGCGGAGAACCAGGTGCGCGGGGCAGTGATCGATGGACTGGCGCAGGCGCTCGAGGGGCAGGCGATCGAATTCGTCGACGGCGTGGTGCAGCAGAGCAACTTCCACGACTTTCACCTGGCGCGCATACCCACCACGCCCGAGATCGAGATCGCGTGGGTCAAGCCGGACAAGTCGCCGACGGGGCTCGGCGAGCCGGCGCTGCCGCCGGTCATCCCGGCGCTGACCAATGCGATCTTTGCCGCCACCGGCACGCGCATCCGCTCGCTTCCGGTGCGGCTGAAGAACGCGTAGCGGACTCTTACGCCATCGATGCAGGCAGGCGCTCAAGCGCCGCGAGGCGATACTCGCTGCCTGGTGGCCGCCGCCGCGGCGATCCTCCTCATCACGATGGGCGCGCGGCAGTCGCTCGGCCTGTTCGTCGCGCCGATCAACCAGGCGACCGGGCTCGGCATCGTGACGATCAGCCTCGCGATGGCGATCGGGCAATTCGTTTGGGGACTCTCACAGCCGATCCTCGGGGCCGTCGCAGATCGCTTCGGTTCCGGCGCGGTGCTGCTCGCCGGCGCCGTGACGCTCGCGGCGGGCGCGGCGCTCACTACGCTGGTCGCGAATGAGCTCGGGCTGATACTCGCCATCGGGGTGCTGTTCGCGGCGGGGGCGGCGGCCGGCAGCTTCTCCGTTCTGATCGGCGCTACTGCGCGCCGGCTCACCCCGGAGAAGCGGGCTCTTGCCTCCGGCGTCATCAATGCCGGAGGGAGCCTCGGGCAGTTCCTGCTGGCGCCGATCAGCCAGCTCTTCATCTCGAGCTTCGGCTGGATGGTGGCGATGTACGCGCTGGCAGTGGCGGCGCTCGCGACGATTCCACTGGGCCGGCTGCTGGTCCGCTCCTCGCATGCGGTTGAGCCGGCGGTCGCGCCAGGCGCACCGCTCCCGGCGGGCGAGCTGCTGGGCGAGCAACTGCGGGCGGCCGCCCGCGATCGCAGCTACTGGTGCTTGCACCTGGGCTTCTTCACCTGCGGCTTCCACATCGCATTCCTGGTCACACACCTGCCGGGCGAGGTGAACCTGTGCGCCCTGCCGCCGAGTGTCGCGGCCGGCTCGCTCGCGATCATCGGCCTGTCGAATGTCGCGGGGAGCCTCGCGATCGGCTGGCTGGGGGGCCGCTATCGCATGAAGTGGCTGCTGTTCTTCGTCTATTTCACCCGCGCCGTCGCCATCGGGGTCTACCTGGTGATGCCGAGAACGCCGCTCACGTTCTATGTGTTCGCCGCAGTGCTTGGCCTGACCTGGCTGTCGACGGTTCCGCCGACTGCGGGGCTGGTGGGGAAACTCTTCGGCGTGCGCTACCTCGCGACGCTGTTCGGCCTCACGCTGCTCTCGCACCAGATCGGCGGCTTCTTCGGCGCCTGGCTCGGCGGCATCGCGCTGGTGCGTTTCGGAGACTACGGCTGGATGTGGTATGCGGACATGTCGCTCGCGCTCGGCGCCGCGCTGATCAACCTGCCGATCCGCGAAGCGCCCCTGGTGCGCGCACCCGTGAGAGCACTCGCCTCGTCGGCATAGGAGAGGGGGCGGGAGCTCGGCCAACTCCAACTCTCAGCGGGCGCTCACTGCGCCCGCTTTTTTGGCGTCGGCAATTTGGATGGGCACCGGCGTACGCAATTCGAGGGATTGGAGTGAGCGCGGCGTCACCCCATGTTTACGAGGCTCGCGGGGCGCGTTGCCGCGGGCCGGCGGGGGTAGTTATGTTCAGTGTGGACGCGATATGTCCAATCATGCTGCGGCGCCCGCTAACAGGCATATGCTAGCGGGGCAGAGACAAGAAATCGTTAAGTCGACGCGTGATTGCAGGGATGGTCTAGGGGAAGTGCGCTATGGATTACAGCGTTCAAGAGATTCAGCCGAACGTATGGCGGGTGAGCATCGGGACTATCACTCGCATCATCCGATTTCGCAGCGACGACATGACCTTCGCGCCTTGGGACGTTACGAGCCCGGACGGCCAGACACTCTGGAGCGCCTCATCGCTCGCGTCGGCCTTCCGATGGATCCAGGCGCGCACCGGTTACCCGGTGGAGGCATTGTTCGCGCAGGCGCTCCTGGAACGCAGCGCCAGCACCGAGTTGGATGACGTGAAGGTCACTGATGAATCGCAAGTCACTGGAGACGGTCAACGGGCGCTCGGCAGCTGATCGCCGCGTGCGCGTCTGACCGGCGGGCTTACCTGACGCTGTAGTTGCGTCCCTCGAGACAAGCAGCCTCGGCGCGCAGATACGCTTGCTGATCGGATCCGGCAGGCTTCGCGGGCTGTGCCGGCGTTGGCGGCGTTGGCGTTGCCGGCCCATTGGCCCCGGTTTGGCTCGCTGCCCAGCGACTGCACTCTTCCTTGTCCTGCTTTTGCTGCGCCTCCGACTGGCCCGCCTTCGGATAGGCGAACAGCTTGGGCGACACCAACGGAGCGCCCTGCGCCGTCGATGAGTCAGGCGGCGGCGTGTGCGTCAGAGTTGCCGGAGGCTCGACGTTCTCATATCCCCCGGCATCGCTGTCCCAGAGGTAATAGTTGCCGTCGGCGTAGTAGTACGGCACGTCACCCCACCAGTAGGTGTCGTAGTACCAGGGGAGGAACGGCACGTAGAGCCCCAGCCCCCATCCCCAGCCCCCGTAACCGCCGCGCCAGCCATACCCTCGCCAGCCGTAACCGCCCCGGCCGCCGTAGTATCCGCTCCGGCCGCCGTAGTACCCGCGCTGGCCGCCGAAATGGCCGCCGCCAAAGCCATGACCACCACCGCCGCCCCCATGACTGCCACCGCCCCCATGGCCGCCGCCGCCACCTGGACCTGCGCTCGCGACGCCGAAGGCCGCGAGCATCACGGTAGCCGCCATTGCCGCAAATCGCCCCAGGGCTCGTTTCTTCATGATGTTCATGATGGCAACCTCCGTACGAGGACGCGTGCACCGACAGCTGCCTGCTTCATTTTGGCAGACAATCTCCGGTCCGGTTCACCAAAAAATCGGCTAAGGAACGCATGCCCGCTCGCGCCGAGCGCGTCGCAACTCCTCGTGTCGTTTTGCGTTAACCTGTTTACGTCCGCGACCTCATGTAACAGTGAGTGGGGGACGCCGCCATGACCGAGCAAAAAGCCAGCGTTTGTCCGCTCGACTGTCCGGATACCTGTAGCCTTGACGTAACCGTCTCCGCTGATCGTCTGCTCGCCGTGCGGGGATCGAAGGTCAATCCCATTACTCACGGCGCCATCTGCGCCAAGGTGGCCAACAGCTATCCGCAGTTTGTCCATGGTCCCAATCGGCTGCGCTATCCGCTCAGGCGCACGGGCGCGAAGGGTGAGGGCAAGTTCGAGCGGACCTCCTGGGATCAGGCGCTCGACATCATTCGTGATCGTGTCGCAAGCACCATCGGGCGTTACGGCCCCCAGGCCGTGCTGCCCCTCAACTACGCCGGACCACACGGGATGCTGGCCGGCGATTCGATGTCACTGCGCTTTTTTCACGGCCTGGGCGCTTCATTACTCAGCCGCAACCCGTTGTGCGGTGGCATCCGCAGCGCCGCCTACGCCGGCACCTTCGGCGCCACGCCCGGCACCCCGCTGCAGCAGGTGAGCCTCGCCAAGCTCATCATCGTGTGGGGAAACAATGCCACGGTCTGCAACCTGCACCTGATGCGGCAGATCAACGCCGCCAAGCGCAGCGGCGCCAGGCTGGTGGTGATTGATCCCCGGCGCGTCAAGGTCGCCGAGCAGGCACATCTGCACCTGCCGGTTCGTCCGGGAACGGACGTGGTACTGGCGTGGGCGATTGCGGTGCAACTGGAGAGACTCGGCGGCCTCGATCGCCCCTTCATCGCTCAGCACGTGCTCGGCTTTGACGCCTTCATGGATGCGGCGCGCGCTTACCCGCCGGAACGCGCGGCTGAGGTTTGCGGTGTCGGGCTCGATGATATCCGCACGCTGGCGCTTTGGTACAAGGAGGCTTCGCCCGCGGTCATCGCCTGGGGGAACGGACTCGAGCGCAATCAGAACGGCGGCTCGGGACTGCGCGCGATCGCTGCTCTGCCCGCGCTGGCCGGCAAATTCGGCGTCGCGGGCGGTGGCCTCGTCGGCGGTGCGGGTCACGCCTTTCCGAAGACGCTGGATAAATTGACGCGCTCCGATTTCGTGCCGCCGCAGACGAGGACGATCAACATTCTCGATGTGAGTCGCTTGGTTCTCGACGACCATCTGCAGCCGCCACTCAGGGCCCTGTTCATCTACAACCACAACCCGCTGATTGTCCATCCAGACCAGAATCGGATGAAGCGGGCGCTGGCGCGCGAGGACGTGTTCGTGGTCGGCATCGAAGTCGCGATGACCGACAGCATGGCGTACGCGGATGTGGTATTGCCCGCCTGCAGCCATTTCGAGCATGCCGATATCTACGCCGCCTACGGTCAGCAATATCTGCAGCGCGCCGAGCCGGTCATTCCGCCCGTCGGCGAGAGCCTGCCCAATACTGAGATCTTCCGGCGGCTCGCTGCCAGGTTCGATCTGACGGATCCTGCGTTCCGGGTGAGCGACACCGAGCTGATGGACGCCGCCCTCAGCTCGGATGATCCCCGCATGCGGGGGCTGCAGCCGAGCCGAATCCCGCTCGATCGGGCGATCAAGATGGAGTACGGCGGCGCCGAGCCGGTCCTGTTCGAGAACGTGGTACCGCGAACGCCCAGCGGGAAAATTGAATTGCTGTCGCAGACTCTCGGCGATCGCTGGGGCGCCAGCCTGCCCGGCTATCGGCCGCTCGAGTCACGCTATCCGTTGACGCTCATCACGCCATCTTCCGACAAACGCATTACCTCCACCTTCGGGGGCCTGCCGGAGAGCGATGCCACGCCGGCACTGGAGATGCATCCCGACGACGCCGTGCCGCGCGCGCTGAGCGAGGGAATGTGGGTGAGGGTATGGAACGACTTGGGAGAGGTGTTTCTGCCGCTGCGGATCACTACTGCGGTACGGCAGGGGATCGTGTGCTCGGAAAAGGGCGCATGGCTGCGCACCAGCCCGAACGGGCAGACGGTGTCCGCATTGGCTCCCACACACAAGGCCGATCTTGCCGATGGCGCTTGCTTCAACGATGCCCGGGTCGAGGTGCAGGCGCGCTGAGACGACATCTCCTTTGCCCCTCCTTGCCCGGGGGCCACTCGTCTTCGACCGTCTCGGGAAAGTGAAGCTCAGCAGATGAACTTTTGTTGTCCCGCACGAGTCGATCAGTTGGAGGCGTCTTCGCATGTGGCGAGCCTTGCAACTTGGCAGTGTCTTTGCGCTCGGCTGCGGGCTGTTGATTGCCAGTGCTGCTGCCGGCCCGAAGATGGGCAGTGAAGCGCCCGGAGTCCTGTTGATGCCGTCGCAGCCGATCGAGCGGCAGGTCGACGCGGACAAACGTCGGCGTGTATCGCATCAACTGGCCGGGCTTCACGTCGGCCCTGCGGGCAGAGTCATCTCGCCGGGGGACCTGCAGATTCTGCTCGGCGAGAATCTTCCCGGGAGTCCGAAGCATCGCGCCTACGAGCTCGATGAAGTCGAGATCGAGGTGCGCGCACCGTACGGCGTGCCGGAGCGTCCGCCGCAGGCCGAGATTCCGCTGGGACTCGCCGGGCTGGCCTGGGGACTACGCCATCCGAGCCAGGCGTGGCGCTTGTTTCTGCCCGTGATGGCCGGCTGAGCTGGCTCTTACCCCCAGCCCGCTACTCACACGGATGCATCAGGCCGTCGCTCATCATTGACGACCTCATCCACGCCCAGCTCCCGCAGGATCGCTATCCGCAGTTCCTGCGCGGCAGCGCTGGAGAGCCTGCGTGGGTGCGAAAACGGCACATCGAACGTTGCCCGGATGCGAGTGGGCCGCGAAGACAGCACCAGAATACGATCGGCCAGATGAATGGCTTCTTCGACGTCGTGGGTGACCAGCATCACGGTATGGCGCTCCTTTGCCAGGATTCGGAGCAGCTCGTTGCGCATGCGCAGGCTCATCAGGGCGTCGAGCGCCGAGAACGGCTCGTCCATGTAGAGAATCTCCGGCTTGACCGCCAGCGCGCGCGCCAGCTCGGTGCGCTTGAGCATGCCGCCCGACAACTCGTGCGGATAGCTGTCCTCGAAGCCTTTCAATCCAACAATGTCGGCGTAATGATCGGCGAGACTGGCGTTGTCGGTGGGCGCATGCCCGTTAAGGCCGAACATCAGGTTCTCGCGCACGGTGAGCCAGGGAAATACCGAGCCCTGCTGCGAGATGAGAATCCCGCGGGAGTCGGGCCTGGAACGGGGTGCGCCGTCGATCACCACCGTTCCCACATCGGGGCGGATGAAACCGGCCATCAGGTTCAGCAGCGTGGTTTTCCCGCAGCCGGAGGGCCCGACGACAGCGACGAATTCGCCCTCACCCACGCTGAAGCTGACACTCTCGATGACCTCCAGGCGTCCCTTGTCCGAGGCGAATCCCTTGGTGAGCTCGCGCACCTCGATCTTAGTGCGCATAGCGCCACCTGACCCACCGTATCCCCTCCAGCAGGCGCATCAGCCCGTCCAGCGACAGACCGATCACGCCGATAATGATCATGCCGGCGACCACCAGATCGTAGCGATTCCCGGCGTTGCGGGAGTCCATGATCATGTAGCCGAGGCCTGAGTGCAGCGCGATCATTTCCGCCGCGACGACCACCAGCCAGGCAACACCGAGTCCGATGCGCATGCCCACGACGATCTGCGGCAGCACCGCCGGGATCACGACGCGCGTGAACAACGTGTGGCGCGAGACGGCGAAATTCTCGGCAGCGCGCAGATAGCGCTTCTCGATCGTGTGCACGCCGGCGGCGGTCTGCACGACCATGGGGAACACGGACGAAATGAAGATCAGGTAGATGGGTGAGGCATCACCGACGCCAAACCAGAGGATGGCGATCGGAATCCACGCGATCGGAGAGATGGGCCGCAGAATCTGAAAGAGCGGATTCAACATGCGATACGCGCCCTGCATCCAGCCCATCCACAGACCCAGTGGCAGGGCGAAGCACACGGCGAGCCCGAACCCGATGCCGACCCTCATGAGGGAGGCGCTGATATGTTGCCAGAGCGTGCCATTCTCAATCAGCTCCCAGGTCCCCGTGACGACCGCCCACGGCGTCGGGAAGATCAGGCTGTGCGTGGCAATGACCGCTCCCCACCAGGCGGCGACCAACGCGACGATGACTGCCAGGGCCGGCAGGGATTCCTTGAGGCGGTGCATGGCCTACGGGTTCGGGCGCTTCACAAACGATAACGGTACACGAGGTGCGCCGTCAGGAGGCGGGTGTACCACCATAATTCCTGCGCACGCCAGCCGATTTTGGCCCAGGGCGTGGCCGGATAGGGGTCGACGCTGATGGTCATCTGTCCGCTGGCGTGCGCCGTGCAGGAGAACGTGTACACCGCCGCCTGCTCGAACGGCAGCCGAAAGCTCTGTCCCGGCATCATCAGTGTCGGGCCGAAGATCTGCGGCACGGCGTCGTGATTGCGCAGGACCAGGATGTCGCGGACGCCCAGTGTCAGGCGAATGTGATCCGGCAGGATCTCGATCTTGTCGCCGGACATGCGGCGCGCCCAGGTCCCTCTGGGGATATCGAAGATCTGATCCCGCGAGGCACTGCGGACCGGCGCCAGTGCGCTCCATGCGAGGGCCGCGAGCGCGCCTCCCGCCACTCCTGCCGCCACGAGTGAGCGCGCCCGCACGGTCTACTCTTTCAACAGAATCGTCAGATCGTTCACGTAGTCATCAGTGCTGTGTCCGTAAGGCATCAGCGCCCGAATCCGGCCTGCGCGATCGATAAGATAGGTGAAGGAGGAGTGCGCGTAGGTGTAGCTGTCCCCGTAAGGGATCCTGCTTGCCGTCACACCGTAGTCCTTGCGTACCGCCGCGAGCTGCGCCTCGGTCCCGGTGCCGCCGATGAAGGTGTTGTCGAAGCTTCCCAGGAACTTCTTCAGGCGCTCGGGCACATCACGCTGCGGATCGACGGTCACATAGACCACCTGAACGCCGGTTGCCGCAGCGCCGAGTTTGCGGCGGGCCTGGGCGAACGTCGCCAGCGTCACCGGGCACACTTCCGTGCACGAGGAGTAGCCGAAGGCGAGCAGCACTACCTTGCCACGGAAGCGGCCGATCCGCAGCTCGTGTCCATCGGAGCCCTGCAGGGAAAAATCGGGCGCCAGACGCGGTGGGTCGAACGTACCGGCTTTGAATGCGGCGGACGTACCGGCTGCGGATGCTTCCACCAGAAGCAGTGACAGCACTGCTGTCGCCAGGCCGCGGCGTGCGATCGATGCGGCCGTTGCACAGGTGTAGTTCATAGTTGGATGACCGCCGGGCGCGCGTTGCGCGCGAACCGCTCGTCCACATACTTCTCGTATGGAATAGGGTGCTTGATCGTTCCTGCCTCCAACGACAGCCGCATGAGCTCGTCGAATTCCGACCGGATCATGCGCAGATCGCCGTAGGTCACGCGGTCGCTCGGGTTCTGCATCACGAAGCGGATGATCTTAGGATCCTGGTTGAAGAATTTCGGGCCCGCGGCAATCTGCACGGCCTTCTCGCGGTGGGCGGGTCCCTGATCGAGCCACAGGCCTGCGCCCAGGATCTGGTTCACCAGGTCCTGCACCATCGGCGCGTTGGTAGCGATCAGCTCCTCGCGCACGGTCAGGACGCAGCAGATGTACTTCGGCCACTCATCGCGCGTCATGCGCAACGGCCGCGCGTAGCCCGCGACCTGCGCGGCTGCTCCGAAGGGCTCGCCGGTGCAATATGCATCAACGGCGTTTGCATACAACGCGGCCGGCATGTCGGCGGGTGCCATTTCGACGAGCTCGACGTCCTCGATGCGCATGTTCTCCTGCGCCAGCATGCGACGCAGAAACAGGAAGTCCACGGCGAACCGGCTGGGAACCGCGACGCGTTTGCCCGCGAGCTGGCGGAAGTGCTGATAGGGCGACTCCGTGCGCACCATGATCACCGCACCGGAGCGGTGCCCCAGCGAGACGATCTTCATCGGGATGCCCTTATCCGCAAGGTCCATCACGAGGGGCGCCAGCATGTATCCGGCCTGGATGCGGCCCCCCATCAGGGATTCCTTGATCTCCGGCCAGCCGTTGAACTTCGTGTATTCGTAGTGGAACCGGGGGGCTCCCCGGGGGGCCGATTGGTTGGCCGTGCTCTTCCCCACGCACGCGACGGGCAGGGTGAGATTGCAGGTGACGGCGAGGCCGCCCACTGTCAGAGAGTTGGGATCCGTTCGGCTGCAACCGAAGGCGGCGAGTGGCAGCGCAGCGCCCAAGCCGCGCAGTACCTGCCGGCGCGAAAGAAATTCCCGAGTCACTTAGCTCAAATCGCTCCGAGGCCGCGCACGGGATCCCCAGCGGGTCGGTTGATCATATTGTTCGAGTTTAGAGCATGTCGCCGGCTGCCTGCGGATCCAGGCGCCACACGCTATATCGACGCCGCCGCCGCGCTCGAGCTTACCGCAGTTCTCGCCGTCACTCTCTGCGAGCTAAGGTCGGATCCGTGGTTCGAATCAACCTGTTAAAGTGATGTACTATATTGATAAACAAGTAAAAACTTGTGCCGTTGAGAGGACCCGAGCTCGTGGTAATCTTTTCAATCGATCCAGGACATCCACGTGAAAGCACTCGTCTGCAAGGCATGGGGATTACCCGAGACTCTCGTCGTCGAAGACATTCCAGATCCACAAGCGGGTCCCGGGCAGGTCGTCATTCGCGTTCATGCGGCGGGGGTTAATTTCCCCGACGCGCTCATCATTCAGAACAAGTACCAGTTCACGCCAGCGCTGCCCTTCGTGCCGGGGAGCGAGTGCGCCGGCGTCGTCGAGAGCATCGGGGAGGGCGTCGAGCGCGTGCGGCCCGGAGATCGCGTGATCGCTCTGACGGAGTCGGGGGCCTTCGCGGAGAAGGTGTGTGCCGCTGCCGACCGGTTGATCTCACTGCCCGAGGGCGTCGACTTCGCCACTGGATCGGCTTTTCTCCTCACCTACGGTACCGCCCATCACGCGCTGACGGATCGCGCCGCTCTCAGGGAAGGCGAGACACTGCTGGTGCTCGGCGCAGCAGGCGGCGTCGGCATTGCCGCAATCGAGGTCGGTAAGGCGGTCGGAGCACGCGTGATCGCCGCCGCCTCTTCGCCGCAGAAGCGAGCGATTTGTCGCGACCATGGGGCCGACGAGGTCATCGATTACGTCGCCGCGGATCTCAAGAAGACGCTCGCCTCGCTGACCGGTGGCAAGGGCGTCGATGTGATCTTCGACCCCGTGGGTGGCCCCTTTACCGAGGCAGCTCTGCGCAACTGCGCCTGGCGCGGACGCCACCTCATCATCGGGTTTGCGAGCGGCGAGATTCCGCGCGTGCCCGCGAACCTTCCGCTCCTCAAGGGGTGTTCACTGATCGGCGTATTCTGGGGCCGCTACATCAGGGGCGAGCCCGCTGCCTGGGCGGCCGACCTGCGCATTCTCTTTGCGTGGTTGCAGCAGGGCCGGCTGCGCCCACACGTGGAGAATCGCTATCCCCTCGAGCGGGGCTCGGAAGCCCTGGCGGCGCTCCTCGGCCGCCAGGTTTCGGGCAAGGGGGTCATTACTCCGGTGCCGCAGTGAGTGGACCGTACGTCGCGCGAGCCTCGGCATGAGACCGGCGGCGCTCGACACAATCGCCTACCGGGCCCTGATCGGCCGGGAGATGGGCGTATCTGACTGGCACGAGATCACTCAGGCGGCGATCGATGCGTTCGCGGAGCTGACCGTGGATCACCAGTTCATCCATGTCGACCCGGCGCGTGCCCGTGCCACTGCCCTTGGAGGCACCGTCGCTCACGGCTTGCTGACACTCTCGCTTCTGAGCAGCTTTGCTCATCAGGTCGTGCCCCCGCTCGCGGGCGCCGTGATGTCGCTCAACTACGGTTTCGAGAAGGTGCGATTCCTGGCTCCGGTCCCCGCGGGTGCCAGAATTCGCGGCCGCTTCGCGGTGAAGGACCTGCGGGAGCGCCGCGCGGGCGCATGGCTGTTGGCGCTCGACGTCCGGGTAGAGATCGAGGGGAGCGAACAGCCGGCACTGATCGCGGAGTGGCTGGGGTTGAGTGTGATGTCGTGACGACGTCGAAGCCCCTCAAGGGGCGCCCATCACCGCTCCGAATCGCTCCAGGTGGTGGTCCATGTCGCCAAAGCTCGCATTGATGAGGGTCAGTCGCTTGAAGTAGTGAGAGGCGGCCAGCTCATCACTCACTCCCATGCCGCCGTGCAGCTGAACCGCTTCCTGGCCGATGAAGCGCGCCGAGCGGCCGACCAGGAACTTGGCCGCGGAGAGCGCGCGGCGACGCTCCGCGTCATCGCTGACGGCGAGCCTGGCAGTCGCAAGATAACTCATCGAGCGCGCCAGCTCCGCGTGCAGCAGCATCTCGGCCATCCGGTGCTGCAGCGCCTGGAAATCCCCGATCGGCACGCCGAACTGCCGCCGAGACTTCACGTAGGTGAGGGTGAGCGCGAGCAGTGCGTCCATCGCGCCGACCGCCTCGGCGCACAGTCCCGCGATTGCCGCATCGCTTACCCGTTGAATGAGAGGCAAAGCACCACCTTCGGCCCCGATCAATGCGTCGGCGGGCAGCCGCACCGCATCGAGGCCGATCTCGGCCACGCTCGAGCCGTCATGAGTCATCAGGGCGGTGCGTGTCACTCCCTCGGTCGTGCCCGGCGCGAGGAACAGCGAGAGGCCGGAAGCGGTTCTGGCCGAGAACACGAGGAATTGCGCACCGGCGCCATCCGCAACCAGCGCCTTACGGCCCTGGAGCACCCAGCTCGCCCCCTGACGGGTGGCCCGCGTTGCGACTGCATCCAACACCCAGCGCGAGTCCGGCTCGCCGTGCGCGAACGCAACTCTGATCTTTCCCGCGGCGATCTCGGGCAGAAGCTGCTGCTGCGCGGTGTTTCCCGCGCGAACGAGAATCCCGGCTCCCACGATCGCGCTCGAGAGATACGGCTCGATGACCAGCGCTCGGCCCAGCTCCTCCATCACCACCATGGCATCGAACGGGCTGCCGCCGATTCCGCCCAGCGCCTCCGGGATACCGAGCCCGAGGATTCCGAGCTCGGCGAACTGTCGCCAAATCTCGCGATCACAGCCCGTGCCTGCGCGCAGGATTTCGCGGCGGCGTTCCAGGGTGTAGGCCTCGGTCAGAAACCGGCGCAGTGAGTCGCGGATCTGGTTCTGTTCGTCGGTGAACGTGAAGTCCATGGTCTCTTACAGTCCCAGCAGGTGCCGCGCGATGATGTTGCGCTGGATCTCGTTCGATCCGGCGTAGATCGACACCTTGCGGTAGTTGAGGTAGCGACCGGTGACGCCGAGCCCGGCGGGGGGACCTGCGATGAGACCCGTCCAGTCCGCGGCGAGTGCCTGCGGCTGATGGAGCGCGGCGTAGGGTCCGAGGGCCTCCATCGCGAGCTCCGAGATAGTCTGCTGAATCTGGCTGCCTTGGAGTTTCAGGAGCGAGGCCTCGGGTCCGGGCGTGTGGCGCTCGCGGTCCATCGCAATGACCCGCAACACCATGACCTCGAGCGCCATGAGGTCGATCTCGACTTCGGCAATGCGGTCGCGGAAGCGCGGTACTTCGATCAGCGGGCGGCCGCCGCCCGTGGGCGCAGCGGCGGCGATGGCCTTCAACTCCCGCAGCGCGCGCTTGCTCGGGCCGAGTGCGGCGTTCGAGACGCGCTCGTGACCGAGCAGGAACTTCGCGTAGGTCCAGCCCTTGTTCTCTTCGCCGATTCGATTCGAGACGGGAACCGCGACATCATCGAACCAGACTTCGTTGATTTCGTGCTCACCGTCCAGCATGACGATCGGACGCACCCTGATCCCCGGTGTCTTCATGTCGATCAGGAGGAACGAGATGCCTGTCTGCGGGCGACCTTCGCTCGAGGTCCTCACGAGGCAGAAGATCCAGTTCGCGTACTGGGCAAGGGTGGTCCAGGTCTTCTGACCGTTCACGATATAGCTGTCGCCGCGGCGCTCGGCCCGCGTCTTGAGCGAGGCGAGGTCGGATCCGGCGCCAGGCTCGGAGTAGCCCTGGCACCACCAATGCTCGCCACTGAGGATGCGCGGCAGGAAATACTCCTGCTGCGCCTGGTTGCCAAAGGTCATGATGACGGGCGCGACCATGCGCGGTCCGAAGGACAGCACGGGCGGCGCTCCGGCGAGCGCGCATTCCTGCTCGAAGATGAGCTCGCGTGCGGGATCCCACTCCTGGCCGCCGAATCGTTTGGGCCAGCTCGGCGCGACCCAGCCGCGCGTGTTGAGGATCCGCACCCAGTTCAGGAAATCCTCGCGCTCGAGGCGTTTGTGACCCAGCACTTTGTCGCGGGTCGCGCGCGGCAGCTCCGCGGCGACGAACGCCCGGACCTCGCTGCGAAAGCGCTCTTCCTCGGGCGAAAAATTGAGATCCATCGGACACGTCCCATTGGCGGTTGCCTCAATGGATTATGGCCGATCGATCAAATGAATGCGGCAACAATGCGCAAGATTCGTGGGGTGGGCGCACTAAGGGCAAGCGCGGACGAGTGCGCTACGTTGAGCATGGCTAATCAGTTTCGCTGAGCCGGCTCGGATTGTGCTGCCACCTTGCGCGCTCGCTCCAGGTTGACTCTTGAAAACGATGGTACGCATCCGGGTTTGCGGAGCTGATCCAGGACTCTCCGGTTTCGTTGTTGCAATCCCCCCGAAGATGGACGCTGCAGTCCCAAGTAATCCCTGCCGTTGATCGCCCGACTGGGGGCTGTCCCTGCGTGTGCACGTGCGTAAGCTGAGCGACCTCAGAGAGAATCGCGCGCCGGTTCTTAGCTCATGCCGCGCGGTAATGTCGCGCAGCCCATACCCAGCAATGCGCAAGCGGCGTTCCCTGCGGTGGTGCCATCGACCATGTGCAGCTGATAGTTGCGCAGATCCTCGGCCGGGGCATCTGCCGAGTGACCTGGATCTTTTTCGAAACTCACGGAGGAGACCATGGGCCAGCAAGTCGCGGAGGAGATGGTGGGTCAGCAGGCCGTGGTGCCGGCTACGAGCTCCGCGGTCGAGCTCGGGCTCGGCGGCCGCGTGCCGCCTGGCCTGCTCGGGGTCGCGTTCGTTCTCTTATGGAGCTCGGGTTATCCGGCAGCCCGGATCGCGCTCGATCACAGCGGTCCGTTCACGTTGCTCATGTTGCGCTTCGGTGGCGCGGGGTTGGTTTTTGCCGCGCTCGCCGGGCTCAGCGGGGTTGCCTGGCCACGTGGGCGCGCGGCGCTGCACAGCGCTCTGGTCGGCACCTTGCAGCTCGGGCTGCAGTTCGGAGCGCTCTACTGGGCCGCAGCCCAGGGCGTAAACATCGGGCTGATCGCGCTCGTGATCGGCACCATGCCGATCGTCACGGCCCTCCTCGGGCGCCTCCTGTTCCGCGAGGTAGTCCACCCACTCCAGTGGATCGGGTTCGCGCTCGGTTTTGCCGGGGTTGCTCTGGCGGTGGGCGAGAGTGTCACGCCGGGCCGCGGCGCTCCGCCCGCCGCCTATCTGGCAGTCCTCGCCGGCTTGCTCGCCATCAGCGTCGGTACCTTGTATCAGAAGCGTCACGCTTCGAACGTCGATCCGCGCAGCGGCCTGGCAGTGCAGCATCTGGCCGCGACGCTTGTGCTACTGCCGCTCGCCGTGCATGAGGGCTTCCGCGCCGATAGCTCGGCGGCTTTCTTCGCAAGCCTCGGCTGGGTGATCGGTGTCAATTCGCTCACGACCTTCGCGCTGTTATTCGTGCTGCTGAGGCGCGGGGTGGTGAGCCAGGTGGCCACGCTATTCTTCCTGATGCCGCCGGTGACGGCCGTGATCGATTACCTGGTACTCGGGGATGCACTGACGGCATACAAGGTGGCGGGGCTGGCGCTCGCCGCGCTCGGCGTCTATCTGGCGACGCGCCCGCGCCGTGAATCGGCCGCGCGGCCGGAGACCGCGCTTCCCTCGGCTGGCTTGTTGCACGGGCCCCGCGCGCTCAGAACACGTACGCGACTCGCGGACGGGAGACAGGTCTTGATACGGCCGATCGGGCCAGCAGATCTGGATGCACTCAAGGGCTTCTTCGCCGCGCTGTCGCCCCTGACCAGCAGGCTGCGATTCCACGCTCCGATGAAGGAGGTGCCGGAGCGGCTGCTGCGCGAGTTCACAAAGCCGGACCAGCGCGAGCACGTCGGCTTTGTCGCCGAAGCGGACGGACGGGCTGCAGATGGAGCGCCGCTTCTCGTTGCCGAGGCTCGCTACATTCGGTGCCCCGAATCGGATGCGGCCGAGTTCGCTCTGGTGGTCGCCGACGGGTGGCGACGAGTCGGCCTCGGCTCCTCACTGATGCAAATTCTGCTGCGTCATGCCCGCCTGGCAGGTGTGCGGCGTCTGTGCGGCGATGCACTCGCGGACAACGACGCGATTTGGCGGTTCATGCGCTCGCTCGGCGCGTACCCATCAGGCAAGCTTGAAAGGACTGTCCGACTGTGCCTGAGCACACGACAGGATCGGCTGGCGCAATGAGCACCGGCCCGTAAGACCGAGCCTGCCAGGATCCTGGTTATTTTCGCCCTCTACGCGCTGCTGCGACGAAGATCCAGACGAGGAAAAGCGGAACCAAGAGCGGCAGCAGGAAGGGGAAGACGAACCAAGCCGCCGCGAAGCCGGCAATCACCAAGGCGCCGAGCACGATCAGTGCCGTTCCCGCGAACACGAAGACCAACAGGATCGCTGCGCAGAAAAGCGCCACGATTCCCACCAGCAGCCCCCAGCCTTCGGCGGCGAGCTTTGCCGGCCCGACGAGCGGGTGCCCATTCACTACGACGGCAATATGGTGGCTTGAGTGAAGCAGCACCCACGCAAGAATCCCGAGTACCGCTACGACGAGGACAATCGCAATGCTCTTCATCCTGGCAACCCCTCCGCTCCTAATTCCGCATCCTCTCGCGATAAAGATCAAATTTCATTGAGAGCGCGCTATCCGGCCCGAGTCGCTTCGACTCAGGCCTCGCCGTTTGAGGTGGACGGGACAGACCCGGCATACCGCGGGAGAGATTTACTGTTCCGCGGTTAACCCATTGATGCGACATCAGATTAGCGGAGCAAGTGTGAGCGCCTTCAGGGCAGTAATCTCATTGACTTGCGAAGCGCGCGTGGCGTACGTTCACCGGCAATTCAAACAAGTCGTTACTAAGCGATTGAGGGGGCAATCATGAGACCCGCGGCTGCCATGCTCGCAATACTCGCCACAGGCGGACTGTCTCTTGCTTTCGCGGACCCGCCGGCCGTCCCGGTAGCGCCGGAGTCCCGGAGCACTACGGCGCCGAACAGCACTGCTGAAGACGGCGCGGACCAGAACAGCGCCGCCCACACGGTGCCTGCGACGGCCGCCGCGCCCGCGGCAGACACTGCTGCCGTCGCTCCGGTCAAACCCGCTCCGAGTACTTCCGGTGAGCGGATGATGGAGCAGCAGCTCCGTCTCCAGGGTTACAAGCTGAGCATGGTGCATGGCGAGGAGAAGTACTGCCGGCGCGAGATACCACTCGGCTCGCACCTTGCGACGGTGATGCACTGCGTGACGGTCGCGGAGGCAGAGCTTATGGCGAAAGAGGGACGGGAGACCACCGAGCGTATTCAGCGCAACACGGTGGGCTGTCTCGGTCCAGCCGCGGGCGGCTGCGGTAAGTGACAGTCGCGGAGGCGGAGGAAATCGCGCGAGAGGGGCAGGAGATCAGCGAGCGCATTCAGCACAAACATGCTCGCCGTCTGCGGCAGCGCCGATCGCGGCCTCACTGCTTCTCCAGCGCCTCGATCTCATCCAGCAATCGATTCATGCGTGCCGCCAACGCCCGATAAGGTCCGGGCGTCGCCATGTCGACGCCGGCTTGCTTGTACAGCTCGTATGGATAATCCGACCCGCCCGCCTGCAACAGCTTGATGAATCGGCTACGAGCGGGGGCGCCCTCCTTGAGAATGGCGTCGGTGAATGACGCTGCGCCGGCCATGGAGGTCGCGTATTGATAAACATAGAAATCAAAGTAGAAGTGCGGCACGAACGCCCACTCGATGCAGTACGCGGGATCGATTTTCATGACGCCTTCGGCGTCGCCGTAGTACTGCTTAAGTATGCCGCAATACAGCTCAGTCATGCGCGCACCCGAGAGCGCTTTGCCCTTCTCCAGCTCTTCGTGGATCGCGAGCTCAAACTCGGCGAACATGACCTGGCGAAAGTACGTGCCGCGGATCGAATCCAGGCCCTGTCCCAGGTAATAAAGTCTTTCCGCGCGGTTGGCCGCATGCTCGACCATATAGTCGTTGAGCAGCATCTCATTGCCGATCGAGGCCGACTCGGCAATGAATGTCGAGTAGTTGGACTTCTCGAAGGGCTGGGCCTTGACGGTGAGCAGCGTGTGCACCGCATGTCCCCATTCGTGCGCCAGAGTCGATAGCGAGGCGTAGTCGTCCTGATGATTGAGCAGCAGGTATGGGTGCACGTCGTACGCGCCGCCGTTCATATAGGCGCCTGAGGCCTTACCCTCATGGGGGTACGCGTTCATCCAGCGCGAGGCGAATCCCTTGCGCATCAATGAAAGATAGTCGTCCCCGAGTGGCTGCAGTGCTTCGAGGGTTATGCGCTCGGACTCTGCAAGGGTGAATTTCGGCGGGTTCTGCAGCGCGAACATCGCTGGGTAGATATCGTAGTATTGCAGACCATCGCTGATGCCGAGCTGCCGCTTACGCAGCCGCAGATATCGGTACATGGTCGGTAATGCCGCATGTACTTCCGCCACCAGCGTCCGGTAAACGCTCTCCGGCATATTGTCGGGAAACTGCGCGGCCTGCAGCGCATTCGAGAATTTGCGTGCCTGTGCGGTGAAGTGATCGCCCATGACCTGCGTTGTGAGCAGGCCGCCGGCCGTGCCTTCGTACTTCCTCCAGGTACCCCAGTATTCGTCGAAGGCCAGCTTGCGGTCCGCGCGGCTTGGAGACTGGCGGTACTTCTCGTAGGCCTGCTCGTCGAGTCGGATCTTGCTGCCATCCGAAAAGCTAACGGTCGGCGCTGGAAAATCGCCGTTCTCGAATTGCGTGTGCACGGTGCTCGGCTGGGCCAGCAAATCGCCAGTCATTGCAATCACGCCTTCGGCCTCAGGACTCAACGTATGGGGCGCCGAGCGCAGCGTGTTGTCGAGGAAGAAACCGAATCGCTCCCGCAGCTGCTTGTTCGCAGCGGTGAAGGCCTTCACCCTGGCAGTTCCGATCTTGATGATCTCGGGCGCGACCCACGCCGACTTCTCCCCGAGTTCCGTCGCGATGGCCTGCGCCAGCTGCTTGCGCTCGATGTTGGCGCTGATACGCACATCCTCGTCCGACTTGAGTGACGCATAGACGTTGAGGCGCTGCGCTTCCCGATTCGCGACGCTCATCGCATCCAGGGCAGTGAACATGGATTCAGCGCTCTTACCAAGCGTGCCTTGGTAGCTGCTGAACTTATCCGCCGCCGCGCGAGTACGCGCCAAAGCCTGATCCCAGGCCGCCGGGGTTTGATAGAGATCGCTCAGGTCCCACATGCCCGGTGCTGACGCATCCTGCGATAACGACAGCGTCGGAAAGCCCGCGCTCACGCTGAGCACGAGCGGTAGCAACCATTTTCTCAGCATCGCAATCTCCTGGGGCCAAAGACCATATTCACGGCCGCGGTCGGCAATGTAGCTCGCAGATCGCATGCGCGACGTACCCAGCGGCGGTTGCGAACGCGCCGCCACCGGGTTCCATCACGGCCGAGTCCGGGTTGATTCCTTCGGAGATTATTCCGGCATCCCAGGCGCTGGCCAGCAGAATCTTCTCGGCGCGGTCGCGCGCGCGCTTCAGCAGCAGCTCGTCTGCGATCACCCATGAAGTCGTGAACGGCAGGCGATAGCTACCGGGGAGCCCATAAGGGCGGTCGGCATAGGAATACTTATAGTGAGCTGAATGCAGCCAGTTGTAGGTGCGCACGAAGAGCAGATCGTCCTCGCTGATGAAGCCGAGAACCGGGAGCTTCATCAGCGAGCCCGGCGGAATTTCGGTCTCGACGAACTGACGCCCATCCGTGGCGGAGGCAAATATCGGGCCGTCCGCGCCGGGCACGTCGGTCGCCACCGAATGCGCCAGGATCGCCGCATGCAATGCCGCGGCCTGCCGAGCGATTTCGCGCGCAGAAGGGGCGTCCCGCAGCCGCTCGAAAATTCCGGCGAGATCGGCCAGCGCCCGCCAGGTGAGCACGTTGTCATAGGTGATGAACGGCAGTTTCTGGTATTCGTCCTGCGCGTCCTGCAACGAGCTGTAGAGACCCGTGGCGTCGTCCTTGCGCGAGAGCAGCCGGTCGCGCAGCACGCGCACCGCCTCACGGTGCTGCTCGAGAAAGGCGCGGTCATTGGTGCGACGCAGATAACCGGCAAGCGCGATGAGCGGTGCGGCGGCTTCGTCGAGCTCGAAGCCGTCCTCGAGCACCACACCGTCAATGAATCGGCTGTGCGTGCCGGCATTGGCCAGTTGCGGGCCCAGTGCATAGGCGAGCGCTTCGCGGGCAAACTGCGGGTCAGAATCCAGGAGACCGGGAAAGCTCCAAAGCATGGCGTCGCGGTCCCAGTAGGCCGCCGAGACGTAATAACGCGGACTACGCGAGGTGACGCCCACGAGTTGCTCCGTGTCGATGGTCCTGCCCCAGGCGTACAGTCGCGTGAACAGCAAGTTGCGGTTCATGAGCTGGTCGAGCTCGACACGGCCGGTCGTACGGGTGCGGGCGCGGCACCAGGCCGCCGTCTCCGAGATCAGCGCGTCGGCACCCTGCCGATCGAGCATCTCGCGAAGCGAGCGTGCGTTGTGCGCCGCACTGAATTCCTCAATGCCGATTGCGAGCACATACAAAGCCTCGGCGGACTCGCCTGGCTGGAGTGTCATGCCGCGGGCGTCGTCCGCCTGCGGGGCCACCGACACGGGCGGCACCGTAATTGTAGCCTTGGAGCCGGGATGCACGATCGCCCAGGCAAAGCGAGTGTCATTGGTGATGTAGCTGTAGACCTCGCCAGGATCGACCCAGGGCGCGGGTCCAATCGTGCGTTCACCGCGCAGCACTACCGGCACGTACGTGACGCGGGCCAGACTCCCGAAGGAGCTCTTCAGCCCGATCGCGGCCTGCACCGCCTCGGTGCGTCGATTGGTGATCGTGAGTCGTACAAACGCGGCGCGATATCCGGGCGGCGCGCAGTACGTGAGCGTGAAATGCAGGCCGTCGCGATCCTGCTCGGCGCGCGGAATCCAGTATGAAATCAAGCCCCATCGCAGGGCGTCCAACGGCTCGCGCACGTTACCAATCGCAAGGTAGGGCTCAACGACCGGTTTGCCGGGCTCGCCGACCGGCTGCAGCAAGCCACGGTCGCGCATTGATAGCGCGTTGAAGGTCACCAGTGCGCCGTCGCTGATTCGAATCTCCGGCAGCGCGATCCACTCGTTCCCGGTTGCGATCACGTCGCCCGACCGCGCCGCGAGCGGAGCCGGATCGGGTGCAGGTTGAGCTGTCGCCGCCGACAGCCATGCGAGGCCGGCGACCATGAGGATCGAGCGCGCCGCAGGCGCGCGAGCGGCTTTCAGAGACATGGGATCCTCGCAAGTGTTGGCACCAGCGCCCGGCAATCGTGGCAGCTCAACGGCCCAATACGGGCGCGGATGCATCGATCTTGCCATCGGTAGTGCAGAGGCGGTGAATTGTGCATGCTTGGCAGCAATTGGTCTTCAAGCGCGGGCGGGAGCTTCACTACCATGACGGAATTCGACCTCACGCCACCAGGTTCAGCCCAACGTGACGCGATCATTGCCGGGCTCACTGCGGAGGAACGCGACGTATTGCTCGAGCACGGCACCGAGGCCGCCTTCTGTGGTGTGTTTCTCGACAACCACAAACATGGCGTGTACACGTGCCGCTTCTGTGGTCTGCCTCTGTTTCGATCCAGTGCGAAATTCGACTCCGGTACGGGTTGGCCAAGCTTCTTCAAGCCTTACAACGAGGCACACATTCGGCGCGTACGCGACACTACCTATGGAATGGTTCGTGTGGAAGAAGTCTGTGCGCGCTGCGGGAGTCACCTCGGACACGTTTTTCCGGACGGCCCGCCGCCGACCGGCGAGCGTCATTGCCTCAACTCCGTATCACTGTCGTTTACAGAGCAGGGCGAGGCGTTGCCGGACGTGCTCGGCCGCGGACCTCCGGAAGGCCAGGTAATCGCTGCGTAAGGATCATTGCTCTTCGCTACCTGTTACGGCGATAAAGCCGGGAGAGCCGTCGCGGACGACACGAAGAAGCAACGGAAGCTTGGCTGATGGCCTGCTGACCGTCGCAAGATCCGCAACGTCCTCCAAGCGCTTGGATCCGGCATGGGTGATGAGGTCACCAATCTTCAAGCCGGCCAGCGCTCCCGCACCATTCGGGCGCAGTTGCGTCACGATCAAGCCACTAACTTCGCCTTGCGTCTTGAGCGCCAGGCGAATCTCGGTCGTCGAATTGGCCACTCCGAGCTCGAGACTCGGCACCCAAGTGTCTCGACCACCCGCGTGCAGCGGATCCGCGGGCGGATCTGGGAGTTGACCGACAGTCAACGCAATGGAGTGCTCAACACCTCCTCGCACCACGGATGCATCCACCGTCGTGCCAGGCGTCAGTCGCACCGCGACTTTTCCCAGAGTGGCGAAGGTGACAGGCGTGGAACCGACGCTCAGCAATACGTCGCCGGCCTGCAGCGTCCCTGCAGAGGGTCCTTGCGGTTCTACAGCCGTGATCAGTGCACCGGCAGGAGAGTCCCGCCCGAGAAAGGCCCGTGCCAGGGCAGCTGTCATCGCTTGTACCTGGATGCCGAGATAGCCCCGGCTCACCCGTCCATGCGTCTCGAGCTCGGTGACAACCGAGGCGACTGTCTCCGCCGGAATGGCGAACCCGAGACCCACTGACCCTCCACTCGGCGAGAGTATCATCGAGGTGACGCCGACGACCGTTCCGTCTGTCGATAGCAGGGGGCCTCCCGAGTTTCCAAAATTAATTGCGGCATCGGTCTGCAGGAAATCGATATACGGGTCCTGTTCCAGCGTGCGCGCTCGCGCTGACAGAACGCCGGCGGTGACTGTCTGACCGAGACCGAAGGGATCGCCGATGGCTATGACGGGATCGCCTACCGAGACCTTGTCCGAGGATTCCAGCCGCAGCGCAGGCAGGCTGCCCGCCTGCACTCTGAGCAGCGCAATATCAGTGGTCGCATCGGTGCCGAGCACCTGAGCGGGGATCACTCGACCGTCCGCCAACTTTACGCGCACCTTCCGAGCGCCCTCGACCACGTGACGATTGGTGACGATAAGGCCGTCTGCTCGGATGATGAACCCTGAGCCCAGGCCCAGCACAGATCCGTCCTGGCCCGGCACTGGATTGCCGTTCCCAGGTCCGGAGAGCATGCGGCGTATGAACGTGCGCATGTCGTTGTATTGAGTGTCGCCGGTCGCCCGCTCCACGGCACGTTGTCCGGCACTTTCCCCCCGTTCTTCAACGAGAACCGTGACGACGCTTGGCGCCGCCTGCCGCACCACTGCAGCGTACCCACCATTCACCGAGCTGGTTGCAGGGTGGGCAAGCTGACAGGCCGCTGACGCCATCGCCAACACCAGCTGCAGCGCACGCATCTTCCAGGCAGCCCACCGGGACCAGATCGGTCGCAGTGTGGGGAGAGCAATTCTGGAATCCGACGCAGAGCTTGGCGAAGACACCTGGGCCACCCGTTCGCAAGACGACCGAGACGGATCTTCCATCGAATAAATATCGTAGGCCTGCTCTACGTTGCTGTCATCCGATGACCGCTCCGCGTTCTTACTGGGCTCGTTGGGGAGTCCTGCAAGAGCTTCGCGCGAAGCCGGGCGCGGTTCGGGGGGGAACCCTACAGGGAACGTTTCCCTCCCGCCGTCGGATTGACGCACGGCCCCCGTACCGCCCGGTCAATAAAAAAGAAGGCCCCGCGAACGGGGCCTTCCAGAGCACACACGTGCTTTACGAAAGGCAATCGTCAGGCTGCGGCCGCCAGCAACTGCCAGTTCTTGGGGAGAATGACCGCGTCGATGGCGTGCACGATGCCGTTTGTCGCAACGATATCCGCCTTGGTGACGCGAGCCCCATTGACTCGCACGTCCGACGAGGACACGACCACCGTCAGCGGAGTGCCCTGCGCCGTTGCCACTTCTCCTGACTTCAGGTCTCTGGCCATGTGGTAGCCCGAGGCGACGTGGTAGTTCAGGATTGCCTTGAGCTTGCCCGCGTCCTTGAGCAGGTTGTCGTAGGCGCCCGCCGGAAGCTTCTTGAAGGCCTCATCGGTCGGCGCGAAGACCGTGAACGGGCCCTTGGCGCCCAGCTCAGCAGTCAGACCCGCTGCCTTGATTGCGGCAGCGAAGGTCGTGAAATGGCCCGCGCCGATCATCGTGTCGACGATGTTCTTCGTGGGTGCCGTATTAGTGTTCCTGGCGGCCTCGCCAGTAGGAACGCTCTTTGATTGATCCATAAAACTGAACCTCGAGGTGTAGTCAGCGAGAATTCGCCGACCAACTCAGCTCGTATGCGGCTGAGGGCGCGGAGTATGCGCCTTATATCGAGTGTGTGCGGCGCGCGAGGAAAATAAACATTCCTTCACGAGACTGTTCGTTTCGACTTGCACTGAGTGCGAAGCGAGCGATAGCTCTTGGTGCGGAGCGATTCACTCGTCGAGCTCTTGAGGCAACCGCCGACCACGCACGCTGTGGCTGGATGCAGAGCGTCCCAGCTGGATCAGGTGAATAACTCGGCCAAGTCAGCGGAGCCGACGGGCTTGATCAGGTACCGCTCGACCCCAGCCTCGCGCGCGAGCTCGCGGCCGGGATGCTCATTGTCAGCCGTCAAGGCAATCAGTCTCAGGGCGTGTAGCTGCGGGTGTTGAGATAGGTGTCGGGCGACTTCGTAACCGCTCATGTCCGGCAGCTCGAGATCCACGAGCGCGACCGTGGGCACGAACTCGACGGCCAAAGCGAGAGCAGTCGCCCCGGTGTACGCGACGCGTACTTCACCGTATCCAGACGATTCCAGCAAAGACGCGAGAGCATCGGCGGC
Source organism: uncultured Gammaproteobacteria bacterium (assembly GCA_963843035.1). Classification (GTDB taxonomy): domain Bacteria; phylum Pseudomonadota; class Gammaproteobacteria; order Steroidobacterales; family Steroidobacteraceae; genus 13-2-20CM-66-19. The sequence continues at coordinate 287,252 of CAWJIS010000004.1, forward strand.
CGTTACCTCGTCGTCGACTATCAATATGCGCGGCATGTGGCCCTGGGGGCCACCTCCGCTCTGCGCCCTGGATGGTGTCGAGGGATGCGTGCGCACGACAGTTGGCTCAACGAAAGCTCACGGGACGTGGGTGCTGGTTGCGTGCCTCGAAGGTCTTGATCTGCCTTTCGGCTTCGTCGCGGGTGACGCCGTACACCTCTCTAATCGAACTCGCGAGATGCGCGCGCTTGCCCCCAATGAAATCTAGCTGAGCGGAGGTGAGCCTCCCCCAGTTTGCGTGGACCTCGTCCCTGAATCGCTGCCAGCTGGCTTCCACAAATTTCCAGTCCATCTCAGCCTCCTGGGCTTCCTGAGCCTCATGAGTCCAGCCAAGTCCCGTCGCTGCGCCGGTTCTTGACTCCGTATCGACTTCGTTCAGCTCTTTGGACGGTCCCGGAATCCGAACTGACGGGAAAGCGCGCTTCCAAAGAAGTATTGGGGCGCCTCGCGCCTTTTAAAGGCGCGAACTCACACCGCGAGGATACTCCGCGCGAACAGCAGCGCAGCACACGGGCAGCGAGATAAGAGCGTCGCGAGGCGTCATTTGGTGTAGAAGAGTAGTCAGTATGAGCGTGCCGACCAGCCTAAGCTTAGTCACAGTGGGGGTTTCGATGAAGTCGCCTTTTCAAGCGGGCCAAGAGGCTGCCAGACACGAGCGTGCGATGAGTTCGTTGTGCGAGCGCACCGCAGCGCCGCCGGCGGAAGTTCGGCGTCTGTTTGCGCAAGAATTTTCCAGGCTCGAGCTCGGCGCCAAGGTTCGCTCGTACCTGGCAGTCCTCACGGCGTCCAACGTGCGCGCAATGCTACGTGGGAAAGCCGCGTGAGCAGCAATGGATATATCGCCTATCGTCGTAGCGATAGCGTCTTCTGCAGAGGACCCTGAGGCTGTCTCCGAGCTACTGTCCGCGTTACCGGCCGAGTGTGGTGCAGCCTTCGTTATCGTTCAACATCTAGATCCGAGCCGCGAGAGGCTGCTGCTCGAAACTCTCAGCCAGAGAACGATTCTTTCGGTGATGCGCGCGCAAGACGGCGTGGTAGCAGAGCAGCGCCACGTGTACGTAATGAGCGCAAATACGACGCTGACAATCACCGGTGGGTGCATTCGCGTGACACCCAACACAGGTGGACAGCATCATCCCGGGGACATTCTGTTGACCTCGCTCGCTCAGGATCATGGCCATAGCGCGGTGGGCGTGGTCCTCTCGGGTGAAGGATCCGACGGTGCCCTCGGCATACGGGCGATCCAGCGTGCGGGCGGCGCCGCATTTGCGCAGTACCCGGGATCTGCGCGCTTTCCCGGCATGCCCATCAGTGCCATTGAAACCGGCTGCGTTGATTTCGTGTTGCGCCCGAATCAGATCGCCCACGAATTGGCCCGCCTGAGCGCTCAAGCTCAGCATGCGCGCGATTTGCCGGACGGGAAGGCGATGCTGCAGCCTCGAACGACAGACCGACGTCACCAGGGCGAGGGCAGGGTCCCTTCTCGCACGGGGCCGAGTATTGCGCTCTGAGCATCCATTACCTCAAGTGACGCTGAGGCGCTCCGCGCGAAGCCGTCGCCGACCGATCGTTGCCGTTTGCCCGGCAGCCGCGGTGATTGCCGTGGGCCTGACCGGCATTGCTCTAGCCGAGCAGCATACGTTCGAGCTGAATGCGCCCGATGCCCACAACGTCTACCTTGCTGGTGAAATGACTCAATGGGACAAGAGCAAGTTACCGATGCGTAAGGAAGGCGATGGAATGTGGCGAGTGACGGTGGATTTGGGCACAGGAGAATGGCTCTACAAATATATTGTGGACGGCAAATGGATGGCTGACCCTGCTTCGCCCAATCATGATGCGGATGGGCAAGGCGGCCAGCATTCGTTCCTGTTTGTGGGTGCCGGAGATTGGGAGGAGCGCCCCGAGGTGCCGAAAGGACGGGTCGAGACGCTGATGCTCGAATCCAAGGCTTGGGGTAAGGCACTAAAGCTGAATGTCTATCTGCCACCGGACTTTGTGATCGGCAAACGCTACCCGGTGTTGTGGTTGCTACATGGCAGCAGCATGGATGCCGACCAATGGCTGAAGACTGGCGAAGTAAACAACTACATGGACAACCTGATCAGCCGTCGCGCAATACACCCGTTCGTCATCGTGATGCCCAGCAGTGAGCGCGTACCCTACACGGGGAAGAGCGAGACCTTCATCACGCAAGAGCTGCGAGCCTGGCTCGCGAGGACCTACGGTCTCGATACGAGTCGCGCCCAATCCGCCGTAGCCGGCATGTCAATGGGCGGTCTTGGCGCCTTCGATCTTCCGTTGCGACATCCGGAGCTGTACGGGTTCAGCTTCGCCCTCAGTGGTTACTTCAGCGACGATTACATAGCCAAGCTTCCTTACATGAGCAAACTACCGATGGAAGCAATCTTGCTCTGCGGCAGCAACGATGACCTCGTCGGGACGAACCGACGGCTGGTACAGGCCTTACATGAGCGCAATTTGGCGTTTTTCTATCGCGAGGACGCCGGCGCACATACGTGGCAATACTGGAGTAACCGCATGGTCGAGCTGTTGACCGCGGTAGATAAGTTTTTCGTTGCGGGGCAGGAGGGCTCCACGTCGCTGCAGTGACCGGCGTTGACACCTGCCGCTGATTGAAGGTTCAAGTGTGCAAACAATGGTTATGGGTCGGCCTGGCAGTCATCGCTCTGCCGGCCAGCGGCAGTGCCGCAGCGGCGTTGGCACTGACGACGTCTGGTGCAATATCGGGCGTGAGCGAGGGCGGATTGAGCGTCTACAAGGGCGTCCCGTTCGCAGCGCCGCCGCTGGGTGAATTACGTTGGCGACCGCCCGAACCTGTTCCGCCATGGACGGGTACTCGGACAGCAACAGCGTTCGCCCCGGCATGCATGCAGGAAGGCGTTTCCATGCCGGGCGAGGTTCCGCCGAAGGTCAGCGAGGACTGCTTATACCTCAACATCTGGACTCCGGCGAAACAGGCAGCAGAGCGTCTGCCGGTGATTGTCTGGATTTACGGCGGTGGCTACCGCAACGGGTCGGCCTCTATGCCGCTCTATTGGGGCGACCAGCTCGCGCGTAAGGGCGTCATTGTCGTCACCATTGCGTATCGATTGGGTCCGCTGGGCTTTCTCGCCCTTCCAGAACTGACGCGCGAATCCTCGTATGGGTCGTCCGGGAATTACGGCCTCATGGACCAGATCGCCGCGCTCCGCTGGATCCAGCACAACATCTCGGCGTTTGGCGGCGATGCCGATCGCGTGACGATCGCGGGCCAATCCTCCGGCGCTATCTCGGTCAGCATACTGATGGCCTCGCCGCAGGCTAAAGGGCTCTTTCAGCGCGCCATCGGCGAGAGTGGCGCTCTCTTTGAGCCCCTCCAGCTTGCCCCCAGCTACTTACTGATCAATGCCGAGCGTGATGGGGAGAAATATGCCGCCACGCTGGGCGTGCATTCGCTCCAGGAACTGCGCAGCCTCCCGGCGACGAGCTTGCTCGGTGGCGGCGATGCCGGCGGCGTCACCCATCCGGTGATCGAGCCTTACGTGCTCCCGATGGCGCCTTACGCGGCGTTCGCGGCAGGGCGGCAGAACGATGTCCCATTGCTCATCGGTTCAAACGCCGAGGAAGCGCGTTCACTGACCGATGTCACTCACGTCAAGGCAGCCACCTTCGATGCCGACGTAGAGCGCAGTTTCGGTGCATTACCGCCCGCGATCGTTGCCGCCTACCCCCATACGAGCGATGAGGCCGCGCGACAGGCACGGCTTGACCTCGAGCGCGACCTTCGCTTCGGCTGGGACATGTGGGCTTGGGCCAGATTGCAGGCTGCAACGGGGCACGGTGCTGTGTACTACTACTCGTTTCGACAGCGGCCTCCGTTTCCGACCGACTCGTTGTACGCGGGATGGGGCGCGAGCCACTTTGCCGAGCTCTGGTACGTATTCGATCACTTGAACCAAGAGCCGTGGCGCTGGAGCAAGGCGGATCGCGCAATAGCGAAGACCATGTCCCGGTACTGGGCCAACTTCGCACGAGCCGGCGACCCAAACGGCAAGGGGCTGCCTGCGTGGCCGGCATTCAAGAATACGAATAATCGAGTTCTGTATTTCGGTGATCCGATCACGGTCGGAGAAGTACCGAATATCGATAGCCTGACCGTCCTGGATACCGTGTACGCGAGCTTGCGCGCAAGCCCAATGGCGAAGTAGCGGCCCATGCAGCGATGACGCTGAGCGATTGCGTGTGTAGTCCGCCTTTCGCTGTGAAAAGTGGTCAGCGACGGCGAGCCTGAGCCGCGAGTGCTACAGTGGAGGACGATGCAGCCACGGGCACAACGGGCGCAAAGTGCGCAGGACCTGCGCGACGAGAATCGCCGGTTCTACGACTTACTCTGGTCCAGCGCCCGCTTGGTCGAGCCCGAGCGGTTCAATACGTGGCCGCTCGTACGCTCCCTGCTGCCCGAATCTGCTCGCCGGCTCGAGGTCGCGCCCGGCCTGAGACCGCGCCTGCCTCTCAAAGACACTCAATTTGTGGACATCAGCGCGCCAGCGCTGGCGAAGCTTCGCGCGCGCAGTGCGCACGTCGTACTCGGCGAGGTTACATCCCTGCCCTTTGCGGACGATGCATTCGATCTGGTATGCGCACTCGATATCATAGAGCACGTGGATGATGATGATGGCGCCCTGTCGGAGCTATCGCGGGTTGCGAAGCCGGGTGGCACCCTTCTGATCTCGACGCCGCTGCATCCTTCTCGCTGGACTCCGTTCGACGACCTCGTGGGCCACAAGCGGCGTTACGAACCACAATGCCTGGTGGCAAAGCTGACGCAGCACCACCTCGCCGTTGCAAGCACCGCAGTGTTTGGGATGCAGCCGCGCTCCTCGCTTCTCGTCAACATCGGAATGTGGTGGCTCACGCATCATCGTGAACGGGCCATGTGGTGGTACAACCGGGCATTCATGCCGCTCGGACTGTGGTTTCAGAATGAGCTGGATCTCACGCCAGGAATGATCGCGACGGACGAGGTCGATGAGATTCTGCTCGTGTGCCTGAAGAGTCGCTCCGGCCTGCCCGCCGGCCCGAAGTGTGCAAGCGAAGTGGCGGCAGCCAAACAGATAGCGGTATAGAGGTTCACGCGCCATCCCCCGCGTCTGAGTAGCCGAAGGAGCTGGAGACCAACTGAAACGATCTCTCGAGGCACGGACGCGCTCGCGTCGAAATCGCCCTTGTCACTCAGTTCGGAAACCTCAACTCCCGCTCAATCGCCAGGAAGCGCGGCTCCTTGCGCAGGGGATCGAAGACCGGATCCTTGAGCGAATCCAAATTCGGATCACGTAGACGCATCGCTGTTTCAAGCCAGTCAAGGGCCCGCGCCGTGTCGCCCCACTCTGCATAGACCTGGGCGTACTGTACCGCCCCCGTGTCGCCCTGGAGCGCGCGGGCTTTGGCCAGCATGGCTTCCGCATCCGCATGCCGCCCCAGTTTTTCGTATGTCATGGCCAAGCAAAGCGGCCCGGAGTATTGGTCGCGCATGTGTTCGCAGGCGGAGCGAGCACTCTCGAGATCACCGAGCAGGTAATAGGTAATGCCAATTGAGTCGGCGAGGGAGCCGGGCCCGGCCGGATCGAGAGCCTCAGCTTCCTTTAATGCTGCAAGGGCCTCCGCATAGCGTCGCAGGGCAAGGAGGCCATAGCCCAGACGCATATGTGCATGGCGGTTCAACGGATCCAGCGCCACCGCTCGACGAAGCGCAGGGAGTCCGGATTCGCCGCGACCCATCGCAATCGCAAATGAGCCGTAATCCCGCAACACTCGTGCATTGCCGAACCCAAGCGCCAACGCACGTTCGAACTCCTCATTGGCCTGTGTGAACTCGAGCCTGCTTTGATAATCGAGGGCCAGGGCGAGGTGGCCTTCACTCAGATCAGGCGCCAAAGCCACGGCCTTGAGTGCGTCAACTCGCGATTTATCGAAGCCCGCGTGGGCAGCGGACATGGTCGACGCGAATCCGGTGGCCTGCGAGACTGCGATCGACCGAGCTGCCCAGGCGAGGGCGTAGTCGGGGTCCAGGTGGATCGCCTCCGTGTAAGAGGCGATTGCCGTTTGGAGATCCTTATCCCCACGAATTGTCCAGTAAACCTTCGAGGCGCGAAGGTAGGCATCGAACGCGGCCGCGTTGCGCGTGCCGCCCGCCTCGATGGTCGCAGCAACGTCACCGAGCAGGCTGACCTTGAGCGCGGTGGCCACGGCATTGGCAATCTCGGTCTGAAGCTTCAACACATCGCCGAGATGCCGGTCATAGGTCTGAGACCACAGGTGAAACCCCGTCACCGCGTCGTTGAGCTGGGCCGTGACGCGGATGGTCCGCCCCGAGCGCCGGACACTCCCCTCGAGTATCGCGCGCACATTGAGTTTACGGGCCACGGCGGCGATGTCCGCGTCTTTACCCTTGAAGGAGAAGGAGGACGTGCGCGCCGCGACCTGCAGTTCGTTGATACGCGAAAGCGAATTCAGCAGCTCCTCGGTGACTCCGTCGGAGAAGTACTCCTGGCGTGGGTCGCCACTCATGTTGAGGAACGGCAGGACCGCGACCGAATGCGGCGGCGGTGAAAACACCTGCCCCGCCGGTGGCGCCGAGACGGCGGGGGTCCGAGCTCCGGGTGAGCTCGCCATTGAGGGCGGGGCCGCGGCGTGCGATGGGCCTGGCCGCGGACTGCGCGCACCCTCGACAGCGAGGTAGGTCAGCGCGACGGCCAGCGCCGCTGCTGCGAGAAAGATCGCAGATCGCTGCCGACGAGTCTTCGCGGGGGCGGATTCCCGCGTGTCGGGGGGAGCCTGCTCTGGCTCATGAGTGTCGCGCCGGGGGGACACCGGCTCGCCCGCTCCCGAGTCCCGCGTCACCTCGGGAACGATTCGGTAGCCGTGACCGCGCAAGCCGGCAATGTAGCGCGGTGCCGCAGCGTCATCGCCGAGCGCATCGCGGAGCAGCTTGACGCGCTGCGTGACCGACTCGGGGCCGACCACCACACCCTGCCACACGGTGCGCGTCAGCTCGTCGTTGGACACGACATTCGGTGCGGCATCGAGAAGCGCGCGCAGCACGTCGAACGACAGCCTGGAGAGGTGAATTTCGGAGCCGCCGCGCCGCACGCTCCGACGGCCGATGTCGATAGCGAGGTCGGCGATGCGGTATTTCCCTGCAGGCATCTTGGTGCGCCTTGGCGCCGCTCACCGCTCAGGATCGAGTGGGCCTCTTGCTCAATTATATGCGGTGGCCCATCAGCGGACACCTTTGGGCATTCTTTGGGCAACGATTGGGCAGGTTGTCATGCAGCGCCGTACGTGATCGAGGCACCCTTCAAGTGACCCCGCCTGTCACCGGGCGGTCATCTGGCCGTGAGTTCGCTCTCGGCGCAGGAATAAGTAACGACACTCAAGGGCAATCAACGAAACTGGGGAGTACACATCATGCTCAATAGGAAGAACCTGCTTGTCCCAATGATCGTGGTTCTCGCTGGCTTGCTGGGCGCGTCCACTACCAAGGCTGACGACACGCGCTGCTATACCAACGCCAGTCTCAAGGGCACGTATGCCGTTCTTGCAACCTACGGCGCAAACGTCGCGCTCGCACTTGCGACACGACACTTCGATGGCCAAGGCAACCTCACGGGGGCATATACTCTCAACGCGCCCGTCCCGGGATCACCGACAGGTGCCAGGACGATCATTACGGGTACGCAGGTAGGCATTTATTCGGTGAACTGCGATGGCACTGGAACTTTTACCCGCACCCTAACGTCATCGACCGGTGTCGTCACCACCCAGACGGATGACTTCGTCATCACCAAGGCGACCACGCGAGACGATGGTCAGCTTCTCGCCACTGGGCTCGAAGACGCGCAGCGGGTACCGAGTGCGCTCGTGCCGGGCGGGCTTTTTGTGTTCCGCAGCTACACTCGCCGGCCGGATTGAGACTACTGTCCCGCTCCGGCGTGTCGGGTAGCACCGCGCGCCGGGATCTCCTTGGGAGAGAGGTGACAACTGCGGTCTCCAGCGCGATCCGGTCAAGGACTGTATTGGCCCCACTCTCCTGCTCCTTGCCGTGCGTCCGTCCGCTTTCCACCGTCTCAACGGCGGCTCTTGAGACTCTCATCGGACCGCTCGGGGTCGTGACCGGTCAGGCCAATCCGTCCGCAGCCGGCCAGGTGCGGGCATTGCTGGCGCTGAGATCACCGCTCTGAAGCAGACACTGGCTGCTTGGGGTAGGCTGAGTCTATGTTGACTACTCGTAGCGCCAGCGATTCTGCTGCCTCGTTGAGCGCCGAATTTCACGGTTACCGATGTCCCGAGAGTTGATCGCAATCTGGCGGCGCTTGCCAGTCTTCGTCCGAGCCCCCATTGTTGCTTTCGTCGTCATGAATGTGGGGTCGACACTCGGCGTCTTGCCGATATTCGGCAATACGAAGTTCTTGACCAGCCTCCCGTGGGCGCTTCCGGCTACGCTGGTCATCACGTGGGCGTTCTGGCGGTACGCCACCGGCAATGGCTATCCGGCGGCGACACGCGCGTACCGCGCCTCGATGACGCGCGACAAGGCGATCTCGGGCCCCGTCTGGCGTGCAGCGATGCTGGCGGTTATCGCCTCGCTGATCGCCACCTGGAGCCTGCGCCTCGTGCTGCCCAGCATCCTTCCGGTTGCGCCACCAAGCCTTTCGATCGACATCAGCCGCTACCCGGTGACGACCGTAATCGGTCTTGCGCTCGCGGTAGCTGTGTCAGCCGGAGTTGTCGAGGAGATCGCGTTCCGCGGCTATCTGCAGAAGTCGCTCGAGGATGCCTACGGGATCGTGCCCGCGCTCATTCTTACTGGGTTTGCGTTCTGGTACGCACACGCGGACAAGGTGACGGCAAGTCACTTGCCGTTCCATCTTGCGGTCAGCGTATTGTTGGGAACTGCAACGTACCTGACGCGTTCGTTGCTGCCCGCCATCGTCGGTCATGTGCGGGGAGATGCACTTCTTCTCCCGGCATACGTCTATCACCATCCGGATGTCGTCTGGTCGCTGCTTACGGCCAGGTCCGTGTGGGAGGGTCATGCGACTGAGACCGTTGTGGGTCAGCTGCGCATTATCCTGGCTTCTGTGCGACCCGGTCTTCTGCTCGAGCCGAGTTCGCATCCTTTGGCCGTGATCAGCTGGATTCTGATCGTGAGTTCAATCGCTGCGGTGTTCACGTTGCGCCGACTCGCGCGCGTTGTCGCCACCAGCGCGCCCAGCGGCGAATGTGAGTCACTGAATTAGGGGCCCCGAAGTGGACGGTCGTGAAGGACCGCAGAGGGTCGTCACGAGCAGTCACTGACTGAGAGGCAGTGGCGCAGGTCACGACGAAGGCTCTGCGGCGCTCACTGCAGCCCCACCGCCCCTGCGGGACGGTACCTTTGCTCTGAACTGCGGGGTCGACTGGATTACGTACTTTTGCGACTACCGTTACCATCCTGGCATGCGCAGTCTATCCTCGTATGTACGCAACTGCGCCTGTCGATCGTGTGATGAGCGCCCCACTGTGGATGGACGTGCAGGATTCGGCCGGCGCTGTGCTGCGCCTTTTCGCCACCTATCCGATCCATCACGTGCCGGTGGTGAGCGGGCGGAGAGTTGTCGGCATGCTCAGTTCCGCGGACATCATGAAGCTCGAGACTTTTCGACCGAAGACCGGCGTGCCGTCAAACGATTATCTCGCTCAAGTTAACGTGGCCGATTTAATGAGCAAACCGGCGGTCACGATCCGGCCGTACCAGTCACTGAGCGATGCCGCCCATTTGATGGCGAGTCACGGAATTCACGCGCTCCCGGTCGTTGATGCAGAGGAGCAGCTGCTCGGGATCCTGACGACCACCGACATCATTGCTGCGACGTTGTCGTAGCCTGCATTGCCAGGACATCAACGGCCCAGGGGAGCGACCGGGAGCTCCGCTCAGCACATGCGTGTTGGACCTATCGCCGGTCCAGGTGAGGTTGACTCGGTGTATGCTACCTTGAATCGAGAAACCCAACACCGAGGACCCAGATGAGCAGGCCCCGCTTGATCTACTTCGACTTCGCTGGAAGTCGCGGCGAGGAGTGCCGCATCGCGCTGCACCTGGCCGGCATCGATTTCGAGGATGTGCGTGTTCAGTCTAAGGACTGGCCCGCGCTGAAGGACGGCACGCCCTTTGGCGCATTGCCAGTACTGGAGATCCCGGGGAAGGTACCGCTCGCCGAGTCCAACGCCATTCTCGTGTTCATCGGGCGTGAGCATCGACTGCATCCGGTTGATAATTTCGAGGCCGCTCGTCACGAGGCGCTCATGTGCTCGGTCGAGGATCTGCGCCATACGATTGCACCCACGCTGCGTATTACCGATCCCGAGGAGAAGAAGAAAGCCCGCGAAGCTCTCGCTGGTAACGAACTCAAGTCCTGGGGTAGTCAGGTCGAGCGCCAGCTCCGTGAGAGTCCTTTCGTCGCCGGCGCGACGTTGCAAGTCGCCGACCTGAAGCTCTATATGATGGTGCGATGGTTGACGTCAGGCACGTTGGATCACGTGCCGACTTCCGTGCTCGATCAGTGCCCGAAGGTGCTTCGCCTGTACAACGCCGTGTCTGATCACTCAGGCGTCAAGGGCTGGCTGGCCAAGCGGCGGCGGTAAGGTCCGCCAACCCGCAAATCCGGTCGGGGTGACGCCGCTCGGTGCGCGCCCTGGCAGCTTGATTGCGTCATTGAGCGTCCGCCGCGCTGCTTCGCGTTCCGGTTCATCTTGCCATGACTCGACCAGTGGCCCGCAGGCCGCTGATGACCACCATCATTGCGGCGGCCTTCATGATGGGCCTGCTTGTGCTGGGGGCCACGGCGTCGGTCTGTGAATTCATCGGGAAAGGCGCGACGCTCCACCATGTCGATCCGGGTTGGCTGTCAGTCGCCGCTGCACGGCGAGTGACTGACTGTTCGCCAGCGTACCGATTGATCCGTGGGATCGGATGCAGACTGCGAATCTAGAATCACGGGGACGGATGATCATGCGTAGCAATTCGGTTAAAGATGGCTGGCAGCGCTTCCTCGATAGGCTGAGGCAGCTATGGGGAAGGCCACGTGACAACAAGGGATGGGCGCACGCCCGGGGCTCATCCGGCCATGTAAACGTGCGGATTGACACATGGATCAGGGGACTCCTGCGGGGCTGACTGCGTGGCACGGACCGCCGGAGTTTGTGACGCCTAAAAGACGTATGTGCGCGTTTCAGGGGCCGGCCGCCGGTCGGGACGCGGCCTTGCTAGGCCGACATGCCACGGCCTGGCCAGGCTCCTCAGTGTTGGCAGCGACATCAACTGCCAACGTGGGCGCTCCGCCCCGCCGATCACGCAACCGGCGGCGGTGCCGAGACTCGCTCCCCTGCCGCTGAGGCGAAATTGTCCGCGGCAGGGGAGCCCACGCGAAGTACGTAGTTCAATTCTCTGAATCGTGTCCGGGCTCCTCAACCGGACGCATATAGTTCTTGAAGACCCAATTCGCGACACGGCGGCCCTGCGCCCCGGCGGTAGTGTCGGAGTTGCGGTAGTGAATTCCGACATACACCCGCGCATTGATGACTTCCCGTTCCGCCTGCGAGAAGCTGGTAAAGGTGCGGGTCTTCTGCGGGGCCAGCGCGTTAGTGGTGGTCATCTGAAACGTCAGCTCATCACTACCGAAATAAAGTCGCAGCATATGAGCAATCGCACCGCTGATGTCAGCGTGGCCCGAGGGGTACTCGGGAAAATTGGGCGTGTTGATGAGTGGCTGCCAATCGGGATCGACCGTCGTGGCCGGATTGCCGTCCTGATCCCCCAGCCGGATCGCCGTTATCGGGCGCCAGAAATTATAGAAGTACTTGCTGTCCCAGCAGGCGATCTGCGCATCCGCCATGGCGGCCTCAGCCAGCGCATACATGCGAGCGGTGTCGCCCGTGCCATGCAAGTAGGTGCCCGAGATGTACCGCAGGGCGTTCTGCCACAACACTGGACCGCTATCGGCCCAGAAGTAACCGATCTCGGTTTGCTCCGCAGTACGCGTGGTGCTGGTCAGCGAACCCAGGGTCTTTGTTTCGTTGTAGTCGTCCGCCCATAGTTGGCTCGTGAGCTCAGGCGGCGGGTCAACGCGGAATTGTGAGTCGCTAAACAGCGTGAATGGCGTGACCGTGGCCACCCAGGGCGTGAGCCCCGGGGACAAACTTGGCGGCGTCCCGGGCAGCAGGGACGGCGTTGGCCTCCACTGACCGATAGCGGTGCTGCCGAGGAAGGGCGGAGAGTTGAGAGGGAAGCGGCCGTCGTTTGCGCGCAGCGCCAGCATATTGGCTGCGACCCGGGCCCCAACCGCCGTCCCCGGATCAAGGGGATCAATGCCATTCGCGGCCAGGAAGCTTGCATAGTCTGCGTCCAACGTTGCGCTTTGCGCGGGGAACAACCCTACCAGCACGTCGTGGCCGGCCTTGGCGGCCGCAGCGCTCGGCGAGCCGGTCGCGCCGGGCACGAGGGTGTAGTACGGCTCGTAGCGGCGCTCGATAGACTCAACTGCGTCGTAAATCGCCAGATGCACGATGGCAAAATCGAGTGCCGCAACCGGCGGCGGGTGGCCGGAAGTCTTTACGGCTGTCTCGCTGATCTGGTTCCAGGCCGCGATGGGGTCAGCGGCCTGGGCACTCGCCACCAAGATCATTCCGAGGACTGTTGAGGCGAGTCCCCCTCGCAGGATGTTTTTCATCGTAGCTCCCTTTCTTCGAGACGAATGTGCCTCGAGCGCGCCGAAGCTGCCGCACGTGTGCCGCGGCTTCAATGCTCCGCAACTGCTTTGTTCATGTTCCTTTTATATCCAGCTAAGTCACTGATTCCTAATGCCGAGGTGGTGGCAGATAACCTGTTTGTGCTGTTCTTGGATGGCCGATTTCTTCCCAGTAACATGAGCGCTCCTCACGGCCCACTATGCAAGCGACTAGCCCCCCTACAGACGTCTTGCACTTCGGCATCTTTCAGCTCGACCTGAAAGCGGGCGAACTGCATAAGGCAGGTGTCAGGGTCAAGTTGCAGGACCAGCCGTTTCGAGTGCTTGCGCTGCTGGTGGACCGTGCTGGACGGGTGGTCACGCGGGAGGAGTTACGGAAGCGAGTCTGGCCTGGCAATGTTTATGTCGATTTTGATCAGGGCCTGAACAACGCGATCAAGAAAGTGCGCGAGGCTCTGGGAGACTCAGCGGAAAACCCCAAATTCATTGAGACGGTTGCAAGGCACGGTTATCGCTTTGTTGCCACGGCGAGCGCAGCGCCGGCGCAACCTGCCGAACCGCGATCTCGGTTCGGGTTACGCATTGTCAACCATGGCATTTGGATCAGCTCGGCCGTTGCTCTGCTCGCAGCCGTGGGTTATTGGGCGTGGCATGGGTCGACCATGCGTGCCGGGCCGGCTTCTGCAAAGGTGACCCTGGCGGTGCTGCCATTTGACAACCTCAGTCGTGATCCGGACCAGGAGTTCTTCAGCGATGGATTGACTGAGGAGATGATCGCTCAGCTTGCCAAGCTAAACCCTGAGCGGCTCACAGTCGTCACGCCCGGTTCTGTTGCAAAGTACAAACGCACCAGCCTGTCTGTAGCGCAGATTGGCAGAGAGCTGCACGCCGACTACGTTGTGCAGGGTAGCGTCCGCCGCGCCGACGACCGCGTACGAATCACCGTTCACCTGATTCGCGTTCCGGAGCAGACGGATCGCTGGGCTGATAGCTATGACCGCGAGCTCAAGGACGTGTTGACACTGCAGGATTCGGTGGCGGGAACGATCGCCAAGCAGATTCACATCACCCTGACACCAGGACAGCAATCGCGGCTGGCAGCTCGCCGCAACGTCGACCCTGACGCTTATGAGGCTTATCTCAAGGGTCGCTACTACTGGAACAAACGCACGGCAGACGGCATGCAGAAGGCCCAGGTCTACTTCCAACAGGCAATCGACCAGGACCCGAGCTTTGCCGCAGCCTATTCGGGCCTCGCCGATTGCAATAGCGGTCTCACCTGGCACGGCTTCACGTCCCCCACGGAAACTCTTCCACGGGCCCATGCGGCAGCGCGCAAGGCCATTGAAATCGACCCGCAGTCTGCCGAAGCCCATGCGTCTCTAGCTCTGGTGCTTCACCACGAGTGGGATTGGCTCGGAGCGGAGGCGGAGTTCAAGCGTGCGCTGCGGCTGGACCCTAACTATGCGAATGCACACCACTGGTACGGGGACAATTTGTCGGTCAGGGGGCGGCATGATGAGGCGCTGGTCGAGGCGAAGAAGGCGCTGGATCTTGATCCGCTCAACCTCATGATAGGTACCTGGGTAGGACTGCGTTACTACCTCGCTCGCAAGTACGAAGCCGCAATTGAACAAAGCCGGAATACGGTCGAGTTAGACTCTGGTTTCGCAGCGGCTCACCTGCTGCTCGGGGAAAGCTACCTGCAGGCGGGGTTGCAGGAGAAAGGCCTCGCTGAGCTACAGAGTGCAGCGAGCCTCTCGGGAGACAACCCACTTTATCTGGCTCAGGTTGGGGTAGCGTACGCTGCGGAAGGGCGGAAGGCTGATGCGGTTCAGATCATTGCTCGGCTACAAACGACTTCGAGCAAGCGATATGTATCACCTTACGGACTCGCGCAAATCTACGCCGCTCTGAACGATAAAGAGCAGACTTTCAAATGGCTTCAAGCCGCCTATGAGGGTCGTGCGGTATGGATGTCATATCTGGCCGTCGATCCCGTATTTGACCGCTATCGCTCGGATCAGCGCTTTCAGGATTTGTTACGCAGCGTCCGACTTCTGCCGTAGATATAGCACCACCACGCCGGTTCGCACTCGTCATGCGGAACCGGAAACCAGGCGCGCCGTGATTCGCGCGACGTGCTCACCCTGGTAGCGACACATGTCGAGTTCAAGTGGCGACGGCATACGCAGTTCGGGGCCCGCCCCAGTTACACAGCTCGCGCCGTAGGGAGTGCCGCCGGTTACCTCGCGCATCGTCGTGAGGTCCTTGAACGTGTAGGGCAGGCCGACCACGATCATGCCGTGGTGGAGCAGCGTGCTGTGGAAGGAGGTGATGGTCGTCTCCTGACCGCCGTGCTGGCTGGCAGTGCTGCAGAAAACGCTGCCGACCTTGCCGACGAGCGCGCCGCGCATCCACAGGGGTCCCGTCTGGTCGAGGAAGTTGCGCATCTGCGCCGCCATGTTGCCGAAGCGGGTGGGAGTGCCGAATAGAATCAGGTCGTACTGCTCCAGCTCTTCCGGACTCGCCAGCGGCGCGCTCTGGTCGAGCTTGAAGCCGGCGGCGCGAGCGACTTCGGGAGGGGTCAATTCCGCAACCCGTTTTACCGTCACCTGCTTTCCGGCAATACGACTGGCCCCTTCGGCCTGTGCGTACGCCATGGCTTCGATGTGACCGTAGCTGCTGTAGTAGAGGACCAGGACCCGTGGCATGGCGATTCCTCAGGGCGCGTTGCGCGCCCGCGTGTGGCGGCTCAGAAAGGCGCGGCATATTGCGCTGTACTCATCCGGCCGGTCGAGATTGGGCAGGTGACCGGCGTCCCTGATCACGGCCCGCTCGGCGTACGGTAACTGCGCACTCAGGCGATCGGCGGCCTGAATCCGCCGCGGCACGTCGAGCTCACCGCTCAGCACCAGTGTCGGGGCGCGCAGTGACGCCGGTAGCAGCGGTTCCGGCAGGACGTCCAGCTCGAGAGCGGAACCGGCGAGCTCGTTACCCGCGAATCGCGCGATCATTGCGCTGAGATGCGCGCATACCCGGGGATCCGTAGTGCGCAGTTGCGTAAGCGGATGGTGCAGCCATTCGCGTCGAAAAGCGGGCATGCCGTGCATGCGCACGATCGCGCGGAAATGCTCGAGCGGCACGTCCTCATCGGCGGGGGCAGGATCGAAGCAGGGCGGTCCGTCGAGAATGACGGCATCCACGCGCCCGGGAGCGCCGGCGGCAAAGGCGAGGGCGACGCGCGCCCCCTGCGACATGCCGATCAGCGCGACCCGACTCAGACCCAGGTGGTGACAAAGCGCGCTCACGTCGCTCACATCGTGCTGCGGCGACGGCGTACCGTTCGAGAAGCCGTGACCGCGTCGGTCCACGCGCACCAGGCGGAACTCCTGCCGGAGCCTTGCGACCTGCGGATCCCACATTTCGAGATCCAGAGTCCAGCCATGCAGCAGCACGACCGCAGGGCCTGCGCCTTCGTCGCGAAAGCGCAGCCGCGCACCTTCCACCGTCAGGTACTGATCGCTCGGGTGCGTCGCCAGGTTCCTTGCCGCGCTCGTCACGACCATAGAATGGAAATTCGCATAGCGAAAAACGTTTCGTATTCAGGCTACGGGCTCACCTGAGCGTCGTCAAGCGCCGTGACTGTGAGGCACACGGGCAGGACTAGAGCTGTGCGCTCAACGACAGCCAGGGAGCGGTGGCGAGGTCGGCGGAGATCTGCCGGCTCACCTGCTGCAACATCGTCAACCGTTCACGCACGAGCTTCGTCTTGGTTATGCGGCGCGAATGGCTCGAGGAGTTGAGGGCTGCGACGACCCGACCGTCGTGGTCGAGCACCGGGACAGCCAGCGCGATGACGCCATAGGCCAGCTCATCTTCCACCACCGAGTAGCCGTTACGACGGCAATCAGCGATCAACGCACGCAGCTTCTGGGGGTCGGTGACGGTGCGCTCGGTGAGGGCCTCGAGCTTCGCAGTCTGGAAATAGTGCTGCAATCGCTCGGCACTCACGCCGGCAAGCAGCACGCGGCCCGTCGAGGTGGCATGCGCCGGAAAGCGGCTGCCGACGTGGGCCTCGAGGCGCAGCAGCGTGCGTACCGAGGCGCGCGCGACGTATACGATGTCGAGGCCGTCGAGAACGCACAGCGCCGCCGAGTCGGCCGTGTTGCGGGCCAGCTCTTCGAGGTGATTCTTGGTCACCTGCTCGATATTCATCGATTCGATATAGGCCGCGCCGAGCTCGAGCACCTTGGGGCGCAGCAGGAAGTCACGGCCGCTGCGGGTCAGATAGCCGAGCTCCTCCAAAGTGAGCAGGCAGCGTCGTGCCGTGGCGGCCGGGATGCGCGCGCTGCGGGCGATGTCACTGAGGCTCAGCGCCGCATGATCGCGCGTGAAGGCGCGGATCACCGCGAGTCCCTTTGCGAGCCCACCCATCGCTTCGCGACGGCCCGGCGCCTTTCTGTTCTTTGCCACGCCGCTCAAGTCTATTTCGATATCCGAAAAGCCGGAAGGGGTGTGGGGCATGCTTGACGCGACTCGGATTTCGAGTTCAATATGGTTTCGTATAGCGACGCAGATTTCGCTATGCGAAATTGTGCGCTGAGGGGGAGGCTTGAAGATCGGGCGGCAGGATCGGCACAGCTCGGCGATCTCGACCTCAAACGAAGAGACCATTCTCGTCCGTGGCCGCGATCTGGCGCGCGAGCTGATCGGCAAGATCAATTTCACCGAGCACTTCTGGCTGCTGGTTACCGGCTCGTTGCCGACGGACGGCCAGCGGCGCGTACTGGATGCGACGCTGGTGGCAATCGCCGAGCACGGACTGGTACCGAGCGTGCAGGTCTCGCGCATGACCCTGGCGGCAGCGCCCGAGGCTTTGCAGGGCGCGGTCGCGGCGGGGATCCTTGGGTGCGGGTCCGTCGTGTTGGGCTCCTCCGAGGCAGCGGGTCGTTTGCTTGCCGAGATCCGCGTGCGGAGCGAAGCGACTGACTCACTCGAGACCGCTGTCCGTGAGGTGGTGCGCGAATACCGCGAGGCGCGGCGGGCGATCCCGGGCTTCGGCCACCCGTTGCACCGCGGCAATGATCCGCGCGCGCAACGACTGCTCGAGGTGGCCGTCGAGGCGAATACCTCGGGACGTCACGCGGAGATCGCCCGCGCCGTCGAGCGGTTGTTGCCGGAGCTCCTCGGCCGCGCTCTCGCGCTCAACGTTTCCGGGGCGATTCCGGCGGTGCTGCTGGACGCAGGCTACCCACTCCTTGCCCTGAAAGGCGTGCCGCTGCTCGCGCGCACGGCGGGGCTCGTCGCCCATCTGCTCGAGGAGCAGCAGCGCGGCATCGGCTTCGTCATGTCGCACGCCGCGGCGCAGGCGATCGACTACGACGGTGAGGCCCCTCCCGGCTTCAAGCCGAGCGAGGACGGCTGAGGCAGCCGCGCTGCGATGGAACCGACATTGGCAGGCATTCGGGTCGTCGAGCAGGGCACGTTCATCACCGGGCCCTGCGCCGCGATGATGCTGGCGGACCTCGGCGCGGACGTGATCAAGGTGGAGAGTCCCGAGGGGGACCCGTACCGCGCCTACCAGGGCGGCCAGTACTCGCCGCACTTTCAGGCTTACAACCGCAACAAACGCAGCCTCGTGCTCGACATGAAGCAGGCGGGCGACCGCGAGCTCTTCCAGGGCCTCATCCGCGAGGCCGACGTCTACATCCAGAACTTCCGCCCCGGGACTGCGGAGCGCCTCGGTGCAGGTGTCGAGCAGCTGCTGAGGATCAACCCGCGAGTCGTGTCGTGTGCCATCAGCGGCTTCGGCGCAAGCGGCCCCTACGCGGAGCGCCCGAGCTATGACTCCGTCGCGCAGGCGCTCAGCGGCTTTCTCAGCGTGGTCGTTGACTACCGCCAGCCGCAGTTCCTCGGTCCCGCGCTCGCCGACGCAATCACGGGCCTTTACGCCGCGCAGGGCATCCTCGCTGCCCTGGTGCAAAGGGGCCGCACCGGTCGCGGCGGTCACGTCGAGGTGTCGATGCTCGAGGCAATGACGCACTTCGCCATCGAGCCCTTCGCTGCATTCTTTGCGCTGGGTCAGATTCCGACCTCCGTGGACCGACCCCGGCTGGCACAGGCCTACATTCTGCGCACGGCCGACGAGCGTCTGATCGCGATTCACTTGTCGTCGCTCGAGAAGTTCTGGCAGGGGCTGGTGGCCGCGCTCGAGGCGCCGGAGCTTGCGACGGATCCGCGCTTCAACCCCCGCGAGCGGCGCATCGCCGCGTACGAGGTTCTGCGTCTGGAACTCGACGCGCGCTTCGTGCGCAAGCCGCTGTCGCACTGGATCGGGCGGCTGCATGCCCATGACGTGCCTTGCGCACCCGTCAACCGCATCGATGAGGTGGTCGCCGACCCGCAGGTGAGGCATCTGGGCATCGTCGTGCCGATCGAAGGCTCGCACGGACCGAAGGAGGCCGTGCGGCCGGCACTTCAGTTCAATGGCAGGCGCGCCACGTCGGTCACTGCTGCGCCGCTCCTTGACCAGCACGGCAGGGAGATCCGAGCCGCGCTGGCCGGCGCACCCGCATGGCCGGCCGCTCGGGCGCACGCGGTGGTCGCCTAGGCGCGCAACCACAGGAGGACTGCCATGCTCTTTCCAACCATGCTCGTCGGCAGTTATCCGCAGCCGGAGTGGCTGATCGACCGCGACCGCCTGGCAGGGCGCTTCCCTCCGCGGGTGCGCGCCCGCGAACTGTGGCGCGTCCCCGAGCCCTTCCTGGCGCAGGCGCAGGACGACGCAACCATCGTGGCCATCAAGGCACAGGAGGACGCCGGGCTCGACATCATCACGGACGGAGAGATCCGCCGCGAGAGCTACTCCAATCTCTTCGCGACCGCCCTCGACGGCGTCGATCTCGACAATCCGGGCACCGCGCTCGACCGCAGCGGGCACCCGAATCCGGTGCCGCGCGTGGTCGGTTCGATCCGCCGTCGGCGCGCCGTCGGCGTGCGCGATTTGGAGTTCCTTCGCCGCCACACCCAGCGGCGCGTCAAGGCGACCGTACCGGGTCCTTTCACGATGGCGCAGCAGGCGCAGATCGACTTCTACGGCGGCAGCCGGCAGCTCGCGGCAATGGACTACGCCGCGGCCGTCAATGCCGAGATCCGGGATCTGTTCAATGCCGGCGCCGACGTCGTGCAGATTGACGAGCCCTATATGCAGGCGCGTCCCGAGGAGGCGCGCCAGTACGGCCTGGCCGCGCTCAACCGCGCGCTCGAGGCCATCAGCGGCACCACCGCCGTGCATATCTGCTTCGGCTATGCGGCGATCATCCACTCGCGGCCCTCGGGCTACTCGTTTCTGTCGGAGCTGTCCGAGTGCAGTTGCCGGCAGATCTCAATCGAAACCGCGCAGTCGAAGCTCGACTGCGCGGTGCTGAAAACCTTGAGTGGCAAGAAGATCATCGTCGGCGTCATCGATCTGTCGACCCACGAGATCGAGACACCCGAGCTGGTCGCGAGCCGTCTGCGTCGCGCGCTGCCGTACGTCAGCCCCGCCGATGTCATCGTCGCGCCCGATTGCGGCATGAAGTACCTGCCGCGTGCGGTCGCCTTCGGGAAGCTCCGGGCCATGGTGGCCGGCGCGCAAATGCTCAGATCACAGCTGGAACGCGCGCAGCCGGCCGCCGGCGGAGCGGCTGAGAACCAATAACTTGAGAGAGGGGGGCATATGAATACTCCGATGACGCGACTGTCCGCATTGGCGGTGGCAGCAGTGGGTGCCACTCTGGCTGCCGAGCCGATCCTGGCGGCGGCTGAGCCCGGGGAGCTCGAGGAGATCGTCGTCACGGCGCGCAAACGCGACGAGGCGCTGCAGAGCGTGCCGGTGACGATCGACGCCTTCACCGAGCAGACGATCCAATCGGCGGGCATCGAATCGCCGCGCGATTTCGTCGCCATGGTGCCGAACATGACCCTGGTGGAGGTGCAGAACGTCGGCAACTCCTTCATCACCATCCGCGGCATCTCGCAGGCGCGCAACAGCGAGCCCTCGGTCGCCGTGCTGGTCGATGGGGTGCTGGAGACCAACCCCTATGAGTTCGATCAGGAGCTCGCCGACATCAAGAGTATCGAGGTGCTGAAAGGCCCGCAGGGCGCCTTGTACGGCCGCGATGCGATCGGCGGCGCGATCATCATTCGCACCGCTGACCTGTCCGATCACTTCGAAGGGACCGGCAAGGTGGGTATCGGCAACGGGCCGGCGGAACGGGCCCAGGTGGCCGTCAGCGGCCCGATCGATGCGGCCGGCACGCTGAAGTACCGCGCCTCGCTCAACTACTACAACACCGACGGCTATCTCGAGAATACCTTCCTCGACCGCAACGCGGACCCGTATCGGGACTACTCCGGGCGGCTGCGTCTGCTGTGGAAGCCGGCGGAGGACTGGTCGGCGGACCTGCGCTTGTTCCGCGATCACGTCGATACCACTGCCTATTACTATGTCATTCCGCGCGCTGATGAGGCCAATCCGTTCAGCAGCTTCACGACGCCGCCGAACGCCAACGATGTTACGAGCCCGATCCAGACCCAAAACCTCGGCACCGACTACCGCGACATCACGGATGTCGCGTTGAAGCTCGATTTCAACCAGGATTACGGCACCTTCACCTCGGTCTCGGATTACAACCTCACCAAGGAGATCGACACCGGCGACGCCTACGATTTCCGGCCGATCCCGAACTCCATCGCCTATAACTACTTTTTCGCCGGCATCCCGGCTGCCGATGGCGGGCCGGCCGGTGAGAGTCAGAGCCAGTACATCCGCGAGGAGACCGAAAGCCAGGAGCTGCGCTTCACCTCCAACAAGATGGGCGGATTCTCGTGGATCGCGGGGGCCTATTTCGTCCATACGGAGCGCTTCATCTCCACCGACAATTTATATGACCGCGGCGAGGGCATTCCGCGTGTCTACGAGACCCCGCTGGTCGATCCGACCAACCCGTTCGCCACCAACACCAACGCCACCTTCCTGGCGGACTCCCAGAACAACAACGCCTGGGCGGTATTTGCCGATGTGACCTACGAGTTCAGCAAGCAGTTCGAGTTCGATGCGGCGATCCGCTACGACCGTGATCAGCGCCAGAACACCACCGATACGCCGAACTCCTTCCTGCCCCCGGTAACGCGTCCGGCGGCTTACCAGGGCCTGGTGCGCGATGTCACTTTCGATGAGCCGGAGCCCAAGTTCACGCTGCGCTACACCCCGACCGACGCTCTCATGTTCTATGGCGGATGGAGCCGCGGGTTCCGCAGCGGTGGCTTCAACCAGACCGGTGTGGGCGCGGTGGCGGCGTCCGAGGGGCATCTCGGCGTGCATGATCTCTTCCAGGCCGAGATCGCCGACACCTGGGAGCTAGGTGTCAAGAGCGAATGGTTCGACCATCGCCTGAGCGCCAATGCGGCCCTCTACTACACCAATTCGCATAACGGCTACTTTTTCTACTACGACGCGACGACCTCGACGCAGAATCTCGGCAATCTCGACGCCTTGTACAAAGGCGGCGAGCTCGAGCTGAAGGCGCGCGCGACAAACTGGCTCGACCTGTACTTCAACTACGGCTACAACTACGGCTCGATCACTGCAATGGAGGATCCCACCGTCAAGGGCAACAAGCCGCCGCTGCTGACCAAGGACACCATCAACGCGGGCTTCCAGGTCCATGAGCCCATCGGTGGCGGGCTCAACGGCGTACTGCGGATGGACTATCAGATGATCGGCCGCACCTGGTGGGATCCGTACAACGTCACCTCGCGCGATCCGGTCGACCTGCTCGATCTGCGCGCGGGGATCGAGGGCGAGCGCTGGTCGGTGACCGCGTGGTCGAAGAATCTCACTAACAAGCTCTACAATGAAGAATTCTCCCCGGGCGGCTTCCTCTGGCGAGCCCTGCCGCGCCGCTACGGGGTCGATTTCACCTTTAAGTTCTGATGCTAGGGGAAATGCGCCATGGCCCAGTTACAGAAGCTGCCGATCCGTTTGCATCACAATGCCTACGTCACGCGCGATCAGGAGGCGACGCGCCGGTTCTACGAAGACGTTCTCGGCATGCCGCTGGTCGCGACCTGGTGCGAGTCGGACGAGCTATTCGGCAAGATGCGCACCTACTGCCACACCTTCTTCGGCATCGGCGATGGCGGCGCGCTCGCCTTCTTCCAGTTCGAGGACCCCAGGGACCAGGAGGAATTCGGGCCGAAGATGCCGGCGACGCCGTTTCATCACATCGCGCTCGCGGTGGACGCGCAGACCCAGGCCGCCATCGAGAAGCGCATCGCCGCTGCGGGCATCGAGCCGCCGAACACCTACGTCCTGGAGCACGGCTATTGCCGCTCGGTCTACGTAGTGGATCCCAACGGGCTGGTTCTCGAGTTCACACGCGATCATCCCGAAGCGGACCGGATTTCACGCGACCGGCGCTCGGATGCGCACCAGGAACTCAAGCGCTGGTTGGCCGGGGATCACAAATCGAACAATACCTACCGCTGACCGCAGGATCCGCCGAGTGATCGATCGTCGGGCGCCAGGTGAACATCATGCGCGAGTTCAGTGAGACGAGCATTACGGAGGCCGTGATCGGGCGGCTGGCCGAGTGCGACGACCCGCGATTCAAGCGCATCATGACCTCACTGATCACTCATCTTCACGACTTTGCGCGGCAGGTGAGACTGACCGAGTCCGAATGGCTCACTGCCATTCAATTTCTCACCGACGTCGGCCAGGCCTGCACCGACAAACGCCAGGAGTTCATCCTGCTGTCGGACACGCTCGGTGTGTCGGTGCTGGTCATCACGCTGAACCATCCGGCGGACGAGGGCAGCGTCGAATCGACGGTTCAAGGGCCCTTCTATTGGGAGGGCGCTCCTGATCTGCCGCGCGGCAGCAACCTTGCCGAAGGCGTGAAGGGTGAGCCGGCGTTCTATTCCGGACGCGTGCTGAGTGTGGATGGCCGGCCACTCGAGAATGCGCTGCTCGACATCTGGTCGGGCGACGGCGAGGGCAACTACGACATGCAGATGCCCGCGGAGACCGGGATGAAGGCGCGCGGGAGGATCCGCACCGACGCCGAAGGGCATTACTGGTTTCGCTCGATCAGGCCGACGTTCTATCCGGTTCCGACCGATGGGCCGGTCGGACGCATGCTGCGCAAGATGGGACGCCATCCGTATCGCCCCGGCCACATCCACATGATCGTCTCGGCGCCCGGACATCTGCCGGTGACCACCCACCTGTTCGTTGCCGGGAGCCCGTACCTCGATTCCGATGCCGTGTTCGGGATGAAGGAGTCGCTGGTAGCGCAATTCGACCGCCACCCCGCGGGAGTCGGCCCGAATGGCGAGACTCTGGAGACGCCGTTCTACACGGTGAGCTACGACTTCCGCTTGAGGCCCGCAGGCGCAGCGGCCCGGATCGAAGCTTGAGGGCACGGCCATTCGTACCAGCAGCGATCGGATCCTGACCACGCACGTCGGCAGCCTGCCGCGCAGCCAGGCCGTGACCGACGTGCTGTTCGCGCGCGAGCGCGGCGCTACGTTCGACGCGCGCGCCGATGCCGCGGTGATCACGGCAGCAGTGGCTGAGGTGGTGCGCCGGCAGGTGGCGATCGGCATCGATGTGGTCAGCGACGGGGAGATGAGTAAGATCAGCTACGCGACCTACATCGCGCAGCGCTTCTCGGGCTTCGGTGGCGACACGCCGCGCGAGCCCGGCCAGGATCTGGTCGAATTTCCGGGGCTGCTTACCAAACTGGCGGAGCGCGGCTCGACGGCCAAATACCGGCGGCCGCGCTGCATTGGCGAGGTCAAGCTGCGGGACGCCGAGCCGCTGCGGGCGGATCTGCGCAACCTGCAGGCGGCGGTCATGGCCGCGCCTGCGGCGGAGGCATTCATGAACGCGGCCTCCCCCGGCGTGGTCGCTTTGTTTCAGCCGAATGATTACTACCGTACCCAGGATGACTATCTGATCGCGCTCGCCGAGGCGCTGCGCAGCGAGTACGAGGCGATCGTGGCGGCCGGCATAATCCTGCAGATCGACGCGCCGGATCTGGCGATGGGGCGGCAAACGATGTACCGGGATCGCTCGCTCGAGGAGTTCGAGGCCCTCGCTGCACGCCACATCGAGGTGTTGAACCACGCACTGCGCAACGTGCCTGCTGAGCGCGTGCGCATGCACGTGTGCTGGGGCAACTACGAAGGCCCGCATCACTACGACGTGCCGATGGAGCGCCTGCTGCCGATCGTGCTCAAGGCCAAGCCTCAGGGACTGTTGTTCGAGGCGGCCAATCCACGGCACGCGCACGAGTGGTCGGTCTTCAAGGACGCGAGTATTCCGGACGACAAGATCCTTATCCCCGGGATGCTGGCGACGACCACCAACTACATTGAGCACCCGAAGCTGGTCGCCGAGCGCATCGAGCGCTTTGCCGGCATCGTGGGGCGCGAGCGGGTCATGGCAGGCACGGACTGCGGCTTTGGTACCTTCGCCGGCTTCGGCCCGGTGGAGCCGGATATCGCATACCTGAAGCTCAGGTCCCTGGTCGAGGGAGCGCAGCTCGCCTCGCGCCGGCTCTGGAGCTGAGCCCTTCCTCCGTGTGCTGCCGTTGCTGCGGGCTATGAACCCTTCCGGCGACTCATCGCCCGCGCGGACCGCTCCGACGCCGGATGCATCGCCACCGTTTCGCTTCTATGACAACCGCCAGAAATACCTGGCCTTCGTCACGACCTGCAACGAGAAGGCCGCCATCGCGCGCCGGGCGGCGCACGAGGTAGCGTTGCTGCGACCCACACCGCCGGCGGTACGCATATTCGACGCCGGCATGGGTGACGGCACGGTGATCGGGCGCGTCATGAGGAACACCCACCGGCAGTTTCCGACCGCGCCGATGTTCGTGGTCGCCAAGGAGATCAGTCTCGAGGATGTACGCCTGGGACTTGAGAAGCTGCCCGACCGCTTCTTTGAGCATCCAGCCACCGTGTTCGTCGTCACCAACCTCAATTATGCCGAGGCGCCGCGCCTGATGCCGCGCGACGCACATCTGGCGGCGGCGCTCAACTGGCAGGAGGTGCGCCTGACGGGCGCGACCGCGGACGAGTACGCGCAGCAAATCGAGGAGCTGAGCAGCGCGCTCTCCAGCGGCTGGCAGACGCGACCGAATCCGAAAACCGGCAACCCGATGATCGTGCGCCCCTCGGTACTCGTCATGTACCGCGAGGATCATAAGTTCCTGCTCGACGGCGTCATCCCGAAGCCCGGCCGGATCTTCGAACACTATGACCTGGTGCTCGCTTCGCAGCCCTGGCGGGCGCGCATGGGAGCGGACTTCAAGGTGCATAAGGTGCTTGCGCCGCTGGCGCGCAGTCTTGCGCGCGGCGGTCGGCTGCTCGCGATCCAGTCCTGGGGCCGAGACCCGGGGCTGGAGATCATCCGGCAGTTGTGGCCGGAGGAGAGTCCGTTCCAGGTCGATCGTCACGCGCTCCTGGCCGCTTTGCGACGCGAGCTTGCGCGCGACTCGCGCGAGTTCAACCTTGCAGCGCTACCGGACGAAAAAGCGGTGTTCCGCTACGAAATGCACACGTTGCCGTCTGAGATCGGGGATCGTATCGGCACCTCGACTCTGTTTGCCGCCTGGAATGCCGCAATCTACGTCAACCAGATCGAGGACGAGCGCCTCGACGCCGTCGTCACTACCGGGGCGTACCTGGAGGCCACGCAACGCGTGCTGCAGAGACACGGGGGTCTTTGGTTCAACGACGAGGCTTTCGTCGTCTCCAGGCGGCGCGACTAGATCGGCGAATGGAATCCTTGAGGTTCCACATCTAGCTCTCGCGCCCCAGCTCTCGTCGCAGCGCTTCGTCCCGCGCATCCTCAACCGCCAGCAGGACACTAGCGGCATCGGCTGGCGTCGCGTTTCGCGCGAAGACACCCGTGAGTTTACTGTCGGCGGTCAGCTCACCTTGCTCGAACTGCGCCCACATCTCGCGCGCAAACTCGGTTTTCAGAAGCTCCGGTGCGAAGCGGCCGAGCGTCCCGCGAATGTTGTTCACATCCCGCTCGAGCATGGCGAACGCACCATTATTGCCCGTCGCATTCACGGCCTGGGGTAGATCGATGATCACCGGGCCCTGCGATCCGACCAGCACGTTGAACTCCGAGAGATCGCCGTGGATCAGCCCAATGCTCAGCATGCGCACGATCTGCTGGACGAGGAAGCCGTGATACTCGCGCGCAGTCTCGGGTGACAGATCGAGTTCGCCAAGGCGCGGGGCAGGGTCCCCGGCGGCATCGGTCACCAGCTCCATGATCAGCGTGTCGTTGAAATAACCGAAAGGCCTGGGCACGCGCACGCCGGCTGCGACGAGCCTGTACAGCGCGTCGACTTCGGCATTCTTCCACGCTGCTTCCTGCTCCTTGCGACCGAAGCGCGTGCTCTTGCCGATGGCACGCGCCTGGCGGCTGCCGCGCACTTTGCGGCCTTCCTGGTACCGCGCGCGCTTCTGAAAGCTTCGCTGCCTCATGTCCCGATAGACCTTCGCGCAGCGCGTGTGCGCCCGCGAGCGTACGAGATAGACGGTAGCTTCCTTGCCGCTCTTGAGCGAGCGGATGACCTCGTCGATCACGCCATCATCGATCAGGGGTTGCAGCGCGGCGGGGGTTTTCATGGGTCCTTTATCAGCTAATCGGGAACTGTTCCGTCGGTACGGCGTCTCACAGGGGCCCTTCGCGCAACGATATTTATAAAGAGTGGGTAGAATCCCACCCGCGGACGGTACGACGGGCAGTAACGCTCGCCCCCGCACCAGCCCTTTCGGCGGTGCGGAAACACCTCCAGAAAGAGAACCGAAATAAACCCTAAGCTATTGTTTTTATTGGTGCCCGGGAGAGGACTCGAACCTCCACGGAGTTACCCGCTAGTACCTGAAACTAGTGCGTCTACCAATTCCGCCACCCGGGCAGGCGAGGAAGGCCGCGAAATGTACGCACGGGTTCTGGGGCTGTCAATTGAAGGCGCGTAGAGGAAAGTCCGGGCGGCGCGATCGGGGCGGCAGCAATCCACCCAGAGCTCACGGAGCGAAAGCGCACGGCCATGCGCGCGCATCGCAGACGAAGCGCAGCGCACACGCCGCCGGGGGTGCCCATCGCGCGAGCGGCAGCAAGGCGCACGTGCGCCCATCCGGGGCGAGCGCGCATCTGAAGGCCGGGTCCGTAGTCGAAGGAACCGTGAGCGCCAACCGCGCCGGCTACGGGTTCCTGCGGGTCGAGGGCCTGAAGGAGAGTGTGTTCCTCTCGCCGCCCGAGATGCGCGGCGTGATGCACGGCGATCGGTTGCGCGTGAAGCTCGCGCGCGATGCGAGCGACCGCTGGTCGGGTGCGGTCGAGCAGGTGCTCGAGCGCGGCGTCAGCTCGTTCCTCGGCACGGTCGAGGTGCAGGGACGGGTCGCCTGGGTGAGCGCCGCCGACCGCCGCCTGCAGCTGCGCTGTGCGGTCGCGCCGGCGGACCTGCACGGTGCGCGCGCGGGCGAATGGGTCATCGCGAGGATCATACGTCACGCGGGCTCCGCCTCCGCGGCGCAGGCGGCGATCGTCAAGCGCCTCGATCCGGATCGTCCGGTCGAGCTCGGTACCGAGTCTGCGATCGCGCGCTTCGACCTGCCGCAGGAGTTTCCGGCAGCGGCGCTGCGTGAGGCACAGGCGTTCGGTGAGCAGGTGGATCCGCGCGAGGCGGGCTCGCGTGCCGACCTGCGCGACCTGCCGCTCGTGACCATCGACGGCGAGGACGCGCGCGACTTCGACGATGCGGTATACGCCGAGCCTCATCCGGCGGGCTTCCGGCTGATCGTCGCCATCGCCGACGTGAGTCACTACGTGAGGCCGGGATCGGCCGTCGATACGGAAGCACAGAAACGCGGCACCTCCGTGTACTTTCCGACACGCGTGCTGCCGATGCTGCCGACCGCGCTCTCCGACCACCTGTGCTCGCTCGCGCCGCACGTCGATCGCCTGTGTTTCGCCGCTGACATGGTGGTGAGCCGCAACGGCGCGCTCAAAGACGCGCGCTTTTATCCCGCGGTGATGCGCTCGGCGGCGCGCCTCACCTACACGCTCGCCAATCAGGCACTGATCGAAGGGCGGCCGGCCGCGCGCGCGCAGCTCGGGCCCCTCACCGAGCGGCTGTTGATCCTGGTGGATGTCTATCGCGCGCTCCACAAGGCACGCAGCCACCGCGGCGCGCTCGATTTCGATGCCGCCGAAGCCGAGTTCGTGATCGATGAGGCCGAGCGCGTGCGCGCGATCGAGCTGCGCCTGAGGAACGACGCGCACCGCCTGATCGAGGAGTGCATGATCCTCGCTAACGTCGCCGTAGCGGAGGCGCTCGAGAAGGCGCAGGTCCCGACCCTTTATCGGGTACACGGGGTGCCGGAGGACGAGAAACTCGAGCGTCTCGCCACGACCCTCAAGGCACTCGGGATCGATGCGCGCGTCCCAAAGACCGTGACCACCCGTGACCTGCAGGCGATCGCCCGGCGCGTGCCGGACGCTTCCGAGCGGGCCTTCGTGGAGTCACTGGTCGTGCGCGCCATGCCGCAGGCGATCTATCAGCCGGCCAACATCGGCCACTTCGGTCTCGCGCTCACCCACTATGCGCATTTCACCTCGCCCATCCGCCGCTATCCAGACCTGGTCGTGCATCGGACGCTGAAGAGCCTGATTGGTGCCAAGGGCGGGGCGGCGGTGAGCTACGCGCCGAGCGAGCTGGGCGCGCTCGGCGAGAGCACCTCGCGGCTCGAGAAGCGCGCGGATGAGGCGGATCGCTACGTTGCCACCTTCCTCAAATGCACCTATTTGAAGGAACGCATCGGTCAGACCTTCCGCGGCCTCATCACCACGGTAGTGGAGTTCGGCTGCTTCGTGCAGATTCTCGAGACGGCAGTCGATGGCCTGCTCCATCTCGACAACCTGCAGGATGATCAATACGTCATGGAGGACGACGGTCACGCGTGGCGCGGCCGGCGCAGCGGGCGGCGCCTGCGCACCGGCAGCCACGTGCGGGTGGTGGTGACGGCGGTGAACCCGATCGAAGGCCTGATAGACCTCGCGCTGGCGGAAGAGGACTAGCCGCGCGCGCTTGCGGGTGTGGCGATGAAGAGCGCGGAAACCATTTTTGGCCTGCACGCCGTGCGCAGCATGCTGGAGCGCCATCCCGAGCGTGTCCGCACCGTGCGCCTCGCCGAGCGCCGCGACGATCCGCGGGTGCGCGCGATCGAAGAGCTCGCGCGCAGACAGCAGCGGCCCGTCGAGCGCATCGACGCCCACGCGCTGAAGAAGCTGCTCGGGGACGTCGTGCACCAGGGTGTGGCGGCCGACATCGCGCCGCTCCCTCCCTGGAGTGAGGATGAGCTCCTGGCAGCGCTGCAGAGCGCTTCCGCACCGCTGCTGCTCGCGCTCGATGGCGTACAGGATCCGCATAACCTCGGCGCCTGCCTGCGCACCGCGGATGCCTGCGGGGCGCTGGCGGTGATCGTGCCGAAGGATCGCGCGGCGCAGCTGACGCCGGCGGCGCGCAAGGTGGCCGCAGGCGCGGCGGAGACGACGCCGGTGGTGGCGGTGACGAATCTCGCGCGGACGCTCAAGCTCCTGAAAGAAGCGGGATTCTGGGTGGTGGGGGCGGACGCCGCGGCGGATAAGAGTGCGGACGCGGTCGACCTCAAGGGGCCGGTGGTGCTGGTGCTCGGCGCCGAGGGCACGGGCCTGCGGCAGCTCACGCGGCAAAACTGCGACTTCCTGGTGCGACTACCGCAGCTCGGCGCGGTGGAGAGCCTCAACGTTTCGGTGGCCGCCGGTATGCTGCTGTATGAGGCGGCACGCCAGCGCGGGAGCTGGCAACGGCAGGAGTAACGTCCATGGACTTCGAATTCAGCCGCAAGACCCAAGACTACCTCGCGCGCCTCGGCGCCTTCATGGATGCCCACGTGTATCCGAACGAGCAGCGCTACCGCGAGGAGCGCGACCAGGGCGATCGCTGGGAGGAGCCGCGGCTCGTCGGCGAGCTGCAGCGCAAGGCACGGGCGCAGGGCCTTTGGAACCTGTTCCTGCCTGATTCGGTTCATGGCGCGGGGCTCACCAACCTCGAGTACGCCCCGCTTTGCGAGCTCATGGGGCGCGTCGTCTGGTCACCCGAGGTCTTCAACTGCGCGGCCCCCGACACCGGCAACATGGAGACGCTCGAGCGCTACGGCACGCCCGGGCAGAAGCAGCAATGGCTCGAGCCGCTGCTCGAGGGGAAGATCCGCTCGGCCTTCGCCATGACCGAGCCGCGCGTCGCCTCGAGCGACGCCACCAATATCGAGAGCTCGATCGTGAGCGACGGCGGCGACTACGTGATCAACGGCCGCAAGTGGTGGACCTCGGGGGCGGGGAGTGCGCGCTGCCGCCTCTTCATCTTCATGGGCAAGACCGACCCGGGCGCGCCGAAGCACCGGCAGCAGTCGATGATTCTGGTGCCGCGCGAGACGCCCGGCATCACGATCCTCAGGCACCTGCCGGTGTTCGGCTACGACGATGCGCCGCACGGGCACATGGAGATCGAGTTCCGCGACGTGCGGGTGCCGGTCGCCAACCTGCTGCTCGGCGAGGGGCGGGGCTTCGAGATCGCACAGGGGCGCCTGGGGCCCGGCCGCATTCATCACGCGATGCGGCTCATCGGGGTCGCCGAGCGCGCGCTCGAGAAGATGTGCCGCCGCGTAAAGGCGCGCACCGCCTTCGGCCGCCCGATCGCCGAGCAATCGGTGACGCTCGAGCGCATCGCGGAATCGCGCATCCGCATCGATCAGGCGCGCCTGCTCGTCTACAAGGCGGCCTGGCTCATGGACACGGTCGGCAACAAGGCGGCGCGCGCCGAGATCGCCATGATCAAGATCGCCGCCGCCGACGCGGCCTGCCAGGTCACCGACTGGGCGATCCAGGCCCATGGTGCGGCGGGACTGTGCGAGGACTTCGAGCTCGCGAGCGCCTACGCGCACGCACGCGGCATCCGCCTCGCCGACGGACCGGATGAGGTGCACCGCAACCAGATCGGCAAGCTCGAGCTCGGGAAGCACCCCTGAAATGCCCGGGCAGGAGTTCGCGGGCACCATGCCGGTCCCGGACCGGCAGCGCTTCGATGAGGCGGCGCTCGCGCGCTACCTGAGCGCTCAGGTAGCGGGCTTCCGCGGTCCGCTCACCGTCGAGATGTTCCGCGGCGGCCAGTCGAACCCTACGTTCCTGCTCACCACCGGCGATGGCGCGCACTACGTCCTGCGCCGCAAGCCCGCCGGGCAGCTGCTCCCCTCGGCGCACGCCGTGGACCGTGAGTTCCGCATTACCCGGGCGCTCTTCGGGCACGGCGTGCCGGTGGCCGAGCCGATCTGCCTGTGCGAGGACGCGAGCGTGATCGGCACCATGTTCTACGTCATGAGTTACGTGCGCGGCCGCAACTTCTGGGATCCGCGGCTTCCCGGGTTATCGAGGGAGGAGCGCGCCGCGATCTACGATGAGATGAGCCGCGTGCTGGTGGCGCTGCACAGCGCCGACATCGAGCGTCTGGGGCTCGCCGACTACGGCAAGCCCGGCAACTACTTCGCCCGGCAGATCGCGCGCTGGAGCAAGCAGTACCGCGCATCCGAGACCGGGCGTATCGAGGCGATGGAGAAGCTCATCGCCTGGCTGCCGCTCAACATCCCGACCGGCGATGAGACCACGCTGGTGCACGGCGACTACCGCATCGACAACATGATCTTCGCGCCCGATGGGCCGCGCATGCTGGCCGTGGTCGACTGGGAGCTCTCGACGCTCGGCCACCCGCTCGCCGACTTCTCCTATCACGTGATGCTGTGGCGGGTGGGCGCGGGCGAGATCCCGGGACTCAAGGGGGTCGACCTGGGCGCGCTCGGTATCCCGACCGAGGCGCAGTACGTCGCCGCCTATTGCCGGCGCAGCGGGCGGGCGCCGATCGAGCCGCGCGTCTGGGAGTTCTGCATGGCGTACAACCTGTTCCGCATCGCCTGCATCCGCCAGGGCATCATGCGGCGCGTGCTGGAAGGCACCGCCGCGAGTCGCCATGCGCGCGAGGCGGGCGAGCGCGCGCGCGAGACTGCTGAGCTCGCCTGGCGGCAGGTCGAGGAGCATCTCGGCGGCTGAGGCGGGTCAGGCAAGCGCCGCACCCTGCGGGCACACCTCAATATATGTGCATCGGCGGACGTAAGCCCTTGATCGAGGGCTTGAGAGCCCAAGCCTTTGATTGGAAAGCCAGCGGGCGGGAGCCGGCATTGCGGCCCGGGTGCGCTTTGAGTATGCTTCGCGCCCCTTTTTTATCCCGAAAGGGGCGTCCGCACGGGCGATTTTACCGTCCGACGACGTTACTCCTTGCCGCACCGGCGAAAGCCTTGAGCCCGGGCGGCTCAACCCGTAAGGAGACTTAAGTACATGAGGCATTACGAAATCGTTTTTCTCGTGCATCCCGATCAGAGCGAGCAGGTGCCCGCCATGATCGAGCGCTACAAGGGCATGATCGCCGCCGGCGGCGGCCACGTGCACCGCCTGGAGGACTGGGGCCGGCGTCAGCTCGCCTATCCGCTCGCCAAGGTGCACAAGGCCCACTACGTGCTCATGAACATCGAGACCGACCAGAAGACGCTCGATGAGCTCACGGGTGCCTTCCGCTTCAGCGACGCGGTGCTGCGCCACCTCGTCGTGAACATGGACTCCGCCGTGACCGAGCCCTCGCCGATGGCCAAGGCCGCGGACGAGGAGGGCGAGGGCGGCGGCCGCCGGCGTGAGCGCGCCCGCGAGGAGTCCCCCGTAGGTGCCGACGACGACGACAATTCCGTGTCGGACAACGCCTGAGGCCCGCAACGCGCGGCCAAAGCACAGTACACTGCAACGAATTCGAAAGGATCTGATCCATGGCAATGTCCAGAGGACACGGTGGGGGCGGCGGCAGCCGCTTCTCACGACGCAAGAAGTTCTGCCGCTTCACCGCCGAGGGCGTGAAGCAGATCGACTACAAGGATCTCGCCACGCTCAAGGGCTACGTCACCGAGACGGGCAAGATCGTTCCGAGCCGCATCACCGGCACCAAGTCCTTCTACCAGCGGCAGCTGGCGGTCGCGATCAAGCGTGCGCGTTTTCTCGCGCTGCTGCCGTACACCGACCAGCATTAAGGGGCGCGTTCGTGAACGTCATCCTGCTTCAGAAGGTCGCCAACCTCGGCAACATCGGTGATCGAGTCAAGGTCCGCTCGGGCTTCGGGCGCAATTTCCTCCTGCCCCAGGGCAAGGCCACGCTCGCGACTCCCGAGAACATCGCGCGCTTCGAGGCGCGCCGCGCCGAGCTCGAGCGCCTGGCACGCGAGCACCTCACCTCCGCGAGCGAGCGCGCCGAGGCCATGAAGGACTTCAAGCTCACGATTCCCGCCAAGGCGGGCACGGAGGGGAAGCTGTTCGGCTCGATCGGCACCGCCGACATCGCCGAGGCCTGCAGCAAGACGGGCATCAAGGTCGAGCGCAGCGAAGTGCGCCTGCCGACCGGGCCGCTGCGTACGCTCGGCGAGCACGTGATCAGCCTGCACCTGCACGCCGACGTGGACGTGCCGCTGACGGTAGCGATCGTCCCCGAAGAGTAGCTCCCGGTACAGCCGATGGCCGGTACGCCCAAGGCGCGTGATTCGGGCTCGGTCGCACTGATTGACGCGCCCGCTCCGCCGCACTCGGTCGAGGCCGAGCAGGCGGTGCTCGGCGGTCTCGTGATCGACCCCGTGGCCTGGGACCAGGTCGCGGACGTGGTGCGCCAGGAAGACTTCTACCGTCCCGATCACCAGCTCATCTTCGGCGCCATCGCCGCGGTTGCCGGCGAGGGCAAGCCCTGCGATGCCGTCACGGTCGCCGGCTTCCTCGAGCGCAACGGGCAGCTCGACAAGGCGGGCGGGCTTGCATACCTGAGCTCCATCGCGCGCGACACGCCGACCGCGGCCAACGTGCGCGCCTACGCGCAGATCGTGCGCGAGCGCTCGCTGATGCGGCAGCTCATCCAGGCCGGCACGCAGATCGCCTCCGCCGTCTACAACAACGACGGCATGAGCGCGCGCGATCTGGTCGACCGCGCCGAGCAGCGCGTGTTCGAGATCGCCGACGGGTCGTTCCGCGGCCGCGAAGGCGCGCGCCCGGTACGCGATCTGCTCCCCGCGGTCATCGACCAGATCGACGAGTGGCACACCAACCCCGACAAGCTGCGCGGCCTCCCCACGGGCTTCACCGAATTCGACAAGATCACCGGCGGGCTGCGCGCGGGGGATCTGGTCATCATCGCCGGCCGCCCCTCGATGGGTAAGACGACGCTCGCCGTCAACATGGCCGAGTACGCCGCCGTGCATCCGGGCACGCGCGCCTCGGTCGCGGTCTTCAGCATGGAGATGCCGTCCGAGCAGGTGATCACGCGCATGCTCGCCTCGGTCGGCGGGGTGCCGCTCTCGAGCCTGCGCAGCGGCCGCATCTCCGATGACGACTGGGTGCGCATCACGGGCGCGACCAGCCAGCTCTCGGAAGCGAAGATCTTCGTCGACGAGACCCCGGCCCTGAATCCCACCGAGCTGCGCGCCCGCGCCCGGCGCGTCAAGCGCGAGCACGGCCTGAATCTCATCGTGGTCGATTACCTGCAGCTCATGCAGGTGCCGGGCACGCAGGAGAACCGCGCGACCGAGATCGCGGAGATCTCGCGCGGGCTCAAGGCGCTCGCGAAGGAGCTGGCGGTGCCGGTGATTGCGCTGTCACAGCTGAATCGCGGTGTGGAGCAGCGCGAGCACAAGCGGCCGGTGATGTCGGATCTTCGTGAGAGCGGCGCAATCGAACAGGACGCAGACATCATCCTGCTCATCTACCGCGAAGAGGTCTACGACCGGAACACCACCAAGAAAGGCATCGCCGAGATCGACCTCGTCAAGCATCGCAACGGCGAGATCGGCAGCTTCCTGCTCACCTTCCAGGGCCAGTACACGCGTTTCGCCAACTACGCGCCGGATTCCTACGCCGAGGGCGTGCTGCGGTGAGCCGGCTCATCCGGGCCGTCATCGAACCGCGCGCCCTGCGCCACAATCTAAGCACCGTCCGCGAACGCGCCCGCGGCGCGCGTGTCATGGCGGTGGTCAAGGCGAACGCCTATGGGCACGGGCTGGTGCCGACCGCACTCTCGCTCGGGCAAGCCGATGCGTTTGCGGTGGCGCGGCTCGAGGAGGGGCTGGCGCTGCGCGCCGCGGGGATCACCCAGCCCATCGTGCTGCTCGAGGGCGTGTTCACGGCCGAGCAGCTGCTGGAAGCGGCGCGCCACGGCTTCGATCTCGTGGTGCACGATGCGCTGCAGGTGGAGCTGCTCGAGGAGATGACGGGCGCGCACCGCTTCGTGCTCTGGATCAAGATCGACACCGGCATGAACCGGCTCGGCTTCCCGCCGCGCGAGTTCGCCGGCGCGCTCGAGCGCGTGCGGCGCCTGAAGTCGGCGCCGCTCGAGATCCGCCTGCTCACGCACCTCGCCTGCGCCGACGAGCACGATAACCGCATGACCAACCAGCAGGTCGCGCGCTTCCGCGAGACGACGCGGGGCCTCGACTACTCAGTCAGCATCGCCAACTCCGCCGGCATCTTCGGCAGCGCGCAGCTCAACTACGACTGGGTGCGTCCGGGGCTCGCCCTCTACGGCGCCTCGCCGTTTGCGGAC
Source organism: uncultured Gammaproteobacteria bacterium (assembly GCA_963843035.1). GTDB lineage: Bacteria > Pseudomonadota > Gammaproteobacteria > Steroidobacterales > Steroidobacteraceae > 13-2-20CM-66-19. The sequence goes on from CAWJIS010000004.1 coordinate 323,864, forward strand.
GCTTCCGCGGCGCAGCTCGGGCTCGAGCCCGTGATGAGCCTCGAGTCGTCGGTGATCGCGCTGCGGCGCGTGACGGCCGGCGAGACGGTCGGCTACGGCGCCGCCTGGACTGCGCCGCGCGATACCCTGATCGCAATCATCGCCGCCGGCTATGGGGACGGACTGCCACGCGGTCTTCCCGGCGGCACGCCGGTGCTCATCGCCGGAGTGCGCGCGCCGGTCGTCGGGCGCGTGTCCATGGACATGATCGCCGTGGATGTCTCGGCCGTGCCCGGCGTGCATGTCGGCACCGGCGTGCTCCTGTGGGGGCCCGGATTGCCGGTGGAGGAGATCGCGCGCCACGCGGGCACGATCCCCTACGAGCTCCTCTGCAGCGTGAGTCAGCGCGTGCCGCTCGAGCTGCGCTGACAGCGCGGCGGGAGGCCAGGCGCCGTTTCTGAGCGCAATCCGGCCGGAAGCCACTCACGGAGACGCGCCGCGGGCGTCTATGCTGCGGGCCTCTCGCTAGTGGAGCCGCGCCATGGGCAATGTACTCGCAGGGCAGCACGAAGCCTCACGCCTCGCGCGCTTCCTCGACCTGAGTCACGTGATCGAGGACGGGATGGTCACCTATCCCGGGATCCCGGCGCCGCACCTGTGCGACTACCTGAGCCGCGAAGCCTCGCGCGGCCGCTATGCGCACCCGACGACGTTTCAGATCGGTCGCATCGATCTGGTTGCCAATACCGGCACCTACCTCGACAGTCCCTTCCATCGCTTCGGCGACGGCCGCGACATCGCACAGCTCACGCTCGATGAGCTCGCGGACCTGCCGGCGGTCGTGCTGCGCGCGTCCAGCAGCCGCTCGATCGATGCGCCCGCACTCACGGGCCTCGAGGTGCGGGGCAAGGCCGTGCTGGTGCACACCGGCTGGGCGCAGCACTGGCGTACCGAGCGCTACGGCCGCGGTCACCCGTTCCTGACCGCCGCGGCTGCCGCTTACCTCAGGGATCAGGGCGTACGCCTCGTCGGGATCGATTCCCTCAACATCGACGACACGGAAGACGGCGAGCGCCCGGTGCACACGACGCTCCTCGGTGCCGGAATACCCATCGTCGAGCACCTGCGCGGGCTCGAGCAGCTGCCGGCTTCCGGGTTCACTTTCAGCGCGGTGCCTCCCGCGGTGCGCGGGATGGGATCGTTCCCGGTACGGGCCTACGTCCGGCTGTGATACGGCAGAGCGCAGGCGGCAAAAGCCCCTGCGCCGACCTTGCTACGGAGTGCCCGGCTGCTGAGACGAGCGCCCGATGCGCATCGAGCCCCGCCTTTTGCCGCCGGCAACGAAACTGATGTCCGGCAAAAGCGCCGCAGGCGACTTTTGCCCGGTCGACTAATTCAGGAAGAACCCCATCTTGACCCCGGCGAGCTGAATGACGTCGTTGTCGTTCAACTTGGTCGCCTGGGCGCCGATGGGCGTGCCGTTGAGCAGCGGGAAGTCGCCTTCCTTGCCACTGTCGACGTGCACGATGTAGTAGGCCTCGGCGCGGCGCGTGATCGCGGCCACCTGCACCCCGGGTCTCCCTAAGGTCGTGAGCGCCTTGCTGAGCTCGACCTCGCGGCCGGCGAAGGCGCCCGAGAGCACCTGCAGCTTCGCCTTCTTGACCGCCGCGGCGCCGTCGGCCAGCGCGCGCGAGCGGCCGGTGGCAGTGAGGGAGCTGGACATCTTGTCGGCGCCCTCGGTCGCGGCGCGCACCTTCTCGACCGGGCGCGCGGAGGGCTGTATCACCATGGTCTTCTCGAACTCGTCCTGCGCCTCGTCGTCCTCGACGAAGCGCAGCTGGTGATGCCCGACCGTGATCACGTCGCCATGCTGCAGCGCGTGCTTCTTGATCAGCTTGCCGTTGACGTAGGTGCCGTTGGTGCTGTTCAGATCCTCGAGGAACGAGTCGTTGAGGATGTTGATGATCAGCGAGTGGTGGCCGCTGACGGCAGCGTTGTCGATGCGGATGTCATTGTCGGGGAGGCGGCCGATGGTGTACCGCTCCTTGTTCATGTTGTATTCCGCCATCACCTGGCCATCCAGGCTTAAGACCAACCTTGCCATTGCTAGCCCCTATCGCGTGGTATCAGCCGAACCAACTGAGGATCTTGTCGAAAATCTTCGTGCGAGCCGGAAACGCATCCATGATGTGCGCCATCACCACCGAGATGTTGTCCCGGCCTCCATTGTCATTAGCCAGCTGAATCAATTGTTTGGCGACCGTATCCAGATTAGCACTAAAGGTGTTTATGGTTAAATGAATATCTTCGTCCTCGACCATGTCGGACAGGCCGTCCGAGCACAGGATGAAGTACTCACCCCGGTTCACCGGGTATTCCTGGATTTCCACGTCGACCTGGGGCTCGACTCCGAGCGCCCGGGTCACGTAATTCTTGTTGGACGCGCGCTGCGCCTCCTCGGCGGAGTAGAAGCCGCGGTCGACCAGCTCCTGCAGCAGCGAATGGTCCATGGTGACCTGCTCGAGCCGATCGCCGCGCTGGCGGTAGAGCCGCGAGTCGCCCACGTGGGCGACGGTGATCTTGTTGTCGAAGAACAGCGCCGCCACCACCGTCGTGCCCATGCCCTCGCATTGCGGCTGCGTACGCGCGGTCTGGTAGATGATCTTATTGGCGCGATGGATGGCGTCGCGCAGAATGATGTTCGGCCGCGACAACCCCGACTCGCGGTCCGCGATCGACAGGTCCTCGCGCTCCACATGCTCGCGCACCAGGTTGACAATGGTCTTCACTGCGATGCCGCTCGCTACTTCTCCGGCGTTGTAGCCGCCCATGCCGTCTGCGAGCACCAGCAGGCCGATGTCGGGGTCGACCGCGATGGTGTCCTCGTTGTGCTCCCGGACCCGGCCGGTATCGGTGGCACCGACGAAGCGCAGCTTGTTTCGCAAGCTCATGCTGCGCCCTGACCCGCCTGCGGCCCACCAAATGTGATACGCGTCACTTTCCCGTCCCCGATTCGAGCTGCCATAAGCTAGCATCGAACGCTGGGGTGTCCCGGTGATTGGTCACAAAAGACCGCTTTCAGTGATCTCCCCCGCGCGAATCCTAGCCGAAAGTTGCCCGACGGCGCATCGATGGCTCGCTTGAATCCGGTGTTCGTGTGTGCCTCCTGCGGGGGTGAAACCCTCAAGTGGCAGGGGCAGTGTCCTTTATGCGGCGAGTGGAATTCGCTCGAGGAGCGGCGTGCGCCCCGGGGCCGCGCCGCGCCGGCCGCCCTGGCGGTGAGTCTCGCTCCGGGAGCCGCCCTCGGTGGTGGCGGCGAGCGGCTGCCGAGCGGGCAGGCGGAGCTCGATCGGGTCCTGGGGGGCGGGATCGTCCCGGGCTCGGTGATTCTCCTCGGGGGGGATCCGGGCATCGGCAAGTCGACGCTCCTGCTGCAGGTTGCGGCGCACGTCGCCGCCGCGCGTCCCGTGATCTACGCGAGCGGCGAGGAGTCGGTGGCCCAGGTGGGGCTGCGCGCCGGGCGCTTAGGTGTGGCCGCGGAGGCTCTCGGCGTCGTGACCGAGACCGACTGCCAGGCGGTCCTGGCGCTTGCGGCAGCGCGGCAGGCGGCGCTCCTCGTCATCGACTCGATCCAGACCCTGCAGTCCCCCACCGTGCCGGCGGGCGCCGGGGCGGTGACGCAGTTGCGCGAGTGCACGGCGGAGCTGGTGCGCTTTGCCAAGGCGGGGGGCGCGGCGATCGTCATCGTCGGTCACGTGACCAAGGAGGGCGCGATCGCAGGACCGAAGCTCCTCGAGCACCTGGTCGACACCGTGTTGTATTTCGAGAGCGAGGCCGGCAGCCGCTATCGCATCGTGCGCGCCACCAAGAACCGCTTCGGCGCGGTCAACGAGCTCGGGTTCTTCGCCATGACGGGCACCGGCCTCAGGGAAGTTAAGAACCCGGCGGCGATCTTTCTCGCGCGCGCGGCGCAGCCGGCCGCCGGCAGCATCGTCACGGTGACGCGCGAGGGGGGCAGGCCGCTTCTCATCGAGCTGCAGGCGCTGGTCGACCGCATGCGCTTCGGCGCCCCGCGCCGCATCGCGCAGGGCCTCGATGCCAACCGCCTGGCGATGCTGCTCGCGGTGATCAACCGGCACGCGGCGCTTGCGCTGCAGGAGTACGACGTGTTCGTCAACGTCGTCGGCGGTATCCAGATCAACGAGACCGCCTGGGACCTGCCGGTCGCGCTCGCACTCGCCTCGAGTCTCAAGAACGTCGCGCTCCCCGCGCAGCTCGTCGCCTTCGGCGAGCTCGGGCTCACGGGCGAGGTACGTCCGGTGCCTTACGGCGATGAGCGGCTGCGCGAGGCGCAGGCGCAGGGGTTCAGGGTGGCGCTGATTCCGCGCGACAACGCGCCGCGCAAGCCACCCGCCGGCCTCACCGTCCACGCGGTCAGCACGGTTGCCGAGGCGCTCGCGGCCGCGTTCACCGGCCGCCCGGGAGCGGCTGGCGGCGCCTGAGGGGCGTCAGGCCGCTGCGGTGGCTGCGCCTCACGAGGCGCCCGCCACCGCTGCCTTCACGGCCACGGGCACCCGCACCCGCACGGTGCGCACGGTATTGTCCGCGGTCTGCAGCACCTCGAACTCGTAGTCGCCGACGCGCAACATGGTTCCGGGGTCGGGAATGGTCTCGAGGTGCTCGAGCAGCAGGCCGTTCACCGTTTTCGGTCCGCCCGTTGGCAGCTGCCAGCCGAGCGCGCGATTCAGCGCGCGGATGGTGACGCTGGCGTTCACGATGAAGACGCCCGGCCGCTCCGTGTGCACGTCCTTGTGGGTGATGGTGGCAGGATCGTTGGTGAACTCCCCGACGATCTCCTCGAGGATGTCCTCGACCGTGATCAGGCCTTCGATCCCTCCGTATTCGTTCACGACGAAGGCGAAGCGGCGGCGATTGCGCTGAAAATGGCCAAGCTGCGCGTTGAGCGGCGTGCCCTCGGGCACGAAGTAGGGCTCGCGGCCGCGCGCGAGCTCGAGCAGCCGCTCGAGGCTCAGCGTGCCGCGCACCAGCTCGTTCGCCACGCGCTTCATGTAGAGCACCCCGATCAGGTTGTCGAGCTCGCCTTCATAGACCGGCAGCCGCGTGTGCGGCGTCTGCTTGAGCTGATCGAGGATGTCTTCCCAGCTCTCGCTCATGTCGAGCCCGGAGATCTCCTGCCGCGGGACCATGATGTCGTTCACGGTGAGGCGTCCGAGGTCGAGGATCGAGAGCAGCATCTGGCGGTGGCGCGCCGGGATCACCGGGGCGGCCTCGGTCACGACCGTGCGCAGCTCCTCGGCGGAGAGCGCCTGGCTGGTCTGCGCGGCGCGCCCCGCGCCGAAGATGCGCAGCAACCCGTACGCCATGCGGTTGGTGAGCCACAGCGCCGGCCGCGCCACCAGCACCAGCACGCGATAGATACCGGCGGCGTGCAACGCCACGCCCTCGGGGTTGGAGGCCGCATAGATCTTCGGGGCGAGCTCGCAGAAGACGATCACCACGATGGTGAGCAATACCTCCGCGATCGGCACCGCGTACGCGTAGCCGCTGCGCTGCGCGAGGATGGTGGCAATGGCGGAGGCGAACACGCTCGCCGGGGCGAGGATCACCAGGTTCGCGCCGAGCCACTCGTCGGGCTTCGCGAGCAGCCGCTCGAGGAGCCGCGCGGAGAGCTGCCCCGCCTCGGCGCGGTGGCGGATCCGGTAGCGGTTGACCGAGAGCATCGCCGCCTCGGCCCCGGAGGAGAAGGCGGCGATGACGAGCAGCGCGAGCAGCGCCAGCTGTGGCACAGGGGTCGAAGCGAAGTTCAAGGCGGCTCTCCGGTCGGTAAGGCGGCGGCGGTCGAGCGACTAGCATAGCGCGCGCGGATCGGGGATCCTGACTGCATGTTCGACCAGCTCACCGCGAGGGTTTCGGCGATCGTCGAGAGCCTGCGCGGCCGCGGCCGCATCACGCCAGACAACATCACGCAGGCATTGCGCGACACGCGCGTGGCGCTGCTCGAGGCCGACGTGGCGCTGCCGGTGGTGAAGTCCTTCATCGAGTCCGTCAAAGTCAAGACGCTCGGCGCCGAGGTGGCCGCTAGCCTCACCCCGGGGCAGGCCTTCATCGGCATTCTGAACGAGGAGCTCATCGCGCTCATGGGGGGCGGCGGCGCCGGTTTTTCCCTGCGTGCGCAGCCGCCGGTCGTGGTGCTGCTGGCGGGACTGCAGGGGGCGGGCAAGACGACGACGGCGGCGAAACTCGCGCGCTTTCTTCACGAGCGTGAACGCAAGCGCGTGCTGCTCTCGAGCACCGACGTACGGCGGCCGGCCGCGATGCTGCAGCTCGAGCGCCTTGCCGCGCAGGTGCACGCCGAATACTTCTCGCCCGAGGCCGGGGCGACGCCGGAGGCGATCGCGCTCGCCGCGCTCGCACGCGCGCGCAACGGAGTGTTCGATGTGCTCATCGTCGACACGGCCGGCCGGCTCCACGTCGATGAGGAGCTGATGGACGAAGTGCGGCGGATCGATGCGGCGGTGGGCTCGGCGGAGCGACTCTTCGTCGTCGACGCCATGGCGGGCCAGGACGCGGTGAACGCCGCGCGCGCCTTCGGCGCCGCGCTCGATCTGACCGGGGTCATCCTCACCAAGGCGGACGGAGACGCACGCGGGGGCGCTGCGCTCTCGGTGCGGCAGATCACCGGCAAGCCGATCGTGTTCGTGGGCGTCGGCGAGAAGACCGAGGCGCTCGAGCCCTTCGACCCCGCGCGCATGGCCTCGCGCATCCTCGGCATGGGCGATGTGGTGAGCCTGGTCGAGCAGGTGCACCGGCAGGTCGATGGGGAGGAGGCGGCGCGGCTGGCCCGCAAGGTCGTCAAAGGCGTTGGCTTCGACATGGCGGACCTGCGCGGCCAGCTCGAGCAGCTCCAGAAGATGGGCGGGGTCGGCGCGCTGATCGACAAGCTCCCCGGCGCGGTGGTGAAGAAGGGTGCGGTCTCGGCCGAGCAGGGCGACCGGGATCTGCGCCGACAGATCGCCATCATCAATTCCATGACCCCGGGCGAGCGGCGTAGCCCCGGGATCATCGACGGCTCGCGCCGGCGGCGCATCGCGGCCGGGTCCGGCGTGCAGGTTCAGGACGTTAACCGGCTGCTGAAGCAGTTTCAGGAGATGCAGCGGGTCATGAAGAGCATGAAGGGGGGGCGGCTCCGGAAGCTCATGGGGGCCTTCAAGGGCGGGCTTCCCCCGGGCTTTCCCGGGCGCTAGGGGGAAAAACTGGCGCAGAATTGAAGCGTTGCGTAGAATCCGCGCTCTTTTTGGGCGGCCCCTCCGAGGACCGAGAGCAAAAGCCATGGTTACCATTCGCCTGACGCGGCGTGGGGCGCGCAATCAGCCCTTCTACCACGTCGTCGTGACCGACAGCCGCAAGCGCCAGGGCGGCCCGAGCCTCGAGCACGTGGGATTCTTCAATCCGATCGCCCGGCGGGGCGAGATCAAGCTGAAGCTCGATCTGCCGCGCATCGACTTCTGGGTCGGGAAGGGGGCGCACCCCTCGGACCGCGTGCGGACGCTCGTAGCGTCCTATCGCAAGCAGGCTACGGCCTGAGGTCTTGAGACGGCACTTCCGCGGAGGTGCCGCAAAGCCGGAGCAGCCGTGGCCTGGATCGAGCTTGGCCGCCTGGGCGCTCCCTACGGCGTGAAGGGCTGGGTACACGTCGATTCGTATACCGATCCGCCGGCCGGACTGCTGAAATACCGCGAGTGGGCCTTGAGGCTGGCGAGCGGCGAGCGGGTCACGCGGCGGGTAGCCACCGGGCGGGGCCACGGGCGGGGTCTCGTCGCTCAGCTCGAGGGCGTGGCGAGCCGTGAGGGCGCAGCAAGGCTCACCGGGGCGATCGTCGAGGTGGAGCGCGCAGCGCTCCCCCCGACGGGCGAGCGCGAGTACTACCGCGCGGACCTGGTGGGACTCGCAGTGCGCAACCTCGAAGGCGTCGCGCTGGGTACGGTGAGCCATTTCGTGGACGCACCGGCCGGAGCGGTTATGGTGACGAAGGAGCCTGGCGGGCGTGAGCACTGGGTGCTCGCCTCGCCGAAGCATCTGCGCACGGTGGACCTGGCGCAACGGATGGTTGTGGTGGACTGGCCCGTGGAGCCGGAATAGCAGGACTCAAGAGCTTCGGACGGCCATGAAGATCGAAGTCGTCACGCTGTTTCCGCGCATGATCGCGGGAGCTCTGGAGTACGGAGTGGTGGGCCGCGCCCTCGAGCGCGGGCTCGTCACGGTCGGAACCGAGGATCCGCGCATGCACACGCATGACGCGCACCGCACGGTGGACGACCGGCCCTACGGGGGCGGTCCGGGCATGGTGATGAAGCCCGAGCCGCTGCTCGCGGCGATCCGCGCGGCGCACCGCCGGCTGCCGCCGGGGAGCCCGCGGATCTGCCTGAGCGCGCAGGGCGAGCCCTTCGGCGAGCGCGCGGCGCGCGCGCTGGCGGCGCTGCCCGGCATGCTGCTGGTGGCGGGGCGCTACGAGGGGATCGATGAGCGCGTGATCGAGCTCGGGATCGATCGCGAGCTGTCGGTCGGCGACTATGTTCTCTCCGGCGGGGAGCTGCCGGCGCTCACGGTGATCGACGCCGTGGCGCGGCTGCTGCCCGGGGCACTGGGCGATGAGCGCTCGAGCGAGGAGGATTCGTTCGCGCAGGGGCGGCTCGACTGGCCGCATTACACGCGGCCGGAAGTGTTCGAGGGCTTGAGCGTGCCGCCGGTGTTATTGTCGGGCGACCACGCCGGCATCGGCCGCTGGCGCCTGAAGTGCGCGGTCGAGCGGACCTGGCGGCGCCGGCCCGATCTGATCGCCGCAGCCAGGCTGACGGGCGAGGCGCAGCGTGTGTTGAATGAGCTGCTGGCCGCGCAGGCGGCCGCAGAAGAGGATCGAGGTACGTGACATGAACAAGATCATCCAGGATTTGGACAAGCGGCGCATGACCCGCAAAGTGCCGGACTTCAAGCCCGGCGACACCGTGGTCGTGCAGGTGAAGGTGGTCGAGGGTGACCGCGAGCGCGTGCAGGCCTACGAAGGCGTGGTGATTGCACGCAGCAACCGCGGGCTCAATTCCTCGTTCACGGTGCGCAAGATCTCGCACGGCGAGGGAGTCGAGCGTGTGTTCCAGACCTACAGCCCGGCGATCAGCGACATCGTGGTCAAGCGCCGCGGCAGCGTCCGCCGCGCCAAGCTCTACTACCTGCGCGATCTCGCAGGCAAGGCGGCGAGGATCGAGGAGAAGATCTGAAGGCACGCGCAGGGGCGGCCGTCCGAAGGCCGCGGCCGGCGCGTGAAACGGTGAGGCGCGTGAACGTGCGTTCGTTCTTTGCGGGCCTGTGGCGCGGCCTGGACGGCCTGCGCAAGGTCCTGCACCTGATCGTGCTGCTGGTGATCTTCGGTGCCGCGCTCGGCGTGCTGCTTTCCGGCGCGGCGCGCATCCCCTCGCGGGCTGCGCTGCTCATCGAGCCCGACGGCGAGCTGGTCGAGCAGCTCTCGGGCGACCCATTGACCCGGGCCCTCGAGGCGGCCCGCGGCGACCGCCGCCACGAGACGCTGCTGTGGGATCTCACCGACTCGATCCGGGCGGCAGCCACCGACCGGCGCATACCGGCGATCGCGCTCGACCTCGACAAGTTCGAAGGGGGCACTCAGCCCTCGCTGGAAGAGCTGACGCGCGCACTGCGCGACTTCCGCGCCACCGGCAAGAAGGTCGTGGCCTACGGCAACGAGCTCGATCAGGAGGGCTACTACCTCGCGGCGCAGGCGGACGAGACCTACCTCGACCCGCTCGGGTTCGTGCTGATCGACGGCTACGACCGCTACCGCATGTACCTGAAAGAGGCGCTCGACAAGCTCGGCGTGGACATCAACGTGTTCCGCGTCGGGCAGTTCAAGAGCGCGGTCGAGACCTACACGCGCACCAACATGTCGCCGGAAGACCGCGAGGAGAGCCGCGCCTACCTCGGCGTGCTGTGGAGCAGCTACCAGGAGGCGATTGGCCGCGCGCGCAAGCTCGCCCCCGATGCGGTGGCGAAGTATGTCGACAGCCTGGCGAAGACCGTGCCGGCCGCCGGTGGCAATGCGGCGCATGTCGCCCTCGAGGCCGGGCTCGTCAACGGCATCAAGACGCAGCTCGAGGTCGAGAAGCGCCTGAGCGCGCTCGTCGGCGAGGACAAGTCGACGGGCTCCTTCCGCGCGGTCTCGGTGGCCGACTACCTGAGCTATGCGCAGGCGCAGCGCAAGCTCCGCGCGAGCGGCAAGCCGCGCATCGGCGTCATCATCGCCTCGGGAGAGATCCTCGACGGCGAGCAGCCGCCCGGGGCGATCGGCGGCGACTCGACCGCGCGTCTCATCCGCCAGGCGCGTCTCGACTCCGACGTCAAGGCGCTGGTGCTGCGCGTCGACAGTCCCGGCGGGAGCGTGACCGCTTCCGAGGAGATCTACCGCGAGCTCAAGGCGCTGCGCGCCGCCGGCAAGCCGCTGGTCGTGTCCATGAGTGGCTATGCGGCCTCGGGCGGCTATTACATCTCGGCGCCCGCAGACGAGATCTGGGCGAGTCCCGCGACCCTCACCGGCTCGATCGGCATCTTCGCGATCATTCCGACGTTTGACCGGACGCTCGGCAAGGTCGGCGTCAGCGTCGACGGCGTCGGCACCACGCCGCTCTCGGGCCAGGCGCGCCTCGACCGGCCGCTCGGCGCGGAGGCGCGCGCGCTGCTGCAGTCGCAGATCGACCACGGCTATGACGAGTTCCTCGAGCGCGTTTCGAGCGGGCGCAAGAAGAGCCGCGCCGAGATCGATGCGATCGCTCAGGGCCACGTGTGGGCCGGCACCGACGCCCTGCGCTTGGGCCTCGTCGATCACCTCGGCTCGTTCGACGAGGCGCTCAAGGCCGCCGCGCAGCGCGCCAAGCTCACCGACTACGCCCCCGAGTTCATCGAGCCCGAGCTCACCTGGACGCAGCAGCTGGCGCTGTCGTTCAAGACGCAGATGGTGCGCCAGTTCTTCCGCGCGAGCGCCGATCAGCTCGCGCTCGGGCAGCTCGCCGGGCGCCTCGACCCCATCGCGCGCGAGGTGGCGCGCCTGAGCCGCTTCAGCGTGCCGAACCGCGTCTACGCCTACTGCTTCTGCGAAGTGCGCTGACGCGGCGTCCAAACCGGCCTGCTATGTAGCGGGCGAAAGCCACGCCTTTCGCCCGCGGGTCCGAGCGTGCTATTCGGTTGGCCTGCGCGCCCGGCCGTGGGCCGGGCGCGCCAATCTACAAGCTACTCCAGTCGAGGATGACCTTCCCCGACTTCCCGGATCCCATGGTCTCGAAGCCCTTCTGGAACTCCTGGATCGGGAAGTGATGGGTGATGATCGGGTCGAGCTTCAGTCCCGACTGCAGCATGCTCGACATTTTGTACCAGGTCTCGAACATCTCCCGGCCGTAGATGCCCTTGAGCGTCAGGCCCTTGAAGATCACCTGATTCCAGTCGATCGCCATCTCGCCGGGCGGGATGCCGAGGATGGCGATCGAGCCGCCGTGATGCATGGTGCGCAGCATGTCGCGGAACGCCGCCGCGTTGCCCGACATCTCGAGCCCCACGTCGAACCCCTCCTGCATCCCGAGGTCCTTCATCGTCTGGTCGAGTGACTCGCGCTGTACGTTGATGGCGCGGCTCGCGCCCATCCGCCGCGCGAGCTCGAGGCGATAGTCGTTGACGTCGGTGACCACGACGTGGCGTGCGCCGGTGAAGCGCGCGATCGCCGTCGCCATGATGCCGATCGGGCCGGCGCCGGTGATCAGCACGTCCTCGCCCACCATGTTAAAGGCGAGCGCGGTGTGAGTGGCGTTGCCGAAAGGATCGAGAATCGAGGCGATGTCGTCCGGAATGGAGTCCGAAAGCTTGAAGGTATTGTCCGCCGGGATCGCCAGGTACTCGGCGAAGGCACCCGGCCGGTTGACACCGACACCGACGGTGTTGCGGCACAGGTGGCGGCGGCCGGCGCGGCAGTTGCGGCAATAGCCGCAGGTGATGTGCCCCTCGCCGGAAACCCGGTCGCCGGCCTTGAGCCCCCTGACCTCCGAGCCCACCTCGACGATGCGTCCGCAGTACTCGTGCCCCACCGCCATCGGCACCGGGATGGTCTTCTGCGCCCAGGCGTCCCAGTTGTAGATGTGCATGTCGGTGCCGCAGATCGCGGTCTTGGCGATCTCGATCAGCACGTCGTTGTGCCCGACCTTCGGCTCCGGAATGTCCTCGAGCCAGATCCCGGGCGCTGCCTGCTGCTTGACCAGTGCTTTCATTGCACCACCTCGGCGAGGAGAGCTGTCACCGCGGGGCAGCGAGTGCCCGGCGGCGCAATAGCCACAGAATACCCATGAATATGGCGACGGGTATGGCCGCTTCAATGAACTCGAACGGCAGGAGATTGTGCGAGGTTGGATCCGCGGAGATCTCCACGATGTCCTTGACGACCCACATCACCACGAACAGCAGCGGCAGCGCCGCGAGCGCCCGCCATCGGCCGCGCCATCGCAGCAGCGCCCACAGCGGCCACAGGAAGCACGCGGCGAGCGCCGCGAGGACCATGACGCCGAAGGCCGCCACCGCGACGGTCCCGGCGGCCCCGAGCGGCTGGTTTGCATAGTGCTGGTAGGCCTCCTTCTCGCGCTGCTTCTCCTCAACCTGAAACGGCGCTACCCAGGCGGCGGGCTGGTGCCACGCGCCGGGCGCGCCGTCCCAGCTGAAGTCCGCGGGGAAGGCCTGCTCCGTGAACGGGTAGCCGGAGTTCTCGGTCGCCACCTGCAGATGGATGGAGTCCACCTGGCCCGGACTGCGGAAGCCGAACCATCCGAAGCCTTCGCCTTCCCCGGCCGGATAGATGGGCGAGCCCATGGTCATCGCGGCGGCGGTGCGCCCCTGGAAGTAGGGCCGCACCCAGATCCTGATGGGCGCGCTCGCACTGTAGTGGACGTGCACGTAGACGTTGTCGTTGCCGTGGAGGGTCGCCGGGCTCTCGGGATCGGTCTCGACGACCGACAACGTCACCTGCGGCGTGTCGGCCGCCCATGCAGCTCCGCCCGCGAGCAGCAGGAGCAGGATGCCGAGCCGCGGAGCAATACCCGGCGCGCGCATCACGAGCGCAGCACGCCGAGCTCGCGGCCGACCTCGGTGAAGGCCGCCACGGCCCGCTCGAGCTGCGCGCGGGTGAGCGCGGCCGACATCTGCGTGCGGATGCGGGCCTGGCCCTTCGGCACCACGGGATAGGAGAAGCCGATGACGTACACGCCGCGCTCGAGCAGCGCGTCCGCCATGCGCGTCGCGAGCGCCGCATCGCCCAGCATCACCGGAATGATCGGATGCTCGCCGGGCTTCAGATCGAAGCCGGCCTGGGTGAGCGCCGCGCGGAAGAAGCGCGCGTTCTCGAACAGCTGCTCGCGCAGCTGCCCGCTGCCCTCGAGCAGGTCGAGCACCGCGAGGCTCGCCGCCGCGACCACCGGCGGGATGCTGTTGGAGAAGAGGTAGGGCCGCGAGCGCTGCCGCAGCCACTCGACCACCTCGCGCCGCGCCGCGATGTAGCCGCCGCTGCCGCCGCCGAGCGCCTTGCCGAGCGTGCCGGTGAGGATGTCGACGCGCGCGGCGACGCCGCAATGCTCGTGCGTGCCGCGCCCGGTCGGACCCATGAAGCCGGTGGCGTGCGAATCGTCGACCATCACCAGCGCGTCATGGCGCTCGGCGAGGTCGCAGATGCCGCGCAGGTTGGCGATGAAGCCGTCCATGGAGAAGACGCCGTCGGTGGCGATCAGCCGGGTGCGCGCGCCCTGCGCCTGGCGCAGGCAGTTCTCGAGCTCCCCCATGTCGCTGTTGGCGTAGCGCAGGCGCTGCGCCTTGCAGAGCCGGATTCCGTCGATGATGCTGGCGTGGTTGAGCGCATCCGAGATCACCGCGTCGCGCTCATCCAGCAGCGTCTCGAACAGCCCCCCGTTGGCGTCGAAGCACGAAGAATAGAGGATCACGTCCTCGGTCCCGAGGAAGCGCGCCAGGCGCGCCTCGAGCTCCTTGTGGATCTGCTGGGTGCCGCAGATGAAGCGCACCGAGGCCATGCCGTAGCCGTAAGCATCGAGCGCGCGCTGCGCGGCGGCGCGCACCGCCGGATGATTGGCGAGGCCGAGGTAGTTGTTCGCGCACAGGTTGATGACCTCGTGGCCACCGGCTCGCACCACGCCACCCTGCGGGCTGGCCAGCACGCGCTCGCTCTTGTAGAGGCCCTGCTCGCGCAGAGCGGCGAGCTCGGCGCGCAATCGCTCGATGACGGCCTGATTCATGAGGCGGAATTATACTAGAGCGCATATGTCCGACGCGTTCGCCGCCGGCGCCGGGACCGCGCGCCTCGACCGCTGGCTGTTTGCCGTGCGGCTGTATAAGTCGCGTTCGCTCGCGGCACAGGCGGTTGCCGGCGGTCGCGTGCACCTGAACGGCGAGCGCGTAAAGGCGGCGCACGAAGTGCGCTGCGGCGACCGCTTGAGCCTCATGCGCGGGGCGGTGGAGTTCGAGTGCACGGTGAGCAGCATCCCGGTCCGGCGCGGCCCGGCGCAGCTGGCGGCAGGCTGCTACGCGGAGACGCCCGCAAGCGCCGCCCGGCGCGCCGAATTCGCACAGCGCATGAGGCTCGGCGCAGCCCTCGCGCCGCGGCCCGTGGAGCGCCCCGACAAGCGCGCCCGGGCGCAGTTGCGCCGGCTCCGGGGTCGCATTTGAGCCGTCCGAGGTCGCCGCAAAGCATGTGGGTGTCATAGCGGCGTTGCAGACTGCGGCAGCGGCGCCGCTCACCCTCGAGGGGCGTGCCGCGCCGCCGAGGTTTGTTCCCATGACCCTAAGCGTCTTTGACATCTTCAAGGTCGGCATCGGCCCCTCGAGCTCGCACACCATGGGACCGATGCGGGCGGCCCGTGAGTTCGTGCTGGCGTTGAAGGGCGCGGGGCAGCTCGCGGCGACGCAGCAGATCGCCGTGCGGCTCTACGGCTCGCTCGCGCTCACGGGCTTAGGTCACGGCACCGATCGTGCGGTGCTCGCGGGCCTCGAAGGCGCCGACCCCGAGACCGTCGATCCGGACAGCATCGAGACCACGGTAAAACGCATCCGCTCGAGCGGACGCATTCGGCTCCTCGGCGAGCATGAGATCGCCTTCGACGAGCCGATGCAGCTGCTTTTCATGCAGCACGAGCGGCTGCCGCGCCATTCCAACGGCATGCGCTTCGATGCGCTCGCGGCCGACGGCCGGGTGCTGCGCGAGGAAGACTACTACTCGATCGGCGGCGGCTTCATCGTGAGGGGCAACGAGCCCGAGGCGCGCGAGACCCGGGCGCATGCCGCGCCCCCTCATCCCTTCACCTCAGGTGAGGAGCTCCTGGCGGTGTGCCGCGGACACGGGCTCGAGATCTTCGAGCTGATGCTGGCGAACGAGCGCACCTGGGCCAGCGACAGCGAGGTGCGAGCGAAGCTGCTGCATATCTGGCAGGTGATGCAGGGCTGCGTCGAGCGCGGCTTCCGCCAGAGCGGGGTGCTGCCCGGAGTGCTCAAGGTGCGCCGCCGGGCGCCGCGGCTCTATCGCCAGCTGACCGAGAGCGGCAGCGCCACGCCGCTCGACGTCATCGACTGGGTCAATGCCTATGCACTCGCAGTGAACGAGGAGAACGCCGCCGGGGGACGCGTCGTCACCGCACCCACCAACGGCGCGGCGGGCATCGTGCCCGCGGTGCTGCATTACTACCGGCGCTTCGAGGCGGGCGCGAACGACGAGGGCGTGCTGCGCTTCCTGCTGGCGGCGGCCGCCATGGGCATGCTCTACAAGCGCAACGCCTCGATCTCGGGCGCCGAGATGGGCTGTCAGGGCGAGGTGGGCGTCGCCTGCTCGATGGCGGCGGCAGGGCTGGTCGCGGCGCTGCAGGGCACCAACGAGCAGGTCGAGAACGCCGCCGAGATCGGCATGGAGCACAACCTCGGGCTCACCTGCGATCCGGTCGCGGGACTCGTGCAGATCCCCTGCATCGAGCGCAATGCCATGGGGGCGGTCAAGGCGATCAACGCGGCGCGGCTGGCGATGCGCGGTGACGGCACGCACAAGGTGTCGCTCGATCAGGTGATCGCCACCATGCGCCAGACCGGCGCCGACATGTCGACGATCTACAAGGAGACCTCGCAGGGCGGGCTCGCGGTCAACGTCCCTGAGTGTTGACCCGCCCTTTAACGCAATAATCCAAACAGCCGCGACGGCGGCGCCTGGTGGTGCACTTCCTTGACGGCGTGCGGGCCGATCGTGCGCCAGTCATCGGCCTCGAACACGATCGAGCACACCGCGGCGGTGGTGAGCGTGCTGATGCCGCCGCGCGGCACCAGCAGGTGGATGAGATCGGAGGCGCCGGGGTTGTGCCCGATCACCATCAGGTGGGCGATGCGCGGGCCCGTATCCTGGATGAGGCGCAGCATGTCGGCCGCGCTGGCGAGATACAGCCCCTCCTCGCGCTGCACGTGCCGCACCGACAAGGATAGCTCGCGCGCCACGATGTCGGCGGTCTGCTCGGCACGCCGAGCGGTGCTGGCGAGCAGCCGGTCGGGAACGAGCTCGAGCTCGAGGAGGCGTCTCGCCATGGCCTCCGCCCCGGAGAGGCCGCGGCGGTTGAGCGGGCGGGCGAAATCGTCGGTCCCCGGGTTCTTCCAGCGGGCATCGGCGTGCCGCATGACGGTCAGGCGCCTCACGCGTTCCGCCTCAGGAGGCCTGCTCGACCAGGATCCGGCCGTTCAGCTCGCGCACGGCGAAGGTGCGCACCGGCTCGTAGGCCGGCGGGGTGAGGGCATCGCCGGTGCGCAGGTCGAAGCGCGAGCCGTGCCGGGGGCAGATGAGCTCGCAAGACTCCACCTCGGCACCCGCGAAGGACTCGCCGTCGTGCGTGCAACGGTCCTCTACCGCATACAGGTCGCTGCCGCAGCGTACGACGACGACCGGCACGCCGTCGACCTCGGCCGGGAACGGCACGCCTTGGCCGAGCGCACTCACCGGCCCGATGTCGATCCACTCGCTCAAAACATCCCCGTCTGCAGCCGCGCGGCTTCCGACATCATCGACTGGCTCCAGGGCGGGTCGAAGGTCAGCGCGACGTGCGCCTCGCGCACCGTCGGGATCCGCTCGAGCTTGTCACGTACGTCGTCCACGAGGATCTCGCCCATGCCGCAACCGGGCGCGGTCAGCGTGATCTGCGCTTCCACGGTGCGCGTGCCGTCCTCGTTCTGTTTCACGGCGCATTCATACACGAGTCCGAGGTCGACGATGTTGATCGGTATCTCAGGGTCGTAACAGCTGCGCAGCTGTTCCCAGGCGAGCTTGCGCACATCCTCGGCGGTGGCGTTGGGCGGCAGCTCGGGCGGCTTGACTGCTTCCTGGCCGATGGCATCGGCGTCCTCGCCGGCGATGCGGAACAGGTTCCCCTCGAGGTACACGGTGAAGCTGCCGCCGAGCGCCTGCGTGATGTAGCCCGCCTGCCCGGGCTTGAGCGTGACCTCCTGGCCGGCGGGGACGATCACCGCGCGAACCTCGCGGTTGACGACGAAGGGCTCGTTCTCGTGCCGGCGCATGGCTACTCCGTCGACACGGTGGCCGCGCCGTGCTCGAGCGCGGCGTTGAGCGTGTGCCAGCTTAAGGTGGCGCACTTCACCCGCGCGGGAAACTCGCGTACGCCGCTGAGCGCGGCGAGCTTACCGAGCGCGGCATCGGGTGCGGCGTCGTGGCGCGTGAGGAGCCTGTGCACCTGGTCGAAGAGCCCGGCCACCGCGGCGCGCTCCTTGCCCTTCACCGCCTCGGTCATGAGCGAGGCCGAGGCGGTGGAGATCGCGCAGCCCGAGCCCTCGAAGCGGATGTCCTCGACGCGCTCGCCGTTCAGGCGCACGTAGACCGACAGGCGGTCGCCGCACAGCGGGTTGTGCCCGTCGGCGTGCCGCACCTCGCCGCCGGTGCCCGCGCTCTCGAGGCGGCCGAAGTTACGCGGATGGCGGTTGTGATCGAGGATCACGTCGCGATAGAGCTCCTTCAGGTCCATCAGGCGAATACCTCGCGCGCCCTGCCGAGGCCCGCCACGAGGCGCGCCACGTCGTCCTCGGTGTTGTAGCAGCCGAAGGAGGCGCGGGCGGTCGCCGGAATGCCGAAGAACGTCATGACCGGCATGGCGCAGTGGTGACCGGTGCGCACCGCGATCCCTGCGGTGTCGAGGATCGTGCCGAGGTCGTGCGCGTGCACGCCGGCGAGCGTGAACGACAGGACCGAGGCCTTGTGCGCCGCCGTGCCCACCAGCTCGATGCCCGGAATCCGCGCGAGCTCCGCGGTCGCGAGCCCGAGCAGGCGCGACTCGTGCACGGCGACCGCGTCCATCCCGAGGCTCTCGAGGTAGTCCATGGCGGCCGCGAGCCCCACCGCCCCGGAGATGTTCGGGGTCCCGGCCTCGAACTTCCACGGCAGCTCGTTGTAGGTCGTCTTCTCGAACGCGACCGTGAGGATCATGTCGCCGCCGCCCTGCCACGGCGGCATCGCGGCGAGCAGCTCCTCGCGGCCGTACAGCACCCCGATGCCGGTGGGGGCGTACATCTTGTGGCCCGAGAAGGCGTAGAAGTCCGCGCCGAGCGCGCGCACGTCGACGCGCGCGTGCGGCACCGCCTGGGCGCCGTCGACGAGCACCACGGCGCCCTGGGCGTGCGCGGCCTCGATGAGGCGCTTCACCGGCAGCACCGTGCCGAGCGCGTTCGAGACATGCGCGACCGCCACCAGGCGCGTGCGCGAGTTGAGCAGCTGTGCGAACTCCTCGTATATGAGCTCGCCGCGGCGGTTGATCGGCGCCACCTTGAGCGTGCAGCCGGTCTGCTCGCACACCATCTGCCAGGGCACGATGTTGGCGTGATGCTCGAGCGCGGTGATCAGGATCTCGTCGCCGGGTCCGAAGCGCGGCCGGGCATAGGACTGGGCCACGAGGTTGATCGCCTCGGTCGTGCCGCGCACGAAGATGATCTCGCGGGTCGAGCGCGCGTTGAGGAAGCGGCGCACCCGCTCGCGGGCGCCCTCGAAGGCGGAAGTTGCCGCCTGGCTGAGCGCGTGCACGCCGCGGTGCACGTTGGCGTGCGAGTGCGTCGCGTAGTCCTCGACCGCGCGCAGCACCGGCAGCGGCTGCTGCGACGAGGCGGCGCTGTCCAGGTAGACGAGCGGGTGCCCGTTCACGTGCGTCGCGAGAATGGGAAAGTCGCGCCGCACGCGCGCGGCATCGTAGGCCGCCGCGGCGGCGATCGGTGAGACGTTGGCTGCCATCAGATGAGCTCCCGGAGCGCGGCCCCGTCCTGCATCTGGCCGGCGAAGCGCTCCTCGATCTGCCGGCGGAGCGGGGGCACCTCGATCCTGGCGATCACGTCTCCGAGGAACGCCCACTTGAGCGCGCGCTGCGCGCTGTCGCGGTCGAGTCCCCGCGACAGGAGATAGAACAGCATGTTGTCGTCGAGCTTGCCGGCGGTCGCACCGTGGCTGCAGCGCACGTCGTCGGTGTAGATCTCGAGCTGCGGCCGCAGGTCGATCTCGGCTTCCGGGCCCGCGAGCAGCCCGCGCAGCGACTGGCGCGAGTCGGTGCCGTGGGCGTCGCGCGCGACCACGATCTTGCCGTTGAAGGCAACCCGGGCGCGCCCCGCGGCGATGCCGCGGAAAGTCTCTTCGGTGCGGGCGCGTGGCGCGAGATGCTCGACCAGCGCGTAGGTGTCCTGCACCTGCTGGCGGTCGCCGAGCGCCGCCACCGAGAGCGCGAGGCCGGCGCGCTCGCCGATCAAGCGCACGCCGAGCGTGGAGCGGGCCGCGGCCGCGCCGCTGCCGAGCGCGTGCAGCCGGTAGCTCGCGTCCTGCGCCAGCGTGGCGCGGAGCGTGTCGAAGAGGATTGCGCGGGAGCTGAGCTCCTGCAGCCGGTAATGATCGAGAGCCGCGCCGCGCGCGAGCTCGGCGCTGACGGCGCTCGCGACGAAGCTCGCGCTGCTGCCGGCGCTCACGTGGCGCTCGACGAGCACGAGTCGCCCGCCCGGCGCCAGGCGCAGCTCCACGCGCGGGTAGGAGGCTCCGAGCTGTGCCTCGGCGCTCGCCACGAAGACGAGCTCGAGGCGTACGGCCTCGAGCCCGGCCGGCACGTCAATCGCCGCACCGTCGGTCGCGAACGCCTCGTTGAGGAGCGCGAAGCGCTGATCGACTCCGAGCTCGCGGCGGGGCCCAGGGGACTCCGGCAGGACCTCCGGGCCGTCCGCCAGGGCGGCGAGCGGTGTGAGGCGCGCCGCGGTCGCACCGGGGGTGTCCGAGAGAGCCGGGGCGAACACGCCATCGACGAACACGTAGCGCGCAAACCCCGTGAGCCCGGCCGGGAGAGCGGCCGCAACCGCTGCGCCCGCGCCGGCGGGCGGCGGCGTGAGGGCGGCGGGCGTGAAGCTCGCCCGCTCGAGCGGCCGCAGGTTCGCGTACTTCCAGTTCTCATCACGCGCGCCCGGCAGTCCCGTCACCGTCAGTGCTTCCATGGCCGCGCGCCGGCGTGCGGCACCCGGCAGCCGCGCCGCCAGCGCGCGCACGGTGCTCGCGTGCTGCTCGGCGATGCGGGCGGTGAGGGGATTGCTCATCGGTGTCTCAGGCCGCCGCGCCGCTCACCCAGTCGTAGCCGCGCCGCTCGAGCTCGAGTGCCAGCGTGCGATCGCCGCTGCGCGCGATGCGGCCGCGCACCAGCACGTGCACCACGTCGGGCACGACGTACTCGAGGAGGCGCTGGTAGTGCGTCACCACCAGGCACGAGCGCGCGGGCGAGCGCAGCGAGTTCACTCCCGCCGCTACAACCTTGAGCGCGTCGATATCGAGCCCGGAGTCGGTCTCATCGAGGATCGCGAGCTTCGGCTCGAGCAGCAGCATCTGCAGGATCTCGTTGCGCTTCTTCTCGCCGCCCGAGAACCCCTCGTTCACGCCACGCGACAGGAAACCGTCCTCCATCTGCATGAGCTTCATCTTCTCGCGCACCACACCTAAGAAGTCGAAGGCGTCGACCTCGGGCATGCCTTGGCTCGTGCGCACGGCGTTGACGGCCGCCTTCAGGAGATAGACGTTGTTCACGCCCGGGATCTCCACCGGGTACTGGAAGCCGAGGAACACGCCGGCGCGGGCGCGCTCCTCGGGCGCGAGCGCGAGCAGGTCGCGTCCGTCGTAGGTGACGCTGCCCGCGGTGACCTCGTAGCCCGGCCGCCCGGCGAGCGCGTACGCGAGCGTGCTTTTCCCTGAGCCGTTCGGACCCATGAGCGCGTGCACTTCGCCGGTCGGCACCTCGAGCGTGAGGCCGTTCAGGATCTGCTTGCCGTCGACCGTGACCGAGAGATCCCGGATGGAGAGCATCGGTGTTGATCGAGTCATGTCAGCCCACCGCGCCTTCCAGGCTCACCGCCAGCAGCTTCTGCGCCTCGACCGCAAACTCCATCGGCAGTTCCTTGAACACCGACTTGCAGAAGCCGCTCACGATCATGTTGACGGCGTCCTCCGCCGAGATGCCGCGCGCGAGGCAGTAGAACAGCTGCTCGTCGCTGATCTTCGAGGTGCTGGCCTCGTGCTCGACCGTTGCGGTCGGGTTCTTCACTTCCACGTACGGGAAGGTATGCGCGCCGCACTGGCCGCCCATGAGGAGCGAGTCGCACTGGGTGAAGTTGCGGGCGCCGTGCGCGCTCGCGAGCATCTTCACCAGTCCCCGGTAGGCGCTCTGCCCGTGTCCGGCGGAGATGCCCTTGGAGATGATGGTGCTGCGGGTGTCGCGCCCGATGTGGATCATCTTGGTGCCGGTGTCCGCCTGCTGGTGGTTGTTGACGGTGGCGACGGAGTAGAACTCGCCGCTCGAGCCGTCGCCGCGCAGCACGCAGCTCGGGTACTTCCAGGTGATGGCGGAGCCGGTCTCGACCTGGGTCCAGGAGATGTGCGCGTTGCGCCCGCGGCATTCGCCCCGCTTGGTGACGAAGTTGTAGATGCCGCCGACGCCGCGCGCATCGCCCGGATACCAGTTCTGCACCGTCGAGTATTTGATGTGGGCGTCGTCGAGCGCGATCAGCTCCACCACCGCGGCGTGCAGCTGGTTTTCGTCGCGCATCGGCGCACTACAGCCTTCCAGGTAGCTAACATAACTTCCAACATCGGCGATAATGAGCGTGCGCTCGAACTGTCCGGTGTTCAGCGCGTTGATGCGGAAGTACGTCGACAGCTCCATCGGGCAGCGCACACCCTTCGGCACGTACACGAACGAGCCGTCGGAGAACACCGCGGAATTCAGGGTCGCGAAGAAATTGTCGGTGTAGGGGACGACGCTCCCGAGGTACTGCTCGATCAGCTCGGGGTGGGCGCGCACCGCCTCGGAGAACGGCGCGAACACCACGCCCGCCGCGGCGAGGCGCTCCTTGAAGGTGGTGGCGACCGAGACCGAGTCGAACACCGCATCCACCGCCACCCCGGCGAGGCGCGCGCGCTCGTGCAGCGGCACGCCGAGCTTCTCGTAGGTCTCGAGGAGCTTCGGATCCACCTCGGCGAGGCTCTTCGGGCCGTCCTTGCGCGTCCTGGGCGCGGAGTAGTAGGAGATCGCCTGGTAGTCGATGGGCGCGAAGCGCACCTGTGCCCAGTGCGGCTCCTTCATCGTGAGCCAGTGGCGCAGCGCCTTGAGCCGCCACTCGGTGAGGAAGGCGGGCTCGCCCTTCTTGCGCGAGATGAGCCGCACCACGTCCTCATCGAGCCCCGGCGCGACCGTATCGGAGTCGATCTCGGTCACGAAGCCGTGGCTGTAGCCCCGGCCGAGCAGGCTCTCGAGTTGTTTGGCGGTTTCGCTCATGAGCGCACCTGCGTGCGACTCGCCGCGGCCTTCATCTCGCGCTCGAGCGTGGGCCAGCGCGCCGGGGCGGCATCGAGCCCGGCGAGCTGCGCGAGGCTCACGTCGTAGAGCGCGCGGCGGATGGCGAGATTCAGGCGCTGCCACACGCGGCTCACCCGGCAGTTTTCCTCGATCTCGCAGTTGCCCTGGCCTGCGGCGCAGTCGGTGAGGGCCACCGGCCCCTCGAGCGCATCGAGGATCGCGGCGGCGCTGATCTGGGTCGCGGGGCGCGAGAGCTGGTAGCCGCCGCGGAGCCCGCGGGTCGAGGTCACGAGCCCCGCGCGCTGCAGCTGCTTGAGAAGCTTGCTCACGGTCGGAGCCCCGATGTGCGTCTGCTCCGCGAGCGCGGTCGCGGTCTGCACGCGCGCGGGCTCGCCGGCGAGCGCGGCGAGGAGCACGGTGGCGTAGTCGGTGAGCCGGCTGATACGCAGCATGGAGGTACCCTCTGAAACTAGGACTATTTTAGTACTAATTGCTTCGGAGACAAGTGGGACGTGCGTTTTTGCTATCCTTAGGCATCCGATTTTCAAAGGCTTGCGATCACGAGGGCGCCGCAGTACCTGAGGGGCGCGCGTCGATCGCCTTAAGGAGTGGATGATGAATCTCAGTGAGCTCAATCGCGTCGCCTGCGCGATGGTCGCCAAGGGTAAGGGGATCCTCGCCGCCGACGAGAGCAGCGGCACCATCAAGAAGCGCTTCGATGCCATCAAGCTGGATTCGACCGAGGAGCACCGCCGCACCTACCGGGAGATGCTGTTCACGGCCCCCGGCGCCGCCGAGGCGGTGAGCGGCGTCATACTCTACGACGAGACCATCCACCAGAAGACCAGGGACGGAACGCCGTTTCCGCAGTACCTCACCAGGCAGGGCATGATCCCCGGCATCAAGGTCGATCTCGGGGCCAAGCCGCTCGCGGGCTTTCCCGGTGAGACCATCACCGAGGGGCTCGACGGGCTGCGCGAGCGCCTCATCGAGTATCGCGGCCTCGGGGCGCGCTTCGCCAAGTGGCGCGCGGTGATCGACATCGGCGCGGGTATTCCCACCACGTTTGCAATCCAGGCGAACGCGCACGCCCTGGCCCGCTATGCGGCGCTTTGCCAGGAGAACGACATCGTGCCGATCGTCGAGCCGGAAGTGCTCATGGACGGCGGGCACTCGCTCGAGCGCTGCGCGGAAGTGACCGAGCAGGTGCTGGCGACGGTGTTTGCGCAGTTGTTCGACCATCGGGTGGCCCTCGAGGGTATGGTGCTCAAGCCCAACATGGCGATCTCGGGCAAGAAAGCGAGCGAGCGGGCATCGCCGGAGCAGGTCGCCGAGGCGACGGTACGGGTGCTCAAGCACCACGTACCGGCGGCAGTCCCCGGCATTGCCTTTCTCTCCGGCGGCCAGTCGCCGACCGAGGCGACGCTGCACCTGTCGCTGATGAACCGGCTGGGGCCGTTGCCCTGGTCGCTCACCTTCAGCTACGGGCGGGCGCTGCAGGACACCGCGCTCAAGGCCTGGGGCGGGACGGCGGCCAACTTCACCGCCGGCCAGAAGGAATTTGCGCGGCGGGCGCACCTCAACGGGGCAGCCACCACCGGGCGCTACGCACCGGAGATGGAGAGCCGGGCCGCCTGAGGGCATCGGGCCGCGCCGCGCTCGCGTGACCAGCACCGCATCCGCGCAAGCCACGTCCACCGCGCCCGCCGGCGACGTGGTGGTCGCGGTGCGCGACGTGCAATACGCCGCAGGCGGGCGGCCGATCTTCACCGGGCTCGATCTCGAGGTGCGCCGCGGGCGCATCACCGCGATCATGGGCCCGAGCGGCACCGGCAAGACGACGCTGCTGCGGCTCATCACCCGGCAGGTCGCGCCCGCGCACGGGCAGGTCACCGTCTTCGGCAAGGATCTCGCGACCTTCGGCCGCCGCGAGGTCTACGCGCTCCGGCGCCGCATGGGTCTCCTGTTCCAGAACGGCGCGCTGCTCACCGACATGGACGTCTTCGAGAACGTGGCCTTCCCCGTGCGCGAGCACACTGATCTGCCGGAATCGCTGGTGCGGCTGCTGGTGCTCACCAAGCTCCAGGCCGTCGGCCTGCGCGGTGCCGCGAGCCTCATGCCGGGTGAGCTCTCGGGGGGCATGGCGCGGCGCGTGGCGCTGGCGCGCGCCATCGTGATGGATCCCGAGATCCTGCTCTACGACGAGCCGTTCGTGGGCCTCGACCCGATCTCGCTCGGCTTCATCCTGCGGCTCATCAAGCACATGAATCAGGCGCTCGGGATCACCAGCGTGGTGGTCTCGCACGACGTGCAGGAGCTCGCCACCATCGCCGACGATAGCTTCCTGATCTCCGAAGGCAGAGTCGCGGCCGCCGGCACGCCGGCGCAGCTGCGCGCGAGCGACTCTGCGGCGGTACGCCAGTTCATGACCGGCAGCGCCGACGGGCCGGTGCCGTTTCACTACCCGGCCCCGGACTACGCGACGCAGCTGCTCGAGGCGGACGAGCGATGAATTCCCGGCGTCCCGGCACTTACCTCCTCGGCGGCGTGCGCCGCCTCGGGTCGGTGACGATCTTCCTGGTGCAGCTTCTCATCCAGTGCGTGCCGGCGCTCGGGCGGCCGCGGCTCCTGGTGGCGCAGATCTACAACGCCGGCGCCCGCTCGCTCATCATCATCATGCTGTCGGGCCTGTTCGTCGGCATGGTGCTCGGGCTCCAGGGCTACGACCTGCTGCGGCGCTTCGGCTCCGAGGAGGCGCTCGGCATCGCGGCGGCACTCGGACTGTTGCGCGAGCTCGCGCCGGTGATCACGGCGCTGCTGTTCGCCGGCCGCGCCGGCACCGCGCTCGCCTCCGAGATCGGTCTGATGCGCGCCACCGACCAGCTGACGGCGATGGAGATCATGGCGGTCAACCCGATGCGCTATGTGGCGGCGCCGCGCTTTCTCGGCGGGGTGATCGCGATGCCATTGTTGACCGCGATCTTCAGCGTGATCGGGCTCTACGGCGCGCAGCTCGTCGGCGTACAGATGATGGGGGTCGACCGTGGCGTCTTCTGGTCCCAGACTCAGGGTGCCGTGGATCTGCACGACGTGAACGAAGGCCTGGTGAAGAGCATCGTGTTCGGCATCGCCTGCAGCCTGATCGCGGTGCACGAGGGCTATCATGCGGAGCCCACCGCCGAGGGCGTGGGACTCGCGACCACGCGCACCGTGGTCGCAGCGTCGGTCATCACGCTGCTCCTCGACTACGTGCTGACCGCGGTTTTTCTTTGAGAGGAACTACCAGCCATGCAAAGCAATCGAACCCTTGAGATCGGCACCGGTTTGTTCGTGCTGTTGGGATTTGCGGCGCTGCTGTTTCTCACGACGCAGCTGCCGGCCAGCGGCGTCAAGTTCGCGGGGCAGAAGGCGGGCTATCACGTGAGCGCGGAATTCGACAACGTCGGCGACCTGAAAATCGGATCGCCCGTCACCATGTCGGGCGTGCGCGTGGGCGAGGTGTCCTCCATCCGCTTCGATTCCAAGGTATACAAGGCAGTGGTGGGCATGCGTGTCGATCCGCAGTACAACGAGATCCCCGAGGACAGCTTCGCCAGCATCCAGACCGAGGGACTGCTCGGCGGCAAGTATGTCGGCATCAGCCCCGGCGGGCTCGACACCTACCTCAAGGACGGCGGCCGCATCGATCAGACCCAGTCCGCGATCGTGCTCGAGACCCTCATCAACAAGTTCTTCGCGAGCTTCGCGAGCAAGGGGAGCGGCGAGAGCGAGAGCAACGCTACGGATAGCCAGGGCAAAGGCCCGGGCAAGATGGAGCCTAAGAAATGAGATTCCTAAGCATGGTGTTGACTGTGGTTTGGATATGCGCGGCGGCGATCGTCCAGGCGCAGAGCGCCCCCAGCGCGGCGGGTCAGGCGGCCGCGCCGGGTGCGGCTGCCGGTGCTGCCGCGACCGCCGACGCGGGCGACCCGGCGACGATGGTGCGTGCGACCGCGCAGGGGATGCTGGATGAGCTCGACAAGCACCGGGAAGAGTACCGGCGCGACCCGGCCAAGGTCGCCGCGCTGGTCGACAAGTACCTCATGCCGCACTTCGACACCGAGACCTCGGCGCGTGTGGTGCTCGGCCAGTTCTGGCGCACCGCGACGCCCGAGCAGCGGCAGCGCTTCATCAACGCCTTCTACCATTCGCTGCTCACGAACTACGGCGACTCGCTGGTCGAATTCACTTCCGACCGCCTCAAGATCTTCCCGGCGAGACTCGAGCCGGGTGCGACCACGGCGACGGTGCGCACCGAGGTACGGCGCAGGAACGGCGATACCGTCTCGGTCAATTACTCGCTGCGCATGACGCCGCAGGGCTGGAAGGCGTGGGACGTGGTGATCGACGGCATCAGCTACGTCAAGAGCTATCGCGAGGACTTCGGCGCGCAGATCGAGAGCCAGGGCCTCGAGAGGGTGATCAAGCGTCTCGAATCGGGCGAGAGGCCCGGCCAGATCGCCCAGCAGACCCACGGCTGACCGCCGATGAGTCCGCACGCGCAGGCGGCGCCGCCGTTCGATCTCACCTCCGGGCCCTTCACCCTCGCCGTGGGCGAGGGCGGACGGCTCCTCGCCGAGGGACCCCTGACCTTTGCGAGCGCACGGCGCGCGCGCGAGCTCGGGCTCGACGCACTCGAGGCAGCCGCGGAGGGCGGGCTGGTGATCGACTGTCAGGGCATCACGGCCTCCGACAGCGCCGGCCTCGCCGTGCTCCTCGACTGGCTCGCGGCCGCCAGGGTGCAGGGACGCCCGCTGCGCTTCATGCATCTGCCGCAGGGGTTCGCGGCGCTTGCGCAGATCAGTGAGGTGAACGAGCTGCTCGAGCGCGGCGTGTAGGCGCACCGCGCCTCACTCAGGTCTGGGAGGCTCTTCCGGCGGCGTCTCGGGCTGCTGCGGCTTCTCCGGCTGCTGGGGCGTCGGCTCGATGCCCGACTCCTCCAGCATCTTCTGCTCCTCAACCTCCTCGCCCTGCGAGCGGCCGCCGCGCACCTTGAACTGGCGGTTCTGCAGGTAGGCGTTGCGCAGGAAGGCATAGGGATCGTAGGCGCTGTCGATCAAGTGATCGGCTTCGAGGTAGCGGGAGCGCGCGTCCACTTTCTCGAGCAGCCACGAGCCGTAATTCCAGTAGGTGTTCTTGATGTAGGTGCGCGGCGTGCCGTAGGTGTCGCCCACCTTGCCGACGGTATCGCGCACGTCGCTCGGCCCGAGGAACGGCAGCACCAGGTAGGGCCCCGGCTGCAGGCCCCATTTGCCGAGCGTCTGGCCGAAATCCCGGTCGTTCTTTTCCAGTCCCATGGCCGTCGCCGGGTCGAACAGCCCGCCGATGCCGATCACGGTGTTGACCAGCAGGCGGCTGGTGTCGTGCATGAACGGCGTGAACTGACCCTGCAACAGGTCGTTCACCATGATGATCGTCGTGTCGACGTTGTCGAACACGTTACGAATTCCGGTCTGCACGACGTGCGGCACGGCATTGCGGTAGCCGCGCGCCACCGGGCGGAAGATGGCCTTGTCGAACTTGTCGTTGAAGGCATAGGTCGCGCGGTTCATGCCCTCCCAGGGGTCGCGCGGGTCGCTGCGCGTCGGCGCCCGGGTGGCGCAGGCGGACAGCAACAACAGCATGAGCGCCGCCAGGGGGATGCGGATCGTGGCTTGCATGGCACCGGTGGACGGAGGACCGGCCGGCATTCTAGCAGCGGCGCGCGCGCGCTCTATTGCACTAAGGACGGAGGGATTGCACTGCAGGCGGGCGGAGCGCTGTCAGTGCGCGCGCCCGCCGCGTCCCTGATCGCCGTTATCGGTCAGCCGGGGCTTGCGCGTGCTGGCGAGGAACTCGCGTATCTCGTCGAGGCGCGCCCGGTAGCGCTGGCGCTGGATGGTGCTGGTGCCGGGAGCGGCCAGCGCGAGTTGATACTGCTGTACCGCGAGCTGCAGGTCGCCGTTGGCGATCTGGTACTCGCCCATGTAGAAGTAGGCATCGCCCGGGTCCCCGGCGGCGCTCGCGGCGAGCGCGGTGAGGTGGATCTGGTCGGGGGTGGGCGGCACGATGTTGAAGAGGTCGAGCAGCATGGTGTGCGCCTCGCCCGGGCGGCCCGCGGCCATGAGCGTCTCGGCGTAACGCACCGTCACCGGGACATTGCGCGGAAAGAGCGCTTCGGCGTGCTTGAAGGTCGCGAGCGCCTCGTTGACGTGTCCGGCTTTGGCCTGAGCCTGGCCGAGGGCCGTATAGAGGACCGTCAGGCCCTCGTGCTGCTGCACGAGCTTGGTGAGGATTCCGACCGCCTCCCCGGCGGCAGCCTTGTTGCCGCCCATGAGCGCGAGCGCCCGGCCGTACTGGTTGCCCATGTTGTCGCCGCCCTGGGCGATCCTCTGCGCGTACTGCAGCGCCATGTCGGTGTCACCGGTCGCCGTCAGCACGCGCACGCGCTCTCGGATCAGCTCATAGCTCTGCGAGTCCTGGCCGGTGCGCGGCGGAAACTGCGCGGCGCGGGAGCGCTGCTCGGCGATGCGCTCCGAGTCGACCGGGTGATCGATCAGCATCGCCGGGATGTAGGTCTGGGCGAGCCCCGAGTGGTGCGCCATGGTCTCGAACATCTCGCCCATGCCGTAGGGATCGAAGCCCGCGCCCGCGAGGTAGCCGATGCCGACGCGGTCGGCTTCCCACTCGTTGTCGCGCGTGAAATTGATCTGGTGCTGCACCGCCATTCCCTGCGCCGCGGCGATCCCGCCCTGGATGGCGTCGCTGGCGCCGGGGCCGCCGGCGAGCGCGCCGAGCAGGATCGCGCCGATCATGGCGGCCGCGGTGGTCAGGCTCTGCCGCGACTGGTCGGCGAGCATGCGTGCAATGTGGTGCTGGGTGATGTGCGCGGTCTCGTGCGACATCACGCCGGCGAGCTCCGATTCATTCTCGGTGGCGAGCACCAGGCCGGCGTTGAAGAAGACATAGCCGCCGGTCACGGCGAAGGCGTTGATGGTCGTGTCGCGGATCACGAAGTAGTGGAAGTACTCTCCTCCCATCTCGCTCTGTGACGCGAGGCGCTTGCCGACGTCGTTGATGTACTCGCTGACCTCCGGATCCTCGATGAGCTCGTTCTGATCGCGCAGCTCCTTCGCCACCATGGCGCCGAGGCGGAACTCATCACTCTTCGACAGCACGGTCTCGGCCGGGCTGCCCATGTCCGGCAGGTCCGAGCCGGCCTGCGCGCCCATCAGGTCGCGCGAACTCGCCCCCGGCGGCTCGCCCGCGAAGGCGACGGTCGCCGAGGTGAGGATGGCGCTGAGCAGCGTGACTAGAAGAGGGCGCATAGAATCACTTTGACCGCGATCGGCGTGGGCAAGTTTCCCAAGACTTACAGGGGCTTACAAACTGCTCGCGGCCCTTCCCCGCGGCTCGGCCCCGGGGAGCCAAGCGTACACCGAATCGCACCCCGATGGGCCGACTTTGACAGTACGGACCGGTGCCCGGCGCCGGCCTAGAGGATGTCCGAGGCGTAGTCAGCGAGGCGCGAGCGCTCGCCCCGTACCAGGGTCACGTGCCCGGAATGCGCCCAGCCGCGGAAGCGGTTCACGGCGTAGGTGAGCCCGGAGGTCATCTCGGTGAGATAGGGCGTGTCGATCTGCGCGATGTTGCCGAGGCAGGCGAGCTTGGTGCCGGGGCCGGCGCGCGTGATCAGCGCCTTCATCTGCTTCGGCGTCAGGTTCTGCGCCTCGTCGAGGATCAGGAAGCGGTTGAGGAAGGTGCGGCCGCGCATGAAGTTCAGCGAGCGGATCTTGATGCGGTTGCGCAGCAGGTCGTTGGTCGCAGCGCGGCCCCAGTTGCCGCCTTCCTGCGAGCCGGTGAGCACCTCGAGGTTGTCCATGAGCGCGCCCATCCATGGCTCCATCTTCTCCTCCTCGGTGCCCGGCAGGAAGCCGATGTCTTCGCCGAGCGGGATGGTGACGCGCGTCATGATGATCTCGACGAAGCGGTTGGTCTCGAGCGTCTGCATGAGACCGGCGGCGAGCGCCAGCAGCGTCTTGCCGGTGCCGGCGGGACCCAGCACCGTCACGAAATCGATCTCCGGATCCATGAGCATGTTCAGCGCGAAGTTCTGCTCGCGGTTGCGCGCGGTCACTCCCCAGACGTTGTGGCGCTCATTGCGATAGTCGCGCGTGAGCTCGATGGTGGTGGTATCGCCGCTGATCTTGCGCGCGATGCCCTCGATGCCCTCCGGGGTGTCCTCGAACACGCCCTGGTTGGGGTGCCACTCGCGCACCGCGGGACCGGTGATCTCGTAGAAGGTGCGGTCGCCTTCCTTCCACGAGCGCATGTCTTTGCCGTGCTGCTCCCAGAAATCGTTGGGCAGCGCCGTCATGCCGCTGTAGAGGACGTCCGAGTCCTCGAGTGTCTTGTCGCTGTAGTAGTCCTCGGCGTGCACGCCGAGGACCGCAGCCTTGATACGCAGGTTGATGTCCTTGGAGACCAGGATCACCCGCGCGTCCTGCTGCTCGTTCTGCAACGCGAGCGTCTGCGCCAGGATCGCGTTGTCGCCGCTCTGGCCGGGGAGGCTGTCCGGCAGCGCGCTGCTCAGCTGGCGTGTCTGGAAGAAGAGGCGCCCGCTCGAGGGGCGCTTGCCGTGGTTGCCCGAGTAGCCGCTCGGGAGCTTCAGCCCGAGGTCGATCTGCTCCTTGGTGACGTCGCGCATCATGTCGTCGAGGAAGCGGCTCACCTGGCGCACGTTGCGCGAGGCCTCCGACAGGCCCTTCTTGTGCGCGTCGAGCTCCTCGAGCACCACCATCGGCAGGTACACGTCGTGCTCCTCGAAGCGGAAGATCGCCGTCGGGTCGTGCATGAGCACGTTGGTGTCGAGCACGAACAGCCGCCGGCCGCCGCGTGGCCTGCCTTTCACGGCGCGGGCCTCGCCCGAGGCTGCCGTGGGGCCGGGTTCATAGACTCCGCGCTGCTTCAAGCACTGCCTCCGCGTGACCGGGAACCTTCACCTTGCGCCACTCCTGTCTTAGCCGTCCCGTGCCGTCGAGCAGGAAGGTGCTGCGCTCCACCCCGAGATACTTTCTGCCGTACAGGCTTTTCGGTTTTATGACATCGAACAGCCGGCAGAGGCTTTCGTCGGCGTCGGCGAGCAGCGGGAACGGCAACGACTCTTTGGCGGTGAACTTCTCGTGGCTGGCGACGCTGTCGCGCGATACACCCACTACCTGCACGCCCGCCTTGCGGAAGACGCCGTAGAGGTCGCGGAAGTCCTGCGCCTCGCGCGTGCACCCCGAGGTCATGTCGCGCGGATAGAAGTAGATCACCAGCTTCCTGCCGGCCGCGTCCTTCAGGCTCCAGGTGCCGCCGCCCGTCGTGGGCAGGGAAAACTCGGGCACCTTGCTTCCCGTGTTGATCTCTCGCATCTCTTTCAGGACTTGACCGGCTCGAGAATGGCGTCGAGGTTGAGCGAGTCGCAGAACTCCATGAACTCCTCGCGCAGGTGCGCGACGTGGATACGGCTCGGCACGTTGACGATCATCTGCACGGCGAACATGGGCGCGCCGGTGTGCGCGGCCGGGTAGCTGCGGGTCGAGACTTCGGCGATGTCGATGCCGCGCGTCGCGAAGAATCCCGCCAGTCCCGACACGATGCCCGACTGATCGAGGCACACCACGTCGATCGAGTACGGCAGCATGTCGGTGCGCGGCGCGCGCGGCTCGGTGCGCCGCAGATGAATGCTGAGGTTGCTGGTCTCGGCGAGGCGCTTCAACTCGGTTTCGAGCTTGGCGAGCGCGTGCCAGTTGCCCGAGACCAGCAGCAGCATCGCGAACTCGGTGCCGAGATTCGCCATGCGACTCTCACTTATATTGCCGCCGGACTCGCTGATGACGCGGGTCAGCTCGTGGACCATACCCGTTCGGTCGCTGCCGATCGCCGAAACGGCCAGGTGCTGCTTCATCTGTCGGTGGCGGTGTGCTTTTGCCGGCCTGCGGTTCCCGAGTGTACCGGGAGCACGGGCCGGTTGCGACCCACCCCGCGAGGGCGCGCGCGGCGAGGCTTGCCTCCGCGGGAGTCCGGCTCGTAACATCCGCGCTTCCCCCTGAGAGCTGAAGGCGTCATGTCGTTCTCCGGCAGCCTGGTTGCCATCGTCACTCCCATGCGGCCCGATGGCGCCGTTGACCTGGAAGCCTGGATACGGCTGCTCGATTTCCACCTGGCGAACGGCACCAGTGGCGTCGTGGTCGGCGGCACCACCGGCGAGTCGGCGACGCTGCGGGAATTGGAGCTGCGCGAGCTGACGGTGCGGGCCTGCGAGCGCGTGCGCGGGCGGCTCGCGGTGATCGTGGGGGCGGGCACCAGCAGCACCTCGACGACCGTGGAACGCGTCAGGTGGCTCTCGGACTTGCCCGTCGACGGATTTCTGCTGGTCACGCCGGCCTACAACCGCCCGACTCAGGAGGGTTTGTACCAGCACTTCGCCGCCGCCGCTGCCGCCTCGGCCAAGCCGATCCTGCTCTACAACGTTCCAAGCCGCACCGCCGTCGACATGAAGCCGGCGACGGTGGCGCGCCTGTCGCGCGTCGCACGCCTCGCGGGGGTGAAGGAGGCGCTGCCGGACCCGAGCCGGGTGCGCGAGCTGGTAGATGCGGTCACGCGCGGCTTCGTGGTGCTGAGCGGCGATGATGCGACGGCACGCGAGGCGATCGCCTGCGGGGCGCGCGGGGTGATCTCGGTGACGGCGAACGTTGCCCCGCGTGCGATGTCGGAGATGGTGGCCGCGGCGCTCGCCGGCGACGCGGCCAAAGCACGCGAGCTCGACGCGCCGCTCACGAATCTGCATCGCGATCTGTTCGTCGAGGCGAATCCGATTCCGGTCAAATGGGCGCTGGCGCAGATGGGGCTGATCGGGAGTGGGTTAAGATTGCCTCTTACGGCGTTGTCGGAGGCTCATCACGCCACGGTGCGGGCAGCCGCGCGCGCCGCGGGTGCGCTGTCATGACGCGGCAGAGCCGGGTGTTTTCGCAATGAGGGTGGGGAAGATGAGACATTCTGAATGAAAGCCTTGAGATCACTCCTGTGGCTCGCGCCGCTCATGCTGCTACTGAGCGGTTGTCACCCGTTCCGGCACTTCGGCTACGCCTGTCATAAGAAGCAGCCCTACATGCAGGCAAGCAGCGTCTCGCCGCTCAAGATTCCGCCCGGGCTCGATGCGCCCGATACCACCAATGCGCTGCATCTGCCGGCGCTCAACGAGCCGGCGCCGCCGGCGCGCACCGGCCGGCAGCCCTGTCTCGACGAGCCACCGCCCTTCAAGGTGGCGAAGCCCCCGCAGGCATAAGCGCGGCTCGAGGCGAGCTGCGCAGTCCGGATGCGCCACCGGGCGGCTTGCATTATGATTCGCCGCCCATTTTGGGGGCGTGTTCCGCCTCTGAGTTGTTTCGAGGAGTTCGCTGTAAGCCATTGATCGGAGAGGTGGCCGAGCGGTCGAAGGCGCTGGACTGGAATTCCAGTAACATCTTCACCGGTGTTCGTGGGTTCGAATCCCACCCTCTCCGCCAGACCGCTTGCATGCCAGAACCGGCATGGTGGGCTGGCTGCCGAATCGAATATGGTGGCCCGCATCGGTTTCTCCGCGACGACCAGTCGTGAATCCCGTCAGGGCCGGAAGGCAGCAGCGGCAGCGGCGATGTCGGGTGCCGGAGGCTAAGCTGGTGCGGGCCGCCTCCACCTGATCTGGGATACTGAATGAGCTACACCGCGCTCGCGCGCAAATGGCGTCCGAAGAAGTTCTCCGAGCTCATCGGGCAGGAGCACGTGCGGCGCGCGCTCGTCAACGCGCTCGACACCGGGCGCATCCACCATGCATTCCTCTTCACGGGTACGCGTGGTGTGGGCAAGACCACCATCGCGCGCATCTTCGCCAAGTGCCTCAACTGCGAGACCGGCGTCACCGCCGAGCCGTGCGGCACGTGTGCCGCGTGCCGCGAGATCGACGCCGGCCGCTTCGTCGACCTGATCGAGGTCGATGCCGCCTCGCGCACCAAGGTCGACGACACGCGCGAGCTCCTCGACAACGTGCAGTACAGCCCGGCGCGCGGTCGCTTCAAGGTGTACCTGATTGACGAGGTGCACATGCTGTCGACGCACTCCTTCAATGCGCTGCTGAAGACGCTCGAGGAGCCGCCGCCGCACGTGAAATTCCTGCTGGCCACCACCGATCCGCAGAAGCTGCCGATGACGGTGCTGTCACGCTGCCTGCAGTTCAACTTGAAGCGCCTGCCCGCCGCCGAGATCGCCGCGCACATGCGCCACATCCTCGACCAGGAAGGCATCGCTTACGAGGCGGCGGGACTGAAGCTCGTGGCGCTTGCCGGCGACGGCAGCATGCGCGATGCGCTCTCGCTCCTCGATCAGCTGATCGCCTTCGGCGGCGGCAAGGCCGGTGAGGCCGAGGCGCGCGCCATGCTCGGCACCGTTGCCCGCGACCACGTGGTGCGCATCGCGGAGCTGCTCGCGGCGCTCGACCCGACCGAGCTCATGCAGGGCGCGCAGGCGCTCGAGCAGTTCGCGCCCGACTATGCGCAGCTGCTCGATGAGCTCGCGGGTCTCCTGGTGCGGGTCGGGCTGCGCCAGGCGGTGAGCGACTACGAGGGCGATGAAGTATTCGCCCCGGAGGTGATCGAGCAGCTCGCGCGTGCGCTCACCCCCGAGGACGTCCAGCTCTTCTACCAGACGGCGATCACGGGTAAGCGCGATCTGCCGCTCGCGCCCGATCCACGCACCGGCTTCGAGATGACGCTGCTGCGCATGGTCGCGTTCCGCCCGGCCGGTATCCCCACCGACGCGCGCGCCAGCGCGCCCGCCGGGCCGCGCAGCGCTGCACCCGCCGCGCCGGCGCGGTCCGCGGCGGCGGTGGGCGCGTCCGCGGGCGGGCTGTCCGCAGCCGCGGTAGCCGCTGCCGCGGAGCCCGGCTCGAAAGAAACCGCGCTCGGCTCAGCGCCGGGGTCGGGAACAGCACCCGCCCAAACGGCATCGCCTTGGGCGGCGATCGTGAATGCGCTCGAGCTGACGGGCGCGGCCCGGCAGCTCGCCAGTCACTGCGTGCTCATCGCGCGAGCCGGGGCGGTAGTGCGCCTCGCGCTCGACCCGCACAATCAGCAGCTGCGCACGCCGGCGCAGGAAGAGAAGCTCGCGCAGGCGCTGGCGCGCCACTTCGGCCAGCCGGTGCGGCTCGAGTTCCAGCAGAGCGGCGCGGGCGGCGAGAGTCCGGCGCTGCAGGCGCAGCGGGCCTCACAGCAGGAGCTGACCGAGGCGCGGCGCGCCTTCGAGGCGGACCCGGGGGTGCGGGGGCTGCGCGACCGCTTCGGCGCGACCGTGCTGCCGGACACGGTGCGGCCGGTAAAATGATCACTTTCCCTCACGCGGCGCGCGGCGCCTGACGGGCTCTCTCCCATGCGTGGCAATTTCAACAACATGATGAAGCAAGTGCAGGCGATGCAGGCCAACATGCAGAAGGCCCAGGCGGAGATCGCCAGCCTCGAGGTGATCGGCGAAGCCGGCGGCGGCATGGTGAAGATCACCATGAACGGCCGCCACGAGGTGAAGCGGGTGCAGATCGAGGCGGCGGTCGCTGTCGAGGATCGCGAGATGCTCGAGGATCTGATCGCGGCCGCGGCCAACGACGCGGTCCACAAGGTGGAGGCGCGCGTGCAGGAGAAGATGAGCCACCTCACCGCGGGCTTGGCTCTGCCGCCGGGAATGAAGCTGCCATTCTAGCGTGAAGCACTCGCCGCATCTCGAACAGCTGATCGAAGCGCTGCGTACCCTGCCGGGGGTGGGACCGAAGACCGCCCAGCGCATGGCGTTCCACCTGCTGCAGGAGGGGCGCCCGGGCGCGCGCGCCCTTGCGAGCGCGCTGGAGGCGGCGCTCGAGTCGGTGGTCCGCTGCCGGCGCTGCCGCATGCTCACCGAAGCCGAGCTCTGCTCGATCTGCTCCGCCACGCAGCGCGAGGCGCAACTCCTGTGCGTGGTCGAATCCCCGGCGGATGTCGTGGCGATCGAGTCCTCGGGCAGCTACCGCGGGCGCTACTTCGTGCTGATGGGCCACCTCTCGCCGCTCGATGGCATCGGCCCCGAGCAGCTGGGACTGCGCGAGCTCGAAGCGATCCTCGACGAAGGCAGCGTCCGCGAGCTCATTCTCGCCACCAACTCGACGGTCGAGGGCGAGGCGACCGCGCATTACCTGAGCGAGCTCGCGGCGCGGCGCGGCATCCGCGCGAGCCGCATCGCCTACGGCGTGCCGGTCGGAGGCGAGCTCGAGTACGTCGACGGCGGCACGCTCGCGCACGCGCTCGCCGGTCGGCAATCCGTGTAGCCGGCAGCGCTGCTGAGGGCGCGCTCAGCGCTTGCGCGCGGGACCCCTGGCGGCGCTCAAGTCCTCGCGCAGCCGGCGCAGGCGCCGGTAGCTCTCGTAGCGCCGCGGGTGAAACGCGCCGGACTCGAGCGCGGCGCGCACCGCGCAGTTCGGCTCGCGCATGTGGCGGCAATCCTTGAAACGGCAACCCGCCGCCAGCTGCTCGACCTCTACGAACCCGAGGCTGCGCGGGTCGAGGCTGTCGATCGCGGGAGCGAAGTCGCGCACGCCCGGTGAGTCGATGAGCGCGCGCTCACCCGGCAGATCGAACAGGCGCGATGCGGTCGTGGTGTGCCGTCCTTCCTCGGCGCGCACCAGCTCGCCGATCGCCACCTGCTCCTCGGGAAGAAGCCGCGCCACCAGCGAGGACTTGCCGACCCCGGACTGCCCGACCAGCGCGGCGATGGCGCCGGCCGGTAGCGCCGCGAGCAGCAGCTCGAGACCCTCGCCGCTGTACGCCGAGCAGCGCACGGCGCTGTAGCCGGCGCGCGCATAGGCCGCGAGCTCTGCGGCGAGGCCGGCATCGACGCCGAGCTCCTCCTTGTTCACGACCAGGGTCGCCGCGATGTGCGCCGAGGCCGCCGCCGCGAGGTAGCGGTCGACGACGAACAGGTCGGGCACCGGCACCGGAGCCAGCACCACCAGTAGCCGTGTGAGGTTCGCGACCACCGGCTCGCTGCGGCCGCGCACATTCGCACGGTACAGAGCGCTGCGCCGTGGCAGCACCTCGACGACGTGCAGCTCGTCGTGGCGTGGATCGGGACGGCACCGGACTTCGTCGCCGCACACGACGGTGAGGGAGCGGCCGAAGGCGCGCGCGCGCAGCCGCCGACCGGCCGCATCGCGCACCGTCATGTGACGCCCGGAGGTGGCGACCACGCGTGCCTCGAGCGTCTCACTCATCGGAGGTCGCCGCTCGGGCCTCTGCTACACTTGGCTTCGATTGGTCGCGCACCGAAGCGACAACCTAGCACCTCCAGAGCCCACATGCCGAGCGGCGACTATCTGATCTGGATCGATCTCGAGATGACGGGCTTGAAGACCGACTCGGACTCGATCATCGAGATCGCCACCGTGGTCACCGACAAGGAGCTGACGGTGCTGGCCGACGGCCCGGTGATCGCCATTCATCAGCCCGAGGAGGTGCTCGCGCGCATGGATGACTGGAACCAGCGCCAACACGGGTCCTCGGGGCTGCTGGCGCGGGTGCGCGCGAGCCGCGTGACCGTCGCCGAGGCCGAGCAGCGCACACTCGAGTTCCTCACGCCGCTCGTGACCGCGGGCAGCTCGCCGATGTGCGGCAACAGCATCTGCCAGGATCGCCGCTTCCTGGCGCGCTGCATGCCCGAGCTCGAGCGCTTCTTCCGCTATCGCAATCTCGACGTCAGCACGCTCAAGGAGCTGGCACGTCGCTGGGCGCCGGCGGTCGCCGACGGCTTCGTCAAGCAGGGCACGCACCTGGCACACGCCGATATTCACGAGTCGATCCGCGAGCTGCGCCACTACCGCGCGCGCCTGCTGGCGCCGGCGTGGCAGGGGACGGCGAGCACGTGAATCTGGTGACGCACCGCGGCGGCTGCCACTGCGGGGCGGTGGCCTTCGAGGTGGACGCACCGGCGCGCTTGACGGTGAGCGACTGCAACTGCTCGATCTGCCGCATGAGCGGCTACCAGCATCTGATCGTGCCGCGCGCGCGCTTCAGGCTCCTCAAGGGAGCGGACAGTCTTACCGAGTACCGCTTCAACACCGGCACCGCGCGGCATCTCTTCTGCCGCCACTGCGGCGTGAAGTCCTTCTACGTGCCGCGCTCGAATCCCGACGGCTACAGCGTCAACGTGCGTTGCCTCGATCCGGCGACGATCGAGCACATCGAGGTCGAGCTGTTCGACGACCGCGAGCGCGCGAGTTCCGAGGCACGCATCCGCGACCGGAGTCGTTAAATTGGCCGGAATCGCCGCAAGCGATTCCGGCGGACATCACTTCGATTGCCGCCGGCAAAAAGCGGGGCTCGATGCGCGTCTGCTGCGATCACCTCAGCAGCCGAGCACTCCGTGGCAAGGTTGGGCGCACGGGTTTTTGCCGGCTGCGCATCGGGGAGCGGTTTCTACCCGGGCGAGGCGTGCTGCGCCAGGAACAGCCAGGTCTCGACCACGGTATCGGGATTCAGGGACATGCTCTCGATGCCCTGATCGACCAGCCAGCGCGCGAGCTCGGGATAATCCGAGGGCCCCTGCCCGCAGATGCCGACGTACTTGCCGCGCTTGCGGCAGGCGCTGATCGCCATGGCGAGCAGCCGCTTCACCGCGGCGTCGCGCTCGTCGAACAGTCTCGCCACGATCGCCGAGTCGCGATCGACTCCGAGCGCGAGCTGCGTCATGTCGTTGGAGCCGATCGACATGCCGTCGAAGTGATCGAGGTACTCCTCGGCGAGCAGCGCGTTGGTCGGCAGCTCGCACATCATGATCACCCGGAGCCCCTCGACACCGCGCTTGAGCCCGTTGGCGGCGAGCAGCTCGGTAACCTGGCGCGCCTCGGCGACGGTTCGTACGAACGGCACCATGACCGCGACGTTGGTGAGTCCCATGGCCTCGCGCACCCGCTTGAGGGCGCGGCACTCGAGCTCGAAGCAGGGGCGGAAGCTCTCGTCCGTGTAGCGCGAGGCGCCGCGGAAACCCAGCATCGGGTTCTCCTCGTGCGGCTCGTAGCGCTCGCCGCCGATCAGGTTGGCGTACTCGTTCGACTTGAAGTCGGAGAGGCGCACGATGACCTGCTCGGGAGCGAACGCGGCGGCGATCTGCGCGATGCCTTCGGCGAGCTTCTCGACATAGAAGCCGACCGGGTCGGAGTAGCCGGCCATCTGCACGCGGATCTGCTGCTGCAGCTCGCTGTCGAGGCGCTCGAACTCGAGCAGCGCGCGCGGATGCACGCCGATCATGCG
The DNA here is from genome assembly GCA_963843035.1 of uncultured Gammaproteobacteria bacterium. Lineage (GTDB taxonomy): Bacteria > Pseudomonadota > Gammaproteobacteria > Steroidobacterales > Steroidobacteraceae > 13-2-20CM-66-19. The sequence goes on from CAWJIS010000004.1 coordinate 364,155, forward strand.
GTTGATGATGAACTCGAGGCGCGCGAGTCCCACGCCGTGGTTGGGGATCCCGGCGAAATCGAAGGCGCGGTCGGGATTGCCGACGTTCATCATGATCTTGACGGGGATCTTCGGCAGCGAGTCGAGCTCGATCTGCTTGCGCTCGAACTCGAGCAGTCCGTCGTAAACCTGGCCGGTGTCGCCCTCGGCGCACGACACCGTGACTGGCTGGCCGTCGCGGATGCGCTGCGTCGCATCGCCGCAGCCGACCACCGCCGGGATCCCGAGCTCGCGCGCGATGATGGCCGCGTGACAGGTGCGGCCGCCGCGGTTGGTGACGATCGCCGCGGCGCGCTTCATGACCGGCTCCCAGTCCGGATCGGTGATGTCCGCGACCAGCACGTCGCCCGACTGCACGCGCGCGATCTCGCTCACGTCGCGGATGACGCGCGCGGGACCTGCGCCGATGCGCTGGCCGATGCTGCGGCCGGTCGCGAGCACGCGCGAGCGCCCCTTGAGCGTGTAGCGCTGGATGGTGCGGCCGGCGCGGCTCTGCACCGTCTCGGGCCGCGCCTGCAGAATGAAGATCTCGCCCGTGGCCCCGTCCTTGCCCCACTCGATGTCCATCGGCCGGCCGTAGTGCTCCTCGATGACGAGTGCCTGGCGGGCGAGGGTCTCGAGGTCGGCGTCGCTCAGGCAGAAGCGCCGCCGCTCGGCCTCCGGCACCTCGACGGTCGCGACGCGCTCAGCGCTCCCCGCCGGCGCGTACACCATCTTCACCGCCTTGCCGCCGAGGTTGCGCCGCACGATGGCGTAACGGTTCGCGCGCAGCGCCGGCTTGTAGACGTAGAACTCGTCCGGGTTGACCGCCCCCTGCACCACGGTCTCGCCGAGGCCCCATGCGCCGGTGATGAACACCACATCGCGGAAGCCCGAGTCGGTATCGAGGGTGAACATGACGCCACTCGCGCCGAGATCGCTGCGCACCATGTGCTGCACGCCGGCGGAGAGCGCCACGGCGTCGTGGTCGAAGCCCTGGTGCACGCGGTAAGAGATCGCCCGGTCGTTGAACAGCGAGGCGAACACCTGGTGCATCGCCTCGAGCACCGCATCGACCCCCCGCACGTTGAGGAAGGTCTCCTGCTGTCCGGCGAAGGAAGCTTCCGGCAGATCCTCGGCGGTGGCCGAGGAGCGCACCGCGACCGCCACCTCACGGCCGCCGCTCATGCGCTCGAGCTCCTCGCGCACGGCCTGGGTGAGCGCGGCGCTGAACGGCGTCGCGAGGATCCACTGGCGGATGCGCGCGCCGCTCGCGGCGAGCTTCGCCACGTCCTCGACATCGAGCGCGGCGAGCTCGGCGCGGATGCGCGCCTCGAGCCCGCCCTGAGCGAGAAATTCGCGATAGGCATGCGCGGTGGTGGCGAAGCCGCCCGGCACTCGCACGCCGAGCCTGGCTAACGAGCCGATCATCTCCCCGAGAGAGGCGTTCTTGCCGCCGACGGTCTCGACGTCGCGCATTCCCAGGCGCTCGAAGGGAATCACGTAAGCGTTCAAGCAGGACCCTCCGGGACGCTTGCTCCGCCGCGCGGGCGGTGAAACACTTGCCGCGCGTCGCGCGCGCCGCGTGTCCGTGCAGTACGAGCCATGAGCCGTCGAACCATCTTCTTCGTCTCGGACCAGACCGGCGTGACCGCCGAAACGATGGGTCACAGTCTCATGACCCAGTTCGAGGGGGTGGAATTTCGGGCGGTGACTTTGCCATTTGTGTCGAGCATTGACAAGGCGCAGGAGGTGGTCCGGCGCATCAACCGCGCAGCCGTTGACGAGGGCCTGCGGCCGATCGTGTTCAGCACTCTGGTGCAGGACGATCTGCGCGATGTCGTCGCGGGCGCCAACGGGCTGTTCCTGGATTTCTTCGCCGCCTTCGTCGGCCCGCTCGAGCGCGAGCTCGCCACCCGCTCCACGCATCGCGCCGGGCGCGCGCACGGCATCGCCGATCTCGCCGCTTACACCACGCGCATCAACGCCACGAACTTCGCGCTTGCCAACGACGACGGCACCGGCGGCGACTATGCGCACGCGGACGTAGTGCTGGTCGGCGTGTCGCGCGTCGGCAAGACCCCGACCTGCGTGTACATGGCGCTGCAATACGGCGTGTTCGCGGCGAACTACCCGCTCACCGAGGATGATCTCGAGAGCGGCAAGCTCCCCGCGCGGCTCGAGCCCTACCGCGCCAAGCTGTACGCGCTCACCATCAGGCCGGAACGGCTGCAGCAGATCCGCGCGGAGCGCCGCCCCGAGAGCCGCTACGCCTCGCGGGCGCAGGTGCAGTACGAGCTGCGCGCGGCCGAGGCGCTCTACGCGCGTTACGCGATCCCCTCGCTCGAAACCACCGAGCGCTCGATCGAGGAGATCGCCAGCCGGATTCTCAACACTAGCGGAATCGAGCGGCGTTTGCGGCCTTAAGTGGCGGTCAGCGTGCGGGTCGCACGAAATTTGCAAGCGGCTTGAGGTCGCGCACCGGCGACAAAACGCGCACTCGTCGGCTTGCGCAGCGGGACTGAAGCGTTATAGTCGGCGCGTGCTCGCAAACGACACACTGACTCGAGTTTCCTGGCGCGCCCGGCCGCGCAGCTTCGTCGCGCTGATGGGGCTCTACGAGAGCAACTTCATCCGCCTGGGCTGGCTCGCCGGGACCTTGGGCGCGCTCGCGGGCTGTCACCGCTCCACGGTTGCCGGGGACTGTGATCTCCTTCTCACCGTGACCGAGCGCTCGCCCTATACGAGCACCGTCGCGCTGAGCTATCTGCTGCCCGAGCCGCAGGGCCCCAGCCGTTATCCGGACATGCGACTGCGCATCTACCACGATGCGCATCTGGTCGAGGCGCAGCAATGGGCGGCGGTTCACAGCCAGCCGCTGCTCAAGGCGCTGCGCACACGCGCGGAGCGTGAACTGGATCAGCGCTGGGCACGCAACCTGATGTTAAACAAGTGGCTGGAATACTGCGTGGAGCGAGGTCATCGCTTCTCATCCCGCACAAGGCTCACCGCCGGCGCATGAGAAGGGGCGGTCGCCCGCCCGATTTCTCATGAACGCTTTGCGGCAACTCGGATTCCTCAAGCTGAACCTGCGCCCCGAAGGCGCCGCCGACGATCCCGAGCATCGGGTCATCGAGCTGTTCCGCAACCGCGCGGAGCTCAAGAAGGCCTACGGCGAGCTGCAGGAGGAGAGCTACCGCTTCAAGGACCTCGTCAAGCAGCAGGAGGCGGCCACGCAGCGCGTCCAGGACATGCTGAACGAGCTCGAGGCACGGCTCAGCAGCAACGAGACCGCCTATGCGACGCTCGCGTTCTATCAGCTGCGCCGGCTGTGGCAGAGCGGGCGCGAGCTCATCCAGCAGTTAGTCGCGGACCTGGTGCGCCAGCAGGATGAGCGCGAGCGCAAGCTCCATCTCGCGCTCCACAACCGCCAGCAGTTCGCGCGCCGGCAGGCCGCCGAGGGCCAGGTGGCCGCGGCGCGCAGTCTGAACGACGAAGCCGCCGCCCTGGTCACGCAGCTCGAGAGTGAGCACCGCGCGCTCACGCGCTTCTGGCACTACTTCAAGCGCAAGGCTCTCGAGCGCCGCATCCACGGCGCAGTTACCGGCGCTGCGGCCGCGAGCGCCGCACTCGCGCAAGCGCAGGCGGAGCTCGAGGCGGTGAATCAGGAGCCGCTGCCGGAGTTCCCGGGGCTGTCGCTCGATGCGCGCCGCGCCATCAATCTCGCTGCGATTGCTTACGCCGAGGTGCTGTGCCAGCGCCTCAAGGTGATCGAGAAGCCGCTGCTGCAGATGGCGCGCGAAGCTACCGGGCGGCGCACGGCGGCCGATGTCTACGGCAGCCCCAAGGAATGTGTGCTGCTGATGGCGCAGATCAGCCGCGCCCAGCGGCTGCTCGCGACCCGCGGCGCGCTCGCCGAGGAAATCCGCGCGCATACCGAGAGGTTGCAGCCGCTGGTGAGCTATCGCGGCCCCGCCGACAGCTGCCCGACCAACGACTCGATCGCCGCCGCGCCGGGCAGCGCCGACCCGCACGTACCCAACGTGCTGGCCGAGGATACCTGGGATCTGTTCCGGGTTCTGCTGCGCTAGTCAATTGGCCGAAATCGCAGGAAGCGATTTCGGCGGACATCACTCTGGTTTCCGCCGGCAAAAGGCGTGACTTTTGCCGGCTGCGCTCTGCGCTGCAGTTACCCCGCGCGCGCGGTCTTCTGCGCCGGCCCGGGGCGCACCCCGCTGACCACGTCGGTCATGATCTGCGCGGCCTGATCGAGCATGACGTCGGGCTCCTCTTCCTTGGCCTTGTCGAGCTCGGCGACCGTCTTCAGCGGCGGCAGGCTCTTGGCGGCACGGCGGTCGTTCTCGCGCTCGAGCCGCTCCTTGTCCTCGCGCGCGCGCTCCTCGCGCCGCACCTTGAGGTTCAGCGACACGCTGTGCTGCTCGCGCAGGTTGTCGATGGCGGCGATGTCCGAGACCAGCCAGCGGTAGTCGGGATCATGCTGCGTGCGCGCATCCTCCGCCGAGGCGAGCGTCGCCACCGACGGCTCGGTGGCCGCGACGGCGCTGGTCTTGAAGGGCACGCCGGCGATGCGGTCCCAGGGGAGCGAGGACTCGAGCGCACTCTCGCCGATTTCCTTGGTATCGAGCACCGAGGCGAGCGCGATGTCGGGCTCGACGCCCCGATGCTGGGTGCTCTCGCCGGTCACGCGGTAGAACTTGCCGATCGTCACGGTCAGCTGGCCGTTCACGGGCTCCCTCGACCAGCGGTCGAGCGGCACCAGGTTCTGCACGGTGCCTTTGCCGAAAGTCGTCTGACCGATGATCAGGCCGCGGTGATAGTCCTGGATCGCGCCGGCGAAGATCTCGGAGGCCGAGGCGCTCATGCGGTCGACCAGCACGGCGAGCGGACCGTCGTAGGCCGGGGCGTTCTCCGGATCGTCGAGCACTTCGAGCCGCCCGGAGGTATCGCGCAGCTGCACCACCGGTCCGTGGTTGATGAAGAGCCCGGTGAGCGCGGTCGCCTCCGGCAGGTAGCCGCCGCCGTCGCCGCGCAGATCGAGCACCAGGCCGTCGATATTCTCGCTCTTGAGCTCGCGCAGCAGCTTCGCCACGTCGCGCGTGGTGCTGCGGTAGTTCTCGTCGCCGGCATTCTGCGCGGCGATGTCCTGGTAGAAGCCGGGCACGCTGATGACGCCGATGCGGTAGGTGCGGCCGTTGCGGGCGACCGTCTTGACTTCCTTGTGCGCGGCCTGCGCCTCGAGCGTGATCTTGTTGCGCACGAACTCGAGCGTTTTCTCCGCGCTGCCGGGAGCCGCGCCCCCGGGCAGGACCTGCAACCGCACGCTGGTGCCCGCCTTGCCGCGGATCAGCTGCACGACGTCATCGAGCCGCCAGCCGATCACGTCGGTGAGCACCCCCTCGTGCCCCTGGCCGACGCCGGTGATGCGATCGTTGGTCTTGAGCGTGCCGGCAACCGCGGCCGGGCCGCCGTCGATGATGTTCATGATGGTGACGTAGTCGTCGACCACCTGGAGCGAGGCGCCGATGCCGTCGTAGTTGAGGCTCATCTGGATGCGGTATTCCTCGGAGCTGCGCGGCGAGAAGTAGCTCGAGTGCGGGTCGAAGGCGCGCGCGTAGGCGTTCATCAGGTTCTCGAACACGTCCTCGCTCGTCACCTGCTCGATGCGCTTCAGCACCCGCTCGTAGCGCTTGCGCAGGATGTCGGCCGCCTCGGGCCACTGCTTGCCGGTCAAGAGCAGCGACAGCGCATCGTTCTTGACGCGCCGTCTCCACAGGTCATCTATCTGCGCCTGATCCGCCGGCCAGGGAGCGTGCGTGCGCTCGAATTCGTACGACTCGTCCACCGTCCAGTCGGGCTCGGTCTTCAGCAGCGCGAGCGCGTACTGCATGCGCTCGCGATTGCGTTGCTGGAAGCGCGCGAACATGAGGTACGCCGGGTCGATGTTCCCGGTGCGGATCATCTCGTCGAACTGGTAGCGATAGGCGGAGAATTCGTTGACATCGGAGGCGAGCAGGTAGCCGCGCTGCGGATCGAGGAACTCGAGGTAGCGCTGGAACACGATGTCCGACATCCTGTGGTCGATCGGCGCGTGACTGTAGTGCGCCTCCTCGAGGATGCGGCCGATCTTGCGCGCGGTGGCGCGCTGGGTGTCGGTCGGGGCGATCGCTCCGGGCGGCAGGAGCGAGGGGCTGGCAGGGACCTGCACGGAGCCGGCGAGCGCGAGCGCCGCCAGTGCCAGCAGGCACGCAGTTATCCAGCCGGAGGAGCGGCGCAGGGACTCGGTCATCGGGTCAGCTCACAGGTTCGGGTTCGGTAAAATCTTAGAGCTAGGCTAGAGCGTACCGTTCGCCTTTAGCAAGTGCGGTGCTCACAGCATGAAGCCTTTAACAGCGCTGCTCGCGATTCTGGCCGGGTCGGCCGTGGCCCTGGCGGCCGGCCTGATCATGACCTGGATCGTCATCCTGCTCCTTCCCGAGGACGAGCAGCGCTTCGCCCCCGAGCACTCCCACCTGGTGCGGGCCATCCTCGTTTTTACGCTGTTTGCGGCGATTACGGGCGCGAGTTTCTATGGGCAGCTGCGCGAGCGGCGCTGGCGCGGGGCGGCGCATGGCGCCACGCTCGCGGTGTTCGCCCTGGTGGTTTGGCTCTACTGGCCCACCTGAGGGCGCCCCGCGGCTCAATTGCGCCGCAACGCCGGCACCCACCGCAGCAGCGCCAGAAAGCCCCGGATCAGCGTGAAGAGCGCCAGGGGACCCAGCGCCACGACCCAGAACACGGCCGAGCCGTGCGCCAGACCCACGACATAATCGGCGAACAGCGCCCAAGGGCCGGCTTTGAGATTATCGCCGTGGGTGTAGGGGCCGAGGACGCGATTGCCGGCGGCCCAGATCAGGAACGGCATCACGAGGAGGCCCACCGCGAGCGCCACGCCGGCAACGATCAGCTCACGCTGTGCCCGGGACAGCCCGGTGAATGACTGCCTGGCGCGCGCCAGGCGCTCGAGGGGTGTGGTAGCCATGGGGGCGGGCATAATAACGTCCTCATGCAAAAAATCAGAGCCGCCGTCATCGGGGTCGGCTACCTCGGCAGATTCCACGCCCAGAAGTACGCGCAGGCGGAAGCGTGCGAGCTGCTGGCGGTCGTCGATCCGCGACAGGACGCCCGCGAACAGGTCGCCGCGGAGCTGAAGACGCGCCCGCTGGGCGACTACCGCGAGCTGCTCGGCGCCGTCGACGCGGTGAGCGTCGTGACCCCGACCCCGGCGCATTTCGCCATCGCGCGCGACTTCCTCGAGCGCGGCGCGCACGTGCTGGTCGAGAAGCCGATCACCGAGACCGCGAGCCAGGCGCGCGAGCTGATCGCGCTCGCGGCGCGCGCCCGGCGCATCCTGCAGGTGGGACATCTCGAGCGCTTCAACGCGGCGATTCTCGCCGCCATGCCCTACCTCACCGCGCCGCGCTTCGTCGAGTGCCATCGGCTCGCGCCCTACCGCGAGCGCGGCACCGACGTGAACGTGGTGCTCGACCTCATGATTCACGACATCGACATCGTGCAGACCATCGTCGGCGCGCCGATCAGCACCATCGATGCGGTCGGCACGCCGGTGTTCTCGGACGAGATCGACATCGCCAACGCGCGCATCCGCTTCGAGAACGGCTGCGTCGCCAATGCCACGGCCTCGCGCGTCAGCCTCAAGACCGAACGCAAGCTCCGCATCTTCGAGGACGACGCCTATCTCTCGCTCGACCTGCAGCAGAAGATCGTCACGTACATCCGCAAGCGCACACCGAGCGGGGCGCCCGGAGAGCTGCCGGTCAGCATCGAGGAGCAGAGCCTCGAGCAGGGGGACGCGCTGAAGGCCGAGATCGATTCCTTTCTCGACTGCATCCGCAGCGGCCGTCCGCCGGTGGTCAGCGGCGAGGCCGGGCTCACCGCGCTCGAGACCGCGATGCGTATCACGAGCCAGGTGAACGAGTCGCTGGCTGCCCGCAAAGCTCAAGCCTGAGTTCGCCATCTCGCCTGCCGGGACGCAAAATGACGCCTTCCGTTCGCCAATAAACGATATCCAAGGAACGGATTGCCACCTCGGGGGAGGTTCTATGGGCAAGCTCCTGGCCTTCGTCTACGGCATCGTGGTCTACGGCTTCTTTCTGCTCACCTTTCTCTATGCGATCGGTTTCGTCGAGAACGTCTACGTGCCGAAGGCGATCGATACGGGGACGGGAGAGTTTTCGCCCGGCTCGCTCGTCATCGACGTGCTGCTGCTCGGCATCTTCGCCATTCAGCACAGCGTGATGGCGCGGCAGTGCTCGGGTGGCTGACGGTGCTTCTCTCCACCTTCCTCATCGACCACTTCGATCTCTTCGGGCTGAAGCAGGTGACCCGTTATCTGCGCGGGGGCGAATACCAGTACCCGCACTTCGTGGTCCCGTTTCTCTACAGGCTCGTACGCCATCCGCTCTACCTCGGCTTCCTGTTCGCCTTCTGGGCGACCCCGGTGATGACCCAGGGGCATCTGCTGTTCGCGATTGCGACGACCGGCTACATCCTGATCGCGATCCAGCTCGAGGAGCACGACCTCATCAGCTTCCACGGCGATGCCTACCGGAAATACCAGCAACACACGCCGATGCTGCTGCCGTTCACGAAGAGGTGAGGCAGGCGAGCTAGTAGAATCGCCGCCTGCATCCTTGGCGATTGGTGGCAGGTGAGCGATGTCGAAGGATCCTGAGCATTTTCGCAGGCCGCCGCGGCCGGTGACCGTGGCCGCGCTGCAGATGTCCTGCGACTGGGACACCCGCGGCAACATCGCCCGTGCCGAGCAGCTGGTGCGCAGGGCCGCGGCACAGGGGGCGCAGGTCATCCTGCTGCCGGAGCTGTTCGAGACGCCATACTTCTGCATCGAGCAGGACGCGCGGCACCTCGGCCTCGCGCACACCGTCGCGGACGATCCCGCCGTGCGCCACTTCAGCGCCGTGGCGCGCGAGCTCGGGGTGGTGCTCCCGATCAGTTTCTTCGAGCGGGCGGGGCCGGCGTACTTCAATTCCATTGCGATCCTCGATGCCGATGGCACCAATCTCGGCCTCTACCGCAAGAGTCACATCCCCAACGGCCCCGGCTACCAGGAGAAGAACTACTTCTCTCCGGGCGACACGGGCTTTCGGGTGTGGAACACGCGCTTCGCGCGCATCGGGGTCGGCATCTGCTGGGATCAGTGGTTTCCGGAGACCGCGCGCGTCATGGCGCTGCTCGGCGCGGAGCTCCTCCTCTTCCCCACCGCGATCGGCACCGAGCCGCCGCCGGCGGTGCCGGTGAACTCGCGCGAGCACTGGCAGCGCACCCAGCAGGGCCACGCCGCGGCCAACCTGACGCCGCTCATCGCCGCGAACCGCTACGGCCTCGAGCGCTCGCTGCAGAATCCGCAGGGGCTGTACCTGCGCTTCTACGGGTCTTCGTTCATCGCAGACGCCATGGGCGCGAAGGTTGCCGAGGCGCCGGAGGAGGGTGACGCGGTGCTGGTGCACGAGTTCGATCTCGAGGCGACGCGCGAGCTGCGTGACAACTGGTTCGTGTTCCGCGACCGTCGGCCGGATCTTTACGGCACGCTCACCTCGCTCGACGGGGGACGGGCTTTGTAGCAGAACCGCGGACTTGCCGCCGTGGCGGCGGGGGGGGGCAGCTTGTGATGGTTCGTATCCTGAAAGTTAGATAACCGTCTAACTTGTGCCCCGGGAGCCCTCCTAGAAGGGTCTAAGCAGGCAAAGTTAGATGGCTCTCTAAGTACGACCTTGGAAGCCCTTCAACGCGGGTCTCAGTGGTGCGTTCTAGGTGGCCTTGCCGCGAATCGAGAGCGAAAAGAAGCGTTCTTCGAACGCGTCTTTCTCGGCGCGCTGCTGCGTCGTATAGCGCCCGTTTCGGGGCGTTACACGCAAGTACTCCTCCAGGATGAGGCGAGCGCGTTTGGACTTGTACGTCCGCAGGAAGCGCGACACCTGCCTGAGCAGAGACAAGGCCTGCCGGCTGGAAACGCAATAGGCGAAGCTCGGGGAATGATGCGCTCGGGCACGCGCCTTTCTGGTGATTCGCCCCGCGCCAATGACGTCGCGGACGTACTGGAGCAAAGGAAGTTCGGTGCTGCTGATGCTGACGATGGGGCGACGATTCTCGCCACGGTGCGTTCTGGTAAGCGTCACAGTGTCTTCGCCGTCGATGATGCCCGCGATATAGGCCGCCTCGCTGTTGGTTAAGCGCCTGATAGAGTGCATCGAGGACCTCCATGCCTGTCCGATGCGCTACCGGACCCCGGCCTTTCGGCCGGGATCCGCCAATGGTGGAGGCGGGGGGACAGCACATCCGCAGCTTTCGCCGCGGGCCGGACTATGCCTTCATCCGCGCGTGCCGATGCAGCGCGGATGCGGAGCGTGTTATCCGGCGGTGCGGTCCCGCTGGATCCTAGTATCCGCCCAGGCAACAAGCCGTCGGCGGATCTATGAGTCTCTACAGGGCAGGCCTGAAGTTGGCCCTCTTCCTACCCCTCGGCGTTGCCATGCCACCCTGGAAGGGCGCCGTCAGGTTTCGCCGATGTGAGCTCCGTTTTCACCCGGTCCTCGCGGACCGGTGCGACCCTCGATCGAACCCCCGTCCGTAAGCCCTAGACTTCAGGCTCTACGTACGTAGCTGTCTCTTTGTTTCTCGCGCATCGCTACCCGAGCAGCAGGGAAGACGCTACGCCAGCGATCAGTGACTCTTAACGCACCGGCCTGCTCGCAACGCCGGAGCGCGATCCTGTGAGCGCGTCCCCTGAGCCGGTCGCACAGGCACGAGCCGTCCAGAGGTCAGCTGCGGTTAGGCAGCCAGAGCGTAGTTGTCGTCGTTGGCAACTATGATTTGCAGCGTGATTAACGAGGGCACTGCGCCTCGGTACGCCCCTGAAGGTTCGTGACCCACGTCGAAACCGGTCGCCCCCTTCAAGGTACCCCCGCAGCATACCTGAAGCGCCGAACCGGCGCCGTGAGCACACACACGCTGGCCGCTCAGCGGCCCCGCAGCAGCCGCGCCTTGTCGCGCTGCCAGTCGCGCTCCTTCTCCACCGCGCGCTTGTCGTGCTGCTTCTTGCCCTTGGCGAGCCCGACCTGCAGTTTGGCGCGGCCGCCCTTCCAGTAGAGCTCGAGGGGCACCAGAGTGTAGCCGCGCCGTTCTACCGCGCCGATCAGGCCCTGCAGCTCGCTGTGATTGAGCAGGAGCTTGCGGGTGCGCACCGGGTCGGCTGTCACGTGCGTGGAGGTGGTGGGCAGCGGGGAGAGATGCGCTCCGATCAGGAAGGCCTCGCCGCCGCGCAGATACACGTAGGCTTCCTTGAGCTGCGCGCGCCCCGCGCGCATGGCCTTGACCTCCCAGCCCTGCAGCACGAGGCCCGCCTCATAGCGCTCTTCGATGAAATAGTCGAAGCGCGCCTTGCGGTTCTCGGCGATCAGTCGGGGTGCACTCTCGGCTTTGGTCATCGGCTTACGCTAATGGGACAATGAGCCCATGCGGGAGGTCAAGCGCTCGGCACTCGTCAGCCAGCCGCCGGCGAGGCTGTTCGTGCTCATCAACGACATCGACAGCTACCCGCAGTTCCTGCCCTGGTGCACCCACGCGCGCGTCGAGTCGCGCACCGCGCAGGAGATCATCGCCACGATCGGGGTGCGCCAGGGGGCGCTCAAGGGCGAGTTCACCACGCGCAATATCCTGGAGCCCGATCGCAGTGTGCAGATGCGGCTCGTCAGCGGGCCATTCCGCGCGCTCGAGGGCCGGTGGCTGCTGACGCCGGTCGAGGACGGCTGCCGCGTGGAGCTCACGATGCGCTTCGCATTCAGTAACGTTCTCACGGGGCTGGTCTTCGAGGCGATGTTCGCCGAGACCGTCGGCTCGCTGCTCGATGCGTTCGTGGCGCGGGCGCGGGGCGCGAAGTGAAGCGCTGTGTCGTCGCCTACGCGACGCGCGAGCGTCAGTACCTGTGGAGCATCGAGCTGCCGGGCGGCGCGACCATCGGCGACGCGCTCGCCAGCGCGCGGCGCGTCGCGGAGCGCCAGTCCGCCGGCCTCGACCCGGCACTGTGGGAGGTCGCTCCGGTCGGGGTGTTCGGCGAGCCCCGCACGCGCGAGACCTGCGTGCAGGATGGCGACCGGATCGAGCTGTATCGGCCGCTGCGGGCCGATCCGCGCGCCCGCCGCCGCGAGCGCGTGCAGCGCGAGCGTCACAAAGGATCCAGGGCGCGCTAGATCTTCGGGAACTTCTGGATCGAGATATCGTTATCCGGCGCGCGCGGCGCGCTGTCCGGAATGTTGAGCCTCTCGTAGCTCGCGACCTTATCTTCCTTGAAGAGCACGACGAGGTGGCGCTGCTCGGGCCGCTGCAGGTGGCCACTCTTGAAGTAGTAGAGATAATCCCAGCGGTCCTTGTCGAAGATGTCCGGGACCATCGGCGAGCCGAGCAGGTAGCGCACCTGGCTGCGCGTCATGCCGACCTGCAGCTGAGCAACGGTCTTGCCCTCGAGATAGTTCCCCTGCTGGATGTTCATGCGATAGATGCAGCCGCCGAGCGGCAACGCTGCGAGAGCTAAGGCGGTCAGAGCGATCGAGGGTAGGCGCATGCGGGTCCGATGGGGGATAATCACAGGGGGAGCGATGATACCTGATCGCGAATCGCCCGCGGAATGCAACGCGGAGCAGCGATTCGCCGGAGAGTCCCGTGGAAGGGAAGGACCTGCGCAAAGCCGGCCTGAAGGTGACGCTGCCGCGCCTGAAGATCCTTGAGATCCTCGAAGGCAGCACCACCCGCCACCTCTCGGCCGAGGATATTTACCGCATACTGCTCGAGTCCAACGAGGACATCGGGCTCGCCACGGTGTATCGGGTGCTGACGCAGTTCGAGGCCGCGGGCCTGGTCACGCGTCACCACTTCGAGGACGGCATGGCGGTGTTCGAGCTCAACCAGGGCACGCACCACGACCACATCGTGTGTCTCGACTGCGGGCGCGTCGAGGAGTTCGTGGACTCAGGCATCGAGGCGCGCCAGACCGCCGTCGCCCACAAGCTCGGCTTCACGATCCGCGATCACTCGCTGATTCTTTACGGGCACTGCCAGCGCCCGGACTGCCCGCACCGCAAGCACAAGACCAGTTGACTACCGGCGCCGCGCCGCCGGCGTCCGGGTGCTGTCCGTCCCCTTAGGTACCGTGGCAATGCCGCGCTCGGCGGCGTTCAACATGTCGCGCGCGTGCTCGCGCGCCTTGTCCGTCACCTCGATCCCGCCCAGCATGCGGGCCAGCTCCTCGACGCGCTCGGCGGGGGTAAGCTCGCTCAGGGTCGTGCGGGTAATGCGGCCGTCGGTGAGCTTGGCTACCCGCAGATGGTGATGCGACTGGCAGGCGACCTGCGGCAGGTGCGTGACGCACAGCACCTGGCCGCGCTCGCCGAGCTTGCGCAGCTCGCGCCCGACGATCTCCGCGACCGCGCCGCCGATGCCGGAATCGACCTCGTCGAACACCATGCAGCGCATATCCTGCGCCGCGCACGACACCTGCACCGCGAGCGAGAGGCGCGCGAGCTCGCCGCCCGAGGCCACCTTGGCCAGCGCGCGTGGCGGCTGCCCCGGGTTGGCGCTCACACGGAACTCGATCTGGTCGATGCCGTGCTGGCTGGGATCGGCGTTGCCGTCCTGGGTGACGTCGGCCTCGAAGCGCCCGCCCGACATGCCGAGCGTCTGCATCCGGGCCGTGATGTCCTTGGCGAGGGCGCGTGCCGCCTTCTGGCGCTTGCCGGAAAGATCCTGCGCCTGGGTGCGGTAGCCCTCGAGCGCGCCGGCGAGCTCCTTGCGCAGCTGTGCGAGGTCGAGCTCGGCGCGCTCGAGCTCCTCGAACTCGGCGCGCAGCTGCGCGGTGCGCTCCGGGAGCTGTGCCGGCGCGACGCGGTGCTTGCGCGAGAGCTCCTCGACCGCCGCCAGGCGCCGCTCGACCTCGTCCTGGCGCGCCGCATCGACGTCGAGCGTCTCGCCGTAGCGCTCGAGCTCGCGGGCCGCCTCGCGGATCTGCACCGAGGCCTCCTCCAGCAGCGGCAGTACCTGACCGAGCTTGGTATCGAGCGCCACCAGCGGACGCAGCGCCGTGAGCGCCCGGCTCACGCCGGCATGCGCGCTCGCGGCGTCGTTGTCGTAGAGCTCACCGAGCGCCACCTGCGCGCCCGTCGCCAGCCGCCCGCGGTTGGCGAGTCGCGCGCTTTCCTCGCTCAGGGTCGCGAGCTCGCCGTCCTTGAGCTGCAGACCCTCGAGCTCCTGCACCTGGTAGCGCAGCAGGTCGAGCTTCGCGTCGCGGTCGCGCGCCTTGCTCTCGAGGTCGAGCGTCCGGTTGAGGAGCCCGAGCCAGACGCGGTGCGCGATCCCGACCTGGCTGGTGAGCGTGGTGAGCGAGCCATAGCCGTCGAGCAGCTCGCGCTGCGCGGCACTGCGCGTCAGGGACTGGAACTCGTGCTGGCCATGGATATCGATGAGGATGTTGCCGGCATCGCGCAGCGACTGCACCGGGACGGACTGGCCGTTGAGATAGGCGCGCGAGCGGCCATCGCTCCCGACCACGCGGCGCATGATGAGCTCGGTGCCGGCGCCGATCGACTGCTCCTCGAGCCATTGCTTGAGCTCGCGCGGTGCCTGCGTGAGATCGAAGGTGCCGGAGACCTCGGCGCGCTCGGCGCCATGGCGCACCACCTCGGCGCCGGCGCGCCCCCCGGCGAGCAGCTGCAGCGCATCGACGACGATCGACTTGCCGGCGCCCGTCTCGCCGGTGAGCATCGTGAGCCCGGCGCGCAGCTCGAGCTCCACCGCGTCGATGATGGCGAAGTCGCGGATCTGCAGGTGCGTGAGCATGGTGCCTTCAGCGCTCGAAGCTGCCGCGGCCCCAACGGAGCTTGGAGCGCAGCAGCTTGTAGTAGTCGTGGCCCACCGGGTGCAGCAGCCTCACCCGCTCGGGCGCCGCCCGCACCTCGAGCCGGTCGCCCGGCTGGAGCGCGCCGAGCCGCATGCCGTCGCAGGAGACGTTCGCCCGGGTGTCGGGACGCTCGAGCAGCACCACCTCGATGACCGAGCGCGAGGACACGACGATCGGGCGGTCCGAGAGCGTATGCGCGCAGATCGGCGCGATCACCAGCGCCTCGAGGTGCGGCTCGATGATCGGGCCGCCACAGGAGAGCGCATAGGCGGTCGAGCCGGTGGCGCTCGCGACGATGATGCCGTCGCCGTCGTGCGTGTTGACATAGCGCTGATCGATGCGCGTCTCGAAATCGAGCGTGCGGCCCGTGTCGTGCTTCTGCATGACGACGTCATTGAGCGCCAGCGACTGCGCGATGCTTCCGCCGGCGGCGTGCAGCAGCGCGGCGAGCAGCGGGCGCTCGTCCGATTCGAGCTCCCCGCGCAGCGCCGCGTCGACCGAGGGCAGCATGTCCTTCGGGCTGACGTCGGTGAGAAACCCGAGACGGCCGCGGTTGACCCCGAGCAGCGGCACGCCGTGGCGGGCCACGAGGCGCGCCGCATAGAGCAACGTCCCATCGCCCCCCACGGCAATCACCAGGTCGGCGCGCTCGCCGATGGCCGTTTCCGCCACGCGCACCACACCGGCGGCGTCGATCCCGGGCGCCGCTTCGCTCAAGAGCACCTGCACGCCGCGGCTCTTCAGGTGCGGCAGCAGGGCATTGACGGTCTCGGCCACGCGCGCATCGGTGAATCTGCCGACCAGCGCGCAGCTGCGAACGGGGAAGGCCATCGGCAGCTTTGTAACATGGCGCCGCCGCCCCCGGCCAATGCCGCAGATCACATTCGCGACGGATGGCGGCAGCGCACGGGGCTTGGCACGGCGGCCACTGGCATACCCCACGCTGGCTGTGCATGATTAGGGGGTTATGGCGCACGAAGCTCGGGACGAGGCTTTAGGCGAGCGGGCCCAGCACCTGCTGCGCATCCTCATCGAGACCTACATCCGCGACGGCCAGCCGGTCGGCTCGCGCGCCCTGTCGCGCGAATCGGGCCTGCAGCTTTCCTCGGCCACGGTGCGCAACGTCATGGCCGATCTCGAGGAGTTCGGCTTCGTCGCTTCGCCCCACACCTCGGCCGGGCGCGTGCCCACCGACAAGGGCTACCGGTTCTTCGTCGACACGCTGCTGCAGCTGCGTCCGCTCGATGAGGCGGCGACCGCCGAGATCCGCCGCCAGGTCGAGGCGAATCGCGACAGCTCCACCGACCTGATCGCTGCCGTATCGCAGCTGCTCTCGAGCGCGACCCAGCTCGCCGGAGTCGTCACCCTGCCGCGGACCCGCTCGGCCTCGATCAGCCAGATGGAGTTCGTGGCGCTGTCGGAGAACCGGGTGCTGGTGGTGCTCGTCTTCAACGACCGCGAGGTGCAGAACCGCATCATCCAGCTCGAGCGCCGTTACTCGCCCGATGAGCTCAAGCGCGCCTCGAACTACCTCAACGAGCAGTTCCGCGGCCGCACGCTCCGCGAAGTGCGCCAGGAGATCCTGCGGCAGCTGTCCGAGACGCACGCGCACATGAACCAGATCATGCTGGAGGCGATCTCGGTCGCCCAGCAGGTCTTCGAGGGCGGCGGCGAGGGCCGACTCGAGTACGTCATCAAGGGCGAGACCAACCTGATGGGCGTGGCGGAGCTCACCAGCGTCGAGAAGCTGCGGCGGCTGTTTGAGGCCTTCAACGAGAAGCGCGACTTCCTGCACCTGCTCGACCACAGCCTGAAGGCGGAGGGGGTGCAGATCTTCATCGGCCACGAATCGGGCTATCAGATCCTGGATGACTGCAGCGTGGTCACCGCCCCGTACGCGGACGGGGAGTCCGTGGTCGGGGTGCTCGGCGTGATCGGGCCGACGCGCATGGCTTACGAGCGGGTCATCCCGATCGTCGATATGACCGCTAAACTGCTCGGCGCCGCCTTGAATTCGCGTCGCTGAGCCCCACGCTGCCCGCTTGGCCGCTGCCCGCTTGGCCGCTGCCCGCCGCGCATTGCGAGGAGACTTAGTCTGATGACCGCGAACGAGTCCCGACGGGACGCCCCAGGCGGGCCCGCCGCCGAGCCCACCACCGTGCTGCCGGAGACGGCGGCCCAGCTGGTGGAGCTCGAGAGGCTGACCCAGGCGCTGGCCGAGTCCGAGGAGCGCGCGCGCAGCCACTGGGAGCAATACCTGCGGGCGGTGGCCGAGCTCGAGAACGTCCGCAAGCGCGCCGCGCGCGATGTCGAGGCGGCCAACCGCTACGGGCTCGAGAAGTTCGCCGGGGAGCTGCTGCCGGTGCGCGACAGCCTGGAGCTCGCGGTGCAGAACGCCGGCCGGGCCGACGCCCGCAGTCTCGCCGAAGGCCAGGAGGCGACCCTCAAGCTCCTCAACAAGGCCCTGGAGAGGCTCGGGGTCACCGCGATCGACCCCCTCGGCGAGCCCTTCGACCCCGCCCGCCACGAGGCCATGATGGCGCAGGAGTCGGCGACGGCGGAGCCGAACTCGGTGCTCAAAGTGGTGCAGCCGGGCTATGAGCTCAACGGGCGGCTGTTGCGACCGGCGCGGGTGATCGTCGCCCGGGCGCCGGGCTGACCGGCGGACGTCCGGGGAGGCGTCTACACCTTGAAAGCGCAGCCGGCCACCCCTAAGAAGTGGCTCTAGACTATCCCTCTTTTTTCAGAGATCCCGCGTCGGAGTGACCCCCATGGCAAAGGTAATCGGCATCGACCTCGGCACCACCAACTCGTGCGTGGCCATCATGGAGGGCGGCAAGCCCCGTGTGATCGAGAACAGCGAGGGCGACCGTACCACCCCCTCGATCGTGGCCTTCACCAAGGACAACGAGGTGATCGTCGGCCAGCCCGCCAAGCGCCAGGCCGTAACCAATCCGCAGAACACCCTGTTCGCGATCAAGCGCCTCATCGGCCGCAAGTTCGAGGACGAGGTGGTGCAGCGCGACATCAAGATGGTGCCGTACAAGATCGTCAAGGCCGACAACGGCGACGCCTGGGTGGAGGCGCAGGGCAAGAAGATGGCCCCGCCCGAGATCTCGGCGCGCGTGCTCATGAAGATGAAGAAGACCGCCGAGGACTATCTCGGCGAGCCGGTGACGGAAGCCGTCATCACGGTGCCCGCCTACTTCAACGATTCCCAGCGCCAGGCCACCAAGGACGCGGGCCGCATCGCGGGACTTGAGGTGAAGCGCATCATCAACGAGCCGACCGCGGGCGCGCTCGCCTATGGGCTCGACAAACAGGGAGGCGACCGCAAGATCGCCGTGTATGACCTGGGCGGCGGCACCTTCGACATCTCGATCATCGAGATCGCCGAGGTCGACGGCGAGCGCCAGTTCGAGGTGCTCTCGACCAATGGCGACACCTTCCTCGGTGGCGAGGATTTCGACCTGCGCATCATCAACTTCCTCGCCGAGCAGTTCCTCAAGGAGTCCGGCGTCGACGTGCGCAAGGACCCGCTCGCCATGCAGCGCCTGAAGGAGGCCGCCGAGAAGGGCAAGATCGAGCTGTCATCGACCCAGCAGACCGACATCAACCTGCCGTACATCACGGCGGATGCCGCGGGGCCGAAGCACCTCAACATCAAGCTGACGCGCGCCAAGCTCGAGTCGCTGGTGGAGGACCTGGTGCAGAAGACGGTCGGCCCGTGCCGCACGGCGCTCAAGGACGCGGGCGTCTCCACCGCGGACGTCGCCGAGGTGATCCTGGTCGGCGGCCAGACGCGCATGCCGCTCGTACAGAAGTACGTCAAGGACCTCTTCGGCAAGGAGCCGCGCAAGGACGTGAATCCCGACGAGGCGGTGGCGGTGGGAGCGGCGATCCAGGCGGGCGTGCTCGCCGGCGAGGTGAAGGACGTCCTGCTCCTCGACGTGACGCCGCTGTCGCTCGGCATCGAGACCCTCGGCGGCATCATGACCAAGCTGATCGAGAAGAACACCACGATCCCGACCAAGGCATCGAACACCTTCTCGACGGCCGATGACAACCAGACGGCCGTGACCATTCACGTGCTGCAGGGCGAGCGTGACCGCGCGGCCGACAACAAGTCGCTCGGCAAGTTCGACCTGTCGGACATTCCGCCGGCGCCGCGCGGCATGCCGCAGGTCGAGGTGTCCTTCGACATCGACGCCAACGGCATCCTCAACGTGTCGGCCAAGGACAAGGCGACCGGCAAGGAGCAGAAGATCGTCATCAAGGCCTCGAGTGGCCTCAATGAAGACGAGATCAAGCGCATGGTGCGCGACGCCGAGGCGCACGCCGAGGAGGACAAGCGCTTCCGCGAGCTGGTCGACACGCGCAACAAGGCGGACGGCCTGATCCACGCGGTGGAGAAGTCGCTCCAGACGCTCGGCGACAAGGCCGACGCGGCCGAGCGCGCCAAGGTGGAGTCGGCGGTGTCGGACCTGCGCACCGCCTTGAAGGGCGATGACCGCAACGTGATCGAGAAGAAGACCGAGGCGCTCGCCCAGGCCTCGGCTGCGATTGCCCAGCGCGCCTACGCCGACAGCCAAGGCGGGGCGGCCGGACCCGAGGCCGCGGCGGCCGGCGCCGCCGGAGCGGGCGGCAAGAGCGGCGGCGCGGGCAAGGACGATGTCGTCGACGCGGAATTCGAAGAGGTGAAGGACAAGGGACGTAAGGCCTCTTAAGGCGGCGCGCCCCGCGGCCCATGGCGAAGCGCGACTACTACAAGGTACTCGACGTACCACGGACGGCGACTGAGGCACAGATCAAGCAGGCGTACCGGCGCCTGGCGATGAAGTACCACCCGGATCGCAACCCGAACGACCGGGAGTCCGAGGAGCGCTTCAAGGAGGCCAAGGAGGCCTCCGAAATCCTCACCGACGCGCACAAGCGCGCCGTCTACGACCAGCACGGACACGCCGGCCTCGAGGCGGCGGCGCGCGGCGGCGGCGGCCGCGGCCGCGGCGGCTTCGGTCCCGGCGATGCCTTCAGCGACATCTTCGGCGATGTGTTCGGCGATATCTTCGGCAGTGCGCGCCGCGGCGGCCGCTCGCAGGTATTCCGCGGCGCGGATCTGCGCTACGAGCTCGCGCTCGATCTCGATCAGGCCGTGTTCGGCACCACCGCAGAGATCGAAGTGGCGAAGCTCGCCGAATGCGACACCTGCCACGGCTCGGGTGCTGCCAAGGGCAGCCAGCCGTCAGTGTGCGAAAGCTGCGGGGGCGCGGGCCAGGTACGCATCTCCCAGGGCTTCTTCCAGCTGCAGCAGACCTGTCCGCGCTGCCGCGGCTCCGGCACCGTCATCAGAAATCCCTGCGACACCTGCCTCGGGCAGGGCCGCGTGCGCCGCACGCGCAAGCTCTCGGTGAAAGTCCCCGCCGGCGTCGACACCGAGGATCGTGTCCGCCTGAGTGGCGAGGGCGAGGCCGGCCGCAACGGCGGGCCCTCCGGCGATCTTTACGTCGAGATCCACGTGCGCGAGCACCCGATCTTCGAGCGCGACGGCGAGCATCTCTCCTGCGAGGTGCCGGTGAGCTTTGCCACCGCCGCGCTCGGCGGTTCGGTCTCGGTGCCGACTCTCGAGGGCGACGTGACCCTCAAGATTCCGAGCGAGACTCAGTCCGGTCGCGTATTTCGCCTGCGCGACAAGGGCGTGAAGCCGGTACGTGGAGGCGCGCGCGGCGATCTTTTCTGCCGCGTGATGGTCGAGACGCCGGTGCACCTGTCGGCGGAGCAGCGCGAGCTGATCCGCTCGCTGGATGAGTCCCTCAAGGCGCACCCGGGCAAGCATGCGCCGCGCGAGAAAGGCTTTCTCGAGGGCGTGAAACGCTTCTTCGGGTCTGACGGCGAAAAGGTATGACGATGGCCACCGATCCACGCAAGGCGCCTCTCGCCCGCGTCGCAGTGATCGGCGTCACGGGACGCATGGGCCAGGCGTTGCTGCGGGCCGCTCCGGGCTTCCCGCAGCTGCTCATCACCGGAGCGATCGCCTCGACGGCGAGCCTCGCGCTCGGGCGCGACGCCGGGGAAGTCGCCGGCCTCGCGCCCACGAACCTCACCGTCACGAGCGACCTGAAGCAGGCGCTCGCCGCTGCCGATGTGGCGATCGACTTCAGCCACGCCGCCGCTACCGGCGCGAATGTCGCGGCGTGCCGCGCGGCGCGCAAGCCGCTCCTCATCGGCACCACCGGGCTCGACGCCGCGCTCGAGCCGGCAATTGCCGCCGCGGCGGCCGAGATCGCGCTGATGGTGGCACCCAACACAAGTATCGCGGTCGCGCTCCTCACCGAGCTCGTGCGCCAGAGCGCGCGCACGCTCCCCGCCGGCTTCGATATCGACGTGCTCGAGCTCCATCATCGGATGAAGCGCGATGCCCCCTCCGGCACGGCGCTGACCCTGGCACGGGCCGCCGCGAGTGCGCGCGGGTTGCCGCTGCCGTCCGGCATCACGCCGCCCTCGGGCGGCAACGCCGCTCAGCAAGGCCGTCCCGAGGGCCAGGTCGGCATCGCGAGCGTGCGCGCCGGCGACCTCGTCGGTGACCACACGGTGCTCTTTTCCGGACCCGGGGAGCAGCTCGTCCTGAGCCACCGGGCGAGCGACCGGGAGATCTTCGCCCGCGGTGCCCTGACGGCTGCGCTCTGGCTCATGTCTCAGCCCGCGGGACGCTACAGCATGCGCGATTTTATTGCTTATAAAACATTACTTTAGGTCCTTCATTAGCGAGATGACTTGAGCTTCGCAGGCACGCCGCGCGAGGGAATTTTCCGTGGACACACGCGGGCGCTAGCCCGTAAACTTTCTGCCTAATCCGTGTACGGGTTAGTCCATGCAAGGCGGGAGGATGTTCGATGAGAACTCCTCCCGCTTTGTATATGTGCGTGAAGGGGAAGTGAACCGGTGAGCGTACCTGCGGTGCTCGCACTGGCCGACGGAACGATCTTCCGCGGACAGTCGATCGGAGCCAAAGGCAACACCACAGGCGAAGTCGTTTTCAATACCGCCCTCACGGGCTATCAGGAAATTCTCACCGACCCCTCCTACGCGCGACAGATCGTCACGCTGACCTGCCCCCACATCGGCAACACCGGCACGACGCCCGAGGATCTGGAGGCGGCGCAGATCTACCCCGCGGGCCTCATCATCCGCGATCTGCCGATCGTGGCGAGCAGCTGGCGCGCGAACGAATCGCTGACGGAGTTTCTCGAGCGCGGCCGCCTGGTCGCGATCGCCGGCCTCGACACGCGTAAGCTCACGCGCCTGCTGCGCGAGAAGGGCGCACAGGCCGGCTGCATCATGACCGGCGAGAAGGCCGACGAGGCCGCCGCCATCAAGCTGGCGCGCAAGTTTCCGGGCCTGAAGGGCATGGATCTCGCCAAGGTGGTGAGCACCAAGCGTCCCTTCCAGTGGAACGACGGCACCGTCTGGCCCGACCCGGCGCGTCCGCCGATCCGCTCGGCGCAGCGGCTGCACGTCGTCGCCTACGACTTCGGCATCAAGCGCAACATCCTCAGGCTCCTCGCCGACTTCGGCTGCCGCATGACGGTGGTGCCGGCGCAGACTCCCGCGGCGGAGGTTCTCGCGCTCGAGCCCGACGGCATATTCCTCTCGAACGGTCCCGGGGATCCGGAGCCCTGCAGCTACGCGATCAGCGCGACCCGCAAGTTCCTCGAGACCGATGTCCCGGTGTTCGGCATCTGCCTCGGTCACCAGATCCTGGGGCTCGCCGCGGGCGCGCGCACCGTGAAGATGAAGTTCGGTCATCACGGCGCGAACCATCCGGTGCAGGATCTCGAGTCGGGGCGCGTCTTCATCACCAGTCAGAATCACGGCTTCGCCGTCGACGAGTCGACGCTGCCCGCGAGCGTGAAGGCGACGCATCGCTCGCTCTTCGACGGGTCGCTCCAGGGGCTCAGCTTCACCGAGCGTGCGGCGTTCGGCTTCCAGGGCCACCCCGAGGCGAGTCCCGGGCCACACGACATGCGGGCGCTGTTCGAGCGCTTCAATCACCTCATGCTGCGGCGCCTGCAGGCGCAGCTGAAGCTCGCCGAGGACACCCTGCGCCAGCAGGCGGGCGGCCGGTAAGTCCGTGCCGAAGCGCACCGACATCGAGAGCATCCTGATCATCGGCGCCGGCCCGATCATCATCGGCCAGGCGTGCGAGTTCGATTATTCCGGCGCCCAGGCCTGCAAGGCGCTGCGCGAGGAGGGCTACCGGGTCATTCTGGTGAACTCCAATCCCGCGACCATCATGACCGACCCGGAGATGGCCGATGCCATCTACATCGAGCCGGTCAACGCGCGCACGGTGGCACGCATCATCGAGAAAGAGCGGCCCGATGCGCTGTTGCCGACCATGGGCGGACAGACCGCGCTCAACACCGCCCTCGATCTGGTGCGCGAGGGGGTGCTCGAGAAGTTCGAGGTTGAGCTGATCGCGGCCTCGCGCGCCGCCATCGACATGGCCGAGGACCGCGAGCTGTTCCGCAACGCGATGCGCGAGATCGGTCTCGAGACGCCGCGCTCGCAGATCGCCCGCAGCCTCGATGAAGCGCTCGCCATCGCCGGCGAGATCGGCTACCCGGTGGTGGTGCGCCCGTCGTTCACGCTCGGCGGCAGCGGTGGCGGCATCGGCTACAACCGCGAGGAGCTCGAGGACATCGTGGCGCGCGGGCTCGACGCCTCCCCGACCGGCGAGGTGCTGCTCGAGGAGTCGGTGATCGGCTGGAAAGAATTCGAGATGGAGGTCGTGCGCGACCACCGCGACAACTGCATCATCATCTGCTCGATCGAGAACCTGGATCCCATGGGCGTGCACACCGGGGACTCGATCACGGTCGCTCCGGCCCTCACCCTCACCGACAAGGAATACCAGCGCATGCGCGACGCCTCGGTCGCGGTGCTGCGCAAGATCGGCGTCGACACCGGGGGCTCGAACGTACAGTTCGCCGTCAACCCGAAGGACGGGCGCCTCCTCATCATCGAGATGAATCCGCGCGTATCGCGCTCCTCGGCGCTCGCCTCCAAGGCGACCGGCTTCCCGATCGCCAAGATCGCCGCCAAGCTCGCCGTCGGCTACACGCTCGATGAGCTGAAGAACGACATCACCGGAGGGGCGACTCCGGCCTCCTTCGAGCCGAGCATCGACTACGTGGTGGTGAAGATCCCGCGCTTCACCTTCGAGAAATTCCCCACGGCCAACGACCGGCTCACGACTCAGATGAAGTCCGTGGGCGAGGTCATGGCGATCGGCCGCACGTTCCAGGAGTCACTGCAGAAGGCGTTGCGCGGCCTCGAGACCGGCCTCGACGGACTCGAGCCGGAGCTTCCGCTGCCCCTCACCGACGAGACCCAGGACAAGCTCGCGCACGAGCTGCGTGCGCCGGGGCCCAACCGGCTGCTCTACGTCGCGGACGCCTTCCGCGCCGGCTGGACGGCGGCGCGCGTCGCCGAGCTCACCAACATCGACCCTTGGTTCCTCGCCCAGGTCGAGGAGCTGGTGCGTGAGGAGGCCGAGGTGCGCGCCCATGGCCTCGGGGCGCTGACCGCCGAGCGCTTGCGCTCGCTCAAGCGGCGCGGCTTCTCCGACAGCCGCCTGGCGAGGCTGCTCGACATGCCGGAGAAGGCGATCCGCGACAAGCGCCATGAGCTTCACGTCGTGCCGGTCTACAAGCGGGTCGATACCTGCGCGGCCGAGTTCGCCACTTCCACCGCCTACCTCTATTCGACTTACGAGGAGGAATGCGAGGCGAATCCCACCGACCGCCGCAAGATCATGATCCTCGGCGGCGGCCCCAACCGCATCGGCCAGGGGATCGAGTTCGATTACTGCTGCGTGCATGCGGCGCTGCAGCTGCGCGAGGACGGCTTCGAGACCATCATGGTCAACTGCAACCCGGAGACCGTCTCGACCGACTACGACACCTCCGATCGCCTCTACTTCGAGCCGCTCACGCTCGAGGATGTGCTCGAGGTCCTCGCCAAGGAGAAGCCCGAGGGCGTCATCGTGCAGTTCGGCGGACAGACGCCCTTGAAGCTGTCGCGGGCGCTGGAGGCGGCGGGCGCGCCCATCATCGGCACCTCGCCCGACTCGATAGACGTCGCCGAGGACCGCGAGCGCTTCCAGGCGCTGGTGAGGAAGCTCGGCTTGAAGCAGCCCGCCAACGCCACCGCGCGCACCGAGGACCAGGCGGTCACGCTCGCCCGCGAAGTGGGCTTTCCGCTCGTGGTGCGGCCTTCCTACGTGCTGGGCGGACGCGCCATGGAAATCGTCTTCAACGAGGAGGACCTGCGCACCTATACGACCAACGCCGTGCGGGTCTCGAACGACAGCCCCGTGCTGCTCGATCGCTTCCTCGACGTCGCCATCGAGGTGGACGTGGACGCGGTGTGCGACGGCGAGGACGTGCTGATCGGCGGCATCATGGAGCACGTCGAGCAGGCCGGGGTGCACTCGGGCGACTCGGGCTGCTCGCTCCCGCCCGTGAGCCTCTCGCGCGAGACCCAGACCGAGCTGCGCGAGCAGACGCGCAGGCTCGCGCGCGCGCTCAATGTCGTCGGCCTGATGAACGTGCAATACGCGATCCAGGCGGGCGTCATCTACGTGCTCGAGGTCAACCCGCGTGCCTCGCGCACCGTGCCGTTCGTCTCCAAGGCCACGGGACTGCCGCTCGCCAAGGTCGCCGCGCGCGTCATGACCGGGCGCAAGCTCAAGCAGCTGGTCGGGGCAGTCGAGCGCGTGCCGCACTATTTCTCCGTGAAGGAAGCGGTGTTCCCGTTCAACAAGTTCCCGGAAGCCGATCCGATCCTCGGTCCCGAGATGAAATCGACGGGCGAAGTCATGGGCACCGGGCGCACCTTCGGCGAGGCTTATGCCAAGGCGCAGAGCGCCTCGGGCGTGACGCTGCCGCGCAAGGGTGTGTGCTTCATCAGCGTGCGCGACCGTGACAAGCCCGGCGCGGTGCAGCTCGCCCAGAAGCTCGTCGAGCGCGGCTTCGAGATGGTCGCGACCGAGGGCACGGCGCGCGCGCTCACCGAGGCGGGCGTCGCCTGCCGCCGCGTCAACAAGGTGCGCGAGGGCCGGCCGCACATCGTCGACATGATCAAGAACGACGAGATCGATCTCATCGTCAACACCACCGAGGGCAAGCTCGCCATCCGCGAGTCGAACTCGATCCGGCGCGAGGCCGTGCACCGGCGCGTCACTTACTACACGACGCTCGCTGCCGGACTCGCGACGCTCGAGGCGCTCGAGCACCTCGATGAGGTCGAGGTCAACCGGCTGCAGGACCTGCACCTCGAGGCGTCCGGAGCATGAAGCGCACTCCCATGACGCTGCGTGGCGCGGAGGTGCTGCGCGCGGAGCTGAAGCGCCTCAAGTCCGAGGCGCGGCCCGCGATCATCAGGCAGATCGCCGAGGCGCGCGGGCACGGGGATCTCTCCGAGAACGCCGAGTATCACGCGGCGCGCGAGCAGCAGGGGTTCATCGAGGGCCGCATCACCGAGATCGAGCGCAAGCTCGCCAACGCCGAGGTCATCGATCCGGCGACGCTGCCGAACACCGGCAAAGTGGTGTTCGGTACCACGGTCGAGCTCGAGGACCGCGCCGGCGGCGCGCGCGTCGTCTACCAGATCGCGGGCGAGGACGAGGCGGATATCCGCGCCGGGCGCATCTCGATCACCTCGCCGATCGCGCGCGCGCTCATCGGGAAGTCCGAGGGTGACGTCGTCGATGTCGCGGCGCCGGGCGGAACGCGCTCCTACGAGATCGTGGCGGTCCGGCCGGGTTAATCACCCCCTGCTGCGCAGCCGGCAAAAACCCGTGCGCCAACCTTACTACGGAGTGCTCGGCTGCCGAGGTGATCGCAGCTGATGCGCGTCGAGCCCCGCTTTTTGCCGGCGGCCCACGCCGAAGGCAATTTCGGCCAGTTAATCCGGGATGAGGATGCGCGGGAGCTGCGGGTGCGGTCGGTAGAGCACGGCGACATTGCCGATGCGGTGCACCAGGGCGCTCGCGGTGCGGGCGGCGAGCGCGCTGAAGAGCGCATCGCGCGCCTCGCGGTCGCCGCCGGGGGCCTTCACTTTGATGAGCTCGTGACGGGTAAGCGCGCGCGCGGTCTCGCGAGCCACGGCCTCGGTGAGGCCGGCATTGCCTAGGCGCACGACCGGCTTGAGCGGATGTGCGAGTCCCCGCAGGTGCCGGCGTTGCCGCTCGGAGAGCTCGGGGGGAGAGGTGCCCGCGTTCATGGGCTCATTGTAGAAGGAGATCCGGCAGCTCATGCCTAAGCGGTCGAAAAGCAGCGATCGGTGGCTGAAGGAGCACTTCCGCGACAGTTACGTCCAGCGAGCCCAGAGCGGCGGCTGGCGCTCGCGCGCGGTGTTCAAGCTCGAGGAGATCGACCGCCGCGAGAGGCTGCTCAAGCCTGGCGCCGTTTGCCTCGACCTCGGAGCCGCCCCGGGCGGCTGGAGCCAGTATGCCCGGGGGCGGGTGGGGGCCGCAGGCAAGGTTATCGCGACCGACATCCTGGCCATGGAGGCGATACCCGGGGTGGAGTTCGTTCAGGGCGACTTCCGCGAGGAGGAGGTCTTTGGCCGGGTGCTGTCGCTGCTGCCCGAGGGGAGGGCCGACGTGGTGCTCTCCGACATGGCCCCGTCCTTGAGCGGGGTCGACGTGATCGACCAGCCGCGCTCGATGCATCTGGCCGAGCTCGCGCTCGACATGGCCCGGCGCGTCTTGAAGCCGGGCGGGGCCGCCCTGATCAAGGTTTTCCAGGGAAGCGGCTTTGAGGCCTTGGTAAAGGGCGCCCGCAGCGAATTCGGGCGGGTCAAGCTGGTCAAACCGCAGGCCTCCCGCGCGCGCAGCCCTGAGATATACATGCTGGCCTTGCAGTTTCGCTTGGTGTAGGTTCGAAAACGTAGGTTCGGGACCGCGGCGGCAGCCCCGCCTTGAGGACGGAAGCCTTTGAACGACTTAACAAAGAACATCCTGCTCTGGGTCGTGATCGTGATCGTGCTGTTGCTGGTGTTCAGCCGCTACATGCCGACCGCGGGCCAGCCCCAGCAGATCGCCTATTCCACCTTCCTCGATGACGTGAAGGAGAATCGAGTCGACTCGGTGGTGCTCCAGGGCGACATGATCTACGGGGAGCACAAGGACAAGAGCGCGTTCAAGGCCTTCAACCCGGAGACCGACTACACCGCTCTCATCGGCGCGCTGATGAAAGCCGACGTGAAGATTGAGGGCCAGCCTCCCAAGCCGCCGAACTATATGGGGCAGCTGCTGCTGCAGCTTGCACCCGCGTTGCTCCTGATCGTGGTGTTCGTGTACATGCTGCGGCAGATGCAGGGCGCATCCGGGGGCCGGGGAGCCATGTCCTTCGGCAAGAGCCGCGCGCGCCTCCTCGGCGAGGATCAGGTGAGCGTCACGTTCGCCGACGTCGCCGGGGTCGACGAGGCGAAGCAGGAAGTGGGCGAGATCGTCGACTTCCTCAAGGATCCGGGCAAGTTCCAGAAGCTCGGCGGCAAGATTCCCAAGGGCGTGCTGATGGTGGGATCGCCCGGCACCGGCAAGACGCTCCTGGCGCGCGCCATCGCCGGCGAGGCCAAGGTGCCATTCTTCACCATCTCGGGCTCCGACTTCGTCGAGATGTTCGTCGGCGTCGGGGCCTCGCGCGTGCGCGACATGTTCGAGCAGGCGAAGAAGCACGCCCCGTGCATCATCTTCATCGACGAGATCGATGCCGTCGGCCGGCACCGCGGCGCCGGTCTCGGCGGCGGGCACGATGAGCGCGAGCAGACGCTGAATCAGCTGCTGGTCGAGATGGATGGCTTCGAGGGCAACGAGGGCATCATCGTCATCGCCGCCACCAACCGGCCGGACGTGCTGGACCCGGCGCTGCTGCGTCCGGGCCGCTTCGACCGCCAGGTGGTCGTGCCGCTGCCCGACGTGCGCGGCCGCGAGCAGATCCTGCGCGTGCACATGCGGCGCGTGCCGCTCGCCGACGACGTCAAGCCCGCGCTCATCGCGCGCGGCACTCCCGGGTTCTCGGGCGCGGATCTCGCCAACCTGGTCAACGAGGCCGCGCTGTTTGCCGCGCGCGCCAACAAGCGCACCGTCGGCATGGACGAGTTCGAGAAGGCCAAGGACAAGATCATGATGGGCGCCGAGCGGCGCTCCATGGTGATGAGCGAGGCCGAGAAGAAGATGACGGCCTATCACGAGGCCGGCCACGCGCTCGTCGGCATGACCGTGCCGGAGCACGACCCCGTTTACAAGGTGACGATCATCCCGCGCGGCCGGGCGCTCGGCGTCACGCAGTTCCTCCCCGAGCAGGATCGCTACAGCTTCTCCAAGCGCCGCCTCGAGAGCGCCATCGCGACGCTGTTCGGCGGACGCATCGCCGAAGAGCTGATCTTCGGTCCCGAGTCGGTGACCACCGGTGCTTCCAACGACATCGAGCGCGCCACCGAGCTGGCACGCAACATGGTCACGAAGTGGGGGTTGTCCGACCGCCTGGGTCCCCTCACGTACTCGGAAGAGACCGGCGAGGTGTTCCTCGGGCGCAGCGTCACCCAGCACAAGCAGGTATCCGACGTCACCGCACACGCGATCGACGAGGAAGTGCGGCGCGTGATCGAGGCCAACTACAAGGTCGCGCGCGAGATCCTCACGAGCTCGCTCGACAAGCTGCACATGATGGCCGAAGCGCTCATGAAGTATGAGACCATCGACGAGGAGCAGCTGAAGGACCTCCTGGCCGGCAAGGCACCTAAGCCCCCCGCCGGCTGGGACGACACGCTATCGAACAAGCCACCGCCCAAGGCGGAGCCTCCGAGCGGCGCGATACCGGCGGGACAGCACTGAGCTTATTGCTCCGCTGCCGGGATAGGACGCTCGACCTGACCCATCCGGTCGTGATGGGCGTGCTCAATGTGACGCCGGATTCGTTCTCGGACGGGGGCCGCTTTTCCGACACCGACACGGCGGTGCGCCACGCCCTCAGCCTGGCCGCGGAGGGCGCGGCCCTCATCGACGTGGGCGGGGAGTCGACCCGGCCGGGTGCCGCCCCGGTCGGCGCGCGGGAGGAGCTGCGCCGCGTCATCCCCGTCATCGAGCGGCTGCACGGCGCTACCACCGCCGTGATCTCCGTCGATACCAGCAAGCCCGAGGTCATGCGCGCCGCCGCGGCGGCCGGCGCGGGCCTCATCAATGACGTGCGCGCATTGCGGGAGCCGGGGGCGCTCGAGGCGGCGCTCTCGAGCGGCTGCGCCGTGTGCCTCATGCACATGCAGGGCGAGCCCCGCACCATGCAGGCAGCTCCGGCTTATCAGGATGTCGTGAGCGAGGTCCGGGCCTTTCTCGCCGAGCGGGCGCGCGTGTGCCGCGCGGCGGGCTTCAGCGACGACCGCCTGGTTCTCGACCCGGGATTCGGCTTCGGCAAGACTCTGGAGCACAATCTGACGCTGCTGCGCCACCTGGGCGAGATCGGCGTGGGCGCGCTGCCGCTGATGGTCGGGTTGTCGCGCAAGTCCATGGTGGGCAAACTCACCGGCCGTCCCGAGGGCGAGCGGCTGCTCGGGAGCGTGGTGCTGGCGGTGATGGCGGCGCTCGCCGGTGCACGCATCGTGCGCGCGCACGATGTCGCGGCGACGGTCGAGGCGCTCGAGCTGGTGGCGGCGGTACGGGGAAGCTAAATGGGTCGGCGGTACTTCGGAACGGACGGCGTGCGCGGGCGGGTGGGCGAGCACCCGATGACCGTCGACTTCGCGCTGCACCTCGCCAGCGCCGCGGCGCGCGTGCTGGCGCCCGACGGCGGCACCGTGCTGATCGGCAAGGACACGCGGCTTTCGGGCTACATGTTCGAGGCGGCGCTGGAAGCCGGCTTCGTCGCCGCCGGCGTCGACGTCATGCTCATCGGGCCGCTGCCGACACCCGGCATCGCGTACCTGACGACGCGCTTCGAGTGCGATTTCGGCGTGGTGATCAGCGCCTCCCACAATCTCTACGACGACAACGGCATCAAGTTCTTCGATGGCTCGGGCGCCAAGCTCTCCGACGAGCTGGAGGAGTCGATCGAGAGCGAGTTGGCGCAGCCGCCGCTCACGCGCACTTCGCGCAGCCTCGGGCGCGCCACGCGCGTCGACCGTTCGCGCACCGTGTATCAGGAGTTCTGTGCCTCGACCATGCCGGCCGGGGTCGATCTCTCGGGGCTCAAGATCGTGGTCGACTGCGCCAACGGCGCCTCCTACAAGGTGGCCCCGCGGATCCTCGCCGATCTCGGCGCCGAGATCGTTCCGATCGGCTGCTCGCCCAACGGCCGCAACATCAACGACGGCTGCGGATCGACCGCACCCGACCTGCTGCAGCTCACCGTGCCCGGGGTGCGCGCCAACGTAGGTGTCGCGCTCGACGGCGACGGCGATCGGCTGGTCATGGTTGATCATCTGGGCCGCATCGTCGACGGCGATCAGCTGCTGTACGTGATCGCGCGCGCGCTCAAGCAGGCGGGCACGCTGCGCGGACCCGTGGTCGGCACGGTGATGAGCAACTTCGGACTCGAGGTGGGGCTGCGCGCCAGCGGCATCGAGTTCCGGCGGGCCTCGGTGGGTGACCGCTACGTGCTCGCCATGCTGCGCGAGCTGCAGGGAATTCTCGGCGGCGAGACCTCGGGACACATCCTGTGTCTCGACAAGACCACGACCGGCGATGGGCTGGTGTGCGCGCTGCAGGTGCTGGCGGTGATGCAGCAGACCGGCCGCCCGCTGGCCGAGCTCGCCTCGGGCATGCAGAAGTACCCGCAAGTGCTCCTCAACGTAAAGGTGGCGAAGCGCTTCGATCCTTCCGCCGTGCCTGCGGTGCAGGAGGCCATGGCGCGCATCGAGCGGACCATGGGGGGCGAGGGGCGCGTGGTGCTGCGGCCTTCGGGTACTGAGCGGGTGATCCGCGTCATGGTCGAGGGGCGCGATGAGGGCGCGACGCGTGCCGCAGCCACCGAGCTCGCCGACCTCGTCAAGGCGGCCGCCGGCTGATCCCGCGGGAGCGTTGCGCCACCCCCCCTCGATCGCTATTATCCCGCGCCCCTTGGGGGGTTCAGGACTTGAGTCTCATGCGCCGTCCGATCGTCGCCGGGAACTGGAAGATGCACGGCTCGCGCGCCGAGAACGCGCGCCTCACCGAGGAGCTCCTGGCGCAGGCGCCGGCCTCGGCTGCGGCTGACTGCGTGGTGTGTCCGCCGCTCGTGTATCTGCAGGAGGTCGGGCGGCTGCTGCGGGACTCGCTGTTCATCCTGGGAGCCCAGGACGTCTGCGCGGACCCGCAGGGGGCGTTCACCGGCGAAGTCTCCGCCGCGATGCTCAAGGACGTCGGCTGCGAGTACGTGATCGTAGGCCACTCGGAGCGGCGCCTGCTCTACCGGGAGAGTGATCAGCTGGTGGCGCGCAAGTTTTCCGCGGCACATGGGAAGGGGCTCATTCCGATCCTGTGCGTCGGCGAGCAGCTCGCCGATCGCGAGGCGGGACGCACGCGCGAGATCGTGGCGCGGCAGCTCGACGTGGTGCTCGAGCTGTGCGGCGCCGGAACGCTCGAGCGCGGCGTGATCGCCTACGAGCCGGTGTGGGCAATCGGCACGGGACGCAATGCCTCGCCCGATCAGGCCCAGGAGGTGCACGCGTTCATCCGCGGCCGGATCGCGGCCCGGGATGCTAAAATTGCCGGCGCCACGCGCATTCTTTACGGCGGCAGCGTCAAGGCCGGCAACGCGGCCGAGCTGTTCAATATGCCGGACGTAGACGGCGGCTTGATCGGTGGCGCCTCGCTCAAGGCCGATGAGTTTCTGACAATCCTGGCCGCGGCGCGGCCGGGCTGAGTGGACGCACGCAATGTTACGAATGCTGTTGACTGCGGTTCAGGTCTTTTCCTCGCTGGCGATCGTCGGCCTGGTGCTGCTTCAGCGCGGCAAGGGAGCCGAAGCGGGCGCAGGCTTTGGCGCGGGCGCCTCGGGAACCGTGTTCGGTGCGCGCGGCGCCACCACGGCACTGTCGCGTGCCACGGCGGTGTTTGCCGCGATCTTCATGATCAACAGTCTCGCGCTCGCTTACCTCGGCACGACCGCCAGTAAGGAGCAACAGAAGACGATCCTCGAGGAGGCCGCGGAGAGCGGCAAGGCGGCTCCGGCCACCGGTACGCTGCCGTCCGGGAGTGCGCCGGCCCAGGCCCCGGTGTCCGCGCCGGGCGCCGCACCGGCAGCGACTCCGGCGCCCACACCGGCGCCGGCGCCAGCGCCCGCGGCGAAATAGCGCGAGGCGGCGGAGGCGCGAATCTTAATGTTTGCCGACGTGGTGGAATTGGTAGACACACTAGCTTGAGGGGCTAG
The DNA here is from genome assembly GCA_963843035.1 of uncultured Gammaproteobacteria bacterium. GTDB lineage: Bacteria > Pseudomonadota > Gammaproteobacteria > Steroidobacterales > Steroidobacteraceae > 13-2-20CM-66-19. The sequence continues at coordinate 397,566 of CAWJIS010000004.1, forward strand.
CGCCGCAAGGCGTGTCGGTTCGAATCCGACCGTCGGCACCAAAAACGACGACCGCGCTGCTACAATGCCCGGGCTTTGTCGGGGGCAGGTCGGAGCGATCTGCCTTTTTTGCGACTGTCGCCTATGCTGCTGAATTACCTACCCATCCTGATCTTCCTGGCGGTGGCCGCTACCGTCGCAGTCGTGCTGCTGGTGCTCGGCACCGGGCTCGGCCGCTACTTCTCCCGCTTCCACGGCGACCGCGCCAAGCTCTCGCCCTATGAGTGCGGCTTCGAGGCCTTCGAGGACAGCCGCATGAAGTTCGACGTGCGCTACTACCTGGTGGCGATCCTGTTCATCGTCTTTGACCTCGAGATCGCGTTCCTGTTTCCGTGGGCGGTGGCACTCGGGAAGATCGGGCTCGCCGGCCTCATCGCCATGGGCATCTTCCTCGCCATCCTCGTGGTGGGCTTCATCTACGAATGGCGGAAGGGAGCGCTCGAGTGGGACTAGCGGTCGCTGAAGGCCTGGAGACCTTCGCCCAGCGCGGATTTGTCACGACCCAGCTCGACAGCCTCGTCAACTGGGCGCGCACCGGGTCGCTGTGGCCGATGACCTTCGGACTCGCCTGCTGCGCCATCGAGATGATGCACGCGGGCGCCTCGCGCTACGACCTCGACCGCTTCGGCGTGGTGTTCCGGCCGAGTCCGCGTCAGTCGGACGTCATGATCGTGGCCGGTACGCTGGTCAACAAGATGGCGCCGGCGCTGCGCAAGGTCTACGACCAGATGGCCGAGCCGCGCTGGGTGATCTCGATGGGCTCGTGCGCGAACGGCGGCGGCTACTACCACTATTCCTACTCGGTCGTGCGCGGCTGCGACCGCATCGTACCGGTCGACGTGTACGTGCCAGGCTGCCCGCCGACGGCCGAAGCGCTGATCTACGGCATCGTCCAGCTGCAGAAGAAGATCGCGCGCACCAGCACGATCGCGAGATAAGGCACATGAAGGGGATGGACGGCAAGAGCGAGTCGATCGAAGCGCTCGCGGGGAAGGTCGATGCGCACCTCAAGGCGAGCGTGCGGCGCGTGCCCGCGCTCGCGCACGAGCTGAGCTTCGAGACCGACGCCGCCTCGCTCCTGTCGGTCTGCCAGACGCTGCGCGATGCGCACGAGCTCAGGTTCCAGATGCTCATGGATCTGGCCGGAGTCGATTACCTTCACTACGGCCTTGATGACTGGCAGACCGAGAGCGCGACCCGCTCGGGCTTCAGCCGCGCCCGCCTCGCCGAGGAGGCTGCACCCGACACGCACGCGCCCGGCCGCTTCGCCGTCGTCTACCAGCTGCTCTCGATCGCCAACAACCAGCGACTGCGGCTGCGGGTGCGGTGCCCGGACACCGCCGAGCCCGCCGTCGATTCGGTGATCGACCTGTGGGCGAGCGCCAACTGGTTCGAGCGTGAAGCGTTCGATCTCTTCGGCATCGTGTTCCGCGGCCACCCGGACCTGCGCCGCATCCTCACCGACTATGGCTTCATCGGGCATCCGTTCCGCAAGGATTTCCCGCTCATCGGCAACGTCGAGGTGCAGTACGACCCCGACAAGCAGCGCGTGGTGTACCGCCCGGTGAGCATCGTGCCCAGGGTGCTGGTGCCCAAGGTGATCCGTCACGACCACCGCTACGAGCCCGCGCTCCGTGACCCGCAGGGGATGCGCTGATGGCCGCCACCCCGCTCAACGAGATCCGTAACTACACGATGAACTTCGGGCCGCAGCACCCGGCAGCGCACGGCGTGCTGCGCCTGGTGCTCGAGATGGACGGCGAGGTCATCCACAAGGCCGATCCCCACATCGGCCTCCTGCACCGCGGTACCGAGAAGCTCGCCGAGTCCAAGCCCTTCAACCAGTCGATCGGCTACATGGACCGGCTGGACTACGTCTCGATGATGTGCAGCGAGCATGCCTATGTGCTCGCCATCGAGCGGCTGCTCGGCATCGAGCCGCCGGAGCGCGCCCAGTACATCCGCGTCATGTTCGACGAGATCACGCGCCTCCTGAACCACCTCATGTGGCTCGGCTCGCACGGGCTCGATATTGGTGCGATGACGGTGTTCCTGCTCGCCTTCAAGGAGCGCGAGGAGCTCATGGACGTCTACGAGGCGGTGTCGGGCACGCGCATGCACGCCACCTACTACCGCCCGGGCGGGGTGTACCGCGACCTGCCGGACTCGATGCCGAAGTACCAGGTCACGCGCTGGCACTCGGCGAAGGACGTCGCGCGCATGAACGCGGCGCGCAGCGGCACGATGCTCGACTTCATCCAGGCGTTCACCGGGCGCTTTCCGGCCGCGATCGACGATTACGAGGCGCTGCTCACCGACAACCGCATCTGGAAGCAGCGCACCGTCAACATCGGCGTCGTGACGCCCGAGCGCGCCATGCAGCTCGGCTTCTCCGGGCCGATGCTGCGCGGCTCCGGCATCGCCTGGGACCTGCGCAAGAAGCAGCCTTACGAGGTCTATGACCGTATGGACTTCGACGTGCCGGTGGGCGTCAACGGCGACTGCTACGACCGCTATCTGGTGCGCGTCGAGGAGATGCGCCAGTCGAATCGCATCATCCGCCAGTGCGTCGAGTGGCTGCGCGCCCATCCGGGTCCGGTGATGATCGATGACCGCAAGGTGCGTCCGCCGCGGCGCGAGGACATGAAGGAGGACATGGAGTCCCTCATCCATCACTTCAAATTGTTCACCGAGGGCTACGAGGTTCCGGCGGGCGAGACCTACGCGGCGATCGAGGCGCCCAAGGGCGAGTTCGGTATCTATCTGATCTCCGACGGTGCCAACAAGCCCTATCGCCTCAAGTGCCGCGCGCCCGGCTTCGCGCATCTGGCGGCGCTCGAGGAAATGTGCCGCGGCCACATGCTGGCGGACGTGGTGGCCGTGATCGGCACGCAGGACATCGTCTTCGGGGAGATCGACCGATGAGCAACGAACGCAGCAACGTCGGCGTCGCCGGCACCGCGCTCGTCAGCAAGCTCACGCTGCTCACGCACGAGACCCGCGCCGAGATCGACACTCAGGTGGCGAAGTTCCCGCCCGGACGACAGCGCTCGGCGTGCATCGCCGCGCTGCGCGCGGCGCAGGAGCAGAATCGGGGCCATCTCACCCCCGATCTGATGGATGCCGTGGCCGAGCACCTCAAGCTCCCGCCCATCCAGGTTTACGAGGTCGCGAGCTTCTACTCGATGTTCGAGATTCACCCTTGCGGACGCCATCACGTCAGCATCTGTACCAACATCTCCTGCATGCTGAACGGCGCCGAGGCGCTGCTCGCGCACGCCGAGAACAAGCTCGGCATCAAGCTCAACGAGAGCACGCCCGACGGGCGCATCTTCCTCAAGCGCGAGGAGGAGTGCCTCGCCGCCTGCAACGGCGCGCCGATGATGATGGTGGATCACGTGTTTCACGAGAACCTGACCCCGGAGAAGCTCGATAAAGTGCTGGATGAGCTGAAGTGAACGATCTCGAGCGCAAGTACGCCGACAAGATGAACCTGGTGGCGTTCGAGCCGTTGACGCTCGAGCGCTCGTGGACGCTGCCGGTCTATCGTTCGATCGGCGGCTACGAGGTGTGGGAGCGGATCCTGAAGGACAAGCCCGACCGCGGCTCGATCATCGATCAGGTCAAGGCCTCGGGACTGCGCGGCCGCGGCGGCGCCGGCTTTCCCACCGGCACCAAGTGGAGCTTCATGCCGCGCAACTCGCCGGTGCAGAAGTACCTGGTGTGCAACTCGGACGAGAGCGAGCCCGGCACCTGCCACGACCGTGACATCCTGCGCTACAACCCGCATGCCCTCATCGAGGGGCTGGCGATCGCCGGCTACGCCACCAACTCGACGGTCGCCTACAACTACATCCGCGGCGAGTTTCTCGGCGAGCCGGCTCCGCGCTTCGCGGCGGCGCTGGCCGAGGCCTACGCGGCGGGCCTGCTCGGCAGCAACATCCAGGGCTCGGGCGTCGACTTCGACCTCCATGCCTTCATCGGTGCCGGCGCCTACATCTGCGGCGAGGAGACGGGGCTCCTCGAGTCGCTCGAGGGCAAGCCCGGCAAGCCGCGCTTCAAGCCGCCCTTTCCGGCGAACTACGGCCTGTACGGCGCGCCCACGACCATCAACAACACCTTGAGCTTTGCCTCGGTGCCGACCATCCTGCGCAAGGGGCCGGCGTGGTTCGCAGCTCTTGGACCCGCCAACTCGGGCGGTACGCTGATCTTCTCCTTCTCCGGGCACGTCGCGCGGCCGCGCAACCTCGAGCTGCCGCTCGGCACGCCGTTTGCGGACCTGCTGGCACTGAATGGCGGGATGCGCGGCGGAGCGAAGCTCAAGGCCGTGATCCCCGGCGGCGTATCCGTGCCGGTGGTGCCGGGCGAGATCATGATGAAGACCAACATGGACTACGACTCGGTGAAGGCGGCGGGCTCCGCGCTCGGCACCGGCGCCGCCATCATCATGGACGAGACCACCTGCATGGTGCGGGTGCTGGAGCGCGTGTCGCGCTTCTACATGGCGGAGTCCTGCGGCCAGTGCACGCCGTGCCGCGAGGGCACGGGCTGGATGAACCGGCTGCTGAAGCGGATGCTCGCCGGCGAGGCGCGGCGCGAGGAGCTTACGCTGCTGCTGGATGTCGCCAACCGCATCGAGGGACACACCATCTGCGCCTTCGGCGACGCCGCCGCCTGGCCGGTGCAGAGTTTCCTCAAGCATTACCGCCACGAGTTCGAGTACGTCATCGATCACGGCGGGCGCAGCCTCGTCAGCGACACGCTCGGCGCGCGCGCGGCATGAATATGGCCGACGACCTGGTCAACATCGAGATCGACGGGGTGCCGGTCAAGGCGGCTAAGGGTGAGATGATCATCCGCGTCACCGACGCGCTCGGCGCCTACGTGCCGCGCTTCTGTTACCACGAGAAGCTCTCGGTCGCCGCCAACTGCCGCATGTGCCTGGTGGAGGTGGAGAAGGCGCCCAAGCCCATGCCGGCGTGCGCCACGCCCGTCATGGAAGGCATGAAGGTCTTCACCAAGTCGCCGCGCGCGATCGGCGCGCAGCGCGCCACGATGGAGTTCCTGCTGATCAACCACCCGCTCGACTGCCCGATCTGCGACCAGGGCGGCGAGTGCGAGCTGCAGGATCTGGCGGTCGGCTTCGGCCGCGACGCCTCGCGCTACGACGAGCGCAAGCGCGTGGTGGCGGACGAGAACTTAGGCCCCCTGATCGCCACCGACATGACGCGCTGCATTCACTGCACGCGGTGCATCCGCTTCACCGAGGAGATCGCCGGCATCCAGGAGCTCGGCATGATCGGCCGCGGCGAGCACATGAAGGTGCGTACCTATATAGAGAGCGCGGTCAATCACGAGCTGGTGGGCAACGTGATCGATCTGTGTCCCGTCGGGGCGCTGGTCTCCAAGCCCTACCGCTTCAGCGCGCGCGCCTGGGAAATGACCTCGACGCCGCTCGTCTCGCCGCACGATGCGCTCGGCACCAATCTGTACGGCCACGTGCTGCGCGGGCGGCTCATGCGCGTGGTGCCGCGCGAGAACGAGGCGATCAACGAGACCTGGATCGCCGATCGCGACCGCTTCAGCTACGAGGGCGTCTACAGCCCCGACCGGCTCGAGCACCCGCTCACTAAGCGCGGCGCCGAGTGGGTCGAGACGGACTGGGAGAGTGCCCTCGAGCAGGTGGCGCAGGGCCTGCGCGCCCGCAGCGGCGCGAGCGGCTTCCTCGTGAGCCCCTCGGCGACGCTGGAAGAGCTGTATCTCGCCGGGCGCATCGCCCGCGGGCTCGGCACTCACAACATCGATCACCGCCTGAGGCAGCGCGATTTTCGCGATGCCGCGGCCGATCCGCTCATGCCCGGGCTCGGGATGCGCATCGCCGACGTCGATGCCCTGAATGCGCTGCTCGTCATCGGATCGAACCTGCGGCGCGAGGTGCCGATGCTCGCGCACCGCGTGCGCAAGGCGGCGCGGCGCGGCGCGCAGATCACCTTTGTGAACCCGGTGCGCTTCGCCTATCAGTTTCCGATCACCGCCTATCTCTCCTCGGCGCCGCGCACGCTGGTGGGCGACCTCGCGGCGATTGTCGCCGCGGTGGCCGAGGCCGCCGGCAAGCCGGTACCCGCCCACCTGAGCGCCGCCACCGCCGCCGCGCAGGTGAACGACGAGCATCGCGCGATCGCGCGCGCGCTCGTCGGCGGCGAGAAGCGCGCGGTGTGGATGGGAGCGCTGGCGCTGCGCCATCCGCAGCTCGCGGACCTGCGCTCGCTCGCGGCGGCGCTCGCGCAGCTCGCCGGCGCCTCGTTCGGCCTGCTCACCGAAGGCGGTAACGGCGCGGGCGCGTACCTCGCCGGGGCCGTGCCGCACCGTGAGCCGGGCGGTAAGGCGGTGGCGCAGCCGGGTCTCACGGCGCGCGAGATGCTGCGCAAGCCGCTCAAGGCCTGTGTGCTGGTCGGCGGCGTCGAGCCCAGGTTCGATGCGCTCGATCCGGACAGCGCGAGCGTCTTTGCCCGCACCGAGCTCGTGGTTGCGTTGACGCCGTTCGTCAGCGAGGAGCTCAGGCGCATCGCGCACGTGCTGCTGCCGATCGGCACCTTCGCCGAGACCTCGGGGACTTACGTGAACTGCGAGGGACTGTGGCAGAGCCAGAGCGGGGCGGCCGCGCCGCTCGGTGAGGCACGTCCCGGATGGAAGGTGCTGCGCGTGCTCGGCAATCTCCTCAACCTCGAAGGCTTCGACTATCAGTCCTCGGAGGAGGTGCGCGCCGAGCTCCGTGCCCTGTGCGAGGCGAGCGCCGCGCAGGACTATCGCGGCGCGCACGCCGTGACTCCGGCAGGGGCGGCGAGCGCCGCCGTGGCCGCGGGCGAGGTGAACGTCATCGACGTGCCGATGTATCAGATCGACGCGCTGGTGCGCCGGGCACCGTCGCTGCAGAAGACCCGTGAAGGCCGCAGCGGGCCTGCGACCTACTGAGGAAGCACGGTGCCGAACCTCGCCAACTTGTGGCTCGCGCTGCCCGACTATGGGCGCTCCACCGTGTGGATCCTCGTGATCACGGTCGTGCTCATCATCAGCGTGGCGCTCCTCACGCTGTGGGAACGCAAGGTCATCGGCTGGATGCAGCTGCGCCGGGGGCCCAACCGGGTGCGCATCTTCGGCCTGCTGCCCGGAGTGGGGCAGCCGTTCGCCGACGTGGTGAAGCTGCTCTTGAAGGAAGTGGTGATCCCGGCCAACGCCAACAAGCTGCTGTTCCGCCTGGCGCCGATGATCGCGCTCATCCCGGCGTTCGCCGCCTGGGCGGTGATCCCGCTGTCGCCCGAGGTGGTGGTGTCGAAGGCGGACGCGGGACTCCTCTATCTGCTGTCCCTGACCTCGATGGGAATCTACGGCGTCATCGTCGCCGGGTGGGCCGCCAACTCGAAGTATGCGTTTCTCGGCGCCATGCGCTCGGCGGCGCAGATGGTCGCCTACGAGATCGCCATGGGCTTTGCGCTGGTGGGGGTGCTGATGGCCACCGGCAGCATGAATCTCGGCACCATCGTGCACACGCAGGCAGGCGGGATCGGCTCGTGGAACTGGTTCTGGCTGTTTCCGCTGCTGGTGGTGTACTTCATCTCGGGCGTCGCCGAGACCAACCGCGCCCCCTTCGACGTCGCGGAGGGCGAGTCGGAGATCGTCGCGGGCTTTCACGTCGAGTATTCGGGCATCGCCTTCGCGCTGTTCTTCCTCGCCGAATACGCCAACATGATCCTGATCTCCGCTCTCACCGCGGTGTTCTTCTTCGGCGGCTGGCAGGGCCCCTTCCAGGGCTACCCGCTGCTCGGCGACACCTTCCTCGGACAGCCGAGCTTCTTCTGGTTCGGGCTCAAGATCTTCGTGGCCCTGTTCTTCTTCCTCTGGTTCCGCGCCACCTTCCCGCGCTATCGCTACGACCAGATCATGCGGCTCGGCTGGAAGGCGCTGATTCCCGTAACGCTGGTGTGGATCGGCGTGGAGATGCTGCTCGCGGTGTACCACATCGGGCCGTGGGCGCGCCCGTGGTACCACCAGGGATGAATCGATGGTCATAAATCCCCTGAAGACTTTCCTGCTGCCGGAGCTCATCAAGGGGTTGATGGTCACGGCGCGCACCTTCGTCAGTCCCAAGTACACGCTCAACTACCCGGAGGAGAAGACGCCGCAGTCGCCGCGCTTCCGCGGGCTGCATGCGCTGCGCCGCTATCCGAACGGGCAGGAGCGCTGCATCGCCTGCAAGCTGTGCGAGGCGGTGTGCCCGGCGGTGTGCATCACCATCGACTCGGACGTGTCTCCCGACGGCACGCGGCGCACCACGCGCTACGACATCGACCTCTTCAAGTGCATCTACTGCGGCTTCTGCGAGGAGGCCTGCCCGGTGGATGCGATCGTGCTGACGCGCATCCACGAGTACCACATGGAGCGGCGCGGCGAGAACATCATGAGCAAGGACAAGCTGCTCGCGGTGGGCGAGCGCTACGAGGCCATGATCGCCGCCGACAAGGCCGCGGACGCCCCGTATCGATGAGCGCGCACGTCGCAAGCCACGCCGCGGGCGGTGCCGCGTGCTGATCCAGGTGCTGTTCCACCTGTTCGCCGCCGTCCTGGTGCTGGCCGCGCTCGGGGTGATCACCGCGCGCAACCCGGTGTACTCGGCGCTCGCGCTGGTGATGTGCTTCATCACCTCGGCCGCCATCTGGCTGCTGATCGAGGCGGAGTTCCTCGCGGTGGTGCTGGTGCTGGTCTATGTGGGCGCCGTCATGGTGCTGTTCCTGTTCGTGGTCATGATGCTCGACATCAACCTCACCGAACTGCGCAAGGGCTTCACCCGCTTCGCCTGGCTCGGCTGGCTCACCGCGCTCGCTGTGATCGTGGAGATCGCCGGCGTCGTGTGGGCGCGCGGCGGGCTCGGGCTCGATGCGAGCCACGGCGCGCTGCCGCAGCCCGCCGGCTACAGCAACACGCTCGCGCTCGGCAGCGTCCTCTACACGCGCTACGCCTATCCGTTCGAGCTGGCCGCGGTGCTGCTGCTGGTGGCGATCGTGGCCGCCATCTCGCTCACCATGCGCCACCGGGCGGGCTACAAGCAGCAGGACATCAACGCCCAGGTGGCGGTGCGGCGCGAGGACCGCGTGCGCATCGTCAAGATGGATGCGGAGAAACGCCCGTGATCACCTTAGGTCAGCTGCTGACGCTCTCGGGCATCGTGTTCTCGCTCGCGGTCGCCGGCATCTTCCTCAACCGCAAGAACGTGATCCTGCTGCTGATGTGCGTCGAGCTGCTGCTGCTCGCGGCGAACTTCAACTTCATCGCCTTCTCGCGCTATCTCAACGACATCAACGGCCAGGTGTTCGTGTTCTTCATCCTCACGGTGGCGGCGGCCGAGTCGGCCATCGGGCTTGCGATCCTGGTGGTGCTGTTCCGCGAGCGGCGCAGCATCAACGTCGAAGACCTGAATACCCTGAAAGGCTGAAGACGCACTCCATGAACCCCAGCGTGCTGCTCGCCATTCCGCTGCTGCCTCTCGCGGCCGCGATCATCGCAGGCCTGGGCGGGCGCTGGAGCGGGCGCGCCGGCGCCCACACCGTGACCTGCCTCGCGGTGGCTGTGTCCTGCGGGCTGTCGGTCATGGTGCTGAAGCAGATGTGGTGGGACGGCGTGCCGGCCTATGACGCGAGCCTCTACACCTGGCTGGTGAGCGATTCGATGCACATGCAGGTCGGGTTCCTCATCGACCGACTCACCGCGCTCATGATCACGGTCGTCACCTTCGTGTCGCTGTGTGTGCACGTCTACACCATCGGCTACATGGCGGACGACCCGGGCTACCAGCGCTTCTTCAGCTACATCTCGCTCTTCACCTTCTCGATGCTGATGCTGGTCATGTCGAACAACTTCATGCAGTTGTTCTTCGGCTGGGAGGCGGTGGGACTGGTCTCGTACCTCCTGATCGGCTTCTGGTACACGCGCCCGAGCGCAATCTTCGCCAATCTCAAGGCGTTCATCGTCAACCGCGTCGGCGACTTCGGCTTCGTGCTCGGTATCGCCGGCGTGGCCTTCTACAGCTATTCGCTCGACTACCGCGACGCCTTCGCCGCCGCCCCGCACATCGCCCTGGCCGCCGTGCCGCTGTCGGGCGCCGTGAGCGTCAACGCGCTGACGCTCATCTGCATATGCCTGTTCGTGGGCGCGATGGGCAAGTCCGCGCAGGTGCCGCTGCACGTGTGGCTGCCCGACTCGATGGAAGGCCCGACGCCGATCTCGGCGCTGATCCACGCCGCCACCATGGTGACCGCCGGCATCTTCATGGTGGCGCGCATGTCGCCGCTGTTCGAGTACTCGGACGCCGCTCTCTCGGTAGTGATGGTGGTGGGCGCAGTGACCGCGTTCTTCATGGGGCTGCTCGGGGTGGTGAACAACGACATCAAGCGGGTGATCGCCTACTCGACGCTCTCGCAGCTCGGCTATATGACGGTCGCGCTCGGGGTATCCGCCTACGGCGCCGCGATCTTCCATCTCATGACCCACGCCTTCTTCAAGGCGCTGCTGTTCCTCGCGGCGGGCTCGGTCATCATCGCCATGCACCACGAGCAGGACATGCGCCGCATGGGCGGGCTGGCCCGGTACATGCCGATCACCGCCGTCACCTGCTGGATCGGCGCGCTCGCCCTGATCGGCACGCCGTTCTTCTCCGGCTTCTACTCCAAGGACGCGATCATCGAGGCGGTCGGGGAATCGCACCGCTTTGGAAGCAGCTTCGCCTACTGGTGCGTGCTGCTCGGGGTGTTCGTCACCGCTCTCTACACCTTCCGCCTGCTGTTCCTCACCTTCCACGGCCCGGAGCGCTTCCGCGAGGCCGCCGGTCACGCCGACGATCACGGTCACGACGATCACGGCGGCCAGGGCGGCGATCCCCGGGAGAGCCCATGGGTGGTCACCGTGCCGCTCATCGCGCTCGCGATCCCCTCGGTATTCATCGGCGCCTTCACCGTGGCTCCGGTGCTCTTCGGCAGCTACTTCGGCCACTCGATCTTCGTGCTGCCCGCGAACGACGTTACGGCCAGGGTCGGCGAGGATTTCGAGGGCGCCTTGTCCTTTGCGCTGCACGGGCTCATCAAGCCGCCCTTCTGGTTCGCGGCCGCAGGAGTCGCGACCGCGTGGCTGTTCTTCCTCAAGCGCCCCGCGCTCGCCGGTGAGGCCGCGCGCCGCTTCCATCTCGTCTACCGGATCCTCTGCGAGAAGTACTACTTCGACTGGTTCAACGAGAAGGTGCTGGCAGCCCTCACGCGCGGGATCGGCGTGGGGCTGTGGAAGGGCGGGGATGAGGGTCTGATCGACGGCGCCATGGTCAACGGCACCGCGGAGGGCGTCGGCTGGTTCGGCGGCGTGTTACGGCGTGTGCAGAGCGGCTACCTCTACTCCTACGCATTCTGGATGGTCATCGGGCTCGCGGTTCTGCTCGGCTGGTACCTGACTCATCCGTAAAGAGCCGCACGCGCATGCCACATCTCCTGTCCATCCTCATCTGGCTGCCGATCGCCGCGGGCTTGAGTCTCCTCATGCTCGGTGACCGCAATATCGGCGCCGGCCGCTGGCTGGCACTGGTTGCCGCGCTCGTGACGCTCGCCCTGACGATACCGCTCTGGGGCCAGTTCGACACCGGCACCGCGGCGCTGCAGTTCTCCGAGAAGCTGGCGTGGATTCCGCGTTTCCAGGCGTACTACGCGCTCGGCATCGACGGCATCTCGCTGCCCCTGATCGTGCTCACGGCCTTCATGACCGTGCCGGTGGTGATCGCCGGCTGGACGGTGATCGAGGCTCGCCCGGCGCAGTACTACGCGGCCTTCCTCATCATGGAAGGACTCATGATCGGGGTGTTCTCCGCGAGCGATGCGCTGCTGTTCTACTTCTTCTGGGAAGCGATGCTGATCCCGATGTTCCTCATCATTGGCATCTGGGGCGGCCCGCGGCGCGTCTACGCGACCATCAAGTTCTTCCTGTACACCTTCCTCGGGTCGGTGTTCATGCTGGCCGCGCTCATCTACATGTACGTCAAGGCGGGCGACTACGCGATCGCGAGCCTGCAGGCGCTGCCGCTCACGCTCATCGAGCAGCGCTGGATCTTCCTCGCGTTCATGCTCGCCTTCGCGGTCAAGGTGCCGATGTTCCCGGTGCATACCTGGCTGCCGGATGCGCACGTCGAGGCGCCTACAGGCGGCTCGGTGATCCTCGCGGCCATCATGCTGAAGATGGGCGGCTATGGCTTCCTGCGCTTCTCGCTGCCGATCGCCCCGGACGCGAGCCGCGAGCTCGACCTGCTGGTGATCGCCCTGTCGCTGATCGCGGTGATCTACATCGGCTTCGTGGCGCTCGTGCAGCAGGACATGAAGAAGCTGATCGCCTACTCCTCGATCGCGCACATGGGCTTCGTGACGCTCGGTGCCTTCGTGATCTACGAGATAGTGGCTGCCACCCACAGCACCCAGGGTGCCGGCATGGGGCTCGACGGCGCCATGGTGCAGATGATCTCCCACGGGCTCATCTCCGGGGCGCTGTTCCTGTGTGTCGGCGTGCTCTACGACCGCGTTCACAGCCGCCAGATCGCCGACTACGGCGGCGTCGTCAACACCATGCCGGTATTCGCCACCTTCATGGTGCTGTTCGCGCTCGCCAACACCGGGCTCCCCGGCACTTCCGGCTTCGTCGGCGAGTTCCTGGTGATCATCGCCAGCTTCCGGGCGAGCTTCTGGTATGCGGCGCTCGCCGCGGTCACGCTGATTCTCGGCGCCTGCTACACGCTGTGGCTGGTGAAGCGGGTGGTGTTCGGGGCGGTGGCAAATCCCAAGGTGGCCGCGCTCGAGGACCTGAACCCGCGCGAGTTCGTAGTGCTCGGGGCGCTGGCGATAGCGGTGCTCGGGGTCGGAGTCTGGCCGGCACCACTCCTCAAGGTGATGCAGCCGACCATCCACCATCTCCTCACCCAGGCGATCGCCACAAAGTTGTGAAGCACCGCCCATGCCCGCGAATCCCATGAGCCTGACGTCCCTGGCGCCCGCGATCGCGGAGATCTGGCTGATCGCCGCGATCTGTATCGTGCTGCTCGTGGATGTGTTCGCCGGCGAGCGCCGCCGGGGATTGACCCCGACGCTCACGCTGCTGGCGCTGGCGCTCGGCGCCGCGCTCACGGTGCAGTACGGCGAGGTCGCACGGCGCACGGTGCTGTTCGAGGGGCTGTACGTGGCGGATGAGCTCGGCTGGGCGCTGAAGCTCGCGGGCTTCCTGGTGGTCGCGGTGGCGCTGCTCTATTCGCGCACCTACCTCGAGAATCGCAGCATCCTGCGCGGCGAGTATTACGTGCTCGCGCTCACGGCGCTCCTCGGGATCTTCGTGCTGGTGTCGGCCAACAGCCTGCTGACGCTCTATATCGGCGTGGAGCTGCTCGCGCTCTCGGTGTACTCGCTGGTGGCATTCGACCGCGACTCGGGCGTGTCGGCCGAGGCCGCCATGAAATACTTCGTGCTGGGGGCGATCGCCTCGGGGACGCTGCTCTACGGCATGTCGCTCATCTACGGCCTCACCGGCACGCTCAACTTGAGCGAGATCGCCGCACGGCTCCAGGGGCATGCCGCTCCGGGCCTGATCCTCGGGCTCACCTTCATCGTGGTGGGCGTGGCCTTCAAGCTCGGCGTCGTGCCCTTCCACATGTGGCTCCCCGATGTGTACGAGGGCGCGCCGACCAGCGTGACGCTCTTCATCGGCACGGCTCCCAAGATCGCGTATTTCGCCCTGGCGCTGCGGCTGCTGACGTACGGCCTCGGCGGCGCCGTCGCGGAGTGGTCGCGGATGCTGGCCGCGCTCGCGGTGCTGACGCTCGTGGTCGGCAACGTCGTGGCGATCGTGCAGACGAACCTGAAGCGCATGCTGGCGTACTCCACCATCGCCAACGTCGGCTTCATCGTGCTCGGCTTCGTCGCCGGCACGCCCGAGGGCTACAGCGCGGCGCTCTACTACACGCTGGTGTACGTGCTGGTGGCGCTCGGGTCCTTCGGCGTCATCCTGCTCGCGGCTTCAAAGGGCTTCGAGGCCGACCGCCTGGACGACTACAAGGGCCTGTATCAGCGCGATCCGCTGCTGGCGCTCGCCATGATGGTGCTCATGTTCTCGACCGCCGGCGTGCCGCCGTTCGTGGGCTTCTGGGCGAAGCTGCGCATCTTCCAGGTGCTGTGGGAGAGCAACCACCTGTGGCTGGTGGTGATCGCGGCGGCCATGTCGGTGGTGGGTGCCTACTACTACCTGCGGGTGATCAAGCTCATGTACTTCGATCCGCCGGCGGAAGCTCTGCCGCCGACGGCCAGATCCACCGGCGTGCGCTTCGCGCTGGGCCTCAATGCGCTCGCCGTGCTGGTGCTCGGCCTGCTGCCGGGTCCGCTGCTCGACCTGTGCGCACGGCTGATTCACTGACACCACAGCGCGGGCGCGGCACGAAGCCGCCCCGTTCGAGAAATTACGACGGAGAGCTCATCATGCAAAACGTACTCACGCGGCTGTTGTGCCTTCTGTGCCTGGTACCGCTCGGCGCCGCGCAGGCGGCCGGGGCGCCTCACTACCGCATCACGCATCAGGTGTCGCTCCCGGGGGACGAGGGCTGGGACTACCTGCTGTTCGATCAGGAAGGCCGTCGCCTGTTCGTCTCACACGGCTCGCGCGTCCTGGTGGTCGACGCAGACAAGCTGACCGTCACGGGCGAGATTCCCGACACGCCCGGCGTGCACGGCATCGCGCTCGCCCCGGATCTGGGTCGCGGCTACGTGAGCGCCGGACGCTCCGGCAGCGTCGTGGTGTTCGATCTGAAGACGCTGGCGCGCCTCAAGGAGATCAAGGTCACGGGCGATAACCCCGACGCGATCCTCTACGACCCGGCCACGCACCGTGTGTTTACCTTCAACGGGCGCGGACGCAACGCCACCGCGATCGATGCCAGGACCGACGAGATCCTCGGCACGATCCCGCTCGACGCCAAGCCCGAGTTCGCCGCCACCGACGGCAAGGGCCGCGTGTACGTCAATCTCGAGGACAAGAACAGCCTCGCGGCGCTCGATGCGCAGAAAGTCACGGTGCTGTCCACATGGCCGCTCGCCGGCTGCGAGGAGCCCTCGGGGCTGGCGCTCGATGCGGTACATGGGCACCTGCTGCCGGTGTGCGGCAACAAGGTGATGGCGGTGGTGGATGCCGCCTCCGGCAAGCTCCTCGGCACCGCGCCGATCGGCGCGGGGGTCGATGCCGCGGCCTTCGATCCCGGTACCGGGCTCGCGTTCGCCTCCTGCGGAGAGGGGGTCCTCACGGTGGTGCACATCGGCTCCTCGGGCCGCCCGGAGGTAGTGCAGTCGGCCACCACGCAGCGTGGCGCGCGCACCATGGCGCTCGATCTCGCGAAGCACCGCGTGTTCCTGGTGACGGCGGATTTCTCGCCGCCGCCGCCCGCCACGGCCGAGCAACCTCATCCCCGGCCGTCCATCGTCCCGGGGTCGGTGCGCCTGCTGGTACTCGAGTCTGATTCGTGATCCGGGCCGGGAAGCGCCGCGCTCTCGCTGCCGCCGCACTCGCTGCAATGTTGCCGCTCACGGCGGTGGCGGCCGGCGCCGCGCCGGCCGCGGGCGATGCGGCTTACGATGCGCTCGCGCACGACATCTTCAAGCAGCTCGTCGAGATCGACACGAGCGATTCAACCGGTAATGTCACGACGGCCGCGGAGGCGCTCGCGCAGCGCTTTCGCGCCGCCGGCTTCCTGCCGGCGGACATGGCGCTGCTCGGGCCCAACGAGCGCAAGAAGAACCTGGTGGTGCGCCTGCACGGCAGCGGCGCGCACAAGCCGCTGCTCCTCATCGGGCACCTCGACGTGGTCGAGGCGAAGCGCGAGGACTGGACCACGGACCCCTACAGGCTCATCGAGAAGGACGGCTTCTACTACGGCCGCGGCACCATCGACATGAAGGACGGGGATGCGGTCATGGCGGCCGCGCTCATCCGCATGAAGAAGGAAGGCATACGGGCGAGCCGCGACATCATTGCGGCGTTCACCGCAGACGAGGAGGGCGGCTGCTGCAACGGTGTCAACTGGCTCCTCAAGAACCATCGAGAGCTGATCGATGCCGAGTTCGTGCTCAACCAGGACGATTGGTCGGTGATGTCGCTGCACGGCGTGCCGCGAGTCGCCCGGCTCATCGCCACCGAGAAGCTTTACTCCGACTACCAGCTG
The DNA here is from genome assembly GCA_963843035.1 of uncultured Gammaproteobacteria bacterium. GTDB lineage: Bacteria > Pseudomonadota > Gammaproteobacteria > Steroidobacterales > Steroidobacteraceae > 13-2-20CM-66-19. The sequence continues at coordinate 413,875 of CAWJIS010000004.1, forward strand.
AGCGTGACCAACAGGGGCGGCCACAGCTCGGTGCCGCGGCCCGACAACGCCATCTACGAGCTCGCGCGCGCCCTCACCCGGCTGGCCCGCTTCCAGTTCCCGTTCGAGCTGAACAGCGTCAACCGCGGCTACTTCGAGCAGATGGCGAACGAGGTCGCGACGGGTCAGGAGGCCGAGGACATGCGCGCGATCCTCAAGGACCCGCCCGACGCGCAGGCGATCGCGCGCCTGTCGCGGGATCCGGACAACGTGTCGGTGACCCGCACAACCTGCGTCGCGACCCGGCTCGCGGGCGGCCACGCCAACAATGCCTTGCCGCAGCGCGCCGAGGCGGTGGTGAACTGCCGCATCTTTCCCGGGCATTCCAAGGAGGAGATCCGCCAGACGCTCAGCAAGGTGCTGAACGACCCGCAGATCACCGTGCGTTATATCGCCGATGACGGCTCGATCTCGGACCGCGCGACCGACGAGCGCGCCGTTACGCCGGCGCCGCTGCGACCCGAGGTGATGAAGGCGCTGACGACGCTGACCCAGTCGGCGTGGCCACAGGCCAAGGTGATCCCGTTCCTCGACCCCGGCGCGTCCGACGCCAAGTACACGATCGCGGCGGGGCTGCCGACCTATACCTTCGGCGGGGTCGCGGTGGACCGCGACGACGTCCGCGCCCATGGGCGTGACGAGCGGGTCGCGGTCGCCGAGTTCTACAAGTGGAACCGGTTCTTTTACCGTTACGTCACGGAGCTCACGGCGCACTGAGAGCCGCGCGCGCCCAACCGCCGGGGCCGGCGCCCACGTTGACAGTCGCAGCGCACCATCCTCACGCTAACAACTAACGACGCCGTTGAAGACGGCCCTGCCGGGGGAACCATCATGAAACGACGCGAGTTCTGCGGCGCGGGTCTCGCCGCCCTGGCCGCCACGTCCCTGCCGTACACACGGCTCCTCGCAGCCACGGCGGGCGAAGTCCCGGCCATGGGCCTCGATGGCAAGCAGTTGCTGCTCAAGCCGGCCGATATCGAGGATTTCCGCAGGCGGCTGCGCGGCTCGCTGCTGCTCGCCGGAGCAGAGGGCTATGACGGCGCGCGCCTGATCTGGAACCGTGCATTCGACCGCAAGCCGGCGCTGATCGCGCGCTGCGACGGCGCCGCGGACGTCATCGAGGCGGTCAAGTTCGCGCGGGCTCAGAACCTCCTCACCGCCGTGCGCGGCGGTGGTCACAGCTTCTCGGGTCAGTCGGTGTGCGACGGCGGGCTCGTCATCGATCTCTCGGGCATGAACGGTATCCGCATCGATCCGGTGGCAAACACCGCACGCGTCGGGCCGGGAGTGCGGCTCGCCGCTCTCGACCAGGAGGCGCAGGCGTTCGGGCTGGTGGTGCCGCTCGGCACGGTGTCCGACACCGGTGCCGCGGGACTGACGCTCGGCGGCGGCTTTGGCCGCCTGACCCGCAAGTACGGACTCGCCTGCGACCATCTCACCGCGGCGGATGTCATCACCGCGGACGGTCGCTTCGTCAGAGCAAGCATGACGGAGAATCCGGATCTGCTCTGGGCGCTGCGCGGCGGCGGCGGCAACTTCGGTGTCGTGACTTCATTCGGGTACCGGCTGCAGAGGGTCGGCCCGGCGGTCTTCGGCGGGACCCTGATCTACCCGTTCAGCCAGGCGCGCGAAGTACTCGCCGGTTATTCGGACTTCATCGCCGCAGCGCCGGATGAGCTGGAAGTGAGCGTGTATCTGGCACCGACGCCGGATCACCAGCGGGTCGTGGTGCTCGACGTCTGCTACTGCGGACCGGTCGCCGACGGCGAGCGGGTGATCGCGCCGCTGCGCAAGCTCGGCAAGCCGGTCGCGGACCACCTCGGTGCGACTACCTATGTCGAGCTGCAGCGCAGCGGAGATGCAGGCAATCCGCCGGGGCGTTATTACATCAAGGGCGGCTACGTGACGCACCTGAGCTCACCGCTCCTGACCCCGATCGTGGAGGCCCTCGAGAGCCCGTCGCTCGACAATGTCGTGGTCATCCTCGCCCATCTGGGCGGCGCCATCAGCCGTGTGAAGCCCAACGCAACGGCGTTCTGGCACCGCGAGCCGAATTACGAGGTCATCATGGTCGGGTTCTGGCAAGAGCCCGCGGGCGCCGAGGGCACCATCCAGTCGGTGCGCGGCGTGTGGAAGCCGGTCGAGCCGCAGACAGCGGGCTACTACGCGAATCACGGCGGCTTCGACGAGTCGGAGCGCCGCATCCGTGAAAACTACGGGGAGAACTATCGGCGCCTCGCGGAGCTCAAGAAACGCTACGATCCGGGGAACCTGTTCCGCCTCAACGCCAACATCAAGCCGGCCTGATCCGCGCGCTCTGGCAGACTCGCGGGAGCTGAGCCCGCCAGGGCGCGGCTTCCGCTCAGGACATCCGCCGTGAGATGGCGATGACGCCGATGAGCACGATGATCACGTTGAGGATCCACCAGGCCATCTGCTTGTGGATCAGCGTGCGCGCGACGCTCCCGGAGGGAGAAGGCGGCGGTGCGGCCGCAAGGCCAGGTAGCTGACCGTCGAGCACCTCGCGCACCCCGTCGTGGGCCACCGTGATCGCGAGCTCTCCCGGGGGACTCCGAAGGTCCCTGACCGGCAGCCCCCAGGTGCCCTCCGGGCGCGCCATCACCGGGACGCTGCGGCCGTCCACCGTAACGCTGAGCTCCGCGCCGGTCAGCGGCTGCTGATCGGCCGTACGCCGCACGCGCAGCACCAGCGTATCGGCTGTCACCACGCCCTCGACCGTGACGAGCGCCGAGTGCGCCAGAGGCACGAACGCGGCGTCCGCGGGCGAGTCGGCCATCGCCAGCGCCGCGCAGATGAGCGCGCCGGCGGCCGTCAATGCGAGGAGTCTCATCAGGTGTTTCATGTTAGCAGGTAGATCGCCTAACAACCCGGGGGCGCACCGGTGCAGAATAGCGAGCGGCGCGTCGTGCGCCGAAGCTTACGAGAGGTCCGATGGCGAGACGCGGCAAAGCGGCGGGCGGTCCCGCGGGCGACGGCCGGAAAGATGCGGCCGCCGCGCCGGGAGTCGCGGCGCCGCTGCGCTACAGTTGCGGATTCGGCAACCACTTCGCGAGCGAGGCACTGCCCGGAGCACTGCCGCAGGGCCGCAACTCCCCGCAGCGCTGCGCCTACGGGCTGTACGCCGAGCAATACTCGGGTACCGCCTTTACCGCCCCGCGGCATGCCAACCGGCGCAGCTGGCTCTATCGCATCCGTCCGGCGGCCGTGCACGAGCGCTTCGCCCCGCTCGCACCGGGTAAGCTCGTTGGCCGCTTCGATGAGGTGGCTCCCTCACCCAATCAGCTGCGCTGGGATCCGTTGCCGCTGCCGCGCGTGGCCACTGATTTCGTCGCCGGCCTGGTGACCGTGGCCGGTACCGGCTCGCCCGAGCAGCAGAGCGGTTGCGGCATTCACTGGTACGCAGCCAACCGCTCGATGCGCGAGCGCTTCTTCTGCGATGCGGACGGGGAGCTCCTCATCGTGCCGCAGCTCGGTGCGCTGCGCTTCCTGACCGAGCTCGGCTGTCTCGAGGCCGAGCCGCAGGAGATCGTAGTTCTGCCACGGGGGCTGCGCTTCTCCGTGGAGCTCTTAGGCAGCGAGGCGCGCGGTTACGTCTGCGAGAACTTCGGGGCACCGTTCCGTCTGCCGGACTTGGGTCCCATCGGCTCCAACGGGCTCGCCAATCCGCGTGACTTCGAGACGCCGGTCGCCTGGTACGAGGACCGCGCCGGCGACTTCGAGCTCATCGAGAAGTTCGCGGGCCAGCTGTGGACTGCGCGCATCGGTCACTCGCCACTCGACGTGGTCGCCTGGCATGGCAACCATGCCCCGTACAAGTACGACCTGCGCCGCTTCAACACGCTCGGCTCGGTGAGCTACGACCACCCCGATCCGTCGATCTTCCTGGTGCTGCAATCTCCGAGCGACACGCCCGGCGTCGATGCGATCGATTTCGTGATTTTTCCGCCGCGCTGGCTGGTGATGCAGGACACGTTCCGGCCGCCGTGGTTCCACCGCAATGTGGCGAGCGAGTTCATGGGCCTCATCACCGGCAGCTACGACGCCAAGGCTGAAGGCTTCACCCCCGGTGGCGCCTCGCTCCACAACTGCATGAGCGGACACGGGCCGGATGCGGCGACCTGGGCGAAGGCGACCCGCGCCGACACCTCGCGCCCGGTGCACATCGCCAACACCATGGCGTTCATGTTCGAGACGCGCGCCGTGATACGCCCGACGCGCTTTGCGCTCAAGGCGCCGCAGCTGCAGGGTGACTACCAGCGTGTCTGGCGGGATTTGCCCAGGAATTTCTCGGCGGATGCCGCACAGGTCCGGCCGCCCCGGCGCGCCCGCGCGACGGGCGGAGTACCCTCCGCGACCGCCAAGCGACGCCGCGACTGACGCACCTGGCACACTAGCTGCCATGGCCGCAGTCGACGCGACCCACGATCCGAAGCTCACCAGCTGGGTGGCCTCCGCCAATGCCGCGGGGAGCGATTTTCCCCTCCAGAACCTGCCGTTCGCCGCCTTTCGCCGCGCCGGCAGCCGCGAGCCCTTCCGTGGCGGCGTCGCCATCGGCGCGGAGATCCTCGACCTGGGTGCGCTCGCCGCCACCCGGCCTTTCGGCGGAATCGCCGGGGAGGCGCTCGCGGCGGCCGCGCAGCCGACGCTGAACGCGCTCATGGGCTCCGGCGCCGGCGCCGCCGCGGCGCTGCGTGGCGCGCTCTCGGAGGCGCTGCGCGCAGACAGCCCGCTGGCCGCACGGCTGCGGCCCTCGCTCGTGCCGCAGAGTGCGGCCGAGTACCGCGTCGCCGCAGAGGTCGGCGACTACAGCGACTTCTACGCTTCGATCCACCACGCCACCTCCGTCGGGCGGCTGTTTCGCCCGGAGAACCCGCTGCTGCCGAATTACAAGTGGGTGCCGGTCGCCTACCACGGGCGCGCTTCGTCGCTGCGCGTCTCGGGCTTCGACGTTGCCCGGCCCACCGGTCAGGTGTTGCCGGCGGGTGCGGCGGTGCCCGAGCTCGCCGCGACGCGCCGGCTGGACTACGAGCTCGAGGTGGGAGTCTTCATCGGCCGCGGCAACGAGCTCGGCGCGCGTGTGCCGCTCGAGGAGGCCGAGAGCCACGTGTTCGGCCTCTGCCTGCTCAACGACTGGTCGGCCCGCGACATCCAGTCGTGGGAGTACCAGCCGCTCGGGCCGTTTCTCGCCAAGAACTTCGCGACCACGGTCTCGCCGTGGGTGGTGACGCTCGAGGCGCTCGCGCCGTTCCGCGCCTCCTGGACGCGGCCGCCGGGCGAGCCGGCGCCGCTTGCGTACCTGGACGGCGCGGAGGTGCGGCGCGCGGGCGGCTTCGACCTCGAGCTCGAGGTCCGGCTCGACACGGCGCGTATGCGCGCGGCCGGCCTTGCGCCGCAGCGCCTCAGCCGCGCGAACTTCCGCGACTCGTGGTGGACGGTGTCGCAGATGGTGACCCACCACACGGTCAACGGCTGCAATCTCAAGCCCGGCGATCTCATCGGCAGCGGCACGCAGTCGGGACCTAAGCCCGAGGAGGCCGGCTCGCTCCTCGAGCTGAGCGGCGGCGGCAAGCACGCGATCGCGCTCGCGGACGGGGAGCAGCGCACCTTTCTCGAGGATGGCGACCGCGTGATTTTCCGCGCCTGGTGCGAGCGGCCGCCGTTCAGGCGCATCGGGTTCGGCGAGCTCACCGGCACCGTGCTGCCCGCCACCGCGCTCACGTTAAGGTGAGCGCGCGGGTGAAGAGCTATCGTTACTACGACCTGATCCTCGGCGCCTACGTCTGCGTGCTGCTGTGCGCGAACCTGATCGGCGCCGCCAAGGTGTCGGTGGTGACGCTCCCGTGGCTCGGGCCGCGCACCTACATGGCCGGGGTGCTGTTCTTTCCGATCTCGTATCTCTTCGGGGACATCCTCACCGAGGTGTACGGCTACGCGCGCGACCGGCGCGTCGTGTGGAGCGGATTTGCGGCGCTCGCCTTCGCGGCGCTCATGTCGGCGGTGATCGTGCACCTGCCGCCCGCCGACTTCTGGCGCAGCCGGCAGCCGGCGGTCGAGGCGATGTTCGGCAACACGCCGCGCATCATCTGCGCCTCGATCATCGCCTTCTGGTGTGGGTCGTTCGTCAACAGCTACGTGCTGGCAAAGATGAAGATCTGGACGCGGGGCCGCTGGCTGTGGACGCGCCTCATCGGTTCGACGGTATGCGGGGAGCTGGTGGATACGGCGCTGTTCTATTCGATCGCGTTTGCGGGACTGTGGGCGGTGAGCGATCTCATCTCAGTCGCGCTGGATCAGTACGTGCTGAAGTCGCTGTGGGAGGTGATCGCGACGCCCGCCACCTATCGGATCGTCGCCTTCCTCAAGCGCGCCGAGCAGGAGGACTACTACGATCTCCACACCAACTTCACGCCCTTCTCGCTCAAGGCCTGAGGGGGCGCCCGTGAGCCGCGGATCCGCAGCAGCAGCTACGGCCGCGCCGGACCGGAGCGCGCTCCTTACGCTCCGTCCGGTGAGACCTGAGACGTCAGCTTACTTGCCGATCTGCCCGCTGACTTGGTTTTCCTGCTGGTTGAGCGACTTCTGTTCGGCCTTGGTGATGTGGCCGCCGTTGGTGCTCGCCATGGTGCGCTCTTCCTGGCGGAGCGCATGATCCTCGCTGTGAAGCTGCTTGGCCTGCCCCTTGGTGATCTCGCCTTCCTTGCGCTCCTGCTTGATGCGCTTGTTCTGATTCTTGAGGCGGTTGTTCACCTGCTCGCGCCGCGGGTGGTCCTTCTGCCACTGCGTGTCGGCAAGGGCAGGGGCCGCGAGGGCGCCGAGGGTCACGGCGACGACGCCGGCGATCAGAACGCTACGAATCGAATTCATGGACATAACCTCCTCAAGCGAAGTGGGTTGAGCGGTCGGTATTCAGCCGGAAGGCCGGCTTCCTGGGCGTTAACAACGTCGCAGCTCCGGGGGCGCTGACGTTTGTTACGCAAAGTTAACGCCGCATACTGTGTGACACAGTTCACAACACGAGGGATCTTGCTGAGTCTTGCGCTGGTCGCGGGCACGGCGGCGGCCGACGATGCCCCGACGGAGCCGCGCCAGTCGCTCGCCGATGCCTGGTGGACCGGCCCGCTGCTCGCGCCCAATGCCTCGACCTTTCCGGCAGGACACGCGCTCGTAGAAACCTATGTCTTCGACGTGAACAGCAACGGCCAGTACGACCCGAGCGGCAGGCACGAGCCAGCTGCGGGCGGACACGAGCTCGGATCGCTCACCTATCTCATCTACGGACTCACCGATCGCGTGTCCGTGGGCCTGCTGCCGCGCTTCTTCTACGACGAGCCGGCGGGGGCGCCCAACAGCTCCTCGCCCGGCGTCGGCGATCTCGGCGCCCAGGTGCAGCTCGGGCTCACCAGCTTTCACGAGGGCGGCTGGGTGCCGGCGACCGCGGTGGTGCTCGCCGAAACCTTTCCGACCGGACGCTACGACGCCCTCGCCAATCCCGCCGACGGATTCGGCGCCGGGGTCTACACCACCGCCTTCTCGTGGTATTCGCAGGACTACCTATGGCTGCCGAACGGGCGAATTCTGCGTGTGCGCCTCGACCTGACCTACGCGGTCTCGAGCTCCGCGAGCGTCGTCGATCGGAGCGCCTACGGAACTCCCGACGGTTTTCGCGGCCGCGCGTATCCCGGCGATTCCTTCACGGCCGACGCGGCAGCGGAGTACAGCGTCACGCGCAACTGGGTGCTGGCTACGGACCTGGTATGGGTGCACAACTCGAGCACGCGGCTGACCGGCGCCGAGCCGGCGGCGGGTGGCTCTTCCCCGGTCGACACGCAGTCGGGCTCGAGTGAGTATCTCGCGGTGGCGCCGGCGGTCGAGTACAACTTCAACCCGCGGGTGGGCGTCATCGTCGGTGCGCGCATCTTTGTCGCCGGCCGCAATACCGGCTCGAGCGTCACCACCGCGGCTGCGATCAATATGGTGTTCTGAAGCCGCGCAAAGCTGAACGGCAGATTAAACGCAGATTAAAAGCGGATTAATACCTAGACTAACCGGGCGCGTCAGACCGCGGTTTTTTGCGCTTATTGTGCGCCCCTCCCCGTGACGCAGGCCTTGGAACGGACTTGCGCAACCCCATTCTGACAAAGGGTCAACGCAACCGAAGGTGACTGCGTTTTAATGGACGTAGGCTTGAACGGCTCCGTACACCGGGAGTCTAATTTGACGGCAGAGATGAAGACCTCGGGGATCGGGAGTTGAAGCCGCAAGCGAACTGAGGTGATGGCTGTGAAAACACTGAGCGCACGACCTTTTGTCAGGACCCTGGGTGCCCTGCTGCTGGGTATCGCGGTGGCAGTTGCGCCGGGATTGAGCTACGCACAGCACGGTGGCGGTGGCGGTGGCGGCGGCCATGGCGGTGGCGGTGGTGGCGGCCATGGCGGTGGCGGTGGTGGCGGCCATGGCGGTGGCGGTGGTGGCGGTCACTTCAGTGGCGGTGGCGGCGGCCACTATGGCGGCGGCGGCGGCTTCTACGGGGGCCACGCCGGCGGCCACTTCGGCGGCGGCTACTACGGGGGCGCCCATTTCGGCGGCGGCTACGCGTCCGGTGGCCACTACTACGCGGGCGCGCGCGGCTACGGCGGCGCGCATTACGGCGCCGGCTACGCGACCGGACGCTTCGGAGCGGGAGCGGGCCGCTTCGCAGGGGGCCGCGTTTTCTACCCGGGCCGCGGCGGCTACTACGCGGGACGGGGTTGGGGCGGCGGCTACTGGAACGGCATGTTCTGGCCGCGTTGTTACTTCAACCCGGGATTCGCCTGGTTCCTGCCGTTCCTTCCCTTCGGATATGCGACGTACTGGTGGGGCGGCATGCCGTACTACTACGCGAACGATCTCTACTACACCTATAGCCCGGCGGATAACGGCTACGTGGTGACCGAGCCGCCGCCGGCGGCGGGCGATGATTCCGGCGCCGCTGGAGCGCCCGTGAATGGAGCGCCGGCGAATTCGGCAGGGGATCTTTATCTCTATCCGCGCAACGGACAGAGCGACCAGCAGATGTCGAACGACCGCTACGAATGCCACAGCTGGGCGGTGGGTCAGACGGGATTCGACCCGACGCGCGGCGGCCAGCAGTCCGGCAATCCGGACGATTACCGGCGCGCGATGATGTCCTGTCTCGATGCGCGCGGCTACAGCGCGCGCTGACCGCTGACGGACCGAACGCGCCCGGCTCACTGCCGGGCGCGTTTTTTATTTACCTACCGGATCAGTTCCCCACCTGCACGGGATTGGCGAAGGTCCCGGGACTGCCTGCATTCTGCAGCAGCACCGTGGCGCTCGTGCCATCCGCGACCGCGATGTCCGGGTGGCCGTCACCGTTCAGGTCGCCGATCGCGACGCTGAGCGGCTGGCCCATCCCGGGGTAGACCGTGGCCGCGGCGAACGTGCCGGCCTGCGCCGGAGCTGCATTCTGCAGTAGCACCGATACCGCGCCTGTGAAGTCGGGGCCGAGACTCGCGACCACGAGGTCCGGCCTGCCGTCACCGTCGAGGTCGCCGACCGCAACGTCGATCGCGCCGAACGGCGTCTGATAGCTCACCGGAGCGAGGAAGGTGCCGGGACTCGTCGCGTTCTGCAGCAGCACCGAGACGCCGGCCATTCCGGTGCCATCGGATCCCGGCCCGTAGTTCGCGACCACGAGGTCCGGCAGGCCATCCCCGTTCACGTCCGCGATTCTTACCGCCTGAGGCTGAGCGCCCGCGGGAAATGTCATTGCGGCCGCGAACGTGACTGGAGCGGTCGAGGTCTCCACGAAGACGTACACGGTGCCGTTGTTGCCGTTGATGTCGTAGGTCGCGGCGACGACGGCGACCTTGCCGTTGCCGATGCTGCCGATCGCGACCGAAGGAGTGTAGTTGTTGGTGGGCAGCATGATGGGTGCCAGGAACTGGCCTGGATTGGCCGCATCGTGCACCAGAATGATCGCGTTGCCCGAGGGGCTGTTGTCCGCCAGCGCGAGATCGCGGCTCGCGCCGCTGCCGGTGAGGTCTCCGGCGACCACCTGATTGGGCTGGCCGCCGGTCACGATGTTCACCGCCGGCAGGAAGCTTCCGGGCGTCGCGCCGTGCATGAACACGGAGATACTTCCGGAGCTCGAGTTGGAGACGACGAGGTCGAGCTGGCCCGATCCCGTGAGATCCGTGACGGCGATGCCCGAGGGGTCAGTTCCGGTGATGGCGTACTGCACGCCGGAATCGAAGGTGCCCGGCGAGCTCTTGCTGCCGAGGATGACGTTGGCGAAGCCGGGATTGCTGATGGGCCCCTGATCGGCGGTGGTGGCGACCAGGAGGTCCGGCACCCCGTCGCCGTTGACATCGGCAATCGCGATGGAGTTGGGAACGTTGACCGTGGGCTGCGGGCCGATCGGGCATCCCCAGTCGCAGTAGTTGTCCCCGTAGCCGCCGCAGCCCCCGAGGGCGAGCGCCAGCGCGGCGGCGCCGAAGAGCCGCAGGCGGCGCTGCGCGGCGCGGCTCAAGAATGACTGAGACCTCATCTCCGATACCTCCGTGCAGAATACCGCTGAACGAGCCTAACGCGCCCAAGCGCACACGGTTGACCCGCCGGAGCCTCGAGCCGTTCCCCGAAGGGTACACTGCCCCCGAGGCACCCCGTGAGAACGTGAAGCAAGTGGCAAATTCGAGAACTGTCTTTCTGTTCGACGTCGATAACACGCTGCTGGACAACGACGCCGTGCAGGCCGACCTGAGCGCGCACCTGGAGCGTGAGTTCGGCCGCGCCAGCCGCGATCGCTACTGGGCGTTGTTCGAGCAGCTGCGCGTCGAGCTTGGCTATGCGGACTATCTCGGCGCCCTGCAGCGCTACCGGCTGGAGAATCTGGACGATCCGCAGCTCCTGCAGGTGTCCTCGTTTCTCGTCGACTATCCGTTTGCCGAGCGGCTGTATCCCGGGGCGCTGGCGGCGCTCGCACGCTGTGCGCGTCTCGGCCAGACTGTCATCCTGTCGGACGGCGATGTGGTGTTCCAGCCGCGCAAGGTGCAGCGCTCGGGACTCTGGGCCGCGGTGTCGGGGCGGGTGCTCATCTACCTTCACAAGGAACAGATGCTCCCCGCGGTCGAGCGACGCTATCCCGCCGGGCATTACGTGATGATCGATGACAAGTTGCGCATACTGACGGCGATGAAGCACGCCTGGGGAGCGAAGCTGACGACGATCTTTGCGCGTCAGGGGCACTATGCGCTCGATCCGCGCGAGCTGGCGGCATACAGGGGCGCCGACCTCAGCGTGCAACGCATCGGCGAGCTTGCCGAATGCGGCGAGGGCTGGCTGAAGGGGATGACATGACGGCGAACGCGTGGCTGCAGGGCCTCCAGGAAGCGAGCGCGGCTCTACAGACGGTGCTCGGCGCGCTGCTCGAAGCGGAGCGGCGTTTCGCGCCCTTTGCCTCGCCGCTCGAGCGGCTCAGGCACATCACCACCGACCCGGCATGGGCCTGGCTGCAGCCGCTCTACGGCCTGATTGCCGACGTCGACCACGCGCTCGCGGTGGCGCGCGATCTGCCGGAGAGCGAAGCCGCCGCGATCGGCGCGCACGCGCGCGAGCTCCTCACGGGCGGCGGCGGACCCGCCGAGCAGCAGTTCCTCGAGCATTACCGCGGGCTGCTGCAGACGGATCCCGCGATCGCCATGGCGCACGCGGGCGCATTGCGCGCGCTCCAGGCGCTGCCGCCCGAAGCGCTCGACCAGGCCGAGCGGCTGCACGCGCGGCATCAGTGGAACGAGCGCCGGCGCTTCCTGCGCATGGGACCGCGCGGGCGGGGCGCCTCATAGCGCGCCGCGCCGCCTTCGGCATTCGCGCTGCGGGCTCGCCCCTCGAGGTGCTGCGCGCGTTCGGCGCGCTCGGGCTGCGTTCCTTCGGCGGCCCGATCGCCCACCTCGGCTACTTCCGCGAGGAGTTCGTCGCGCGCCGCGGCTGGCTCAGCGAGGCTGCCTACGCCGACCTCGTCGCGCTGTGCCAGTTCCTGCCCGGGCCCGCCAGCAGTCAGGTCGGATTTGCCATCGGGCTCGCGCGCGCGGGTTACACCGGCGCGCTGGCGGCCTGGCTCGGCTTCACGCTGCCTTCGGCGGCCGCGCTGGTGGCCTTCGCATTCGGCGCGCGCTCCCTCGCCGGCGCCGGCGGCGCGGGACTCCTGCACGGGCTGCAGCTCACGGCGGTGGCGATCGTGGCGCAGGCCGTGCTCTCCATGGCCCGCCACCTCGCGCCTGACCCCAGGCGTGCCTCGATCGCGGTGGCCGCGCTCCTCATCGTGCTCGCGGGCGGCTCCTCGCTCGCGCAGCTCGCCGCCATCGCCGCGGGCGCTGTTGCGGGACCCGTGCTGTGCCGCGACGCGGCGGCGCTCGCGGTCCCGGAGCTGCGCGTGCCGGTGTCGCGCGGCTCCGGCGTCGCGGCGCTCGCGCTCTTTCTGGTGCTGCTGCTCGGACTTCCCCTGCTGCGCTCGGTAACCGGGTGGCAGGACGTCGCGCTGCTCGAGGCGTTCTACCGCTGCGGCGCCCTGGTGTTCGGCGGCGGCCACGTGGTACTGCCGCTGCTGCGCGATGCAGTCGTCGCTCCCGGATGGGTGAGCGACTCCGCTTTCCTGAGCGGCTACGGCGCGGCGCAGGCGGTTCCGGGACCGCTCTTCAGCTTTGCGGCTTACCTGGGCGCGGTCGTCAACGTAGGTCCTGGCGGCATTGCGGGAGCCGCGGCCGCACTGGTCGCGATCTACCTGCCGGGCATGCTGTTGCTCCTCGGCGCGCTGCCGCTGTGGCAGTCTCTGCGGCGGCTGCGGCACGCGCCCGCCATCGTGTCGGGGATCCATGCGGCGGTGGTCGGGCTCCTCGCCGCCGCACTCTACGATCCGATCTGGATCACCGCCGTGCACACGCGCGGGGACCTGGCGGTTGCGGCCGTCGGGTTCGTGCTGCTCGCGGCCTGGCGCGCGCCGCCGCTCGCCGTGGTGCTGACGGGCGCGGCCGGCGGCCTCGCCCTCGCTTTGCTCGGCGGGTGAGGTGCGCGCGGATCAGAGCGATCCGCGGTTCAGCCGGATCTGCAACTCGTGCATGCGGTAGTCGATGATCAGCACGTCGAAGGACCCGAGCAGATCCATGCCGAGCAGCAACACGGGCTTGTCGGTCATGTGCCAGTGCTGGAACAGGTACATGTCGCCGAAGGTGATGTGCACACCGGTGATCGTGAGGCCGCCCAGCTCGATCTGCGGCGCAGGCAGGTTATCGCCGCTTTGCACGTCGAGCGTCACGCCCGTGATCTGGGCGCGCTTGGCGTCGCGCGGCGGATAACGCATGAGCGCTGCCTTCAGCGGCAGATTGCCGACGGTGCCCTGCGCCCCGGTGTCGATGATGGCCTTGCAGTGGATGCCGCCGACCTTGACGTCGGCGAGCAGCAGACCGCCCTCGACGATCCTGAGCTGCACGACGCTGAAGCCGACGTGCGCGGGCTCGCCGTGGGAGCTGAAGATCTCCAGGCGGTCGTGACTGAAATCCGCGACGATGCGCTTGCCCGCCAGGCCCTCATTACCGAGCACACCCTGCGCGCCTCCAAACACGTCGGGCACGACCGGAAGCCGGGTAGGGCCGAGGAGCAGGTCGCCGACCTCCATACGGTCGGCGGTGATCGTCGGTACCACCGCGGATCCTGTGAAACCCGTGACCACGGTGGCGGTGGCCGCGCCCGGTGAACCGAGCACCGCGGCGGTGGACGGGATGACGGCCGAGTGATTCGCGCCGGTGTCGAGCACGAGGCGGAAGGGTCCCTTGCCATCGATCAGCACAGGTGCCCAGATGCGGCCGATCCGGTCACGGGTCGTCTTCGCCACGAAGCGCGGCTCCGGCGCCTCCACCACGACTTCGGAAAGCGGCGGCTCGCCCGCCGCGCCGGGGGGCGTGGGCGTCGATGCTGTTGGCGCGGGTGCAGCCCCCGGAACCGGTGATGGGAGCGCCGCCGCTGGCGGCTGGGATGCGGGCGTCTGGGGCTCCGACGCCGGAACCGGTGCAAGGCCGGCCGCCAGGGGAAGCGCCAGCAGCACTAGACGAATTCCGTTCACGCCAGCCAGTAGATCACGGTGCGGTGCCCGCCTCCAGCGCTCGGCGCAACGCTTCGCCGCAGGCGCGGCGCGCTGCGGCGTGCCTCAGGAAGGCGCGTTTGCCCGGAGTGCGTGATCACCATCGCAGAATACAGTGAATCGGTCCCCGCCAAGGCTATTACAATCCTTTAGAGTGTCTGCGCCGCGCGCGGTTCTACCGTGCCGCGCCGCGGGCAGGCCATACAATGTCCACGCGAGCCGCGCACGCGCAGGAGCCTCAGTCCGATGAGCTTCAGTCCGATGAGCCGGGCCAGATGAGCCGAGTCGAGTCTCTTACCCACCTCGACCGGCTCGAAGCCGAGAGCATCCATGTCTTGCGGGAGGTGATCGCCGAGTGCGACAAGCCGGTGATGCTCTACTCCATCGGCAAGGACAGCGCAGTGATGCTGCACCTGGCGGTCAAGGCCTTCTACCCGGCCAGGCCACCGTTTCCGCTGCTGCACGTCGATACGACCTGGAAGTTCCGCGCCATGTACGAGTTTCGCGACGCGGTCGCACAGCGCACCGGTATGGAGCTGATCGTGTACGTGAACCAGGAGGGGCTCAAGCGCGGGATCAACCCGTTCACGCACGGCTCCCAGGTGCACACCGACGTGATGAAGACGCAGGCGCTGCGCCAGGCGCTCGACACTCATGGCTTCGATGCCGCCTTCGGCGGCGCACGCCGCGACGAGGAGAAGAGCCGCGCCAAGGAGCGCATCTTCTCGTTCCGCTCGGCGCAGCACCGCTGGGATCCGCGCCAGCAGCGCCCCGAGCTCTGGTCGGTCTACAACGCGCGCCACCGTCCGGGCGAGAGCATCCGGGTGTTTCCGCTCTCGAACTGGACCGAGCTCGACGTCTGGCAGTACATCTGGCGCGAGAACATTGCCGTCGTGCCGCTGTACCTCGCCGCCCCCCGCCCGGTGGTCGAGCGCGACGGAGCGCTCATCATGGTGGACGATGAGCGGCTGCCGCTGAAGCCCGGCGAACGGCCGCTCCTGAAAAAGGTCCGCTTCCGGACGCTCGGCTGCTATCCCCTCACCGGCGCGATCGAGAGCAACGCGGACACGGTCGAGGGTGTCATCGCCGAGATGCTCGCGACCAGGACCTCGGAGCGCCAGGGACGCGTCATCGACCGCGATGTGGCCGGCTCGATGGAGATGAAGAAGCTGGAGGGCTACTTCTGATGGCGGCGCGCTCCGGCCCGGCGGTGCGCGACATCGCCGCCTACCTCAGGGCGCACGACCGCATGAGCCTGCTGCGTTTCATTACCTGCGGCTCGGTCGATGACGGCAAGTCGACCCTCATCGGGCGGCTGCTGTACGAGTCGAAGGCGCTGTTTGACGATCAGCTCGCCGCGCTCGACGAGGATACCCGCAGATTCGGCACCCGCGGCACGGAGCTCGATCTGGCGCTGCTCGTCGACGGTCTCGCGGCCGAGCGCGAGCAGGGCATCACCATCGACGTCGCCTACCGCTACTTCGCCACCGACAAGCGCAAGTTCATCGTCGCCGACACCCCGGGACACGAGCAGTACACGCGCAATATGGTGACCGGGGCCTCGAACGCCGACCTCGCGGTCATCCTGGTCGACGCCAGGAAGGGCGTGCTCACCCAGACGCGGCGCCACAGCTATCTGGCGCGCCTGCTCGGCATCTCCCAGGCGGTGCTCGCGGTCAACAAGATGGACCTGGTGGGCTACGACCCGGCGGTTTTCGAGGGCGTAGTGGCGGAGTACCGCGCCTTCGGCGCGCAGATCGGACTCGCCGAGATCACATCCATTCCGCTCTCAGCGGTGTACGGGGACAACGTGACGCAGCACGGCGCCCATATGCCGTGGTTCAAGGGTCCGACACTCATCGAGCACCTGGAGAGTGTGCAGGTGGACGCGCGCCTCGCGAGCCAGCCCTTCCGCCTGCCGGTGCAATGGGTGAACCGGCCGAACGGGGACTTCCGCGGCTACTGCGGCCAGATCGCGAGCGGCAGCGTCCGGCCGGGCGATCGGGTCCGGATCGTCCCCTCCGGGCGCGAAGCAGAGGTCGCGCGCATCGTGACGGCGGACGGAGATCTCGAGGCCGCCATCGCCGGACAGTCGGTCACGCTTACCCTCGCCTCGGAGGTCGACGTCGGGCGCGGCGATGTCATCGCGGCCGCCGACGCCGCGCCGCAGGTGGCAGATCAGTTCGAGGCCACCATCGTGTGGCTGCACGATGAGCCGATGCTGCAGGGGCGCACATACCTCATGAAGGCGGGCGCGCGCACCGTCTCGGCCACCATCACGCCGCTCAAGCACAAGATCAACGTCAATACGCTCGAGCACACCGCCGCCGAACGGCTCGAGCTCAACGACATCGGCGTGTGCGAGCTCGAGCTCGACCAGCCGATCGCCTTCGAGCCCTATGCGGAGAATCGCCACCTTGGCGGCTTCATCCTCATCGACCGCATCACCAACGGCACCGTGGGTGCGGGCCTCATCCATTTCGCGCTGCGCCGCTCGCAGAACGTGCACTGGCAGGCCCTCGACGTCGACAAGAAGCTGCGCGCCCGGCAGAAAGGGCAGAGGGCCTGCGTGCTGTGGCTGACGGGGCTCTCGGGCGCCGGCAAGTCGACCATCGCCAATCGCATCGAGAAGCAGCTCACAGCGCTTGGCCGCCACACCTACCTGCTCGACGGCGACAACGTGCGCCACGGCCTCAACAAGGACCTGGGGTTTGCAGCCCAGGACCGCGTCGAGAACATCCGCCGCGTGGCCGAGGTCTCGCGCCTCATGGTCGATGCGGGACTCATCGTGCTGGTGTCGTTCATCGCGCCGTTCCGCGCCGAGCGTCGCATGGCGCGCGCGCTGTTCGGGCCGGGGGAGTTCTTCGAGGTATTCGTCGACACGCCGCTCGCCGTGGCCGAAGCACGCGATGCCAAGGGGCTCTACCGCAAGGCGCGCCGCGGCGAGCTCAAGAACTTCACCGGCATCGACTCTCCCTATGAGACGCCGGAGCGTCCGGAGATCCGTATCGACACGACGAAGCTCAGCGCCGAGGAGGCCGCCGACCTCGTGGTGTCGCACCTCAAGGCGGCCGGAGTGACGGGGCCGGCGTGAGCGAGGCGCTCCGGTCTCTCGCCGAGCGCGTGGCCGAGATCGCGCGGGCGGCCGGCCGCGAGATCCTCGCCGTATACGCGCAGGGCGAGACCGCGCGGACGTTGAAGGAAGACGCATCGCCCCTCACGGCCGCCGACCTGCGCTCACACCGGCTCATCGTGAGCGCGCTCGCGGCGCTGACGCCCGCTGTGCCGGTACTGTCGGAGGAGGCGGCCCGGCCGCCCTACGCCGAGCGCTCGCGCTGGGCGCGCCACTGGCTGGTGGATCCGCTCGACGGAACGCGCGAGTTTCTCTCCCGCAACGGCGAGTTCACGGTCAACATCGCGCTCATCGAGGCGCACGCGCCGGTGCTCGGTGTGGTGCACGTGCCGGTGAGCGACACCACCTACCGCGGCATTCCGGGAGAGGGCGCCTGGCGGGCGGCAGGCGGCGCGCCGGCGCAGGCGGTGCAGGTGGCAACGCACGCCGCGGACCCGGTGCGGGTCGTCGGCAGCCGCTCCCATCGCGGGGACTCGCTCGATAAGTTTCTGGCGCGCCTCGGCCAGCACGAGCTCAAGGCAGTCGGCAGCTCACTCAAGCTCTGCATGATCGCCGAGGGCGCCGCGGACGTTTACCCGCGCCTGACGCCCACCAGCGAGTGGGATACGGCGGCGGCGCACGCCGTGGTGCTCGCCGCGGGCGGCACGGTGGTCGAGCTCGACGGTCAGCCGCTCAGGTACAACACGCGCGCGGAGCTCATCAACCCGTTCTTCCTTGCCTACGGCGACCGTCGGCGCGACTGGCTGGCGCTGCTTTAGAACTTGAAGGTCGAGAGCAGCAGGCTGGTCTCGGTCTGCGAGATCCCCTCGATCAGGCGGATGCGCGCCAGCACGCGATCGAAACCCTCGAGACTGTCGGCCCGCAGCTCCGCGACGATGTCCCAGCGGCCGTTGGTGCTGTAGAGCGCCGCCACGGCCGGCTCGCCGCGCAGCGCGCGGATTACGGCATCCACCTGGGTGCCCTCGACCGCGACGGTCATGAAGGCACGCATGCGCTGCTCCTCGACGTCGGGCTTCAGGCGCACCGTGTAGCCGACGATGGTGCCGTTGGCCCGCAGGCGCGCCATCCGGTTTTGCACCGTGCCCCGGGCGACCCCGAGGACCTTGGAGAGCGACGCCACTGAAGCGCGGGCGTCATTGCGCAGGAGCCCGATCAGCTGGCGGTCGACGTCGTCCATCCCGGTCAGACTAGCACATAGTGCCAAGAGTGTCTGGCATTATGATCAATAAGCTGCAACTTCTGTACAGCCTTCTGTCTTTCTTTTGGTTCGTACCGGCCCGACCATGCTGGAAGCGGCCGATGTCCGGGAGGTCCCGGGCACGGATTCGGAGAGCAGTCATGGTGGATTTCATCGGTATCGAGCGCATCCAGGAGCTGGTGTCCCGCCGGGGCGCGGCGCGTTTCATCGAAGAGCTGGCGCGCGAGATCGAGAGCGACTTCCTGCGCTGGAACGAGTTCGAGAAGTCGCCCCGCCACGCGAGCCATTCGAGCGTCGGGGTGATCGAGCTCATGCCCGCCTCGGACGGGCGGCTCTATGCCTTCAAGTACGTCAACGGCCATCCGAAGAACACGGGGGTGGGACTGCTCACGGTGACCGCGTTCGGCGTGCTCGCGGATGTCCAGACGGGCTATCCGCTGCTGCTGTCGGAGCTGACGCTCACGACGGCACTGCGTACCGCGGCCACCTCGGCACTCGCGGCGCGCCGCATGGCGCGTGCGGGCAGCCGCGTGATGGCGCTGATCGGTAACGGCGCGCAGAGCGAGTTCCAGACGATCGCGTTCCACCACCTGCTCGGTATCCGCGAGCTGCGCCTCTACGACACCGATGGGCTCGCCACCGAGAAGCTGGTGCGCAACCTGGCTCGGCTGCGCCTGCCAGGCCTCGAGGTGCTGCGCTGTGGCTCGACGGCGGCCGCGGTTGCCGGCGCGGACATCGTCACCACCGTGACCGCGGACAAGCGCAACGCCACGATCCTTACCCCCGCGATGATCACCCCCGGGATGCACCTGAACGCCGTGGGCGGCGACTGCCCCGGGAAGACCGAGCTGCATGCCGACATCCTGCGGCGCCCCGACGCCCGGGTGGTGGTCGAGTTCGAGCCGCAGTCGCGCATCGAAGGCGAGATCCAGCAGCTGCCGGCCGATTTCCCGGTCAGCGAGCTGAGCGAAGTGCTCGCCGGGCGTGCGCCCGGGCGCGGGAGCGAGCGCGAGGTGACCATTTTCGATTCGGTCGGCTTCGCGCTCGAGGATTTCTCCGCGCTGCGTTACCTCATGCGCATTCACCAGGAGGAGCGCGGCGGCGAGCGGCAGATCGACCTGGTGCCGGATCTGGAGGATCCCAAGGACCTGTTCGGATTGCTGGCCGACAGACACCTGAAGCCCGCGGCTCGCTCCGGAGTCCCGGCGTGAGCGGCGGACGCACGGCGAGTCTCATCGGCGCGCCCACGGATGTGGGCGCGGCGGATCGCGGCGCTTCGATGGGGCCGGAGGCGCTGCGCGTCGCCGGGCTCGGCGAGGCGTTAGCTGAGCGCGAGCTCGAGGTCGTCGATCTCGGCAATCTCAATGGCCCGGGGAACCCCTGGCAACCGCCCCACCAGGGCTACCGGCACCTCCCGCAGGTCGTGCGCTGGAACGAGCTGGTGCACGAGGCCGTCTGCGGCCAGCTGCGCGGGGGGCGCCTGCCGATCCTGCTCGGCGGGGATCACTCTCTCGGCATCGGCTCGATCAGTGCCGTCGCGCGTCACTGCCGCGAGCAGGGCAGGAAGCTGCGCGTGCTGTGGCTCGATGCGCACGCCGACTTCAACACCAGCCAGCTCTCCCCGAGCGGCAACGTTCATGGCATGCCGCTCGCGGTGCTGTGCGGGTTCGGGCCGCGCGAGCTCACCTCGATCGGCGGGCGCACCCCCGCCATCGACCCGGCCTGGGTGCGCCAGATCGGCATCCGCAGCGTCGACGACGGCGAGAAGCGCTTCGTGCACGAGCAGGGGCTCGACGTATTCGACATGCGGCACGTGGACGAGATGGGCATGCGGGCGACCATGGAGCAGGCGCTCGCGGGACTCGATCACGACACGCACCTGCACGTGAGCTTCGACGTGGACTTCCTCGACCCCGGGATCGCGCCGGGTGTCGGCACGCGGGTCCCGGGCGGCCCGACCTACCGCGAGGCGCAGCTGTGCATGGAAATGATCGCCGATACGCGCCGCCTCGCCTCGCTCGACGTGGTGGAGCTCAATCCCGCGTTCGATGAGCAGAACAAGACCGCGGTGCTCGCGGTGGACCTGATCGAGTCGCTGTTCGGCAAGAGCACGCTGGTGCGCCGGCCGGTGTGGCCGCGCCTCAGGTCGGAGCGTTCCGCACCCGCTGCATGTGCAGGCTGAACCCCGGCACCCAGCGGTCCTGCACCTGAAACTCGGTGATGACCTCATAAGCGTCGTCCCCGGCGCGCTGCCAGCGGCTGCGGTAGGTCTGCGACCCGCCTTTTTCGACGTAGCTCACCGGGGCGAACATCAGCGCGCCGTCCGCGACCGTGACGGCGCCACGGCTGAAGCCGCCGGCGCTCTCGATGTAAAGATACTCGAGCTGCCCCGCGGCCGAATCCCACAGATAGATCGACTCACCGAAGGCGTCCGGCCGGCCGTCACGGTGCACGACGTGCTCGTCGCGTACGAACTTGCCGCCGTAGATCCAGCTGAAGCAATGCTCATCCGTCATGCGGGCGTCGCCGGCGAAGGTGCCTTTCCAGCAGTGCCCGATCAGGAAGGCGAGCGGCTGATAGGGGTCGGCCGGCGCCGCGGCGCGCGCCACGGGCCCGATCGCAGGCGCCGCCAGCAGCGCCACCAAGACGACGATGCAGTGGGTGCGCCGAGCTGCAAGCTTCATTTTCGCTCCTTGGGTTTGGTCGGGATTCGCGCCCGCACGGCCTTCCTCGGGGGAGCCTGGCGAGCCAGGCCGTCGAAGTGGCTGCGCAGCTGCCGCACGGCGGCATCGAAGCGGCCAATATCGCGGAAGGTGCGCGCCAGCATGACGCCGCCCTCCATGGTGGTCAGCACGAAAGTGGCGAGCTCGCGCCGGTCGAGCTCGCGGGGCAGTCGCGGGCCGGCCTCCACCAGGCACTGGTGGATGGCGTCGATCCAGGCGGCAAAGTTTGTGGCCAGCCGCTCGCGCACCGGCGGGTCGGGCTCGTGCAGCTCGAGCGCGAGGCTCCCGATCGGGCAGCCGTAGAAGCACTCGGTGTCGGTGAGCGAGCGGCGGTAGCGGGCGAGCAGGGCGAAGACCCGCTCGATGGGAGCCTCGACTCCCCGCCAGGCCGGCTCGAGCAGCATCGGGCGTATGCCGCCGTGGTAGGCGTCGAGCACCGCGAGCAGCAGGTCCTGCTTGCCGGGGAAGAAGTGATAGAGACTGCCGCTGTTGACCCGCGCCGCCTTGAGTACGTCGGTGATGCTGGTCGAGCCGTAGCCCTTCTGCCAGAACAGCTGCATGGCGGTGAGCACGAGGCGGGTGCGGGTGTCGGGGACGGTCATCGGTCGAGTTGATTGAGCGATCAACTAAGACATTACCCGCCGTGGCTGGCTGGCGTCAAGGGTTGCGCGCTTGGCGCCCGGCGCGCGGAAAGCGCACACTGCTTTGAGAAGAAGAGAGTCCCCGCGACGGGACGAAAGGTGAGCAAGCCATGGCGGAGAGCGTCTACAAGATAGTCGAGCTGGTCGGCACCAGCCCGGAGTCGTGGGAGAAGGCGGCCGCGGCCGCGGTGAGTCAGGCCGCCAAGAGCCTGAGGGACCTGCGCATCGTCGAGATCAAGCAGCTCGACATGCAGGTGGCGAACGGCAAGGTGCGCGCCTACCGCGCCCGGGTCAACGTGTCCTTCAAGTTCGAGAACAAGAAAGAGAAGTAGCCCGAGCGGCACAGGCCGCGGCGGCCGCCTCGAGGCCGCGGCGGGTGCTCGTGCCCGGGGAAAGGCACGCGCCTGTCAGGGAGCGGCGCGCTGTGTCGCGCGCCGCAGCGCCGCGCGCGCCAGCAGCCGCGTGGAATCGAGCGTCGGGAGCGGCGAGTTGCCGTCGTCGATGATCAGCGGAATCTCGGTGCAGCCGAGCACGACGGCGTCGCACCCCGCTTCCTTCAACCGCGCGATGACCCCCTGGAAGTAGACGACCGCCGCGGGCTTGAACACGCCGCACACCAGCTCCTCGAAGATGATGCGGTTGATCTCGGCGCGCTCGGCGCTCCCGGGCCGCAGGTATTTGAGCCCGCGCCTTGCGAGCTTCTCCGGATACACCTCGCTGTCGACCAGGTAGCGCGTCCCGGTGATGCCGAGCGTGCGGAAGCCGCGCTCCAGTGCCTGCGCGGCCACTACCTCGGCGATGTGCAGCCACGGAAGCGGCGAGCGCCGCACCACCCACGGAAACGCCTGGTGCAGAGTGTTGTCCGGGCAGATGAGGAAGTCGGCGCCCGCCCGGGCGAGCTTGTTGGCCGAGGACAGCATGAGCTCGGCGACGCCCGGCCAGTCGCCGGCGTCGATCGAGCTCATATAGCGCGCGAACGAGTGATTGTGGAGCGACACCTCGGGGTGATCGAAGGCGCCGAGATACTGCGCGCCCTCGAGACAGAGCGTGCGGTAGCAGAGCGCCGCGCCCTCCGCGGAGCAGGCCACGATGCCGATGTGCTGCCGCATGGGGCGATCTTACCGTGGTGCCGCGGTGACGGGCAGGGCACAATGCGCACCCCCGCTTCGGCAGTGCCGGGTCGCAGCGCGTGCGCCAACAATCACCCCGGGCCGCTTTCTCGAGCGCGTGTCTCGCGGCGGCGATCAGTTGCACGGCCCTCGCGGGCGCGGCGCTCGTGTACCCGCCGGCGCCGCGCGGCAAGGTGGTCGACGACTATCACGGCACCGCCGTCGCCGACCCGTACCGCTGGCTCGAGGATCTCGACTCGCCGGCGACGCGCAGCTGGGTCGAGGCGCAGGCGAAGCTCACCCAGGGCTACCTGTCCGCGACCCCGCTGCGCGCGCAGCTGGCTAAGCGGATCGCGGCGCTCTACAACTACCAGGCGTTCGGCATTCCCTTCAAGGACGGTGGGCGCTACTTCTATGCGCTGAATTCGGGCGGTCAGGACCAGGCCGTGCTCTACGTGACGCCCGATCCGCTCGCCCGCGGCGCAGTCGGTGTGGACCCCAACGCGCTTGCGCCCGAGGGCATCGTGACGGGCTACGTCGCCAGCCGGGACGGCCGGCTGTTGGCCTACGGCGTATCCGTGGGCGGATCGGACTGGACCGAGTGGCGCATCCGCGACCTCGCCACGGGGCAGGACCTCCCCGACGTGCTGCGCTTCACCAAGTACTACGCGCCGGCGTTCGCGCGCGACGGCAAGGGTCTTTACTACAGTGCCTTCCCCGCGCCGCCTGCCGGTGCGGAGCTCAGCACGCGTGATCTCGACGATGCCGTCTACTACCACGCGCTCGCCACACCCGCCGGCAGCGATCGACGGCTGCTCTACGACTCCGGCCATCCGGACTGGCAGTACCTGCCACATCTCTCGGACGACGGGCGCTGGCTGGTGGTTACCTCGGGCGAAGGCGAGGTCGGCGACAAGGGGCTGGAGAACGTGTATCTCATCGATCTCGACGCGCCCGCACCGGCGGCACAGCCGCTCGTGCAGGGGTTCGACGCCGCGTACAACTACGTCGGGTCGGATGCCGGGCGGCTGTATTTCCTCACCACGCTCGCATCTCCGAACGGGCGCGTCATCGCGATCGATCCGGCCGCTCCCGCCCGCACCAACTGGCGCACGGCGATCGCCGAGGGCGCCGATGCCATCGATCTCACGACACCGAGCGTCACGCTGGTGGATCATCAGCTCATCGTCCGCAGCATCCACGATGCGCACAGCCGCGTCGTGCGCTACGGCCTCGATGGCACGCCCCGCGGTGAGATCGTGCTGCCGGGGCCGGGGAGCGCTGCGGGGTTCGGCGGGCGCGCAGAAGACCGCGAGACCTTCTACTCGTTTCGCGACCTCATCACGCCGCCGACGATCTACCGCTACGACCCCGAGTCGGGCCGCAGCACGCGCTGGCGAGCGCCGCACGTGGCCTACGACCCGCGAGCGTACGAGGAAGAACAGGTGTTCTACCCGGCGAAGGACGGCACACACATCCCGATGCTGCTCGCCTACCGCAAGGGACTGAAGCTCGACGGCGACAATCCGCTGCTCCTCTACGGCTATGGCGGTTTTGGAATCCCGAATCTGCCCAGGTTCGACGCAGCACTCATCGCCTGGCTCGAGAGGGGCGGGGTGTATGCGGTCGCCAACATCCGCGGCGGCGGTGAGTATGGCGAGGCGTGGCACACCCAGGCCATCCGCACCCACCGGCAGGTGGCTTTCGATGACTTCATCGCCGCGGGCGAATGGCTGATCGCGCACCATTACACCTCGAGGCCGCGGCTCGCGATCTTCGGTGCCTCCAACGGCGGCCTCCTGGTCGGCGCCTGCATGACGCAACGGCCGGACCTGTACGGCGCGGTGATCGCCGACGTGGGCGTCATGGACATGCTGCGCTTCGACAAGTTCGGGCAGGGCGCCGGGTGGGAGGGGGACTTTGGCTCCCCGGACAGTCGGGAGGAATTCAAGGCGCTGTACGCCTATTCGCCGGTGCACAACGTGCGCGCCGGTGAGCACTATCCGGCCACGCTCGTCATCACCGGCGATCACGACACGCGCGTGATGCCGATGCACTCCTTCAAGTTCGCGGCGGCGCTGCAGGCGGCGCAGGCGGGGCAGGGGCCGGTGCTGCTCGATGTGGAGCTCAACTCCGGCCACGGCGGCAGCCAGACCGTCTACCGCGCGATCACGCTGCACACGGACATCTATACATTCCTCGCGCGCAACCTCGCGATGAAAGGCCGCTAGCGAACCGGGAGCGGGCCGCACAACCCGCTCCCGGCCGCCTGCGGGGTCCGTCACCGGGCCCTACGCCTAACGCGGCGCCGCCAGATGCAGCCGCGCGAGGTTCCGGGCGCGCGCCTCGTCCGGCAGATACACGCGCGCCGCGCCTTCACCCGCCGGCCTCGGGTCGCCGCCCACGACGGGAATCGCCACGAAGGTATGAAACACGGTGCAACCGCTGGCGACGACGCAGGCCTGGCCGGTGATCACGCCGCGGTTGTCGATATCGCCGCTACCCACGAGATAGAGGGGCGAGCCCGCCGGCACGAGCGCGTTCAGGTCGTAGAGATTGCCGTCCTGCCACAGGAACACGCGCGAGCTGCCGTCGGCGCCAAAGGAGGTGCCTACGACCTGGCCGCGGTCGTTGATGCCGGTCGCCTCCGCGAGCGCGTCTCCCGGCAGCGTATGCAGGTTCACGATTGCGCCACCGGGCGGCCACAGTGCCGCCTGGAAGTTGGCCGTCAGGACTCCTCCGCTGACATCTCCCGGCGTGTCGGAGAATCCCGCCACGGCGCCGAAGCTGTTGATCGCCATCGGGGTGTTCCAGCCCGCACCCCCGAGCGTCGCCAGCCTGATCGGGTGCCCGTTCTCCCAGAGCAGCGCGTGGTGCGCGCTGAAGGCGCCGACCGCATCGCCGCAGGCGCCCGAGATCCCGACCACCTGGCCCGCGCTGTTGATGGCGGTGGCGGCGGAGGTGGAATCACCCGGCCAGGGCGGCAGCACCCGCGGCACGTTCGGCGCGGGCCCCCACTCCACGGCGAGGAATTGCAGCACCTGCGGCGGCGTGCAGGTCGGATCGTGCACGGTGGTCTCCGCCCAGCCGACCGCCTGCCCGGCATCGTTGACGCCGGTGGCGAAGCCATTGTTGCCGCCGAGGAGCGCCAGCTGCGTCATCGCGCCGCGCTGCCAGATGAACGGCAGGCAGGTGTGTCCGTTGGTCGGGATGAAGTCCGCGCACGAGAACCTCTCGCCGAGGGGGTCGGGAGTCGCGCCCTCGGAGATTCCGACCACCACGCCGTCGTTGTTCTTCACCGGCCATTCGACCGCGCTGTTCGTGCCCCCGAGCGTGCCGAGATCGAGCACATTGCCCGGAATCGAGAGCGTCGCGTGAATCGCGCCCGCCGCGGTGGTTGCGAGCCCGCTCACCCAGCCGAGGCCGTTGATGCCGCTGCCGGCGGCAAAGGTGCCGCCGAGCGTCCCGGTGTCGAAGACCAGAAAGGCAGGCGGCGGGGGAGCGTCCTCGGCCTGCGCCGCGAGCACCGCGGCGAGCAGCGCGCTGCCTGCCAGCAGACTGATGCTTGTGTTGAGCTTCATGGTGCCTCCTTCTTCGGGTTCCCGAACGACTATAGGACGGGGTCCGCCGGAGGCCTGGTCGTTTTCGGACGTCGATTTTCGGGCCAGAGGATTTATGATCCGTACCGGGCTCGACGGAGGATGTAACGAACATGGCGACGGCGCTCGAGCAGGGAGCAGGTCCGCTGAGCTGGAGCACGCGCCGCGAGGACAAGGCGGCGCGGCTCGCGGGCGTGGCGGACTACGTCGACGACAAGCTGGTGCGGCGCGCCGACATCGTGCCGGTGCTCGAGGCGCTGCTGCGCAGCGGGGACCGCGTCGCGCTCGAGGGCAATAACCAGAAACAGGCTGATTTCCTCTCGCGCGCGCTCATCGAGGTCGACGCCGGGAAGATTCACGACCTGCACATGCTGATCTCCTCGATCACGCGCCCCGAGCACCTGACACTGTTCGAGCGTGGCATCGCGCGCCGGGTGGAGTTCTCCTATGCCGGTCCGCAGAGCCTGCGGGTGGCGCAGCTGCTCGAGGACGGCAAGCTCGAGATCGGCGCGATCCACACCTACATCGAGCTGTACGCGCGCATGTTCGTCGACCTGACGCCGAACGTGGTGCTGGTGTGCGCGGAAAAGGCCGATCTCGCCGGCAATCTCTACACCGGGCCCAACACCGAGGAGACACCGACCCTCATCGAGGCGGCGGCCTTCCGGCATGGAATCGTTCTGGTACAGGTCAACGAGGTCGTCGATCGGCTGCCGCGCGTCGACGTGCCGGGGTCATGGGTTGACCTCATCGTGCCCGCCGATCGCCCGTTCGCGATCGAGCCGCTCTTCACCCGCGACCCGCGCCTGATCAACGAGCTGCAGATCCTCATGGGCATGATGGTGATCCGCGGCATCTACGAGCGCCACGGCGTGACCGCGCTCAATCACGGCATCGGCTTCGACACGGCGGCCATCGAGCTGCTGCTGCCGACCTACGCCGCAAGCCTCGGCCTCAAGGGCAGGATCTGCCGCAACTGGATCCTGAATCCCCATCCGACCCTCATTCCCGCCATCGAGAGCGGCTGGGTCGAGAGCGTGCACTGCTTTGGGGGCGAAGTGGGCATGGAGGACTACGTGCGCGCGCGTCCCGACGTGTTCTTCGTCGGCGGCGACGGGAGCCTGCGCTCCAACCGCGTGCTGTGCCAGCTCGCCGGCCAGTACGGAGTGGACCTCTTCATCGGCTCGACGCTGCAGATGGACGCCGACGCCAACTCCTCCACCGTGACGCTCGGAAGGCTCGCCGGTTACGGCGGCGCTCCCAACATGGGGCACGATCCGCGCGGCCGCCGCCACGCAAGCCCCGCCTGGCTCAGCCTGGTCACGGCCGACGGGCCCATCGTGCGCGGGCACAAGCTCGTGGTGCAGCTGGTCGAGACTTTCAATCGCGGCGGCGTGCCCGCGCTGGTCGAGTCGCTGGAAGCGGTGCAGGTCGGACACGACAGCGGGATGCCGATCGCTCCCGTCATGATCTATGGAGACGATGTGAGCCACGTGGTGAGCGAGGAGGGCATCGCCTATCTCTACAAGGCGCAAGGCCAGGAGGAGCGGCGGGCGGCGCTCGCGGCCATCGCCGGCGCCACCGCCATCGGGCGCCGCGCCGATCCCAAACGCACCGCGAGCCTGCGCGCGCGCGGGCTGGTCGCCTACCCGGAAGATCTCGGCGTGCGACGCGCCGAGGCGCGCCGCTCGCTCCTCGCTGCGCGCAGCATCGAGGATCTGGTCGTCTGGTCCGGGGGGCTCTACAAGCCGCCGGCGCGCTTCCGCAGCTGGTAGAGCATGACGGCACCGCTCCCTGCACCGCTTTCTGCCCGGCGCCTGCGCCGCAGCGCGCAGCGTCGCGCGGCCGAGCTGGCCGAGCGGGCCGTACACGCGCTCATCCTCGAGGCGCGGCTCACGCCCAAGCCTGCGCTGGTCGATGAGCGCGGCTCGGGCGCCCATCGCGATCTCGATCTCGCGAAGCTGTTGCGCTCGGCACGCGCCCTGCGCGGCACCTTCCACCACATGGCCCTCGTTGCGGGCACCAGCGCGCCCGACGTCCGGCTGCGCGAGCGCCTAGGTGCCCTCGGGCGGAGCGGTGAGGGCGCGATGCTCGAGGCGACCGGCGGCAGCAACGCGCACCGCGGCGCCATCTGGGTGCTGGGCCTGCTGGTCGCCGCGCTGGCGCTCGTCGGGAGCGACGCCCCGCCACGCGAGGTGGCGGCCACCGCGGCGGGGCTGGCGCGCCTGCCGGACCGCCACGCGCCGCAGCGCCTGAGCAACGGCGTGCGCGTGTGCCGCGCGTTCGGCGTCGCAGGCGCACGCGGCGAGGCGAGCGCGGCTTTCCCGCACGTGATCGAAGTGGGACTGCCGGCGCTCGCAGCGGCCCGCCGCCGCGGCGCCGGAGAGACCTGCGCGCGGCTCGATGCATTGCTCGCCATCATGTCGAGCCTCGATGACACCTGCCTCCTGCACCGCGGCGGCTGGGAGGCGCTGCACGCCGCGCGCGGCGGCGCCCGCCGCGTGCTCGCGCTCGGAGGCTGCGCCACGGCGGCGGGAGCCGCGGCGCTGCTGACACTCGACGCCGAGCTGGTACGGCGCAACGCCTCTCCGGGCGGCTGCGCGGATCTGCTCGCCGCCTGTCTGTTTCTCGATGGCGCAACGACGGAGATCCAACACTCATGGAACGCCTGAGCTTCACCTATCCGGCCCGCGAGGCGGTGGCACGGCGCGTGCACGTCGGGGTCGTGGGATCGGGCGATCTCGAGGTGCTGCTCGAGCCCTCGGCGGACCAGGAGGCGCACGTCGCCGTCACGACCAGCGTCGACGGATTCGGCACGGTGTGGAAGCACGTCCTCGACCGGTTCTTCACCCGTTTCGAGGGGGCGGCCGCGATCGAGATCAACGATTTCGGCGCGACGCCGGGCGTGGTGCTGCTGCGGCTCGAGCAGGCGGTGGAGGCGCTGCGCGCTTGAGCACTGCCGCCGAGCGCGAGCACTTTCTCGCGCGGCCGAGCTTCATCGAGCTCAACGCGCGCGAGCGGGCGCGCGCGATCCTCGATCCGGGCAGCTTTCGCGAGCTCGCCGGTCCCTTCGATCGCCTGAAGTCCCCGTGGCTGCCGCTGCAGGGCGTCGTCGCGCAGGCCGATGACGGGGTCGTGATCGCGCGCGGCTCGATCGACGGGCAGTCCGCGGTGGTGGCTTCCATCGAAGGCGCCTATCAGGGCGGAAGCGTCGGCGAGGTCTCCGGTGCCAAGCTCGCCGGGACGCTCGAGCTGGCGTTGCGCGCCTGGGAGCTTGGCCAGCCGGTGCGCCCGGTGCTGCTGCTCGAGACGGGCGGGGTACGGCTTCAGGAAGCGAACCTCGGGCTGGCGGCAATCGCCGAGGTGCATGCGGCCATCGTCGCCCTGCGCCGTCATGTGCCGGTCGTGGCGGTGGTGGCGGGCCTGGTCGGTTGTTTCGGCGGCATGTCGCTCGCGGCGGCGCTCTGCAGCCGTCTCATCGTGACCCGCGCAGCAAGGCTCGGCATGAACGGCCCGGAGGTGATCGAGCAGGAGGCCGGGCTCGCCGAGCTCGATGCCAGCGACCGCGCGCTCATCTGGAGCCTGATGGGGGGCGAGCAGCGCCAGGCGACCGGCTTTGCGGACGTGATCGTAGAGGACGACGCCGGGGCGATCGGGGCGGAAGTGCGCCGCGCATTCGCAGCGCCCGCCACGCCGCCACGCAGCGAGCAGGTCGAAGCGCTCATCACACGGCTCGCCGGGATCGATGCCGAGCATCCGCCCGAGCCGGCCGCGTTGCGCACCCTCTGGGGCCGCGGGGCTTAGGAACGTGAGCGCGGCCAACACCCTCCCCGCAACGGGTGCGCGCTGGCTCGAGGCGCTGACGGGCTCTGCCGGCCTGCTCGATTCGGCGCCGCGCACGGTACGCGTGGCGGACGCCCCGCTCGGTGCCGAGGTGGCGCGGTTCATCGCGGTCGTCCCCGATCCTGACAATCGCTTTCCGCGCGCACGGGCGGGTGAGGTCGGGCTCGACGAGGCGCTCGGGTTGGCGCGGCAGGTGCGCCGTACCATCGCGGAGGACGCAGGGCGCCGGCCCCGCGCGATCATCACGCTCGTCGATGTCACGAGTCAGGCCTACGGCCGCCGTGAGGAGCTGCTCGGCATACACCTCGCCGGGGCGGCGGCCGTCGATGCTTACGCCAGCGCCCGGCTCGCGGGCCATCCGCTCATTGCGCTGCTGGTCGGCAAGGCGATCTCGGGCGGCTTCCTGACGCACGGCTACCAGGCGAACCGGATTCTGGCGCTCGATTGGCCCGGGGTGCTGGTGCACGCCATGAGCAAGGAGGCAGCGGCGCGCGTGACGCGCCGTACGGTGGAGGAGCTCGAGCAGCTCGGTGAGCGCGTCGCACCGATGGCTTACGACGTGCGCTCGTACGCGAGGCTCGGGCTCCTGCACCGGCTGATCGGCGGCGTCAACGCCGCCTCGCCCGGGCCTCCCGACCTCGAGCGCGTGCGCGCTGAGCTCATCGCCGCCGTCGCCGATGCGCGTGCCGGCCCCCGCGACCTTTCCACGCGGCTGACCTCCGCGGCGGCGCTCGCCGGCCGCGCCGCCTCGATCGCCGTGCGGCGTCGCCTCGCCGAGCAGTGGGATGCGCCCTGAGCCTGCCACGCATGCGCTGCTGCGCATCGGGCACCCGCGGGCACTGGCGGGCGCCGGGACACTTCCTGCGTGGGCCGAGGCGGCGCTCGCGCGTGCGCCCTGGGTCGTCGTGCGGCGGGCGCGCAGCTGCGAGGGCCTGATCCCGGTCGGAGTGCGCGGGCGTGAGCGCGCCGAGCGGCTCGCGGCCTGGCTGCACCCTCGAGACGCGCTCGAGTGCCTGACGCCGCCGCAGCTCGCGGCGCGGGGCGGCTGGCGCAGCGGTGCGCGCCGTGCGCGCGTGCCTGCGCTCGCGGCCCTCGAGGCGGTCGAGGCGCTGATGCGCGGCTATGAGCTCACCTGGGGACCCTGCGGGAGCGTCGGCTTCGAGCTCGCGAGCGGTGTTGCGACCGCGGCGCAGGGGAGCGATCTCGATCTCGTGGTGCAGGCCCGCGCAGCCCTGCCGCGCGCCGTGGCGGCGGGACTCCACGCGGCGCTCGCGCGGCTGCCGGTGCGCGCCGACGTGCTGCTCGAGGGGCCGCTGGGAGCGGTGGCGCTGGAAGAGTACGCGGCCGCGCGCACGCCGCTGATCCTTCGCACGGCGGATGGTCCACGGCTCGTGGACGCTGCCTGGGGCGGCGCGGCCGCAGCCGCCTGATGCGGATCGCACTGCTCTTTCCCGGCCAGGGGACGCACACGCCGGGTTTCCTCGGCCGCCTGCCGGCACACCCCGCGGTGCAGGCGACGCTCATCGAAGCCGCACGAGCTCTCGGCGCCGACGCCGAGCGGCTCGACAGCGCCGAGGCGCTCGGGTCGACGGCCGCCGTGCAGCTCAGCACCGTGATCGCGGGGGTGGCTATGGCGCGTGCGCTTGCCGCGGAGGGGACCGAAGCGGACGCCGTCGCGGGCCTTTCGGTCGGCGCGTTCGCCGCCGCGGTGGTGAGCGGGGCAGTGACTTTTCCCGAGGCACTCGCGCTGGTGAAGCTGCGCGGTGAGGCGATGGCGCAGGCAGTGCCGAGCGGCCACGGCATGACCGCGATCCTCGGGCTCTCGGAGCGCGACGCGCGCGCGCTCATCGCTCGGGTGAGCCAGCGGGCGCCGCTCTATCTGGCGAGCGTCAACGGGCCGAGCGAGGTGGTCGTTTCGGGGGCCGACGCCGCGCTCGAGCTCGCCGCCACGGAGGCGCACGCGGCCGGGGCCGGCGCACGGCGGCTGCGCCTGACGATCCCGTCGCATTGCCCGCTGATGCAGGGCGTGTCCGAGCGGCTGCGCGCGGCGCTTGAGGGCATCACGGTGCGTGCGCCGCGCGCCGCCTACGTGAGCAACACCCGGGCGCGTGTGGCGCGCGAGGCAAGCGAGGTCGCCGAGGACCTGATCCAGAACGTCTCGCACACTGTGCGCTGGCATGACTCGGTGACGCTGCTCTTCGAGCTCGGCTGCCGCTTCTTTCTCGAGACCCCGCCGGGAGCGGTGCTCAGCAACCTGGTGAGGGACTCTTTCCCGGAGGCGCGCGCGGTGGCGCTGGAAGAAGTGCCGGTTGCAACCGCGGCGGCGCTGGCCGCACGCGGCTAGTTTAATTGGCGCGCGGCGCCTGCGGCGGCGCGCGCAGGCCAACCCATCGACCGGTTGCGTTGACTCAGGGCGAGGGCTTCTGGCGGCGCAGATGCCACGCCGCGAGCTCGCCGACCACTCCGCTGCGGAATGACAGGACGCAGGCGACGAAGATCGCGCCGATGATGGCGATGACCCAGCCGCCGACCAGGTCGGACAGATACTGCTGCAACGTCACGACGACCGCAGCTCCCAGCACCGGGCCGAAGAAGGTGCCGGTGCCGCCGAGCAGCGTCATCAGGATCACCTCTCCCGAGGTCGACTGATCCACGTCGGTGAGCGTCACAAAGCCGAATACCAGCGCCTTGAGCGACCCGGCCAGGCCCGCGAGCGTCGCCGACAGCACGAAGGCGAGCAGCTTGTAGCGGTTGATCTCGTAGCCAAGGGAGGTGGCGCGCGGCTCGTTCTCGCGGATCGCCTTCAGCACCTGGCCGAAGGGCGAGTGCACCACCCGGCGGATGAAGAGAAACACCGCGACGAACACCGCGAGCACGACGTAATAGAGCACCAGATCCGATTTCAGCGGCAGGAATCCGAGCAGCTTGCCGCGCGGCACGCCCTGCAGGCCGTTCTCGCCGCCGGTGAAGGGTGCCTCGAGGCACACGAAGTACACGAGCTGCGCCAGGGCGAGGGTGATCATGGCGAAGTAGATGCCCTGGCGGCGGATGGCGAGCGTCCCGACTGCGAGCCCGAGGAGCGCGGCGACGGCCACACCCGCGAGAATCGCCGCTCCCGGGCCCCACTCGTGCGCGCTGATCAGCCACCCGGTGGCGTAGGCCGCCGAGCCGAAGAACGCCGCGTGCCCGAAAGAGAGCATGCGGCCGAAGCCGAGCAGCAGGTTGTAGGCGCAGGCGAACATCGCCACGCACAGCAGCTGCATCATGAATACCGGGTAGATCCCGAGCAGCGGCACGGACAGGGCGAAGAGCCCGAGCAGCGCGTAGAGGATCACGGTGGCGCGCACGGCTATTCCTTGCCGAACAGGCCCGTAGGCCGCAGCACCAGCACCAGCGCCATGACGACGAAGATCACGACGTTGGATGCTTCCGGGTAGATGACCTTGGTGAAGCCCTCGACGACCCCGAGCGCCAGGCCGCTAACGATCGAGCCGAGGATCGATCCCATCCCGCCGATCACCACCACCGCGAACACCACGATGACGAGCGAGCTTCCCATATGCGAGTTCACCAGCACGATGGGGGAGGCGAGCACTCCGGCGAGCGCGGCGAGCGCCACACCGCCGCCATAGGTCGCCGCGACCAGCAGCGGCACGTTGACGCCGAAGGCCTGCAGGAGAGGCGCGTTCTCGGTGGCGGCACGCAGCGTCGCGCCGAGCCGGGTGCGCTCGATCACGAACCAGGTGCTGAAGCACACGAGCAGCGAGATGACGATTACCCAGGCGCGATAGAGCGGCAGGAACATGAAGCCGAGATTCACAGCGCCGGCGAGCGCGGGCGGCACCGGATACGATTGGCCGGTGGCGCCGAACACCTGGGTGAGCGAGCCCTCGCAGATCAGGGCGAGCCCGAAAGTGAGCAGCAGGCCGTAGAGTGGGTCAAGCCCGGCCACGCGCCGCAGAAACAGCCGCTCCACCACGATGCCGACGAGTCCGACCGCGAGCGGGGCGAGCACCAGCGCGGCCCAGTAGTTGATACCGAGCAGCTGCAGCCCGAGGAGCGCCGCGAACGCGCCGAGCGTGTAGAACGCGCCGTGCGCGAAATTGACCACGCGCAGAAGCCCGAAGATCACCGCGAGCCCGAGGCTCAGCATCGCGTAGAACGAGCCGTTCACCAGGCCGAGCATCAGCTGGCCGAGGATCACCGCCACCGGGATGCCGAAGACGCTCGTCACGGCGGTCTGGTGCGCGCGGGGGACGTCAGGCCGCGCGCTGGCCTACTTGGGCGCGGGTGCGAGCGGGCAGAGCCCCGTGATCGGTCCGAAGGCCTCCTCACCGTTCATGACCTTCACCAGCTTGTAGTAGTCCCACGGGTACTTTGACTCCTGCGGAGTCTTCACCTGCCACACATACATATCGTGGATCATGGCGCCGTCGGCGCGGATGTAGCCGCCTTTGGTGAACATGTCGTTGATCTTCGCCCGCTTGAGCTCCGCCATCACCTTGTCGGAGTCCGTGGTACCCACCGCCTTGACTGCCTTGAGGTAGGTCAGGGTCGCCGAGTACGCGCCGGCCTGGTCCATAGTCGGCTCACGGTTGAATTTGGCGAAGAAGCGCTTGCCGAAGGCGCGCGTCTCGGGGTTCAGATCCCAGTACCACGCATCCGTCAGGTACAGCCCCTGCGCGGTCTGGAGCCCGAGGCTGTGGATGTCGGTGATGAAGGCGAGCAGCGCCGCCGGCTTCATGGTCTTGGTGATACCGAACTCGTTGGCGGCTTTGAGCGAATTGCTGAAGTCGGTGCCGGCATTCGACAGTCCCAGCACCTGTGCGCCCGAGGCCTGCGCCTGCAGCAGGAATGAGGAGAAATCCGCCGCCCCGAGCGGCACGCGCACCGCGCCGAGGTTCTTGCCGCCGTGCGCTTCCACGACCTTGGAGGCGGCAGCCTGCAGCTGTGTGCCGAAGGCATAGTCGGCGGTGAGGTAAAACCAGGTCTTGCCGCCGGCGTTGACGATGGCGGTGGCCGTGCCGTTGGCAAGTGCCGTCGTGTCGTAGGTGTAGTGCACCGAGTAGGCGGTGCAGTCCTCGTTGGTGAGCGAGGCGCCACCCGGGCCGATGTTGAAAATCGGCACGTGCTTGACCGCCGCCACCTTGGCCATGGCGATATTGACGCCGGTGTTGGAGCCGCCGAGCAGGAAGTTGAGTCCATTCTGGTCGGCCCATTCGCGGAACTTGGCCGCGCCGATGTCGGGCTTGTTCTGGTGATCGGCGGACAGGACCGTGATCTTCCTGCCGAGCACCGTGCCGCCGAAGTCGGCGACCGCCCACCTCACGACCTCGACGCCGGCTTCTCCCATCACGTCGGCGTACACACCGGACATATCGTCGATGTCACCGATCACCACCTCGTCGGCCGCCAGCGCCTGGCCGCCGGCCGTGGCGGTGAGCACCGCAGCCGTCGCAATGGTCAACATCCGCATCTTCATGAGTCGTGCTCCTCGGGTTGCTCTGGGGGCGTCAGACGCCCAGATACTGGTGCAGCAGTGCCATTTTGTGCTGAAGCTCGCTGGCGGCGAAACCTTCGACGATCCGCCCGCGCTCCATGATGTAGAAGCGGTCGGCCAGCGGGGCCGCGAAGCGGAAGTTCTGCTCGGACATGACCATGGTGTAGCCCTGTTCACGCAGCTTCTGGATGGTCCTCCCGAGTGCCTGCACGATGACCGGCGCCAGGCCCTCGGAAATCTCATCGAGCAGCAGCAAACGCGCGCCGGTACGCAGGATCCGACCCAGTGCCAGCATCTGCTGCTCGCCCCCTGAAAGATGCGACCCGCGGCTCGTGCGCCGCTCCTTCAGGTTGGGAAACATAGCGTAGATTTCCTCTACCGACATTCCCCCGGGCGCAACCGGCGGGGGGAGCTCGAGGTTCTCCTCGGTCGAGAGGCTGGCATAGATGCCGCGCTCCTCCGGGCAGTAGCCGATCCCGAGCCGGGCAATGCGGTGGGGCGGCAGGCCGACGGTCTCCTGGCCGTTGATCAGCACCGAGCCGGAGCGCGAGCCCACGAGCCCCAACAGGGCCCGCAGAGTGGTGGTGCGGCCGGCGCCATTGCGCCCCAGGAGCGTCACGACCTCGCCGCGCCCGACGTGGCAGTCGACGCCATGCAGCACGTGCGACTCGCCGTAGTAGGCGTGGAGCCCCGACACCCGCAGTACCTCGGCCGACATCAGTGGGTATTCCGCAGCTCGGTGTCGGCGGAGCCCATGTAGGCCTCGAGCACCTGCGGATCGTGGGACACTTCGGCATAGCTGCCGCTCGCAATGATCTGGCCGCGCTGCAACACCGTGATGGTATCGGCGATCCGCGCCACCACCCGCATGTTGTGCTCGACCATGAGCACGGTGCGATTGACCGCGGCCTGGCGGATGAGCGCGGTGACGCGGTCGACGTCCTCGTGCCCCATGCCCTGCGTCGGCTCATCGAGCAGCATCAGCTCCGGGTTCATCGCCAGCGTGGTGGCGATCTCGAGGGCGCGCTTGCGTCCGTAGGGGAGCTGCACGGCGTGCATGCCGGCGAAGTCGGCGAGGTCCACGAGGGCGAGCAGCTCGAGGGCACGGGCATCGAGCACCGCGAGCGTCGCCTCACGCTTCCAGAAATGAAAGCTGGTCTCGAGCGAGCGCTGCAGCGCGATGCGGACGTTCTCGAGCGCCGTGAGGTGCGGAAATACCGCCGACAGCTGGAACGAGCGCACGATGCCGCGGCGCGCGACCTGGGCGGGCTTCTCGGGCGTGATGTCCTCGCCGCGGTAGATGATCTGGCCCCGGGTCGGAATTGTGAACTTGGTGAGGAGGTTGAAGAAGGTGGTCTTGCCGGCGCCGTTGGGGCCGATGAGCGCGTGGATGTGGCCGCGGCGCACCTTGAGGTCGACGTTGCTGACCGCGACAAAACCGCTGAACTCCTTGGTGAGTCCGCGGGTCTCGAGAAGGAAATCGTGAGCGGCGGGTGCGGCTACCATGGTGGTCTTTTCTTGTAGTATGCGCCGGGTGAGGCGTCGGAGGAAAACGCTCGCCGCGCTGCTGCAGCCCTTGAGCCGCGCTCGCCCGGGGACACGCCGGCCGGCCCCGGCGGAGCAGAATCCCGCGCTCGAGGCGATCTGGCATGCCGTCTGTACCATTCCACGCGGCCGGGTGTCGACCTATGGGGCGGTGGCACGTGCCGCGGGCCTGCCGGGCCGGGCGCGCCAGGCGGGGTTCGCGCTGCGTGTGGCGGGCGATGCGCTCAACCTCCCGTGGCATCGCGTGGTCGGCGCGGGTGGCCGCATCGTCTTCCCCCGCACCTCGCACGCGCACCGCGAGCAGGCGCGGCGGCTGCGCGCTGAAGGAGTGCGGGTGGCGGACGGGCGCGTGGCGCGCTCCGCGCTGATCGACCTCGGGGAGCCGTGACGGGGCGGCCGCCTAGCGGCCGTTGAACTCGAGGCTGATGAGATCCACGACCCGGGGCACGCCCGGGGTTTCACGGGCGATGGTCTCGGCGGTGGCGCGCTCGACGTCCGTCACCACCTCGCCGCTCAGGTATACGGTGCCATCGAGGGTCTTCACGTACACGCGATTGGGGGCGAGCAATTCCGTGTGTTGATCGAGGCGCGCGCGCACGGCAGCCGAGATCTCGGCATCGCCCGGGCATCCCGCGCCGCACTTGCGCCAGGTCTCGACCGCCGCGCATCCGCCGAGACCGGCAGTCACGGCGATGACGAGGATGAGGAGACCTGCAGGCCTGGGTGCGCTCATTGCGTCCTGCGCGCTCACGAGGATGGCCCCATTGTAGACAACCGGACGAGCGTGCGGTTCGGGAACGGCGCGCGGGTGCGCTCCCACGGGCTTGCTGCTGCGGGGTGGCGGCGACTAGGATGCCGCGCGGAACAGCAACGGGAGGCGCGACCATGAGAACAACGGGCCTGCTCGTCGCAGGCGCACTGCTGTCGCTCGCGGCGGGCGGTGCGGTCCCCGCGCAGGATCCCGTCAAGGCGGCTCCCGCGACCCACAAGGTGCTGCTCGAGAACGATCAGGTCCGGGTGCTCGACATCCACGTGCCCGCCCGCGGCCGGGTGCTCATGCATTCGCACCCGACGGGCTACGTCGCAGTGGCCCTGACCGACTGCCGGATGAAGTTCGCTTTCCCCGGCGGCAAGACCTCGGAGACCACGCTGCACGCGGGGGACGTCGTGTGGCGCGATCCGGTGACACACAGCGCCGAGAATCTCGGCGCGAGCGAGTGCCACGTGCTCAACGTCGAGCCCAAGGCCGCGCAGGCCGCGAAGAAATAATGGACGCCTCGCCGCTCGCAGGGTGGGACAACTTCTACGTCATCCTCGGCTCCTCGGCCGCTGGTCTTACGGGGCTCACCTTCGTGGTCATCGTGTTGATCCGCGATTCGGGGCAGGGCGTGCGGCCGACGGGTCTCGGGGCGTTCGTGACGCCGACGATCGTGCATTTCTGCGGCGTGCTGGCGCTCGCGGCGTTCATGAGCATGCCGCATCAGCGGGGCGGGACCCTCAGCATCGGGCTGGCGCTCGGGGGGCTGGCCGGCGTCATCTACGGCTGCCTGATCGGTGTCAACATGCGCCGCATCTCCACCGGCACCACTCGCTACATCCCGGTTCGTGAGGATTGGATCTGGAACGTGATCGTGCCGACGCTGGTGTACGCGGCCCTCGTCGTCATGGCGGCGCTGATCTG
Organism: uncultured Gammaproteobacteria bacterium; assembly: GCA_963843035.1. Classification (GTDB taxonomy): domain Bacteria; phylum Pseudomonadota; class Gammaproteobacteria; order Steroidobacterales; family Steroidobacteraceae; genus 13-2-20CM-66-19. The sequence continues at coordinate 453,038 of CAWJIS010000004.1, forward strand.
GGAGCGCCTCACCCGGGAGGCTCTGTACGGCGTCGCCGTGCTGGCGCTCGCGCTCCTCTTCATCGGAATTCGCAACGCCTGGGACCTCGCCGTGTGGATGTCCGTGAGCCCGCCGCACGAGAAAGAGTGACGGACCGGAGGCTCTATATGGCCGACATCATCCAGGAGTTCACCGTCCGAACCGGGCCGCCGCGGGTGTTCCACGCGATGGCGACGCCCCAGGGCTTGACGCACTGGTGGACGCAGAGCTCGATTGGCATGCCGCAGGAGGGCGCCGAGTATCAGCTGAACTTCGGCGCCGGCTACGCCTGGCGGGGCCGGGTGACGCGTTACGAGCCGGACGTGGCCTTCGAGCTCGAGATGACTCAGGCGCATCCCGACTGGATGAGCACGCGCGTCGGGTGCGAGCTCAAGGCCGAGGGCCGGGAATCGACGCGCGTGCGCTTCTATCACACCGGCTGGCCGGCGGCGAACCAGCACTGGCGCGTGTCGTGTTACTGCTGGGCGATGTACCTGCGGATCCTGCGCCGCTACCTCGAACACGGCGAATCCGTTCCCTACGAACAGCGTCTCGACGCCTGAGGATGACTCATGAACAAGAAATTCATCATTGCCTGGATCGTGATCTTCGTCGCGTGGTTTCTCGGCAGCTTCGCCGTGCACGGCGTGCTGCTGAACGCTGACTACATGCGGCTCGGCGGCACTCTGTTCCGCACGCCGGCCGATTCGCAGCGATACTTCCCCCTCATGATTCTGGCGCACGTCATGCTGTCGGGCGCGTTCGCGTGGATTTACGCACGCGGCGTCGAGCCGAAGCCATGGCTCGGGCAGGGCGTGCGCTTCGGGATCGCGGTCGCGTTCCTCACGACGATCCCCACCTACACCATCTACTTCGTCGTGCAGCCGATGCCGGCGGAGACGGTGGTGAAGCAGATCCTGTTCGACGGCGTGCTGATGGTGATCCTCGGGGTGATCGCGGGCTGGCTGTATCGCGGCGGCAAGACCTGACGTTAAGTCATCCGGCCGCGCGGCGGTCCGGTTAACCCCATCGGGGCGGCTGCCCCGCTTCAGGTATTGGACTTTCTCAATACCGGAGGCGATCTGTGAGGTACCTTATTCTGATGGCGCAGGTCCTGGCGCTGGCGGCGAGCGCGCAGGCCGATGCCCTCGGCTCGCTGGCGCGGGTGAGCGTGGTCGATCGGGACAGTGGCGTCACGCTGAGGACGTACTACTCGCGCGGCGAGTATTGGGTGGCGGGCGACCCGGGGGCGCGTTATGCGATCGAAATCCGCAATTGCGCGGGCGGACGGCTGCTCGCGGTGACCTCGGTCGACGGCGTCAACGTGCTCTCGGGGGACACGGCAGGCTTCGACCAGGCGGGCTACGTCTTCGACCCGGGCGAGCGCTATCAGATCACCGGATGGCGCAAGAGCAACTCCGAAGTGGCGGCTTTCACCTTCACCGACTCGCGGGACTCGTACGCCGAGCGCACCGGCCGGCCGGCCAATGTCGGGGTCATCGGTGTCGCGCTGTTCCGCGAGCAGCCGCAGAGGGTGTATGCGACGCCGCAGGTTGCGCCGGCACCCGCGGCGCCTGCTGCGCCGGCCGGCGGGCTCAACCGCTCACTAGCCGAGGACGCAAGCGCCAGCGCGGCGGCGCCTGGCCTGCAGAAGGCGCCGGTTGCCGCGCCGGCGCCGGAGGCGCGGCTCGGCACCGGGCACGGAGAGCGCGAGTACTCCTACGCCGTGGACACGGAGTTTCACCGCATGCAGTCGCAACCCAACGAGGTCATCCGCATTCGCTACGACAGTTTCGAGAACCTGGTCGCCCTGGGCATCATCCGCAAGCCGCGCCCGAGCGTACGCGCGCCCGACCCCTTCCCGGGCTCGGAGCAGCGGCGCTTCGTGCCCGACCCGCCGGGCTGAGATGGACGCCACTCATCGATCGTGCGATGAATGAGCGACGCGGACCTGAGTGACGAGACGCTCATTGCCCGCTACGCGCGCGGCGACGCCGAGGCGTTCACCGCGCTCTATCGGCGGCATGAGCTGCGGGTGTGGCGTTATCTCGAGCGCAACGTGGGCAGCCGGGCGACGGCGGAGGAGCTGATGCAGGAGGTATGGTTCGCCGTGGCGCGCGACGCCGAGCGCTATCGGCCGACCGCGCGCTTCACGACCTGGCTGTTCACGATTGCGCGCAACCGCATGGTCGACGCGGTGCGCGCGAGCCGCCCGCACCTCAGCCTCGACGTGCTCGGCCACGAGGCGGCAACCGTGGTCGAGCGGCTGACCGCAGATCCGGGTGCGGGTCCGGTCGCGGCGGCGGAGGCACGGGATCGGGCGACGGCACTGCGTCAGGCGCTCGGGCGACTGCCGCCGGAGCAGCGCGACGCCTTTCTCCTGCAGCTCGAAGGGGACTTGAGTGTCGAGGAAGTGGCCGCCATCACCAAGGTCAGCTTCGAGACCGTAAAGAGCCGCTTGCGCTATGCCCGGACGAGGCTGCGCGAGCTGCTCGCCGAGTACGCATGAGCACGTTGCCACCCCCCTTCGACCCTTTCGACGACGCCGACGAGCAGTATCGGCGCGCCTCGGAGCTCGACCCGAGCCGCCCGAGCGAGGCCACCCGTCGCGCGGTGCTCGCCCATGCCGCGCGCCTCGCCGCCGAGCGCGCCCGCCGTGACACGCTGCGCCGCTGGCTGTCGCTGATGGGCACCACGCTGAGCGGGCGGCCGGCGATCGTCGGGACGATCGCGGCGGCGATTCTCGCCGGAGTGGTGATCGCGCCCCAGTTCCTCGCGCCGACCCAACCGCCCGAGAGTCAGCGCGCGCCCGCCACGGCGCCTCCGCAAGCGGCCATCGCGCCGGCAAGCGCACCCGCCGCCCGGCGCGCACCTGAAGAACGCGCGCCTGCTGCCGGACCTGCGAAGTCCGCGAGCCCGGCGGGCCCGGCCGTGACGTTGCAGCGCGCGCGCATGCCATCGAGCGCCGCTCGCGCGGCCCTCAGGGAAGCGGCACCCGCCGATGCCGCGCCCGCGGCGCCCGCCGCGCCCGCGTCTGCACCGGCCGCCTCTGCACCGGCCACGAATCAGGCGCTGACTACTCTGCAATTGGAGCAACGGGCCACCGGGGGCAGCGCGCGTGCCGTGGCCCCGGCCGCCTCTGCCTCGCGGGTTGTGCCGGCCGGACCGCCGGTGTCGGACGCGCTCCGCCAGGCCGCCGCAGCCGGTGACCTGGCGGCACTGAAGGGCGCGCTCGCGAGCGGGAGCGACATCGATGCACGCGACGCGCAGGGCCGCACCGCGCTCATGCTGGCAACGCTCAGCGGCCAGACGGACGCCGTTGTCGTGCTGCTCGCTCACGGAGCCGACCCGAGCGGCGCCGACGCGCACGGCACGACGCCGTTGCAGGCCGCCATCGCGGCCGATGAGCGGGAGATCAGCGCAATGCTGCGGCGCTACGGTGCCCGGTAGAGAAACTCCCTGAGACTCTGATAGTAGTCGGGATAGAAGCTCACGTCGTTGTGGGTCGCGCCGGCCACGAGCAGGGTGTGCCGGAGCGAGGCCGGTATCGCGGCGATCAGGGCGTCCGAGCGTGCGCGGAACACCACCTCATCGTGCTCCGCGACCACCACGAGCGCAGGCGAGTGCACCGCGCCGATGCGTTGCAGCGAGTCGTAGCGGTCGCGCACGAGCGCGCGGACCGGCAGCCAGGGGAAGTGATCGGCGGCGACGTTGGCAATGCTGTCGAAGGGAGTGACGAGGATCAGCCGCTCGACCGGACGGCGCACGGCGAGTGCGACCGCGACCCCGCTGCCGAGGCTCCTGCCGATGACGGCGATGGAGTCGTGACGCAGGCGCAGTGCGTCGTAGATCGCCTCCGCATCGCCGATCAGTGCAGCTTCCGAGGGTCGACCCGTGCTCCCGCCGTAGCCGCGGTAATTCACCAGGTAGACCGCGCGCTCGGGAAACGCCGCGTCGAAGTCTGCGATATTGGCGCCGACGTCCTCGGCGTTGCCGCCGAAGTAGATGAGCGCCGCTTGCGCCGCGCCGTGCAGCTCCCACACCTTCAGCGTGACGGCGCCGCGCCCGAGGTGCAGCGCGTGCACGCCGGGGTGCGTGACTTCCGGGACGGGCAGATACAGCAGCCGATCCTGCGCGACATAGAGCAGGACGCAGACGAGCCCGTAGATCGTGGCCGCGAGCAGCCCGGCATAGAGAATGACCCTCACGGGACCAGCACGACGCGCCCGGTCACCGCACCTCGCTTGAGCGCGCTCAGCGTACTCTCGGCTTCCGACAGGGGGCGGCGGGTGAGCGGGATCGCCGCAATTCTGCCTGCGCGCACCAGCGACATCATCTCCAGGGCTTCGGCCAGCGTTCCGGTATTGGAGCCCACGATCGACAGCGCGCGCAGCGGAATCAACGGCAGCGGCAGCTGCAGCGCGCCACCGAACAGCCCGACGATGACGATCCTGCCGCCGCGGCGCACGACTCGATTCGCCAGGGCGAAGCTCGACTCGGAGCCGACGAAGTCCACCACCGCGGCGGGGCCGCCGCCGGTATCGGCGCGAATGCGCTCGGGCGTGCCCGCATCGAGGGCATCGTAGGTGGCGTCGGCGCCGCAGGCGCGCGCCGCCTCGAGGCGCGCCTGGTCGATGTCCGCCACCAGCGGGGCGCTGCCGAGGACCGCCTTGGCGAACTGAATCCCCATCATGCCGACGCCGCCGCAACCGATGAGAAGCACGCGCTCCGCGCTCTCGAGCGCGCCGATCTTCTTCAGCGCCGAGAAGGCGGTGAGGCCCGAGCACATGCAGGCCGCGGCCAGCGCCGGGTCGGTCGTGCCGTACTCGATGAGATAGCGTGGATGCGGCACCAGGACGTGCGTGGCGTACCCACCGGGACAAGCGCTGGAGCAGCCCAGCTGGCGGGTCTCACCGAGACAGACGTTCTCCGCGCCACGCCGGCAGGCGCTGCAGAGCCCGCAGCCGATCCACGGGAACACCGCGTAGCGCGCGCCGATCGCCACCGCTCCCGCCGCGGGGCCGGCCGCCACTACCTGGCCCTCGATCTCGTGCCCGAGTACGTGCGGCAGGGCGAGCCTGGACGCCAGGCGCTTTCCGCCGCCGAGATCGAACGAGCCCTCGCGCAGGTGCACGTCGGTGTGACAGACGCCGCAGTGTCGCACCTCGATGAGGACTTCCGTGCCACCCGGCACCGGGGTGGGAGCCTCGAGCGGCGCGAGGGCCGCGCCAAACTCCCGAACGACGTAGCTCTTCATATGCGCACTCCCGTCATCAAATCGTCGCAAAAACCTGTACCTAATCGTCATCTGGGCCAGCGGAGACGCCAGCACATGATGGATGAGCGCAGGAGCGAAGGTAACGAATCAGCGCTGGACCACAACCCCTTTTCGATGTCCGACTCGAACCTTGATGCCGGCCGCCGCGTCCTCATTCGCCTGACCGAGATCGCTTCGGGCCAGCAGAACCTCCAGGAAAAATACCAACAGTACCGGGCTTGCGCCTCTGCCGGGGGCGACTTCTGGAGTGAGGCGGTGAAGCTGCTCAACATCCGTGTCGATTTCGACCGGGCGAGCGTCGGCAACATCCCGCCGACCGGTCCTCTGGTCGTGGTGGCGAACCACCCGTTCGGACTGCTCGACGGGTTTCTGCTGTGCTGGCTGATCAGCCAGGTGCGTCGGGACTTCAAGCTGATGCTGAACGGCGTGCGCTGCGTCACGGAGATGGCCGCTCATTCGATCTCCGTCGACCTTTCCGGCACCCGGCAGGCACAGAAGATCAATGTGGCGGCACGCATCGAAGCCCGCCGCACGCTCGAGCAGGGCGGGGCGCTGCTGATCTTCCCGGCGGGCGGCATCTCGACCTCGCCCGACCGGTGGGGCCGCACCGCCGCGATGGATGTCAACTGGCATCCGTTCGTCGCACAGGCTCTGACCCGCTCCCAGGCGCCCGTGCTGCCCGTGTGGTTCGCGGGGCAGAACGGCCGGCTGTTCCAGATCGTGAGCCACTACAGCCTGGCGCTGCGCTGGGGACTCCTGATCAGCGAGAACGTCCGGCGCCTGAAGGACCAGGTGCGCATCGTGGTCGGTCAGCCCATTCCCTTCCATCTGCTGCCCAATCACCTTGACCGCGCCTCGCTCGCGCGCGAGCTGTGCATGAGCACCTACGCGCTCGGCGGGATCGATGCATCGCTCCCCGGCCTGGTCGGCGACTGGCCGAAGGCGCTGCGGCCCAAGGTGCCGAAGAGCCGGCAGCGCAACCCGCTCGCGCGGCTGTTTCCCCCTCCGGAGCGCGAGCGCGCCGAAGCGTAAGCGGCGCGTCTCAGCGCTTAGGTCTCGACCGGGCCGCCCGCCGCCTTCCAGGCGGCGAGCCCACCCTCAAGGTGGCAGGAGGCGGCGAGCCCGGCGTCCTGCGCCGCCTGCACCGCCATGGCTGAGCGCTCGCCGTAGGCACAGTAGAAGAGCAGCCGCTTGCCGGTCGAGATGGCCAGCGCGTGCAGCATGCCGCCGGCACGGGTGTTTTCCTCGAGGCTCGGGTAGGGCACGTGAAGCGAGCCGGGGATGCTGCCGTGGCGCTCGCGCTCGGCGCGCTCGCGCAGATCGATCAGCACCACGTCCGGCCGCCCGAGGAGCGCGAGCGCCTCGACCACGGTCGCGGCCCAGCCGCGCTGCGCGACCTCCTCCTGGTGCAGCCCCACCTTCATGTTGGCGGGCACCGCCACGTCCATCATCCTGGGATTGGCGAGCTTCAAACCTGCCATGAGCTCGACGTACTCATCCACCGACTTCACCTGCAGGCGCGGGTTGCAGCGGCGCTCCTCGCCGATCGTGCTCACGGTGTCGCCCTTGTAGTCGTGTGCGGGAAAGACCAGCGTCTCGTCGGGCAGCGCGAGCAGCCGCCCGAAGATCGACTGGTACTGGGTGCGGGCATCGCCGTTCTGAAAGTCGGTGCGGCCGGTGCCGCGGATGAGCAGCGTGTCGCCCGTGAACACCCGGTCCGCCATCCGGAAGCTGTAGGAATCGTCGGTGTGGCCGGGCGTGTAGAGCACCTCGAGCTCCACCCCCTCGACTTGCAGCCGGTCGCCGTCGGCGACGCGCATCGACACCACGTCGACGCGGCTGCGCTCGCCCATCACGGTGATGCAATGAGTGCGGTCGCGCAGCGCGCCGAGACCGGTGATGTGGTCTGCGTGCAGGTGCGTGTCGACGGCCTTCACCAGCTTCAGATCGAGCTCGCGCAGCAACTGCAGATAACGATCGACCCGTTCAATGACCGGATCGATGATCAGCGCCTCGCCGCCGCGCCGGCCGGCGAGCAGGTAGCTGTAGGTGCTCGAGGTCGCATCGAACAGCTGGCGGAAGATCACGCGCGGCCCCCGCGACGCGTGCCGCTCAGGAGCGCGGCTGCGGCACGATCCGGATGTAAGGCTTCGGCGCCTTCCAGCCCTTGGGATAGATCTTCTGCGCCTCCTCGTTCGACACCGACCCGGCGATGATGACGTCCTCGCCCTGCTTCCAGTTGACCGGAGTCGCGACGCGATGCCTGGCTGTGAGCTGCAGCGAGTCGATGACGCGCAGCACCTCGTCGAAGTTCCGGCCCGTCGTCATCGGATAGACCAGAATGAGCTTCAGCTTCTTGTCGGGACCGATCACGAAGACATTGCGCACCGTCTGGTTGTCGGCGGGCGTGCGCTTGGCGGGATCGCCGGAGGCGCTTGCCGGGAGCATCTCGTAGAGCTTGGAGACGACCAGCTCCGGGTCGCCGATCATCGGGTAGTTGACCGCGTGGCCCTGCGTCTCCTTGATATCGTTGGCCCACTTCGCGTGGCTGTCGACCGGGTCGACGCTGAGCCCGATGATCTTCACGTTGCGCTTGTCGAACTCGGGCTTGATCTTGGCCATATAGCCGAGCTCGGTGGTGCACACCGGGGTGAAATCCTTCGGGTGCGAGAACAGCACTGCCCAGGAATCCCCGATCCAGTCGTGAAAGCGAATCCGGCCCTCGGTGGTGTCGGCCTGAAAGTCCGGGGCAATGTCGCCGATCTTGAGAGTCATCACTATCTCCTCGAGCCTCAGGGGGGCGCTAGTTTACGCCGGTGTGATTCGGGTCACGAATCCGCAAGGACCCCGGGCGATTTCGCTCAGCGGTCTTGCGCGCGTGCCGAAACCGAGAGGTGAAGAGACTCGCGGGACTGGAATTCATGCACAGTGGTGTCGAACGGTAGGCGCTCGGCTGAGGGCACGAAAACCGCGGGCGCAGGTCCACTGACCAGACGGGCGCATGGAGCGACTCAGTAATGAACCTATTGGCTCTGGCGGTATTTGCGACCATGGACGAGGCGGCGATCGATGCGCTGACGCACGCCGCTGGCGTCTGCGACCCGCGCTACGAGTGCGGCGGCGTCGTGCGCCGGGTGCCGGAAGGCTTCGAGGCATCGGCGCTCTTCAGCTCGAAGAAGCCCTTCGGTGTGGACCTCGGAGAGTTCTACGCTACGGACGTCGTTGCCGACTTTCACACCCACATCTGCTCGATCCACAACGAGCCGTTCGCGGACTTCTTCTCCCCCGCGGACGCGTACGCGAACCAGGGCCTGCACACCGTCGGCTACATGCTGAGCCTGTGCGACTGGAACATCCGACGTTACGACCCCGCGCAGGATGAGCGCGACGACGAGGAAGTGGATTTCCGCAGCGGCCGCGTGATCTACCTGACCTGCGGCCACATCGTCGGCTGGGTGCCTCCGGTGCCCTGGTACGGCACGGAGCTCGAGGCGAGCCTGGTACGGCGGCGGCTCGACCGGCCGAGCGCACTCAAGCTGAGCGTGACGTGTGACGGACCCTCGTGCGCGCGTCTCGCGGAGCCGGTCCGCAACAATCACTGAGGGCGGCTCGTCCCTCGATTCAATGATCCGTGCTGCGGCGGCCGCGGCCGCCGCGCCGCTCCGGCGTGGGGCTCGAGCGCCTGAGGCCGCTCGCCTCCTCCTCACGCCGCGGTCCGGCACGCCGGTCGGAATGCTTGCGGTACACGCAGGGGCAGGCTCCGGGTGAGGTGCAATCCGCGAGAGGGAGCCGCGGCGCATCGCCGCCGAGGAAGCGCCGACCCTTCAAGGCCCGGGCGGCCTCACAGCTGGCGCTCGTGCAGACGATCGACACGGCGCTCCAACGGCTTGTAACGGGTTTGGCCATGGCCGCAACCTAACTTCGCCGGGCGCGCAGCGCAAGCAGAGCCCGCCTGCGGGGGCAGGCGGGCTCCTGGAGCTCGGTCTGTCAGGGAGCGGGAACCGAGGCGAGCAGATCCTCAGCCTCGCCGATCAGGCGCCACGCCCGATCCTCATCGATCGGGCGATGGTCGAAAGCTGCATCCTCCAGCATGTCGATCATCTGTCCGGCGATCCCGTTGCGCCGGGCGGTGATGTCGCGGATCTGCGCAAGTTTACACGGCTGACTCGTCGGCTATAGTTCCGGCAACGAACAACTCCAAAAGGGAATCCCCATGAAGGCAACCATGCGGGCAGCGGCGGCGGCCGCAGTGTTGTGGGCCGGTGCGAGCGTGACTCAGGCGGCGCAGGCGCCGACCGTGCGCGACCTCGCCCGCCAGGTGCGCCTCTCCGATCCACAGCTCTCTCCCGACGGCAGGACGGTCACGGTGGTCGAGACGCGCGCCGATCTCGAGAGCGATGAGTTTCGCTCCGAGATCGTCCTGGTCGATCGGGCGAGCGGCAACATCCGGCCGCTGACACGCGCACGTCTCCATGCCGCCTCGCCGCGCTGGTCACCCTCCGGCGACCGCCTCGGATTCGTCGCGCCGGATGCCGACAAGAATGGGCAGCTGTTCGTCCTGCCGATGAGCGGCGGCGATGCGCTGCAGCTCACCAAGGGCAAGGACGGCGTCTCGCAGTTCGCCTGGAGCCCCGACGGCGCGAGCATTGCCTACGCGATCGCCGATCCCAAGCCTGAGCTCAAGGGGGAGGACAAGTACCGCAGCGCATTCAAGGTCAGTAACGACGACTTTACGATCTCGGAGGCGGTGCGGCCCACGCACCTGTGGCTGGTGCCGGCACAGGGCGGCGAGGCGAAGCGCCTCACCAGCGGCAGCTGGTCGCTCCCCTCGAGCCTCCCGCCGGGTCCTCCCGTCTCGCCGATCGCGTGGTCGAAGGACGGCAAGAGCATCGTGATCGTGCGCCAGGAGACGCCTTCGACGGGCGATCAGCTGCGCGCGCGCGTTCAGGTGCTGGACGTCGCGAGCGGGGCGATTCGCTCGCTCACGGGTGACACGACGCTCGAGGGGTATCCGAAGCTGTCGCCGGATGGAGCGAGCGTCGCCTACTGGCGCAACCGCGACGCGCACGCCTGGGAGTTTCAGGATGTCTGGCTGGCGCCGTTCGCCGGCGGCGCCGGGCGCGATTTCAGCAGGCATCTCGAGGTGAACGTGTTCGGAACCTGGTGGGCGCCCGACGGAAAGTCGTTCATCGTCGGCGGCGACACCGGGACGACGGTGGGCCTGTGGCGCCTCGGCGTTGACGGATCCTCCGCACGGATCCCGCTCGCAGGCGTGATGCCGGCCAACGGATACTGGCTGGACCTCGATGTCGGCGCCCGCGGCGAGATCGTGTTCGTCGGCCAGACGAGCACCGATCCCTACGAGCTGTACCTGATTGCGCCGGGCGGCGGCGGGCCGAGCGTCCTCACTCACGAGAATGCGCAGCTCGCGGACCTCGCGCTGGCGCGCAGCGAGACCATCACCTGGAAGGGGCCTGGCGGCCGGACGCTCGATGGCGTGCTGACCTATCCCGCCGGCTACCAGCAGGGGCGCCGTTATCCGCTGGTGCTCGTGGTGCATGGCGGACCCAACTCGGCCTCACGTGAGCGCTTCAGTCTGTTGCCGCAGCTGGTGGCGGCCCGCGGCTGGTTCGCGTTCGAGCCGAATTACCGCGGCAGCGACAACAGCGGCAACGCCTTCTACGCAGCAATCTACCGCGATGCCGGCCAGGGGCCCGGCGAGGACGTGATGTCGGGGGTCGAGTACCTGAAGGGCCGTGGCTTCATCGATCCGGGCCGCATGGCGGTCAGCGGCTGGTCTTACGGCGGATTCATGACCACCTGGCTCGCGGGACACTATCCGGTATGGAAAGCCGCCGTCGCGGGTGCCGCCGTCACCGACTGGGTAGAGATGTACGATTTATCCGACGGCAACGTGACGCAAGCCGAAGCCACGGGCGCTTCGCCCTACGTGGGCGACGGCATGGCGGTCAATCGCCGCCAGTCGCCCTCGAGCGCGGTGACCAGGATCAGGGCGCCGACGCTCATCATGTGCAACACAGGGGACTTCCGCGTTCCCATCACGCAGTCGTTCGGACTATACCGGGCACTGGTGGACAATCACGTCACGACCGAGTTCTACGCCATTCCGAGCGGAGGGCATTTCCCCGGCGATCCCGTGCGGCAGATGGACGTGTATCAGCGCTGGGTCGACTGGCTGCAGCGATTCCTCTAGCGGGGTGTTCATGAGCGCCCCGCTGGCAGGCGTACGCGCCTGCGTCTTTGATGCCTACGGCACCCTGTTCGATGTTGGCTCTGCGGTCACAGCCTGCCGCGATTCCTCCCTCGCAGACCGCGGCACGGCCTTGAGCGCGCTGTGGCGCGAGAAGCAACTGCAATACACCTGGCTGCGCGCCGTTCAGGGACGGCATGTCGATTTCTGGCAGGTCACGGGCGATGCGCTCGACTTTGCGCTCGAGACGCTCAGGCTCGGCGATCGGCAGCTCCGCGAGCGCCTCATGAATCTCTACCTGACGCTCGCGGCTTATCCCGAAGTTCCGCAGGTGCTGCAGCGCCTCAAGTCGGCTGCCCTCGAGGTCGCTATTCTCTCCAACGGCTCACCGGAGATGCTGCGCGCGGCGGTCGCCGCGGCGGGGATCGGTGCGATGGTCGACGCTGTCATATCGGTGGAAGAGGCTGGCGTCTACAAGCCGCACCGCAAGGTCTATCAGCTCGCCGTCGATCGGCTGGCGCTCGAGCCCGGGCGCATATGCTTTCTCTCCGCGAACGCCTGGGATGCGTGGGCGGCAGCGGCGTTCGGACTGCGCGTGGTGTGGTGCAATCGAGCGCGGCAGCCGCCCGAGCGCCTGCCGGGCCGACCGGATCACGAGATCATTTCGCTGGCGGAGTTGCCAGCGCTGGTCGGCGCGTAGGGACGCGCGCGCCGCGGCTGCCTACAGCAGCCCGTCCAGGTGATCGAGGTCGTTGATGACCCGCCAGTGACCGCCGCCTTTCTCGACGCGCGCGCGCCACTCGTCGAGACGGTTGAGATAGAGGCGGGGATCGAAGTTGTCGGTGCGCAGCTTGGTCACGTTGAGCGCTACGACATCGAAGCCTTTGAAGTCGAGGGGCACGTCGCGCACGTAACCCTTGGCGAGCTCTTCCTTCATGTCCGAAAGGATCAGGATCTCCTTGCGTGCGGGGTGCTTCTCGTTCAGGAACTCGATCGCCTGCAGCAGCCCGCCGGTGATATCCGTGTAGGGTGCGGGCGGCGATTGATCGATGAACTTCTCGACGCGGCTTGCGAACGCGCGTTTCTGCGCGTTGGCCGTGCTCGGACGATCGTCGAAAGTCGCCTTGGCGATGATGTCCTTCTCGGTGAAGCTGCCGGTGTCGATGCGTGCGACCGCGATCGAGTCCGAGGACTGCAGTCGGGTGAGCGCGTAGAGGGCGATCTGCTCCGCCTTGCCGACCTGCCGGTTGTAGGAGCCGGAAGTGTCGACGAGCAGGTAGACGCCGGTATTACGCGCCGCAGGCGGCGCGCAGCTCTCAAGCGCGAGTGCGCTGGCGAGCAGGAGCAGCAGACGCTTCATGACCGCGCCTCCTTCCACGCCTCGGGCTCCGCGGCTCCCGCCGCGCCCGCCGTTGCGTGACCGTTGCCATTTCCGACCAGCATGCGGGTCTCGATCCACAGCGGAACGAACAGCGGCAGGTCGTAGACCCGGCAGGCGAGTGCGCCGAAGTGGCGGCAGCCGTTGCCGAGCAACCGCAGGATCAGGGCCAGCGACTGCAGCACTGCGATGCCAATCAGGCCCACCACGGTCCGCAGCGAGTGCACGAAGGTCTCGAGCGGAATCGCCACGAACACCAGCGCGAAGGGCAGCACGAATCCCATGCCCATCTGCGCGGCGGTGGTGATCCACAGGTGCGTGTTCACGAGCGAGGCGGAGGCATCGCCGCGCAACAGCGCGTTGGTTGCCATCTCATCGAGCAGCAGCACCTCACGCATGTAGGCGAGCCCGGCCTCGATGCTCGCCATGAGCAGCAGGATGAGGAACGTGATGATGACCATGCGCACCCGTATCTTGTCCGACAGCGCGCCGATCACCGGGAATAGCCGCGTGATGCGCAGCGACTCCATGAGGAACAGCCCCATGGAGATCTCCACCATGATGATGACCAGGGCGGCGATGTCGGCGGTGCGATAGGCGCCGATGAAGTTGGTTCCGCCGACCATCTCGGCCATGGGACGCGCGATCAGGGTGAAGTTGACCGCCGTGCCCGCGGTAGCCACCGCCAGCACCAGCGCCGAGATGAAGAAGTACACGATCGATGAGGACGAGAGCACCGACAGGGCGCGGTCTTCGCCCCGCACGATCGCCTCGTACTCCTCCATATGGCGGTCGATCGTCTGGGAGCGGCCGATGACGCTCTCGACGCTCTTGTTCACATGGCCGAGTGCTTCGCGGATCAGCCGCCAGTCGGGCATCATGCGGCGCAGGAGCGCGTGGCGTTGCGCGCTTGCCTTGCGATAGTCATCCATCGCCTCGGAGTGGGCCTTGACCATGGACTTGTGAATGTCGGAGAGGATCTCCGCCCCGGCGTTGCGCGCATCGAGATTGGCGACGACTTTCACCGCCTGGGCCCAGCCGGGCGCCTCGGGCGGGACTTCCGCGGCCTCCTCCTGGTCCTCTTCGATGCGTTGAATCGCCTCGCTCAGCCGCCGATGCATGTCCGGATAGCCGGCGAGGTCCTTGCGCACCGTGTCGGCGACGCGGGCGAACTCACGCTCGACGATGCGCTCCTTGGCTTCACGGCCGGCCGCCAGCAGCACCTCACGGTTGCGCGCGGCGAGGCGCTCCTGTCCGCGGATGACCGCGTGCGAGGCAACCCGCAGTCCCTTCGAGAGCGCGCCGGCCGCCGCCAGCAGCAGCTGATGAGCCGTGCCCCTGGCAAAGTACAGGGCAGCGATCAACAGCAGCAGCAGAATTGCAGCTGATAACGCCGGCCACGGAGTGATCGTCAGCAGGTTGGACAGAGTCATTGGCGTGCTCGCTTGTCGGTTGACCGACAGGACTTAAATGAGTCGATCACGCAGCGGTGCTGCGCGGTCCCAAGGAGAGCGGTGGGTGAGCCACACGTGCGCCGTGTGGCGTTTCATGCTGGCAACCCCGCTGTCATAGGAAATCCCTTAGACCGGTGGCTTTGCGACCCTTTCTTTCGAAAGGTGTGCCCTTACAGATGCGCGATTAGGGTGAGCGCGCGTGCCGTCGCTGTCAACGCGAACTTTATGTCAGGCGGAGAGCGGCGGCCCGCTTTGTGCGCCGGTTCACAAGTTGCGAAGAGTGTTTTCCTCGGCGCGCGCAATTGAGGCGCAACATAATGCAGGGGTTTGACTCGGCCACACCCGCGCGTGCACCCTCGTTGCATCGCAGCCGCGCACTGTGCGGCTCAGGTATCGCGTCCAGGGATGCCGGACCAGCCCCATGCTCGCATCGCTACGCTACGAAGCCCGTTTCTGGCCCGTCATGTGGCGGCGCCGACTCGCCGATTTCTGGCGCTTACGCGCGCACGAGCATCTCGGGTTCGTCATGCTGCTCGCGCTGCTGATTCTCGCGGTGGCGGGCGTCATCTATCTCGCCTACCGGGACGGAACCAGCATCGAGCCGGTGCGTATCGAGGCGGTGCAACGCGACGAGGCGCGCATGCGGGCGCGTGCCGATGATCTGCAATGCCTGGCCGAGAACATCTATTTCGAGGCGCGCGGTGAGCCGTTGGCGGGCCAGTACGCCGTGGCCGAAGTTACCCTGAACCGGACACGTGCGCGGAATTTTCCGCGCACGATCTGCGCGGTGGTCCACGAGATGCGCTGGGATCCGGTGCGCCGGCGCCATGTCGCCGATTTCTCCTGGACGGAGCTCGGCGCGCTATCGCCGCAGGATGGCCCCGCGTGGAAGCAGGCGATGGCGGTCGCGGCCGCGGCCTACGACGATCTCTCTGCGCCGCTCGTACCCGATGCGCTGTACTACCACGCGGCCAGCGTGCGGCCGGACTGGGCACGCAGCCGGCGTGCCGTCGCCACCATCGGCAATCATATTTTCTACCGCTGACCGGCGCGGGTGCGCCGCCTTCCCGCGCGGTCAGGGCGAGGAGGCCAGCTCGAGCTCCCGCAGGCGCGGGCCCGCAACGCTGCCGAGGTAAACGGACCCGTAGTACAGGACCACGGCGAATGCCAGCAGCGCCACTCCGAGGGCGATGAACGCCACCGTATGGCGCGCCTCGTATTTCTCGATCGAGCGCGCGTAGGCAAGGAAGGCGAGCGCTGCGGCGACGACCACGGTCGCATCGAGGCTGGCACGTTGCCAGTAGCTGCCGCCGAGGTGCAGCCACATGCCGAACTCATCGAAGGTCAACGCCATGGCGATGCCGTAAACGAACGCTGCACGCCGTGCCGCCGGCGCGCCCGGTGTGGCCATCAGTGTGTAAGCACCGACCGCGGCCAGGAGAAAGATGCCGTAGTTGAGATGGTGGACGTGCGTGCTGCTCAGGAAGAAGTAGAGGTTGGGGATGCGCCGCGCCATGATCAGGAACACGGTGATGCGCGCCGCGATGAAGGTCACGATGAAAGCGAGCAGAGCGCGCCGGGCGAGCCCGTGCGCAGTGGAGGAGTGGCTCGCGGACCTCATGCGCAGCGGTCAGGATTCGAGCGGCGCTCCGATGGCGAGGCGCAGCTCTGCGGCGAGCGTGCCGGCGGCGACCTTCGCGCCCGCCTCGAGCCGCAGGGTGAGCAGCTCCAGCCGCCCTCCCTGTGCCGCGACCTCGAAGCTTTCGGCGCCGATGGTTGAGACCACTCCCGGTTTGCCCGGGACCGCGCCGAAGGTCCGCGTCCGGTGGCGGACCACGTCGTAGATTCGCAGCTTCTGACCCCGGACCGTCGTCCACGCGCCCGGGGAGGGATTGCAGCCGCGAATCAGGTCATAGATCTGATCGACGTGGGCCTGCCAGTTGATACGTGATTCCGGATCGCGGCACCAGCCCTCGTAGGTGGCCAGCTCCTCGCGCTGCGCAATCTCCCGATGCTGCCCGCCGACGACCAGATCCGCTGCCTCGAGCAGCGCCTCGACCCCGAGGGGAAAGAGGCGCTCGAAGTACACGCTGCCGAGCGTGTCATCCGGCCCGATGGGCACGGTTTTCTGCAGGATGATCGGGCCTTCGTCGAGCCCGTCCGTGGGGCGGAAGACCGTCAGTCCGGTCTGCGTATCACCCTTGATGATCGGCCAGTTGATCGAGCTGGGTCCGCGGTAGCGCGGCAGGAGCGAGGGGTGATACTGGATCGTTCCGTGCTGCGGGAGATTGACGAAGGCCTGTGGCGCGTGCTGCACCACGAAGGCCATCACGCCAAGATCGACCTTCAGCTCGGTGAGAATCCGTACCGCCTGCTCGTCCTTCAGCGAGCGTAGCTGCAAGACCTGAATGCCCCGCTCTTCTGCCGCCACGCGCAGCGGGTCGGGCTTGGCGCCCGGCTTCTCCGGGGCGCAGAACACCCCGGCGACCGTCGTGCCGCGGGCGATGAACGCCTCGAGCACGCTCTTGCCGAAAGCCTGTTGTCCGATGATGGCGATGCGCATGGGGAGTCTCGTGGGCGCTTACTTTGCGGTCACGCTACCGGTGATGCGGTCCGGGTTGCAAGGGGCGGTGATGGCTTTAGACTGCGGGTGATCCGGGCGACAGGTAGGAGAGTCTGATGCCAGGGCGCATACCAGGTCGAAATTTCCTGTTCGTTCCGGGGCCCACGAACATTCCCGACCGCGTGCAGCGCGCCATGCTGGTGGCGATGGAGGACCACCGCTCCTCGAAATTTCCCGACCTTTCGACGAGCGTCCTGCATGACCTGAAGAGCGTGTTCAAGACGAGCACCGGTCAGGTATTCATCTTTCCATCCTCGGGTACCGGAGCCTGGGAAGCGGCGCTGACCAACACCCTGTCCCCGGGGAATCGCATCCTGGCGGCGCGCTTCGGGCAGTTCAGTCATCTGTGGATCGATATGGCGCAGCGGCTCGGCTACCAGGTCGAGGTGCTCGACGTCGAATGGGGCGAAGGGGTGCCCCTCGACCGCTACGAGGAGATCCTGCGGGCGGACGAGCGGCACGAGATCAAGGGAGTGCTGGCCTGCCACAACGAGACCGCCACGGGCGTGACCAGCGACATCGCCGGCGTGCGCCGCGCCCTCGATGCCTCGGGTCATCCGGCGCTGCTGTTCGTGGATGCCGTCAGCTCGCTCGCCAGCATCGACTTTCGCATGGACGAGTGGCGGGTCGATCTCGCCGTCAGCGGCTCACAGAAGGGACTGATGCTGCCCGCGGGCCTGGGGCTCCTGGCGGTGAGCCCCAGGGCTCTGAACGCGATCCCGGGCGCCGGGTCGCGGCGCTGCTATTTCGATCTCGCCGACATGATCAAGGCCAACGCGAGCGGATATTTCCCCTATACGCCCGCGCTACCGATGCTCTACGGCCTGCGCGAGTCGCTCAACATCATCTTCGAAGAGGGACTCGAGGCGATCTTTTTCCGGCATCACTACCTGGCGGAGGGCGTGCGCGCGGCCGTCACGCGCGGCTGGCGCCTCGGGCTCTGTGCGCGGGAGCCGAAGTGGTATTCGGACACGGTGAGCGCGGTGGTGGTGCCCGAGGGCATCAACGGTGCGCACGTGATCGATGTGGCATTCCGCCGCTACAACCTCGCCCTGGGTGCCGGGCTCGCCAAGGTGGCCGGCAGAGTGTTTCGCATCGGGCACCTGGGAGATCTCAACGAGCTGATGCTGATGGGGGCAATCGCGGGCGCCGAGATGGCCATGCTCGATGTCGGCATCGAGGTGACGCCCGGGAGCGGGGTCGCGGCCGCCTCCAATTACTGGCGCTCGCACGACCCGGCTCCGAGAAAAAAGGTGAGCCGGGAAGAGCAGTTCTACGAGTCCCACTCGACCGGGTCGATTCAGGGCTGACGGATGACGCAGCACATCGTTTTTCTCGATCGCTCGACGCTGCAGGCCACGGTGCGCCGCCCGGCTTTCGAGCACACGTGGCAGGAGTACCCGACGACGGCCGCGAGCGCGCTGGCAGAGCGGCTGCGGGAGGCGACGATAGCCATCACCAACAAGGTGCCGCTGCGCGAGGAGACCTTGCGGCGCCTGCCGAAGCTCAGAATGATCGCGGTCGCCGCCACCGGCTACGACGTCATCGACGTCGACTATTGCAAGTCGCACGGCATTGCGGTTGCCAACATCCGCAACTACGCGGTGCACACGGTGCCGGAGCACACCTTCACGCTGATCACGGCGCTGCGGCGCAATCTGCTCGCCTATCGGCGCGACGTCGAGCGGGGCAGGTGGCAGCAGGTCGATCAGTTCTGCTTCTTCGACTACCCGATCCGCGACCTGCACGGTGCCACCATCGGCATCATCGGTGAGGGGGTGCTCGGCCAGGGAACCGCCGGCATCGCGCGCGGCTTCGGCATGCAGGTGCTGTTTGCCGATCACGCGCCGCCGAAAGCACCCGGAGTCGCATTCACGCCGTTCGAGGAGGTATTGGCCCGGAGCGACGTGATATCGCTGCACGTGCCGCTCACCGCGGAGACACGCAATATGATCGGCATCGAGCAGTTCCGCAAAATGAAGCGCACGGCCATTCTGATCAACACTGCACGCGGCGGACTGGTGGATGAACAGGCACTGGTTCAGGCCCTCGAGGAGGGCCTGATCGCCGCTGCCGGCTTCGACGTACTCAGCAAGGAGCCTCCCAAGGAGGGCAACCCGTTGCTCGAGCTGCGGCTGCCGAACTTCATTCTCACGCCGCACGTCGCCTGGGCAAGCGATGGTGCGATGCAGTTTCTCGCGGATCAGCTGATCGACAATGTCGAAGCCTTCGTCGGCGGGCGGCCGCAGCATCTCGTATGAAGATCGCAATCGTGGGAGCCGGGGCGATCGGCGGCTACGTCGGGGTCAAGCTGTCGCTCGCTGGTGAGCGCGTCACGTTTGTCGCTCGCGGGGCCAATCTCGATGCGATCCGCAGCCGCGGCGTCAAGCTCGTGCTGAGCGACGGCGCCGAGCTCGTGGCGCGCGACGTGCAGGCGACCGCGGACTGCTCCGCTGCGGGACCCCAGGACCTGGTCATTCTCGCCGTCAAAGCCCACCAGCTGGAGACGGTGGCGAGTGAGGTGCCGAAGCTGTTCGGTCCCGAGACCTGCGTCGTCACCATGCAGAACGGGATTCCGTACTGGTACTTTCACCAGCACGGCGGTCCGCTCGAGGGCCGTTGCGTCGCCGCGGTCGATCCCACCGGCGTCAACCTGCTGCGAATTCCCCCGGCGCGCGTCATCGGTTGCGTGGTCTATCCTGCCTCGGTGCTGGCGGCGCCCGGAGTCATCCGCCACATCGAGGGCGACCGCTTCCCGGTGGGCGAGCTCGACGGTTCCGCGAGCGCCCGGGTGCAGGCGGTCGCCACGTGCTTCGTCCGCGCGGGCTTCCAGGCGCCCGTGCTCGACAACATCCGTGCGGAGATCTGGCTCAAACTCTGGGGCAATCTCACCTTCAATCCGATCAGCGCCCTGACCCGCGCGACGCTCGTCGAGATCTGCCAGTTCCCGCCCACGCGCGACCTGGCGGCGTCGATGATGGCGGAGGCACAGGCGGTGGCCCACAAGCTCGGCATCACTTTCCGAGTACCGATCGAGCGGCGCATTGCCGGTGCGGAGCGAGTGGGGAAGCACAAGACCTCGATGCTCCAGGACCTCGAGGCGGGCCGGTTGATGGAGACCGACGCCCTGCTCGGGTCGGTTCTCGAGCTGGCGCGCATGACGGAAACCTCCGTGCCGACTCTCGAGGCGGTGTACGCGTTGACCAGGCTGCTCGGAAGACCGTTCGAGGCAGACGTGGTTGCTACCACGGCAGCTCCCGCCCGTCGAAGCTGAGGGCGTGTGCGGCGCGCTCCGGGGTCAATTGCTCGATCACACTCACGACGGCCGCTGCGCTCTGCATGGGCGACTGGAGTGACGGGGGCGGCGGGGCGCCGCGCCGCCATTCACGGTTCATCTGCGTGTCGACGGGTCCGGGCGAGACCAGAGCCACGATGACGCCGCGTGAGCGCACTGCGTTCTGCAGCAGCAGCATGCTGATGTTGGAGGCGCTCTTGCTCATTCGATAAAAGTAATTGTCCTGCGCCTGGCCGACCAGAGCCAGCGAGCCGGCGCCGCTGGTGAGTGTGACGATCTTTTTCTGCCGGCTGGCGGCGACGTTGTCGAGGAAAGCCTGCGCCACGCGCAGCGGTGCGTAGGCGTTCACCCGCAGCACGTCCTCAAAGGTCTTCTCGTCAAAGTTTCCGAGCTGCTGCGCTCCTGGGTCGCCGAGTATCCCCGCATTGTTGATCAGGAGGTCGATCGGCTGACCGTGGTACTTCTCGCCCAGGGCAGCCAGGGCGGCACCGTCCGTAACATCAAGCCGATCGAGCGTAACGGCCGGATGCCTGGCGGCCAACGCCTTGAGCTCATCCGCGTGCTCAGGATCGCGACAGGTGGCGATGACGCGCCAGCCCTTTTCCGCCAGCACTGTCGATAGAGCGAGCCCTATGCCGCGGTTGGCCCCGGTCACCAGCGCCACGGGCGGACCAGAGGCCGCCGCGGCTGGCGCCGGGATCATGCCCGGCTCGCCTCCCGCACCGGCCGCCAGCGACAACAGCGCCAGGCAGGAGAGGCCAGCGCAAACGCGCAGCAGCTGCAGGATCGATGCTTTCAATGGCGAGCCTCCCGCCGGCGTCAGGCGTAAGTCCAACCGGGAGGACATGCGCGTCGGCCGACAAGTCGGCATGATAGCGTTGATGCCGGACAGCGTTGTCTTCGTCGAGCGAATGGCGCTGGGGGGCGAGGGCCCCCGCGTCGGCGTCAAGGACTCGATCGACGTCGCGGGTTTTCCCACCCGCATGGGCAGCGCCTGTCTCGTGGACGTGCCGCCGGCGGCGCAGCATGCCGCGGTGGTGCGCTCACTGCTCGATGCCGGCTGCCGGATCGTCGGCAAGACCAACATGCACGAGCTCGCCTATGGCGTGACGGGAATCAATCGCTGGGCCGGCACCCCGGTCAATCCGCGGGCGCCCGGGCGCGTGCCGGGCGGATCCTCGAGCGGGTCGGCCGTGGCGGTGGCCGCGGGACTGGTGGACCTCGCGCTCGGCAACGACACCGGGGGCTCCGTCCGCTTACCCGCCGCGTGCTGCGGCGTGGTCGGCCTGAAGCCTTCCTATGGACGAGTCAGCCGCACCGGGGTCCATCCCGAGCGCTCGACGCTCGATTGCGTGGGCCCTCTGGCGCGCAAGGTGTCGATGATCGAACGCGCCATGGCGATGATCGATGCGACGTTCGGCCCGCAGCGCGCACCGCCGCATCCCGTGGTCGGTTGGGTTCAGGTCGAGGCAAACCCCGAGGTGAGCGCCGCGGCGCGCGCCGCACTCGAGCGCGCCTCCGTCAGGCTGCGCCCAGTCGCCTTGCCGTCATTTGCGGCGGCATTCGCGGCAGCACTGGCGATCATCGGCGCGGAGACCTGGGCGGCGTTCGGCCACCTCATCGGGTGCGAGCGGCTGGGAGCGGATGTGCGCACCCGGCTCGCCGCCGCGCGCGCCATCTCCGCCGCGGAGGTCACGGCTGCCGAGAGCGTGCGTCGGGCCTTTCGCGCCGAGATCGACGCGGCTTTGACCGACCTCGACGCGCTCGCCTTGCCGACTCTGCCGGATGTGCCGCTGACGCTCGCGGCGGCCGAGGATGCCCGCGCCGCGCTCCACTCGAGCTGGTGCGTGCGGCCGTTCAATCTTTCCGGGCATCCGGCCATCACGCTGCCGATCACGGCGCAGGGCCTGCCCGCGGGGCTGCAGCTCGTCGGCCGCGCTCAGCATGACGAAGCGCTGTGCGCGCTGGCGCGCAGCGTTGAGGGCGCCGCTGTTACTTCTTGAGCGGCGAGTCGTGGGTGGCGACGCACAACCACTTGCCGTCCGCCATCTTTACCCAGGTATCAGTGAACCGCACCTGTACGTCGAGCGGCTTGCCCGTGGCATCCTTTCCCTTGCCGACGAAGGCGCCGGTGGCAATGGCCGTATGACCGAACACCGCGACCTTGAGATCCGTGTAGTCGGCACTGCTCCAAATCTCCGATTTCGCATCGGCGAGCACGGCATCCTTGCCGGCAAATACCTTGCCTTCGTCGGACGTCTCCACGACCTTGTCGGCCAGCAGTGGCGCCAGCAGCTCCACGTTGTTCGTCTGCTGTGCCTTGAGCCACTGCTGCTCGGCCGCGGTCACCGCCTGCTCGTCCGCGCCGGGCGTGGCTGCCGGCGCCGCCGCGCCACTCAACATCAACACCAAAGCGAGCGACCCCCAGATCATGCTTCTTGTATCCACGTCGAATCTCCGGACAGAACCCTCCCGAGTTGGAGAGCCGCGCGACCGTACGCCCTCGCCGACGGGGGTGCAAGACCGTCCGCTAGGGGGGACGGCCTTTGCGACGCGGCCTGTGCGGTGCGGAAGACCCGTGTAAAATGCCACGCCACTCCCGCTTAGCCGGGGGTGTTGTCTCCACAGGGGATGGGGTTCCCCTTGAACCGCCCGACAGGTTGCACGCCAGACGGCTGATGACCCCTACAGGTGCAGCGCACGCTGCGGTAGGCACGGTCGGCTGGCGACGGAGAGGTGTGCTCTCTGAGCGCCATCGGAGGCGGACAAGATGGCTAGTGTTTGGCTGCACTCGGCCCTGTGGCTGGGATTGGCGTTTGCCGCATCCCTGATCTCAATCCGCGTTGCGATCTCGGTGGCTCTCATCGAGATCGTCCTCGGAGCCGTCGCGGGCAACCTGGTCGGCCTGCAGATTACGGACTGGGTCAACTTTCTGGCGGGCTTCGGCGCGATATTGCTGACGTTCCTCGCCGGGACGGAGATCGATCCGCGCATTGTCCGCAGGCACTTCTGGTCCAGTACCACCATAGGGGTCGTAGGTTTTGTCGCCCCGTACCTTGGCGTGCTCGCGTACGCTCATTGGGGCATCGGGTGGCCCTGGCCGCAGGCACAGATCGCCGGCATCTCTCTGTCGACGACCTCGGTAGCGGTGGTCTACGCGGTGATGATCGAGACCGGCTTCAACAAGACCGAGATCGGCAAGATCATTCTGGCGGCTTGCTTCATCAACGACCTCGGGACGGTGATCGCTCTCGGGATTGTCTTTGCGCATTATGACTTGCGGCTGCTGTTGTTCGGAGGCATCACCGCGGCTGTGCTGATTGTGCTCGCGCGCTACGCGCCCTGGATGTTCAAGGGCCTCGGCACTCGTGTCAGCGAGCCGCAAACGAAGTTCGTCGCGCTCATACTGCTCGGGCTCGGCGGCCTGGCTACGGTGGCAGGGAGTGAGGCGGTGCTCCCCGCCTACCTGGTGGGAATGGCGCTGGCGCCGACGTTTCTCGCCGAGCACGAGCTGCCACACAGGATGCGCATCATCGCGTTCTCGATCCTGACACCTTTCTATTTCCTGAAGGCCGGGTCGCTGGTCGAGGCGCACGCTGTCGCACAGTCCATCGTGCTCATCCTGATCTTTCTCGCAATCAAGATGGCCACGAAGTTCGTCGGCATTTTGCCGCTGACGGTCTACCACGAATTCGACAAACGCGAGGGGATGTACACGACGCTGCTGATGTCGACCGGACTCACCTTCGGGTCGATATCGGCCTTGTTTGGCCTGACCAACAGGATCATCGACCAGGGCCAATACACAATCCTGGTAACCGCCGTGATAGGCAGCGCAGTGGTTCCCACTCTCATTGCTCAACGGTGGTTTCAGCCGCAGCTCAAGGTGCTCGAGCCGGAGGCTCTGGAAGCCGAGGCGGTGGCGGGCGAGGAACCCTGAAGACAGGCTGACAGTCGTCCCCGGGGCGGAACGCAGGTTCAGCCTGACGTTGGCAGTACGAGTGACCGCGAAACACAAGCAACGCACCATACCTCGTGTTACCTTGATCCTCGGCTCGTGATACTTCGCCTTGGCGATTCCGGCGTTTGCGCCACCCTGGCGCGCTCTTCTGCCGGGTCGCCACCCCAGGAGCATCGCAAAAACCCCTGCAGCGGCAGCCGGGCATCCGCAGGCTGCTCAAGGAGAGAGAGGCGCAGTCATGCATACCACGCGCAAGTGCGAAGTCGGTGCCGATGCTGGCAAATGGTACACAGTCGTGATCGAACGGCAGGGTGCCAGACGTGTCGGCTACTGCGCGCTCGGGTGCCCCGGCCACGACTCATCGGACGAGGCGCTCGCGCATCACCTGGAGTATCAACTCGATCGCGAGACGGACCTGTGGCTCGAGCGCCGCTCCGCGCCGCGCGACTGTGAAATCTGCGGTGAGCCGACCGTATTGCGTGCCAGGCTCGGCCGCGGCCGCGACACACAACTCTTTGCTCTGTGCCGCCAGCACCAGTCGACAATCAGCCTGCAGAAACTGTTTCAACAGCGCGCCCGGCAGGCAACGGCTGCACTCTAGCGGCCGCGGAGACCTGTGTGGGGTACCGCAAGACCGGAGTTTTCCAGCCCGCCGAGCAGATCGTCGTGCTGACTTGCGACGTGTGTGAGCGCGACATCGGGTACGAGGATGGGCGCCGGGCGCGGCCGCACCTGCGTGTCACGCAGCATCCGAACGCCGGGCCGATCAATGATCAGGAACCACCGGCCATTCTGTGCTCAGCGGAATGCCTGCGCGCATACGCCGATAAGCTCACGGAGCCGGATCGCCAGTCGCGCCCGCCGGATGACCATGGGCCGCGGCACGTACCTCGGGGGTAATGCATGCTGATTGGATTGCTCGGGGTTCTCATGGTCGTTGCCTTCTACCTCGCCAAGCGACTGAACGACGAGAAGACCGTGAACGCGACGCTTCGCGATCGGGTCGCCTCTCTCAAAAGGCAGCTCGCGAGGCGTTGAGCTGCCGGATTACACAGTGCGAATCATGAGCGGGCTGGCGGAAAATCCTGTAATCTGCCTTCGGCTCGTAACCTTTCGGCTTGTCTGTCTTGGTCTGCATGCGCCTGCTCGGCGCGCCTTAAGACCAATCTCTCACCCTCGCAAAGCTTGACGAACCAGGAGGCAGGACTTTACCTGTCAGTTTTCCCTTTATTTTTGTGAGTATTCTGCAGTGACCAAACTATATGTCGGCAATCTTCCCTTCACCGCGACTGATGAGGCGGTACGCACCCTGTTTTCCACGCATGGAACCGTCGAGAAGGTCTCCCTGATCACCGATCGCGACACCGGTCGCCCGCGCGGCTTCGGCTTCGTCGAGATGTCGAATGCCGACGCCTCCCGCGCCATGCAGGCGCTGAACGGCGCCGACTTCGACGGCCGCGCCCTCAAAGTCAGTGAGGCTCAGGACCGCGAGCGCTCAGGCGGCGGTAACCGGGGCGGCGCGCGCCGCTACTGAAGCGCCAGCTCGCGCCTGGCGACCGCGAACTGAGCTGGCGTAAATCGGGGCGGCTCGATGAGCGAATACGAGTTCACCATCTCGCTGCGCATACGCCATCCCAGCATCGATCCAGCCAGCATCACGCGCACGCTCGGCATGGAGCCGCAGCACACCTGGCAGGCCGGCGCGTCGCGGCGCGGTCCGGGCGGCGAGGCGCTCGAGGGCGTCCATCGTGAGAGCTATTGGATGGGGCGGTTGATGGAGGAGCCGCAACTCGCCCTGGCGGGGGTATCGGTGGAGAGCGTGCTGCTGCAGACACTGGGGCACTTGCGCCGCGCTCAAGGCTTCCTCGAGCAGCTGCACGCCGAGGGAGGCGCTGCAGAGCTGTACGTCAGCCTGTTCGCACGCAGGGACTTTCGGCTGGAGCTGTCGGCACAATCGCTGGCTCTGCTCGGCCGTCTCGGGCTGGCGGTTGCGCTCGACGTTCACACGCAACCGTCAAACGATGCTTCCCCGACGCCGCTCAGCTGAGACGAGCGATCCGCGCGGAGCTCTCCTACGTGACCGAAACGAAGCCTTCAGACCCCCACCGCGCGCTCGAGCTCGTCAGAACCTTCGCCGAGCGTCTGGCACTCGAGGAACGTGAACGCGCGCAGAGGAGGCGACTCGAGCTCGCGGAACAGCGGTCGGGCCTGAATCCCCCCGAGGTTCGCATTCGAGCCTGGGAGAAGCTGCACGCGCTGTGCCTGCCTCTGGATCCCGGGCATCCGGTCCTCGATGTCGTCGCGGTCAGCACCGGGCTCACGCTCTCGCAGGTGCGAGCGGAGCAGAGCGCGCGTGCGGCACGGCGGACGGCGTCGGGCCGGGATCCAGGCACCGCCGACTGACTGCGCACGATGATGGTGCCGCTCAGCGGCTGGTGTCGCTCAGCGGAGGCGGATCGACGGGCTCTTCCGGTGCGGGGGATTCATTGGCGAGAGTGTCGCCGGCGGTTGCCGCGCGGTCCGAGCGTCGCTGCTGCTTCTGCAGCTGGCGCGTCCTTCTCGCCTCTTCCTTCTGGCGTTTAGCCTGGCGGTAGTTGCGCTTCAAGAGATCTCCGATGTCGTGCTCGCTTACGTTGGCACATGCTCTTGGCACTCTACTCCACTCATACGGGCGCGGGGTGGAAACCAACGGCCTGGATCCGCGAGGCGGTAGAAAATGTGCTATGGTGTTTGGTGAGACGATCCGACCCTTATGGCCGAGGACAAACCACATGGGGGCGGGGCGCTAGTGGCTTCCACGGCGGTGCCCGGCGCTTCTGAGGGGGAAGACCTAAGGTGCGGCGTGCAGCCGGACTTTCGCGCCGAATCAGGAGAATGTGATGCCAGAGTACGCCGTGCCTGATGGCTTTGCGCCCGGTTCCGCGCCGCGAGCGGGCGAGAGCCAGGCCGACTATCGTGAGCGCATGACACTGCTTCAGGCCGAGGCGGTCGAGCGCCGTCAGAAGGAGCTCGGCGAGCAGCGCTCGCCGCTGAATTCACCCGCGGATCGGATCCGCATCTGGGAGCGTCTGCATCAGCTGTCCCTGCCGCGCAGTCCCAACCATCGCCTGATCAGCGTCATTGCGGCCAACACCGGCCTGAGCCTCGAAGAGGTACGGGTCGAGCAACGCGAGCGCGCAGCGGCCAAGGCAACCGCCCCGACGAGCTGACGTGAGAATCGCTGCGCGAAAAAGTGCGAGCGGCGCGACGCCAAGGCGCGAGCAGCTGATGAACGAGCGGCTGCGCGCACCCAGGTTGCGAAATCATTTCCCGGAGATCGAGCGATTGCGCATCGAGCTGGTCTTCAACGACCCCGAGGGCCGCTCACCGTCGCCCTCACCGCAGCTGCATACGCTCCATGCCGCCGCGTCGGCGTTCTTTCGCTTCCCCTGCCCCTGTGCCGACTGCGACGGGGACTTCGACCTCACTTATCTGGTGACCACGTTGATCACACGCACCGCGGGGGCCAAGCGGGCCGCCTCCCTCGGCGGGCACTTGTCCTGCAATGGGGTGCGGTTTCGCGATCTCGCCGTGCATCGGAGCTGCCCGATGCAGCTCAATTTCCAGCTGCTTGCCGAGCCACGCCGCGCGGCGTGAGGATTCCACCATTCTGCTGAGGGCCCGTTGGGCGGCCTGCGCGTGGGCGATCATCGGGCCGCGTGCCTGATGAATCGCGGCCCGATGGCTGTGTGCGGTACCGTACAGACCACTGCGTTGCGCGCTGCTTGACTGCAGGGTGTCGGGCTTCTACGAGCCCGGGGAACGGCAGGGGGACTGTGAATGCTGTCTGCGCCGGCCGAACTCGCCCGCCACGCACTCGACGCCGCACCGGATGCGATGATCATCATCGACGCCTCCGGGCTGATCCGCTTCGCCAATCGACAGGTCTCCGCTCTGTTCGGCTACGCGCAGGAGGAGATCATCGGCCACAGCATCGAGGAGCTGATGCCGGAGCGGTTTCGCTCCCGACATACAGGGCATAGGAAGCATTACGGGGACAACCCGCGGGTACGTCCGATGGGGGCCGGACTCGAGCTCTTCGGGCGCCGCAGGGATGGCACAGAGTTTCCGGTGGAGATCAGCCTGAGTCCGGTCGAGAACGCAGGCCGCGACGAGCTCCTCGTCGCCGCCGCCCTTCGCGATACGACCGACCGCAAGCATGTCCAGGCCGAGCTCACCGCGGCGCGCGAATCGGCGGAGCGCGCGCGAGCAGCGGCCGACCAGGCGCGCGAGGAGGCCGTGCGTGCCAATCTGGCCAAGAGCCGCTTTCTGGCCACCGCGAGTCATGACCTGCGCCAGCCGCTGCAGACGCTGTCCCTTCTCAATGGCACGTTGCGCCGGATCGTGGCCGAGGCGGATTCCGCCGACGTACTCAGGCAGCAGGAACAAGCCATCCGCGCCATGTCGCGGCTCCTCAACGCCCTGCTCGACATCAGCAAGCTCGAATCCGGGGCTATCAAACCCGAGCCGGCCGACTTCACGGTGGCCGCGTTGTTCACCGAGCTGCGCAGCGACTTCGGGCGCCTGGCAGCAGACAAGGGACTGAACTTACAGGTCGAGGAGTGCACCGGCTGCGCGCATAGCGATCCTTCGCTGGTGCTGCAGATCCTGAATAATCTCGTTTCAAACGCCATCAAGTACACGCGCGAAGGTTGGGTGCGCTTGCGCTGTCTTCACGAGCGGGAGCTGGTCCGCATCGAAGTCCTGGATACCGGTATTGGCATCCCGGCGGATCAGATTCGCTATATCTACGATGAGTTCTATCAGATCGGGGTCCCCGCCAGCGCCTCGCGCGACGGGTACGGCCTGGGACTCAGTATCGTGCAACGCCTGGTCAGCTTGCTCAATCTCAGGCTCGATGTGCGCTCGGAGCTCGGCAAAGGCTCGGCTTTCTCGCTCGTGCTGCCCTCGAGCAACGCTCAGGTCCCTTCCCGGCGCATCGTTGCAGAGCAGCCGAGCGTTCCCCGACCGCGGATCGACAGACCCCGGGTCCTGCTGGTGGAGGACGATGCGGCGGTGCGCGACGCGACACGCCTGTTGCTGACGGTGGAGGGGTACGAGGTCACCGCGGTCTCATCGCTCGGGCAGGCACTGCAAAGCGCATGCAACGGCGCAAAGCTCGATATGCTGATCACCGACTATCACCTGAACGAGGGCGAGACAGGCACTCAGGTCATTACTGCGCTGCGCGAGAGCTTAGGGGTCCCCTTGAAGGCTGTGCTCGTCACGGGAGATACCTCCTCGGCGATCAAGCAGTTGTCCGGCGATCCCGGCCTGCGGGTGCTGAGCAAGCCCGTGGTGGCCGAGGAGCTGTTGGCCCTGCTCAGAGAGCTGCTGCTGGCCGGCTCAGCCGTGCCGAAAGAGCTTGCGTGTCACTAGCATCGCGGCCCACAGGTAAGAATCGCCTGCTCGCGGCTCTGCCCGCCCGGGATCGGCAACATCTGCTGGCGCACTGCCAGGAGGTTGAGCTGGTCAGCGCCGAGGTACTCAGCAAGCTCGGCGAGCGAACCCGTCATGTTTTCTTCCCCACCGACGGCTTCATCTCTCTGATCGCGCCGATCGACGGCCGTAGCCGTCTCGAAGTCGGGCTCGTCGGTGACGAAGGAATGCTGGGAATCTCTGTGATGCTCGGTATCAGCGCCGCACCTCTGCACGCAGTCGTGCAGGGCGGGGGCGCGGCGTGGCGCATGGAGACTGCCCCGTTCTGCCTCGAGCTTGAGCATAGCCGGGCGCTGCAGACATGTCTCAATCGCTACCTCTATGTAATGCTGCGCCAGCTGGCCCGGACTGCCGCCTGCACCCGCTTCCACCTGGTGGAAGCGCGGCTTGCCCGCTGGCTCCTGATGACCCGCGATCGGGCGCATTCCGATCGTTTCCGCATCACGCATGAATTCCTGGCCTACATGCTGGGCGTGCGTCGCGCAGGAGTTACCCGGGCCGCCACGTCCCTGCAGAAGCACCGGCTGATCCGCTACAGCCGCGGCGACATCACGATCCTGGACGGACGCGGCCTGGAAGCGGCCTCCTGCGGGTGCTACGCGGCGCTCAAGCGCATCTACGCCGCCGTCCTGAATTAGCCCGAGGATGGCGCTATGGCCGCGGCGCTGCCTGTGTTGCTGCGGGCAGCTTCCGGCAGTGTGCGCTATCGTACATTGAGAAATTGATCTATGCTTTTGTGCGGTGGCAGGCGTCTTGCCCGGGACGGTAATCCTTAACAGCCGTGTCTACACCCGACTCTTTCGTACAGCAGAACCAACTGCTGGCCGCGCTTAGCTCCGAAGAGCGCGCCCGGCTGGAGCCGCACCTGCAGCTCATCGAGCTGCCGCTCGGGAAGGTCATATACGAGCCGGGGGACGTGCTGCCCTATGTGTATTTTCCGACCGATGCCATCGTGTCGCTGCTGTACGTGATGGCGGACGGCGCTTCCGCTGAGATCTCGGTGGTGGGCAATGACGGCATCATCGGCATCGCTCTCTTCATGGGCGGTGAGACCACACCGAGCCGGGCCATCGTGCAGAGCGCCGGCCAGGCGTACCGTCTGAGCGGTACGCGGCTCAAGGATGAGTTCCATCGAAACGGGCGGCTGCAGCTGCTGCTGCTGCGCTACACCCAGGCGCTGATCACGCAGATGGCGCAGACCGCAGTATGCAATCGGCATCACACCGTGGATCAGCAACTGTGTCGCTGGCTGCTGCTATCGCTCGACCGCCTGACCTCCAATAGACTGGAGATGACGCAAGCGCTCATTGCCAACATGCTCGGCGTACGCCGCGAAGGTGTCACCGAGGCGGCGGGTAAACTGCAGAAGCTCGGGGTCATCGGCTATACGCGCGGCCAGATCACGGTGTTGGATAGATCGAAACTCGAGACGCTTTGCTGCGAGTGCTATGCCGTGGTCAAGAGGGAAACCGACCGCTTGCTGCCACGGGCGCTCGCGTAGGATTGAGCGCACGCCGCGAGCTCAGCGCGGCAGCTTGCCCGCCTCGCCCCGCACTGCGTAGTCCGGGCCTAAGGTTGCGCCGAGAACTGCCGGCCAGCTGAACCTGCCCGGGATTCGAGCACGCGCAGATTCATGTCCGACTCGAAGAACTGATAGTTGTCGCGTCCATGGGCCTTCACCCGGAACAGAGCGGCATCTGCCTTCTTCAACAGCGTCTCGGCGTCGATACTGTCGTGCGGGTAGAGGCTGATGCCCATGCTGACCGTGACGTGCAGGTTTTGCTCGCCAATGCGATAGGGCGCGCGCAGTGCACGAAATATGTTCTCCGCAGCAACGACCGCATCTTGCGCGTGAGTCATTTCCGACAGCAGCACTATGAACTCATCCCCGCCGTGACGACTGATCGTGTCCGAGCGACGCACGCAGCCCACCAGTCGCAGCGCAATCGAGCGCAGCAGCCGATCGCCGATCCCGTGACCGAGGGAGTCGTTGATGCGCTTGAAATGGTCCACATCGAGAAACAGCACCGCCAGGGATGCACTGTGACGCAGTGCTGCTGCGATTGCCTGGGCGAGGCGGTCGTTCAGCAACATGCGATTGGGCAGTCCCGTCAGAAAGTCATGCTGGGCCAGGTAAGACATTCGCAGCGACAGCGCACGCGCCGGGCCGACGTCGTGCAAAGTGATCACGGCACCGATCACCCGCCCGCTTCGGTCGTGAATGGGGGCAGCGCTGTCTTCGACGGCTATTTCGCTTCCGTCGCGGCGGACCAGGAGCAGATTTGCGCTCACCCGAACGCTGCTGTCGCTCCAGGTCGAGATCGTCAGCGGATTCAACCTGGGTTCGCGGCTCTCGGCGTCAATGACCCGCAGCACCTCGGAGGCGGGCCGCCCGACTGCATCCTGCAGCGACCAGCCCGTCAGCCTGGCCGCGACTGGATTCAGATAGGCCACGTCACCGCTGCTGTCGGTGCTGAGGACCGCATCGCCGATCGAGTCGAGGGTGAGCTGCGCGCGCTCAGTTGCCAGCAGCCGCGCTTTGGTGTGCGCGGCGCGCCGCAGCATGCTCGCCACCGCCTTCGGCAACGAGTAACCGTCCAGGCGCTCCTCGAGCAGAAAGTCCTGTGCTCCGCGCTCGACCGCGAGTCTCGCCATGTCCTCATCGCCTTTGCGGCCCAGGATCAGGAACGGCACGTGGTCCGCGGCCCGGAACAGCCGCTCGAAGGTTTCGATCCCGCGGCTGTCGGTGAGGACAAGGTCAAGCAGCGCGGCGGAGATTTCGTGCTCTCGTTGCCTGCCGAGGCGCTCCATGGCATCGCCGCAGCGACTCAGCCACTCCACCTCGAAAGGACCATCGGGCGAGTTGCCGAGGGAGGATTGCATGACCTCGGCTTCGGACGCATTTGCCGTCAAGAGCAGTATGCTCAAGACATATTCCTTGGCCTGCCGGAATGCTCCCGACAATGTTTATAAGCATGCGCCGTCCGTCCCGGCAGTCTGTTCGTTAGCGAACACAGCGATCGCCATCGCTTCCGTCACGGTGTCCCGCTTGCAGCCTGGTATCTGATCCGTGCCGCCTTGGAGACCTGCTCGGCGAGATTCGCGGCAGCCTCGGCGAGCTCTTTGAGGCGCTCTACGGAAACATGGCCGGGTGTCGTCAGCATGATCGGCGCGAGGCCCGCGGCGGCCATCGCGGTCAGGTTCGCAAACTGCTCTTGCGTCATGGGTCGGGACTCCTCAAGCGGGTATGGTTCGATTCTAGTCGCCTTCCAGTCCGATTCTCGGATACAGTTCTGAACGTTTGCGCTTGTGAGAGGCTGTTTACCGTCATCCGGGAGTCGAGCCATGAGTAAGGGTATGGACAGGAAGAAGGAGGCAAAGAAGAAGCCTGCGAAGTCTCTTCAGGAGAAGCGCGCTGCGAAGAGGGAGAAGAGACAAAACCGGGGGTTTCAGCTCTCCTGATTGGACGCGGCCATGCATTCTGTGTAGAGTGCGCGCCGCCTACCGTCCTCAAGTGCTCGGTCAGCACCCGGGCGCAGCCGATTTACCAATACCCCAGGCCTCGCATCTGACCGCCGCAGCCGCCAAGTGGCCGCCGGGCGAGCCGGAAAGAGGTTTCACCAGATGTCATTCAACGATCTCGGGCTCACGCCCGAGCTGGCGCGTGCCGTGGCCGATAAAGGCTACACCGTCCCGACTCCCATTCAGCGCGCTGCCATTCCCGGCGTACTCGCCGGCCGTGATGTGCTCGCCGGTGCGCAGACCGGCACCGGCAAGACCGCAGCGTTCGTGCTGCCGATCCTGCAGAAGCTCGCGACGCAGTCCGGGCGGGTGCCGCGCGCACTGGTGCTCACCCCGACGCGCGAGCTCGCCGCGCAGGTGGCTGAAAGTGCCCGCGCTTACGGCCGCCACGTCAACCTGCGCACCCTGGTGATCTTCGGCGGCGTGAGCGAGAAGCCGCAAATCGAGGCACTGCGCAGCGGCTGCGATCTGCTGGTGGCGACGCCAGGCCGACTGCTGGATCTCGCCGAGCGCGGCCTGCTCGATCTCGGCCAGGTGCGCTGCTGCGTGCTGGATGAAGCCGACCGCATGCTCGATATGGGCTTCATTCACGCGATCCGCCGGATCCTCAAGCTCCTGCCGCGCGAGCGCCAGACGCTGATGTTCTCGGCGACCTATTCCGCGGACATCCGCGCGCTGGCCGCCCGCTCGCTGCGCGACCCGCTGACCGTTGAGGTCGCGCCGCGCAACGCAGCCGCCGAGCGCATCGAGCAGCACGTCTACCGCGTACCCCAGGAGCACAAGCGCGACCTCCTGGTGCATCTCATTGAGAGCGGTAACTGGCATCAGGTACTGGTGTTCACCCGCACCAAACACGGCGCCAACCGCCTGACGCAGGGGCTCGTGGCCGGCGGCGTGCGCGCCGCGGCGATTCACGGCAACAAGAGTCAGGCGGCGCGGGTGCGCGCGCTCAGTGACTTCAAGGAGAACCGCATCACTGCGCTCGTGGCCACCGAGGTGGCGGCGCGCGGTCTTGATATCCGTGAGCTGCCACACGTCGTGAACTTCGAGCTGCCCAACGTTCCCGAGGACTACGTGCACCGCATTGGACGCACGGCGCGCGCCGGCGGCAGTGGCTCGGCCATCTCCCTGGTCGCCCCGCAGGAAGTGCCGCTCCTGAAGGACATCGAGAGACTTCTCGGGCACTCGTTGCCGGTCGCCGCTCTGCCGCCTTACGCGCTGAGCCCGCCACGGCATAACGCCGCCGCGACGCCGGCAACCGGCGGCCTGCCGCGCACCTCGGTCTACCGCGCGCAGCCGCGCCGTCACGGCCGTCACCCGAGCCCGCGCAGTCCCGGGACGCGCTCGGTCCATCCGCGCGCGCGCCGCCCGGGGTAGTCCACGCCCTGACTTACGCTGCTGTGAGCGCGGCTCCGGCGCGCTTCAAGGGAAGGGAGGCATGCACGCGCGTCCCGTTTGGCCCTGACTCAACGGTGACGCTGCCCCCGAGTTCTCGCATCCGCTCGCGCATCCCCGCGAGACCAACACTGGGGAAGGGCCCTGGCCCGGAAGCGAGGCTCGCGGGCTGCATTCCACGGCCGGCGTCCCTGGGCTCGAGGGTGATGGCATCGTCCGACAGCGTCACCGACAGGTGTGCCGTCTGGCTGCCGGAATGTCGGTGCACGTTAGTCAGCGCTTTAGCGACGCAACGCGGGGGGTGATCTGGAATTGCGCAAAAATCGCTTGCGCCGGCCTTAGGCGTACATTTCAATCCACTGAAAGGCCGATGGCGATTGCGACAGCCCTGTTGTGACTCACGAGCCGCATAAGCAGCACGAGGGCAGCGCATTTGGCGAGATGGACCTGCGCGTCCGAGCGCTGCTGACGGTGCTTGCGCAGAAGGGCTATGTCGATCCCGCGGCCGTAGATGTTCTGATCGAGACCTACGAGAGCAGGATTGGCCCGCGCAATGGCGCGCGCGTGGTCGCAAGCGCGTGGGCCGACCCGGTCTTTCGCAATTGGCTTCTGGAGGATGCGACTGCCGCCATTGCCTCGCTCGGGTATGCGGGCCGACAGGGCGAGCACCTGGTGGCGCTCGAAAACACCGAGTCGTGCCACCATATGGTCGTCTGTACCCTTTGCAGCTGTTATCCGTGGCCCGTTCTGGGGCTGCCACCCACCTGGTACAAGAGCGCTGCGTACCGCGCCCGTGCCGTCAAGGATCCACGCGGCGTGTTGGCTGACTTCGGTGTCACGCTGCCCGAATCGACCGAAGTTCGTGTCTGGGACTCGACCGCTGAAGTGCGCTACCTGGTGATACCGCGGCGTCCCGCAGGCACCGGGACGATGAGTGAGGAGCAACTGGCAGCATTGGTCACGCGGGATTCGATGATCGGCACCGGCCTCGCGAAAGCTCCGGGCGACCGCTGATGAAGTACCAATCCCACGCAGATCTGGGCGGCCAGAGCGGATACGGCCGCGTTGTTCCTCAGCCGGAAGGCGAGCTATTTCATGCTCCCTGGGAGAGGCAGGCGCTGGGGCTGACCCTGGCAATGGGGGCGACGGGTGCGTGGAACCTCGACATGAGCCGCAGTGCACGCGAAACACTGCCTGATTACAGCTCACTGAGCTACTACGAGATCTGGATCAAGGCCCTGGAAAGGCAGTTGATCGAGCGCGGACTGGTTGAGCCCGATGAAATCGCTGCAGGCCGGATGCTGCATCCAGCCCGACCCGTGCCGCGTGTGTTGCGGGCTGCTGACGTCTCGATGGTGTTGACCAGAGGATCGCCCACTCAGCGCCCGCTGGCTCAGCCCGCACGCTTTTCCGTGGGCGAGCGCGTGCGCACGCGCACCGCCGAGTCGCCCCATCACACCCGCCTGCCGCGGTATACCCGAGGGAAGACCGGTCGCATTGCACACATCCGCGGCGTGCATGTTTTCGCGGACGCAAACGCACAAGGTCTGGGCGAACAGCCACAGTGGCTCTATACGGTCGTCTTCAGCGGCGTGGAATTGTGGGGTGACGATGCCGCTCGCGGCCAGAGCGTCTCGATCGATGCCTGGGAGCCGTATCTGGAGCCTGTGTTGTGAGGGACGATCCGGGCGTGCAGCGCTAATTCCCTGAAGGTGTCCTCAGTCCCAGGGTGCCGTCTCCGTGTTTGGCGACTCAAAGCCGAACCCGTACGCACGTCCGGGGCTGACCAGGGTGTACTTGATTTCCTTGACCCCGGCCGGGACCGGAACCAGGCGCTCCAGGCACTGGTGGAGGTAACCGTTCACGCCCCTGAATTGCCTGTGATCCGACCAGCTGCGCACCTCCAGGACCTGCGTCGCGCCGTCCTGGTAGGTGAGTGAGATCCTGATCGGCTGCGCGCCGTCGTAGAAGGCCTCGAGCAGGCTCTGTGTCGGAGCGGCCTCCAGCGTGGCCGTGATGGCATTCATCTTGCCCGTCGAGCCGACGATGTGGGCGGTCAGCGGCTCGCGCTCGCCCTCGAGCGTGAAGGTCAGCGCCGTGATCGGCGGGTGCGGTTTGCGGGGAGAGTCCCGCTCCCTGCTCACCACCTCGAACGCGACAGCGCGGACGCGGACGACGGGCGTGTCTCGCTCCATGGACTCATCAATGCTGATTGCCCACTCTGGTCTCGGGACCTGCCGGGAGTCGAAGTTGCCGTGGATCGTGTAGCCGCACATGCCGCTCGAGTACCGGGATCCGACACTGAATACGCGCTCATGAAACAACACGTCATTCATCGAGAGTTGGATGGGGGCCTGGGTTGCGGGCGGTTGCGAGGTCGCGCTTCCCCCGGGCGCCTGCGTCATGGTGCTGCATGCGGCGAGTGTTCCAAGCCAGCTGGTAGCGATGGCGCTGACGGCGAGCCGGCGCAACTCAGGGCAGGACTTGGCGGGAGATGGAGCCATGAAAGCGACGTATTTTCTCACTCCGGCGCCAAACGCGGAAGCGGCCGGAACGCAGGCCCTCGAAGTGTCGCTGTCAGCTGAGTCGTGGACGAGGCCGCAACTCAAAAAAGCGCCAGGCCAGGAGATTCCCCTAGGGAAACTCTGCGCAGGCAGTCGCGCAGGGGTTGGATGAGATGACGACTGGCTCAGCAATCATGCGAGAGGCGGAAAAGCACAGCGCCGGAGCCGATTTAGCCCCGGGTTCTTGGTTCTTTCTGCCTTTTGCTTGCTCACCAGGGACACGTTCCCTGTGGCGTGATCAACCGTCGTCTGAGCAGGTACAGGTTCGCCAGCGCAAAAGCGGTAAAGAGCCGCGCGGTGTTCTTGGCCAGGCCCCGGTAGCGCACCTTGGTGAAGCCCCACAGTCTCTTCACCACATGGAAGGCGTGCTCGCCACGAGCTCGTGTGGCCGAGCGCAGGCGGTTGAGTCGGCGCTCGAGGCGGCTCAGCGGCCGTTGGTTGGGGCGACGGTTGATGCGGTAACGGATACCCCGTGCACGAGCCCCCTGGCGGTGCGACTCGCTCCAGTACGCCTGGTCGCCAAAGACCTCGCGCTCCTGCCCGTGCAGCAGCTGCGGCATCTGGCTGATGTCAGAGGCATTGGCCGCAGTGGTCACCAGACTGTGCACGATCCCACGCCGATCGGTGCCCACATGTGCCTTCATCCCAAAGTGCCAACCCTTACCCTTGCGGGTCTGGTGCATCTCAAGATCACGCGCCTGGTCTGCGTTCTTGGTCGAAGGGGGTGCCTCGATAATCGTCGCATCCACAATCGTCCCGGACTTCAGCAGCAGCCGCTTCTGCTCAAGGAGCGTTCGCACCTGCGCAAAGATCGCTTGCGTGAGGTAATGCTTCTCGAGCAGGTGGCGAAAGCGCAGGATCGTCGTCTCGTCCGGGATCGCATCCTCACTGAGCTCGATACCGGCAAAACGTCGCATCGACTCGGAGTCGTAGAGGGCATCCTCCATCGCAGGGTCCGACAGGTTGAACCACTGCTGCATGAAGTAGATGCGCAGCATCCGCTCCTGCGGCATCGGCTGCGTGCCGTTGCCGGCCTTGGGGTAATGCGGCTCGATCAGCCGGTTCAGGTGCTTCCAGGGAATGACCGCGTCCATCTCCTTAAGGAAGCGCTCCCGCCGCGTCACTTTGCCCTTCTTGTCCCAGGCCGCCGATGCAAAGGTGGTCTGCTTCATCGCTCCCCTCGAGCCCTGAGGGCTACTGCCAACTGCACGCAGTATCCATCAGCTACCGTCACCTGTGCAGAGCTTCCCTAGGGGACGGATGATCCGGGCGTGCCGCGATGAGCACCTTCCTCATACTGCGAAGGCGTGACCCTCGCGTGAGCAAGATACTCGCGGATGGAGCGGATTCCCTGTCTGTCCAGCACATTGCTGTGGTGGTGCGGGCGATGCAGGATCCCTTCGACACCATTGAGGTGTACCCGCAGACGCGCGCCTGACAGCGGCTCCACCGTTGCTCCCAGGTGATGCAGCAGGGACTCGACGTCCCGCCAATGAATGTTACCGCTCGCCGGCTCATGAAAGAGAGCGCGAATCAGGTGCTCGTGCTTGTGGCTCATGGGTGAACCCTTAGGTCGTTCTGTCGGGGACGTGCGCGGTGAAGGCTAGATTGCGCCCTCGTACCGGGCGCCGGCAAATTTCGAAATTGTGGTGTGTCGGCTGCGGCGTACGGACTAATACGAATGGCTGCGCGACCGGGTCGGACGCAGCATGAACGGCGACAGAGCTTAGGGAGAGATCAATGGAACATCGCTGGGGCCATCGCCTTTCGACCAACATACCGGTGCGGTTGAGATGCATGCAGTCGAGTGACAGTGGTTGCCGTTGCCTGGGTTTCCTGGAGAAGGTCAGCGCCAGTGGAGCGTTGATCAGAACGGAGCTCGGAATCTGCCCTGCGCCCAATGTCATGGTCGAGACGTTAGCCCCGGCTCTCGGCCTGCAGGGCCGCGAGCTTCCGGCTTCCATCGTTCAAGCGAGCTGCGGGAAGATAGCCGTTGAGTGGATGGAGCTTGCATCGACCGGCGTGTCCGCTGTGATGACGGAAACCATGCTGAACAGCGGAGGAGGTGACGCCGAGCGCCCGATGCCCAGTCTCGGCCGCGTGCGCTTCTGTGCATTGGCTGCCGCCACGGCCGCATAATCGACGGGTTCTCGATCAGCCTGGCGGCTTGCCCTGCGTGGTAGGCCAGCGCGGGCCGCGTTTGCGGCGGCCGCAGATGTATCCTGCGGACCGATGAACCGCCCCATGGCAACACTGCTCATCGGGCTTGCGGCCGAATGCTTCACCTCCGTCAGATCGCGGTTCGCTGTGAGAGCGTGCGTTGCAAAGTACAAGGCGGATCAAGAGACCGTGCGTCGTTCGGCGGTTTGGACGCTGCATCCCCGGTCTTGTCCATGACACTCGAGCAGATGATCGTCCCAAAGCATATGAGAGCCGTGCTCCTGAAGGGTCACGGCGGGACTGACCTGCTCGAATATCGCAACGACGTGCCCGTACCGGTACCGGCGAGGGGCGAGGTGTTGATCCGCATTCGCGCCGCAGCCATCAACAACACGGACATAAACACCCGAATCGGCTGGTACTCGAAGTCGATCGCCGCAGCGACCGGGAGTACCCGGCCTGCCGACGCGAGGGTCTCAGACTCCGGATGGGCGGGTGGCGCACTCGGTTTCCCGCGGATACAAGGTGCCGATGCATGCGGCCATATCGTGGCAGTAGGGGCAGACGAGGACGCCAGCCGCATTGGCGAGCGCGTGCTCATCGATCCGGTGCTGCGGCCGGCTTCAGGCGTGCCGCGTTACTTCGGCTCGGATACTCAGGGCGCATTCGCGGAATTTGCCACCGTCCCGGCAAGAAACGCCTGTGCCATCCGCAGCACGCTGTCGGATGTCGAGCTCGCCTCTTTCCCCTGCGCCTATCTCGCCGCCGAGAACATGCTGACTCGAGCCGGGGTTATGGCGGGCGAGAGGGTTCTCGTGACGGGCGCATCGGGCGGGGTAGGCTCGGCCGCTGTGCAGCTGGCCAGGAGGCGCGGTGCCCGTGTGATCGCGCTCGCGGGGGAAGCGAAATCAGTTGCGATTCAAGCGCTCGGGGCCTCGGGCGTACTGCCGCGAGAAGCGGATCTCCTAGCCGAGCTCGGGCGCGACTCCATCGACGCGGTGATCGACGTCGTGGGCGGGACCCGATTTGCGCAACTGCTGGACGTCCTGGCCCGGAGAGGTCGCTACGCCGTCGCCGGCGCGATTGCCGGGCCGGTGGTCGAGCTCGACTTGCGTACGCTGTACCTGAAGGATCTGCGTCTGCTCGGATGCACCATCCCGGACCCGGAGATCTTCCCGAATCTCATCCGCTACATCGAGCGGGGCGAGATCCGTCCTGTAGTCAGCGCTACTTATCCTCTGAGCGAGATCGCCGCAGCCCAGTCGAACTTCATGCTGAAATCCCACATCGGAAAGATCGTCCTGGTGCTTTGAGTCGTGCGGAAGCAGAGCAAGGCTTGCCATGGAAACGGGTTTCAAGGACGCCCTGTGCCACTGCGCGGACCGAGGAGTCGCTTTTATCGGTTGCCGTAACCCACGTCGTGGCTACCTCCTCCAGAGGCGATCAGGACGACCACGAGAACCGCTGCGGCGACCAACCCAGCCGTCTTGAGGCCGCTCGCTCGCTTCACGTCGAGCTCGGCTATATCTGAATAGGGCACGTCGATTCGCGCCCCAACGGGGTCAGGGCTGCTTTCCCAAGTCCTGACCGCATTGCCACCGAGGGAAGTCGCGGCGAGCACGGTGACCTGGAAGCTGTGGACCGGCCCACCCTTCGTGACGACCCGAACCGTGTCTCCGGGTTTGATCTCCCGACGGATCGAATCCCCGCCAGCATCCGCCGCGATCGGGCGCATCGTGGTGCATGCGGACGACAGGCAGACGAGAACAATCAGGCAGGTTGTTAGTGTCTTCTTGTTCGTTAAAAGCATGGCGCCCCCTTAGATGGTTTGCGGCACCAGGACCATACTCGCTAAGCCGGGGAGCGTGTGCTCTTTTGCGCCAAGTCAGCCGTCCTGAGCGCTACGCTTGGGGCGCCACCGGTCAGGCAACCAGCTGCTGTCGCGGCGCGTAGCTTACGGGTTCTTCAGGAATCTCAAATAGAAGGCTGCAAACACCAAGACAATTCCGATGTTCACCATCAGCCGTTCCCAGAATCGATTCCTAAAGAACAGTAGATCTACACTAACGACAACGGCAATCAACACCAGAACGTAAAACACAACAGACATGTTCCTTGTCATCTCAATCTCCCGTTCAAATGTATCATCCGGGGCTGCGTGCGGGCCCAGAGATCCCACGGATGATGAATGGCGCTAATTGCGCGGACCGCGGGCATTTGCGCTTGCGGAATACCAGGAAGCTGCCGCTCGCCCACTTCAGGAAAGGTCAATAGTCCGGCAATGCCTACCGAGGTGACCCATGCTCGAATCGATTAGCCACATAGCCCTCATAGTAAAAGACCCCGCCAGAACAGCCGCGCTGTTTCATGACCTCTTCAGCGCCCGAGTGGTTGAGCGCAAGGACGATGAGGGTCATCTCGAAACATTCGTCAGACTGGGAGGCATCTGGATTGTTCTGGTGGGCGCGCCCGTTCAACGTGCCCGGACCGGCGACCACATTGCCTTTCACGCCGCACCGGAGATCCTCGAGGCTACCGCCGTCAAACTTCAAGCGATGGGGCGCGAGTTCATAAGGGCGCGTTCCAATACGTCTTTGTACTTCTTCGATTACGACGATCACGTGTTCGAATTGGATGCCAAGGACATTGATAAGGAGCTTGGAGGATAGAAGGCCGGCGCTTTTTCGAGCGTCGCAGCGAGCGTATGTACGTCCGCTTCTAGGGCGCGGAATGTCCGCTAACGTGCGACCGGAATGTCCATTGCTGACGTTGCTGCGTGCCAGCTAAGTGGTGAAGGGTGGGTGTTACTTCTGCCCGGCCACCGCAGATGTAAAGTTGTTTTGTGCGCCGAAGTAGCACTCGACGGCCTCTACCAGGTCACCTTTGAGCCGCAAATACTCCACGTTCCGGAACGTCTTATCGTTCACGGTGTGACAGAGGTACATCACAAACGCGTCGTTGCCCGTTCCAACCACGTGCTCCAGGTCAAACCGCCCGATATAAGCAATCTGTGTGTCCCAGCATCCTTTCTTGAAAGCGCTCTTGCTGATGTGGGCGTCGAGCGGGCTGGTAAATGTGAAGTCGTCTGTCAGCAGGATGTCGAAGGCGCGCCAGTCCTTTCTCTCCCAACCCCGGTAGTATTTCCGGACAAGCGCTTCGTTTTTCGGGCTCAGTCCTGCCTCTGCGCGCGCACCGGCAATCTCCGGAATGCTCGCCGCTGCAGCCAGCGCGCAGGCACCCGCCCCGAACAGTGTGCGGCGCGACATTGCTGTTTCTCTCACTACTCATTTCCCCCTTGAATTGCCGGGCCTTCGGGCTGACGGCGTCGATGTTTCCCGGTCTTGAACAACAATTGGAAATAGCGGCGCAGGTGGTCGATGCTGGAGGCAGCGACGTCGGGTCCGCCTTTGGCTTTCGCGAGAATGAAAGCACCCTGTAGAACCGCCTGGGTGTGGAGCGCCAAGCTCTGCGCCGACCATTTTGCATGAACGCCGTAAAGCTTCATTGCCTCGGCGATGTCTGCCTCCAGCGTTGCTGCCTGGCCGCTGATGGACGCCTCGCACGCCTCTCGTATCTCGGCATGGGTTGCATATACCTCTTGCACCATGGTGCCGGCGAGACAGCTGAACTGCGCAACTTCCCCTTTGAGGAGCGCCTTGCGGAAGGCGAGATAGCCGAGCAAGCGATCCAGGGGGTCGCGGTGCTTATGGTAAGGCGCTGTCTGAAAGAGGGCCGTTGAGACCTCCGACCAGCGATTCGCCGCGGCCACGGCGAGCGCGTCTTTGCTCTGGAAGTGATGGAAGAATGCACCCTTGGTCACTCCAGCCTCCGCGCAGAGCTCGTCGACCGAGGTCGCCGAATAGCCTTTTTCGCGGATGAGCACGAAGGCTGCCTCCAGCAGCTTCTCGCGAGCGCCTGGTCCGGGGCGCGGCGGCTGACTCTTTTCTAGCACTGCGGTAACATACCGACTGGTCGGTAAGGGGTCAATAGGCGGGCCGGAAGACGATTTCCCCCAAACCTAGGTTTTCGGATGTATCTGCTAAAGCGTGCAATAAAGCTGAGGATTATCGAGGGGCGCCGGTGAGGGGCATCATCGTTGATGACGAGGCGGCGGCCAGGAACGCCCTGCGCGAGGGTTGCGCCACCGAGCGGGACATCCAGCTGGTCGGAGAATACGCGGACGCCGAGAGCGCGCTTGCGGCGCTGTCGCA
Source organism: uncultured Gammaproteobacteria bacterium (assembly GCA_963843035.1). Lineage (GTDB taxonomy): Bacteria > Pseudomonadota > Gammaproteobacteria > Steroidobacterales > Steroidobacteraceae > 13-2-20CM-66-19. Next base: position 496,587 of record CAWJIS010000004.1, read on the forward strand.
GCAGCCGCCGGACGTGATCTTCCTCGAGGTAAAGAAGATGGGGCGGGTCTCAGGAATGCAGCTCGCTCAGGCGCTCGATCCCACTTCCGCGCCGCTGATCGTCTTCGTCACTGCGTTCGACCGGTACGCTCTGCAGGCATTTGAGGTGAACGCCGCGGACTTTCTCCTCAAGCCTTTCGATGGGGAGCGCTTCCGCAGCATGTTGCGTCGGGTGCGCGAGCGCCATGCGGCCCGCAACTCAGCGAACTACCAGATCGCAGCGGCTACCCTGGCCGAGCTGCAGCGTCTGTCCCAGACTCGCGTCGAGGCGCGGCCGCGCCTGCTCGCCGCGACCGGTGGCGCACTGCACATGGTCGATGTCGCCGGGGTCGAGCTCGTGACCGCCGACCACAACTACGTCGAGCTGACGGTGGGCAAGGACACCTTCCACGCGCGCAGTACGCTCATTCAGGCCGAAGAATCCATGCGCTCACAACCGATGCTGCAGATCAACCGCTCCTGCCTGGTGAACGTCAACCATGTTCGCCGCGTGAGCCGCAGTGCGCGCGGTGACTACGTGTTCGTGCTCAGTGGCGGAACGACCGTGACGAGCAGCGAGCGGTTTCGTCCCAAGGTTCGTGCGCGCATCGAGCAGCTCGTCGTCGGCGGCGCAAGGGACTGACGGCGGGCTCCTCCCCAGGCGTCTCGCCCGCATCGCGCTGATCGAAGTGGCCGCAATCGCGCTGAGTGGTAGCGGGGGCGCGCGTTGATCTTCGGCGATGGCACCGTCGATTAGCACGATGCGTGCTTCGAACCGCAGCGCGAGTTCGCCGCGGAGCCATTCGTCGAGCCGTCGGCGGCGGCGGCCCGAGGGTAGTCGCTCGATCCCATGTCGCAATTCAGCAAAGGTCACGACGCTGAGAAACACGTCGTCCTCAGCGACCTGAGACAGCCATTCGATGACCCCCGGATTGGGGCGCGGCTTGGTCCACTCGGAGACGACGTTGGTATCGAGCAGATGCCTCACAGGTCTGTCGGGCGCAGTCGGTCCTTAGAACGCTGGATTCTCAAGCGAGAACCCCGCAACGGTGAAACCGCGAAGAAGTCTGCCAACGTGCCGGCGCGTCGAGTTCTGCGCTCCCACTCCTCGGCATCGACCACGACGGCGGCGCGCCGACCATTGCGCGTAATGGTCTGCGGGCCGCGCTTCTGGGCATGCTCGATGACCCGACTCAGTTTTGCCTTCGCTTCAGCCACGATCCAAAGATCGGTGTCCACAGCGTCACTCGCCTTAGATAGCCCCGGCACGAGAATCCGTGAGGTTGCGCTGACCGTTCGCAGGACTTACTGGCGCACGTCCGCCTTCGGGGATTGCTGCATCATGTGCTCGTGCATGCCGCCTGGCATCATTGGGCATCCGTCCTTGCCCATTGTGTCCTGGCAACTCTTCATCGCTTCCTTGTGACACTCGGAGATCGGCTTGTCTGACCGCAAGCAGGCGGCCATTTGTTCATGGATCGTCGCCATCTTTTCGCGCTGCTCTTTCGTCAGGGCGGGATGACTCGGAGAGGGGGGATCTGCGGAAAATGCAGCGTTCACGTTCAAGATCAAGGCGAGAATAGTAATGACGGGCCCGACCGTCAAGCGTACGGCTCTCGTGTTCATAGCTCTTCCTCAGCGTGAGACAACAAAGCTGACACGGTGCTCGGAATCAAGTAGAAAAACAAGATTGGGCCAGGATAAGTTCTCTCGGGCCATCCTCCAGTCTGGTTGTGAAGGGTGGCCCGCATCGCGTATGCGTTCATTCATGCAATCGAATGTCGCCTTCGTTCTCCGGTCGGCGTCCGCGTTTTCCGGCGTACGAGGCCCGAATGCGCGCAAAGTCCTGCGTCGGATCTCCCGTAAGGTTCACGTACGTCTCGATGCCTACTGTCTTGGTCGCGTAGTCGATGTAACCCAGGCCGACACATAGACCGCCGGCAACTGCGATCCGGTAGAAGCCGGATTTCCAGTAATTCGTATGGGCGCGGGTACCCTCGGGAGCCATGCCCAACCACATCGATTCGCTCCTGGCAAATTCCGCGAGCAATGTGCCCACGAGTCCCGAGGGATCGCGTCGATTGACCGGGAGGCCTCCTAAACGCAGCAACAGCTGGCGCACCGGCCAGCGAAAGAGCGTGTCCTTGCCTAGCCAGCGCACCTGAAAGCCGGTGGCGGTCTTGTAGAGTATGGCGATGATGAAGTCCCAATTCGAAGTGTGTGGATACACAACGATGATTCCCTTGGGCACCGGCGGAGGCACGAACACGCGGCGCCAGCCAAGTAGCCGCAATAGAAAACCCGATCCCCGCTGTGCAAACGTCATGCGTCCAGAGACCTCGCCAGGGCGGCTCTGCGGCCCAGTCTCGGCGAGGTCTGATTCATCCCCGGCCGTGAGTACCTGACGGCAGTTTGAGCTAGAGGGGAGGCGACTGCCAGGTCGCCCGACGCGAAGGCGGAGATGGTAGCGCGAGCGTGCTGCGGCATTTCGTCGTCGACGTGGTCGCGCTGCGTGAGAATCTCCATGACCGCACGGTAGGGCGGGCAGGCAGCGATGAACAGGGGCGCGACTATCGTGTTCCCCCGACTCGGCTGGTGCGGGTCCTATGCCAGATCCGCCGGGCGCCGGATCGCACTGCTTTGCACCAGACTGCATCACGGCGTGTCGGCCGGAAACTTGGTGTGGGGATTTCGGTCTCTTTTGCGAGTCTTGTCCCAGATCCTGATACTTGCCCGTGTACGAGCGCACGGAGGGCATCGCCACTGTGGTGAAGTTCATACCGCTGGTCTGGGCCGCGCTGCGGCGTAATCCCACGGAATCGGTGCTGACGCTCCTTGCCTTGTCTGTCGCATTCGCGCTGTTCGGCACGATGCTCACAGTCAACAGGGCCTACCAACGCGCAATCGACGACACCCGCATGGACCGCCTGATCATCGCGTGCGCCTTCGACTGCGGAGTGATACCCATCGGCTATCGCGAGCAGCTGGCGCGCATCCCGCACGTCACGGCGGTCGGCGGCGAGATGTGGATCGCCGGGCACGAGCAGGACGAGCGCCACCGGATAACGGTCATGCTGGTGGATGAAGGGATGCGCTCGGCGTGGCAGGAGTTGCCGATGATCGCAGCGGACTGGCAGGCCCTCGACGCCAACCCGTCGGGCATCTTTCTCACGCGCACGGCGGCAGCGCGTCGCAATGTGCGGGTCGGCGACACCGTGACCGTCAACAGCGGTTCGGGCGCCACGGCGGACGGCACTGGCATCTACTACTTCACGGTCCTCGGATTCATCCCCGATCCGGCAGGCTCGGGAGCGGGTTCCGTCGGGCCGCGGGGGGACCTGGAGACCATCGTCGGGAACCTGCGTTACCAGCAAAATTGGGGTCGACCTGACGAGCAGAATATCGTCCACATCATGCGCGTCGCCGTTGATCGCCCCGAGCACGCGCGCGCGGTCTGCCGGGAGATCGAGGAGCGGTTTACCAACGCGACTCCCGCGCTCTACTGCGTTCCGGCGAGGGAGGATGCAGAGGAGTCGGCCGAGGCGAACATCAATATGCGGCAGATCAGCCTCGGCATCGGAGCTGCCGGGCTGTTCATGATCCTATTCCTGTCCGCCAATGGGGTTGCCGAATCGGTTCGCGAGCGGCTTTCGGAGTTCGGAGTCCTGAAAGCCCTGGGATACGGTGATGGCCGCATCGCCGCGCTGGTGATCCTGGAAGCCGCCGTTCCGACGGTTCTGGCCGCTTTGATTGGCAGTGCGCTCGCTCGAGCCGTGGATGCCTTCGTCACCCGCCTTGCGATCAAAGGAGTGCTCAACATGCCCGAGATGAACGCATCGCTCGCGGCGTTCGGCTGGGCACTGGCCGCAGCGTTGCTCATTGCTCTCCTGAGCGCCGTGGCACCGCTGTACCGGCTGCGGCACACTGATGTCGCCGCGGTGATGGCGGGACGATGAGTGAACTGCGTCAGATCGCGGCAGTCTCTCTCATCGGCGTTGGCGGCCTGCGGGAGAGATTTGGCACGGCACTCGTGGTGGTCGTCGGCATGGCGTGCGTCGTCGGAGTGTTGACCTCGATGCTGTCACTGACGGCCGGATTGACGCGCGCCTATCTCAGGCCCGAGGACGCGACGCGTGCCATCGTGTGGGCTGGGCACGCTACCTTCGACCAGAGTCGCAGCCTCCACCCCGACGCCATTGACACGATCCTCGATGCCCCCGGGATAGCCAGGGGGCCCGGCGGGGCGCCTCTTGCGGACGCGGAGTTCCTGATGCGACTGCTGTCGATGGAGGGTTCTGCCGCCGGCTCGCTGCAGCTGAGGGGCGTGGGCCCGGCCGGCCTCGCGCTGCGCCCTGCCTTCAGGATCGTCGCCGGCCACATGTTTCGCTCCGGCACCCGGGAGTTGGTCGTGGGTGTCGGGGCAGCACGGAAGCTCGGCCTCGGCGTAGGGAGCGAGGTCCGGCTGCGGGATGGCAAGTGGCCCATCGTCGGAGTCTTCAGCTGCGGCGGTGACATCATCGAAAGCTATCTCGTCGGAGACGCACTCACCGTGATGGCTGCGAGGCGACGCGCAGGCTTCGCTCAGGTGATCGCGCAGCTCGTGGACGCCAAGGCGTTTCCGGAATTTCAGACGTGGCTGATCGAGAATCCCGCGCTGTCCGTCTCCGTGGAGCGAAAGACGGACTACGATCTGCGGACGGTCGGCGTGAGTACCGCCTTCTTCACGCGGATGGCCTACGTCATCGGTGCAATCATGGCTCTCGGCGCGCTGTTCGGTATCGTGAAGATCATGTACGGGGTGGTCCGCGCCCGTACCCGCGAGATCGGCACGCTGCGCGCTATTGGCTTTGGCGCGACACCGGTTGTCATGTCAGTCCTTGCGGAGGCGGCGCTGCTTGGTGCAATAGGAGCGCTCCTCGGTTGCGCGATCGCCTGGCTGATATTTGACGGCCGCGACATGTGGGTGTGGGGCGCGTTCAGGCTGCGCGTCTCACCGGCCCTCTGGGCGCTCGGACTGCTGTGGGCGCTGATCACGTCGCTAATCGGAGGGCTGTTTCCGGCGCTGCGCGCCGGACGCCTGCCGCCATCCGAGGCGCTTCGTGTCCAATAGATGGCTGCCGCTGCTCCCAAAGCGTCTCTGATCGGCCGGCCACTAGCGGACAGCGGTGACGCGAGTTCAGTCAACCCCTAAGCCGTCATTCATTCTGGCTCGCGCCCAAAATCGGTGTCGCAATGGAATCAAGAGAGCAGCCAGCTGAAATGGTATAAGTGCGCTTGGTGGATTCCGTCGCACCGCAGTATCCACGCTCATCGTTCGGATCCGCGCACACCGGCACGCGTCACGGGACGTAGCATGAGGTTCCTTCCACTCGTTTGGGCTGGGCTATGGCGAAGACCGGCACGTTCGATGCTCACCGGGTTGTGCATCCTCACCGCATTCCTGTTGCTTGGGCTCCTCGAAGGCGTCAACGCGGGATTCGCCAAGGCCATCGCAGATGCGCATCGCGATCTTCTCGTGACGAATACGCGGGTTCGCGGGGGCGCGCCGATGCCCATATCGGCCATGACGAGCATTCAAAGCATTCCTGGCGTGGTCGAAGTGGCACCAAGAGCGTACTTCATGGGCAGCCATGGCGAGCCGGTACCCAACAATATGGTCGCCGCGCTAGCGACCGAGCCAGCGCTTTTCTTTCGCGTACGACCGGGATTCATCGTTGCTGAAGAGAGCCTGCGTGCGATGCGCCAGAATCGCGCGGGTATGCTCGCGACTCCCGCGCTGCTTCAGTATTTCGGCTGGCGGGTTGGCGACCTGGTGACTTTGCGGTCACAGATCCTAAAGATCGACGGCAGCCGGGACTGGACCTTCAACATTGTTGGCACTTTTGACTGGCCAAAGGATCCCGCGAACGCCTTCTTCGGCATCATTAACTACTCCTATCTCGATGAATCTCGCGTGGAGAACCGCGGGACGGCGGAAGTCTTCTATGAACGCATCGCGGATCCCACGAAGGCCGTCGTTACCGCCGCGGCGATCGATCGAATCTTCGCGAACTCATCGCACGAGACGCGCACCCGATCCGATCAGGAACGTGCCCAGTTCCAGGCAAAGCAAATGGGTGATGTGCAGCTTTTTACCGACGCGATCATGGGTGCCGTGGTCTTTACGCTGGTGTTCCTGACGGCCAATACACTGCGCCAGTCGATTCACGAGCGGATTCCTGAATTCGCCGTTCTCAAGGCACTGGGATACTCGGACGGTCGAGTCCTAAGTCTCGCGTACGCGGAGGCTCTGCTGCTGTACATACCCCCGGCAGCCCTAGGGCTGGTACTGGCGCATCTTGTCGCTCCGCTCGCCAAGGAAGATATCGGTGCCATCGTTGTCTCCCCCGCGGTTGCGATGATCGGATTGGCCTGTGCGGGACTGCTCGCGTTATTCAGCGCCGCGCTGCCGGCGTTGAGTCTGTTTCGAATGTCAGTCGTCGCCGGACTAGCTGAGCGCTAAGCGCGTGGCTCTCGCCCGACAAATTCTTGCCGTCACCGCAGCAAACGTGCGCAGCATTCCATTGCGGCCCGGGAATTCTCTGGTGATCGTGGTCGGCATTGCCGGTGTCGTGGCGGTGCTCATCGCAGTCCTCGCAATGTATGCGGGCTTCCGAGCGACGATCCAGGGCGACGGGCAAGCGGATCGCGCAATTGTCCTGACACGCGGTGCCACTACGGAGTACGAAAGCAGCCTTTCTCGGGGAGCCGTGGCGACCATCATGAACAGTCCGGGTATCAAGCACGATACGCTCGACAAACCCATCGTGTCGGCCGAGGTGGTATTGGTAGCGCCCGTGGCACGCAGGCGTGATAACTCGGATGTCAACGTCACATTGCGCGGGGTCGGCGGGCAGTATTTCGGCATGCGCCCAGAACTTAAGCTGGTCTCCGGAAGGATGTTCCGCACCGGCAATCAGGAGTTGGTGGTAGGCGCCTCGGCACAGGCTCAGTTTGCCGGGCTCGAGATTGGCAACCAAGTCCGACTCCAGGACGGCGATTGGACTGTGGTGGGTACCTTCGCGGGCGGCAACGGCTCGCGGGAGTCCGAAGTGATCGCCGACGCGCTAACGGTGATGTCGGCCTACAAGCTCGACGCCTTCAACAGCATGACGGTTACGCTCGCATCCGCCGACATGCTTACAGGGCTCAAGGAAGCGCTGACCCGCGATCCGACACTGCTGGTCGAGGTCCGCACGGAGCCCGAGTACCTTGCGAGCGCGTCCGGTGGAGTCAACCGCATGTTGCGACTCGTTGCCTACGCGGTTGGCTCGATAATGGCCGTGGGCGCGCTGTTTGCCGCGCTGAATTCGATGCATTCCGCCGTCGCTGCCCGCACAGTGGAAATCGCGACGCTGCGCGCGATTGGCTTTACTGCGAGCGCGGTCGCCATATCCGTGTTGTCCGAAGCGCTTTTGCTTGCGCTGCTCGGCGCTGCGGTTGGCGTCGCAATCGCTTACGCTGGCTTCAACGGCACAACGATCAGCACGCTCGGTGGCGCGTTGTGGGACTCGCAGCTGGTGTACTCGTTGCGCATTACGCATTCCATAGCCGCGAGTGCAATTGTCCTGGCATGCGCGCTTGGGTTGCTCGGCGGTATTGTCCCGGCAATTCGTGCCGCCTCGTCAAACGTCGCCGACGCACTACACGAAACCTAACCCGAGCGACTGCCTGGCGACGCGATACCACGGTCGGCTTCCGGGGTTCTCGAGTGACAGGAACGGGTCCACCAAGCGACAGCGGGAGCTAAGGGTTCGCCGACACAACCGCGAGGAGTTCCGCGTGAAACTTTTCGGGCTCCTCAAGAAATGGGAAGTGAGCGCTTCGGTCAAACCATACCCACACCTTGCGCGGCGCAGTGAGCTCGCCGAATAGCTGTGCGGCGCAGGCAGTGGGTGCGACATAGTCGCGCCGGCCCTCGAATAGATACACCGGTGAGTTAAGGGCGCGCACCGACTCGCTGAGCGGTCGGTGCGGGCCGTCGTATACGAAATTGCGATGCGTGAACGCGACGCCCTTCCGCACATTCATCGCATCGGTAAACGAATATTCTGAAGAGGCAAGGCCTGTGAGGATCATTGGCGTGACACTTGTCCACTTCATAACCTCTGCGCCGTATCGAAAGAGCGCCGACTCACGCTCCCAGTGCGCGCTACTGATCTGAGCTAGGGTGTCGCGGTCTCCGGCGGCGGCAGCCTCTTGACGCAACCAGGCGTCCTGGATGGCTGTCTCGGTGTCAGGGTCGCAGGACACTTGACCGACTCCAACGTACGCGCGCACGAGCTCCGGATGTTGTTCGACGAGCGCGACCCCGAGATACGATCCGTAGGAATGCCCGATCACAATGACGCGCCGTTGCCCATAGCGCTGCCTCAAGACGTTTATCAATACGGTAGCGTCAGCCACCTCTTGACTGGTGCGAACGAAAGCTGGATTCCTGGTAGTTGGATACGTTTTGCCGGCTCCTCGGCGGTTCCAGTGAACTACCAGAAAGTCCCTCTCAAGCGAGTGCTGAAAGGCGTGGGCGAGAAACATGGACGGCATGCCGGGACCGCCATGCAGGAACAGCACGATTGGCTTGTCGGGTCGGCCGCGGATCAGAATCCATTGCGGCGCGCCGTTGAGCACAACTTGTTCAAGGGAGGCAATGCTGCCGTCTCGCAGGATAGGAAACGTAAATCCAGGACGAAAAGCGACGACTGCCGCTAGGGCGACTACGCCGATCAGCGCAGACACACCCAATTTGACCAGTCCCCTAACGCGCACGGTCGACTATCCTCGAGATGCTGTTACCTTCTGTGCGAAGTCATTCGCCAGCTCGTTTGCATCGCCTCGTATCATCAGCAGTTCTTACGACGCATTCCTTCACTCAAGCTGCCTCGCGGCGATCGAGTAGAGAACTGTTGGTTGGGGGTGAACTCCTCAAGTGGCTGGCCGACTTGGTGGAGTGATCACGGTTGCCTGGCGTGATACCGGCTTCAAGCGGTGAATCTGCTCGAGAAATGCCTGCGGCGACACCGGACGGCCTAGGAAATCCTGCATCAAGGTGCGAGTGTCACGCTCCGAGCCATAGCGCAGCAGGTGTTCGGAGAGCCACCCATACCAGCGGGAATCTCCCGTATCGAAAGCGCCCAGGGCTTCTGAGATGTGCTTCCGCATCTCAGCGGTGAGTATGGCCCCGAAACCGTAGTTCACCATGTAGCCGGGAAGGTCCGCCAACTGCACTCGTACCGCCCACCAGGAAAACTCGGGATGCGGCATGATATGCAAATAGCGGCTGGTGATTTCGGCCCAAAGCGCGTTGGGGTCGGTCATGGGAGCGCGAAACATCCGCAATTCAAACAGAGACCAGGCCACGTCGAGCATGACAACGGAATATAAAGCCCGCAGCGAGAGTTGCTCCGGGGCTTCATGGCCCAGGTAGCGACGCTGCCAGACGGGCTCATAGGTGCTCCAGGCGGGGACATCGGCGAAAGCCTCGGCGAAAAGGTCACTCGGCCAGTCGACGAAAGCGGGACGATTACGAATCGCGGTGATGTTCACCACGTGGCCGTTCTCGTGTACCAGCTCATTCAATACGAAGAGGCCGCCGCGCTCGTACGGGGCCGACACGCGCGCGACCGTGGGCCTCCAGGCTCCGTTCACCATACGTCCGTGGGTGACAAATTCCGTGTAAGCCAATGCTGCCTTTTCGGGCCGGGGGGCAAGATCGTAGAGGGTTCCCATTTGCTCCAGGTCAGCGCCCAGATCGCGGTAGTAACGGTGGTTGATCGGCTGCAGCGATTCCCGCGGGATGTATGTTGCGAGCAAGCGATCGGCCTCCCCTGCCTGGAAACGGAAGTCCCAGGGCTCAACCATGACATCGCCGCTGGATTCGCGCCAGGCATCGAGGATCTGCACCAGCCAGCGTTCGACTTCAGGGGGATCGATGCCGACGTCGCGGGCGGCGTTGTCGATTTCCGAGCCGTTCCTGGCCCCTGCAGCGGCAGCCCCAGCGATCATGCGGCGATAGGGGCTGTCGGGCTCGTTGTTGCCGTTGATGGCCTGCCACAACGGAACAAAAGCTAAGAAGACCGCCTTGCGGCGGCCAGGATCGGAGGTTTCATGCAGCAAGTCGAGGGCGGAAACCCGGTTGATCTTGCCGCCCTCAAAGCTGAGGCTGTTGCCGATTTCGACGAAACAGGCGACCAGGGCAGATTCGAGGTCGGGATATGCAATGTCCTTGCGGGCCGTATCCTGACATTTAGCCGCCGGGCTGAAAAGCGCTCCGCCGCCGTTGAAGGCCTTCATCTGCTTCCGCATGGCCGCGAGGGCCCGGGTGTCCCTGCCGGAGAGTCCGGAGGTGGGCAACCTCTCTAGTTCCTTGGCGAGTTTGGCGCGCTTCTCACTGTAAAACTGCTCCCAGGCAGCGCGGTCTTTACCCTGGTAGCGGCTTAGCAGGCCGGAATCGATGGTGGCCAGGATGGTGTTGGTGTCACTGACATCAGCATAGAGATACTCGACCGCCGAGACCTTGTTCGAATCGGCCATGAGACCGGCGTCTGCGCCAATGGACTTGGACGAAAGGAGCAAACTGCAAGCCAGACCAAGGGAGAGCAGGTTTTTCATAGGACTTGTGATCAAGGGATTCTAGCAATCGGACAGTCACTCCAGTTGGCTTCGAATGTCTGCTACCGCCGTTCTGAATGACTCCTGTCGAGCAGGCTCACCGTCGCTGAGGGGTCAAACTCGGACAGTCGCTCCGATCAGCCTGAGGCACGGTGTGCGCCGGCGGGTGCCATAGGGCGGCTTCCTAACGGCAGGGAGTTATCTGCAGTCCTGTCGCATTGCCTCAGGGAAAATCTCACTCGGCGGGGTTATTGCCTCACCTAACGTGCTACCGGCGACCGCGCGTGTGACCTTGCCGTCCGGAGAGAGCCCGGCGCGGCGCCGGCTTTCCTTTTGGCGAGCCCTGAGACGAATCGCACCGCAGCGACAGTATTCAACTGTAAGTCCATCCGTCCACTAGTGAGGAGACATCATGCACGCCGTCATAGAGATCGAGGAGAACGTGCTAACAGCAAAGCTACTGCCAAAGGTGCTGAAGGATGAGCGGATCTTTCACTCGAGAGTGATCGTGGGTCAGGCGGATGGAACACTGATTTACTTCGATCCGGCAGGGCACATTCACGTCGTTCACGGGACGGGTCCGGGGCCCGGCCCCGAGCTCGTGACTCAGGCCAAGAGCGCGGTCCTGCAGATTACGCAAGGTGTAGAGGCGCTCAACGCCCTCGGAATGAAGATGGGTTAGGGCTCGCGGCCGTGCTCCATCTCTGCGGTCTTACTTACTGGCGCCATTGGGGTGTGAACAAGCGTCGAAGTTTGACCAGGGTTTTGACTGAAACGACGCCGAAGGGTAACCAGGATCTTAGCGGCATTTCTCAACGAGGATCTGGAGGTTATTGCACGCTCCCGTGGTCAATATTGCACGCCGGACCCTGGTCAACCGTCGATGCCGGTTTACATCAGTTGGTCATCCAGGTCCCCAAGCTCCTTCCGCATCTTTCCGCGAAGACTGGCCTTAGTCGCGTAGTAATTGATCGTTTCCGAGCCCTCGTAACCGCTCACAGGTATCCCAGAGAACCGAGAGCGGCCACATCAGGAGATTGACCACACCCCACCCGTATGCGGAGAGAAGCGGGATCTGGATGACGGTGGGCTCCAAGCAGTAGTATTTTTGGACATTCTGTCCAGCAGTGTTCAAGGAGCCACGAGACGATTCGAGCTGTCAAAGGGGGATCATGTGAACAATTCTCGATGGGCCTTTCCCCTGGTGCGACAAGCAAGCTACTGGCTCGCATTGTCGCTCGTGCTATCCACCGCGGCTGCCGCTCAGACCGCGTGCAACCAGAACGCTCTTACGACTTGCACGACGCGGGCTAACGCCGATTACCAGACCTGTCTGCATGACAATCCGAAAGGCAGCCCAATTTGCAGTAAAGGGCTGGCGACACAGACGGCCGCATGCGAGACGAAATATGGCATCTGCAGCAACGGCTCGACTTGCCAGAACGGTGTTTGTGTTGGCGGCTCGTCGTGCCCTGCTGGATTGAAGATGTGCGACAGCCATTGCGCGAATCTACAGACTGATTCGCTCAATTGCGGAAGCTGCGGGAATGCCTGTTCGGCGGGCAACGCGTGCAGCGCTGGAAAATGCGTTCCGCAGGCGAACTGTGACCAAACTGCCTTTGATCAGTGCGAGGCAATTGCCGCGAAAAATGACAAGGACTGTCTTGCCGACGCTCACGATATCTCACCACAGACTTGCGGAGCGGCGCTGACCCGGGCGGACGCGAAATGCAAACAGCAGTATGCCTCGTGCAATGGCAGCGCCAACTTTTTCCCGACCTCTTTGGTATTGACAGTCCTGTACGCGCCACCGGGAAATGCAAGCACTGTCGAGTTCGACCAGAGCAACACCGAGGGAACAACCACCTCGGCCAGCAACACTTTCGCGCAAGGGACGACCGCGACATTTACCGCCAGCGGGGGACTCCTCGGCACCGGAGCCGAGGTGAGCACATCCTTTGGAATTTCCCAATCGACGCAGTCTACCGACTCATTCCAGATTACGGACACCGGCACCGAAGGAGAGCAGATCAAGAGCAATACGGACAAGGTCGATCACACTCAGGACCAGTTTTTTCTGCTGCTGAACCCATGGGTTAGAGTGGATCAGAATGGTTTCGGCAGCGGGACTTACACGTTGGGAACACAAAACGGCGAGCCGCCGGATGTTATCTCCGTATCTGTTGCAGAAATGCTGAACCCGTCGCTGATACCGGCATCGAAACTGGGAAGCCAAATTATCGCCGGCCAGACTCTGCCAGGCTTGAGCTTGTTGTGCGCCGTCCCCACGCACTGTGTGGCGAGCGACTTCGCGTCAATCTTGGCGCTCGACCCGCTGGTTACCGCCGACACGAAACAGCCGCCCTCCGACAACCAGAGATTTGTTTTCGTGGACCGACGCGCTCTCCAGGGCCCTGATTTTGCCGGCGCAGACCAGGTGCCTTATGTGTTCCAGGAAACCGACACGCAGGTGGACACGAAGACAAAAACCGAGACCCAGTCTTACAGTGTGGGTTTCGGGGGAAGCGGACAGGAGGGCATCACCGGCATCTTTACTCTGAAGCTGCAGGTAAATAATACATTCACCTGGACAAATTCCACGAGCCAAGCCTCGATTAACGGGTCCTCGGTACAAGCCAAGGTGACTTTCTCCTCGAATACGGTCGGCTGCGATGAGTGGGTGGATATCTACTCGGATCTCATGTACCACACTTTTGCCTATGTGATCGCAAGCCCGACGTGCGGTCCTGCGGCTGCAGGAGGACCTCCCCCACCCGCGGCGAGATTTCCTCTGCGCGGCACCGTTGCTACGGCGACGGGTAGGGCCGTGCATCAGTTAGTGCGTATCAAGCTGGCTGACGGACGGCTCCGGACGGTGTATACGGATTCTCACGGGCAGTACACGCTAGGCTCCGCGCCACCGGGGGCCATTACGGTCACAACAGCGGGTACAACCACAACTGGCAACGTCAAACCCGGAACCACGACAGAGCTAAATGTGAAGGTCAATTCCCAGTAGCAAGATTCGCGGAATGGCGGCAGAGGTGTGAACAGGCGTCGAGGTTTGACCAGGGTTTTGACCGAAACGGCGCCGAAGGGTAACCAGGATCGTAGCGGCATTTCTCAACGAAGATCTGGAGGTTACTGCACGCTCCCATGGTCAATATTGCACGCCGGACCCTGGTCAACCGTCGATGCCGGTTTACAGTCAATCGACCGGCAGGCTGCTCGACTCAAACGCTCCGGCGGGTACCTCGTTCACCTTGCTGAATGGCGACTGAGGCGTGTGGTTGCCGTGGCAGAAGCGGAACTTCGCGCCGCTGCCGCACGGGCAAGGCCGGTACGGGCCACGCAGCTTGTCCTCGCGGGCCACCAGCGCCATCACATCGGACGGCGCTCGGCCCTGCCTGAGCAGGCGGCCCATCTGCTCCATCGCCGGCTTCGTGTGCTTGAAGAACAGCTCCAGGCCCACGCACAGATAGTTCTGTCCGGGCTCGCCGTCGCGCGAAAGCACAAAGCGGTCCTTCGGACACCCGCCATTGCAGACGTTGCGCACCTCGCACGCGCGGCACTGTGCGGTGAGCGAGTCGCGCTTGTCGTCGCCGAATTTGCGCTGCTCGGGTGAGGCCACCAGCTTGAGCATGTGCGTCTGGTGGATATTGCCGAGCCGATACCGTGGCTCAACGAAATGGTCGCAAGAATACAGATCGCCGTTGTACTCGAGCGCCGGTCCATAGCCGCAGGTTGGCGCGTGGATACACAGCAAATGGCGACCAAAGTAAGCCTCGAGCGTCACGTCGAACAGCTGGACGTAGACCTGCCCCACGTCGTGGCGAACCCACTCCTCGAACACGTCCACGAGAAAGCGGCCGTATTGCTCGCCTCCGACCGAGCGCTCAGTCACCAGGTTGCCGGTCTGCGTATAAAGCAGCCTCTTCTAACCCGGCTGCTCGCTCCAGCCGCGGTTGGCAATCGCGATGGTCTCCTCGCTCGCGCGCTCGACAATCGGGATGAACTGGATCCACTTCGCGCCCAGTTCGTCGCGGAAGAACCGGTAGACCGTTCGGCCGTGCTTCTGGTTGGCGGCATTGACGGTGCAGAGAATGTTGAAGTCGACTGCGAAGTCTCGCAGCTGGCGCCAGCCCTGCATCACGCGATCGAAGGTGCCCTGACGGCGGCGGTCAAGCCGGTAGGTGTCGTGGATCTCGCGCGCGCCGTCGACGCTTAGGCCAATGAGGAAGTTGTGCTCCTTGAAGAAGCGACACCACTCCTGATCGATCAGCATGCCGTTGGTCTGCAGCGTGTGCTGCACCGTCTGCCCCGGCCTGCGGTATTTCTCGACGAGTTCGACAGCGTGCCGGAAGAACTCGACCTTCATCAGCGTCGGCTCGCCACCTTGCCAAGCCACCGTCACCTGCGGAACGCGATGCGATTCGAGCAACTGGCGGATGTAAGCCTCGAGAGTCGCCGCGGACATCCGGTGCTTCTCTTTTGGATAGAGCGCTTCCTTGGAGAGAAAGAAGCAGTACGTGCAGTCGATGTTGCACGTCGAACCCGTCGGTTTAGCCAGGAGGTGGAAGCCGGGCGGGCCGCCACGCGGTAAGTCATCGGCAGGCGGGGTTGTCTCAATCGCCATGTGGCAGCAATCCTTCGTGCGAGGCCGTGATCCGCCGGCGCGTGCTTCAGGTAGCCCGGGCTCGGAGGCCGCCAGCGCTCACGATTTGTGAGGGCGCATTTGGATCCCGCACCGAATAAGGATACTCCCAAACCAGAAGTGGAGCCCAACGGTGTGTAGCAAACGGCGAGCGATGCAAGGCGTCGCGTTTGGCATGGTTGGACCTTCGGCCAATGGCTTTAAGTCAATGCAAGCAGCACTATGGCGCCGTGTTGCCTTCAGACTGCGCGCAAACAGTGCCGCGCAGTGCATGGTAGTTGCGATAAGCGCGAAGCCCTTCTCGTCCGAGAGGACATTTCCATGCAGAGGCGCGCTCGTCGCCCGGTATATGCGGACCCTGGCTGCATTCCCGCCGCGCCAGAATCCGGAGAGCTGGAGTTCCGCAGAGATGATCGAGAAGCTCAAGAAGAATGCGGCGGCGCTCAACCACGCCGCTAGTCCGGGCTAAGGCACACGCGTCGGCTTCACGAGCCCGTAGCTCGCGTCGGTGGGCGATGACGTGCGCGCTGTAGACCGGCAGCCTCGGCGGACAAGTTCTCCGCCGGGGCGGCGCGCTTTTGCGCCGCGATAGAGCGCGGCGGTTATCGGTTACCCAAGCGGAGCGGCACTGAATTTGCACGGACCGACGATTAGCCCTGAAGCTCGCGGGACGATATTGGTCATGGCATAGATCCGCGGTTCACCAATCGGATTGCCACGAACATCGTCACGGCCCCCAGAATCGTCATGGCGCTCGTCAACCATCTGGGATGATCATGATAGCTCTCGGGCACAAGATCGCTCGCTCCAATGTAGAGGAAAAACCCCGCGAACGCCGCCAGACCCAACCCCAACACCGCTCCTTGGAGCGTAAACGTCAGCGTTGAGGCCGCCCCGACGATCGGGGCGGCCGCGTCTGCGATCAACCATCGAAATGCACTTCGGTCGTTTCCTCGGTTCTTGAGGATCAGGCCAACCGTGTTGATCCCGTCCGAGAAGTCGTGGACGAGCACGGCTATGGCGACGACAGCGCCAACTGATGGCGCGACCTTGAAGGCAAGCCCAATGGAGAAACCGTCGAGGAAACTATGGACACACAAACTCCCGGCGCCCAGCACGCCGCGTCGCGCAGATCGCTCCGTCCCGGAATTGTGGCTGCCGTGCAGTACGATCGCCCGATCTAACACCATGTATGCAAGGAAGCCCGCCGCGAGTACGCCCGTCGTGGCTGGGACACCGAATCGAACTCCCGTCAGGGAGATCGCCTCCGGGATCAAGTCAAACAGGACGACACCCAGAACGGCACCTCCGCTGAAGCCCAAGATCAAGTGCAGGCGGTCACGCAGATGTAGGGCGAACAGGCCGCCGACCAAAGTCGACACGAATGTGGCCAGGCTGATCACCAGGACGGTTGTGCTTATGTGCATCTGACAGGCCGGCTTCTCTGACCGCTCATTCCAAGGGAATTTGCCGGTCAGGGCGGACAGCAATCATTTCGCCCGCCGAAAGCGGATTGCAGTAAAAAACATACCCTGGACGCCGTCTTTGTTCGATAGTCCACGGGTGCCGCCATCGGCGCGGGCTATGGTACAGCTGACGGCGAGACAGAGCCCAGTGCCTCTCGAGGTCTGCGGCAGACCGCATTCGGCGCGGCCGCCGCGCTTGTCACCTATCTCGCAGGCCGCGCATTCAGCGCGCTGGCGAGCGGCAACGGTTGAGCGCTCGGTAGACACGTTCGCGCTAAGCACATCCCCTTATACCGCCGCGATCGCGGGAAGCGCGAGCATGTCCCTCCGGAGGACCAGCTTGTGAATATCGCCGACATCTACAAACACGCTCCGGTCACCATTCACGAGTCGGAGGATCTGAGTGCCGCCGCGCGATTGATGCGCGAGCGCCACATCGGCTATCTGGTGGTGGTTGAGCCGTACCTGTCGGGCGCGGTGAAGCCGGTCGGCGTACTGACGGACCGCGATATCGTTATCAGTGTAATCGCCAAGGGTGCGGATCCACGCGAGTTGCGCGTGGGGGATGTCATGACCCGCAAGCCGGTGATGATCGATGAGAGCAAGACTCTGGCGGCGGCGCTCGGCGAGATGCGCCGGATCGGCGTGCGGCGCATCCCGGTGGTGGGCGCCCTGGGAGAGCTGCTGGGAGTGCTGTCGCTCGATGAGGTGCTCGATGCGCTTGCGGAGGAGCTCCTCGGGGTTGTGGGCTCCATTCGCAGCGAGCTTCGGGTGGAAGGAGCCTTGCGTCCCTGAAGGCCGGGCTCGAGGAGTCACACGATGCCATGGAGCGACAGTTACTTCCCGCGGTCGATGGTGAATCTTCCGCGGCGCACGCGCCTCAAGGCGATCGAGATCGCCAACGCCTTGCTTGGGGAAGGCTATGAGGAGGGTCGGGCGATTCGCATCGGCATCTCTCAGGCCAAGCGCTGGGCCGATTCGCCGACTGAGCGGCGCTCAACCTCGACCCACCACTGATGCCGAGATTGCGGCAATGATAAAGACCATACTGGTGCCAACAAGCGGGTCGTCCACGGACCAGAGCGTGTTCGCGACCGCGCTCGCGGTGGCGCGGCCGCTAACCGCACATCTCGAATTCCTGCATGTCGACCTCACTCCGGCTGTGGCGTCGCTGCACGCGCCTCACGTCGATTTCCTGCAGGGTCCGGCGGTCAGCACGGCGCTCGCACACCTGAGCCGCGAGGAGGCCGAACTTTCGGCGCATGCGCTCACGCATTTCAAGGAATTCTGCCAGGAGCACCGCGTGCTGATTCGTGACGCGCCGAACCCGGTCGAGCTCGTTAGCGCGCACTACTCGGAACAGACGGATCAGCCACTGGCACGGCTGTTACTGCAAACTCGGCATAGCGATCTGGTGGTGCTCGGACGGCATCGCAATCGTGACTATCTTCCCTGGGGCCTGATCGAGGAATTGTTGGCGCTTGGCGGGCGCCCGGTGATCATCGCCAACGATAACCCGCCCCAGAGCGTCGCCGGCACCATCGTCGTCGGCTGGAAGGAGACCGCCGAGGCAGCCCGGGCGCTCGCGGCGGCCATGCCCCTGCTCAAGGAGGCGCGCAGGGTCGTGCTGCTCACTGTGAGAGAGGAGGGCGGCGCCTCGCACGAAGCGCTCGGGGACCTCGCGCGCCAGCTCGCCTGGCACGGCGTAGACGCCGAGGTGAACATTGTCGGCGACGCATCCCGCCCGGCGGCGACGCAACTGCTGCGGAGCGCATCGCAGCTGCAGGCCGACCTGCTGGTCGTTGGCGCCTTCGGGCATCGAACGCTGCGCGAGCGGGTGTTCGGCGGTGTCACCCGCACCCTCCTCGAGCACGCCGACATGCCGGTATTCATGCTGCAGTGAGCGAATCATGATGACGCGACGCCGGGCGGGCAGGATTCACCCGCCACTCCCTGGCCGAGCGCAGCTCAAGGAGGCTTACCTGGCAGCGTTAAACCGTGTCGCTCCCTGCCGCGTGTCTGCTACCGAGCGGGCTCGGTACTCGCCGCCATGTGAGGCGTCATCCCGGCGCGCTGAACAAGCGGTCGCCCAGGCGGCTGAGTAACCATGGCGCGCCTCGGCCGTGCGGCACAGCAGTAGCTCACGGACGGCTGGCTGGCGGGAGCCTGAGCAGCTCGCAGACCTCGCTGTCCTCGACCTGGCCGAAGTCCAGGTACCACTCGCCGATGGCACGCAGCGAGCTCGGAATCTCAAGGATCACGAGCTGATCGCACTCGGCGCCGATCCGGGCCGCGGCCTCATCGGAGGCCACGGGCGCTGCCGCCACCACTGTTGCGGCGCCAGCTTTGCGCGCTGCACGGACCGCTGCCAGCATGGTTGCGCCGGTTGCCAGACCGTCGTCGATAAGCACCACCGTCTTGCCGGCGAGCTCGAGCGGCGGCTGGCCCGCACGGTAGAGCTGCTCACGCCGTACGAGCTCGCCGCGCTCATGCTCCGCCAGCGCGGCGAATTCCCGCGTACCGGGCTCGAAGCCTCCGTAGTCGAGCGGCTCTCGCACGGTGACGGCTCCGGTCGCAACCGCCCCGAGCGCGAGCTCCGGCTGGCCCGGCATGCCGACCTTGCGCACCAGCATCACATCGAGCGGCGCACGCAGTGCCTGCGCAACCTCGACCGCTACCGGGACTCCACCGCGCGGCAGACCGAGCACCACAACGGGCGCTTTCAGCCGCAGCCGCCCGACGGCCGCGGCAAGCTGACGGCCCGCAGCGCGGCGATCGGCGAAAGGTCGTGGGAAGGCTGCCACCATCGATGGCAGTCTCACGCGCGACCGGTGATGCGAGAATACGCATAAATGCGAGGGTCTCCACCGCCGTGAAGAAGACTGCCGCCGACGCGCTGCTCACGGACTTCTATCAGCTCGCGATGGCGCAGGCGTACTTCGAGACGCAGATGAGCGATACGGCCGTCTTCGAGCTGTTCGTGCGGCGGCTGCCGAGGACGCGGCGCTTCCTGGTGGCGGCCGGAATCGAGCAGGTGGTCGACTACCTAGAGCAGCTGCGCTTTCACGACGAGGACCTCGAGTTTCTCGCTAGCCTCAAGAAATTCTCCGCGCCCTTCCTCGATTATCTCGGCAGCGTGCGCTTCACGGGCGCGCTGCACGCGATGCCCGAGGGGACGCCGTTCTTCGCCGACGAGCCGATCCTGCGCGTGACGGCACCGATCCTCGAGGCCCAGCTGCTCGAGAGTCGTGTGCTCAACATCGTGCATTTTCAGACTACGATCGCCAGCAAGGCGGCGCGCTGCGTGATCGCGGCGCGCGGCCGGCAGCTGGTGGACTTCGGGATGCGCCGCGCGCACGAGGCGAGCGCCGGCCTGTTTGCCGCGCGCGCCGCCTATCTCGCAGGCTTCGATGCAACGGCCACGGTGGTGGCCGGAGAGCGCTTCGCCATTCCTCTGTCAGGCACGCAGGCACACTCGTTCATCGAGGCGCACGACAGTGAACAGGCGGCATTCCGCGCCTTCGTCCACAGCCGCCATGAGCCCACGACGCTCCTGGTCGACACGTACGACACGCATCGCGCGCTCGAGCGCGTCATCAGCCTCGCGGATGAGCTCAGCGCATCCGGCGGGCCGGGCGCCGTCCGCGCGGTGCGTATTGACAGCGGCGATCTCGCCGCACAGGCCCGCAGCGCCCGTGCGCTGTTCGATGCGCACGGCCATCGGGACATTCAGATCGTCCTGAGCGGCGGCCTCGATGAGTACCTCATCGAGGAACTGCTGGCGGCTGGCGTACCGGTGGATGCGTTCGGCATCGGCACGGCGCTCGATGTGTCTGCGGATGCGCCAGCGCTCGATATGGCCTACAAGCTGCAGGAGTATGCCGGCCGGCCGCGGCGCAAGAGCTCGCCCGGCAAGGCTACCTGGCCGGGCGCCAAGCAGGTGTATCGGGAGCGGGGCGCCGCGGGGCAGTACCTGCGCGACCACATCGTGCGGCTCGAGGAGCCATCCGATGGACGACCACTGCTGCAGGAAGTGATGTATGGCGGCCGGCGCATCGCGCCGCTGCCGCCACTCGCTCGCGTCCGCGACTATTGCCGCGGTGAGCTGCAGGGGCTGCCGCCGCCGCTGCGCGAGCTGCGCGAAGGACCTCAAGCCTACGCGGTCTCGATCTCGGATGCGCTGCGCGAGCTGGCCGATACCCTGGACTTAGCCCAGGCCCGCTCCTCATGAGCGCCAACGGCCCGGCGGGGTGGCACCGTCAGTCGCACTCGCGATCGATGTCGCAGCAGTGCGCACCCGCGGCCGGCGGTGGTGCGCCGGCGATGACGGCGCGGCGTGCGCCTTCGCGGAATACTGTACAACCCTTGAGCTTGAGCTCGTAGGCGCTCTCGAAAATCTCCATCACGCTCGCCGGGGAGAGTGCGTTCGGCAGCATGATCGTCTTGGAGATTGCCCCGTCCACGTAGGGCTGCAGGCTCGCCTGCATGAGCAGATGAGCGCGTGGCACGATTGAGCGCCAGTCGAGGAATGCATCCGGCGGCGCACCGCTGTCGGACCCGCGCGCGCGCCAGACAGCGTAGGCGTAGTCGCTGAGGCGAAAGTCGCGCTGTCGTCCATCGCTGTCGAGCACGTGCCGCGCCGTTTCGCGCCCGAAGATCGGCTCGATCCCGCTGCTGATATTGCCAGCCAGCAGGCTGATGCTGCCGGCCGGGGCGATCGCGAGCAGGTGGCTGTTGCGGATCCCCCGACTGCGGATCGCGGTTCGCAGGTTGGCCGGCAGTCGCCGGGTGAATGGCCGCTCGAGATAGCGCTCCGCGTCGAAGGCGGGGAAGGCCCCGCGCGCGGCGGCCAGCTCGACCGACGCCTCGTAGGCTGAATCGCGCACCGTCTTGATGGCGCTTTCGGCCGCTGCGCGCGCCGCCTCGGTGTCATAGCGCAGCCCGAGCATCGCAAGCGCATCGGCGAGGCCGGTTAGCCCGAGACCGATGCGGCGCGAGCGCTGCGCCTGCTCGCGCTGGCGCAGGAGCGGGAAGCGCGAGATGTCGATCACGTCATCGAGGAACCTGACCGCGTCCCGCGCGACGGCGCTCAGCCCGCGCTGGTCGAGGCGCGCCCGCGGCGTGAACGGCTCGAGGATGAAGGCTGTCAGATTGAGTGAGCCGAGATTACAGGCGCCGAACGGGGGCAAAGGCTCCTCGGCACACGGATTGGCCGCGCTCAGTGTTTCGCAGTAGCCGAGGTTGTTCTCGGCGTTGATGCAATCGATGAACAGCACGCCGGGCTCGGCGCAGTCGTAGGTGCTGTCGCACAGCCGCGTCCACAGCTGTCGCGCGCGCGTCACTTTGTGGATGCGACATGCCACCGGCACTTGACTGCCGCTCCAGCCGCGCTCGAGGACCGCCTCCGGCCCCTCACCCTGCAGGTCGCGCGCGGGAAAGACCAGCGGCCACTCGGCGTCGTTCCTCACCGCCTCCATGAACGCATCGCTGATGAGCACCGAGAGATTGAAACGCGGCAGTGCTTGGCGGTCGCGCTTGGCGGCGATGAACTCCTCGATATCCGGGTGGTCGCAGCGCAGGGTTGCCATCATGGCGCCGCGGCGCGCGCCGGTCGAGAGCACGGTCGCGCACATGGCGTCCCATACCCGCATGAACGACACCGGTCCCGAGGCGATGGCGCCGGTGGTACGCGCGCGCGCGCCGCGCGGCCGCAGCGTCGAGAAGTCGTAACCGATCCCGCCCCCTTGCTGCATCGTGAGCGCGCCATGCTTGAGCGCCTCGAAGATGCCTTCCACGGAGTCGTCGATGAGACCCATCACGAAGCAGTTGCACAACGTCGACTGATGCAGCGTGCCGGCCCCCGCTAGAATCCGGCCCCCGGGCAGGAAGCGGAAGTTCTCAAGGATGCTGAGAAAGCGATCGCGCCACACGGCGGGCTCGCGCTCGATCGCGGCGACGCTCGCCGCGACTCGCCGCCAGGTGGCACCGAGATCGGCTTCGGGCGGAGACGCGTCAGCGTCGCGGTACCGCGTCCGCCACAGGAACTCCGACAGAGTCTCCTCGCGCGCTGCGTACATAAACTGACGAGTACCCTCCTCGACTGGTCAGGGGAGCTTGCCGGGCGGCTTCGGTCGCGGTCATCCGCAGCACTACTTACTGGCTTGAGCGGAGCTTCCGAGGTCCGCCGCGCGCTAGGCACTTTCCCGTATTCGTCCCGGCCGCGATTTGTCGGAGTGTGGCGCGGGGCAGGCAGTGATGAGCGTTCACAACGAGGAAATCGCGGCGGCATTCGAGGAGATGGCGGATCTGCTCGCCATTCAGGGCGGTAACCCGTTCCGGATCCGTGCCTACAAGCTCGCAGCGCAGGTGGTGCGCAGCCTGCCGCGCGAGCTGGCGTCTATGAATGGTGCAGGCGAGTACGACAAGCTCCCCGGCATTGGCGCGGATCTTGCCGGCAAAATCGCCGAGCTGGTGCGCACGGGCGAGCTGCGGGCGCTCAGGCAGCTGCGGCGGCAGGTCCCCGCGGGCCTGCGCGAGCTGCTGGATCTCCCCGGCCTGGGGCCGGTGCGCGTGCGGGCGCTGAGGAGCGGACTGCGCATCCGCAACCGTCCCGACCTCGAGCGCGCGCTCGCCGCCGGGCGGCTGACGCGGCTGCGAGGCTTTGGTCCGGCGCTGCAGGCCCACCTGCGTGCGGCGCTCGCGGGGGCGGCGGGTGAGCGCGCTCCAAAGCGATTACTGCGCTCGGTGGCGGCACAGTATGCGGAGCCGCTGCGCGGTTATCTGCAGTCGCTGCCGGGCGTGAGCGCCGTGGAAATCGCCGGCAGCTACCGCCGCGGACGCGACACGGTGGGGGACCTCGACGTGCTCGTCGCGGCGCGCACCGCGGCCCCGACGTTCAAGGCCCTGAGGCAGTATGCCGACCTGCGCGCGTTGACCGCGGCGGGCACGACCAAAGCCACGGGTGTGCTGCGCAACGGCCTGCAGGTCGACGTACGCGTGGTGCCGCCGCCGAGCTTCGGCGCGGCACTGCACTACTTCACCGGCAGCCGCGATCACAACATCCGCCTGCGCCGCCGTGCGCAGGAGCGCGGCTACAAGCTGAGCGAGTACGGCCTGTTTCGCCGCGGCAAGCGCGCGGCCGGCGCGACCGAGGAGCAGCTGTTCGGGGCGCTGGGGCTTCCCTGGATCGCGCCCGAGCTGCGTGAGGATCGCGGCGAGATCGAAGCGGCCGAGCACGGTGCATTGCCGCGGCTCATCGAGCGCGCCGACCTGCAGGGCGATCTGCACGTGCACACCGACGCCTCGGACGGCCGGGAGCCGCTCGAACGCATGGTCGTGGCGGCTCGGCTGCGCAAGCTGCGCTACCTGGCGATCACGGATCATGCGCAGCACCTCGGTATCGTTCACGGGCTGGACGCCGGGCGCTTGGCGCGTCAGGCGGAGGCGATCGACGCGCTCAACGAAAAGCTCGACGACATCGTGGTGCTCAAGGGCGCCGAAGTGGACATTCTCGAGGATGGGGGGCTGGCGCTGCCCGATGCGGTGCTCGCACGTCTGGATGTGGTGATCATTGCCATCCACAGTCACTTCGACAAGCCGGAGGCACAGCAGACCGCCCGCGTGCTGCGCGCGCTCGAGCGGCCGTACGTCACCATCCTCGCGCACCCGAGCGGGCGGCTGCTCGGCGAACGCCCGCCGTGCGCGCTCGATTTCGAGCGGGTCATTGCGGCGGCGCGCGAGCGGGGCTGCTGCCTGGAGGTGAACGGGCAGCCTACGCGTCTCGACCTCGACGACGTGCACGTCAAGGCGGCCCGCGACGCCGGTGTGCTCCTCAGCCTGGCGAGCGATGCCCATTCGGCGGAGCAGTTCGCCTGTCTCGATGGCGCCGTGCTGCAGGCGCGGCGCGGCTGGCTGCGCAAGGAGGACGTACTCAACGCACGGCCGCTCGGCGAACTGCCAGCGCTGCTGCGCGCGGCGCGCTCAGGGCATATTGCGCCTGAGCTCCTCAAGCCAGACATCGGCAGAGGCATCGCTGGGCGCTCGCCAGTCGCCACGCGGTGAGAGTGAGCCACCGGAGCCGACCTTGGGTGCGTTGGGCTGGGCCGACCGCTTGAACTGGCTCGCGCCGAAGAAGCGCGCAATGAATACGCCCAACCAGTGCTTGATCGCCGCGCGATCGTATTCGTGACGCTCAGCCTCCGGGACCGATTGCGGCCAGGCACCCGCGGCGCGTTTCGACCAGGCATGCTCGGCGAGAAACGCGACCTTGCTGGGGCGGAAGCCGAAGCGGCTGAGATAATAGAGATTGAAGTCCTGCAGCTCATAGGGCCCGACGACGCTCTCGGCCGACTGCAGCGTGCCGCCGACGGGTGGCAGCAGCTCGGGGCTGATGGGGGTTGCGAGGATGTCCTTGAGCACCGCCGTGACTGCGCTGTCGAACTGGGCGCTGCGCGAGATCCAGTGGATCAGATGGCGGATGAGCGTCTTTGGCACCGAAGCATTGACGGCATAATGCGACATCTGATCACCGACGCCATAGGTGGTGTAGCCGAGAGCGAGCTCCGAGAGATCGCTCGTCCCCACCACCAGGGCGCCGTGAAAGTTCGCCAGCCGGAACAGGTGCGAGGCGCGCTCACCCGCCTGCACATTCTCGAAGGTGACATCGCTCGATGATTCACCGCGAGCGAACGGGTGGCCGAGATCGCGGAACATCTGCATGGCCGAGGGGCGGATGTCGATCTCCCCGGAATTCACGCCGAGCACGCTCATCAGCCGCAGCGCGTTGGCCCGCGTCCGCTCGCTGGTAGCAAACCCCGGCAGGGTGAAGCCCAGCACGTTGGCGCGCGGCAGGCCGAGCGTATCAACCGCCCTGGCCGCGACCAGCAGCGCCTGAGTCGAGTCGAGCCCGCCTGATACGCCGATGACCAGCTTGTCGACGCCGCTGCCTTGCATGCGACGCACCAGCCCTTGCACCTGGATGGCATAGACTTCCCGGCAGCGCTCATCGAGGCTGGCAGGATCGGCCGGTACGTAGGGGAAGCGCGCCACCGTTCTCTCGAGCGGCACCGCGCCGTCGGGCGGCTCGAGGTCGAAGGCGATGCGGCGCAGACCCGCGAGCTGCCCGCGCTCGAGCTGTGCGCAATCGCCGAAGCTCGTCGTGCGCGTGCGCTCCTGGCGCAGGCGCTCGAGATCCACATCTGCAGTCAGCAGTCCGTCCTCATAGCGATAACGCTGCGACTCGGCGATGAGGTCGCCGTTCTCGCAGACCATCGCATGCCCGTCCCATGCCAGATCGGTGGTGGACTCCCCGTAGCCTGCCGCGGCGTACGCGTAGGCCGCGATGCACTTGGCGGACTGCGAGGCGCACAGCAGGCGCCGGTACTCGGCCTTGCCGATGGTCGCGTCACTGGCGGAGAGATTGGCGAGTACCGTCGCCCCGCCGAGGGCCGCACGGGTACTCGGCGGCAGCGGCACCCACAGGTCCTCGCAGATCTCGACGTGCAGCACGAAGTCACGCCAGCCCTTGCAGGCGAACAGCAGTTCGTTGCCGAACGGCACGTGTTGTCCGCAGACCTCGATCCCATCCTCGAGGGCCTGTGTCGCCGAGCTGAATTGGCGCTTCTCGTAGAACTCGCGGTAATTGGGCAGGTAGGTTTTGGGAATGACGCCGAGCAGGGTACCCTGGCACATCACCAGCGCGCAGTTGAACAGCCGCCCCTCGCTGCGCAGCGGCGCCCCCACGACGAGGATCGCACCGAGCGTGCGACTCGCCGCCAGCAAGTGTTGCACGGCGCGTTCGACATCGTCGAGGAGCGCGTCCTGGAGCACCAGGTCCTCGTTCGAGTACGCCGACAGCCCGAGCTCCGGAAACAGGACCAAGCCTGCCTTGCAGGCTACGGCACGCTGGGCCAGCTCAATGGTGCGCTGTACGTTCACGGCCGGCTGCGCCACCTCCACCCGAGGTGTACAGATCACCACGCGCAGAAATCCGTGCGCGTAAATGGATTGAAACGGTCTCACGTACCCGTCCGATGCAACCTTATTAAAGAGTATGGCGCCGCCGGCGCGGTGAGTGAGTGCGGCATGTGCGTATGGCGCCTCTCTCGGGGCGGGGTGCTGGCGTGCAGGGAACGATGCGCAGTTTCGCGTATTCCAGCGGCAGCACAGTGCGCGCACTGTCAGGCGTGCGGCGGGAATGGAGGTGGTTATGAACATCGACGTGGGGCATGCGCAGGTCGGCCAGTGGTATCTACACCGGGATAAGGGCGAGATCTTCCAGGTGATCGGCCGCGACGAAGAGGCGGGCACCATCGAAATCCAGACTTTTGGCGGCGACCTCGACGAGATCGATAACGAGACCTGGCGGGGCCTGCCACTCGGCTTGGCCGAGCCTCCTGAGGATTGGACGGGGCCGGTCGACGACGTGGAGCGCGATGATCTCGGCTACTCGGAGACCGACATGAGGGGCGCGGACTGGGCGGAACCGCTCGAGTCTTACCGACCGCTCCCCGAAGCCTGGGAAGATGCGACGGAGGAGGAGAGCACCTCCGTGAGCACCTCGGACGTCGGGGAGCTTGCCCGGGTCACCCGCGAAGTGGCGGCGTAACGGCGCCCGCGCAACCATGCCTTCGGCACTGGTGATTGCCCGCTCGCTGCTGCGCAAGCATCACGCACCGCAGCGTGCCGCGAGCGCTGCGAGCGTCAGCATTCACGTGCGCAACGTCGCACAGATGTTCAATTCGCTCGACCCCTCGCCGTTCTGGGACCGCGACCTCGACCGTGAGGCCGCCGAATTCATCGAGGAGGAATTCAGCGAGAAGCTCTCGGCGCACACGTGGCATCTGCATGTCCACGCCCATGAGGGCGTGGCGCTGTCGGCGGACCTGCAGGCCGCAGTCGAGCACTACTATGAGCGGCTGGCGACCTCGGCGCGCCATCGGTTGCGCGATGAGATGCGGGTCGGGCAGATGGCGCTGCTCGGTGGAATAGCGATATTTCTCGCCAGCATGACCATCCGCGGCATCCTCACCGGAGTGCTTCACGGCAGCGCGCCGCGGATGCTCGACGAAGGGCTCATCATCCTGGCGTGGCTGGCGCTGTGGCGGCCCGCGGAATCACTGGTCTACGGGTGGGTCCCTCTCTACCGCAAGCGGCGGCTCTACGAGCGGCTGGCCGCAGTCCGCGTGTCGGTGCGCACTGAGCCGCCCAACATCGAGGCCGCGCGCACCGAGCTCGGATCGCCGGCGCTGCCCGCCCTGGCCACGTCCTAAAGCGTCTCGTCTCGCTCAGGCGATCACGTGCACCGTGCTGGCCTGGGGACCGAGATCCCCGGCTTCCTCGGCGAAGCGCACTCTGGTGCCGGTGGTCAGATCCTGAAATCTTCCGTCGAGCACACTGTTGCGATGGAAATAGATGAGCCGTCCGTCCTCGGTCTCGATGCGTCCGCAATCACGACTGGGATCGAGCTCGCAGATCTTCCCCTGCGCAACTTCGGCGTGGGTCTTGACGTCGTGCCGCCGCCTGCGCTCGTAGTCTTCGAGTCTGCGGCGCACAGCCCGGAATGCATCGCGCAACGTAACGTAGGGATCTTCGTGAGCGTGATCGGCGGAATGGGCATGTCGAACGGCGATCTCTTCATCTGGAAGCGTGATGTCGATGCGGATGTCGTAGAGCGCACCCTGATGGGCATGGTGCGACAGGGGCTCGATGACCACCCGGCAGCCCATGATGTGCCCGCTGAACCTGTCGAACCTGGCAGCAAGCTTGCGAATGCGCGCTTCGAGAGCGGCCGACGGCTCCATGTGGCGGAAGGTGATCTGCAGTGGAAGGATCATGATGGTATCGGCATCGAGCTGTCCTCGGAAGTCAAGATTGCGGGTGCCGGGAGTCCACAGTCGATTCGTGCAATTACCTACGCGCCGCGGCGCATCCCTCTGTAAGGTTCGCCTGGCAAGCGACTCCCTTGGACGCCATGCCTGCCCCATCATCATCCGCCATCGCCCTCGATCAGCTGGTGCGGCGCTTCGGCTCCGTGACAGCCGTCGATCACCTGACCATGGGGGTCAATCACGGCGCAGTGTGCGGACTGTTGGGACGCAATGGCGCCGGCAAGACCACGGTCGTCAAGATCCTGACCACACTGCTGCCGCCAACGAGCGGCTGCGCGCGGGTTTGTGGTTATGACGTGCTGCGCAGCGCCACTGAGGTGCGGCGACTCATCGGCTATGTGCCGCAGGCCTTGTCTGCCGACGCCGAGCTCACTGGATATGAGAACCTGCTGGTAATGGCCAAGCTCTACGATCTGCCCCGGCGCGTGCGCGCGCTGCGCATCAGCGAGGCCCTGGCGCTCATGGGTCTCGAGCACGCGGCGCATCGTCTCGTCCGCACCTACTCGGGCGGCATGATCCGAAGCCTCGAGATCGCGCAGTCGACGCTCCATCAGCCCACGGTGCTGTTTCTAGACGAGCCGACGGTCGGGCTCGACCCGCTGGCGCGACAGGCCGTCTGGGAGCACATCAAGCGGCTCAAGGACAGTCAGAGCTGCACTATCCTGCTCACGACCCACTACATGGACGAGGCAGAGCACCTGTGCGATGAGTTGGCGATTCTCAATCAGGGACGCCTGGTCGCGAGCGGCTCCCCGACCACGCTCAAGCTTGCCATCGGCCCGAACGCCAGCCTCGAGGAGGTATTCGCGCACTTCACGAAAGCAGAGAGCGAAGTTGCCGGCGCTTACGATGAGACATCGAGGACCCGACATGTGGCCGAGCGCCTCGGTTGAAGACCCGCACGGCCTGCGTCGCGGCGGCGCCCCGGCCTTCGTGCGCAAGGTGCTGGCGATCGCCGAGATGGAGCTGAGGAAGCTCCGCCGCGACCCCACCGAGCTGGCCACGCGCGCGGTCCAGCCGGTGCTGTGGCTGGTCGTGTTTGGAGAGGTCATGGCGCGGACCCGCCAGATCGACACGGGGGGCACACCGTACCTCGCCTTCCTGGTGCCCGGTGTGCTGGCGCAGAGCGTGCTGTTCATCGCCATCTTCAACGGCATCTCCATCATCTGGGAGCGCGATCTCGGCATCGTCCACAAGTTTCTCGCGAGTCCGACCCCGCGCACGGCGCTGGTCCTCGGCAAGGCCCTCAGCGGAGGCGCGCGCGCGCTCGTTCAGGCGATCGTCGTGCTGCTGCTCGCGGTGCTGCTCGGCGTGCACTTGAGCTGGAGACCGCTCAGCCTGTGTGGCGCAGTAGCCCTGGTGCTGCTCGGCGCGATGGTCTTCTCTTCGTTCTCGCTGTCGGTGGCCTGTATCGTGAAGACCCGGGAGCGCTTCATGGGCGTCGGCCAAGTGCTGACCATGCCGCTGTTCTTCGCGAGCAACGCCATCTATCCGACGAGCCTGATGCCGGGCTGGCTCCAGGTGGTGTCGCGCCTCAATCCGCTCACCTACCAGATCGACGGCTTGCGAACGCTGCTGCTACCCGCCGCAACGGCGGCTCACATGAGCTTGTGGAGGGACTACGGCGTTCTGGGGATAACTCTGGTCGCTCTAGTCCTGGTCGCGGCGCGTCTCTACCCGAACATCGCGCGTTGAGGCTTCGACCGCGCGGCTTGGGAGAAGTTTCACACTTCACTGACTGGTCAAGTCCGCTCCGGCACGGTAACTTGCCGCGCTATGGCATCACGGCTCAAGGGCACGCGAATGGCGGCCGGCACCGCGGGGATCTGCCTCGCTTTGCTGGCGGTGGCTGCCGTCGCGAGCGAGGCTGACGCCCATGGGACGCGCGGCCTGCGCACATCGACCGTCTGCGCGGGAGACAGCGTAGCGGGCATTCCGCCGCGCGCCGCGCAAGCACCCGAGGGGAGCGAGGTCGCCCGGCGCGTCGAGCATCTTTCCGGACTGGCCCGCGATGCGCTGCTGCGCGCGGAGCTGTTCGCCGGGAACATCCCGCCGTTTCTGCGGCATCCGGCGCCAGTGAGCATCACGGGTGGGGACCGCGCCCATCCCCTCGAGCTCACGCTGTGCGTGCTGCCCGATTATCTGGCGGTCGGATCGGACCGCGATTTCGTCTTCGTGCCGCTGGGCCTCGAGGCCGCACTCGCGGTAGCACAACGCTTCGGCTTTGAGCTGCCGACACCGCACATGGTGGACGCGATCTACGAGGCCGCGCCCGTGAAGCTCGCGCCGCTGCCGCTGCCGGCGGGAGGGCAGATGCGCAGCACGGCCTATTTTGTGTATCACACCGAGCTGATCAGTGAGCAGCGGGCGGCGCTTCCCGCGCCGCTCGGGGAGCTCACCTCCGGCGACAAGAAGGATCTGGTCCTCACCAGCCGCTTGTGGACCGATCTCGGGCGGGTCGCCATCTACGGCTGGCACCGCCGTGTGGGGGCGCCCATTCAGCCGCTCAGCACCGTGCACGGCGCGCGTTACGCGGACTACAGCCACGGCGTGCGGCTGGTGAGCGACACCGCGTATGTCAACGGCGTGCCGCGCCCGCTGCGTGAGCTGATGGCGGAGGCGGAGCCCGCGAGGCTCCTCAGCGACGAGGGGCCGTGGCCGCAGCTCGCCGCTCGGCTGGCTCAGCTCAGGAGCCTCCTCGCGACGCAGGCGGCGGCGCCTTAAGGGCTCCTGCCGGGGAGCGGCTGCTTCGCCGCCAGCGTACTGCAGCAGCGAAATCCCAGGTGATAGTTGGCGTGACTGTGCGGGTCCATGACGCGTGAACCGTGCCAGAAGGGCGCGCGCCAACGGCACCAGTCCTCGTGCGCACGGTAAGTGTCGAAGATGAACCAGCTGCCCTTCATTTCCGTGTAGCCGAGCGTGGTGCTGCCACGACTCGACATCTGGTCCACACTGAGCGGCAGATTCATGTGCTCCGCGGCGTTTCCGTTCAGATCGTAGACCTCGAGCGGACTGTGGCAGGCGGGGAAATCGCCCGCGGGATAGGTGTTCGAGCCGCACTGGGTCCAGCTGCCGCCGTTGCAGCCCGGGGACTTGAAGCTGCCGGTGGCGCAGATTCCCTGCTGATACGCCGGCCCGTAGCTCCAGCGCTTGTCGGCGGCGTGCGCGCGGTTGTGGGCTTCGCGCATGCGGCGAATCGCGACCGCGGGCGGCACGCCCGCTGCGAGATCGAAGCGGTAATCCGGCGGCTCGGTGCGGCCCTGGCAGGCATCCTCCCACTCGTTCGCATCGCACAGCCGCTTGCCCTCCGCAGCGCAGAGCTCTGCGGCTTCGCTCGCTTTCACCCAAACCACGGGGTAGACGCACGGTATGTCCGGGAACTCGAACTGGTCGATGCAGGCGCTCGCATCCTCGGGTTTAGAGGTCGCCGGGTCGTAAAGGGGCGCCATATATTTGGCGTCGCAGATCTGCTCGAAGCGCGGGTTGGCGTAGCTGATGCCCCGTTGCTGAAGCTGGGCCAGGCACTGCTCGGGAGTCACCGGATGGCGCGTGATCGCGGGATTACCCTGGCCGATGATGGCTGATCGCGCAAAGATAGCCCGGATGTGTTGCATCTGCTCGGTGCTGAGACCGTGGACGTCCTGGAGCTGTCGCAGTAACACCTCGTTGCGCTCCACCAGGGTGGTCTGCGCAGCCACTGGCCGGCTCACCAGCAGCAGCAACCCCAGAGCGAGCAGGGGGCCGGTTCTGCTCATTCGCCACGCCTCGTGAGGTAGAAGAAGTCACGATCGTCGGGGAACGCCAGGAAGCGCGGCGCGAACTCCTTGCCGGCGGTGCGGTCGACCTGCTCCATTCCTTCGATGAGATGCTCGACCAGACGCTGGCCACCGCGGCTCACGTAGAGCGCGAGATAGGTATGTTCCAGCGCATTCATGTCGAGGTGCATGGCATAGCGGCATTGATAGGCCTGAAACACGCGGGTCATGGCGGAGGGTGTGGCTGCGGAGAAGTAGCCGTAAATCAGAAAGCGCTGCGTACCGCTCTCCTGCAGGCACAGTCCGGCCCGCAGCGTACGCAGCACCTCTTCGGCCGAGCCGGACCAGTTGCCCTGACCCCAGAGGTCGACGAGCTCGCCGGGCACCGCGCGGTGCTGCTGCGCATCGTACTCGATGAGTGGCACGCCGTTTTGTCGGGCGTCGCGGATCTTCGGCAGCAGCGCCTCGTCGCTCGCAGTCCAGGTCCTGAGATCGATTGCGCCGTCGTCCATTACCAGCGCGGTCGCGAGCCCGGGATGGAGCTTGCTGAATATGACCCCTTGCTCAATGAAGCCGTAATGGCTGCCGTGATTGACTTCTGCCAGCGGGCCGACGCGGAATGCGCCGTGCGAGCGCTTGAATCCGCCGGCGAAGGTCGCGACCGTGCGCTGCGCGTCCGCGGGATTCACCATGCCGTTGGTCACGAGGGGCGCGGCACTCGCCACCCCGTCCGGCCCCGGGAGTCGCGGATCCCACGATGAGGGCGGGGGTCGGTCGGACCAGTCGAGCCGCGGGTGATCGGTTCCCAGAACGAAGTGCAGATCGAGCAGCTGCAGATCGAATGCGACGAGGTAGGCGAGCGCGTTCGACTCGACCGCATCGAGCGGGTTGACGTGCGCCTCCCGCTCGAGAAACCGGGTTGCGAGGTAGCGCGGCGCGTCGGCGCTCACGAATACGCCCGCGAGCTCCGGCACCGCGTACCACTGCCCGAGCTGCAGTTCGCGCCTGGGCGTGCCGAGATCGAGCCCCAGACCTTCGGTGAGCGTGTCGCGGCCGGTGTATTCCTGCGCCAGCGCCGCCGGCAGCGGCCCGTGCGTGACCGGCGCAGGAGCGATGCTGGCGGAGCCGAGCGCGCCCTTTTCGAGGAACGCGTCGCGGTAGAACTCCTGCTTGACGAAGTTGACGACGCGGTCGCCGCCCCAGACATGATCGCGCAGGAAGTCCGTAATCCGCTCGAGCGAGGTGTGATGGCCGGCAACCGGATTGCGCAGATAGAGCGCACCGCTGCACAGCGGTGCGTAGGGCAGGCCCGCGGAGCTCGCCGCGGCGAGCTCGCCTCGCCCATCGTTGGTCCACAGCGTGCACAGCAGTCCCTGGTCGTTGGTGACGGTGACCGTGTGTGCATCGGCGGCGCGCAGCCGCAACATCTGCAGCCGCGGGTAAGGGTTCTGCAGATGATAAGTCGCGGAGCCGCCCGCGGCGGACGGCCACTCGATCGAGAGCAGGTACCATGCGTTCACATACGGGTTGAGGTTGGTGATCGTGGCAATGCCGGAAGTGCCGTCCGGGCGCACGACGGCGATGTGGGTTTCGCTGCGGAACGGCTGCAGCTCGAGGATGGTCTTGGGCGCTTCCGCCTCATACTGCGTGCGCTGTAGGGCGAGGGTGGCGGCGGATGGCAGGCTCGGCTCGCCGGCAAATGTGCAGGCGACGGGCAGCAGTGCCGCGAGAGCGCAGCCACGGACGAGCGGCGAGCCTTTCCCGCCAGCGCCGGCGTGCCGGCTCAGACCGCGAGCCATGCGCTGGCCCCCATCAGCACGATGAGGACTGCGCTCACGCGGTTCTTGACGGCGAACACCAGGGGATCGTCGGTCATGCGGCCGCGATGGGCCATCAGCCACATATAGCTGATCCAGTAGAGGAGCAGCACGCACGTGAGCCAGATGAATCCCGCGCGCGAATAGAGCCGCCCAACCGTTTCGCTGCTCATGTAAAGCGCCAGCACCAGCACCGAGAGCGCACCGCAGGAGGTGCCGAGCGCGAGGATGAATTCCTGGTCCTCGAGCAGATAGGCGCGCGCGTGAGCCGCGGGCCCGTCGCGCAGACGCAGCAGCGCGAGCTCCGCGTAGCGCTTGACCAGCGCGAGGCTGAAGAACAGAAATATGCAGAACGCGAGCAGGCGCGCCGACGGGAGTATCGCCACCGCCAGCCCGCCGGCGAGCACGCGCAGCGCGTATCCGGAGGCGAGCACCAGCGCATCCAGCAGCACGATCGCCTTGACGCGCAGCGTGTACACGATCATCAGCGCGAAATACGCGCCGAGCGCGGCCCCGGCCTTCACGCCGAGCGGCCAGGCGGCGGCCAGGGTTGCGGCCAGTAGAACGGACACGAGCGCCAGGGCGAGGCTTCGCGGCAGCCGCCCCGAGGCGATCGGTCGCCGGCTC
Organism: uncultured Gammaproteobacteria bacterium; assembly: GCA_963843035.1. Taxonomy (GTDB): domain Bacteria; phylum Pseudomonadota; class Gammaproteobacteria; order Steroidobacterales; family Steroidobacteraceae; genus 13-2-20CM-66-19. The sequence goes on from CAWJIS010000004.1 coordinate 531,459, forward strand.
TTGTGCGGGTGCATGCGGTCCGCCGGCGCGTCCCGCAGGTCGTTCAGCAGGTAAACCGCGGAAGCGCACAGGCTGAACGCGACGAATGCCTGCAGCGCACGCATCAGCAGCTGCGGCTCCCCGAGACGGTGGGCGGCGGCGAGCGGCACGAAGACGAGTGCGTTCTTCAGCCACTGATACGGCCGCAGGCTCTCAAGGGCGGCCGCGAGCAGCGAGCCGCCGTCACGTCGCGGCGGTGCGCGCAGCTCAGAAGAAATGTTCGACAAGACGCAGTACCCCCTTCTTCCAGGGCACGCGATGCGTGGTGCCGGTCCGCGTGCCGAGCTCCAGACGATGGGCCACGTACCAATCGTAGTTGCGCATGAGCGCCTCGCGATTGGAATGACGGGGACGAAATCCCAGGCGGCTCTCGATCCGCGAGATCGAGACGAAGCTCTCCTGCGAGGCCGTTGCGTAGATCCAGCGATAGAGCGGTGAGAGGCGCAGAGCGTCTGCCAGGCGCAACAGAAGGACGGCGGGTTTCTCGGGCAGCGCTACCACGTGGGCGCCATGCCCGGCACGGTCGAGCACCGCCTGAAAGTTCTCGCGCATGGTGCCGAAATCCGCGGCGCCCACGTTGAAGGTGTCGTTGACCTGCTCGCGCGCTGCGCTCGCGCACAGTTCGATCGCACGGCACAGGTCGTCGACGTCGAGCAGCTGATAGCGGTTGTTCCCCGAGCCCAGCACGGGGAAGTTTCTTCCCGCGTAGGCCCAGTTGTAGAGCAGCTCGAAGGCGCCGAGCCGCTCCGGCCCGACGAAGCTCTTCGGCCGCAGAATGCTGGTGCACAGTCCGCTTTCTCTGGCTTTGACGCACAGCGCCTCCGCCTGAATCTTGGATTCGCCGTAGGGCCCGACTCCCTGCAGACGGTCGCTTTCGAGCAGCGGATGATGGTCCGGGATGCCGTAGACGGCGGTGGAGGAAATGAAGATGAAGCGCTGCACACCCTGCGCGAGTGCGGCCTGCAGCAGCAGGCCGGTACCGTGAACGGCGGTCGAGAGAATCTCCGCGGGCGCAGCCAGCGGCAGTGCGGCGGCTGCATGCACCACGACGTCGACGCCGCTCATGGCGCGCTCCACGGCGGCGCTGTCGCGCACGTCGCCGTCGATGACGTCGACCCGCGAGCGCTCCGGATACTCAAAGGGCGCGATGTCCAGCGAGCGCACGCGCTCGCCGCGCTCGAGGAGATAGCGGCAGAGGTTGATGCCGAGAAAGCCGGCGCCGCCCGTGACGAGATAGCTCGAGGCCATGGCGTTGAGCCGCCCGGATCAGTCTGCGCCTGAGACCGGCCACCGCTCGAGCAGCGGGGCGAGCGGCTTGCCGTCCAGCATCCGGCGCAGCGCCTGGCCGAAAAGCGGGCCGACTGAGAGCACGGTGAGCGTCGCTGCATCAGCCGGTGAACGCGCAGCTGCGGGTCCCGGGCCGACGCTGTCGGTGACCACGATGCTCGTGAGAGTGTCCGCCGCGAGCAGTGCCGTGAGACCGGCGGGCAGAGGGACGTGTGTCACCGCGGCATGCACCGCGGCAGCACCCGCGCGCCGGCAGATCTCCGCGGCGCGGATCAGTGTGCCACCCGATGCGCACAGATCATCGATGACGATCACGTCCCGCCGAGCGGCATCGCCCACCAGTGCTCCGCTCGAGACCACGTCCAGCGCGCGGCGCTTCTCGATGAACGCCATCTCCACCTCGCGGTCGAGCCGCCGTTGCAGCAGCTCCCGAAAGAGCTGCGCCCGCTTGATGCCGCCCACATCCGGGGACACGACGGTGAGCGGGGCTGCCGCAAGGTGGCGCACAAAATGATCGGCCATCATGGGCATGGCGCTCAGGTGATCTACCGGAATGCGGAACGAGTTGTCGAGGGCTGCAGGGTTGTGCACATCGAGTGCGACGAGCCGATCGAGTCCCGCCGTCTCGAGCAACTGCGCCACGTAGCGGGTGTTGACCGGATCACGCACCTGGGTGCGGCGCTCCTTGCGTGCGTAGGCCAGATAGGGCAGGAGCGCCACGCGCTCGATCGCGCCGGCATCCTTGAGGCCCGACAGCAGGAACAGGAGACGCACCAGCCGTTCCGCCGTCGGCACCACCTCATCGCCGGCGAGCGACTCGACGACGAAGGCGGTGCGGTTGCGCACCGACTCGAGCGGCCGGAGCTTGAATTCACCGCCCTCGAAGCGCCGCTCCTCCAGGGGGGCGAGGGCGAGTCCGGCGCTCTCGGCGACACTCATGGCGAGGTCGCGGGATTCGCTCAGCGCGAACAGTCGCGGTTCAGGGATCTCACGCATGCGGCCTCGTCCGAGCCGACCGTGTCAGATCTGCCGGCACGGCTGCGCGGCAGTGGCGCAGCGCCGTGGCGACGGCCTGCAGTGCGCGCGCGCGCCACGGTGCCGGGTCGGAACACTGCTGCGGATCATCGAGATGCCAGATGGCCAGCTTGGCGTGGGTCGCCGCGCGCAGCGCCATGTAGAACTCGAACAGCTGGGTGCTGACGGGGTCCGCGGCCAGCTGGCGGTAATGGTCCCGCAGATACGCAGGTGCCCACGGCGTCGCGGGGCGCTCGCAGTCGAGCGCCAGCACGGCAATCTCCTCCGCCGTGTCGAGCATGCGCAGGTCCGCATATACCTCCAATGCATCGATGATCTGCACGGGCGGCCCGAGCCAGACGTGCTCCGCGCGCAGATCCCCGTGTATCTCGGCGATACGCCGTACGGTGGCGCGCTCTTCGAGCTCCGGACGCAGCGCCTCGAAGGTCGCGCGCAGCTCCTCGGCGAGCGGCGCGGTGCGCCCTGCGGGCAATCCGAGCTCGGTCCTCTGGAGCGCAGTCAGGGCTTCCTCGATGCGCGCACGGAGACGCTGGAGGTAGGCATCCGGTGTGAAGGGCAGGGGGTCGCGGGACTTGTAGAAATCGACGAGAAAGCTGAGCACCGCATCGAGATCGCCGCGGGAGAGCGTGCCCGCATCGAGCACCGCGTCCAGCATGCGCCGCCCGTCGAGCCGTCGCATCACGAGCAGCCAATCGACCGCACGCCCGCTGCCGCCGATCCTGAAGCCGGATGCCGTCTCGACGAGCGGCTCGACGGTGAGATAGGTCGGGGCGGAGAGCCGACGATTGAGGCGCAGCTCCTCGCGACAGGCCAGCTCGCGTGCCTCCGTGGTGCGCCAGTCCGCGCCCCGCAGATGCGAGGGCTTCTTCATCTTGTAGGCGCGCTCTCCGGCGAGAAACACCCAGGCAAAATGCGTCTCCCGCGTCTCAACGCGAGACGGCTCGTCCTCATAGGAAGCTGGGTTGGACAAAAAGGCGACTTTGGCAGCCGTCACATCGTCCATGCTGCCGGCGGGCCGCACTTCCCGGGCGCCGGATTCGACTACCTTCATCACCGCGTACCTCGCACGGGCGATGATAGGAGGGGGACTGCAAGCCACGTACCCGCAGTTGTACGTAGTACCCTGGCATCGCGCTCATGCCAGCATGCCGAGACTGTGACTCACCCTGCGACGCGATGAAAATCGAGTTCCACGGAGCCGACCGGGGCGTTACCGGCTCATGTCACCTCATCGAGTGCGCCGGCACGCGAGTACTGATCGACTGCGGCCTATACCAGGGCGGGCACGAGCTCGACGAGGAGAACGCGCAAGCCTTCGGCTTTGATCCCGCAAGCATTGAGTTCGTGCTGTTGACACACGCCCATCTCGATCACTGTGGCCGGCTGCCGCTCTTGGTGAAGCGCGGCTTCCGCGGCGCGATCGTGACCACCGGTGCCTCCCGCGAGCTGCTGCGCCTGGTGCTGCTCGATGCCGCACACGTGCACCAGGAGGAGGCGCTGCGCCACGCGCGTCATGCGGGTCGCAGGGGCGCGCACAGTGCCGTGGAACCCCTGTACACAGTCGTTGACGCGTTGCATACGATGGATTTCCTGGGCCGCGAAGCGCAGTACGACACGCCAGTGCGGCTCGCGCCCGGCGTATCGGCGACTTTTCTCGACGCCGGCCACATCCTCGGGTCGGCAAGCATCGTGCTGGAGCTCGAGGAAACGGGGGCGCGGCGCCGGGTGCTCTTCTCCGGCGATCTGGGCAACGTCGGCCGGCCGCTGTTGCGTAACGCGGCGCCGCCGCCGCGGGTCGACGCCTTGGTGATGGAAACCACTTACGGCGATCGCCTGCACAAGCCGATCGGCCCCTCGATCGAGGAGCTCTACCAGGCCATCACCGAGGCGTTCCAGCGCGGCGGCAACGTCGTCATCCCGAGCTTCGCCCTGGAGCGGGCGCAGGAGTTGCTGTTCTTCCTGCGCGCTGGAGTCGACTCCGGCCGCTTACCGCGCACGACGCAGGTCTTTCTCGACTCGCCGATGGCGATTTCGGCCACGGAGATATTCGCGCACCACCCCGAATGCTACCAGCGGGAGACTCGTGAGCTGTTTCTCGAGGGGCGCGATCCCTTCTTCCTGCCGGGGCTGCATTTCACGCGAGAAACGGCCGAGTCGGTCGCGCTCAATCGCGTCACCGGCGGCGCCATCATCATCGCCGGATCGGGCATGTGCAGCGGCGGGCGCGTGCGCCATCACCTGAGGCACAATCTCAACCGCCACAACTGCGCGATCATCTTCGTGGGCTATGCTGCGCGCGGCACCCTGGCGCGGCGAATCATCGATGGAGCCGAGAGCGTCACGCTCTTCGGCGAAGACATTCCAGTGCGGGCGCGGATTCATACGATCAACGGCTTCTCCGCACACGCGGACCAGGCGGAACTCTTGCGCTGGCAAGAGGAGACACATGCCGAGCGTAGCTTCCTCGTGCACGGCGAGCCGGACGTAATGCAGAAATTTGCCGCACGGCTGCCGGCGGGCGCGGTGGAGATGCCGCTGCTGCACCAGCAGTACAGCCTGTGATACCCGGCAGCCGGGTCAGGCGGCGGAGCTCGCCCCCGCGGGGCGTGCGCAGGACGTTGCGGCGAGGGAGCTCCAGTCGTTGGGGACGGCGACTTCTTTGGGGGCCGTCGCACGGCCCTAGCACCAGCTCCCGTAGGTAGTTCCGCGGATCGAAGCTGGCCGCTATCCGTAACAGCATGACGTAGTGGTTGCTAGTTTTATTTGCGGCTGTTGCTTAGGTGAGGTCGTCGTATGACGGCAAAGCAGGTTTTGTTCCGATCCGCTGCGCGCGAGAAAGTGCTGCGGGGAGCGGCGCAGCTGGCGGATGCCGTGCGCATCACGCTCGGCCCGAAGTCGAAGTCCGTGCTCATCCAGAAGCAGTGGGGGGCGCCCATCGTCTGTAATGATGGAGTGACGATCGCCAAGGAGATGGAGCTCGCCGATCCGGAGGAGAACCTCGGAGCCCGGATGCTGCGACAGGCCGCGGAGAAGACCGGGGACGCCGTCGGCGATGGCACCAGCACCGCCACCGTGCTGGCACAGGCGATGTATGCGGAGGGGCTGCGCAACATAGCCGCCGGGGCGAGTGCCATCGACCTCAAGCGGGGGCTCGATCGCGGGCTGGCGGCGGCGGTCAAGGCGCTGAAAGCCTTGGCGAAGCCGGTCGGCAGCCGCAGGGAGAAGGCGCAGGTTGCGACCATATCGGCGCACAACGATGCCAGCATCGGCGAGCTGGTCGCGGATGCCATGGAGAAAGTGGGGGGCGACGGCGTCATCACGGTGGAGGAATCAAAGAGCACCGAAACCACCCTCGAGGTGGTCGAGGGGCTGCAGTTCGACCGCGGCTACCTGTCGCCTTACTTCGTCACCGACCCTAACAGCATGGAAGCGGTGCTCGAGGATCCGTACGTGCTGGTGTGCGACCGGAAGCTGAATATCATCAAGGACATCATCCCGCTGCTCGAGCAGGTGGCGAAGGCTGCTAAGCCGATCCTGTTCATCGCGGAGGAGATCGAGGGTGAGGCACTCGCCACGCTGATCGTCAATCAGATGCGCGGCGTGCTGAAGAGCGCCGCCGTGAAGGCCCCAGGCTATGGCGACCGCCGCAAGGCGCTCTTGCAGGATATCGCGACGCTCACCGGCGGCCAGGTCATTTCCGAGGAACTCGGCATCAAGCTCGAGGACGTGGAGCTCAAGCAGCTGGGATGCGCGAAACGCGTCGTCGTTGACAAGGACAACACAACCATCATCGGCGGCGCTGGTGCCAAGAGCGAGATCAATGGCCGCATCCAGATGATCCGCAAGGAGCTCGAGAAGACGACCGGCGACTACGATCGGGAGAAGCTCGAGGAGCGCCTCGCCAAGCTGTCGGGGGGCGTTGCGGTCATTCGGGTGGGCGCACCTTCGGAGTCCGAGATGAAGTCGAGGAAGGAAGCGCTCGATGACGCGATCAGCTCGACCAAGGCTGCCGTGGCCGAGGGCATCGTGGCCGGGGGAGGACTGGCCTTGCTGCGGGCGAGTGCCGCCGTGGCCGCGGTGGAAGCCGAATGTGCGGGCGATGAGCGTACCGGGGCGCAGATTCTGCGGCGCGCGCTCGAGGCTCCGACCCGACAGATTGCCGAGAACTCCGCCGCCGACGGTGGTGTGGTGGTCGACCGCATGCTGCATAGCACCGGCAACATCGGCTTCGACGCCGCCAGCCAGCAGTTCGTGGACCTGGTGGAAGCGGGCATCGTCGATCCGGTCAAAGTCGTGCGCACGGCCCTCGAGAATGCCGTGTCTGTCGCGAGCATACTGATGCTGACGGAGGCGACGATGACCGAGAAGCCGGAGAAGCCGCACGAGCATTCCGCGGCTGAGTCCGAGATCTAGACTACCTCACGGGGGATAAGCATGCGCCTTCGCATCGTCGTCGCGAATCAGGCTGAAGCGGCCTTCTACGACCTGGGATCGAGAACGGCGGAGCCGCGGTTCACGACCCGGTTGACCGATCCACTGGCGCACCTGCACGACCGCGATTTTAAATCCGACCGCCCCGGTAGCTTCTCCGATCACGCCCAGCTGGCTGGTGGCCGTCGCGGCGCAACGGCTCATCACGGCACCGGAGGAGAGCGCAGCCCTCGCAAACACGAGGCGGTGCTGTTCGCCGGGCGGATCGCCGAGGAGCTCGAGCAGGCCCGGCGCGGCGGTGAGTTCGATCGTCTGGTGGTGATGGCGGCACCCGCCTTTCTCGGCCTCCTGCGCAAGGCGTTGCCGGATTCGGTGCGGGTGCACGTCGCGGCAGAGGTACGCAAGGATCTCGTGCACGAGCCACCGGCCACTCTGCCAACGCATGTCCCGGAGGAGGCTTTCCACGAGCTCCCCGCGGCGCAGTAGCGCCGCTGTCTCGCGCGGGCGCGGTACGCACAACTGCGGCGGGCAGTGCGGCGTATGCCCGTGGATTGCAATCAGGCGGCGCTCTTGACAAGCCGAATTCCGTTTCGCGTCGAGCCCATGCTTGCCACCCTGGTGGCGGCGCCGTTCGATAGGTCCGGGTGGGTGTACGAGGAGAAATATGACGGCGACAGGATCCTCGCCTACAAAGAAGCGGATCGGGTCCGGCTGCTCTCAAGGAACGGGAGAGACCGTACGGACCGCTTCCCTGGGATTGCGGCGGCCATCAGAGCACTCAGCGCCGACACGCTCCTTCTCGATGGAGAAGTCGTGATATTCGACAAGAAGGGCGTCTCGCGGTTTCAGCTCCTTCAGAAGGACCAAGGCACGCCGGTATTCGCAGTCTTTGATTGCCTGTTTCACGAGGGTGAGGATCTGCGGCGTGAACCGCTGTCCGCGCGCCGTGCCGTGATGGTGAAGTCGATCGGCTCGGGAAAGGCGTTAATCCCGTCTCACACACTGGCAGCGAACGGCCTAGTGGCCTTTCGCATCGCGAGACGCCGTGGATACGAGGGGCTGGTGGCAAAGGATCTGTCCAGTCCGTACGTGGAAGCGCGCACCACCCGATGGCTCAAAGTGAAGGTGCATCAGGAGGACGAGTTCGTGATTTGCGGATACACGAAGCCCGCCGGCTCGCGGAAACACTTTGGTGCACTTCTTCTCGGTGCCTATGAGAACGGTCGCCTGCATTACGTCGGGAAAGTCGGCACCGGTTTCGATGACAGGACGCTCGCTGCACTGCATCAGGAGCTGCGGCCGTTGGTGAGCGTTCACCCCGCGGTCGTAGACCCTCCTCGGCAGAAGGGGGTGGTGTTTGTGGCACCCCAACTCATCGCTCAGATCTCTTTTCAGGAGTGGACGGCGGACAGAAAACTTCGCCAACCGGTGTTCCTCGGCCTGCGTGATGACAAACGTCCACAAGAGGTGCTCTTGCCCGGGCAGGCGTCGTGATCGGAAGGAAACTCAAGCTCGCCGGGTCCGCGGGTGTGCCGGCCACGGAGATATCGCATCCGGAGAAGATGTTCTGGCCTGATGAGCGCTATACGAAGCAGGATTTGGCTGAGTACTACATCCGAGTCTTTCCCAAATTGTCGCCGTACGTGGAGGATCGCCTGCTGACGCTTGAGCGGTGTCCTGACGGGATGCGGGGAAAGTGCTTCTTTCAGAAGCAGAAGCCGCAGGCAATGCCCTCAGGCACGCCGACCAAGCGCATCGCACAGGTAACCCGGACCGGCAGGTTCACCGACTATGTGGTCGGCGGTTCGTTGCAGACGCAGCTCGCGCTCGTCAATCTTGGCTGCATTGCCGTGCACGTCATGGCGAGCCGCACCGGCTCACCTCGGCAACCCGACTGGCTGTGTATCGATATTGATCCGGAGTCCGGGGAGTTTGCGGATGCGGCGCGCGCCGGACTGCGCGTCAAGGCGGATCTGGAGGTGTTGAAGCTGCGGTCTTACGCGAAGACATCAGGCAGCCGAGGCCTGCATGTCCTCGTGCCGCTGGTCCTTGGACCCGATGCCGATGAGGTTCTCGCGTTCGCCGAGTCCTTCGTCGCAAAGGTCGCAGCAGCGCACCCGGATGAATTGACGGTCGCGCACGCGATTGCCGCCCGCCGCGGGCGGGTATACCTCGATCCATTTCGCAACAGTTTTGCCCAGACGGTGGTGGCACCCTATTCAGTCCGGCGAAGGAAGGGGGCGCCCGTTTCCGTCCCGCTGCAATGGTCCGAGGTCAGCCCCGCGTTGATCCCAGCCGATTTCAACATGGGGAATTGTGCGGCGTGGCTTCGCCGCCCAGATCCCTGGAGCGACTTCTTTCAGGATCGGCAGTCGCTCAACGCCGCCGTGCGTCTGCTTGCTCGCCTTTGATTTCTTGTCCCCGAGTGAGGTCCCACTGGCACGAGCTGCATCGCGCTGCCACTTATTCCCAGAAGGGCCTCGCGCTGCAGAACCTCTTGAAGGCGCGCTTGGCTTCATGCAACAGCTGAGCAACGCGCGTGCCTTGCACGGCAAAAGCGACGCGCGCTTCGAACGCCTTTGGGGCGGCATCGGGTCCCGTCGACGAGCCTGCTCTGAGCCCCGTCGCCCACGCGCGATCAAAGGACAGGACCTCTCGTCTGGCAAGATCGTTGAGTGCGCCGAGCGAATCCTGCAGATCCTTGAGTGTGGATAGAATGGCCCGGCAACGCTTTGCACGCCTATTGCCTGGAAAGAGATCCGAAAAGAATTCAATAACATAACGAAGCTTCTTGGTGCGGATTCTCAGTTTGTGCCGATCCCGGAGACTGAGTTCGGTCAGGCGCCGGCCCGCCCTTCTGAGCTTCTTGCGCCGTCGGGCGAGTGCTTCGGCGGCAAGCAGTGTGACGGGTCGATCGCGCCGCCGGGACGCGGAGCCACTTGGGCTCGTGACCCATTGTCCAGCCTCGATCCAGCGCGCCAGATCCAATTCCAGATGGCGGAATCGTACCGATTGAAGCGATTTGGCGATCTGTCCGTACAGCAACCCGCGGCGGCGTTCGAAGTTGCGGCAGATACGGCTCACCACGCGATCGTGAGCGCGTCGCGCGCGCAGCGGCCGCACCACATCGGCTATGAACACGTCAACGTCGCGCGCGGGTCCGAGCTCCCGGCCCATCCATCGAAGCTCGGCCATGATTCTCGCCGCCTCCCGGTCGTCGAGCACTCCGGAAAAAACGCTGATGGCGGTCCGCAGTCGGCGCAGCGCAGTTCGCATGCGGTGCAGCGCCTCGCCGTCGCGAGCGAGCACAAGCTTCTCGCTCGCAATCACTTGTCGCAGGCAGCCGCGCGCGATGGTCTGAAACGCTCCGCCGGCAGCGGCCGTTGGGGAGGCCCGTGTGCTCCCCGGGCCTGGCGCGGCGTCTTTCTCTCGCAGGAGCTCATAGCCACGATCCGCCTTACTCTTGATGGATAGATGCAGAGGAGCAACGTCTCCCAGCGCTCTGGCAACACGGAATAGTGCAAGCGGCGCGCCACGCGACAATTCCAACTCAAGTTCGCACAGCCTGCAGTGGCGCGCGCCGGCGCGTATCGACCCCTGATCCAGGGTTGCTGCGATCACTGCCCCCGATCTTGCCAGACGATAGGTAGTTCGCCGAATGCGCGTCTCAAACACAGGCCGAAGGGACGCAGCAGGCGTTCCGTGGAGCAGGGGACCTAGCGGCGTCTGCGTCGTCCACGAGAGGTCAGGTTGCGGACCGCATATCGCCTGCTCCCATTCCGCGCGATCGTATAGACCGGTCGCCGGCCCGCCATCTCCTTTGATGGTCTGCAAATATTCGCGACCTATGCGGCGGACGCGTAAGGACAGGCGATGCTCGCGGAGCTTCCAACGTGCCGTATCGAAATAAAAGGAAACAAGCGTGCGCGCCGCGGGCGTGGCATCAGAGAGCCGGCTCAGATGACGCTTGATCCTTGCAACGTCTCTCGGATCCACCTCGAGCTTCAGTTCGATTTCGCGTGGTACCGCGGCCATCCGAACTCAGTGCCGCCGATCGGGCGTCGAATTTCCCGGGGGGCGGGGGCGACGACCTGCCGGCCGTCGCCCCCAAAAAGCTTAGGTCCGCACTCTGAGTTCGTTTATCACCTTGGCGACGCCGGGAGCTGACCAAGCCGTCTGTTGAGCCTGATCGCGTTCGGCCCACGATCGAACCTCACCACGGAGGGTAACGTCGGAGCCCTGCGCCTCCACGGTGATTTGGTTGGCATCGACCTGCGCGATCCGGCGGAAAGCGTCCTCGATCCTGTACTTGATGTCCTGCGGCGCAATCTTCGGCTCAATGCGGATCTGGTTAAGAACGCTCACCACCCCGCTAAGACGGCGCACGGCGCTCTCGGCACGCTCGCGCTCATAGTGCCACACTACCTTGCCTTCGAGCTGGACCCGGCCTTGTTGCACGACGATCTTGATGCTCTCCGAGGTCAGCGGCAATTCGATCTTCAGCGCACTAACGGCCGCACGCGCGATTTCCGGGTCGGTCGGCGTGCCTGCAGACGATCGAATCTCGATGTCGTTCGCCACCGCGGCGACTCCCTTTACTCGCTTGACAGCAGTCTCAGCCTGGCATTTCTCCAAGTAGGTACGCACATAGCCAGTCAGTGTGACCTCGCCATTCTTCACTTTGATCGCGATATCCGTCTCATCCACATCCGGGCTCCACCCGAGCTCGGCTTCCACGTCCTTCTTGATGTCGGTATCGGACTTCATGTTCTTCACTCCTGCGTAAACCAAAAGCGCTCGCTTCCAGCCCTGTGCTCGTGGCGTGGACCTATGTACTGATCGTGAGCTCGTTCTTGACTTGGCTGACGCCCGGGGCGAACCAGGCTGTCTGCTGGGCCTGCGCGCGCTCAGACCAGGTGCGAACTCTCCCACTCAGAGTGACCGTACCACCCTCCGTCTTCACCGAAATGTGGCTCGCGTCGACTTCGGCACTACGGCGAAACGCATTCTCAATCATGCGCTTGACGTCGCTCGGCTTTACGCGCGGTTTGACCATGATCTGGTTGTTCACGGTGATGACCCCCGTCAGGCGACGCACCGCATCCTCCACTCGCTCGCGCTGAAAGTTCCACTCCACATTCCCTTCGAGCGTGACATGTCCGTTCTGAACCAGAGCCTTCACACTCTCGGCAGTCGAGGGCAGTTCGACCCGTATCGCCGCGATCGCGGCGCGCGCGATCTCGGGATCATCCAGCCCATACGCGGGTCGAACTTGGACATCGTTCGCGATGCCCGCAACACCGGCTACGCGTTTGACGGTCTCCTCAGCCCGGTATTTCTCGAAGAAGCTCGGTACGAAACCCGTTAGGCTCACGACTCCATTGTTGACCTTCACCGCCAGGTCGGTCTGATCCACGTCGGGGCTCCAATTCAACTCGGCTTCAACATCGCGCTTGATTTCGCTATCTGGTTTCATTTGCGTGTACCTCCGTCATTCGTCACAAAATTACGCTTCGCAGCGCAACGAACAATGCGTAGTTATCCATAACGTTGCTAATTCATGGATCTGCGTGCTGCCGCGGCGATCCCCGGATTTGATTCTGCTCGGCGGATTTCAAGCACCCCGCCAGGTCCCTGAGCCTCCGCGCCACACGTTCGTGACGCACGTCGAAGTACACGCGAGCAAGATATTGCGCCGTGCCGCTGCCATGGCGCCTGACCCAGCACGCCGCGGATCGCTGGCGCGCCGCCTGTCTGTCCGGGCAGTGGCGCTTTTGCCCATTCAACCGATTGACATGGTCGCACTGGCCCGGATCATCGAGAAGTTGCGGTCGCGTGGCGTTAAGGTGGAGCTTAGGCCGCCCATCCTAGGGCGCTCGATCGGCGTGGCCAGTCAGCACACGTAAGGACTTTCAGAGTTCCGGCTCGCCACAGTGACGCAGGATCTGCGCGCGCGCCGCATCGCGCAGCTGCACGGCAGCAGAGAAGGGCTCCTCGCCCGCGGGCACCGCGAGCGGTGTGCCGACAACGGCCCTAACGGGTAGCCGTCGCGGCAGCCATTGGCCGTCGCGCAGGACGAAGCGAGTTCCGCGCAATGTGAGAGGAATGATCGTGGCGCCGCTAGCCACTGCAATCTCGAATGCTCCGAAGTGAAAGGCGCGCAGGCCCGCATCGCGCGTGAACGTGCCTTCTGGAAAAATGATCACTGATGCTCCCGCAGCCAGAACGTCTTTCATCCGCTGCACCTCGAGCAGGCGTTTGTCGGCTGTGGAGCGCTCGACGAATATGATTCCCAGGCTGCGCAGATAGGCGCCGAAGATCGGGATGCGCTGCAGCTCGGCTTTCGCTACGACGATGTGGGGACGCGGCAGGAGCGCCGCGACGAAGACGCTGTCGAGATAGCTGCAATGGTTGGCCACGATAACGTGCGGTTCGGGCAGATCGCCTTGGGTCTCCGATGTGGCGGAAAAGGGGATGCGCCACGCACGAATGAGGCGGCACGCTGCCAGATGGTTGAGATGCCAGGCGTGAGCCGGGTCCCGGCAGAGCGCGATTCGCACGACCGCGGGCACGCCGATCAGTAACGCGACAGCCCACGCGTACAGACCGTAGGTGAGGCGTGCGGCTGCTGCTGCGGCGCGGCGCAGCCGGAGGAGGGCGCTTTCGCTCATCAGGCGCAGCATCTGCACCAGGGGCCTGGCGGGCGCGCGGCCGAGGGAATGTTCTTCATAAGCAGCTCGAGTGGCTGCACGGCGCAGCTTGCCACTCGAGGTCTTCAACACGGCGTGAGGCGGGGCGAGCACGATCTCTTCGGCAGGCTCGCCGATGCAGTCGACGACGCGCTCATTGATTCGCGTCCTGAGCTGTGCGCGCGCTTGCGGGTCGGTCAGGCGTGTCTCGGCGAGCACGACGAGTCTCTCTGTCGCGGCCGTCGGCTCGTGCGTGCCGAACGCTACCACGCAGCCTCTGCGCACGCCCGCGAGGTCCCCAATTGCGCTTTCGATCTCGTCCGGGTAAATGTGTCGCCCGCGGCGAATGATGATGTCCTTGACCCGGCCGGTGACGTAGAGCTCACCCTCCGCCATGTACGCGCGATCGCCCGTGTCACGCCATTCCCCGGACAGCAGCCGCGCGGTCGCCTCAGCATTGTGAAAGTAGCCGGCGGTAGCCGACGGCCCGGTGAACTGCAGGGTCCCCTCGACCCGCTCCGGCACTTCCGAGCCGTCCCGGTCGAGAATACGCAGACGATAACCCGGCAGCGGCCGGCCGCAGGAAACGAATCGCAGTGTGTCGGCGGCTCCCTCTGGCTCCACCACGGCTCGACCTTCGTCCGTCATCTCCGTGCGGTCGATGCAATCAACAATCGGGCCGCGATTCATGGGGGGGAAGGTGAGCCCGACGGCTGCTTCGGCCAGACCATACACGGGAGTCATCGCCTCGCGTCGAAAGCCGTACGGGGCAAAACGCTGGCAGAAGCGCTCCAGGGTCCCCGGATCGACGGGCTCTGCGCCGTTGAATGCGACTCGCAGGGAAGACAAGTCGACTCCGGTGAGTTCCTGATCGGTGAGGCGCCGCGTGCACAGCTCGTATCCGAAGTTGGGGGAGGCGGTGAGCGTGCCGCGATATTGATGAATGGCCTGCAGCCAGCGGACCGGGCGCGTCAGGAACGCCGTGGGCGGCATGATGACCAGCAGGCAGCCAAAGTACAGTGAACCGAGCCACGCGCCGATCAGACCCATGTCGTGGTAGAGCGGCAGCCAGCTCACGAACACATCCGAGTCGTTCGCGTTGATCAGCTGGCCGATGGCACGAACGTTGGCCAGAAGATTTGCGTGCGTGAGCACCACTCCCTTCGGCGATCCCGTGCTGCCGGAGGTGTACTGCAGCATGGCGGTCGATTCGCCAGCAGGCGGATTGCGGAGCGGATGAAGATGCGCCCCTTGCAGCAGGTCGGCGACTGACCAGATGTGCTTGAGGCTCGGGACCCTCGCCCGCAACAAATGCGCGACGGTTCGCGCCTCGGGAACCGTGATCAGTGCGCTCGCCGCGGCGTTGGCGAGCACGCCGGCGTGCCGATGGACGTGCTCTTCGACCTGGGAGGGGCGCGTGGGTGGATAGATGGGTACCGGAACGGCACCAACCAGCAGTACGCCGAAGAACGCATACAGGTACTCCACGCCCGTGGGCAACATGAGCGCGATCGTTGTACCGGGTTGCACCCCGGCACGCTGCAGCGTGCCGGCCATCTGCCGTGCCCCGTCCTGGAGCTGCGCATAGGTAAGCGGTCGGGATCGATCCTCATCGAGGACGATTGCGTGAGTAGCGTTGGGATGTTGCTCGGCATGCCACGCCAGGACCTCGTTCAGCGTCGTCGCGGTCTTCGGCGCAGCGAGCACCGGACGAGGCACCGGAATTGGACGGAGGCGCGCCGCGGTGGCGCTCGGATGAGCGGCGCCGGCCACGGCAGCAGCCCTGAGGAGCCCGAGTACCTCCGCGACCGTCTCGGCCGAGCCGACGGCCGCATCGCGCAGCTGCACGCCGAAGCGCTCTTCCAGACGCAGCCCAAGCTCAACCCGTCCGAGGCTGTCTAACCCGAGATCATGTTCGAGACGGCTGTTTAGACTGGGTATCTGTGCAGTCGCCTCCCCTCGATGCAGCTCCGTGTACAGCGCAGTCACGACTTGCAGCACCGCCTCGGGGGAGATCTCAGCGGCGAGTACCGAGCTCTGAGCCTGTGTGGCTGTCGCGTTCATCCAGCACCGTCCGCACCGCGTGTCCCGTAGGCGGCGGCATAAGCAAAGGCCTGATATTCAGCGTGAATCGTGACTCTGCGTCGAAACGACCGCCATAGGCAGTTGCACTGACGAGCGAGCGCATGAAGGGCTGCGGCACCCGGGCGGGGGCCCAGCGACGCGCGCGCGTATCCTATGGCTCGGAGAACCGCACCCCGACGTCCCTTGACGACCGGGGTTCACAACAGCATCTGCTCCATCGCGAGGACCTGCGCCCCCCGTGCACCGATCTCCTGCAGCGCGCGCTGACCATCGCCCGGGTGCACGTCCACCGCTCTCACGGCATCCACGAGCACGACGACCTCAAAGCCCGCCGCGAGCGCGTCTAGAGCCGTAGCACGCACGCAATAATCGGTTGCCAAACCGCCGATAAACACCCGGGTGCAGGCGAGCCTGCGTAGTTGTTGCGCCAGATCCGTACCTTGGAAACCTGAGTACGCGTCGGTGTCGGGGCGGGTTGCCTTGGAGATGATGTGCACATCGTGCGGAAGTTGCAGCCGAGCTGCGAACTCGGCACCTTGGGACCCCGCGATGCAGTGCGGGGGCCAGGGACCCCCTTGGGCTCGAAATGAGCAATGATCGCGCGGGTGCCAGTCGCGTGTGGCGAAGATGGGCAGGCCCTGGCGCTCGAATTCCCCGATGCTGCGATTTAACGGCGCGACGACCTCATCTCCGCGCGGAACCGCCAAGGCTCCGCTGGGCAGAAAATCATTCTGGACGTCGACCAGAACGAGGGCGTCGCCGGTCCGCGGCCGGTACGAAAGGACATCGGTGGGAAGTATGTCACTCATATCATCGTCGAACGCGCTGCCTCATCATCAGCACCAGGTATCGCTGAGCTATGCCGCATTCGTCTCGATGTATTGATCAGGCCGAACTAAGCTTGATGACGGAACGGCCCGGGAGGGCCTCGAACTCCTCCTTCAATCTGGCGAGCTCCGCTTCGCCCAGAGTCTCCCGCTCCAGCAGAGACTTAGCGCCTCCCTCGAGCACGCGACGGCCGCGTGTCAGCACAGCGGTTGCCTTGTCGAATGCTGCCCGGAGTGACTCCCGGACCGCACAGTCGATCTCCCGCGCCGTATCCTCGCTGTAGCGGCGCTCACCCTCGGGCGCAAGAACGCCGGGGAGCAACAAGGGCCTGTCTGTCTCGTAGGCCATGAGGCCGAGCTTCTCGTTCATGCCGTAGCGCATGATGATGGCACGCGCGATTTCGGTCGCCTTCGACAGATCGTCAGCCGCACCGGTAGAGGGCATACCGAAGATCAGTAGCTCCGCGGCTCGGCCGCCGAGCAGAACGGTCATCTTGCTCTCCAGCTCGTCCCGACCCATCAGAAAGCGATCTTCGGTCGGGCGCTGGATGGTGTAGCCGAGCGCGCTGACCCCGCGTGGTATCACGGAGACTTTCTGCACCGGGTCCGTTCCGGGCAGTGCCATCGCCACCAACGCATGTCCCATCTCATGGTAGGCGACGGTCTCGCGCTCGCGAGGATTGAGCACGCGGGTCTTCTTCTCGAGACCCGCGACGAGGCGCTCGATCGCGGCGGTCAGATCGGCAAGGGTGACCGCATCGGCACCCCGACGGGTTGCGAGCAGCGCCGCTTCGTTCACCAGATTGGCCAAGTCCGCACCCGCAAAGCCGGGCGTCATACCCGCCACTTTATCGAGGTCCGCGTCGGCTGCGAGCGTCACTTTGCGGGCATGTACCCGCAAGATATCACGCCGACCGCTCAGATCTGGCCGGTCGACCAGCACTTGCCGATCGAAGCGCCCCGCCCGCAGCAACGCCGGATCGAGGATCTCGGGCCGATTGGTCGCAGCGAGAATGATCACGCCCACGGACGGATCGAACCCATCCATTTCCGCGAGCAGCTGATTCAGGGTCTGCTCCTTCTCGTCGTGTCCGCCGAGCCCATACGCCCCCCGCGCGCGCCCCAGAGCATCCAGCTCGTCGATGAAGATGATGGCCGGCGCACTCGCACGCGCGTGCTCGAACAGATCGCGCACGCGCGCGGCACCCACGCCCACGAACATCTCGACAAACTCAGCCCCATTCGTCGACAGGAACGCCACCCCCGCCTCGCCCGCGAGAGCCCGCGCCAGCAGCGTCTTACCCGTCCCGGGCGGCCCGACCAAGAGCACGCCCTTCGGGATCCGCGCTCCCAGCCGACCGTAGCGGCCCGGGTCCTTCAGAAAGTCGACGACTTCCTTGAGCTCCTCCTTGGCTTCATCAACGCCCGCAACATCGGCGAAAGTCACACCGGTACTGCGCTCCATCAATACCTTCGCGCGCGTCTTGCCGATCGACTGGAAACCGGCAACACCCTGCTTCCCCGCAATTCCCCGGATGAGGAAGTACCATACTCCGGCGAACATCAAGGCCGGCAGAATCCAGCCGAGCACCTCCTGCGGCCAGCTGCTCGAGTACTCGCGCGTGAACGGCACGTTGAAACGCGACAGGCGTTCGGCGAGGTCCGGGTCCACTCGGTTTGCAGCGATGATCCGCTTTCCCTGAGCATCCGCCGCCTTCAGATAGCCGCGGATCTCACGGTCCCCTACCACCACGTGCTCCACTTGTCCTGCCGCGAGTGCATGTTCCAGCTCGCTGTAGGGCACAACGCGGACCTGTTCCCTCTGCCCCCAGACATTCTGCAGCGCCACTACCAGCACGATGGCACCGAGGATGTACACGGCATTCCAGAGCATCTGCTTTTTATTCATCGAACGTCTTCCCGGTCACTTGCGGGCGTGACACCTACAGGATGAACTTGCCGGGCCGTGCCGCATTGGGATAAACGCGGTGTGCTGACCGCCGGCTCACCGGAGCGCGGAACCCGGGCGGCTTCGCTCGCAGGCGCTCGGCGTTGCGCTCGAGTTGCTGATGCCGCTGCGTGACGATCTCGCGAATGTCCGACTGCACGCCGCGCGAGCCAAAGCGACCCGGCCGGGCGATCTCGGCGTCAAAGACACAGTGGAAGAGCTCCAGCTCCGCATCCAGCGCCGATGCCACCCGCACCGCCTTACTCATCGCGCTTGCCTCAGCGCCGCCTGGTGTGGGTAGCGCGAACATCACACGGCCCCAATTCATATACCGCGCCCCAACCGCCCGGCGGCACCCCGCGCTCGAGGAATCGGCGGATCAGGCATGTGCAAACTCCATCTATCCGCTCAACGCCCAACGACGCTAGCCGTTTCACGCGGGTGAGGAATACGGGGAAATGCGGATGCCGTGGATTCGACAGGAGAGGCTATGAGCACAGTGGCAGTCCTCAGGCCGTTTCTCAGTCGAACCCTTGATCGATTGCCGCCGCATCGAAGAGAGCGGCTTTGGGACTGATCGTAGATCCAGTCCCACCGCGATTTCTCTGAGACGGCGGACCTAAGCTACGACCAGGACGTCGCTCGCTGCGTGATAGGCGAGCCGCAACGCGACTGTACCGACGAAGCGGGTCGGGCGCTCGCGCGGGGTGCTTTCATGCTTGCCCACAACCACGAGCTCCGGCCGACAGCGGTCGATCTCCGCGAGTATCGCCCTGATCGGTTCTCCGCAGACCAGGTGTGTGTGCACCCGGCGTTCTGGTGCCGCAGCAACGTCGAGTGTCTCGGCGACGGAATTCTCGGCGGCTCTGCGAGCTTCTTCAGTACATGCCTCGATGACCGCCTCAACGACACCCCGCGCGCGCAGGCGCTCGACGTAGGGGTCAAGAGCTGGCGGTGGAGCATGTGTCAATAGCGGCGATTCCGATCACCGTTGGCCGATCAGGAAGCGAGGCCAATTCGGTGTATAGCGACGCCTTGCTGCATACCGGTAAACGGGATACAATTACTCGCGTGGCAATTCAAGGGTTCAAGTGCGCCGATACACAGGAACTTTTTGAAACGGACAGGTCCGAGCAGTTTGGATCTATTCGTAAGCTTGCGACGCGAAAGCTCGGGATGCTTGATGCGGCTTCGACACTCAAGGACCTGGAGTCGCCGCCGGGAAACCGATTTGAGGCGTTGACCAGGGATAGAGCGGGACAACACAGCATACGGATTAATGATCAGTGGCGAATCTGCTTTGTTTGGACGGAGGCGGGCCCAACGGACGTAGAGATCACAAAGCACTACGAGTAGGAGTGACGGTTATGGGTTTCAAGAGCGGCATGCGACCGGTGCACCCGGGCGAGGTGCTCAGCGAGGAGTACCTCAAGCCCCTGGGCATGAGCGTGAACGCGCTCGCTAAGGCCCTGCACCTGTCGCCTTCGCGAGTGAACGACATCGTATTGGAGCGTCGCGGTATTAGCGCGGATACCGCGGTGCGCCTAGAGCGCTACTTTGGTAGCAGCGCGCAGTTCTGGCTCAACCTGCAGTCTGCTTACGACCTTCGAAAAGCGGAGCGATCTGCAAAAACGCGAAAAGCCATACGCGCGATCGAACCGCGAGAGACGGAAACAGCGGCCTGACAGGCGATGAGTAACTGAGCCGCCTCCGCCTCCTCGACAGGAGACTGCCTACCAGTTCACGGACGTCGCACCCGGGCGCATAGCGATATAAACCGTTGCAAGTGGTAGCGGGGGGCCGCTTTGAGCTTTATAGGGCCTATCCCATCCGGGTGCCGGCGGTTCCGACCAGCCTCATCGCGACGGGATGAGACGGTTTGCAACGCCTTGCATTCGCGTGCGCCAGGAGGCACGCACAGGTCCTCCCGCAGCCGCCGCTAAGTGAGCGATGCCGGAACTGGCGGACGGGGAGGGGCAAGCAGTATCACTGGCCGCAATCGTCTGTCGTTTCAATCGATCGACGCAAGATACGTTGTCACCGCCAACATCTCATCCCGAGTCAAATTCTTAATGAGGCCGTGCATCACGGGCGCTACCCGCAACGCATTTTGGATCAACAGTATTTGTTTCAGGAGATACGGGGCATGCTGCCCTGCGAGCCGCGGGAAAATGCCTTTGCCTTCAGCATTGGCGCCGTGGCATACGTTGCAAGCCGGAATACCTTCCTCGGGCATTCCCTTCTCGAAGATCATTTCACCTTTAGCGATCAGTTTGGTGTTCCCGAGTTGCCCGCGCGCTGGACGTTGCGCGGCGTAGTAGGCCGCGAGCGCACTGATCATCGTATCGTCGAGCTGGGAGGCCAAACCCCACATATAAGCCTGCGCATCCGGATCCGCCCGTGTTTGATCCCGGAAAGCCTTGAGTTGCGCTTGGAGATATGGGGCCGACTGCGCCGCGAGATTGGGAAATGGAGACGAAGTGCTGCGGCCCCCTGTCCCGTGGCAAGTGACGCAGGCCGTGCTGGCTAATTTTTCCGCGCCCCGTTGCGTTGCGGGCACTGCATCGGCAGCAAACGCGGCATTGCAGATCACAAATGTCAGAAATGTCGCGGGGAGGCAAGGGAATGCTCTCATGGTCCCTCCTTTCAAGCCGCGCGTAGACTTCGTCTTGCACGAAGACGCGAGACCCACGTCCGGGCTTCGATCGATTTTTGGCTTATAGGCCAATCCCCATTCATTGTCATCCGTTCTTACCCCTATGAAGCGGGCACCCCGCAGTGCAGCGGGGCCAGACAGCTGCTCGCAGCGCCTCCTCGCGTGTGAATGGCCGCTCTTGACGAGACTGAGCGGCGGCTTCGGGGCGGCCAGTGGCACGTCGTGGCATGGCGGCGAGTTCGATCGCCGGTAGCCAAATCAGGAAGGGAGACCAATTGACGGTGCAAACCGGTGCATCGCGATGCAAACCGTTGCAAATGGTAGCGGGGGCGTGCTGCCGATTAATAGCACGGTGATAGTCCCGTTCCAAAACATCGACCTACTCCGTCGCGCGGGACCGTCGCTCGCGCCAAGACACTGCACTAATGGCCATCCCATGACTTCGGAGAATCTCGCCATAAGCGGCGGTCGTTGGCGTTGCCGCCAATGCGGTGCCGCGCGCGCCGCGCGATTTCGCTCCCGAGCGTAAGTCCGAACGGGCTCGGAAGGTTGCCAGGCAGAGGCGTCTTGGCCGGTAATCGGATCGTGCACCCGAATGGAACGGTTTGGTAGGGAAAGCCGCAACACGGCGGCGATCCCTGGCGTGGTGCCCAGCACTCCGTCGCGCTTCAGGCGGAGAGCGAACTCGCGCACCACCCGCGATCCCTCCCGTTAGTAAGGCCGCCATTGTCTCGGCGATCCCTTCGGCAGCGAGGCGCTTTGCGCTACTCATGCCGCTCCTGACGGTGGCGTCTTGCCGATCGCGTCCAGCCGCTCCTGGAGCTTGATGCGATCGAGCGAGGCGAGCGGAAGACTGGTAAAGATCTTGATGCGGTTGTCGAGCAGCCTAAAGGTCTCCCGAAAGGCCAACCATTTGTCGGCATCGGCCCCTTCGACTGCCGCCGGGTCCGGCACTCCCCAGTGAGCGGTCATCGGCTGACCCGGCCAATAGGGACAGACCTCGCCGGCCGCGTTGTCGCAGACGGTGAATACAAAATCCAGCGGCGCGGCGCCTGGGGCCCCGAATTCGTCCCAGCTCTTGCTGCGCAGGCCTTCGGTCGGAAGATTGAGCCGCTGAAGTAGCTGCAGCGCGATCGGGTGCACGGCACCCTTGGGATGGCTGCCCGCACTGAAGCCGCGGAAGTTTCCGCGCCCCCACTGGTTAATCAGGGCTTCCGCCATGATGCTGCGCGCCGAGTTGCCGGTGCATAGGAAGAGCACGTTGTAGAGTCGGTCTGCCATGGCACGCCCTACCTATCAGTCGGAGAGTTCTTTCATCATGCAGATCGCAGAGGCTGGACACAGTGAGCGAAACTCGGCGCTTCTCTGAATGTCCGGCGGCACGCCGGTCCGCTCGATGACGCGATAACCCTGATGCCCGAAGAATTCAGCGGCGGTCTGCGTGAGGAGAATCAGCCGGCCGATTCTCGCCGCGCGCGCGACCTGCTCCAGCTCTTCCACGATGAGCCGGCCGAGCCCATCCCCGCGGCGATCGCCCGCGACGACCACCGATCGCACCAGCGCGGAGGAGCCGAACGACTCCAATGCTCCAGCGGCCGCGATGCGCCCATCGTCCCAGAGCACAGTGAATTCTGGTTTCGACTCCGCGAGATCAGTCGTGGGGAGGCCCGCCTGCTCGAGAAGCTGGCGAACGACGGTCAGATCTTCCTTGGCCGCGGCGCGTAACTCGGCCACGCTTGGACCCCGAAGGTCAACCGGCCTCGGGCGAACAGCAGCTCGGCGCGCAACAAGTCTTTTCGCCCTGCCGCTTCGCCTCAACGGACCGTACCTGGTCGGTGCCGTACACAGTGCTTTCCCCGGTGGTCAGGAAGGTCTCCCACTGGATGCCCTGGGGATCATCGATCCAGCTCTTTTCGCTCTGCGC
Source organism: uncultured Gammaproteobacteria bacterium (assembly GCA_963843035.1). Lineage (GTDB taxonomy): Bacteria > Pseudomonadota > Gammaproteobacteria > Steroidobacterales > Steroidobacteraceae > 13-2-20CM-66-19. The sequence goes on from CAWJIS010000004.1 coordinate 554,380, forward strand.
GTAGCAACAGGTCGTCTCCCCTTCCTCGAGCACGTGGCCTTCGGCCCGTAGTAGCCGCGCGTAGACCTCAGCTAGCTCGCTGCGATCCTCGACCTGGATCCCCAAGGTGCTGCACTCCCGGCTTGCCGTCGCGCTCGCTGATGGCGAAGTTCACGCGTGGATCGTCCAGCATCCACTTGGCGTAGTCGTCCTTGCGCACGGACGGCTCGGACGCGAACAGTGGGGAATAGAAGCGGACGGAGGTGTCGAGGTCTTTAACGGAGACATGGACGTTCAGACGCTTCATGCTCTCTTCCTGGGTTGAGCCGGAGCGGCCGGCGACTGGCACTCCGCGCCGCAGTCCGCTCCGGCAAGGCTGCAACAGTTCTCGGTCAAGAAACTCACCAGGGCGTTCATGCGTTCAAAGTTCGGGCTGTAGTAGAGATTGCGGCCGTCGCGCCGACTGACCACGAGCCCCGCCTGAACCAAGCCCTTCAAATGAAATGACAGGGTCGGGGCTGGCACATCGAGTCGCTTGGTCAATTCGGAGGGGATATACCCCTCGGGGCCCCGTTTCACGAGCAGCCGAAAAACCGCCAGCCGCGCGTCCGAGGCGAGTGCGCTGAGCGCGCTAATGGCTTCAGGTGCTTTCATGATTTCAATTATATAGAATCCTCTGACCGGCGCAAGTTCAGGTGCTGCTCATCCTGGCTTCCTCGTCTTCTCAGACACCGCTTGGTGTCTGCGTCGATCCGCCGCTAAACCAGCGTTGCTGTAAGCCGAGCGCGACGCTGACCAGCGCGATCATCACTGGGACTTCCACCAATGGGCCGATGACGGCGGCGAACGCCGCCCCGGAGTTGATCCCGTAAACCGCGACCGCCACCGCGATCGCAAGCTCGAAGTTGTTGCTCGCCGCCGTGAACGACAGAGTGGCGCACTTCGGATAGCCGGCACCCGCGCGCCGCCCCATTGCGAATGACATCAGAAACATCACGACGAAGTAGATGAGCAACGGGATGGCGATGCGCACGACATCCATCGGGATCGTGACGATCAGCTTGCCCTTGAGGCTGAACATTACCAGTATGGTGAATAGCAGCGCCGCCAGCGTGATCGGGCTGATCAGCGGCACGAAGCGCTGGTGATACCACTCCTTCGTGACGAAGCGGAGCATCACCACGCGCGTCAACACTCCGGCGATGCAGGGGATGCCCAGGTAGATGAAGACGCTCTTCGCGATTTGCCCGATCGAGATGTCCACGACTGATCCGTGCAGGCCGAACATCGGTGGCAGCACGGTCACAAAGAGCCAGGCATACAGGCTGTAGAACAACACCTGGAAGATGGAGTTGAATGCGACCAGTCCGGCGGCGTACTCGGTCGATCCGGATGCCAGCTCGTTCCAGACGATCACCATGGCGATGCAGCGGGCAAGCCCGATCAGTATCAGCCCCGCCATGTACTCGGGCTTGTCGGGCAGGAAGGTGATCGCGAGCACAAACATCAGTACGGGCCCGACCACCCAGTTCTGCACCAGCGAGAGCGTGAGGACCTTGCGATCGCGGAATACGTCGGGCAGCTCCTCGTAGCGCACCTTCGCGAAGGGCGGATACATCATCAGGATCAGCCCGAGCGCGATCGGTACGTTCGTGGTGCCGACGCTGAAGGAATCGATAAACGCCTCGACGCCCGGGGCGAACCAGCCGATGCCGATGCCGAGCGCCATAGCCGAGAAGATCCAGACCGTCAAGTAGCGGTCCAGGAATGAGAGCTTGCTCGCGACCGTGGTCATGAGGCCTGGCTCCTACGAGCGCGAAATGTCGCGAAGCGCGGTCTGCAGCGTAACCTCACCCATCGACTCCAGCGGTAGTCGAAGGAGCTGCAGCATCCGGTTGGCCCACGCTTCACGAGCAAGCGGTAGACCGTCAACCGTGAGTTCTGGGGCAAGTGCGCCGAGGGCTTCAACCAGGTCCTTATCTTTCATAGTTATAGAATACTAAAACTATTGCCGGCCCGGCAAGAATGGACCTTGGCCGGGGTGGTGTGCCCGAGAGCATCTCCACGCGATAATGTTTGATTGGGAATTGATTACCAGTGGTAGTTGGCGCGGGTCGTCGGAGTAACCATGCTGAAATCAACGATTCAATGCGCGCATCGCGGTGCACGGCAATTGCAGGCTCCCGACACCAACCTCGCCCGGCCGCATTTCCAGGTGATCGACGTAGCCGTCCAGGGACTGTTGCAATCCGAAGATGAGCTTCGCCATGCTGCAAAATCTCCACCGAAGACTCTTCAAAATAGCTTGAGCTACCGTTACGCGAAAGTGGCCCGCGGGTCGTAGGGTTCTGCAGCTTCTTCGCTCGCTCGGGCGCTCCTGATGCGTCATGGCGCGACAGTCTTGAGCGGCGGTGGCGAGTTCGGCGTCGGGGAGATCAGGCGGCATGTGCGAATCGTCGCGCGCACCAGGCACGCGCGTCCATGCACTACCGGCACACGTTCAGGACTGAATAACTTGGCGCCGCGGCATCCGACCTCCATACTCGTAGACGTGTTGCGCTTCCTCACGACGCCTTACCGGTTCTGTGCGGTCCGCATCAGCGGGGTTGATTGACGGAGGCGGCGATGAAAATCAAGATCGAAGTGGTCGAGCGCGCCGGCTGGTGGCAGGTGAAGGTCTGCGGGCTGCGCCATTCGAGATATCGCTCGCAGGCGGCCGCCAAGCATGGCGCGAAGCTGCTTGCGGCGCGGGTGCAGAAGCTCAGAGTACTGGCTCGCAGTAGAGCGGGCCGCATGCAGCTCGGGCAACGCCTGCGCGTCGCGCATTGCGAGTTGTACTGCATCCGGACGCTGCTGCGAGGGCGACGCTGATCGCAAGGCGCCGCAGCGTGTAACTCGAGGCGGTTCAAACCGGGGCGCGCTTCGCTAATTTCCGCAGGCGACGCGCGCTGCGTCGAGCCGCATGAAGTGGTAGCGGGGGCTTCGAGCTTTATAGCGCCTATTCGATTCGTTTCAATCAGCGACGGAGGACGACGTGAATCGCTTTTTCCGTGCTCACGTACTCCGTGCACCGATAGCCCAGCTCGTTCATGTCCACTTCGCCGAAGAAGCGCTCGCCAGACCCGAGGAGCACCGGCGCTATCGCGATGTGCAGCTCGTCGATAAGTCGAGCCCTTAGATACTGCTGAATCACCGCTACGCCACCGCCGATCCGCACTTCCTTGCCGTTAGCTGCCGCTCTCGCGCGCTCGAGCGCGGCATAAATGCCATCGGTGACGAAGTGAAACGTCGTGCCACCCTGCATCGCGATCGATTCGCGGGAGTAATGTGTCAGGATAAAAAACGGGGGCGTGATATGGCGGATTCCCCCCCCCCCCCCCCCCCCCCCCCCCCCAGCCCTTCCACGTGTCGTCTGGCCATTGCCCGCGAACCGGTCCAAACATATTTCGCCCTAAGATCCACGCGCCCACGCTTTCGAAGCTGCGCGCCGCGAAATTCTCGTCGAGCCCCGTAGATCCTCCATCCTGACCAAACGTGCGCCGGAACGTTCGCGTCGCGAATGCCCAGTCGTGCAGCGTCAGCCCGCCGATGCCGAGCGGATTCTGGAGGCTTTGCTGTGGGCCAGCGCCATAACCATCGATTGAAATCGAAAACGCGCCAACGCGAACCTTGCTCATCTTTCGCCTCCTTCCCGCCCCGAGGCTTCCGCAGCCGCCTCACCTTCCGGGCCGCGCCGTACAAGGCACCCGAAGTATCGGCGAGCTCATATTGCTGCGAAAGGGAGCCGCACCGCAGACGAGACCGCGCACCGCCGCGCCGACCGTGCCGAAGGTGCGCCAGCGCTTCCTCCGCAGAGTCGATGACCTGGAGATCCGGCTCGGGCAGGACTCCGACCGCTCGCGTCCTTGGGGGTGCCGCAAATAATGGTAGCGGGGGCAGGCTTCATTAATTTCCGCAGGAGGAGGGCGCTGCGTCGAGCGGTCTGATGAGCCGCCAAGTTACGAATTTGCTACTGTCAGCCGGAACGCCGGAACCGGCCAGGACCGGGACGTTAGACCCGCATGGCGACCCGGAGGTGGTCACTGGGTGTCATCGCCCGGGGCCGTCGGGGACGCAACGCCGCCCTCGGGCGGGCGGACGACGAACCGAGCCGACCGGACCGCGAGGGTTAGAGGAGAAGGTCGTATACTAAACTGCCATGGGCGAGCTGAATCAGGCGATTTCGCAGATGATCGTGCTCGCGACCCGCCTGCGATCGCACAGCGAGAAGCTGAGAGACACGCAGATCAAGACAATGGCCGATGAACTGTTGGTCGAGCTGGCCGAACTGCAACTCAAGTTTGAAGCTTTCACGACCGAGCACGCCGCGCTGCAGGCGCAGCTGCAGTCAGTCTCCAATCCCGAGGGCGAGCGGTGCCCGAGGTGCCATGAGCTCGGCTGGAAGGTTACGAACACCCGGCAGGACAAATCGGGCCGAACCGTGCAGACCTACTTCTGCAAGAGTTGTAAACTTAAAGAAGAGGTACTCGCTCAAACCTGAGCACTCTGCGTTGGCTGACCGGTTTCACCCGAAGACGACAGCTTCTAGGATCGTCGGCTTTAGACGCGGCAGGGGAGGCGGCGGCACTTCCTCTGCACTACTCCGGTTGTCTGGAATTACTCGAGCTTATTGTTGTACGTTATTGATTTACTGTTGGTAGCTGGGGCGTGCTCGCTACTAATAGTGCGGCGGTCGTCCACCTCCTCAATATCGATCGCTGCAAAAATCCGGCGAGAGGAAATCCCAAGCCATTGTGGCAGGGGACACTCGCTGACGCCGGAGAATCTGCGAATCGACCAAAGAGAGCACCGGTGGCGCTGCCTGCAACGCGGGCGCGACCGCGCCGCGGCATTTCGTCGTCGACATGGTCGCGCTGCGTGAGAATCTCCATGACCGCACGGTACGGCAGGGAGGGGCCGGTGAACAGGGGCGCGACTTCCGTGTTCGCCCGGATTCGGCTGGTGCGGGAAGGCGCGACGGCGGCACTGGCATACGACATCCGGTAGAAGTCAGCTTAGCCCTTCATAGTCACCCTTTGAGGAACATCCCACGCCATCGTCGTGACTCGCGGTCGATCATCAAGCGCCAGGCATAACGCGGGAAGTCCAGTCGAAACTTGCGCTGCAGATCGCCAGCAACGAGCTCGAGTCTGTTCCAGTCGATGTCAGGGCACGGTTCCTTGAACGCAAACACGATAACGTTGCCGTCTGGTCGAGCCTGCAAGGTCATGAAGTCGCCCCCGAACACGGTGGACATCTTCGTTATATGCGCAGCACAGTTATGGCTGTCGCCGCACATATTGGTGACCAATACGCCTCCGGGTGAGAGACAGCGATAGACCTGCCGATAGAACTCGGTGGCGCCAAATTCTGGCGCGATCCCGGTGCGATCACATGCGTCTGCCAGAATCACATCCTTGGAGCGCTGGAGACGTTCCACGTAGGTCGCTCCATCCGCGCAGATTACGCGGAAGCGGCCGTCGTCAGGCGGGATGTGGAATTCGTCGCGAAGGGCGATGACATCAGGATTCACTTCGACAGCGGTGAGCGCCGTGCGCGGCAGACGCCGATGGCAGAACTTGGCAAGCGAACCGCCACCCAAGCCGAGCAATAGAATGCGTTCGGGCGCGCGATTGAACAGCAGGAACGCCATCATCTTGCGCGTGTAGGCGAGAGCAAGATTCTCCGGATCGTTCAGACGCATGGCACTCTGCACATAGTCGAGATCGAAATGCAGAAAGCGTCGCAGCCCGCTGTCGACGATGAAGGGCTTGTCGTAGGTTCCATCGAAAAGCCGCTCCCACAACGCCTTGTGGCAACTGCCAGGCGGCTCCAGCAGGCGCAGCATGCTGTGTGCCTCAGGAAACGGGCTCTCGATCGCCAACAGGCGCGTCTTTCGACGAATCATTGCTGCGCGCCCGAGAGGGGACATGAGCTGAGTTCTTGTTCGACGCCGCAAGCAGGCAGGTACCGTTTCGATCGTGCACCTCGGTAGCGTTGTGACGCGGCCCGCACCGTTTGCCCGAGATCGGGTGTCATGCTGGGCGTGACCACTGCGAAAACGCCATCAACCGAGACATCAGTAAACAACTTCACGCTAGCTGTCTCTTTCGAGAGGCCGCGTCGCTTCCGGGGTATGGCCCTCCTTGAGCGACTCGAGATGATGCAGATCGAGACTGTCGAACTGCTCGCGGATCTGGAAGAAAAAGATACCGAGTACTAGCACGGCGACCAGGACATCCAGTGCGACTCCGAACTCGACGATCATCGGCATGCCGTACGTGGCACTCATGGCCCCAAAGAAGAGTCCGTTCTCCATCGACAGAAAGCCGACCACCTGTGACATCGCTTTACGCCGCGTAATCATCGTGATGAACGACAGCAGCACCACGGCGACGGCGATGCCGATGGAGTTGCGTGTCGCGGTATTGGCCAGCGCGGAGATCGGCTGCGCCAGGCCGAAGGCGAATACGACCACCAGGACGCCCACGAGCATCGTGCCCGAGATGTTGAGCAGAGGCTCCGTGTCCCAGTACACGCCCAGCCGGCGAATGAGCCGGTGCAAAATCCATGGCAGGAGCACCACCTTGAGAGCGAGGGTTAGTGCCGCCGACAGATACAAGTGAGGCTGACCCGTGCGCCAGGCGAGGAGCAGTGTGGCAACGAGGATCACCGCGCCCTGGATGACGAGAAGGTTTACGAGGTTCACGATGCGCCGCTGCGCGAGCATGGCGAAGGAGAGCAGCAGCAGTAGCGCTGCACAGAGGTTCAGCAGTTGCAGGTCAAAGGGGACGCCAGCCATAGCTATACGGTTTCTAGCGGCAGGTGCACGAGGAGCCCGAGCTGGGCAAGCAGGGACGCGGCGGCCAGAGATTCACGCGCGCGCGAGAGGACGAGGCACGCGGCGAGGGATGAATTTATCAGCGGAGTCACAGAGGGATCAAGAAGCTCATTATCGAAAGACGCTCATGAGTGTTTTGCCTGTCTGGCGGGAGCGCTGCCGGTACCGGTACCTAGGCTCCCGCCGCCGAGGAGCCAGAGCAATCCCCGTAGCAGATCCGTCGGAGTCGGTGGGCAGCCGCGAATCACGAGGTCGACTGGAATCACCTTCGAGATCGAGCCCACGCATGCATAGCTGTCGGCGAACACACTACAGCCGGCCGCGCAGTCCCCGACCGCAACGACCCACTTCGGGGCGGGCGTTGCGGCGTAGGTGCGCTCGAGGGCTTCGCGCATGTTGAGTGTGACGGGGCCCGTCACGAGCAGCACGTCTGCGTGGCGCGGTGAGGCCACGAAGCGAATACCGAATCGTTCGACGTCGTAGAAGGCGTTGCCGAGCGCGTGGATTTCGAGCTCGCAGCCGTTGCACGAACCGGCATCGACTTCGCGGATCGTGAGGCTGCGCCCGAGGCTTCGCGTGATGGCGCCACGAAGTTCCGCACCCGCGGTCTCGAGCGAACCCGGTCCTTCGGTCACGGGTTCCGTGCACGGTGCGGTGATGAGGTTCTTGAACAGACGTCTACGCATGATGAATCAGGAGGCGTCAGCGGGAACTACAGATCGTGGCCAGAGTAGGAGCAATTGAACGACTTGTTGCACAGCGGGAAGTCCGCGACGATGTTGCCCTCGATCGCCGCCTCTAACAATGGCCACAGAAACCACGACGGATCGCGCAAATGGCAGCGCTCGATGCGCTGTCCGGCACCGATGCGGGCGTAGCAGAGGATGTCGCCCCGAAAGCCTTCGACGAGCGCCGCGCCTTCGACGCCCGTCACGGGTACGCTCATAATAGGCAAGCGCACCGGGCCCGTGGGAAGCGAGCCGAACGCGCGCTCAAGCCAAGTAACGCTGTGCTGGATCTCCCGGATCCGTACTTGGACGCGCGCATCGACATCGCCTTCAGACCGTACGGAGATTTCGACGGAGGCGGCGTCGTACGGCGGATAAGGCAGGCAGGTTCGTGCATCGAATGAGCGTCCAGATGCCCGACCGACATAGCCGGGTGCAGCGAACTCCGCCGCCATTGCTACCGAGACCAGTCCCGTGCCGACCGTGCGATCCTGCAGCGAGGCCGTGTTGTCGTAGAGCTCGATGAGCTCCGGAAATTGCCGTCCAAGGCCCTGAGCCAGGGAGAGAATCGCCTCCACGCCGGGCGGCTCGAGATCGACGGCGATTCCGCCTGGCACGACGCAGTCCATCATCAGGCGATGACCGAAGGCGGTGGCGCAGGCGCGCAGCGTCTGTTCGCGCAGAATCCCGCACTCGGCGTGCATCATCGAGAATGCGGCGTCGTTGCAGATGGCTCCCACGTCACCCAGGTGATTTGCGATCCGCTCCAGCTCGGCCATCACCCCCCGCAACCACACTGCGCGCTGCGGCGGGCGGACGTCGAGCGCAGCTTCGACGGCGCGAGCGAAGACCAATGAGTACGCGACCGTGCTGTCCCCGGACACGCGCGCCGCAAGTCGTGCAGCCTCTTCGATGGGCTTTCCGGATAGGAGCTTCTCGATGCCCTTGTGCGTGTAGCCCAGGCGTTCCTCGAGCCGGGCGATCGTTTCCCCGCTCGCCGTGAACCGGAAATGCCCGGGCTCGATGATTCCCGCATGCACAGGGCCGACCGGAATCTGGTGCAGACTTGGACCGTCGGCTTCGAGAAACCGGTAGGGAGGTAACGCTACTTGCGGCCCCGACGATTCGGCCAGCGGATGGCGCACGGCCCAGCGCCCATGGTCGAGCCACGGCCGTGGATCGGGAAGGCCGACGAACTCAATTCCGAAGAGATCGCGGGCTGCCCGCTCCAGGCGTGATGCCGGTGGGTGGAACTGTGCGAGTGACGGGGTTTTGCCGGCGTGTACCCCGATGGATGCACTCACGAGCTGCCGAGTGGCCGGCTCGTACAGCGCGCAGTGCACCGCGCCGGCATCACCCCACAGTCCGAGCAGATCGAGCTTGCCCTCGCGCAAGGCCTCACCGATCGCCCGCCACGAGTCGGAGTCGACCACGAACCGCGGCCACCCCCGATGCGCAGTAACCGGTGTGCGATCTCCGAACAGCGCCCTGAGCATGGAGCTTCCTACCCGAGCTGGCTTGCCACGTGGCGGAACCAGGCGACAATCGGTCCAGGCAAGTAGACACCCGCCACCGCGACAAGTCCCAAATGCAGCATCATCGGCGCGAGACGCCAGGCCGGAAGCGCGTGGGTCTTGTCGGTGTCACCAAAGGCGAGGCCGTGAAGCCGCGTCGCCAATGCGCTAAGCGCGATTAGAAGTCCCACGACCAATAGAATCGCCAGCCAGGGCGCGCGCGCAAAGGTCGACGTCACTAGCAAAAACTCGCTCGTGAAGACACCAAACGGTGGCAGACCGGCAATCGCGACGCAGCTCACGACCAGCAACCATCCGAGCAGCGGTTGACTAGAGGTAAGCCCGCGAATGTCTGCGATGCGCTGCGTTCCCTCGAGCTGGGAAATGTAACCGACGCCGAAGAATATCGCGGACTTGGTCAGGCTGTGCATGGCCATGTGCAGGAGCCCGGCGAAGCTCGCCAGGGGCCCGCCCAGCCCGAACGCGAGCGTGATGATGCCCATGTGCTCGATGGAAGAATAAGCAAACATGCGCTTGATGTCGCGTCGCCGATAGATCATGAAACCCGCGAAGAGCAATGACATGAACCCCATGGTTACCATCATCGGGCCCGGTGAAAGCACGTGCGCATTGCCGGCCACGATCAGCTTGAAACGCAATAACGCGAACAGCGCGACGTTGAGCAGCAGGCCGGAGAGCACCGCCGAGATAGGGGTGGGACCCTCCGCGTGTGCGTCCGGCAGCCAGGCGTGTACCGGTACGAGCCCCACTTTCGTGCCGTAACCGAGCAGCAGGAAGACGAAGGACAGATTCAGGAGCGAAGCATCGAAGCTTCCCGAGCTCGCCGCCAGCCGGTCCCAGGCCATCGCCAGCATTCCCTGTCCCAGACGTTCCTGCGCGGCGAGATACACGAGGATCGTGCCGAACAAGGCGAGGGCGATTCCCACCGAGCCCAGAATGAAGTATTTCCACGCGGCCTCGAGTGCCGCACTAGTACGGTAGATGCCCACCATCATCACGGTGGTGAGTGTCGCCAGCTCGATTGCCACCCACATAAGCCCGATGTTGTTCGAGACTAGCGCGAGATTCATGGCGAACATCAAGACTTGATACATGGCGTGATAGAAGCGCAGATCCCGCGATTTCAACCTACGCGTCTGTAACTCGTGCGCAATGTAGCCGGCACTGAACACGCTGGTGCTGAATCCTACGAGCGAGCCGACGATCAGGAAGACGGTATTGAAATCGTCAACCAGGAGGTAGAGGGAGGCCTCGGGGCGATGGGAGTAGAGCGCCCCCGCGCAGGCGAGCGTGAGCGCGCACAGAGTCACGTTGAGGGCCGCCGCGACCCGATATCTCGGAATCGCTGCAAGCAGCAGGGCACCCAGAGCGGGGGTACCCAGTAGGCCGGCGAGCGCGAGCTGTCCGACCGAGGGGTTCACGCGGATTCGCCTTCGCCACGTGACATGTCGAGGGCCTGTAGATCCACGGTGTCGAAGCGCTCGCGGATGCGGAATAAGAAGATTCCTACGACGATGAAGGCGATGAGAACTGAGAAGCCGACGCTGATCTCGACTACGAGCGGCATGCCGCGCGCGCCACTCGCGGCGAGTACCAGACCGTTCTCCAGTGACATGAATCCGATCACCTGGCTCACGGCGTTGCGGCGCGTTACCATCATCAGAAAGCCGAGCAGCACCACTGACAGCGCAAAAGCGAGATCTTCCCGCACGAAGGCGCTCTCGGACTGGGTCACCGGCAGCATGACAACGATGGACAGGCCTACCAGCGCAATACCGAACAGCATCGTTGGACCGATGCTGACAACCGTTTCAATCGTGCGATGAATCCCGAGACGAACGACGATTCGACGCAGGGCGACGGGAATGATGACACCCTTGAACAGCAGTGCGATCAGGGCCGTGATGAGCAGATGCGGCGCGCGTTGCTGATAGGCTTGCCAGCCCACCGAGCACGCCAGCACGCAAGCGTGGAGTGCGAAGATGTTGAGCAGGGCAAACATGCGGTCCTGGTACAACAGCAGAAAGCTCAAGAGAACCATGGAGCCGGCGAGGAGGTGGGCAATGTCAGTCTGCAGCGGGCTCATCGTGAGACCTTTGAGACGAACAGCAGGATCGTTGCGAGTAGTCCGAGCATCAGTGCAATCCCAAGAAAGTCCGGCACGCGAAACACCCGCATCTTGGCGATCGCGGTCTCGAACAGGACCAGCAGGAATGCCAGCACCGCGAGCTTGATGGCGTAGGCGATGAGCCCGATGAGGTAGGCGAGCGCCCCGGCACCGGCGACGGCCGTGCCCCAGGGCGTAAACACGCACGCGATCAGCGACAGGTACAGCAGCAGTTTCACCGCCGCGGCGGCCTCGATCACCGCCAAATGACGCCCGGAGTATTCGAGAATCATGGCTTCGTGGACCATGGTCAGCTCGAGGTGGGTCGCCGGGTTGTCGACGGGAATACGGGCATTCTCCCCGAGCGAGACGATGATCAGCGCCACTAGCGCGAGCCCGAGTGAAATGTTGATGCCGACGCCGGGTCCCAGCATGTAGGCTGAAATCGTCGAGAGCTGCGTGGAGCCTGCAAAGAGCGATAGCGTGAACACAGCCATCAGCATGGCCGGCTCGGCAAGCGAGGCGAACAACATTTCGCGGCTCGAGCCGATGCCGCCGAAGCTAGTGCCCACATCGAGTCCGGCGAGCGCAAGCAGGAAGCGCGCGGTTCCGAGAAGAGCGACGATGACGATGAAATCGGCATCGGCGCCGAGTGAAAGACCTGTGGCGAACGTCGGGACCAATGCCGCGGCGACCCACGTGGTGGCGAAGATCAGGTAAGGGGCTGCACGGAACAGCCAGGAGGCGTTCTCGGCGACGACGGTTTCCTTGCGGATCAGTTTCAAGAGGTCGCGATATGGCTGCAGGAGGGAGGCTCCCTGCCGACGCAACAATCGCGCCCGGATCTTGCGCGTCACCCCCAAGAGCAGCGGGGCGAGCCCGAGTACCAGAGCGGTTTGCGCGAGCTGGATGAGCCAGTCGGTGTAGCTCATCGCCAGGTCCCGACGATGACCAGCAGCGCAACCAGCGCCGCAAACACCAGCGTCAGATAGTTCCGGATCGTCAGGAACTGCATCCGGTTCAGCCGCTCGGTCGTCGCCTCGACCAGCCTGATAATGGGCGCGTAGAGCGCGTCCCACAGCGTGTCGCGCAGCTCGACGCGCAGCCGTGCCACAGCCGTGTCACCGGGCTTCGGCATGGAGACCTGCTCACGCGCACGGAAGACGACGCTGCCGAACACGCGTCGGATAGGCTGCGCGAAGCTGCCCGCGGTGTACTGTGTGGACGGGCTCGCATCCGGAAATCCGCAGTCCCAGGGCGCGGATCGTCGCAGGGCATGCGAGGCAAACCGACGCACCACGAAGGCCGTGGTCGCGGCGGCGACCAGAATCATCACCAACACGAACAGACCGCTGTACGCGCTACGGTGGATGTCTATGGGCACGATGCGCAACCACGCCTGCCCAGACTGCGGCGCGAGCCGTGCTCCCACGGCCATTTGCGTGACGGCGCCCAGGCTATCCAGCACGAGACCGGGCAGGATGCCGGCTAGCAGGCACAGCAGCGCCAATGCCACCATGGCGACCTGCGACCAGCGATCAGTCTCTCCCGCGGCCGATGCTGCCTTTGAGCGCGGCCGGCCCAGAAAGGTCATGCCAAACGCTTTGACGAAGCACGCCGCGGCAAGTGCGGCCGAACACGCAAGTGTTGCGCCGACGGCAGGAACTACCAGTCGCGGAACCCACTGCGGCAGTTGCGGGCTGAGGAGAATTGCCTGGAAGGTGAGCCATTCGGAGACGAAGCCGTTGAAGGGCGGCAGCGCCGAAATGGCGATGCATCCGGCCAGAAACGCCACCGCCGTCACGGGCATTCGGTGGATCAGTCCGCCGAGGTGTTCCATGTCGCGTTCGCCGGTCGCATTGAGCACCGCGCCCGAACCCATGAACAGTAGACTCTTGAAGAGCGAGTGATTGAAGACGTGGAAGATCGACGCCGCAAATGCCAGTGCCGCCGCGGCGCGCAGCCCGCTCGCTTCGAACGCAAGCGCGAGTCCTAAGCCGATAAAGATGATGCCGATGTTCTCGACCGTGTGGTACGCGAGCAGGCGCTTCAGATCGTGCTCCATCAACGCGTACAGAACACCGAGAAGGGCCGTGACGGCGGCGATGACCAGTACCGGAACGCTCCACCACCAAGCGGGCGGGCCCGCGAGGTCGAAGACCAGTCGCACGAAGCCGTACACAGCTACCTTCGTCATGACACCGCTCATCAATGCCGAAACGTGACTCGGCGCGGCGGGGTGGGCGAGCGGGAGCCACGCGTGCAGCGGCACGAGACCCGCTTTGGAACCGGCCCCAATGAGCGCCAGCAGGAGAACGATCGGGCCCACTCCGGAAACGCTGTTGCGACGGATCGCCTCGAACGCATATCCGCCCTCGGCCCCAGCCAGCAGACCGAACGCGAGCAACAGCGTTAGCGCGCCGCCGCTCGCCATGATGAGATAGACGAGGGCGGCGCGTCGGTTCTCGGCGGAACGGTGCTCACTCAGCACCAGCGCCCAGGATGCGATCGACATGAATTCCCACCCCACCAGGAAGGAAAATGCATCCTGTGCCAACAGGACCAGATTCATGCCGGCGATGAACCCCGGGTAGAAGGGCGCAATCCGCTGCGGTTCGCTCGCGTGGGCACCGTAGCCGATTGCATAACCGCTGACGATCGACGCGGACAGGTTGATGACGACGGCGAATGCGGCGCTCAGCGGATCGAGGCCCAGGACAGTTCGGCCGAGCGGCAGCCCGATGGGAATCTCAACGGACTCGAGCCTCGTGACCGGCACGAGCAGTGTCATCAGCGCCACGCCAGTGAGCCCGGCGCAGATCAGCATGCAGGCTGCGTAGATGAGCCGATTCCCAAGTGGCCGGCGCGCGGCGAAAACTCCCAACACGGCGAGCGCGAGCAACAGTCCGACGCCGCCCGCCGCCAATTGGTCGAAGCCATAAGAGCTCACGAGCGACATCACCTAGCCCGCACCGGATGGCTCATTTTCGCTTCCCACGCAGCGCGCACCTCGGGGCGGCGTTCCATCGGTCGACCGCGATGCGAGTCGGCGCGAGGGAGCGCCGACGGACCGAAGAGTTGGCGGTCCTTGCGCGATGATTCGACTCCGATTACCCTTTTATTATCTTACGATGTGATTCATATGTAAATGAAGAGCTCCACCGTCGTGCACCTCGAAGAGCGCACCGCTCGTCTGACGATTCTGATCGATCCGCGCAAGAAGGCCGTGTTTGAGCGCCTGTGTAACCAGGAGGATCTCACGCCGTCACAGGTCGTGCGACGCATGATTCGTGGCTACATCGAGGCGCGCCTCGGGCGGCCGTGGAGCCCCGGCGAAGAGGGTCCGGCGACGGGCGGAGGATCCGCCGGGCGCGGCGCTACCAAACGCCGCACCGCACGCGCCTGAGTTCGAGGACACCGCTTGCGCTCGCGGTGATCAAAGATCAGGTTGCACCCATAGTTTGGGAAACCTGGATTGATCCGCCGGGTGTCCGCTTAACAACCTCACAATGGAACTTTTCGGCTTCTCAGCCGCAGTTTCGTGAGGCCCTCCGATCAACATTTGGTGAGTGGCAGGGGGCGCCAGAGGAGCGGATTGTCAACCGGCGTCGAGGGATGACCAGTGTCCGGTGTCCAACGTTGACCATTGGAGGATGCAGCAACCTCGAGATCCTGATCGAGAAATGCCGGTGAGGTCTGGGCAGCCTTGGGCGCTGGTTAGACCAGAATCCTGGTCAAACTCAGACGCCTGTTTGCACCTCAAGGACACAGTACGTGCCACGCTGCCGAGTGAAGCGGAGCTTACGGACTGAAGAGTGCCCCGATTGCGCCACTCGCTGCGAGTCCGACGCCGGATCAGCCTTCTGAAGGAGGTTTGGCGGGTTGCTCGCGCGGCCGCCGCCCAATGCAAATGGAAATTATGGTAGCGGGGGCTCGACTTGCGACTCGCCTACCTTGTTTCGCTTGTCTCTAGCCGCATGATTCGGAGACGGTTTCCTGGGGCTTCTGTAACGCCCCCGAACCGAGGTGGGCGCGAGCCTGGCGCCACGTTGGGTGCGAGCGCCAAGCTCAATCGCCTTCAAGGGCTATTGGATATTTCCGAAGATTCTCTTTGCCTCATCTACAGAGAAGCCACGCAGCGTCTCGCTACGTACGTTGCCAAGCGAGCCCGCCTTAAGGAGCGCGGTGGTCACCGCTTCGTCCGTGCCCTCCATGATTACCACCATGTCGTGACGCCCGACCGTGTAGTAGAAGCCCTTCACCGTTACGCCGAGCTTCTCGGCATTTGCTCTGAATGCTCCATACCGATCCGGGGAATCCTTGATGTTCCGAATGCCCTGATCAGTGAAGTTCAACAAGCTAATGAATGTAGCCATGATCTGCCTCCTCTGTGGCGACACTCAGCAAGCACAGACTTAGGAAACCCGAGTCGCGGCGCCCTGAGTGAACAAACAGCATGCGCTCGTGTGCCTACGAACCGCAATCGGATGTCGGGGCCCGTGTCGTGGGCGTTCTCGCTGAAGGTTTGCCTGCATGTGGGCATGCGAACTTGTAGCGGGGCGTGCGTAGGATTTCGAATACCCTTGATGATGTCGACATTGAGATGTGCTGAAGGATCTGGTTAGCAGACTTCCGACGGCCATCGGGTTCGCGTTGTAGCGAGGGCCTTATGTGTTGGAAGTCCTTGAAGACCAAGGACATTCGTGTGCGCTGATCTCTGCGCGCACTCGTGTCACAATGCAACGAGAATTTCCGCGGGGAGGCGAAATGCTGAAGAAGAAGAAACTCCGCAGAGCTCCTTCCGACAGCAAGCGCGCCCCGCGGCGTGCTCATGCATCTCGCCGGGCGCTGTCACCGGCCCGCTTGCTTCAGCTTGGGCTCGGGTTCTGGGGGCCGCGCACATTGCTCAGCGCTGTCGAGCTTGGAGTGTTCTCGATACTGGCCAAGGGTCCACTCGATGAGTCGCAACTAGGTGAGCGGCTCAAGCTGCATCAGCGCTCGGCGCGTGATTTCTTCGACGCCTTAGTTGCCCTTGGACTCCTGGAGCGCAGAGCAGGACGGTACCGAAATGCGCCCGATGTCGACGCATACCTCGATCGCGCCAAGGCAACCTACGTCGGCAGCCTACTGGAGATGGCCGCCGCGCGCCTGTATCCCTTCTGGGGTTCACTCACCGAAGCGCTGCGCACGGGCGCGCCGCAAAACGAAGTCAAGAGCGGGGGCGACTTTTTCGCTGCCCTATATGCCGATCCCGAGCGGCTGCGAGGATTTCTCACCGCGATGACCGGCGTCAGCATGGATTCAGCGCGCGCCATCGCCGCGAAGTTTCCGTGGAAGAAATATCAGAGCTTCGTCGACGTGGGGGGTGCAGAGGGCTGTGTGTCGGTACAAGTGGCGCTGGCGCACGAGCACCTGTGTGGGGGCGAGTTTGACCTGCCGCCGGTCGGGCCAATTTACGAGAATTACGTGCGCTCTTTCGGGCTCGATACACGGCTTAAGTTCCACGCGGGCGATTTTTTCCGCGACCCGCTACCGCCGGCCGACGTGCTGGTCATGGGGCACATCCTGCACAACTGGAGTCTGCAGGAAAAGCACCTGCTACTTCAGAAGGCTTACGCGGCGCTTCCGAGGCGCGGGGCGCTGATCGTCTACGATGCAATGATTGATGATGCACGCTGCCGCAATGTGGCGGGCCTCTTGATGAGCCTGAATATGCTGATTGAAACGCCAGATGGCTTCGGTTACACGCCGGCCGATTGTCGGGGATGGCTGAAGGCCACTGGATTTCGCCAGTCCACGCTCGTGCCCCTGACGGCAGTGGATTCGATGCTAATCGCCACCAAGTGAGAATCGTGGGGCGAGCGCCGGCTGCTGGTCTTGTAAGTGGTAGCGGCGGCGGGATTCTCTAATTTCCGCAGGAGGAGAGTGCTGCGGCGTTGAGTGGTAGCGGGGGCGTGCTCGCTACTAATAGTACGGCGGTCGTCCACTTCCCCAATATCGATCGCCGCAGGATCCGGCGAGAGGATATCCCAACCCACTGTGGCGGGGGACACCCGCTGACGCTGGACAATCTGCGATTCGACCGATCGGAGCAGCGATGGCGCTGCCTGCAATGCGGGCGCGACCGCGCCGCGGCATTTCGCCGTCAACGTGGTCGCGCTGCGTGAGAATGTTCATGCCCCGACTCGGCTGGTGCCGGTTCTTATCCCAGATCAGCCGCGCATCGGATCGCACCCCTTTGCAACAGACTGCATCATGCGGTATCGAACCAATCACCAACGGACAAACTCCCATTGCCTTCTGGCGTCACTGAGCCGCCTCGCATCCGCAAACGGTTGGGAGGCTGATTAAAGGTTTGCCATTCCTCCATCAACGTTGAGCTCAACTCCCGTGATGTAGGAGGCGTCATCAGAGGCGAGGAACGCCACCGCGCCTGCGATTTCTTCCGGGCGGCCGATCCGCCCCAGCGGGACACGAGAGGATATACCGGCCTTGAAGCCGTCGATCTGCTCTTCGGTCAGGCCGCTGCGCCCGAAAATGGGTGTGGCGATCGGTCCTGGAGCCACGGCATTCACCCGAATGTTCCGCTCCTTCAGTTCGGTGGCGGCCGTGCGGGCAAAGGAACGCACGGCGGCCTTGGTGGCCGCGTAGATTCCCATGTTCTCGGTGCCCTTGCTGGCTGCGACGCTGGTATTGAGGATCACGGAGGCCCCAGCATTGAGATGAGGGATCGCCTTCTGAAGCGTGAAATACACGCCTTTTACGTTGGTCGCGAACAGCTCGTCAAACAGCGCTGCCTGCGAGGCGGAGTAGGGCGCGAATTTGGCGATTCCAGCGTTCGCGAACAGTACGTCGATCTTGCCGACCTTGGACTCGACAACGGAGAACAGCCGCTCGATGTCTTCGAGCTTTGATGCGTCGGACTGCAACGCCACAGTTCCGGCGCCGATCGCACTCACCGCCGCGTCCAGGGTCCTGGGGTCCCGTCCGGTGATCACTACCCGCGCGCCTTCCTCGTGCAAGCGCTTGGCGCTCGCCAGGCCGATACCGCTGTTGCCACCAGTCACCAGCGCCACTTTGCCTTCGAGTCTCTTCACGGTGAGTCTCCTGGTTAAAACTGCTGTAGTACAGTATTATTGAACAAGAGAACCAAGCGCAAAGACCGAATGAGAATGAGCATATGACCCGTTTCGTGCATCCCGCGGCTGAGGACATCACGCTCGCAGGAGTGCTCGGCGCGCTGAGCGATCCAATGCGGCTCAGGATCTTCAAAAAACTGCTCGAGAAGCGCGACGGGTCGCTGTCGTGCTCGGCAGCGGCGCCCTGTCCGGAAATGGCTAAGTCCACGCTTTCACATCACTTCCGCGTGTTGCGTGATGCCGGGTTGATCCGGACGGCAAAGCAGGGCGTGGAGAACCTCAATTGCGTGCGCTGGGAAGACGTGAACGCGCGCTTTCCCGGGCTGCTCAAAGCCATCATGAAGTTTCAGCCGTGAAGGTCTGCGTGCCTTCCTCTGCAAAATGGCGCGCAACTCTAGTAATGATGAACAGGAATCACCTATGAGAGCGTTGATAGTCGGAGCGGGGAGCGTCGGCGGCTATTTTGGCGGCCGCCTGGCGGCTGCGGGACGAGACGTGACCTTCCTCGTCCGCCCTCGGCGCGCCGCCCAGCTGGCGGATGGGCTCACGATAATCAGTAAGGGCGAGGAGACCAGGGTACGTGCCAAGGTCATCACAACGGGCAAGCCGGCGCGGGAGTTCGATCTCATCCTCCTGGCAGTCAAGGCCTATCAGCTGGATGCCGCGATCGGGGACTTCGGCGGTTATGTCACGCAGGGGAGCATGATTCTACCGGTGCTCAACGGGATGAAGCATGTGGACATTCTGCGTTCCCGTTTTGGGTCGTCCCACGTCATTGGTGGGGTCGCGAAAATTGCGAGCACCCTGGATGAGGAGGGCCGTATATTGGATCAAGCTGACTTCCATGACCTGGCTTACGGCGAATGGAGTCGCGAAAGGTCGGGCCGCATTTTGGCTCTTGACCAGTTCATGACGGGAGCCGGCTTCGATGCCCGGCTGTCCGCCGACATCGAGCGGGACATGTGGGAAAAGTGGGCCATGCTGGCCAGTCTCGGCGCCATCACTTGTTTGCTGGATGGCGACATCGGCCAAGTGGCGCGCGCACGGGGCGGTATCGACCTCGTCAAGAGTCTATTCGGAGAGATCGTGGCCGCCATTGATGCGGCCTGGCGACCGCTCTCGAACCCGTTCAAAGCTCAAGTCCTGTCGCTATTAACCGATCGGGGGTCCACCCTGACCTCCTCGATGTATCGCGACATGAAGGGTAGTTACCCTGTCGAGGCGGATCAGATCATTGGCGATCTGGTGATGAGAGCGACCGATAAAGGAATCGTCACACCTCTGCTGTCCGCTGCTCTGACGCGGCTAAGAGTTTATGAAGAGATACAGGCCGGGAGGAGCGATCGGTGACAACTCGGCGAATGGCCTATGCGTGTCCGTCGGACACGACTACGGCCGCTTAAGGTGATGTCAGCGACCGTTCGACGCTCCAGCCGTCTCTCTGGCCGTCAGGCGAATCATTTGAAGCGCATCCATGCCACGCGCTGACGCTTGTCCAACGCTAGCGCAGCACCCATCCGGCGAATGCGCCCACGGCGCCACTTGCCGGAACCACCAGCGTGTGCCACACGAGAATGTGCAGCGCGTGAAAATCCGTGCAGTGGAGCTCGAGCACCGTCACACCCGCTAGACCTCCCAGTACACCTGCCGCGAGCCCCGCCGAAACCGAATTCACCGCCCAACCGCGGCGCAGCCACCACCACCCAAGCAGCGCGGCCGCAACGGCGTGCAGGAGCCCGGTCGCGAGGCACGTCAAGCCTGCGGACACGAAGTGCTCGATCCGGTAGTCGTGGAACAGCAGGGCGAACACCCCGAGCAGGGTGACGCTCGCCATCGCGAGGAGACCCTCCGGGGTCAACCGGCGTGGGCTGCCGGGAATCCATTCTCCGACCAACTGTACTGCCGCTACGCAGGCGAGGAGCGTCAGCGCGCCGAAGATCAACAGGCGCGCCGGGAGACTCAGGGCCTCCACGCCCTGGAAACCCGCTCGCGCCGCGCCGAGGAGGGCAACGGCCGCGCTGATGAGGACCAATCCCCCGGCGAGCATCCACGTCGGCGGCAGTGCCCGTACCGGCTGCAGGTTCGGCTCGATGGCACCGGCGATGCGGTTGAGCAATTCCGCCGGCACCTCGCGCCGCACGCGGGCCGCCTTCTCGAGGGTTTCGTCGATCTCTGAGTCTCTCACGGTACCTCTCCGGATCGCTTGAGCTCTGGGAGGCTCATCGTCTGCCGCAACTTCTCATAGGCTCTATGCACCTTCTGCTTCACCGATCCCACGCTGCACGAGGTTGCTCGCGCGACTTCCTCCAACGACATCCCCGCTACCTTCAACATCTCCAGCACCTCGCGCTGACTCTCGGAAAGCGGCGCCAATAGCGCCTCGAGATCTTCCGCGCGAGGAGTCTCCGCAGGGGAGGCGGATACCTCATCGGCGGCTTGCTCCCAACGCTGCTCGTGGATGGTGGTGCGGACTGACCGCCGGTAGTGGTCGACGCGAACGCGTCGGGCGATCGCGTAGATCCAGGGCAACACGGGCTTCCCCCGACGGTAGGTATGCCGCGCACGGTGGATGCGCAGCCACGCCTCCTGCAGCAGGTCATCGGCGTCCTCCGGGTATCTCGATTGCGCATCGAAGAACCGATGCAGCTGGGGGCTGAGGCGATCGATCAGGGATCTGGCTGCGCCGAAATCTCCCGCCTGATAACCGGCCATCAGCTCCTCGAGATTCCCGTCCATATCCATGGGTATTCGCCGCGATGCCTGAAAAAGTTACGGCGCCGTGCTCGCCCGCGGCCGGGGCTCGGGCGAGCCGCGCGGGGCCGTAACTTTCTGGCGCCCGTGAGCGAATCTCCCTTTGCGAGGGAAGGACAAGATCGCATCACGTTCCGCGCCCACTGCCCGGGTGCGTCGCAAACCCTTCATACCGACCTGATTCGAGGAGAGAGACGATGAACCGTTCTCGACTGCAGAAACTTCATTCCTATGGCACCAGCGGCCTGCTGGCGGCAACCCTGCTCGCCGCCACGGCGGCGCTGGCGGGCGAGCACGAGCGCAGCGTGCTCGTGCTCACCAGCACCAATGATCCCGGCGCCAACGCCGTCGTCGTGTTCAAGCTCGACACCGTCGGCACACCCTCGCTCGGCTACCTGGATACCTTGCCGACCGGTGGTAAGGGCGGGGCGAGCGGCAACGCCGGCATTTTGCAATTCAAGCACGATCGCGGGGCGGTCGCGAACTTCGGATCGAACAGCGTCACTGAGCTCGTCCGCGAGGACGACTCCATCAGTGTCGGAGGCACCATCAACCAGGTGCCGGGGTGCGTGCAACCGGATTCGGTGGCCCTCACCAAGGACCATCTCTTTGTCTTGGGAGCCAACTGCGCGGAGAGTCACGCCTGGCCTTCGGGCAATCCTGACGGCGCCGTCGTCCACCTCACCGATCCATCGGGCGCGCAGATCGCTGTCGGCGACCAATGGTCCGCGGTCACGTTGAAGTCGGGATCGGTCCTTCAGCTCCTGCTGACGCGGGACGGCGCTCTCAATGGAGCCTCGGCCTCGATAGCGCTTCCGAGCACCGCGGATAACACACCGCTCGGCGAGGCGTTCTGGGAAGACCGTCTGGGATTCACGCCGGCGCACAGCCCGGACAGCTTCGCAATCGTGAAGAAGGATCAGACCGTCTTTCCGATCACCGGGCCAACACCCCCGTACCCGACCAACGCGCCCTGCTGGGTCGCGAAGGGCCGGGGGAATGTCTGGTACACCGGTAACTCCCCTGGCCAGGCGATCTCAATCTTCTTCAGCGACGGGGAGGGCGGCGTGTTCTACAAATCGATCCCTCTGCCCGGTGTGCCGACGGATATCACCGTGTCCCATGACGGCAGGTGGCTCGCGGTTATTTACGGCGCGAGCGGTGACGCTCACGTGGCCGTGTTCTCCACTGATTCATACGGCGACCTCACGCCCGCAGCGACCTCGGGCTCGGTCGGCGTGAGTGCCTTTAGCGGCGTGGCGATAAGCGAGTAGCGGCGATTTGCAGCTGCCGATGGCCCGGCGAGCAATAAGCTCGCCGGGCGACTCGAACGGCGGCCTGCACGGCTCTCGAGTGAGGGGGTGACCCAGTATGATCGATCGTAAGAAGGCGACCTGTTTACCGGTCTCCTGGGGAGAGTGGTCCTGAGGTTGAGGGCGCTGAGGGCCTTCATCACCCATCAAGGAGGCAGCGGATGAAACGCATCGCCGGAGCTTTGGCGCTGATCCTGGTGCTCGCGATCGGCATGGCGGGAGCCGCCGAGGCGCCCTACGACGAGGCTACCTTTCACAAGCTCCTCTCGAGCGGCCAGCCGGTGGCCCTGGACTTCTCCGCCAGCTGGTGCCCAACCTGCCGCGCCCAGGCTCCGCTCCTGCGCTCGATCACGGGCGAGCCTGGGTTCAAAGACCTGACGCTGCTGGTCGCCGACTACGATAAGGAGATGGCGCTGCGCAAGACCTATAACGTGAGCATGCAAAGCACGCTGATCGTGTTCCGTAACGGCAAGGAAGTTGCGCGGTCCACGGGCGACACCAGCCGCTCGGGGCTCACCCACCTGCTCGGCACCGCGCTGCACTAGCGCCCCGTTGCGGGATGACCTTCGGCCCCGGCACGTACGCCCTCGGCGCGCTGGCCGGCGTGCTGACGATGCTGTCCCCCTGCGTTCTGCCACTGGCGCCCATTCTCATGGCCGCCGCGGTCGGGCAGCACCGCCTCGGGCCGCTGGCACTGTCGGCAGGCGTCGCGAGCTCTTTCACGCTCCTCGGAGTCATCCTGGCTGCCTTCGGCGCGCGGCTCGGGCTCGACAACGAAGCGTTCAGGATCGTCGCTGCAGTGCTGTTCGTCGCCGTGGGTATGTTGCTCGTCTCGAGCCGCCTGCAGGCCGCCTTTGCGCAGCTCACCGCACGGCTCACCGGCGCGGGGGAGAGCCTCCTGACGCGCTTCACCTTCGACGGTCTCGGGGGCCAGTTCGCGCTCGGGGCGCTACTCGGCATCGTCTGGACGCCGTGCGTCGGCCCCACTCTGGGCGCCGCCGTGACCCTCGCCAGCCGCGGTCAGGATCTCGGTGAAATCGCGCTGCTCATGTTCGTGTTCGGAATCGGGGCCAGCCTGCCGCTGCTCGCGATCGGGGTTCTGTCGCGTGCGGCCTTCACACGCAGCCGTGGCTCCCTGCGCGCCGTCGGCGTCTGGGGTCGAAGCGTCCTCGGCGTGCTCCTCATCGCTCTCGGGCTTCTGAGTCTTAGCCACGCGGACCGTACGCTCGAGGGGTGGCTCCTCGACCATACTCCCGCATGGCTGACGGCCCTTACGACGCGGTACTGAGGATCGCGCCTCTACTGACTTGCCTTCGCGTCCGCAACCACCCAGGCGCGCGCCAGCGCGGCCTGGGCGCCCGGAAACAGCCTCACGCGACCCGGCATCAGAAAGCTGAAGGTGCGCACGGCGTGTCGGAGCCATCCGACGTCGGACACCACTGCAAGGCGCTCATAGCGGGTGACATGCTCGATGCCGAGCTTTAAATCCTCCCAGACCGCTCCGGCGTCGAGACTGAACTCCCCGGTGGTCTCGTAGTAGACGCGGATCCTCGGATGCGCTGCGAGCGCTGCCTGGACCGCGGGGAGGAGAACCGTTTTGTAATCGCGCTTCGTGACGCGCCCGCTGCAGAGGAAGCCCACGGTGTCGGCACCGAAGGTCTTCAACTCGAAAATCATGACGTTCCTGCGTCCGCGCCCTTGGCGGCCCAGAACAGCGGGGCGGCCGAAGCGAACTCGGGGCGCATCCTGGGGAGGGCGACATCCCTGTCGCGCCAGCCAGTCCCCGAGCGTACTTGCGATCGCTCGTTAACGCCTGTCACCCCGTCTTGCTCTGACCTTTCGTCGCGACGAAGTGGCCGTCGGAATCGGAGAACACGAGTTCGACCCGCCGATTCGCCTCGCGTCCCGCCTTCGTGGCGTTGTCGGCGATCGGGTCGGCCGGCCCAAGCCCTCGCGCGCTGATACGGGTGGCTTCCACGCCGTCGGTGACCAGCGTTTGCTTCACCACGTCGGCGCGCTCGAGCGATATCCGCTCGTCCCGGTGCCCATTGCCGCGATTATCCGTGTAGCCCTCCACGATGAGGTCGGCTTTGGGGTAATCCCGCAGCACTTGGACCAGCTCTTTGAGCTCATCGGTGGCGGCGGACCCGAGCTTCGCGTGACTGTGCGTGAAGTCACGGTCAGGGAGTGTCAGCACTTCGCCGCGCGGCCCATGCTTGGTACCGAGGTGATCGAGTGCGAGGGTGAGGCGCTCATCCGGGGTGGGCGCGGGCAGTGGGATGACCGGAGGCGCGGCCGGTTTCGCCGCGGCGGCCGGGGGTGTCGTTTTGGTCTGGGCGGCACCCCACGGGCTGTGGCTGCATCCATCAAGACTCAGGAGCAGCGCGACGCAAGCAGGCATCAAGAGCATTGATCTCATGGGCGTTCTCCTTATTGATCCGTACGTGTTTAGCACAGCCTCCACCTGCCGCACGTGTCCTCGCGAACGGTGCAATTCGAAGCGAATGACTCGCTCTCAAACGCGACGAATATACGCTACACTATGTAGCGGAAAGTGACAACGGCTTCTCGGACGGGCTCGTGCGTGCATTGTTAAGCTGTGTTAATGCGCTTGATTGCTAACGCCTTGAGAATCGGAGCGGCTATCACGCTCTGCGCATCCGTTCGGGCGCTGGCCGACCCCGCGGCGTTTGATCTTTCCGGCCCCGCCGTAGAGGTGGAGGTGACGCGCGGGACGGTTACCTTGCCGATCTCCCAGGTACCGAACCTTGCCGCGGGAGATAGGGTGTGGCTAAAGGCTGAGATGAGCACGGGCCAGTCCGTGCACTACCTGATGGTCGCTGCCTTTCTGCGGGGTTCCACCGAGCCGCCACCTGCGAGCTGGTTCAGCCGTTGTGAGACCTGGACGGGCAAGTGCTCGACGGAGGGCATGAGGCTGACGGTGCCGCAGGAGGCGCGGCAACTCCTGGTATTCCTCGCGCCCGAGACCGGTGGCGATTTTAAGACTCTCGTGAACGCCGTGCGGGGTCGGCCCGGGGTGTTTGTGCGTACCTCGCAGGATCTGAATCAGGCGGCGGGGGAGCATCTGCGACTGCAGACTTACCTCAAGGAGATCCGGCGCCTCGGGGATTCGGATCCCGCGCGCCTCAAGGAGGCGGCGCCGCTGCTGTCTCGGAGTCTTGCGATCAAGGTTGACGAGAAGTGTCTGGAGAAGGTCCCGACACTGCAGGCGGCCTGCCTGATGCAGGGGCGAGATTCGTTGATCATGACCGACGGACACGGTGAATCGGTGACGCAGACGCTCACCTCGGGCCCGGCGAGCGATCTGGCGATGGAAGCGAGTAACGCGCCGCAACTCAAATCCGGCTACTACGGACCCTTCATCGGTTCGCTGCTGGACATCGCGCGCCTCTTCGACTCCTTCCACACCGCCAAGTACCAATATATTCCGGCGCTGGCCGCGCCCCACGGGCGGGAGCTGACGCTGACGCTGAACGCGCCGCCGTCCTTTCATGATCCAAAATCCGTGCTGGTGGCGGCCTTGCCTGCGGTGGAGGAGCCGCAGTTTCCCGCCCTGCGGGCGGTTGACGCCAAGGAGGTCTACTGCATCAGGAAAGAGCCTCTGGTGCTCGCGGCGGAAGGCGCCCCCTTGATGTTCGCAAGTTCCTTCGCGCATCACGTGACCTTGAGAGTTGCGGGCCCGGGCGGTGCCAGCATCGACCTTCCGGCGACTCCGGATGCGGCGCACGGAGGCTTTGCGATCGACACCTCGGCTCTGAGCGAGGTCGCTCTGGGGGAGAGCATCCGCGGCTCGCTGCAGGGGAGCTGGGGCTTCGCGACCTATAGCGGACCGAGCTTCAATTTCGTGGACGCCCGTGCGCAAACCTGGAAGCTGGCGCCGGGTGAGGAGGGGTCTCTGGTGGTCGGCCGCCAGGACACCGTGCACCTCGTGAGCGCCAGCGTCCGTTGCGTGAGCGACATCGAGCTCGCCAACTCGGACGGACGGGAGCTCAAGGTGGATTGGAAGGCCGCCAAGGCAGACGAAGTGGAGGCGAGGCTCCCCCTCGAGGATGCGAGCGCGGGGGAGGTGACCTTGCTCATCCGCCAGTACGGCAGCCCTCAGCCGCAGCGGCTCACGGTGCGTACCTACGCCGAGGCCGGGCATCTCGACGCCTTTGTGGTTCATTCCGGCGACGACCGTGGCGTGCTGCGGGGCAGCCGCCTGGATGAGGTCGCTACTTTGGTCCTCGACGGTGTCGATTTCACGCCCGAGACGCTGTCGAGCAGCGAAGGGCGGGACGAGTTGACGCTCGTGGCCCGCAGCGAGCCCGGAGCCCTGATTCTCAAACCGGGTGATACAGCGAAGGCGCACGTCACGCTGAAGGATGGTCGCGCTTACGATCTGCGAGTAGCCGTGCAGGCACCTCGCCCGCGCGCGGCTCTAATCGGTAAGAGCCTGCAGCTGTCGACATCCGCCGGCAGCATCCGCCTCGGCGATGGCGACGAGCTGCCACAGGACGCGCAGCTGTCCTTTTCCCTGCGCGCACAGGCGCCGCCCAAATTCACGCAGGACGAGAGGATCGAGGTGGCGACCGTCGATGGCTCCGCCTCGACGGTACTCGACCTCGGCAGCGGCTCCCTGACACTGCAAGACGCCAGGATCGCGGTCGCGAGGCTCGATCCCGCCAAAGCATTCGGACCCTCGACGTTCGGGCCGCTGCGCTATCGAGTCGTGAGTCACGGGGTTGCGGGCGATTGGCAGTCGGTCGCCACGCTCGTGCGCTTGCCAGTACTGAAAGAACTGAGCTGCCCCGATGGTACCGACGGGCCCTGCCGGCTCATCGGCGTGAACCTGTTCCTTCTCGACTCAGTGTCCGCGGATTCCCGCTTCGGCGCACCGACGTCCATTCCCGATGGCTTTACCGGATCCGTCCTCTCTGTGCCGCGACCCGCGAAGGGCGAGCTCTACGTGAAGCTCCGCGACGACCCGGGCGTGATCAGCGTTGCGGTGCTGGGCGGGCTCGGGCTGCGCCCGGCTGTGTCGGAGGCGCCGAAGGTCGCTAGCGGTTCGCTGGATTCGTCAGGCAGCCCCGTTCCCGCTGCCAGAGCGGACGAGTCGCCGGCCGCGGGGCTGGGGTCTGCGTCCGTGGGCGGCACGGCGCTCCCGGGCGCGACACCCGGCACGATCAGTCCGCCCGTTAGCGTGCCGCCCGCGCCGGACAAACCCGCCGTACCCGAGCCAAATGCTCCGGTGACGGAGCCAGTCGCCGCTACGGGCACTCCGGCGCAGTCGACCTGAGCCGGCGGAGCGGCGTATTCATGCGGGTTTCCACCTCCCAGTCCCGGCTTGCAACACGAGGAGCCGCTCGCCCCAACGCTCCGCTCGGGCGGCCGCGTGATGAGAGCATCGACACGGAAGTGGTCGCGGCGGTGCTGCAGGTGCTGAGGACGCGCGGCTACGGCGCCGTCACTATCGAGGGCATCGCGCGCAGGGTGAAAACCGCGCGCACGAGCCTCTATCGTCGCTGGCCGAGCAAGCGTCATCTCGTAGCCTATGCCGTCGTGAGTGAGATGGGCGCAAGCCCGGCCGCCGACACCGGGGCGCTACGCGAGGATCTCGAGGCGGCGGTGCGCACGCTGCTGCGTGCGTTCTCCGGGCCGTTGGGCCAGGCGCTCCCCGGGCTGGTCGCCGACATGGCGCGGGATCCCGAGCTCGCCGCTACTATTCGCGATGAGGTGCTCGCGGCGCGCCGCAAGTCGATGCGCGATGCCTTCGAGAGAGCCAGGGCGCGTGGCGAGATTCGCGAGAGTCTCGAGATCGAGCTGCTCCTCGACATGTTGACCGGCCCGTTCTACTACCGCGTACTCTTCGGACACGCGCCGATCACCGCGCACATGACTCACGACGTCGTCGAGTACGTTCTCCGGATCGTCAGGCGTCCCTAGCTGATGAGGGATTGCCAATCGCAGGCGAGCAGCGCAGCGCAGCTGAGGCGGAACCCTTTGCTCGCCGCGGCGGGCGATTTCCGGCCCGGTCGCCCGGGCACCACGCTTCCCATCCGGACACGGCGCTGATGCTTTCTCTCATTCAGTATGTGCTGCCGTGGGACTTTTCGCCGACGGTGCTCCTGACATGTTCGCTCTCCGCGGCGCTCTACGTGCGAGGCGTGGCGGCGTTGAGAGGGCGGGGGATAGCACCCGCCGCATGGCGCTCGATCGCGTTCTTCACAGGTGTCGGGCTTAACTACGTGGCCCTTCAGACCTATTTCGACTACCTGTCGCAGCACATGTTCTGGGTTCATAGGCTGCAGCACTTGGTGCTGCACCACATCGCGCCCGTTATTCTAGTCGCCGCGGCTCCCGCTCAGGCTCTGCAGTACGGGCTGCCGTGGTGGGTGCGCGATCGGCTGCTTGCTCCCCTTGCGCGGCAAAGCTTGGTCAGGGAATTGGTTCGTGCGGTGCAGAGTCCCATCGTCGCACCGCTGCTCTTTGTGGGCCTGATCTACTTCTGGCTAACTCCGTCCGTGCATTTCGCGGCGATGCTCGATGCGAAGTTCTACCTAGTGATGAACTGGAGCATGGCGATCGACGGCATCTCGTTCTGGTGGCTCATGCTGGCGCGGCGCGAGCGCCAAGGTCGACTTGCCATCGGTTATGGAATTCGAATCCTCATCCTGTGTGTCGCCGCGCTGCTGCAGATTTTCTTGGGCGCCTACATAACGCTCCACAACACCGTACTGTTCGACGTGTATGGGCTCTGTGGCCGCGCCTGGACGGTGAGTCCGCTGGTTGACCAGGAACTCGGAGGACTGCTCACCTGGATTCTGCCGGCCATGATGTCGGGCCTTGGGGTCATTGTGGTGTTACACCATGTTCTGCATGACTCAGACGCGCGGCGCAAGCCATCGGCCCTCCGAGGCGCGGGTGAGTCACCTTTGCTGGCGCGTTAGGCCATGAGGGTGGCGTCATGCAGCGAGACCGCTCCCGCGTTTCGCCTTCTCGGGCGATACACCGCGCTGCTCCTCCTCGCAGGCCTCGCCGCCTGCACCCGATCGCAGCCAGCGTTCCTTCTTCAGAACATCACCGGACTCATGCCGGCCCTCAAATTCACGCTCACGAACCAGGATAACCAGCTCGTCTCCGCGGACGACTACCGTGGCAAGGTAATCCTGCTGTACTTCGGCTACACCCAGTGTCCGGACGTCTGCCCGACGACGCTTGCAATGCTCCGCGAGGCTCTTCGGGCGCTTGGGGCCGGCGCTGCGAATGCACGGGTTCTGTTTGTGAGTGTCGATCCGCAGCGCGACACGGCCGCAGTGCTCAAGCGCTATATGGGCAACTTCGGATCGCAGTTCGTCGGGTTGCGCGGCGATGATGCGGCGCTGAACGCGCTGACCCGACGTTACCGTGTCGCCTACCACCGGGAAAAGCCCGACGCACGAGGCTACTACGCGGTCGATCACAGCAGTGCGATCTTTGTGTTTGACCAGAAGGGACAGGTGCGCTTGCTGGCCGAGGAGTCCGCGGGATCCAAGACGATCGCCTCGGATCTCCGGCGGCTGCTTGAGTCGGACTAGCGGAGGGCCTGTGTTACGTGCCGTATGGGCATGTGTATGGTTCACGCTCATTGGATCGCGCTGGCAGGGGTGTCTGTGCGCATTTCTGCGTCGTCGCGAGAGCGCCAATCCTGCGATAGCCGCGATTGTCTCTGCTAGGCTAGGACGGTTGGAAGCGTCAGTCGGGCAAGATTGGCAATGATGGGCAGAACATTGATAAAGACACTTCAAAGCGTTCCTATACCGGCTTTACTCCTGATCGCAACCGCGCTGGAAGCCAGCGGCGATGCCGTTGTCAGATTGGCGATCTACGATCACGTGGGTCTAATCCGTATCGGGCTGTTTCTCGCTGGCGCGGCGCTGCTGTTGGGCTACGGATCGTTTCTCAACCTAGCACCGCTCGACTTTGGGCGGGTGGTCGGGCTCTACATTGCGACGCTATTTGTGGTCTGGCAGGTCATTAACCTCATCGTCTTCCGATCGCTCCCGACAATGCCCATCCTGGTCGGTGGTGCCCTGGTGATCGCTGGAGGTGCAATCATCAGTCTTTGGAAGCCCGCTTAAGAAAATTCAAAATAACCCACCACCGATCGGCGATCACCGACAAGGGCGCTGGCTTAGGCATGTCACCTTTCCTCGTTTCAGAGGTGACCCCATCAACCGCAGCGGGCCGGGGTATAGGCTCGTGATGGAGGGCGAGGAGAGCCGCCGACTGCCGCTGACGCAGCTCTCCCTGCTTGCACTCGGCCTCGGAGTTATTACTGGCCTTGGCGCCGTGCTCTTCCGAGATCTGATCGGCCTTGTTCACAATCTGCTGTTCGCCGGTCAGGCGATCGTCCACTACGACGCCAACACCTTCACCGCGCCCGCGCCATGGGGTCCGCTGGTGATCCTGGTTCCGGTGCTGGGCGCCGTCCTCGTGACCTTCCTGGTGACCAATTTTGCTCCCGAGGCCAAGGGCCACGGGGTCCCGGAGGTAATGGACGCGATCTACTACAGGGGCGGAGTGATCCGACCGGTCGTGGCGTTGGTGAAATCCCTGGCCTCGGCCATCGCGATCGGCAGCGGTTCATCGGTCGGGCGGGAAGGGCCGATCATCCAGATCGGCTCGGCGCTCGGCTCCACGCTGGGCCAGATCATTCGTATGCCGGCGGGCCAGCGGATCTCGCTGGTCGCCGCGGGCGCAGGAGCGGGTATCGCGGCCACGTTCAATACTCCAATCGGTGGGGTGATGTTCGCCATCGAGCTGATGATGCCCGAGGTGAGCGTCGAGACCTTTCTTCCGGTCGCGGTCGCGACGGGGACCGCGACGTTCGTGGGCCGCTGGTTCCTCGGCGATGCGCCCGCGTTCCACGTGCCCCCGCTTCAAGCCATGGCGGTCGATTCGAGCGCGTTGCTTGTGCTCGTCCTGTTCGCGGTGCTGGGCGCCCTCTGCGGTCTCGGGGCGGCAGGTTTCATCCGCGGGCTGCATCTGGCGGAGGATCTCTTCGATCGGATCAAGTCACGCTATCTGCGGCACATGCTCGGCATGCTGATTGTCGGCGTGCTCATGTACCTCCTGTTCCGCATGCTGGGTCAGTACTACGTCGACGGCGTCGGCTACGCGACCGTTCAAGCAGTGCTGGCAGGGCAGATCTCGACATTCTGGCTGCTGGGGCTGCTGAGCGCCTGCAAGCTGTTGGCGACCTCGCTCAGTCTGGGATCGGGCTCATCCGGCGGCATCTTTTCGCCGTCGTTGTTCATGGGCGCCACACTTGGCGGGGGCTTCGCGGCGCTTCTGAACGCCACCGGTTTGCCCATTCAGCTCAGCGTTCCCGCCTTCGCCATGGTCGGCATGGGCGCGATGGTGGGCGGCGGAACCGGCGCGGTCATGACCGCTGTGACAATGATCTTTGAGATGACCCTCGACTACAGCATCGTGATGCCGATGATCGTGGCGGTAGCCGTGAGCATCGGCGCGCGCCGAGTGCTCTCTCGCGAGACCATCTACAGCTTGAAGCTTGTGCGCCGCGGCCGGGCCATTCCAAAGGCCCGCCACGCCAATATGTTTCTGGTGCGCTCCGCGCGCGAGGTGATGGACGCCGACATCCAGGTGTTGCCGGCGGAGGCGAGTTTCGATGACTATCTGCGGCAGCCCGAGCATGCCGGGCGCCTGCGCCACGTCGTGGTCACTGACAAGGGTCACATTTACGGGGTGATCCGCGTCAACACAGGCCTCCGCCGAGGGTTGGAGGGCGCCCATACCGGCGTGAGCTTGCGCGATGTCGCCAGCCGCAATTTCACGGTGGTGGGCGAGAACGAAACGGCCTTCGACGTTATCCGCCGCATGTGGCGCCGGGGTGCCATCATGGCGGTAGTCGTGCGCGGACGCGGGATCCCACGTGGAAGCGACGTTGCCGGCGTGATTACCAAAGAGCATGTCGCTGACTCGGTCGCGGACAGCGTCAAAGCCTATCCTGAATAGGCTCGGCTAGCTGCTCAATGCGTGGGACACTTTTGCTCGAAGTCGGAACTAATACCCCGCTGCACTGAAATTGCACCGGGAAAATGCCAGGCGCAGGGCACCGATCGATCCCAACTGGCGTCGATGGGCAAGCAGGCTCAAGAAGCCACTGGGGTTGAGAAGCTCACGGCACTGGCCGATCGCGGTTATTACAAAGGCGAAGAGATCCTCAAGTGCGAGCAGGCCGGGATCAACGTGCTGGTGCCCAAGTCCCATACGTCAAACAACCTGGCCAAGGGGCAGTTCGACAAGCGCGACTTTCACTACATCCCAGAGAAGGACGAGTATCGCTGCCCTGCTGGGCAACGGGCGATCTGGCGCATGACAACGATCGAGCACGGCCAGACGCTGCATCGGTATTGGTCCTCCGCCTGCCCACGCTGCCCGATCAAGGCCCAGTGCACGACAGGCGACTACCGGCGCATCACGCGTTGGGAGCACGAGGCGGTACTGGAGGCGATGCAGTCGCGCCTGGAGAGGATGCCAGACGCGCCGCGCATCCGCCGGCAGACCGCGGAGCATGTGTTCGGTACGCTCAAATCCTGGATGGGTGCCACGCACTTCCTGATGAAGCGACTACCCAACGTACGAACGGAGATGAGCCTGCACGTTCTGGCCTACAACATGAAACGTGCGATGCAGATCCTCGGGGTCGTACCACTGATGCAGGCAATCAGGGCGTAACAGACCTTTTTTTGCCACGACTCCAGAACACTACGATCTTCTCAACTCGGGTCGAGCCGTCTGCCGCGGACGAAAATCCAGCGTTTCCACACGGCCTAGGTCGCAAGCGGCCCTTCGGCGGCCGCTTATTCGAACGGATTCAGCACCCGCGCGTCGAAACGGGAGAAGT
Source organism: uncultured Gammaproteobacteria bacterium (assembly GCA_963843035.1). Classification (GTDB taxonomy): domain Bacteria; phylum Pseudomonadota; class Gammaproteobacteria; order Steroidobacterales; family Steroidobacteraceae; genus 13-2-20CM-66-19. The sequence goes on from CAWJIS010000004.1 coordinate 587,724, forward strand.
CCCGCACGTTGCGCGTAACAACAGTCAGATCGTGCACGAGAGCCGTTGCCGCAATCATGGCGTCTTCGTAGACGGTGCTGGACTGGCGGTGCATGAGCTTGGCCCATCGGCGAAAGCACACGGCGTCCATCGCGAGCACGTTGTAAGAATCCGCCACTTGATCAGCCCATGCCTCGAGTTCCTCCGCCTTGACGGGGTCCTGAGTGCGCGTCATCTCGATGCCGGCTTGTATCTCTCCGACCGTTACTGCGGAAAGATGCAGATCGGAGTCCTCGACGTCCTGAAGCCAAGCGACGACCTTCGCATTCGGGCGCGGCTTGCGCAGTTCCGAGACGATGTTGGTGTCGAGTAAGTACACTGCGGTACTCAAAGCGACGGAATCGAACGTCTCCGATGCCGCCCGCGTGGCGGTGCCGTCAGCTCGGCGCGCGCGAAGTCCGTCAGCAGCAACGCCTTCAACGACGGCCGCGACATCTGGCAGAGCCGCTTCCACTCCTGCATGGGCACCAGCACCGCAGTTTCTTCTCCGCGGCGCGTGACGATCTGGGGTCCTTCACGGACACACGTCTCCAGGAGTTCGCTGAAGCGAGCTTTAGCATCCTGTACCGGCCAAGTCTTTGCCTTCATCGCATGAGCATATGACTAGTCGTCTGACTAGTCAAAAACCAAGTGCCCGAGAGGCTCAGTGGACACGAAAGAATACGCGCAGACGGGCCTGCGGTAGCGGGTCTAATCGCCTAAGTTATTGAATCAAATCTTATTATTGTGGTAGCGAGGGCCTGATCGCGACTAATAGTACGGCGGTTGTCCACTTCTCCAATATCGATCGCCGCAAAACCCGGCGAGAGGATATCCCAAGCCATTGTGGCAAGGGACACCCGCTGACGCCGGACAATCTGCGAATCGAACGAGGCGAGCAGCGATGGCGCTGCCTGCAATGTGGGCGCGACCGCGCCGCGACATTTCGCCATCGACACGGCGCGGCCTGAGGATCTTCATGACCGCCAGGGTAGGGCGGACAGGGTCCGATGAAACAGGGGCGCGACTATCGTGTTCGCCCCGACTCGGCTGGTGCAGGGTTCCTATCCCGGATCAGCCGGGCGCCGGATCGCACCGCTTTGCAACAGACTGCATCACCGGGACATTCAACGGAGGTCCGCGCCATCCGTCTCTTTGCGGCCAGATCCGGTCATTGCGGCCGGGCGTTCACGTTCCTCCAATGCGGACACTGCCCCAGTTCAGCGCGGCGTCGCCAAGCTCGGGTAACATGTTCGGCGGCCTGCCTTCCCAGGGGAGACAGATGGCGCCGAGACTGACCGGACTAATCCTTGTCGGATGCGCGGCTGCTATCGCATCGGGTCAATCCTCGACCGACGCAGAGCGTCTAGTGTTCTCGCCGCCCAAGGATTTCAAGGTCGGCTTCCAATTGAATCGCGCTGACCGTGTGACCACTGAATGGGTTCCGGCGAGCCAGACGGTTGAAGACTGAACTGAGATGTTGACGGTCCAAATCTATCGCGGCGACACCGTCGCGGCTTCAGACCTCCTGAAGGGTATCCAAGCTCGATACATGAACGATTGCCCCGGAACCACCGCCAAAGGGATCTTTACTGGGCAGGTGAATGGCTATGTTGTCTCGATGCTGCTACTCAAGTGCCCAAAAACCCGCGGAACAGGCAGGCCCGAGACCACCGCATTCCGCGCAATCAGAGCTAAAGACGCGCTATACCTCGTCCAACACGCCTGGCGAGCCGTACCGTCAGAACAGGAGTTGGATAGTGCGATGGACGCGTTCACCAAGGTAACCGTTTGCGATACACGAGCGCCCGACCATCCGTGTTCGTCGGGCTTGTTAGTGTCGCCCGTGCAAGCTGATGACGCGCTTTCCTCAATCTTTTCCGGGCGGCAGAACGTGTATTTCCACGTACTCTTGGAGAAGACCAATGGTGTGGACATTCGCGCACGCGCCATGCCGAAGGAGGTAATTGCGAAGGCCGAGGCCGAAGGCAAACAGGTGCGGCCGACACGCGATACTCAATACGTCGAAAGTTACTGGGCACTCTTAACGGATGGAAGTTTCAAGACCTTTGAGTACGCCAACTACGGGAAGGGGCAGCCGCAAGGGACGGCGCTCACGTACGCGGAGCTCGACCAGCTTTTTGCCCCCATTCCACCGCTGACGAAGTGGAAGCGTGAAACGGATCTCGCGCTTGGCGACACGCATTTCTCGGTGAGGGCCATTACGGTCGATGATTCGGGAAACGCAGGTAAGAAGGGCGAGATTGAAATCGGGTGGCTCGAAGAGGGGAAACCCGTGTACTTCTACTATTGTTTGCCGATAGTGAACTAGGAAAACAGTGTGTCATCGCCGGTCGAGAGGCGACTGCCGGCCAGAAGCCGCCGTTCGGTGCTGCTCTACCTTTGCCGGAGAGCCGTCACTCGGCCAATCCCATCTCGCGCAGAAGCTTCTTGAAGCGCGGGTCGGAAACCAAAGCCCTCATTTTGTGATCAGTCGTAAGTTCCAACAGGTTGGCCATGCCTGGGTCCCGCTCGCGCGCGGCACGATCGAACCAACTGAATGCATTGTCGAGTTCCGCACGACATGCGTACACCAATGCAATTGTGTATGGGCTCTTGGTCTGCAACCTGGGTAGGAGTTCCGCCAATACCCCGTCTGCTTCCGAGCGTTTACCCGCAAGGTGCCACAAGCACGCCTCGTTGGCTGAGCGATCGTCAGGGTCAGAAACATGCTCGTTCTCGGCAACGGCTTCTTCATGCCGCCCCGAATCCCACAGCACCCACACCAAGATAGTGCGAAGCTCATCGGCGCCCGGGCCGAGTTTCATCGCTACACGGATGCTCGCTTCGGCATCACTGAAACGACCCAGCGTCGACTGCACTGATGCCAGCCTTTCGAAGTTCGCCCAATCAAGTGGATCGAGCTCAGTTGCGCGTCTTGCATGGGCGAGCGCTTCATCCCAACGGCCGAGGTCATACGCTATGAAGTAGGCAACCGAAACTACATCGACGTTCCTCGAGCCCAGTTCGAGCGCGCGACGCATTTCTCGGTCTGCTGCCTGCCAATCCCAGCCCAGCAACGCCAGAACGTGCGCCTTTGCCATGTGTGCCTCGGGTAGTTGCGGATCAAGACGGATGGCCACGTCGGCCTCCCGCGTCGCCCGGATCCGAACTTTATCCCGCAGCTTCGGATCCGAACCCCCCTCCCATAGGAATAGACCCGATCGATGGCGCGCGAGCATCGCCCACGCGATGGCCAAGTCCGGCGCCTGTTGCACCACGTCCTCGAGCATTTTAACAGCCCGCCCCCATCCCTCCGGCTTCTCGGCTCTATGGGCGACCGCAATCGCCTGCAGAAAGAGAGTGTAGGCGGCATCCATATCGGGCGTTGGCCGATCTCGCTCGCCAAGCGACGCCGAAAGTTCCTTCGCGACCGCGTCGGCGACATCGTCTTGGATCTTCAATGAGTCCCGAAGAAGACGGTCATAGGTATGCGACCACAGTTGGGTCCCATCTGAGGCCCGAACTAACTGTGCCGTCACGCGAATGTTCGAATCAAATTTGCGCACGCTCCCCTCGACGAGATTCTGGACACCGAGCAGTGCTGCAATCGTCCTAGCGTCGTCGTTCTTCCCTTTGAACTGGAAAGACGACGTGCGTGCGATCACCTTAAGGTCGGTCGCTTGCGTGAGACGGTTGATGAGTTCCTCAGTGAGCCCATCCGTGAAGTACTCTTGGTCATGCTTTTCGCTCATGTCAACGAACGGCAGCACTGCAACGGACTTTTGGTTTGCTGTGCCCGGCTGACGGCCTTCGAACCGGTGGCTGACGAACCACGCACCGCTGACAGCAAACCCCAGAGCGCCGATTCCGATGATTGCCCAAGGAGCGCGCCGCGTTCGTGCTCTTGGTGGCGGAACAAGACTTGTCGCGGGAATCGCCCGCCCCGCGGTCGTCGCCGCCGGTGTTTCACCACCGAGCAACGCAACAATCCGGCCGACGAAGACGTCTGATCGGACCCCAGCTGGAACACGCGTCCACTGGAGCGACCGAAAGCGTTCCGGCACATCGGCCCCAGCTTCGGGTGTGCCGTCGATCACGACCGGAACGAGAAACGCCATACGCTCCGACATGTCATGCATGCGATCGACTGCGAGCTTCCACTCGCGACGGAAGTAGCCCTCCGGCCGAGCTTCAGTGTGCGCGGAGACGATCGGGACAAAGAGCCGGCAGTCCCGAATCTGCTGTCGAATCTTCTGATCCCACGCATCGCCGCCGCGAAGCTCCTCACGGTCGAACCAGACTTCGACACCCGCAGCCTTCAAGGCGTCGGCGATTCGCGCAGCGATATCCGCGTCCTCGGACGCGTAACTCAGAAACACAGCCCCAGCTGGTGCGCTCACGATGACCCGTAGCCGGCGTGCTGCACTGCGTTATTCGGTGGCGCGACGGCGACCCCTTCGAGCGTCAGCTTATCCCATCTTCAACGACCGCTCTCAGGACACCCGTCCGACAGCTCCGGGTCAGGACCGGGCATGGACTTCTCCCGAGCCGCGGCCGCGACTATAGGACTTCTTCACCCTGTGGCGCGGCACGCGCTTCAGCGGCGACTTAATCTTCGGCACTGGGCTGCGCGACGATCTGGTTCTGCCCGACGGTTCCGTCATCCCGAACGGCGATCACACCCCGAGCTATACCCAGTTCAATCTGGGGCTCAGCCACGACTTCCAGCTGGCCGGGTCTGGGCCGCTGACGGCGCGCTTCGACGTGATCAACGTCTTCGACAAGGTCTACCAGATCCGCAGCGGTACCGGCGTCGGTGTGTTCGCGCCCCAGTGCGGGCCGCGGCACGGTCTCTATGGGGGGCTGACCTGGAAATTCTGACCCCCTGACCGCGGGCGGCTTATCGTCAGTGTCGGCTTTGCGGCATCACAAAATGGCGCGATTCTACATGGCGGCCATCGTGGGTCATGGACCCTGCACGCTGAACGTAAGCGGATCAGCGGCCTCCGATCAGCCACGAGATCGTCAAGCGCGCCATGAAGGGCTCGAGCGGGTGCTGGTGGACGTCGGCACGTCCATCCGGGTATGCGGTGATCTCCGATTGCAGCCGGTCTACGTACCAGAACTGCGCCGCGGCTGCATGCGTGTTGAAGAGATTGTAGAGGCCGAGCGAGGCGCTCCAGGCTGAGGTGACGGCATAATGCACGGCGAGATCGAGCTCGCCGAACCCCTGCGCGTTCACCTGCCACGGAACGGTCGGCGCATTCGCGCAGGAGGTTGCGACGTTCGGGAAATCATGCACTGTCGCGGAATTTACGCACGGCCCGGACGACAGGGGATAGTTGCCGAGATAGCGGTACTCAAGTCCACCACCCCAGCGTCCGACATCGGTCAGATACAGCGCGAGTGAACCCGTCGCCACCGGCGCATCCGTGATGTATGTCCCCAGATGCCCGGTGCCATCATCGAAGGGGCGCGTGAAGCGCGTGTGGTTGCCGGAAAAGCTGCCGTAGAGCTCGAGCCAGCGACGGATCTGATACGTGAAGTTGAGCTCGAACCCGTAACGCTTGCTCGGTGGACCGGCGGAATCCTGGCCGACGTCCGGATCGAGGATCGTCTCGGACTGTTGCCAGAGGTTGTAAATCGCGAAGGTGAAGGTGAAATCGCGCCGCGGCTGCGCACGCACGCCGACTTCCTCGCCCCACTGATTCGCGAGCAGCGAAGTGTTCGGGGATCCCAGATTTACGCTCTTGTCCTGATTCACCCCGCGGAGGTCCGCACTGTGAAATCCCTCGCCCGCGCTCAGGTAGAACTCGAGCGTGGGATTTGCGGTGTAGATGAGACTCCCCTTGGGCTGCAGCAGGGATTGAGACGCCGTTCCGCCGTTGGTGTAGCCAGCGATCTCGTGCAGCGGTGCGAGATAGTCGATGTCGGTGCCATGCTGATAGTCGGCGCGCAGGCCGAGGACCGAGCGCAACGCGGCATTCCAGCGCGTGGTCGTCTGCAGGTAGGCCGCACCACTGAAGAGATAAACGCTATCGGAATCCGAGAACGAGGCGGGCGCCTCCTGTGGCGGCAGCGGCATGCGATTCGCGCTGGGCAGACGCCCGACCGTCAGCCAGTCGTAGCGGGTGAGCGCACCGACTGCGAAGGTGTTGGCGGTGGAGCCGAGCGGCAGCGGCAGGACGTAATCCGCCGCAGCACCGACCACGTGACGATTCTCGAACTGATCCTCCTGGTCGCCCTGCATGGGGTTGACCAGATAGTGGGTGAAGTCGTTGTACAGCTCCAGCCGGCTATCGATGAAGTAAGCGCTCGCGGTGAATTGCCCCGCGCCCGTCGGCTTCTGCAGCTGCGTCGAGAAGCTCGCCCGCTGGGTGACGCCGCCGTCGGTGGGGTTCAGAGTGCCGAAGCGGTTCGGTACTACACCCCCGTTGATTGCACGCAGCGGAATGTCCGTCGTGTTGGTCCACAGCTGGTGATAGAACATCCCGGTCATCGAGTAACCATTGTGCGCATCGCCTGCGCTGTAGCGCAGCACGGCATTCTCCTTGCGCGCGTCATCGGGAGTATCGAACGGACCGTCGTAGTGCTGTGCCTCGGCCGCGCCCAGCAGGTTGCCGCCCGCGGCGGCCGTTGAGCCCGCCGCCAGCATCCGCTGAAAATCGAAGCTGCCGGCACTCACGGCAAGCTGATCCGCAATCGTGTCGCGATAGTCCATGCGCACGGCGCCGACCGCGCCGAAGTCGCCGACGTCGGCGTAGTAAGGCCCCTTGGTATAACTCATTCCGTTCGCCAGCTCCGGGATCACGAAATTGAGGTCCGTATAGCCCTGGCCGTGCGCATGCGTCGGCTGATTGATCGGCATGCCATCGACGAACGTCGCCAGGTCCGTGCCGTGATCCAGGTTGTAGCAGCCGCGCAAGAGATACTGTGTCGCTTTGCCCTCCCCGCTATGCAGCGTGGCGATCAGCCCCGGCACGGTCTCCAGCAACTGCGCCGGCCGGTAGGATGGGGTGAGCTGCAGCTCCTCGTCCGTCACCACGCCTTCGCTTGCGCTCACGGCCTCGCCGAGCAGATCCAGCCGCTTCGCGGTGATCGTGACTTCCTGCAGCGGCGGGTCCGGACTGCCGGGGGCGGCGGCATCCGCGGCCTTAGGCGCTGGCGCAGCGGCGCCTGTGAGCCATGATGTGCTGAGTGCGGCGCACAGCCACCTTTTCCGGAAGGCGCGACGCCGCCTCTGGTCCGGTCTCGGCCTTGTCATCCTTCGTTCGACGGACGGTTCGGATGGCATTCAGCGTTGCGGCCTCGCCCCGCCAAGCCGATGGAAGTCGCGTACCTTATTGCTTTCCGGGTCTCGCCGCGAGCGGCTGCGATCAGCGGTACGGAGTACGTGATCGATGGCGGACGTTCCGACGGTCTGAATGGCCGAGGTGCACGCGCCTGCTCATCATATTCATCGAGTCGCGGCGATCGGCGCTGGATCTCGGATTGACGTTGCGCTAGTAACCGACAGTCGGTCGAGCGCCGACCCGCGAGATCTTCAATCAAGGCCGGCGTAGGTCGTGAGTACGGCAACGATCGCGCATACTGCCAGCGCAAGCCAGCCCTTCCAATCCGTTGTGAGCTCCCGCCATGTCCGCCTGGGCGCCTCGCTCATGTCGTTCCTCGATCAGGATGCGGCGGCAGTTCTGGGCGCGCTTGTGGCCGCGGTCAACCGTTCCTCCCTCGCTCGCGATGGCAGGAGCCGCGCCGAATTCAGAATGAACGTGAGCTCGGACGCCACGTGAATGAATGCGGCAAATAGGGGATTGAGCAGGCCGAACGCCGCAAGGAGGATGCCGATTGCGTCCACACCAATGGTTCCCGCGAAATTCGTCCAGATGATTCTGCGCGTGCGGCGAGCAATGCCCAGTGTCTGCGCGAACTTCTCCAGATCATTTCCGAGCAGAACCACGTCCGCACTCTCGCGTGCGACATCCGTACCCGACCCCATCGCGACCCCTACTTGGGCTTCGATCAGTGCGGGAGCGTCATTGATCCCATCCCCAACCATCGCAACGACGCGCCCTCGAGCAACCAAGTCCCGCACGCGCTTCTGCTTATCCTCCGGCAGCAGCTCCGCTGCCACCTCGGAAATACCAAGTTGCCGTGCGATCGTGTCCGCAACCGCTTGCGCATCGCCCGTCAATAAAACGGTCTTTATCCCCATCGCCTGGATGGCTCGGATAGCGCCCGCCGCCTCCGGGCGCACGCTGTCCGCTACTGCGATGACCCCGAGTAGCTTGCCTCGACGGGCTACGAAGACCTCCGTAGCTTCCGGATGGCCTCCAAGTAAGTGCGGCGGGATCGCAACGTCGTGGGCCCGCATCAGCGCCTGGTTGCCCACCAGGACGAGATCGCCCTCAAGTGCCGCATTGATGCCGAGGCCCGGGGTGTATCCAAAGCGCTCGGGCTCCTTGATCGCGCGCCCGAGCGTCTGAGCGTGCGCGACAATCGTCTTGCCAAGTGGATGCTCTGAGCGAAGCTCTGCCGACGCAGCGGTTTCCAGGAGCTGAGCGGGATCCGCACCGTCCGCCGGAACGATTGCCCGGACTTCGGGCTGCCCGTAGGTAAGGGTGCCGGTCTTGTCCAGCACGACGGTGTCCACCTGCCCGAGCTGCTCCAGGAAGAGCCCGCCCTTGATGATCGAGCCGGCGCGCGCTGCACGCCCGATGGCCCCGAGAATGGCAAGCGGGGTACCCGCGGCGATACCACACGCACCCGCCACAATCACCACCGAGATGGTCGAGCGGATATTGTGCGTCAATAGGTACGTCAAGACTGCGGCGCCGATCGCGAAGTACACCAGATACCCCGCCAGGCGGTCGGCGAGGCGCTGCACGGGAGCGCGCGAGCGCTCGGCCTGCTCCACCGCCTCGATAATCTTGCCGTAGCTGGTATCGCGGCCGAGCCGCTCGGCGCTAATCTCCAAGGCTCCGGACTGATTGATGGAGCCGGCGAACACTTGGGCACCCGCCATCTTCTCGATCAGGAGTGACTCGCCGGTTATGCGGGCCTGATCGACGAACGAGTGACCGGCGATCACCGTGCCGTCGACGGGAATCCGTCCACCGGGATTCACCAGAACGGCATCGCCAACGGCGAGCGCCTCGGCGTCGACCTCCGCCACTGTTCCCGCGCGGCGCACGGACACGGCGCGCGGCAGGAAATCCAGCAGATCCCGGATCGCGTGCCGCCCGCGGGATACGGTCAACCCCTCGAGAACCTCCGCGATGAGTACGAAAAGCGTTATGACGAGCGCGGTGAAGAACTCGGAGATGGCGGCGGCCGCGATGATCGCGATCGACATCGACAGCTCCATCGTCATGCGCTTCGCGAGGAGGTTCTCGAGCGCCTCCTTGAAAATGGGCCAACCCCCGATCAGCAGTCCTACGACTCCGATCAAGCTCAGCGCGGGGAACGGCTCCCAGAGCCGCCACCACACGGCCGCCGCCGCAACTGCCACGAGGGCGATTCGCACCATCTCTGGCCATTCGAGCTCGTGCTCGTGCCCCTCCTCGTGGTCGTGATGCTCCTCGTGACCCTGTTCGTGGTCGACGTGTGCCGCTGGAACGGTGGTGCGCTCCAGAGCCTGCTCGGCCAGATCCGCCGAAGACACATCTCGCGTGCTCATAGCCCGCTCCCCGGTCGCCATAGTTTCGCCGCACTTATCGCAGGTAGGCACGCACGACGTCGATGAGTTCATCCGCCGCGCGCACGCGACTCGCGTTGCTCGGCACCGAGGGACTCGTCACGTGGGTGCGCACGTGCTCTTCGATCACCTCGGTCATGAGCCCGTTTGCGGCGCCGCGGAACGCGGCAATCTGCTGCATGATTTCGGTGCAGCCCTTCTCGGCCTCGAGGGCGCGCTCGAGCGCTTCGACCTGTCCGCGGATGCGCCGCACTCGCGTTAGCAGGCTGGCCTTATTTCTGATGGTATGACTCATAGATCCCCACTCATACTGTACGGGAGTATAGTAGTGCATCCGCTTAGTTGGGCGAAACGCTCCCTGCGAAGGGCGCATCGGTTGCTTCTGCCCCGTAACGAACCGTAACAGAGCCGGGGAATGTGATCGGGTTCGCGGATGATCTCCCGGTAGGGAGTTCTAATACCCGGCGAGCTAACGGGAGCAGGACGCCTCCATGGAAACGCTCAGACTGCGCCGGATACAGGAGCCCTCACGGGTTGAGAGGCTCCTGGAAGCCTACATCTCGGGCACCAGTACCTTTCCGGATGGCTCCTACCAGCTTCGCGATCCCTGTGAACTACCCGGATCTTTGCAAGTCATCCTGACCCGAGCGATTGAGGAGGGGCAGGTCTGGTCGTGCTGGGCGCGCGGCCCGCAGATCTGGCTCTTCACCTGCCATATGTCTCTCGAGCTGTCCCGCGAGCGGGGAGCGCCGGTGATAGTGGTGCATCTCTACGGAGAGGATGCGGAGGTGAAGGACTCCGGGGCCTGGAGGTTTGACTCGCAGGGGAACTGGACTCGCTGCGCTGATTGAAGGTCGCTGCCGTGCTTTCTTCCCGAACGTCGCGGCGGCTCACTCGGCCTCACCGAAGGCGACTCGCCTCCGGTGGGGCCATTTTCTTCTAATGCGCCGGTGCAGCTAGAACCCTGCTGCATTTCCGGACTCAGGCTCGGAGCTCGAGCTGCAGCCGGATGCTCAGATGTCACGCGAACCAACATCTGGGACGTGTGAGAACTCAAAGAGTCAAACAGCGGGAAGACTACTTCCGGCGCCCACTCGCCGGCAGGTGTCGCATTGCCTCAGAAGAAATGTTACTGGGAAGGGTCGTTGCCTCACCTGAAATGTTACCGGTGAAGGGCGTGCGACCATGATGTCTTCACGACGGGGGAGGCATCATGAAGAAACGAACAACAATGACCCATGCGACCCGCGAGGAGCTCGCGAACGCCATTCGGAGCCGCTACCGGTCGGCCACCGGCAAAGCGAAGCGCAGGATCCTGGAGGAGTTCGTCGCGGCCACTGGCTATCACGAGAAGTCCGCGATCCGCGTCCTGAACAGCTCTCCCGCGGCCAAACCACGCCAGAGCCGGCAACGGGCGTCTGTCTACGATGAGGCCGCACGAGCTGCCCTGATCGTGATGTGGGAAGCCTCCGATCGAGTGTGTGGCAAGCGCCTGAAAGCCCTACTGCCGATCCTGTTGCCCGCTTTGGAACGCAACGGACATCTGAAGCTAGACGAGGATATACGCCCGAAGATCCTGTCGATGAGCGCCTCGACCATCGACCGCTTACTCCGGGTGCCGAGGAATGCCACACGTTCAAGGAAGATCCGGCGGGTCGTGCCGGAACCGCGGCGGCGCATAAGAATGCGCACCTTCGCCGATTGGAATGAGCCCCCGCCGGGCAGTATGGAAATGGACCTTGTCGCTCACTGTGGCGAGGTCAACCGCGGCAGCTATGTCCACAGCTTGGTTCTAACCGATATCGCGAGCGGATGGACGGAGGCAGCGCCGATCGTGGTCCGCGAAGGCACCCTGGTGGTTGAGACCCTTGAACGCATCCGAGCCGGCTTACCCTTTGCCTTGAGGGCGCTAGACGTGGACAACGGCACTGAGTTCGTAAACGATAGACTGATCGAATATTGCTTGAGCCACGGCATCGAACTCACCCGCTCGCGGCCCTACCGCAAGAACGATCAAGCATGGATCGAACAGAAGAATGGCGCCGTCGTGCGAAAGCTCTTGGGCTACCGCCGCTTCGAGGGCCTGGCGGCCGCCAGGGCGATCACTCGCCTCTACGGGGCATCCAGGCTGTTCGTTAACTTCTTCCAGCCGTCCTTCAAGCTGGCGGCCAAAGAGCGGGACGGCGCCAAAGTGGCAAAGCGCTACCATCCACCTCAAACGCCCTGCGAGCGCTTGTTGCAGGCGGAGAGTATCCCGCCGGCTGCAAAGAACAGGCTGCGCGAGATCTCGGTACAGCTTGATCCCTTGAAGCTCCTCGAGGAAATGCGAGCGGTTCAGGCCTACTTGGCGGCGTTGGCAGATGGCGAGACGCCGCCACCGATGACAGGTGAGCCGCCCAATCTAGCCGCGTTCGTGGCAAGCCTATCGAGCGCCTGGCACGCCGGCGAGATCCGTCCGACGTTCTCCATCGAGGCCAAACCGCGTTACCTCCGAAGTCTACAAAAGGTCGCAGCACAAGACTCGGCCGCCAGCTGCACCACAGCGCACAAACCGGAAACGCGACCTGTTCGAGACCCAAAGCTGCAGGAGAAACCGAAACCGATCTACGCCAAACGCGGTCATGCCCGTGTCCAAGCGTTGCGGAGGGTGTGGCCCATCGTATGCCGGCGGCTCGAAGGTCTCCCCACCATCAATGCCATGCAGCTGTTCGAAGAACTCTGCATCCGGTTCCCAGGCCGATTTACCCACAGGCAATACAGAACGCTTCTTCGCCGCGTCAATCTCTGGCGTAAAGACGCCAACGCTCGCGGAGTCGTCATCCGACCGAAAACGTATCGACGGTTCAGCGACAAGCCGCGCGGCCGACGACCCGATATCTTTAAGGATAACTGGGCAGAGATGGCGCAGAGCCTAGAGGAGCACCCGGATCAGACCGCCCTTGAGCTCCTTGTCGAGTTCCAAGCCCGTTACCCGGGGCGGTACAGCCTGCGACAGCTTTACACGTTGCAGAAGAGGGTTAGGCAATGGCGGAAGCAAGCCGTCCAGCGGCTCATCGCCGAGGTAAACAGCCCTACGCCATGTGCCTCCGCTCTCTCCAATGGCTACCTAAGTGCCAACGGGTAACATCTCTGGTGAGGCATCCGGTAACAAAATTACGTGAGGCAACACGACAGCAGGACGAACCTAACGCGGTCCGAGACTATGGTAGCGGGTCTGGTTTTTCTAAATTATTGAATTTAAAACTATTATTTTGGTAGCGGGGGCCTGATCGCGACTAATAGTACGGCGGTCGTCCACTTCTCCAATATCGATCGCCGCAAAGCCCCGCGCCCGGAAATTCCGAGCCACTGTGGCAGGGGACACCCGCTGACGCCGGGCAATCTGCGAATCGATCGAGGCGAGCAGCGATGGCGCTGCCTGCAATGCGGACGCGACCGCGCCGCGGCATTTCGCCGACGATGTGGACGCGCTGAGTGAAAATCTGCATGAACGCGAGGGTAGGGCGGGCACCCCCCGGAGGAACAGCGGCGCGACTATCGTGTTCGCCCCGTCGCGGCTGGTGCCGGTTCTTATCCAAGATCAGCCGCGCACCGGATCGCACCGCTTTGCAACAGACTGCATCACGGGGGGGACTGTCTCGGGAAGGCGCGAGCCCGACAGTGACCTCTGCAGCGCATCTGGCGGATGGGTATCGAACCAATCACCAACGGAATAACAGGCGGCCTGCCTGCACTTTGGCACTCCTAGCCACTCCCAATTGGCGGGCCTGACGGCATCCGAATGACGGAAGAGCGGCGGCGGCGCTCATTGGTTAAGCCCCGGGTTGAATCAGGCGATTGTCGGCCAGGAGCAGAAATCGACCTCGGCGGATTGCCCGCCCGATACCGGCCATTCACCGCCCCAGCGCACGACGGGCGTCAGCGACGGGTGCATAGGGGCTCAAGCGCAGCCACCGGAGGAGACAGCGGCTCAGGTCCGACGGCCCGTACACCTTGAGCCGTCCGCTCCGCTGAGCCTCGTCAATCGACAAGTCGCCCATCCAGACCCGCGTCATGATGCGCAGCGTCGTTTGGAGCTCGAGCGCCGCCTCGTCACCTGGATATCAAGCCTGCTCGCGCCCCCACGTATGCAGTCGCCTGTCGTTTGCTGCTCAGGACTGTGACGAGGCCGCTTCGTTTGCACGGGTAGATTGTGACGGCGGTCACCTTGAATGTGCCTCTCTGCCGTGTATTTAAAGGAGGGACGGTAAGTGGGCGTGTGCACAATGAACGACTGGGAAGTGCAGCAGCGGGCGACGACGGGCGAAGTGGTGCTGATCTATTTGAAGAGCATCGCATTCGCTGCCGCTCTTATGAACGTGCTTGAGTACGTGATGTGGCTACATGGAGGATGGAAATGAAGCCATACCTGAAGCTCTTTCGCCGCCCCAAGGCTTTCCACTAGGTTACTTTCGTCCTGCACGCACTGCTGCGACGAAGATCCAGACGAGCAAGAGCGGAATCAAGAGCGGCAGCAGAAACGGGAAGGCCGACCAAGCCGCCACGAAGCCGGCAATCACCAAGGCACCGAGCACCATCAGCGCCGTTCCGGCGAACACGAAGACCAATAGGATCGCCGCACAGAAAAGCGCCACGATTCCCACCAGCACCCCCCAGCCTTCCGCGGCGAGCTTTGCCGGCCCGACGAGCGGGTGCCCGTTCACTACGACGGCAATGTGGCTTGAGTGAAGCAGTACCCACGCGAGAATGCCAAGTACCACTATTACCAGGACAATCGCGATGTTCTTCATCGTGGCAATCCCCCTCCGCTCCTAACTCCGCTTCGTCTCGCGATCGAGACCAATTTGATTGCCTCAATCACGCGACTGTAAATGTCGACCGGGCTCATTCCCCGCAAAACTCCCACTGCGAAAGGTGCCGGATCAAGCCTAGCCCGGAAACTGCCGGCGCCCCCTCAGACAACTCCGCGGCGCTCGAGACGACACCGTGGATCCTCGAACAGTCGAACGGCGAGCGCCCCGAAGACCATACCGCCGATGTGAGCCAGATAAGCCACGCCCCCTGACTGCACGTTCGCAATCGTGCCAAGGCTCAATAGCTGGATAACAAACCAAAACCCGATCAGGAGTGCCGCCGGGATGAACGTGACGCGGATGTACCAGCCAATCACGAGAATCGTGCGAATTTTGTCGCGCGGGTAAGTGACCAGAAACGCACCCATCACGGCGGCGATCGCGCCACTCGCCCCCAGACAGGGAACCGTGGAGCCCGGAGCGCCTGCGACCTGCGCAAGCATCGCCACTGCGCCGCCCGCGAGGTAGAACGCCGCGTAACGCCACGGATTCATGGTGTCCTCGATTTCCGGGCCGAATGCCCAGAGGAACACCATGTTGCCGAGGATATGCGACCAGCTCGCGTGCATGAACATCGAGGTGATAATGGTGATCCAATGACGGCCCGCGAGGATATCGGCCGGCACCAACGACCAGCGGGTCACGAAGGCGTCGCCACCCTCCAGTTCGAGAAAGAACACCAGCGCGTTTATCGCGATGATGAACGCGGTCACGAGCGGAAACCCTGCCGGCCGTCGCGATTCATCCCTCAGTGGAATCATGGTTTCTACTAGCCCAGCTGATAGCGCGCAAAGAGCCAGCGCCTCACACCGTACGCCGCGATGCGATAGGCGAGAGTCACCAGCGCCAGCGCACCCAACCCGAAGGGAACCAGACACGGCGGCGCCCCCTCCGGCAGACCGGTCTATGCCATCAGCGCACCGCTCGCATCACGGATGCTGTTCTGGTCACCTCGAATGTGTGTGGGGTGTCGAGCGCTGCTCAGGCCGCCTTAGCGAATGACGGACTGCTCGGCACGCGGCGCAGCGCGCTGCCGAGGGCAATGAAAGCACCACCGTCGAAAATGAAATCGATGCCGATGGCCAAGCCTATGAACCACAGACTCGATACTGGCAGCTGCACGAGCAGCATAACACCGAGTGCAACGGAGATGATTCCCGAGAGCACCGCCCAGCCCCACTGCGGAAACTGCAATGCACCGGCGCCGATTGCCCGGAAGGTGCCGCCGACGATGAAGAACGAAGCGAGTATCAACGTCAGACTCATCTCCCCTGCGAGCGGATAGCGGATCAGCAGGTATCCGGTAAAGCCGCGCAGCAGCGCGCTCAGCAAGCAGAGGAAGAACCCACTCCAGGTGCGTGTCCGAAACGCCTGGATCAGCGCAAATACCCCTCCGATGAGCAGTAGCCAGCCGAAGACCAGCACCGTGGCCAGCGTTGCGGCGACATTACTCACGATGCACACAGCACCGAGAACAACGAGCGCAATGCCAAGCGCCACAAACCAGCCCCAGGAATCATGAATCTCATCGATTCCCGCCGCGATAGAACCAAAGATCGATTTGCTCTCTGACATGTCCATTACTCCCTCTGTGACTTGAGGTTCGTAACAAAATGAGACGCTAGGCCTTTCGGCCTGTGGCGGCAATGAGAGCTTCTGCCTAGGGTTGACGTGGACCCGGGCCATTGATCAAGCAGCGACAGGCAGATTGCCCAATTCGACCGCGGATCGTTGGTTTGCACCGCACAAGGGCCCCAGCTTGATCACGCTCGAGTCGCGATCGGCCCTCGAGAAAGCCGCACAGCGAAAACCGCGACGATGAAACCACCCACAGGCGAAGCGCTTCGCCGATGGGTCGGAGGCGGCTCAGACTTGCAGTCAAAGCAGGGCAGTCGACCACCTCATGTCCGAGGAGCGCCGTCCCGCGAAGCTCAGCGATTCCCGCTAGGGAGGCGCGCTGCGCCCCTCTCGATTCCGACAAAAGAGAGAACTACGGATTTAGGACTGCTGATAAGTGGGCTATTAAGGGCAACGCAGTCCGTTATGGCGCTACGTCATATCGCTGCGGGCGTGAGTCGCGACCTTCGGAAGCGTAGGCGACGGTCAGTTTCGTACTAGGAGGAGAACTACTATGGATAAGATTGTGGCAGTCGTGTTCAAAGATGAGAAAGCCGCTTACCAGGGTGTTCGTGCGTTTTCAGAGATGAATGGCGAAGGCAGCGTCGACGTCGCTGCGGTGTGCGTGATCAAGAAGGAGTCTGACGGCACGGTCTCGACCAAGGAGGTGGCCCAAGGCTTCCCCATTGGCACGTTGGCAGGCACCGCCCTTGGATCGGTGGTCGGCCTCCTGGCCGGACCGGTTGGCTTCGCAGTCGGCGCAACAAGTGGGGCGTTCGCGGGAATGATCGGGGACTTGTACAGCGCCGGTGTGGACGAGGAGTTCGTGTCGGACGTCGCAACTGCATTGACGCCCGGCAAGTGTGCGGTTGTCGCGGAAGTGGAAGAGGAATGGGTGACCCCGTTGGATACGCGAATGGAGGCACTGGGCGGAGTGCTATACCGCACGCTCAAGTCCACAGTGCAGGAAGAGCACTGGAAGCGTGACATAGCGGCTGCGAAAGCGCAGCGCGAACAGCTGAAAATCGAGCATGCAAAGGCACAGGCGGACCGCAAAGCCAAGCTGCAGGCCCAGATTGATAGCCTGAGCAAGCGCATCGAAGCGAAGCTTGCCCGTGTGCAGGCGCGGTCCCAGCAAGTCACGCGTGAGTTCCAGGCCAGGGTGCAGTCGCTGCAGCAGAAGGCGGATAAGGAGAAGGGAGACGCCAAAGCGGCCTTTGAGGCGCGCATTGCGAAGCTACGCAAGGACTATCAGAACCAGCCGCACGCCTAGAGTATTCGTCTCAATACTGAGGAGGCCTCTCATGACAAGCGATCGTGTTGCTGGTGCGTGGCACCAGATCAAGGGAAAGGTAAAGGAGCAATGGGGCAAGCTCACTGACGATGACCTGAAACAACTTGAAGGTCATGCTGAACAGCTTGCCGGAAAATTGCAGCAACGCTACGGCGTTGCGCTTGAGGAAGCCGAGCGACAGGTGAAGGAGTTTCGCAAACGAGTCAACTGGCATTAGGTTGTTCGACCGCGGTGTGGGTCTTCGGCCGCCTGGCCGCGAATTTGCGTTCGCGGCTCTTTGGCGACCGTGACCCGCTCCGCCGTGAAGCGAAGCTCATTCGACGGCTTCTAGGCGGGGTTCGAGGTGACTCGAGATGGCCGCCGTGATTCCACTGGCGGCGCGGCCTACGCGGCGCATGTTGGTGGTTTCATCTTCGGGGTTGGCGCCGTGTGTCTCTTTCACACGGCGAACGCTAACCGACCCACGCAGCCAGGGCGCTCTTGGCCGCCTGGTAGCCGAGCTCAATGATTTCTGCCGCGCGGTCGAAGTCCATGAACCTGATCGATCCCAGGGATGGGCGGATTAGCAGATCAGGTGGATGACGCTGCAAATTCGCTCTCGCAATCTGCGCCTGCATAACATAGATGGCCGACATCAGTACGTCCACGATTCCGGGCATCGGCGCCCGATGCACCCACGCATCGAGCTGCTTTGCTACGGGATTGTTCATCGCGCGCAGCACTTCGTGAAGACGCGCCGCTGGGGCGCCGGTGGGTCGTGCGGTCGCGGCTTCATGAATCCGAGCCAAGCGGCTCTCGATGACATCGATGCTCACGTCGACGCCGATCACAACGTCAGCGCCCATCGCTCGAACGACGCTCACTGGCACGGGATTGACGAGGCCGCCATCGAGCAGAATCCGCTCGCTCCAGCGCACCGGCGTAAGTAGGCCGGGGACTGCGATGCTGGCGCGGACCGCTTCAATCACATCGCCAGAGTCAAGGATGGCTTCAGCGCCCGTCAACAAGTCGGTCGCCACGGCGCAGAACTTTACCGGTAAGTCCTCAATCCTGCCGCGAGCCGTGTAATTGCTGAGGAAAGTCGCGAGCTTCTGACCATCGATAAGCCCCGATCGAGGAAAAACCGGGTCGAGCAGCCCGGCAACGCTTTTCCAGTCGAATGCAAGAAAATCCGTTCCGAGCCTTTGCAGATTGCCTGCGGCGTAGACGCCTCCGATAAAGGCACCCATGCTCGTCCCGGCGACGAAGCGCACCTGAAGGCGTTCCTCCTCCAGGGCGCGCATCACCCCGATATGAGCAAGACCGCGCGAAGCGCCACTGCCCAGTGCTACGCCGATCCTCGACGATGCTCTGAGCCGGCCGCTTGGCAGAACGGGTACCGCGGTGGACTCGGGGGACTCCATTGTTGGAGACATTAACCGTCAGTCCCGTAGATGATGGCACAATGCAGCGAGAAAGACTGGCCTGATCGATCCAATGTGCCGAGACTGTTCGCGGCGCCGTCGTACTTTGAGGAATATCCGGTCGCTAGGCTGCCAGCGAGTCGAGTTCAAGAACCAGGTGTGTAACCCCGAGCTCCGCGGGCTCCCTACGAAATCCGTGCCTTTCTGCAAGGCGAAGCATGCGCGTATTCTCCGGCAGCACGACCGCGGTCAACACTGTCAGGCCATGGCTGCGGCAGCGGGCGATCAGCCTCTCGAGCAGCAGTGAACCCAGACCCTTGCCTTTGAGATCCGAGCGCACGAGCAGTGCAAGCTCGGCGGTTCCGTCTGTCGATGTGTGTGCTCGGGCAACGGCCAAAATCTCCGGCTGACCGCTGCCTGCCGCGCCGAGGGCGGCCAGCGCGATGCGGCGGTGGGGATCGATGCGCATCAACTCATCGAGTAGTGAGGGCGGAAGGTTACGAAATCCACTGAAGAAGCGCATCTGTAAGTCATGCGATTCGGTTCGACGACACAAGTCTTCGAGCAACGCGCGATCCGTGGACCGCAGCGGACGCAAGCGGATCGATTGCTCCAGAAAGGTGACTATCTCCTCCTTGTCCGGCACGGGATCCCTCCATTGCTCCGCTGCTCAGCGTATATAGGCCATGCAATGCCTGTGCCACGCCGCAGGCGCAGGGCCCGACGAGCAACAGTCCGAACTTGGCGTCATAGCGGTCGGCGTTGCGAGCGGAAACAGTCGACGTCGTGCCCGATCAGCGTGCACCACACCAGCGCGTGCACGGTTGTCGTGCGTATGATTTGTCCGGGTCGAGGCTTGCGCCGCCAATTCAAGCATGGGAAGACTCGCCGGCAATCGCGAGGTCCGGTCGCGCGGATAACTCGCGACCACCCGTTAAGCCTCGATGATCTGACCCGAGGTTTGACGCATGATCACGCTGCTACTCACGACCGGGGCGACTCCGAGGGGGCAACCCGCTCGCGCGCCCGCGAGGTCTGCTTACAGCAGGGCGCAAGCCTCCTCGAAATTAAGGCGCGGGCTGCGCGCAAACAGCCGCGCTGGATCGCCGTAACCGAGATTGCACAGAAAGTTCGACCGAACGCGACGCTCCGGGAAGAACTGCTCATCGCAGGTTTCGCATTTGCCCACGGCGAAGAATTCCTCATCGACCTTCGCAGCGTCGAAGCCAGACATTGGGCCGACATCCAGGCCGACCGCGCGCGCGGCAATAATAAAATACGCGCCTTGTAGCGAAGAGTTGCGGCGCGCTGTGGCTTCAACCAGCTCGGGAGCGTTCGCGAAGGCTTCGCGCATTGCGGGATTGTGTGGGAACAGTCGGGGGAGTTTCTCGTAGAAGTGCGAGTCATACGCAATGATGGCGGTTACGGGCGCCGACTGAGTCTTCGCGAGGTTCCCGGGCGACAAGGCCGGCAGCAGTCTTGCCTTTGCTTGACGCGTGCGCAGGAACAGGATGCGTGCAGGGGACCCGTTGGCGCTCGTAGGCCCCCACTTCATCAAGTCATACAGTTGTCGCAGTGTATCGTCGCTGACCGGTCGGTCGAGCCAGGCGTTGTGAGTGCGTGCAGCGCAGAACAGCAAGTCCATTCCTTCCTCACTTAGGATCTTGCTCTTGGCAGTCTCCGTTAAGGTCATCTGCCTGAATCCAAGCTGTGTCGGTGGGCGCGATGGACTGGCCGTTTCCATTGAAATCCGCTCCGGTAGCGATGCATGTACTGTGCGGTACAGTTTATTGGACTTGAGCAGCTTGTCAAGCTAAACTGTACACAACAGTTTAGTATTGAATATGGAGTGACCAGCCGTGTGGAAGAGCGATCTCAATCGTCGAGCGATCCCGGAGACTGGCTACCCGGCGCACTCCGTGAAACTCGAGGCGACTGGCCGCGCCGTGCGTCGCGCGGTCGAAGTGTTCGTGTCCGGATACGCGCGCGAGGAGCTGGTGCACAGCGTGACGTCAGCCGGCAGCCCCGTAGCGCACACAGAGCGACTGGCTGACGCAATCCCCGGAGCATGAGGGAGCCTCTATGTTCTCGCACGGCGGCTACAAGCCCCTATGGCCAATCGTTTTCTTCATACCATGGCTGTACATCGGAGTAGCAGTGCTTCGTGAGTCACTCCGTCAGCGCGCAGTTGTCCGGTCCCGAAGAGACAGAGTCGGGCGCACGTAGGAGTGCTTGTGGGAATCTGGCTCAGGCCCCTTGGCGCGCACGGCCAAGGGGGTACTTCATCACCTCGATAGCTCAACGACCGAAGGCCACGGCTGAACGGCCCGGCGGTTTTCCGTAACCGAATTTGCGCAAGATGGCCGCTAGGGGCTGGACGAGATGACGCAGCGGAATGCCGCGCTCGTTGAAGAGGCCACCGCCGCCTCTCAATCCATGGCCGAACAGGCCGCCCACCTCAGCGAGTTGATGGACCGCTATCGGATCGGCGAGGACGCGTCGCCCGCGGTGGCCGCGCCGACCTCGCAAGGATCGGCCCTCCCCACCGCCCAGGCGAACCTCTCGGAGCGACGTGCGGCGGACCGACCCTGGTCCAAGAAAGGCACTCCCTCGAAATCCGGGGAGTCTCGGCCAGGGTCCGGCGCCAAGGCCAAACCGGCGAAGCTAGCTGCTGGCAGCGGGGCCGATGAGGGTTGGCAGGACTTCTAGCAGCGGCAGACGCCGAGAAGCGCACCCACGTGGCGTGTGGCGCCGCTCCGACGACGGCGTCGCGCGCAACTCGCGGGATCGACGTTCCACGGCTGTGCGGCCGACCGCCTCGAGCAATGGTCTCCTGAACGCACGGATGGAATTGGAGTCGCCTGGGACGTGGATAGCGAAAGCGGGGTCCGTTCGACCGTTCAGTCGCCCCACTCGAATGCGATGTACTGCAGCTGGCTACCGCGCTCAATTTGCAGCACAACCGGTTGCCCGGGTCTCATAGGCTGAAGCAACGACCTGAGCTGTTGAACCGATTCGAGCGGCTGCTGATTGACTTGGTAAACGACGTCCCCCGGGCGCAAGTCCGATGTGTAAGTGTTCAAGCCGGGGGACCTCGCGATTACGACGACCCCCGAAGAATTCCGCGTATGCAGCGGGCTGCGGAGCCTGTCATCCAGGTCGACCATGAAAACTCCGAGGCCATCGATCACGTTTCGGGGATCGATGAAATCCGCCAAGTCATAGCGTTCATCCTTACGCTGCTCGGCCGGAACCACCACAGAGATTCTCTCCCCGCCGCGCAACACCTCGAGCTTCAGATTCTCATCAGCCGGATGCAGGTACAAAGCCGCTGCCAGGCCGGGAAGCCCAACAACTTGGCGGTCGTCAACGGTATCGATGATATCTTGCGATCGGAGCCCCGCGGCGGCGGCCGGACCCGATGGGCTCACATCGGCGATAACGACCCCCCAGCCCCGTGACAGACCCAGTCCAGCCGCGAGGCTAGGCGTGATCTCTTGTGCGCTCACCCCGATTTCCACGCGCTGCACAAAACCGTACTTACGCAGGTTGTCATACACGAAGCGAACGACGCGCGCTGGCACGGCGAAGCCAAGTCCTTCGCTCCCCCCGCCCTTGGAGATGATGAAGGTATTCAAGCCGATCACGTACCCATCGAGATCGATGAGCGGACCTCCGCTGTTTCCCGGGTTGATTGGCGCGTCAGTCTGGATGTACGCCATCGGCACATTCGGATCCGGCTGACGCCAGACTGAACTCACGATGCCCATCGTCACTGAGCCCTGTAATCCGTCGGGACTGCCTATCGCGATAACCAATTCCCCCGGGTATGCCGGTCGAGTCGCCGCCAGGGGCAGGACTGGAAGGCCGTGCGCCTCCACTTTGAGCAAGGCGATATCGCTTTCCTTGTGAGCTCCGATCAGGGTAGCGTCCAGTACCCTGCGCTTTCCGACGGCAGACATCTCCAGGGGCGAGGTGCTTGCGGGCTCGGGGAGCACAACGCGAATCCTTTGCGCACCCTCGACGACGTGAGCATTGGTGAGGATGTAGCCGTCGGAATCGACTATTACGCCCGATCCGATCTTGCGCTGATGAGAGACGTTGTTTCGATCGGCTTCCTCGATTACCGGTCCGTATCCCGTGACCATGATTTGAACCACGGCCGGAGAAACACGGTGCGTGAGCGTGACGAGCGACGCGTTCAATTGCCGAAGCGTGTCAGGAGCATGTGATGCAAGAGCGGTGCTTACGCGTGACGTGGCGATGCTCGGGCCAGTCTTGTCCTGCTGCGCGAAGGCAGGAGAAGAAGCACAGAGGGACGAAACCGAGATAACAACTGCCACGACAGACCAATATCTTCCTGAGGCAGGACGTCGAGTCCGTAAGGCCGACCTGAAAGATGGCGTAGTCACGAAACACATTCCGAGTCGTGCGGGTATTGGCAGCCTGAGTCTCACGCCACAGACAACTATCGTGCGCGGCCCTTGACCCTTGTGGACCAGCTGCGGGCGGGAGACCGCCGCGGCCTATGTGTCCTGAAAGCGAGACTCAGCACGAAGAGGCTGAGCGCAAGCACTGCGAGGAGGGCCAGCGTCGCAACCATCTGTGCTGCCAGTGCAAGCGCCTGAGCCATGTGCCGCTCTCCCTGCCGCGACCTCGTGCGGCGTGTGCGGTCGAAAGCCCCCGGAAAAACCGACCGGAAGGGAGAGATCCCTTCCGGTCGCTAAAGAACGATCGCTGCCGCGGGGGGAGGGGGCATTGCGACCGTTGGTGGCTGACAACGTTGCGACTGATCGGCAACGAAATCATCCACGGCTATGACCGTACGCGCGCTTCACAGCTTGAACAATGCGCAGCCGATTCATGCGCGTTTCGTGTGAGTGAATGGTGGATCGCCGGCCAAGCGATACCATGTGTACCGCACAGTACTGTTGGTTCTTGACAGAATAGGTACCGTACCGTACGGTACCGCTTCCAAACAACCGGAGACAGTTATGAAGGCTTACCAATGGCTCACCCTGAGCGCGGCGATTGTCCTCACGCTCTTGGAGGGCTTGCTGTTCACGAGTGAGACCAGGATCCTCTCGCCCATTGAAACGCGCGCGGGGGTGGTGGTACCGGAGGCCCACCCAGCCACTTCGCTGGCGAGTGAACCGACGGATCGCAGCAACCCGTCCAAGTCCTAACGACCGTGAAGGCGAACTACTCACGCGCTGCTGGCGCAGGGGCAGCTGCGGCGCTACTCGCAATGCTCGGCGGTCCATCGACAGCGGCAGCGGAGGAGACTCTCTGCGAAGCTCGGCTCACCGTCGAGCTGAGCCCGGACGTGCCGCGTGCCACTGACGACGGCTTCCTGAGCTCGCTGCTCAACAATCACTTCAGCTATCGCCTGTCGCTTCTGCGACAGGACGATTCTTCGGTCATCGAGGTCGACCTGACGGGTCCGGGTCCCTCGTACCGCTGCCAGAACGTCATCGAAGCGATGCGCAAGGATGCGCGTGTGGAGTCGATCCGCGTGGAGTCGACCTAAGCGCCAGCCGTCGCGGTCTTGAGGTACCCGTCGCTCGCGAACCACCAGGGGCGCGCTGGTGTCAGAACCCCGCACTCGCCGCCCCCCAACGCATGAGCGTGGCGAATGCTGTCGCTGGTCCGTTGATGGACAGCGGTGCTCGCAATCTCTTGGGACCGGCACCGACTAGCGGCGCTGGTACCCCGACAGGAATGCCTCGACCGCGCGCCGTACGGCTCCCTTGACCGCCTCCGGCTTCACCGAGTCGATCACGCCGAGCAGCACTCGCTGCAGCAGTTCTGACTCGAGGAGGCTCAGCAGTTGCATGGCGGCGATCTTCGGATCGGCGGTGCGAAGCACCCCGCGCTTCATTGCCTTTCTCAGGAATTCGCCGACCTGCTTCTCCATGGGAACCATCGATCCCTCAAAAACGACCTTGCCAATGTTGGAGTGACCCAATTCGGCGATCGCGAGGCGGCGGATTGCAATGGTTTCCGGTGAGTATAGGGCGGGAAGCAGTCTCTGTCCGAAGTGCAGCAGCTCCTGCTTCAGATCATCTGTGTCTGCGTCCAGGGCAGCAGTAATCGCACCGAGTTCGAGTTCCTTGGCTTGATACATGACCTCGAAGAACAGCTTCTCCTTCGAGGGAAAGTAGTTGTACAGCGTCGCCTTGGAGCCGCCGATCCGCGCACGGATCTCCGCCATGGAGGCGCGTTCGAACCCGACCTCCCGGAAAACTTCGGCGGCGGCCTTGAGAATGGCCTGGCGTTTCGCTTCAGTCTTGGTCTTCATGAGTGCCGAGTGCGAGAACTGATCGGTACAGTTTAATTGTTAAGGCAGGCACCTGCAACCGGACATTCCCGGATGCATGAGATTCCTGGCGCAGCGGCGGCGCGCGCGAACCCGCGAACCTTGCTTAAGCCGCCCGCCACCGTTTCGTTCGGGTTCGGTGCGGCTTCATTTCTCGGCCCACAGGCGCGTAAGCCCTGAGGAAAGCGGCTACCGCGCGCCTTGCCGCCAGCGCTATCTCGCCCTCGCTTGGTGAACCTTCTCGCACCTGCAAGACCAAGGGCTCGAGGATCTCGGCCTCGAGCAGTGCGCCCAGGTGATCGGCGGCAAGAGCGGGGTCGTCACGGCGGAGAGTTCCAGATGCCATGCAGGCAGCCATGAATGCCGAAACGTGTGTCCGCAAGACGGTGATCTTGTCAAAGAAGAGCTTCCCGGTGCCGGAGCGCGCAGCCTCCGCGATCATCAACCGCCGCACTTCCAACTGTTCCGCAGAACAGATGAAGTTCAGAAAGCTCCTGCCAAAGTCGAACAGTGCGACAGCCGGGTTGGCACTGGATGCACCGAGATGCTTCAGGGTCCCCGCCATGTAGTTTTCGGCGGCCGCCATCATGCATTCGACGAACAGTTCTTCCTTTGAGGGGAAGTGACTGTAGATCGTTGCCTTGGAACCGCCGACCTCGGCGGTGATTTCCGAGACCGAGGTCTTATCGAACCCCTGCGTCCGGAACAGCCGGAAGGCGGTGTCCAGGATAGCTTGCCGCTTGCTGTCGCTCTTCTTCACGTGTTGCGTCGCCTTCGATCTCCTGCAGCGAGCCTACCAATACTGTACCCAAAAGTACAGTTAAAGGGGCTTTTGGAGTGCCCGACCAAGGCCCGAGGGAACGGTGCCGGTTCAACGGAGGGCGACGGATAGAAAGAGGCGAGACCGAAGGAACCGAGAGGGGTACAACGCAGCGGCCGGTCGCCGTTTCGGCCAGCCCGAGGCCGCGCGGTGCACTGATAGGGAGCGCTGCTGGCGAAGCCGATACCACGCCTCGCCGCCGCCTGCACAAAGCGCAAATGCCGCATCAGGGACGCTCGGTGATTCACTCAGAGGAAACCTGCATGAAGCGGGCGCGCGTTGTTCGGCCTTCAGAGCACGCGTACGTTGACAGGTGCTCGAACTTAGGTAAACTGTACCGAACAGTACGGGATTGGGAGATGATTGCAATGCTCGAGACCAAAGGCCTCTGTCGTCCCACTAGCTGCACTCGCATCGTGAAACTGCTGCTCTCTGCCAGCCTCCTCGCGAGCTCGGGCTGTGCACCGCTTCCTCACCGGGACTCGCCGCCGGCAATGAAAAAGGTCGAGCAGCTCGGCAGCTCGAACTCCTTCTCAGCGCCCGAGGCGGCGTGGCCGGGGGATGGATGGTGGCGTGCCTACGGGGATGCGCAACTCGATGCGCTCATCGAGGAGGCGCTGCGAGGCTCCCCGGACCTCGACCTTGCCCAGGCGCGGCTGCACGCCGCGATGGCTCAGGTTCAGGGCGCGCATGCCGCGCGCATCCCGGAGGTGACGGGCACTGCCAGTCTCACCGAGGAGAAGCAGAGCTACAACAACCTCATTCCGAGAGCCGCGCTCCCCCAGGGCTGGACCGACTACGGTATCGCCGGGGTGAATCTGTCCTATGAACTGGATTTCTGGGGCAAGAACCGCGCGGCACTGGCAGCCGCAGTATCCGAGCAGCGGGCTGCGCAGGTCGAAGTAGCGGAAACCCGCCTGATCCTCTCGACCTCGGTGGCTTCGGCCTACGCCGGGCTCGTGCATCTGTACACCCTGCGGGACAACGCTACAGACACGCTCGCTATTCGAACCAAGACCGTGACTCTCTTCCGCCAGCGGCACGATTTCGGTCTCGAGACCTTGGCAAGTGTGCGTCAGGTCGAGGCGCGACAGGCCGCAGCGCAGGGCGACCTGCTTGCGATCGATGAGCGCATTGGCCTGCAGAGGAACGCGATTGCAGCGCTGCTCGGTGCCGGTCCCGATCGGGGCCTCGCGATTACCCGTCCGACCGCCCAGTTCCCCGGATCCCAAGGCTTGCCCCAGAACCTGGCTTTGGACCTTCTCGGACGGCGACCCGACATCATCGCGGCTCGGTCCCGTACCGAAGCCGCTGCCCGGCGCATCGATCAGGCCAAGGCAGGCTTCTACCCGAGCGTGAACCTGGTTGGCTTCGTCGGCCTTCAATCGCTCGGTATCCACAATCTCACCAAGTCAGGCTCCGATCTCGGAAGCGTCGGTCCGGCGATTTCGCTCCCCATCTTCAACACCGAGCGTTTGCAGGGCCAGTTGCGCGGTGCCCATGCGGAGTACGAAGCCGCCGTCGCCACCTACAACGCTACCCTGTCGAACGCGCTTCGCGAGGTCGCCGACGCCGCGACCAGCCGCAGGTCTCTCGATGGGGAGCTCGCCGCATCACGGGCAGCCGTCGCGGCCGCGGCCGAAGCACATCAGATTGTCACTCGGCGGTACGAGGGCGCACTGGCCACCTACCTCGACGTACTGACGGCAGAAGATCAGTTGATCACGGCCCAGCGCTCCGAGGCGGAGCTGGAAACCCGTGCCCTGATTCTCGATGTGGATCTGGTGCGTGCCCTCGGTGGCGGCTTCTCGCCCGAGAGCCTCGGCGCCCAATCCCGAACCCCTAATGTAGAACCCAAGCACTCTTGAGGAGAATGCAATGAGCGAACCCACTAAAGCCTCTGATACATCTGACTCGGCTTCAACGCCGGATGCCAAGAGCGGCAGGAAACGAATCGTCCTGTTCGCGCTCCTGGCTCTGACAACTGCACTCGCGGGAGGCGGCTATTACACGTATTGGAAGTTCATCGGTTCCCGCTACGTGAGTACCGATGACGCCTACACTGCGGCCGACGTCGCGGTCGTCACCGCGGAGATCGAGGGACCGGTCGCCGCGGTCAACGTCATCGATAGCCAGCCGGTCAAGCGCGGCGACGTACTCGTCGTGATCGATGACACCGATGCCAAACTCGCCCTCCGGCAGGCCCAGGCAGACCTCGCCCGCGCCGAGGCACAGGTGACCTCGGCATCGGCAGACGTTGAACGCTCGGGCATCGACCTCAAGCGCCGCCAGGCCCTGGTCGAGTCGGGATCCGTGTCGGGGGATGAGCTGACGCATGTCGTCAACGAGTCGAGCAACGCACGGGCCTCTCTCACTGCCGCCCGCGCCGCGGTGGCCCAGGCACAGGCCCGTGTCGATAAAGCGAACGTCGATGTCGGTCGTACGGTGATTCGCTCACCGATCGACGGGGTCATCGCGCGCCGCGAGGTCCAGCTCGGGCAGCGCGTCCAGCCCTCCGTCCCGCTCCTGGACGTCGTTCCGGTCAGCGAGATGTACGTGAACGCCAACTTCAAGGAGGTTCAGCTGAAGAAGGTGCGCCCGGGCCAGAGCGTCGAGCTCGTGTCCGATCTCTATGGCGCCAAGGTCGCCTTCCACGGCGTCATAGAGGGATTCAACGGCGGTACCGGCGCGGCCTTTGCCCTCATCCCGGCCCAGAACGCGACCGGCAACTGGATCAAAGTGGTGCAGCGGCTCCCCGTGCGCATCCGTCTGAATCCCGATGAATTGGCGGCCCATCCGCTTCGAGTCGGGTTGTCAATGGATGCCAACGTCGACCTGCGCAGCGACTCACCGCAGCAGCTCGCTCGCAGCACGCCTTAAGCGATCTCTGACCTAACTCCTCAAGGGCCAGCCATGTCAAACCTTCCCGTGGACCCCAAGCACCCGCCCCCGCTCGAGGGCGGGATGCTGTGGGTGGCCGGCATCGTGCTCGCGCTCGCGAACTTCGTCGCGGTGCTCAACATGACCATTGCCAACGTCACGGTGCCGGACATCGCGGGCGCACTCGGCGCAGGCTCGAGCCAGGGCACGTGGGTCATCACCTCGTACGCGGTGGCGGAGGCCATCACGGTTCCGCTCACTGGGTGGTTGGCCGGGCGCTTTGGCGCGGTAAGGTTGTTTTGCATCTCTGTGTTTCTCTTCGGTGCCTTCTCGCTCCTCTGCGGTATGTCCACATCCCTCGGGATGCTGCTCGGCATGCGCGTATTGCAGGGCATGGCGGGGGGGCCGCTACTGGCACTCTCCCAGACGCTGCTGCTGCGCATCTTCCCCAAGGAGAAGTCCATGCAGGCCATGGGACTTTGGGCGATGACGACACTGCTCGCGCCCGTGGTGGGACCGGTGCTCGGTGGATGGCTGTGTGACAACTACTCCTGGCCGTGGGTCTTCATGATCAACGTGCCGATGGCACTGCTGTTCGGTGCGATCGCCTGGGGCCTGCTCAAGCGCTACCAGGATCCTGCGGTCATCAAACCGGTCGACAAGATCGGCATGCTGCTGCTCATCATCTGGGTGGCAGCCCTTCAGATCATGCTGGATGAGGGCAAGGACAAGGACTGGTTCTCCTCGATAGAGATCCGCGTGCTCGCGATCACCGCCGTGATCGGCTTTATCAGCTTCCTGATCTGGGAATTGACCGAGAAGAATCCGATCGTCGATCTGCGGGTCTTCCGCCATCGCGGATTCAGTTCCTGCATGTTGGTGCTCACGCTTGCGTTCGGCGCCTTCTTCGGTCTCAACGTGCTCACCCCGCAATGGCTGCAGTACAACATGGGCTACACCACCACCTGGGCGGGAATGGTGGTCGCGTGGGGAGGGCTCCTGTCGGTCGCCTTTTCCCCGATCGCGGCCAAGCTCGCTAACCGCGTCGATCCGCGCGTGCTCATCTTCATTGGCTGCCTGTGGCTCGGCCTGATTACGTTCTGGCGCGCCCACGCCAGCTCCGACATGAGTTATCTCGTGATCTGCATTCCGCTCTTCTTCATGGGGGTCGGCATGCCGATGTACTACGTCCCGCTGACGGGGCTCGCCATGGGATCGGTCAAGGAAGAGGAGACGGCGTCCGCCGCCGGACTCATGAACTTCGTGCGCACGATCGCCGGTGCCATTGCGACCTCCCTGGTCACCACCTCCTGGCAGAACCGCAGCATCATCGCCCACGCCAAGCTCGCCGATGTCGTGGACCCGACCGGTCAGGTCGCATCGACGCTGCCCCCAGGTCTCAACGGGCAGATGGTGCGCGAGATGCTCAACAACCTCGTGACGAGCCAGAGCCTGATGCTCGCCACCAACGGGTTGATGCTGGTGCTCGGTGCGGTCTTCGTCATCGCAGCCGTTTCGATCGTGCTCGCGCCCAAAGCGGCTCGAGCGGTCGACGCTGCGTCAATCGGGCATTGAGTCGGTTGGCAGTTGCGCAGGAAGCAATCGAGGTATGGTCACGGCGCGAAACAGATTCCATCGGTGTGGGCCGGCGCGGGCTCTCCGCTGGACGCTCGTCCTGGGTGCGTTTGCACTGGTCGGCTGTAGCGCACTCCCGCGCCGTGATGCACCACCCACGCTCTTCAGTTCCGCAGCCCCCGTGGGTTTTCCTGCCGAGGTACGTTTCCTTAGCACGGATCGGGCGAGCGTCGAGAGGAAATCCACAGCCGCTCTGGAGCGATTGAGAAGCTCATCGAAGGACGGCGTGCTACGCGCTCTGGTCCTCTCCGGGGGCGGTGCCGGCGGCGCCTTCGGCGCCGGAGCCTTGGTCGGGCTCAGCCGCCGCCAGGAGCGCCCCCAATACGATGTCGTTACCGGCGTCAGTGCCGGTGCGCTCATCGCTCCGTTTGCCTTTCTCGGTCCCGAATGGGACTCACAGCTGACCGAAGCCTTCACCAGCGGGCGAGGTGAGCAGATGAGTGTACGCGGACTGCTCGAGTTACCGTTTGGTACATCGCGCCGCAGCGCTGCGCTTACCGCGCTCGTGGACCACTACGTCACTCGGGATCTCATCAACGCTGTCGCCAGTGAGGCCGGCCGCGGACGGCTTCTGTGGGTGGTCACCACGGACCTCGACAAGGAAGAAACGGTCATCTGGGACTTGGGTGCCATTGCGATGCGCGGCGGCGAGCCGGCTCGCAAACTATTCCGGGACGTGCTGGTGGCTTCGGCAAGCATTCCGGGTGTGTTCGAGCCTGTGCTCATCCACGTTCAGCAAGGGGGCAGGTTGTACGACGAAATGCATGTCGATGGAAACGCATCGACCTCGCTCTTTATCACGCCGGTAGCAGCCTACTTTGCACCATTGGATCAGCGCAGCCTGGACGGCGCACGGGTGTATGTGCTGATCAACGGACGGATTATTGATGCGCCCAAGACGACCCCGTTCAAGCTCGGACCGATCGTGGCGCGGACTTTCTCGGTGGCGCTACAACACTTATCGAGAGCGCAGCTCGTCGCGGTCGATCAGTTCGCCGGCAAGTACCGCATGTCGGTTCAATCGACGTATTTGCCATACGACTATCCCGACTACAGCTCGTCTGACTTTCGAGCATCGACGATGCGTCCGCTGTTCGAGTACGGCGAGCGATGCGCAGAGAGCGGACGTTTGTGGACCACCAGGGACGAAACGATGGCCACGGTCGCAGCCGCAGCAACCGCCGCTGAGCGAACCCCGGCGCTGGATCAGGAAGTCGCGTGTCCGTTGAGGGACGTCCAGGTCGCGGCTGGGGGTGGGCGATGAACCAAAGTCTAGAGCATCGTGCGGCTGGCAACGGGCACGCTGATTTCGACCACAGCGTCCTGGCAGAGCTCATTGCGCGGCGCTGGAGGCAGGATCGTCCGTATTTCACGCTGAATGAGAGAACTCCGGGAACGTGGCTGGGTGCCTCGTGGCGGCGGCAATCGGGTCGCAGTGCCTTGAAGTTGCACTCGTCTCGCCACGCCCCCGGCATTGCGAGTGCAGACCTGCTTCCCCCTCCGCCGGCAGTGTTTGAGGGTGCGGCGTGAGCGATTCACGTTACGAAGCTCCAGTACCAGTGACGTCGTCCAGGCTGCGGCCGTGAGCCACGGCTGGTAGATCCAATAGCGACTGCTCGCAGGACTCGTCGGACATTCCTGCGCCGTTTCAAGAACTCGACCAGGGGTCATTGCTAGTGAGTATGAAGGAGGCGCCCGGATGGCTTCGCGATCACAGCAGCCGCATCATGACCGCGGCAATCGTGCTGGCGCTCTTGTATCTCGGGCGGTCCGTGCTGATACCGCTCGCGCTCGCGATCATGCTGAGCTTGTTGGTGGCGCCGCTCGTTCGGGCGCTGAGGCGACTGCGAGTCGGCCGAGCCTCTTCAGTGCTCGTTGCGGTGGTGGCGCTGGCCTTGTCGTGCCTGGGGGTCGCGGCCGCGCTTGGCACGCAGGTCCTGCGCATCGCCGAGAGCCTTCCTCAATACGAATCGAATGTACAACGCAAGCTCAAGGCCTTCGAGGAAGTAGCCGTCGGGCCGCTGCTGCGGCTCACGGACCAAACGAGTCGCCTGATCGAGATCCGCGGATCCGCAGCGCCGCCCCCCGTCCACCCCCGCGATGTCGAGCGCTCCCCGCTGGCAGCGGTGCCGGGTGTAGCGGTGCTCGAGTCACCTGAATTCGCTTCCCACCCGCTGCAGCTCCTGTGGAAGCTTCTGACCGCCGTTTGGCGCCCGCTCCAGTTCGCCGGGATCGTGCTTCTCGTCCTCATCTTCGTGTTACTCGAGCACGAGTCACTGCGCGACCGCTTCATCCGCATCGCCGGCGCGACCGACATACGCGCGGCAACTCTCGCACTCAACGACGCCGGCGAGCGGCTTTCCACGTATTTTGTTTCGCAGTTCGTGGTCAACCTCGCTTTCGGGCTCGCCATCTGGATGAGCTTGAGCATGCTGCGCCTCCCGCAGGCGCTGCTCTGCGGAATTCTGGCGGGCGTGATGCGCTTCGTACCCTACGTGGGAGTGGGGATGGCCGCGGTCTTTGCCGCCGTTCTTGCGCTCGCCGTCGATCCAGGATGGTCAGTGGTGGTTTACACCCTCGGTGTGTTTATCCTGCTCGACATCGTCGTTGGGCAGTTGGTGGAGCCACACCTTTATGGTCACGCCACGGGGTTATCGCCGCTCTCGGTGGTCGTGGCAGCCATATTCTGGAGCTGGCTCTGGGGTCCGGCGGGACTCATCCTGTCGACGCCCCTCACCTTGTGTCTGCTGGTCGCGGGTCGGCACACGAAGGGACTCGGCGTCCTCGAGCTGCTATTGGGTAATGCACAGCTGTTGACGTTGCCGCAGAAGTTCTACCAACGGGCGTTGTCCGGAGATCCCCACGAGATCATCACCAACGCGCGAGCGTTTCTGAAAAATGATTCGCCCGCGGCATATTGCGATCGGGTGGTGATTCCGGCGTTGCACCTGGCACGGCTCGACGCAGAGGCGGGCGCGACGACCGCGGACCAGCAACTGAAGATTCGCCGCGTCATCGTCGATGTCGCTGCCGCGCTGGGCGGCAACGACCTCAAGCTCCTGAAACGCCGACACCGAGGTGCGGTGCTCGAGGAGGTGACTGCTGGGCGCTGGATGCGTCAACAGCGCGAGCGACTGACCGGCAAGTGGCAAGGCCCGCTCGGCGTGCCCCGGGGGTCTCTCCTCATCTGTATGGCATTGGGCTCACCAGCCGATGATCTTGCGACCGAGCTGCTCGTGCGGCTGTTGCGCAGCGAGGGAATCGATGCGCGGCATTTCTCGGCCGCGGAGATCGATGCCGGCCTGCCTCCCGGCGCGGACCCCGAGGGCGTTGCCATCGTCTTCTTGGTGAGCGCTTTCCCCAGCCCGGAACGCGAGTGCGCCGACTCGATCAGCCAGCAGCTTCATGAGCTGCTGCCGCAAGCGAATCTCATCAGAGTCTTTTGCCCCGGGGTGGCTGCGCTATCCGAGTCCACTGAGAGCGGCAACGCCGAACCTACCGCAGGCTCTCTCGGGGAGGCAGTGGCAATCT
Organism: uncultured Gammaproteobacteria bacterium; assembly: GCA_963843035.1. Classification (GTDB taxonomy): domain Bacteria; phylum Pseudomonadota; class Gammaproteobacteria; order Steroidobacterales; family Steroidobacteraceae; genus 13-2-20CM-66-19. The sequence continues at coordinate 621,791 of CAWJIS010000004.1, forward strand.
CTGAGTCCTGGAAGAAGGCGCGCAACGAGCCGCGATCTCAACCGCTGGATATGCGCGGCGAAGAAATCCAGCCCCTGTCGGTGCAGAAAGCGTGACTCCGGCGGTGCCGGGCAGCTTCCTCGGTCGTATCGTTTCAGACCGCCAGGGCCGCGAACTGCTCTCGGGCGATACGGGGTCTGGGGCTGGCGGTGAGTCCCGTCTGCTTTTGCGCCTGACTCTTGGCACTGGACTCAAGCACCAGGTCGATGAATGTGCGGGCCTTGAATGGCATGTGCTTGCGGTCGGCATAGAGCAGATAGAGTGTCGATTCCTTCAGGTGACATTCCGTTAGAACCGGCCTCAGGACATTCACGAACGCGGGATCGTTCAACAAAGCTGCGGGCAATAGTGCCAGGCCCACGCCGCCGGCAACGGTGATTGCGACATCCGCCAGCGTGCGGCAGCGCAGGGCAACCCGCAGCGGCACCTCGACCGTGCCCTGCGGACCTTCGAGCGACAACGCTTCGAGGCCGCCGGTCGTGACGAAATCGTGCCGGGTGAGATCCTCGGGGACCCTGGGTACGCCATGTTGTTCCAGGTAGGCGCGTGAGGCGGCAAGCCGGAATGCAACGGGTCGGACACGACGCGCCACGACACCCGCCGCAAGAGACTCAGCGCCTACGATGCGGAAGGCGAGGTCGTAGCCTTCCTCCACGAGGTCCAGGGCTCGATCGACGAAAGAGATATCGAGTACAACCTCCGGGTAGCGACGCCGGTACTCTGCCAGCACGCTGGCTAATCCCAGGCCTGGGATGCAGGTATCGCAGCAGGCAATACGCAAGGTGCCGCGGGGCGTGGAGCTCAAGGATTCCAATTCGAGCTCGGTTTTCTGCAGATCCTGAAGAATGCCCTTGCAGCGCTCGAAATAGAACCGGCCCGGCTCGGTGAGGCTCAGGTTGTGGCTGTTGCGATTGAGCAGCCTCACTCTCAGGCGCTTCTCAATCGCCATGACGTGCTTGCTGACCATAGCGGTCGAGAGATCCAGCCGATCGGCGGCTCCTACGAAGCTGCCGGACTCGACCACCTGGCGGAACACGTTGATGCTCGTGAGCGTATCCATCTGAGTAGTCCACCCTCTGCAGATACTTAGTGTGGTAAAGGGTCTCACTGAAAAACCGTACCGTACAGTACATATAACAGAGGTCACCCGCGCCCGTCAAGACGACGTTCCAAACGATGCCTCACCTGATCCTCTTGCGAGACCCGTGTGAACAGGTCGTCTCGGAGAGCCCCCAGACTACGCAGTCCGAACCGGCTCGCGTCATCACTCACTGAATACGGTCGCGCCTTCGGGGCTCGCGGTGAGTCATTGGACAGATGCCGCGAGGGAGCCAAGCGGGGCAGATCTGGGTGCAGGACGATGCTGACCGAGTCTCCTTAGTTCGCGGTCTGATGCTGCGTCGCAACAGCGAGCCGCTTGCGGTCGTCGCGTGAGGAGGCGTGGTGTGTTCGAGTTGATCCATGGAGAGACGGTCCATGTCGACGGTGCATCCAAAGTACTCGGCCCATCAGCTCGAGCAAGAGCAGCAGTCAATCGTCCCGGGCGCGGCCGAGAGCCGCACCGTCTCGGACCCCAGGGGCCGCCGCTCATTCGGTGAATTCATAGTCCTGTGAGGTGAATCGCGCGTCGGCGCCTTGGGACGGTCTCACACAATGCAGCGGCGTGCCTCTGCGCGCCGGGCGCCGCAAGCGCGGCAGGGTCCGTCGCGGAGCCGCCGATTCAGTGCGACAACTGCCCCAAGCTGCTGCGCTCGTGCCAGGCCAGCACTCGCTGCGAAGGCAGGCGTGCCCGATGTTCAAAGTCTCCTGTGCGGCTCCCGATCGACCGATCGGGTTCTCCTTCAACCCCTCAATCTCCGCTCGGTCGTCAAGAGCTCTATCCACGTCGGGGATTGACTCCCGTCGCGGGTCATTCTGCCTCGAGCGTGCCATCTGTTTTCTCCTTGCCCCGGGCTGGGAGAAGCCGGGGCGGCTCATTTGCCTACGTGAAACTAAACTCGTCCACTTCCTCACACGCCGCTGCGCCGAGGCGCCGTGGCCCGCAGCAATCGCGTGAGGTCATTGAGTGCACGTGAGACGCGGCGCAGCGGCTTGAGTAAGCGATCCACCTGCGAACTGCGGTGTTCGCCGTTTACACACCACTCGCTCAGGTGCTCACAGTTGTTGCTGAGGAACCGATAGCGGTCTTCTCCAAGCCGGGAGCGCGCCCGCCGTACAATCTCTGCACAGGGCAGTCCACTGGGCCCTGCGGGTCGCACCCATATCGGGTGTCCGTCAGCGAAACACGTGAGAGATGTCTCTTCCACCGGTCCCCGCCAGTGCTTGGCAAAGGCGGCATAGTGCACGACCGCGCCGCCGCCCACGTAGACACCGTGATGTACATACGTGAAACGCGGCGTAACGAGGTGCGCGCCCAACGGGGGCTCTTCATTTCCTGCCAGCACTCTATCGCCTCCGCAAAGGCCAGAACCCGAGCTTTGTGGTCGCGAGATACCATCATGAGGAGGCACCCTCGAGTGAAACGCCTGGCGAAGAAATCCAAGCCCGGTCGGTGCGAAGGTCTGACTTTGGGCGGTCTGCATGGCAGCCTCGTTGGGTCATATCGCTTCAGACCGCCAACGCCTCGACTGGCTCTTCGGCCATAGACCGTCTGCGGTCGGCCGCGAGTCCGGTGTGCTTCTCCTCCCGACTCTTGGCACCGGACTCAAGCACCAGGTCGATGAATGTACGAGACTTGAACGGCAGGAACTTGCGACCGGCATAAAGGAGGTACAGGTGGAATTCCTTCGCGTGGAATTCCGGCAGCACGGGCCGCAGGACATTCACGAACGCGGGATCGTTCAACAAAGCGGCCGGCAGCAGTGCCAGGCCCATGCCGCCCGCGACGGTGATGGCGACGTCCGCCAGCGTGCGGCAGCGCAGGGCAACCCGCAGCGGGATTTCGACCGTCCCCTGCGCTGTTTCGAGCGACAGCGTCTCGGGACCGCATGCCGTGATGAAATCGTGCCGGGTGAGATCCTCGGGGACCCTCGGTATGCCATTGCGTTCGAGGTAGGCGCGTGAGGCGGCCAGGCGGAAGGGAACGGTTCGGACGCGACGCGCCACGATGCCCGCCGGAAGAGATTCATCGTCTACGAGGCGGAAGGCGAGATCGTAGTTGTCTTCCACCAGGTCCACGGTGCCATCGACGAAGGCGACATCCACTACGACCTCCGGACAGCGACGTCGATACTCGGCAAGCACGCTGGCCAGCCCCAGGCCCGGGATGCACGTGTCGCAGAACGCAATACGCAAGGTGCCGCAGGGCGCCGAGCTCAAAGATTCCAGTTCGAGCTCGGTCTTCTGCAGGTCCTGAAGAATGGCTTTGCAGCGCTCGAGATAGAACTTCCCCGGCTCGGTGAGGCTCATGTTGTGGCTGTTGCGATTGAGCAGCCTCACGCGGAGGCGCTTCTCAATTGCCATGACGTGCTTGCTGACCATCGCAGTCGAGAGGTCCAGCCGATCGGCCGCTCCGACGAAGCTGCCCGACTCGACCACCTGGCGGAATACATTGATGCTCGTGAGCGTATCCATCTGAGTAGTCACCCCATCAGCGTGCGTGAAGCGTCATTCGCATGGGCAGGCACTTTGGCAGCAATGGCCGTGAGCACGCAGCCCCACGATGGAAGTGTTTTCACATCAGATTGGACCGAGGGGCGGGCTCCGATGGGAGCGAAGACGCACCCCTTGAGGGCGCAGAGTGGGCCCCATCAGGGGGGCGTGGTGTCACTCTTTCGAGTTTGAATGTCGAGCCGTTTCCAGCCGAAGAGCCGCGCATCCAGCGACCAGGCGCCCGGCCCGATCAGCGCCAGGGCGGCACCGACGGTGGCCAGCATGATCCAGCGCCACGGATGGCCGGCCGAGAAGACATTCCACAGCGCCTCGAGCGCTATCAGCGATCCAGTGACAGGAGTCCAAAGGCCTGTGATCAGCAGCAGGCCGAGACCCATGGAGGAGCCCTGGAGCAAGGTGGGTCCGAGCGGCGGCCTGCCGCGCAGCGCCAGGTACCCCTCAACGAGGAGGGCGGTACCGGACACCAAGCGCATGAGCAGGAGTCCCAAGCCGGGGGACCCGTGGGCGAAGGTGGAGAAAAGTCGACGCACAGCGCCGCAAGGTTAGGGGCTTCTTGCTGCGGCCCGAAACGCTCAATCGGGTGAATCCCGGCGCTCTTTCGAGCGGGTCAGAACTCGATGATCCCACGCTTGAAGGCGATCATGGCCGCGTGGGTGCGGTCCTTGGCGCCTAGCTTGGAGAGGATATTGCGGACCTGCCCTTTGACCGTGTCCTCGCTGATTGAGAGCTGCACGGCGATTTCCTTGTTGGCATAGCCCTCGGCGATCAGGCGCAGGACCCGGACTTCCGCAGCGGTGAGGGATTCGTCGGTTGCATGCTCGGCGAGCTGATAGGAAACCTCGGGGGAGAGGGACTTCTTGCCGGCGTAGACCGCCCGGATAGTGCTGAGCAGCTCCTTATGTAAGGTATCCTTTAGTAGATACGCCTGGGCGCCCGCTTTGAGGGCACGCAGCGCCTGCACATCGCCCGCGTAGGTGGTCAGGACGATGATGCGCGCATGCGGAAACTCGCCGCGGATCGCGATGATCGCGTCGAGTCCGCTCATCTGCGGCATCTGCAGATCCATCAACGTGATGTCCGGGCGATGCAGACGAAACTGTTCGATGGCCTCACGCCCTGTTCCGGCTTCGGCGATGAGTTTCATATCCGATTGAACACCAACGAGGCCCACGACCCCTTGGCGGATGAGGGGATGATCATCCACCGACAGGATCCGGATCGGCCCTGATTCGCTACTCATGAGCCGCTCTGCGCGTCATTCTCCGCGCGCTTCTCGCCAAACCACGCACGCCAGGACCTGAAAGACTCCGCATAAGCCCGCGCCGCGGGAATACTCAGCTCGATCTCCGTGCCCGAACCCGGCGCACTCCAGACGGTCAGCTTGCCGCCGATCACCTTAGCGCGCTCGTGCATGCCATGTAGCCCGAAGTGTCCCGCGCGTCCCTCTGCTGTCAGGAAGTTTGGGTCGACCCCCTTGCCGTCATCGCGAACCCGCAGTCGAAGCTGCTGCTCATCATAACGAAGCTCCACTTCAATCTGCTTCGCCTCCGCATGTCGGAACGCATTGCGCAACGCCTCACTTGCGATGCGATAGATCTCGTCACGCACGATCGGGTGCAGGTTCCGCGCTGTGCCTTCGACATCAATTAAAAGTCCGGCAGCCTTGGCACCACTTGCTTGGGCGAGCTCTTCTCCGAACGTCTTGATAGCTTTAGCCAGGTCATTGCGCTCGACGGTCGAGGTGCGCAACCCCTGGACGGCATTCCTTCCTTCGGTGATCGCCTGTGCCGTCTGATCAATTGCGCTTCCAAGGATCTCCTCGGCCTCGGCTGGGCGCGTTCGGAGCAGTTCTCGGACCGTTTGAAAACGGAGCAAGAGTCCCTGGAAGCTTTGCAGCAGCGTGTCGTGCAGCTCACGCGCGATCCGTGTGCGCTCGTCCACCCGCGCATTGAGCTTCACGTCGAACTCGTGCGCCAGCTGCCGCATGCGTAGCCGATACAGCATCCATAACAATGCCAGCAGGACCGCTACACACAGCGCGCGGAACCAGGCCGTCTGCCAGTAGGCCGGTGCGATCGAGAAGTCGAGCGATGCACCGGTTTCGTTCCACACCCCGCTGTTGTTGCTCGCGACGACTCGAAAGCGGTAGGTGCCGGCAGAAAGGTTGGAATACTGCGCTTCGCGGACGTTGACGACCTGCCTCCAGTCCGGGTCCTGACCCTCCAGCTTGTACTTGAAGCGGATCTTTTCTGGTGCGACGAAACTGAGCGCGGTGTAGTCGATCGATAGGTCTCGGACCAAAGGCGGCAGGCGCAGTCCGGACTTGGCATCGTAGGCTTTGTGGTCAGCGGTAATTTGCTCGATGACGACCGGCGGAGCGAGCATGTTCTTAGTCATGCCAGAGGGATCGAAGAAGCTCGCCGTGTCATAATTCACGAACCAGATTTTCCCGTCGGAGGACTTGGCCACCTGAGGGTGGAACCCACTGAGGGTGGGGACCAGCCGGATTCCATCCGCGATGTCGAATGTCGTGACCTGAATGGTTCGCTTCGGGTCGGCGACCCACGCGTCGAACTCGGTGCGCGCGACACGCAGCAGTCCACACTGCGCATATAGCCAATACGAAGATGAGTCGCCTTCGATAATCCAGTGCACTTTGTTGCAGGGCAGACCGTTGGCGGTGGTCAGCGTGGCTACGTGCCCGTTACTGATTCGGCTGAGACCGTTTTCGGTTGCAGCCCAGATCGTGCCGTCGCGATTGCGCGAAAGGTCCAGAACCCTCGAGGCCGCACCCCGGTCATTTTTCAAAGGCAAGGTTCGTATTTGTCCCTGACGAAAACTCACAAGCCCGCCGCTGAATAGGCCCGCCCAGACGCCACCATCCGGATCCGGCACCAGGCCGCCGGTCCCAGGCCCACCCAGCTTTTGCCCGGGTACCCGCTCGGTGATTTTACCGTCGACCACGTGCACCAGACCGGAGTCATCTGAGGTGAACCACCGACTGAGCCATAAGCCGCCGTGATAGTCGCCCACGATCGCGAACGTAGAGCCGACCGACACGGACGGCACGGCGGTAAACCTTCCGCTCGAAAACGCCTCGAGCCCCTGAAAGGCTGAAACCCAGATGCGGCCGCTCTCATCTTCGAAGAGCGAGTCGATTTCATCTCCTAACATGTCAGGATGGCTTTGCTTTCGGTAGCTCGCCACGCTTCCATCCTTCCATCGATAGAGCCCGTCCGCCGTTCCGATCCATACGCTCCCATCGCGCGCCGCGAGCACGGAATAGGCTTGCGCGCTTGATAGCCCTTCGGCCACCGAGAGGGACGTCACGGCCAGCACGTGGAATTGATCGAGACCCGCGGAAGTACCGACCCAGACTGTTCCTTCGCGATCCTGAAACAGCGCCTTCACCTGATCGCTCGACAGACCGTCCTTATGAGTAAACGTGGAGGTCTTGCCCCCATACACGTGCACAAGTCCATGGTCGGATGCGCCGATCCACAGTCCGCCGTCCCGGTCACGGAGGAGCCGTGTGGCCGCCAAAGGCGAAGGCAGGCCGGAAAGAGGGTAGTCCGTGACGCTTGTTCCGGTGAGTTGCCGGATCATGCCGCCCTCCACGGCAACGAGAAGGCCTGACTGATGATCGCCCGGCGCTAAGGTCTGGCGTTCTCTTATGGGTGTGGTCAGATAGCGGAGCGGTGGAGTGGGCTTCCAGCGCCATAGCCCGGTCCGTGCTCCTACCCACAGGCTGCCCTCGCTATCTTCGTATAAGGATTGCACCGCGGCGCCGAGACTTCCGTCGTCGCCGTAACACTGAGTACTGTTGCTGTGGATCGCGCAGAGCCTTCCAGCACCTCCCAAAGCGGTCCCTGCCCATACCCTCCCATCCCGATCTTCCAGGATTGCGTTGACTCTGCGACGGCCAAGAGTCGGATACTCAGTCAGTTGACCGCTCTTCCAACTCACCAGTCCGTCGAGGGTCCCGATCCAAAGCGTTCCGTCGCGCGCCGGGAGGAGAGCGCCAACTTCGGTACTGGCAAGCTGTGGCAGCTTCAATTGCACCGCTCGAACTCCGTCGAAGCGATAGATGCCCGTCTGCGTGCCCAGCCAGAGATAACCGTCGGCCGACTGCGCGATCGTATAGACCGCCCCACTTAAGAATCCGTTGCGGAAGGTCCACGCGGTATGCGCGTATTGACTGATATCCAGCGATGGATCCGGTGCAGCCAGAGCGCGAGACCCGAAGAGTGCGTTGAGCGCGCCAAGGGCAATCACCGCTAGCGCAGGCTTTCTGGGCGACATGGCTCGGTTGATCTGGACGTTGCGGGGCATCGGTCAGCTGATCCCGCAGCAGTATCGGCCGCCGCGACGGCGAGCGCCAATTGGTAACCGGCAGCTCGCAGTCTAATGCGGCGTCGCAGCAATTACCCGCTGGCGATTGCGAGCGATGAGGTGCGCTACGTCATCGAAACGATTTCGAGATCTCGATGCTGCCCCACGTGAAATCGCGCGAGCCCGATCCCCGGCGCAACTCCGGCGACTCCCAGCGCGCGAGATACTGCAGCGCCCAGCCCGAGGAAGTGCGCCACTCGACACCTGCCCACACCTCGGCGAGCGCTTTATTCACATCGCCCTCTCCATAGGTGAGGTCGCTGTGACGGAACTGCCCCTGGAGGAATGCGTTGTACACGCGCAGCTTCGCTCTGGCTCCTGCAAAGACGAATATCTCCGGTGGAGCGTCCAGGCCGACCGGCGGCGGCATCGGCTGCGTCTCCTGCACGTACATGGTCTGCTCGGGAGTGAACGCCCACCACGGAGACGCGATCCGCCCCCAGCGCGTGTTAAAGGCGAGGCTCGTCTCCGTCACCGTGCCGATACTGCCGGCGGCGGTCCACTTGCTGTCCCCGTGCCACGGCCCGTCCCCGTACTCACCCAGCAGCGCCTGGCGGGCCGTGCTGTAGCGGAGCGTCGGCTCCCCGCCCTCTGAGATCTGATGCGACCAACCCTCCGGCTGGACGCTTCCCGTGAGGCTGTGCAGCGCGTGCTGGACGGAGCGCGCGGCCTCAAGGCCCAGCATCCCGAAGGTGAGGCTGGAATTGTAGGCAACGTCTGCATCGCTTGAGACGTAGCGGCGACCGGCACTGAGGAAGAAGAGGCTCGCATAGGGGCGGTCCCCGTCGACCACTTCGTGCGCGGCAAGGTCGCCGGGTGTGAAGATGAGGAGCCCGACCGCAAAGGCGTGTCCGGTCTGCCATCCAGGTGCGGTGAAGCGATCGCGCGGACAGAGCGTCTTGTCAACGAAGCCGAGTGCCCGATCGAGCACCCGTCCAATTGCACCGCCCCGCTCGCCGGAAAAGGTCAGCTCGCCGCCGCCGTTGTAGTCCTCATCCCGCGAGCCATTGGTCAACAGATGCTCATCGAACACGATCCCGGCACCTACGCCGGTCGGCTCCGAAGGGGAAACTTCCTCGATCCCGGCCGTGACGCGCTGACAGGCCGTCGCGTCTTCGGCATCCGCCGAGCGATCGGCAAGCGCATCCGCGCTCGCGGCGGCGAAGCAGATAAGCGCCGTGATGGCAGGGATGAGAACTGTCAACCGCATGGCGGCAATCTTTTGCCACGGCGGTGCGCCCAACAACGCGCCTCACGTTCACGAGCATTTCATCGCAGTAGATGATGGCGACCCTGCGGGCTGCACGGAGCGACTCGCCGCACGGGAATTTCCAGCTCCACGCGTGCCGTCGCGCGCCTCGCTCCCGCTGTTTCCCGCGGGGAAACCTGCATTCATCGCGGGTCGATTGTCTCCCACGGGCTGCGTCTCTAGGCTCATGTCCATGCAATCGAGCACGCATCGCTTCTCTTCCAACTCGCCCTGACACGCCTGGTGGTGGATCCAATGGACGTCGCATCTGTCTCAGCGCTATCAGCACTCGGCGGTTCGGTGGTCGGCGGCCTGACCACGGGCTTCACGACGTGGATCAGCGGACGCTCACAGGCGCGAGCGGGCCACCTCGTGGCAGATTTGGCACGACGCCAAGAGCTTTTCAGGGAGTTCATCGTCGCGGTATCGAAGACCTACGCCGAGGCCCTGGTGAGCGCCCGACCGAACATATCGGAAGCCATCGCTCTATGGGCCATGGTCAGTCGAATGCGAGTGCTGTGCTCGCCACTCACCACGGCGAGCGCAGAGAGGGTAATGCGCCAGACGATGGACACCTTTTTTGCACCCCCCAAGACCCACGTCGAACTGCATGACCTGATCAAGAGCGGGGTAGAAATCGATCCGCTTCAGGATTTCAGCGAGGCGGCACGGGAAGAACTGCGCGCTCTCGCCCTTTGATGAGGCGCGGTCGTGACTGGCAGTACCTCATACGGATGGAGGCGAGTGCCATCGCACTCGCCATCCCCCATCGGTGGGCGAGCGCCTCGTTTCGTCGCGCGAAATGCTCATGTATCGCCCGCGGATTGATCCACACCTCGACTCAAAACTACTCTCTCGACTATCGAGTCTCTTCGGTGAAACACGTCGAAGAGCAGGAGGAAGTTTGTTATGGGCGATACCGAGTTGCGCAAGATCATCGACAAGCTGAGCAAGCTCAGGGCGCTGCGCCAGGCACGTGACCGCGTCAGACAGCTGGAGCTGGAGTTGTGTGGTGAGTCAGCGAAGCCTGAGGAGCCCCGGCATATTCCGGAGTTTCTGAGTCAGCGTCACCCACTGCGCGCTGTATAGGAGAGACGGCGCGCACCTGGATTGGAGGTCACCTGCTGCGCTGAACGTCGGCTATGCTCGACGACCTTGATCAGGCCTAAGGAGCCTCGCGAAGACTCTCGATGACACGCTCATCGACGATGCCAAGCCTGCCGACCCCCGCCCTGGCGAGATAGGAAAGCACACGTCCGTCGAGCCCGCCGGACGCGACGCCCGGCACGACGCGGCCTTCAGCTGGAGCCGGCCGCGCTCGCCGACTTGGGCGAGGATCATCTGGCGCGATTAGTCCGGCCTCGGCACGTGCGCGTGCTCGTGTGCCGCAGGAGCCGCGCAGCGCTCGCAGTTTACCCACCCCGAGTCGCCGCTCCGGTAATGTTCCTTCTTCCAGATCGGAAGTGAGTGCTTCACTTCGTCGATGATGTAGCGGCAGGCGCGGAAGGCCTCGTCGCGATGCGGCGCGCTCACGCCGACCCAGACGGCCAGGTCGCCGATGCCGAGGCTCCCGGTTCGGTGCACGCAGAGTGCCCGAGTGACGCCGAAGCGCCGGACTGCCTCCGTGACGATGCGCTCACCGTCGCGCACCGCGAGCTCCACATAGGCCTCGTACTCGAGGCGCAAGACGGCCTGCCCCTCATTGTTGTCGCGGACCCAGCCCTCGAAGGCGGCGTAGCCCCCGCAGGCGGGATCCGCGAGCGAGCGGGCAAGCGCCGCGGGCTCGAGTGGGACGTCACTGAAGCAGAAGCGCTCCATGGAGCCGGTCCGTCACCCACCCGCGACCGGCGGGATGAATACGACCGTATCGCCGGCATGCAGAGGCTGTTCCCAGGCACAGAACTCGGAATTCACCGCCACCTGCAGCATGTCGGGTCCGAGCGTAAACGGATACCGCGCACGCAGCTCCTCGTACAACTCGCGCGGCGTGCGCGCGCACGTCTCAAGCGCCTCGTCGCTGCGGCCCGCCTGATCGCGCAGCAGCGCGAAGTACCGCACGCGCACCGGCTGCGATGCGGAGTTCTCTGCAAGGCTCAAGATCATCGCATGCTCCTCGGCTGTGTTGACGTTGTCGAGCGACTGCGGTTTCGGTTGCTGTGCGGCCGCGCCTCGGCGGGCGCCTCGTCTCCCACGTCAACCACGACGGGGCGATTGGCGGCGTCGAGGTGGGTGAGAGCCGGGCGCATCGCGGTCACGGCTCAGCCGCCGATGTGGAACATCTCGACCTTCTGCTCGCCGCCGGCCCCGGCGCGCACTGCGGCGCGGGTCTCGCTGTACCGGTCCGTCCGCGCCTTCCACACGCAGCCGATCAGCTCGAGCAGCTCCGCGTCGCTCGCCCCCGCGCGCAGGCGCGTCCGCAGGTCCATGCCGTGGGTCGCGAACAGGCAGGTGTAGAGCGAGCCGTCGGACGACAGCCGGGCGCGCGAGCAGTCGCCGCAGAACGGCTGGCTCACCGAGGAGATGAATCCGATTTCGCCGCGACCGTCGGCGAAGGCGTAGCGCTCGGACACCTCTCCACGGTAGCGGCGCTCGAGCGGCCGGATCGGCCAGCGCGCTGCGATGGCAGCCGCGAGCTCCCGCGAGGGCACGACGTGATCGGGACGCCATGCGTTGCGGTTGCCGACGTCCATGTACTCGATGAAACGCACGATCACGTCCGTTTCGCGGAAGTGCTCGACGAGTGCGAGTGCCGTGTGATCGTTGACGCCCCTCTGCACGACAGTATTGATCTTGATCGGCGCGAGCCCCGCGCGCCGGGCGTGCTCGATGCCGTCGAGCACCTCTTCGACGCTTCCGAATCCGCCGCTCATGCGTTTGAAGACCTCGGGGTCGAGGCTGTCTAGGCTCACCGTGACGCGGTTGAGCCCGGCAGCCTTGAGCTCAGAGGCGTATTTCGCGAGCAGCACGCCGTTGGTCGTCAGCGCCACGTCCGCAACGCCCGGAATGGACGTCAGATCGCCGATCAGGTCGGGGAGATTCGCCCGCAGCAGCGGCTCGCCCCCCGTGATGCGGAGCTTGCGCACCCCGAGCTGCGCGAACAGGCGCGCAAGGCGCACGATCTCCTGGAACGACAGCCGCTCCGCGGTCTTCAGGAACCGATAGCCGTCGTGGTAGGTCTGCCGCGGCATGCAGTAAGGGCAGCGGAAATTGCAGCGGTCCATGACTGAGATGCGCAGGTCGCGCATCGGCCGCCCGCGGGTGTCGCGTGGCTCGCGCACCGCGGGAAAGCGGATCAGGGTCTCGTCAGGCACGGTGGTTCCGGCTACCCATAGAGGCACGTGACAAAACCCTTGAGGTGGGTGGCCGGGCCCGACCTCGGCCGCGCGCAAAGGGTGTTTCGCTGGCAGGGGTCCCGCGGCGTGATCGCGTTCATGAGTCCCAGCCTAGAGTCCCCGCATCCCTGAGGACAATCGGCTTTCGAATGCATGCACGTTTCCCATCAGGAAACAGAGCGATCGGTGTGTCGGTGCGCCAGCGATTTGGCTTCCGGCCCTCGAGGTGCGAGCACCTCCGTGCACGAGCCAGGTTCCTGGTCACTCCGCTGTCCCCCATCCGAAGCATCGTTAACTGCTGATAAACATGCATCTACTGCCAGCGTCTCGTTGCAGCAGCCACCGGCAAGTAAGGTCTGCCCTCGGCATCCCCGGGGCTAGAGGTGATTCGTGACGGCTTTTCCCAATCCCGGGCGCCGCGCCATTGCACCGATTACACACGTTTGGAGAGCGAGCACATGAGAGCGATGATCAATGCGGCGAAGCGCCTCATCCTGCGGACCATTCTGTTCGGGCTCGCGCCGACGCTCAACGTGCTCTCTCTTATATACCCCGCGCTGCGCGCCATGCTGCGTCGTCACGATGCGATCGCGCAGATTCAGCTCAAGGACGGCAGCATCGGCCGACATTTCATCGTCCGCGACGGCAGGGTACGTGCCGTCTCGGGCCTTCATCCGAAGCCTGACATCGTGATGATGTTCAAGGATGTCGACACGGCGCTCACGATGATGAAGCCGGAGCCGGACATGGGGGAGGTCGTGCATGCCGCCAAGAACTTCATGGTCCAGGTAGCCGGCTCAGATCCTCTCGTCGTCTGGTGGATGCAGACGCTGAATTTCATGCTGAAGGCGGGGCTGAAGTTCGGCACGCCGCAGCGCGACGGCACGATTCGATACACGAACCTGACCAACGGGGGTCCGCTGTTCGTCTATGTCCGCGACGGCCGGATCGTGCGCGTGACGCCCATCGACCTTGACGCGAAGGACGCGCCCAGCTGGACGATCCAGGCCCGCGGTCGAGAATTCACGCCACGGCGTCAAGCGGTGGTCGCGCCCCATGCGCTGGCCGTGAAGTCCACCACTTACTCCGAACGTCGGGTCCTTTACCCGATGAAGCGTGTGGACTTCGATCCAAACGGTGCGCGCAATCCGCAAAATCGCGGCATCTCGAAGTATGAGCGCATCAGCTGGGATGAGGCTCTGACCATTGTCGCCAACGAGATCCGGCGGCAGAAGCGCGCTTACGGTCTTGGATCCATCTTCATCCCCTTTTCCTCGCATCACCAGTGGGGGAACATCGGCTATTACCTCAGCGCACTGACCCGCTTCGGCAATCTGATCGGCTTTACCCGCATGGCCGCGAATCCGGACAGCTGGGAGGGCTGGTACTGGGGTGCCATGCATCACTGGGGGCACAGTCAGCGTGTTGGCGTCGCGGCCAACTACGGCACGGTGGAGGACTGCCTGCAGCATGCCGAGCAGATCGTGTTTTGGTCGAGCGATCCGGAGAGCACGTTCGGCGCCTACTCGGGCATGGAGAGCACCCAGCGCCGCACGTGGGCGCGTGAGCTCGGTATCGAATTCGTCCATATCGATCCGCATTACAACCCGACGGCGCAGCTCTTCGGCGGTCGTTGGATTCCCATCCGGCCGCAGACGGATGCGGCGCTGGCCATCGCGATCATGTATGTCTGGATCAAGGAGGGACTCTACGACGCCGAGTACGTCCGCACACGCACGACCGGGTTCGACGAGTGGCGCGCCTATGTGATGGGCGAAACCGACGGCGTGCCGAAGACACCCGAGTGGCAGGAGCCCGAGACCGGGGTTCCGGCCAAGGATGTGCGGGCCCTCGCGCGGCTATGGGCGAAGAAGAAGACTTACCTGTCGTGCGGCATGAGCGGTGCCGGGTTCGGCGGCGCCGGGCGCGGTGCGACAGGTCAGCAGTGGGCGCGTTGCATGGTGATGCTGATGGCGATGCGCGGTCTCGGAAAGCCGGGCATCAACATGGGCGGCATGCAGTTTGGCACGCCGGTGGATCACGAGTTCTATTTCCCCGGCTATGCCGATGGCGGCATATCGGGCGAGCTGCAGTGGACCGGCAATGCGGTCAACAACTACCAGCGGATGCCGCACGTTCTCAGCATGAACCCGGTGCGCCAGCTCATCCCGCGCCAGCAGATCCCGGAGGCCATCATCAAGGGGCATGCCACGGGTTACTTATGGGACGGAATCGCGCCGGAGCTGCAGTTTGCGCCCTTCACCTACCCGATGCCCGGCTATCCGCGCATCCACATGATCTACAAGTACGGCGGCTCGGCCTTCAGCACCATGACCGAGTCGAATCGCATGGTCGAGGCGTACCGGCACGAGAGCATCGAGTTCGTCGTCAACCAGAGCATCTGGGATGAGGGTGAAGCACAGTTCGCCGATGTGATCCTGCCGGCCTGCACCAACCTCGAGCGCTGGGACATCGGCGAGTGGTGCGGCTCCGGCGGGTACGCCTGGCACGGCTTCAATGGAGTCAATCATCGCGTCATCGCGCTGCAGCACAAGTGCATCGAGCCGCTGGGCGAGTCGAAATCGGACTATCAGATCTTCCAGGAAATCCTGCAGCGTCTCGGCCTCGCGGCAGTCTTTACCGAAGGCTGCACCGAGCTCGACTGGTGCAAGCGCATCTTCGACGGCTCAGAGCTGCCGAAGTACATCTCCTGGAAGAAATTCGTCGAAAAGGGCTACTTCGTCGTGCCGCCCGAGGCCGAAGCGCTCCGTTCCCCGGTGAATTTCCGCTGGTTCGCCGAAGGGCGAGCCAAGGACATCGCGGAGCCACAGCCGCTGCCTGCGCAATGGGCCGAGGAGTTCGGCAAGGGACTGCAGACCCCGAGCGGCAAACTCGAGTTCATTCCCGAGACCCTCAAGCGTCATGACCCGAATAATCCCGAGCGCCCGGTGCTGAACCGCTACATGCCCGCCTGGGAGGGACCGCATACGGCCGGCCTGGCCGAACGCTATCCGTTGCAGATGATCGCGACGCACTCGCGCTTCAGTTTCCACACGCACGTGGACGGCAAGAACGGCGCTGTCAACGACATTGAGGACCACCGCGCGTGTATCGGCGGACACTATTTCTATCTGCTGCGGATGAATGATCTGGACGCTCGCGAGCGCGGGATCGGCCACCGTGATCTAGTAAAGATCTGGAACGATCGGGGCGCGGTGATCTTGGCAGCAGACGTTTCGCCGCTGGTCGCCCGCGGCGTCGTGAAATCCTACGAGTCCAGCGCCGAGTACCAAATGATCGAGGTTGACGGCGAACGCGTCGAGATCGGCGGCTGCCTCAACGTGCTCACCCCGTCGCGGTCCCAGAGTCGCGGCACGAGCAGCATGGCGCCCAATTCGTGCATGGTCCAGGTCGAGTGCTGGCGGAATGCCGAGCGCTTTGCCGCCGCGCAGCGCACAGCAGCCTAAAGGTGAACTCCCATGAGTAACAAGTGGAACCTGATCGTCGACGTCGCGCGGTGCTCGAACTGCAACAACTGCGCGCTGGCCGCCAAGGACGAGCTCGTCGGTAACGAATTCCCGGGCTATTCGGCGCCCCACGCCGCCCACGGGCCCGGCGTGATGCGCCTGCGCAGGCACGTACGCGGAGCGACCCCGATGGTCGACGTCGCGTACGTGCCGGTGATGTGCAACCACTGCGACGACGCACCTTGTATCAAGGCTGCCGGTGACGGTTCGATCCGCAAGCGCGAAGACGGGGTCGTGATGATCGATCCGGTGAAGGCGAAAGGGCGGCGCGATCTGGTCAATGCGTGTCCGTACGGCGCGATCGTCTGGAACGAGGAGCAGCAGCTCCCGCAGAACTGGTTCTTCGATGCACACCTCCTCGATGCCGGTGCACCCGCCCCGCGGTGTGTCGGCGTGTGCCCCACGGAAGTCTTTCAGGCCGTCAAGACGGGCGATGCCGATATGGCAGAGCGCGCCGCCCGTGAGAACCTCCGTGTCCTGGAGCCCGAGCTCGGAACACGGCCCCGCGTCTGGTACAAGAATCTCGCCCGCGCCGATCACTGCTTCATCGGCGGCACGGTCAGTCGCACGAGCGACGGGGTCAGAGACTGCATCGCGGGGGCCGCGGTAGAGCTCTACCAGAGCGACCGTCTCCTGATGAGCTCAACAACCGATGCGTTCGGGGACTTCCGCTTCGACGGGCTGGCACCGGCGAGCGGCGACTATGAGGTTCGCATTCGGCACGGCAGTGGCCGCCGCTCGGTGGCCGTGAGGCTGCGCGAGGAGAGCGTCTACCTCGGCGAGATCGCGTTAGCGGATGCTACGGCAAACGAGTCGCGACGTGATGCTCTGGTGAATGCCTGACACGAGCGGTCCAATGCACGGAGGTGCGATGGATCATGTGAGGAGTGGCCGAACG
This sequence comes from uncultured Gammaproteobacteria bacterium, assembly GCA_963843035.1. Classification (GTDB taxonomy): domain Bacteria; phylum Pseudomonadota; class Gammaproteobacteria; order Steroidobacterales; family Steroidobacteraceae; genus 13-2-20CM-66-19. The sequence continues at coordinate 638,840 of CAWJIS010000004.1, forward strand.
GCGCCGTGCAGAGCTCGAGGCCTGGGGGCTCGGCGTCGCAGTTCCTGAACCGCGACCGGCCAGGTCGGCCGGGGCAGCCTCAGGGCGCACCGCGCTATCCCAGGGCTATTTCCCCTTTGAACTCCACCTTCAGGCTCAGGCCGGGAATCTCCAGCGTGACCTTGCCGGGGAACGTCTCCTTTCCGGCAACTGCCTTGCGCGCCAGGGCCTTCGCGACGGCTTGTTCGATCTCGTGTTGACCCTGCACGCCGAAGGACTTCAGGAACTTGCGTACGCTCAGATTGAAGACTTCCTCGTTCATTGCAGGCCTCCCGGATTTGGTTATCTGTTACGTTGCGGCAGCGATGGACGTGGACGAATGATCCGCTCAAAGGGCAACTCGGTCAACGGAACGAGCGCGCGGATTCGCCGCCCTTGAGAGGGCGTCCCCACTGTTTGAGGTGAACACAGCCGATCGGTCGCAGCCTTAACACCAAGTGGGTGTCAAGGGGAGTTGGGCGAACCCAGCGCTCGGCGGAAGGCGGAACGCGTGACCGATGTTGAGAACGTAGTCGACGATGACGCCCAAGCCGACCCAGCGCGGGATGCCGGGAAGTCCTGCGACAGCGGTTCAGCCCCGGCCTCGCCTGGCGGTCGGAAGGTTCGGTGTGAACCGGATGTCAGGGACCTGCGATCCACCGATCACGCGCGAGCCGGTGCTACCAGCTGTAGCTCAGGATGAATTTGATCAGGACGCGCGCAACCAGCTGCCCTTGCGTGCCTTCGGTTGCCAGGGAAGGCGCCGCGTTGGCGTAATTGTAGAGCCGGAACTCGGCATCCCCGTAGACCTTCCAGTGACCGAGATCCGCCTCGAGGCCCGGTGAGACCAGCAGCCGTCGGTAGCCGCTGTTGTCAGGATCGGCGTTGACGCCGCTGTCGTGGTGGCGATCGGATCCAATCAGCTGAAGGGAAGTCGCAAGGGTCCCCTCCTGGCCGAGCTTGATCCCGTCGTAGATCAGGCCGACCGCGGCATCGAGCTCATTGCCGGGGCGATAGCCTGCGCGGGAGTTGAAGGCGCGATCAAGGAGCGCCTCGATGAACCACTGCAGGTGATGATCGGGGTTGATGTAACCGAGGTGGTAGCCGCCGAGGAGCAAATCTGTGGTGCCGGTGCCGATGGAGGAGTCGCGATCGAAATTGCGATAGGTCCAGTCCCCGGTGGGGAGCTTCAAACCCAGCATGAGGCCCGTCGACATATCAGACGAGAAGCCCGTATAGCGACCGACGAGGCGAATGTCGCCGAGTGCGCTGTGCCGGAAGTCCTGCACATTCGGGGCTGACGGAGTTCCGAGGTCCGTGCGGAGCAGACGGTCGGTGAAGGGAACCTTGACTCCCATGCCCCATTCGCGATTGAACTGGTACTCAAGACCCAACCCTCCGAAGTGGGTCTCCAGCTCCTTATCGGTATTGGCCGAGGCGGGTGCCGCCTTTGAGCCGACCCAGTTCTGATCCTGATCCATGTAGTCATCTTCGATGAATACCATGGCGCCCGGTCTGGTCTGAATCATCGTCGCGGTACCTACGTCAAACACCCCGCACCCGCACGCGCAGGCGAAGGTGGCACCCGGGGTAAGCCCGACAAGCAGAGCCAGCGCCTTTGCCCACTTCACGGTTCCCAAGCCGAACATACTCAACCCGTGACGCGGCCAGGCGGCCAACGGCTGGCAATCGCTCCCGCGGACGGCGTGCATGAGAACCGGCAAACGCATGCCGGCAATGGTCTGACGCGGCGGTGCGCCCAACAACGTACGCCACGTTCACAGCCATTTCACCGCGTTAAATCAATGCGAGGCGGCGCGCTTGGAAGACCCGGCGTCGCGCCGTGCGGCCGCACCTAAACACCGATCGCTCTGTTTCCTGTTGGGAAACTCGCATGCATCGAAAGCGGATTGTCCCGGCGGATGCCGGGACTCTAGGCTGAGACTCATGAAGGCGAACATCGTGCGCGACCCCTCTCAGCGGAACACCTCTTGCTCGCGGCGAGCGGGAGGGATCGATGCAGGTGTTGTCCGCAGGTGGGCACGGGCCGGCGTCGTCCTTTGCGCGGGTGCGTTGCTCGCCTCGTGCCGTGAAGGCGTGCTCGATCCACACGGGCCGGTCGGTGAGGCCGAGCGCGTCATTCTCTACGACGCCACCACCATCATGCTCGCCGTCGTCGTTCCGGTCATCATTCTGACGTTGGCGTTTGCGTGGTGGTTCCGGGCGGGCAACCGCCGGGCCACCTATCGGCCAGACTGGGAGTATTCGGGGACGATCGAGCTCATCGTCTGGGCCATTCCGGCGCTCGTCATCCTGTTCCTCGGCGGCATCGCCTGGATCGGCTCTCATGAGCTTGATCCGCCAAAGCCGCTGGCATCCGCTGCATCGCCGCTCGAGGTCGAGGTCGTGTCGCTCGACTGGCGATGGCTATTCATCTATCCGAACGAGCGCATCGCCACGGTGAATCGCCTCGTCGTGCCGACCGGTGTGCCGGTCCACTTCCGACTCACCTCGACCAGCGTCATGAACAGCTTCTTCATTCCGCAACTCGGTAGCCAGATCTACACCATGGCCGGGATGACGACGCAGCTCAATCTCCAGGCGGATCAAGCCGGCACCTACCCGGGGCTCTCCGCACAGTTCAGCGGACCGGGATTCTCTGACATGCGCTTTACGCTCGTGGCCGACTCGAGCGAGAAATTTGCGAGTTGGGTTGCCGAGGTGCGTACCCGCGGCGGAGTGCTCGACAGCGCAACCTTTGCGCAGCTCGCTCGACCCACCCGCGGGGGCGGTGATTTGACCTACGGCACCCTGGCGGATGACCCGTTCGATAGGGTCGCACACGGGCACATGGCGACCCTCTGGTCGCCCAAAGAGGCGCTCTGACATGCTCGGCAGACTCAGTTGGTCCGCGGTTCCCTTCGACCAACCCATCATCATGGGCACGTGCGGCGTGATCGTAGCTGTGCTGCTCGCCCTTTCTATTCTTATTACGCGTAAGGGATGGGGGCCGTATCTGTGGCGCGAGTGGATCACGACCGTCGACCATAAGCGCATCGGTGTCATGTACATGGTGCTGGGGCTCGTCATGCTGGTGCGCGGTTTTGCCGACGGCATCATGATGCGCACCCAGCTGGCGCTCGCTGCGGGACATGCCGTGGGCTACCTGCCGCCCGAGCACTATGACCAGATCTTCACGGCGCACGGCACCATCATGATCTTCTTCGTGGCGATGCCGTTCGTCATCGGGCTGATGAATTTCGCGCTGCCACTTCAGCTCGGTGTGCGCGATGTCGCGTTTCCCGTGCTCAACTCGATCAGTTTCTGGCTCACCGCCTCGGGCGTCGCGCTGGTGAATCTCTCGCTTTTTGTCGGGGAATTCGCGCGGACCGGTTGGCTCGCGTATCCGCCCCTGAGCGAGCTCGCTTACTCGCCTGGGGTTGGGGTCGACTACTACCTCTGGTCGCTGCAGCTATCGGGTATCGGCACGCTGCTTTCGGGTATCAACCTCACAACGACGATATTGAAGCTGCGCGCGCCCGGCATGGGTTACCTGCGCATGCCGATCTTCAGCTGGACCGCGCTTGCTTCGAACCTGCTGATCGTCACCGCATTTCCGGTGCTCACCGCGACCTTCGCGATGCTTTTGTTGGACCGCTACTGCGGCTTCCACTTCTTTACCAACGAGCTCGGCGGCAACCCGATGATGTACATCAACCTCATCTGGATATGGGGTCACCCGGAGGTGTACATCCTGATACTGCCGGCCTTCGGCGTGTTTTCCGAGGTGGTGGCTACCTTTTCAGGAAAACCGCTCTTCGGCTACCGCTCCATGGTGGCCGCCACCATGGCGATCTGCGTCCTCTCCTTCATCGTGTGGCTGCACCACTTCTTCACGATGGGGGCGGGAGCGAACGTCAACGGCTTCTTCGGCATCATGACCATGGTCATCGCCGTCCCCACCGGCGTTAAGGTCTTTAACTGGCTCTTCACGATGTACGGGGGGCGCGTGCGCTTCACCGTGCCGATCTACTGGACACTCGGCTTCATCGTCACGTTCGTCATTGGCGGAATGACCGGGGTACTGATGGCGATTCCGCCCGCCGACTTCGTGCTCCACAACAGCTTGTTCCTCATCGCGCACTTTCACAACGTCGCGATCGGCGGCGTCGTGTTTGGAGCGATGGCGGGATACACCTACTGGTTCCCGAAGGCCTTCGGCTTCAAGCTCAACGAACGCCTCGGCAAGGCGGTCTTCTGGTGCTGGTTCATCGGCTTCTACCTTGCCTTCATGCCGCTCTACGCGCTGGGACTCATGGGTGCGACCCGGAGGATGCAACACTATCCGGATACTCATTGGCAACCGCTCATGCTCGTGGCGCTCGCCGGGGCGGTCGTGATCCTGATTGGCATTGCCCTCACGGTCGTGCAGCTGGCGGTGAGCATTCGAGACCGGCGCGCCAATCGGGATGAGACCGGGGATCCCTGGAACGGACGGACGCTTGAGTGGTCGATGCCCTCGCCGCCGCCCGCCTGGAATTTCACGGTGCTGCCGAGCGTTGAACAGACCGACGCCTACTGGGAGATGAAGAGGGAGGGGACGGTTCGCCGCGCGCTGCCGGCCTCGTTCGGGGACTTGCACTTGCCGCGCAACACTCCCGTCGGAATCTTCATCGCCTTCTTTACGGTGATATTGGGGTTTGCGTTGATCTGGCGGATCGAGTGGCTTGCGGCCGTCGGTCTCTTGGGCGCCATTGCGGTGGCCCTGCGGGAGTCCTGGAAAACGGATCGGGAGGAGCCCGTGCCGGCGCAGGAGGTCGCGGCGTTTGAGCGCGCGCACCGCGCGCCGGAGCACCACCTTGCGCCCGCCGGTGATTTCGATGAGCTGCGCGAGATCGGCCCTGACCGCCCCCGCGTGCGCGTTGCGACAGAGGGTGAGTCATGAGCACTGGCGAACAAGCTCTGCACGGTTTCTCTGGCGTCCCGCTCGCCTTGCGTGGCCCGGCACCTCCCAAGGTCGTGGCGGGTTTCGGATTCTGGCTCTTCCTCCTGTCCGACATCATCGTCTTTGCCGCTCTCTTTGCGGCTTATGCGGTGCTCTCCGGCTCCACGGCCGGCGGACCGGGTGGCGCAGAGCTCTTCGATAAGCAGCGTGTGTTCCTCGAAACCCTGTGCCTGCTCGCCTCGAGTGCGACCTGTGGGTTCGGAACAATGGCAATGCACCGAGCCGACGCTCGCACCATGTATTTCTGGATGGGGATCACCTTCCTCCTGGGAGTGTGCTTTCTGACCCTCGAAGGCAGAGAGTTCGCGAGCATGGTGGCCGTCGGTGCGGGTCCCTCTCACAGCGCCTTTCTGTCGGCCTTCTTTACCCTCGTCGGAACGCACGGCCTGCATGTCACCATGGGTCTGATCTGGCTCATCGTGATGCTGCTTCAAGTGGCGACCCTCGGCTTCAAACCCATGGTCACTCGCCGGTTCTATTGCTTCGGCTTGTTCTGGCATGCGCTCGACATCGTCTGGATCGGTGTATTCACCATCGTATATCTGGGAGCGAATAGTGGACATGCAGGTTCAGGCGCAAGGTCACGCGCCAGGTGTCGACCCTCACGAGCAGCACAATGCACGTACGTACCTGGTCGGAGTGGCGTACGCCCTCGCGCTCACCATCGCATCGTTCTGGGCGGCCACGACCTCATTCGTGTACGCGCCGGCCGTGCCGGTGCTGCTCGCGGCGCTCGCGATCGGCCAGATGGGCGTGCACGTTGCGTTCTTCCTCCACATCTCGAGTGCACCCGATCAGGCGAACAACTTCCTGGCATTGGCTTTCGGTGTGTTTGTTACGGGCCTGATCGTTTTCGGCTCAATCATGATCATGGCGCATCTCAACCACAACATGATGCCCATGGATGAGCTGATGAAGATGCAGCGCTAGCGCGTTTGTCATCGCTTCTGGAGGGTATAAGGCAATGCGGTTAGCAATTCTGACGATGTGCGTGCTGGTCGCCGTCGGCGTGTTTGGCACGATGTTCCTCGCGATCTGGAGCTCCCGTCGCGATGCTTCGCGCCCGGCGTCCTTTCGCCAGAACCTCGCGGCGGAGCTCGTGTGGGCCGCGATTCCCTGTCTGATGATCGCGGCGGCCGCGATCCCGGCGGTCATCGCCATCTCCTCAACCGCGAGCCACTGAAACTGTCGCGGCCTGACCGCGAGACCAGATTGGCGATCGCCTTCGAGCAGCTGGCGATCCAGGAAGGGCTGCCGGCAGCCACGTGGGTGGCAACCATGGTCGCCGCCGCTCTCTGGCTGGATTGGCGCGGGTTGACGAGTCTGAAAGCGATCGCCGCCGCAGCGATCGGAAAGATCAGTCTCAGTAGCGCGATCTTGGTAGGGAAGGCAACCAAGAGGAGCGGTGCCGGCTTCGCGGCCGTTGCTCGGCGCGAGCCGCCCGCGAAGAGAGCGATCGAGCGTTTGCGATTCTACCGGTGAGGGAATCGCGAGCGCGGCAAGACAGGCTGCTTGAGGTTTCCTCTCGGGAACCACGTATCAACCGTTGTTGCCTTGTTGCGGTAGAGCGCCGCTCGCTAGTCTTCAGATCGAAAATGATCGCCTCTTCGACAAGGATTCGCGTGGAGCAGAACGCTGACTTGGATGCGAGCGTAGCGCCGCGCGCCCAATCGCAGGACTGGGCGGCACTGTTGCGCCTCATCTGCCGACACGGCACCCGAGTGCTTGCCGAGGGGCGCGCCAAAGCGCTGCGCAAATGGGTCGGGGTCTTTCCGGCGGAGTTTGCTGCCGACGTGCCCTGGGTCACGTACTGGTCCGGCGCGGCGACGATTGCCGAGAGCCCGACAGCCGCACGCGTGCTGCTGGCAAGGGCCTGGACGGCTTTCGAGACGCGAGCGGACGCAGTAGGACAGCTACTCAGCGCTGCGGGGATCCTGGAAACCTATCAGTTCGAGTGGACCAGCTTCGAGGCGGCTCGCGACTGGATCGTGCGTCTCGAGGCATGCCTGGCGAGCGGCGCGATCGTCGAATGCCCCGAGACTGAGCTGCGGGTGTTGGCAAACTGGTTGTTTGCCCGGACCCGTATCCTGCCGGAGCTAGAGCCGTGCGTGAGCTGCATGGGACGGATGCGATCGCTGCTCCGTTCGAGTCTCGACGTCAATCAACGGCTGTTTGCCGCGCGTTCGCTGCTCCTTGCCTTGTGCTCAAGAGCAGACCTAAACGCGGTGCGGGCGGAGGCTGCCCGCATCGGCCTGATGCTTGAGGAGCCCGGTTGTACTCCGCTGTCGCGTGTCCTGGCGCTGAACGCCGTCGCCCATGGTCTCTGGCTATCGGGTGCTTTCGTGGAGGCAAACTCCGTTCTGCAGGACTCCATCCGCACTGCGAAAGAACAGGGGGTGACACTCAACGATCCGCTGCATCATCAGGTCCGCCAACTGCTCGCCTTCTCGCTGGGTCATCTCCCCGAGACTCGCGAGTCCATCTTTGCGCTGGAACGCTTGATGCACCCGGCCTGTCACTATGGGATGAGCATGCTGAAGTGCGCTCTGGCTCAGCAGGCGATGCTCAGCGGCGATCATCGCAATGCACTGAATCACGCGGTCGCAGCCGTAGCGCGGGCCGACAGCGCCTCGGCCGCCGATGCGCAGCTGATGACGAGGCTGGCGCTGAGCGCAGCGTTTGCGCTTCAGGGCGAGCACGCCGAGGCATCACGCGTACTGCACGAGGCGGCGGCGGTGCTCGACGGGGACCCCTGGGAGCTCTCGCGACGCGACGTCGAGTTCGTGGCAGCCTTCCTGGCGCTGAAGCGTTCCGACCCGCCCGAGTGCCGGCGACTCCTGATGCGCTCACTCAACGCGTCGCCCCTGGCATCACAGGCCCTTGCACGCTTTCCGAGGCAGATGGGGGAGCTCTGCATGGAGGCTCTGCGGTCCGGCATCGCGGTCGGAGTGGTGCATGAATTGATCAGCCAATACCGGCTGCGTCCGGCGGAGAGTGCTAGTGACCCGTGGCCAGGGACGTTCAGGGTGCTTCGGGCCGTTAGCTAGCGCGTGAGGTCCCTCGCAGTGAACAGTGGTCAGCCCCCGACGCGCGAAGTGACGGCCACGGAGCTCTTCACGATCTACACGCGACTCGCGTTCGGCGTGACGATGATTATCGCTGCCGCGTGCGTGTTGTTCGAAATGATTGGAGGGGCGCTGTGAGCGTCTCACGCGATTCGTCGCGGCCGGACTGAACTTGAAGAAAACGCTCACGGTGGCGGCGGAGACGACTGGACCTGAGCGACCAGTGCACGTAGAAGGTCGCTTCACTGATGCCCATCTGCCGGCAGACATCCGCCACCGCGGTGCCGCCATCGACTTGCCGCAGTGCGTAGGCGATCTGCTCGTCGGTGAACCTCGATCGCTTCATCGTCCTCTTCTCCTTCAGGCCGCTTCGGCCGCTTCGGGAGGACTTGCGAAGCTAATTTATTCCAGTTCTAAATCGACCTCAAAATCGGGACTCAGGTCAGATTGGTGCTGCCTCAATTCACGGACTCAGGTTCGGAGCTGAGACATGGCGAGATCTCAAGAGCCAACAGCGGAGACACTCTTGCGCCGCCGACTCGCCGGCAGGACGAACCTAACGCGGTCCGCGACTATGGTAGCGGCTCTGGTTTTTCTAAATTATTGAATTTAAAACTATTATTTTGGTAGCGGGGGCGTGATCGCGACTAATAGTACGGCGGTTGTCCATTTCTCCAATATCGATCGCCGGAAAGTCCCGCGCCCGGAAATCCCGAGCCACTGTGGCAGGGGACACTCACTGACGGCGGACAATTTGCGACTCGACCAAACGGAGCAGCGATGGCGCTGCCTGCAATGCGGGCGCGACCGCGCCGCGGCATTTCGTCGTCGACATGGTCGCGCTGAGTGAGAATGTTCATCACCACCGCCAGAGTGGGGCGGGCAGAACGGGATGAACAGCGGCGCAACTATAGTGTTTGCCCCGACTCGGCTGGTGCCGGTTCTTATCCCAGATCAGCCGCGCACCGGATCGCACCGGATCGCACCGCTTCGCAAACGACTGTCTTGCGGTGGATGGCCGCAAGAAGCCTAGAGCTCAAGCGCCCATCTTGGTCGAGCAGAACGGTCCGGGCCGTGTGCCAGGAATGTGCCGAACTCAGGTTGGGTGTGCCGTGGCTCATCGAAAACTGACTGAAAATCCGCGTGTCGGTGGCTCGATTTCGCCGCTGGCCAAAAGAAAAGGCTGATATTTCAAATCTCTTCGCCCTGCGACGACTTTGCTATTGCGAATGAGAATGCGTCGCATTTATATTAATGCTGCGGCATTTGCCGTGACCACGAGGCGGTGCGGTGAGGGTCTTACGAGCATTCTGGATCGGCCTGCTGGCCGGTGTCTCGGCCGGGGGAGCCTGGGCGGAAGAGAGTCAGTTCGGCTATGTCTACACGACCGACCTTTTGCCGCGGGGCCAGACCGAGCTCGAGCAGTGGGTGACCTGGCGTCACCAGAAGATCGGCGGGTACTTCGATCAGCTCGACCTGCGCAGCGAGTTCGAGTACGGAGTGAGCGATCGGCTGCAGACGGCCATCTACGCCAACTATGGCTGGAATCACGCTTACCTCAACGGGCCGGGCGGCGCCACGACTCCGGGCGAGCCTTTCTCCTCGGATAGTCCGCTGCCGGATGCGCATTACGCGGCCACGCGCTTCGTCGGCCTCTCGGGCGAGGCGATCTACCGCTGGCTCAGCCCCTACATCGATCCGCTCGGCGTCGCGTTCTACGTAGAGCCGACGTTCGGGCCCCAGTTCCGGGAGCTCGAGACCAAGCTCATTCTGCAGAAGAACTACCTCGACGATCGGCTGATCTTCGCCTTCAACGCGACCTATGCGCCGGAGCTGCGGCACCTCCTCAACGACTCCGGGGTGGGGCGCAGCTGGCAGGAGGAGACCGACGTCAATGCGTATTTCGCCGCCTCGTTTCGCTTCCGCGCGAATTGGTCGGCCGGCTTCGAGTTCCTCAACGAGCGCGAATTCAACAGCTACAACCTCAACGCGCGCAGCTGGACCAACAGCGGCTACTTCCTCGGGCCGAGCTTCCATTTCGGCGGCAAGTCGTTCTTCGTGACCGCGGTGTTCCTCGAGCAGTTGCCATGGGCCCGGGTGCACGACGCGACCATTCCCGGGGCGGTGGTCAACGGCTATGACCTGGACAACGATTTCGAGCGCTACCGCGCGCGCATCAAGGTGGGCTTCTATCTATGAGCTGGAATCCAGGCCCGTGGGTGGCGTTGCCGGTCGTGGTGGTGTCGAGCGCGGCCTACGCCACCACGTATTTCACCACCGAACAGGTGCAGCAGGCGATCTTTCCCGGCAAGCGGTTGAGCGCCGCCTTCGCGACGCTGAGCGAGGTGCAGGCGAAGGCGATCGGGAAGGCGAGCGGCGTCGATGTGCGCAGCCGCGAGGTCCATGCGTGGAAGGTCGAGGGCGGCGGCTGGTTTGTGCTCGATGAGGTCGTCGGCAAGCACGAGTTCATCACCTACGCGGTGGGCATCGATGCGAACGGCTCCGTCAAGGACATCGAGATCGTCGACTACCGCGAGACCTACGGCTACCAGGTGCGCGACCCCGAGTGGCGCAGACAATTCGTCGGCAAGACGGCCGCGGATCCTCTCAGGCTGAACCACGATATCCGCAACGTCAGCGGTGCGACGCTCTCCTGCAAGCACGTCGCCGATGGCGTCAAGCGGGTACTCGCCACCTATGAGCTCGCACTCAAGTAATCCGCTGCCCACGAGGTGTGCCGCGGTGGCCGGGCTCAAGAGGATGCGGCCGCTCCTCGGCACCTTCGTCGAGATCCGCGCGAGCGGCGAGGAGCCGCGACTCGGGAGCGGGATGGCCGCCGCTTTCGCCGCCATCGAGCGGGTGCAGCGCCTGATGAGTTTTCACGACCCGCAGAGTGATGTGTCCCGGGTCAACGCGGCGCAGCCCGGAGAGATTCTGCAGGTCGATGCGCTCACCTACACCGTGCTGCGCGCCGCGCGATCCCTGAGCGAGCGCTCCCGGGGCCTCTTTGACGCGACGATGGCCGACGCGCTGGTGCACCACGGCTTCCTGCCCCGTCCGGGCGCGGACGACACGCAGCGGGTGACCTTCCGCGATCTCGAGCTCCTGCCGCGCAGCCGGGTCCGATGGCGCCGCAAGGGCTGGGTCGATCTCGGGGGCATCGCCAAAGGCTTCGCGGTCGATCGCGCGCTCGAAGCCTTGCAGGCACGCGGGGTGGCGAGCGGGGTCGTCAACGCCGGCGGAGACCTGCGCTGCTTTGGTGTCCCCGAGCCGATCCACGTGCGCAGTCCCGAGGACCCGTCGGTGCTCGTGCGCCTCGGAGTCCTGGTCGATGGTGCAATTGCGACCTCGGCCGATTACTTCAGCCAGCGCGAGAGGGGCCGGCAGCCCGTCGGCGCGCTCGTCGATCCGCGCCGGCGGGCCTGCGTGGCATGGGGGCGCAGTGTGAGCGTGATCGCCGGCACGTGCATGACGGCCGATGCGCTGACCAAGGTGGTCGCGCTGGCACCCGAGTGCGCACCCGCGCGGCTCGAGCCGCTCGATGCGCAGGCGCTCATCCTCGACCGGGAGGGGCTGCGGATCTGCGGCCGGTCCTGGGCGTCACGGTTTGACGTCCAGAGGATCGCGGCATGAGTCATCGGCTGCGCCGATCTGCGGTACGGACGGGCAGCCGGGTTGCGGCACGCCGCCCGGAGCTGTGGCTCTATGCCACCGGGACGCTGCTCTGGGCGTCGGGGCTCGGATGGCTCGCGAGTCATTACTTCCTGTCGAGTCGTGACGCCTTCGGGGAGCTGTCGCATCACTGGGATGCCGTGTGGTTGCGCCTGCACGGCGCTGCGATGATGGCGTTTCTTGTCGCGCTGGGCGCGCTCCTGCCCACGCACATCGCACCTGCCTGGCGGCGGCGGACCAACCGTCGCAGCGGGCTCGTCATGGTCGTCGTGGTGTCGGTGCTCGCGCTTACAGGCTACGGTCTTTATTACGCGGGCGATGAGCAGCTGCGGCCGTGGATCAGCGCCATTCACTGGGGTGTCGGGCTCTGCGCTGCGGTCGCGTTGGTAGTGCATCGAGTGCTCGGGAGACGGCGCCAATCAATATGCGGGCACACCGGTGCATCGCTGCAAGTTCGCGCTTCCGCCAGACTCGCATCGTCGGGCGACGGACTCTAGCCGAGCCGCCCTTCTCCTTCTCCATAGATGCCATCTATAGAACTCGTAGAAACGATTCATTGGACGCTCAGGGCGCGACCTCGTACCTTGGTCCTTATCGACCGAGCCGCGAGGCGTGGATACTCTCTCAAAGTTTCCCGGTCGCGGATGAGGCCGGAGATCAGCCGACCGCGGATCTCCTAACACAGAGGCTCGACGTCCACGAGAAGACGGCCTGGATGCTGCGCAGTCTTCTCGAGGACTAAGCATCGGAGAGAAACATGGCAACTGAGAGCAAGTGTCCGTTCACGGGCGGCAGTCACGCACGCATCAATCGTGACTGGTGGCCGAACCAGGTAAACCTTCGGGTTCTGCATCAGCACTCGAGCCTCTCCGATCCGATGGGCGAGGCGTTCGACTACGCCAAGGAATTCAAGAGTCTCGACCTGAATGCCGTGATCCAAGACCTTCAGGCCTTGATGACGGCCTCGCAGGATTGGTGGCCGGCTGACTTTGGCCATTACGGGCCGCTGTTCATCCGCATGGCGTGGCACAGCGCCGGGACGTACCGCATCGGCGACGGGCGCGGCGGCGCCGGAGCCGGCCAGCAGCGCTTTGCACCGCTCAATAGCTGGCCGGACAACGCGAACCTCGACAAGGCGCGTCGGCTGTTGTGGCCGATCAAGCAGAAATACGGCCGGAAAATCTCCTGGGCCGACCTCATGATTCTCGCGGGCAACCTCGCCCTTGAGTCGATGGGCTTCAAGACATTCGGCTTTGGCGGCGGGCGCGCGGATGTCTGGGAGGCCGAGGAGGACATTTACTGGGGACCCGAAGGCAAGTGGCTGGCGGACGAGCGTTACACGGGCGACCGTGACCTGCAGAATCCTCTCGGCGCCGTGCAAATGGGCCTGATCTACGTGAATCCGGAAGGGCCGAACGGCAAGCCAGAGCCGATCGCGGCGGCTAGGGATATTCGCGAAACGTTCGGCCGTATGGCGATGAACGACGAGGAAACGGTCGCGCTGATTGCCGGCGGTCACACGTTCGGCAAGACCCACGGCGCTGGCGATGCCTCCCTCGTGGGTCCGGAGCCGGAAGCCGCTCCCATCGAGGAGCAGGGCCTCGGATGGAAGAGCAGATTCGGCACGGGCAAAGGCGATGACACGATCACCAGCGGCCTGGAAGTCACCTGGACCACAACGCCGACGAAGTGGGGCAACAACTTTTTCCAGAACCTGTTCGGCTACGAATGGGAACTGACCAAGAGTCCGGCCGGTGCGCATCAGTGGCTACCGAAGGGTGGCGCAGGCGCTGGTACGGTGCCCGATGCGCACGACGAGTCAAAGCATCACGCGCCCTCCATGCTGACCACCGACCTCGCTTTGCGGTTCGACCCTGCGTACGAAAAGATCGCAAGGCGCTTCTACGAGCATCCTGATCAGTTCGCAACCGCGTTCGCCCGGGCGTGGTTCAAGCTGACGCACCGGGACATGGGTCCGATCGCGCGTTATCTCGGCCCGCTCGTGCCGAAGGAGCACCTGCCGTTCCAGGATCCGATCCCCGCTGTGAATCATCCGCTGATCGGCGAGCAGGACATTGCGGCTCTGAAGGCGAAAATCCTCAGGTCTGGCCTGCCCGTCTCCCAGCTGGTCTCGACGGCCTGGGCGTCGGCGTCGACGTTTCGCGGCTCTGACAAGCGCGGTGGAGCAAACGGCGCGCGCATTCGCCTTGCGCCGCAGAAGGACTGGGATGTCAACCAGCCGGCTCAGCTGAAGAAGGTGCTGCAGACGCTCGAACGGATCCAGGAGGAGTTCAGCGCCGGACAGTCTGGCGGAAAAAAGGTCTCGCTTGCCGATCTGATCGTTCTCGGCGGCTGCGCGGCGGTCGAGAAAGCGGCGAAGGACGCGGGGCAAGATGTGAAAGTCCCGTTCACGCCGGGCCGCATGGACGCGTCGCAAGAGCAAACGGACGCCGCCTCCTTCGCGCCCCTTGAGCCGACCGCGGACGGGTTCCGCAACTATCTCCGCGGCCAGCAGCGCCTGTCGGCCGAGGAGCGCTTGGTGGATCGGGCGCAATTGCTGACGCTGACGGCGCCTGAGATGACGGTGCTCATCGGTGGCCTGCGCGTCCTGGGTGCCAATGCCGGAAAGTCCGAGCACGGCGTCTTCAGCAAGCGGGGCGAGACGCTGACGAACGACTTCTTTGTCAACCTTCTCGACACACGCACGCAATGGCAGCCGTCCACTGGCTCTGAAGGCGTGTACGAGGGGCGCGACCGGAAGACCAACGAGCTCAGATGGACCGGCACGCGAGTCGACCTGATCTTCGGTTCGCACTCGCAGCTGCGCGCTCTCGCGGAAGTCTATGCGTGCGCGGACTCGAAGGAGAAGTTCGTGAAAGACTTCGTGGCGGCGTGGTCCAAAGTTATGGACCTGGATCGCTTCGACCTCGCCTGATCTGCGCAGAAGGTTTTCGACAGCTACGAAGCTGCGGTCGCTCCAATGCGGCGGGAGGATTCTGCGTCCCGACGCCAAGAACGCGAGATTTAGAGGGACTCGGACGCTCGTTCACGAACAATTTGTCGCGGAAAGGAAAGGCAGGGACATCCCAAATTGAAATCCCTCTGGGAAGACGTCTATCGCTCGGAGCGGCCCCCTTCTGCTCATTGCTTGCCACGCCGTCGCGGAGCAGGCGACGTTGGTGACAAACAACCTGAGACACTTTGCCGCAGTGCCTGACCTCAGAGTCGAGCGGTGGAGCACGTGAGTCGCAAACCGCCGCATTTTTTCGGCAGTGGTAGTTGGCGGTCTACTTGCGGTTATTGCGTTTGGGTCTGGGCATCGCTTGCGGTTGTGACGACTCGCGCTCTCCCACGCTGATCCTTATCGTGAGCCACGGCAGTCGGAGTCGTGCGCGAATTAGTGGTAGCAGTTAGATTGTTATAAGTTATGGAACTAGAAGGGTTTATTTTGGTAGCGGGGGCCTGATCGCGACTAATAGTACGGCGGTTGTCCACTTCCCCAATATCGATCGCCGTCAGATCCGGCGCGAGGAGATTCCGAGCCATTGCGGCCGGGGACACCCACTGACGGCGGAGAATTTGCGAATCGAGCGAAGCGAGCCGCGCTGGCGCTGCCTTCAATGTGGGCGCGACCGCGCCGCGGCATTTCGCCGTCGACATACGCGCGCCGCGTGAGGATCTCCATAAGCGGCAGGGTAGGGCGCGTAGGCGCCGATGAACAGGGGCGGAACTATCGTGTTCGCACCGACTTGGTTGTTGCCGGGTCGTATCGCAGATCAGCCGCAGCGCCGGATTGCATCGTTTTGCAACGGATTGCAACACCCGGGAGGTTCAACGGATGTCTGCGTCGGTCTAGTAGCCTAGTCGTGCTCGCGGCGTATCCTCGCGCGAGCGGTCATTCCACCGCAGGCGCCGCCGGCGCGCGGTTGGGCAACAGTGCGGCGTGCCTGATCGGAGTCGCGAGCGCATGCTGCCACCCGCCGGCACCCACGCTGGACCAGGCCGCTCCAATGTCAGGCGTCATTGTCGAATGTCCTCAAAGCGTTCCGCAAAACCTTGGCGGGCTTCTCCGATGAAGATAAGGAGTTCGCTCTCCGCGACCCGCACGACGTCGATATTTTGCAGCGTGGCCTCGCGAGTCATTCGATCTGCGGCATCTTCATTTGCGATGAACAGCGTCTTAGGTAGCTGCTCTTTATGACGCTGTGCATTTTTCAAGAGACGGCGGAACTGAGCGCGCGTGGGTTCTGCAGCAGTTACAGGGATGAACTCCGAACCGAGAATGAAACAGCTCGCCGCATCCATCAACGCAAGGCAGTTAAAGTCTCCGTCACGTTCCGTTCGCACAGGCGAGCCGTTGAGGCGGAACGCTATCCAGGCTTCGTTGACTTCAAACTGCTGCGGATGGAGCATTCGCGAACCGTGCAAGATACCGCAGAGGCACGGCGCCCAGTAACTCGATCAAGCGAGCGGAGGATCCGGCAGATCCGGCCGAGGAATCGGATGAATGGCCCGTTCGAGCGTCTTACCGATTCTCCGGTTTGCGGTTTCCAGATCGTACTGCGATTGCAGATTGAGCCAGAGATGCGCCGAGGTGCCGAAGTACCGTGACAGCCGCAACGCCATCTCAGCCGTTATCGCACGCCGTCGGCGGACGATCTCGTTGACCGACGGAGCTGTTACACCGAGCTCCTTCGCGAGCTTGTAAGCGCTCAGATTCAACGGCTGCATGAAATCGCGGAACAGGATATCGCCCGGGTGTACGGGGCGAAGTCGTCTCGTGGCCATGCTTGAATCTCCTTCCCGCCTCATCGCTTCAGTGGTAATCGACGATCTCGACCTCGAACGCGTCACCGTCTTTCCAATTGAAGCAGAGGCGCCATTGCTTGTTGATCCTGATGCTGTACTGGCCCGCGCGATCTCCTTTGAGCGCCTCGAGCTGATTCGCCGGCGGGATCATCAGATCGCGCAGGTCAGCTGCGCTGTCGAGGTACTTTAGCTTCTCGCGCGCGCGCTGCTGGATCTGATTGTCCAGCCCCTTCACGAACTGCCCCTGGAATACCGCTTCGGTATCCCTGTTCTTGAAGGTTCGGATCACGATGGCATATTAACGTCTGGCGTTATTATCGTCTAGCGTTAATATGGCCTCGTGCTCGCGGTAGGGGCGCGTGAGGCGAACTCTCGGGAAGCTGCTGCAGAACGAATCTAGTGCGAGTTGTGCTCGAATGGTGGTAGCGGGTCTGAGTTTATAAGTTATTGAAGGTAAAGAGGTTATTATGGTAGCGGGGGCGTGCTCCCTACTAATAGTACGGCGGTCGTCCACTTCCCCAATATCGATCGCCGCAAACTCCGGCGGGAGGCGATCCCAACCCACTGTGGCAGGGGACACCCGCTGACGCTGGACAATCTGCGATTCGACCGATCGGAGCAGCGATGGCGCTGCCTGCAATGCGGGCGCGAGCGCGCCGCGGCATTTCGGCGTCGACATGGTCGCGTTGCGTGAGAGTCTCCATAACCGCACGGTACGGCGGGCAGGCGCCGATTAACAGGGGCGGGACTATCGTGTTCGCACCGACGCGGCTGGTGCAGGGTCGAAGCCCAGAGGGGCCTTGCGCCGGATCGCAATGCTTTGCAACGTACCGCATCACTGGCGGCCGCTGTCGGAGGGGCAGGGACCCTTGTCCCCCGGTTTCAGTGACTCGCTTCCTGTCGCTCTTGGCGCGGTCGACGTCAACCTGAGATGAATTGCCGGTTCACGACAGCCTACGTAGACGGCGCGATTTCTGCCCGCTTGCAAGAACGCGAGTGCAGTCGGATCAATGACGTGCCCATTGTGAGCATGGGCCATCGGTAGCACGATTGAGCCAATGGTGGGACAGCTTGCAATGCGGGGCCGCGGATCACCCCGAGTCGGTGTGAGCGCTCTGGGTGTCGCCGGCGCGTTGGTGATCCATGCGCTGATCGTCTTACCGTTCGTGCTGAATCTCTCCCTTCCCTCACAGCGACGTCCGAACACGACGGGTACCGGCGCGAGTGCCTTCGTTTCGGCCGCAGAACCGGATATGACCGTCGTTCTCATCAACGAGCTGTCACCAATCGAGAATGCAGCACCTCCCAAGCCGCCTCTCCTCGCCTCTCGGGGAATAGCACCCCCGGATCTCCCGCTGGTTGTCTTCAGCCCCGATCCCTATCCCGCGGCGACTCCGGATTCCACTGGCGCGCCAGACCAGCCTATAGCGGCGGCAGAGTCGGCCGAACATGCCCGACTCCACGGGCGGTATCTCGGGCAGGTGCAGGCGCGGATCGAGCGCGCATGGATGCGGCCGCGGACGGAGATCGGAGCGCCACGGTTCTCGTGCCGAGCGCGGATTGAACAGGATCGGCGCGGAGACGTGATCCGGGTGGATCTCGATCACTGTAACGGCCCCCAACGCTGGCAGCAGTCTCTCCTGAGTGCTATTCGAACCGCCTCGCCCCTGCCGGCACCGCCGGATGTTTCTGTGTATGCGGACATCTTGTGGCTGAGCTTTCTCTCCGAAGGCTTCCAAGAAGGAGGCTCAGCCCAAGGCTTCGAGCCACAGACTTCCCAATCGGGGCTCGTGAACGACTCGGAAATCGCGCGTCAATCGTTTGAGCAATCGGTGAGCGCCGCGCGGCGAATGTTCAGAGCAAATGACAAGAAAGACTCGAAAGTCATTCATCTGACAATCGTTGGGAGCCCCGCTCCTGGCGCTTCTCCTCCGAACGAATTGCCACCTGATCCTCTCCCTCCGCCAATACCTCAGTCCCCCGCCGCCGAGACGCTGCCGCAATAGCTTGGCTCTTGCCGCAGGGCGTTGTCCTGGACAGTCGTGTGACACGCGCCGCGTCGGCGGTCGGGTGAGATGGACCGCGCTTTCACGACAGATAAATTTTGTAGCGCCCGCCCGACCGTTGCGAAATCTTCGGTCTTGCTTGCCACGGACGGTCGAAGGCGCGCTCACGTAGAACAAATCAGGGAGGACGGTATGTTCTGCCAGCCCAATTGCGCCGAGTTCCCGGCTCGCAAGTGTGTTCCTGCCGGTATTCTTGTTCTGATTGGAGCGGCGTTCGTGCTGCCTCCGGCACCGGCCGATGCAACCACGGTGGCCGGCCGCACCGGCGGCACGTTCGCGGTGTCACAGTCAGGGGCCGCCACTTACACCATTCCCATCTGGGCGCCACCCGGCCCGCAGGGCCTGCAGCCCCACGTCGCCCTGACGTACAACAGTCAGCAGGGCAACGGGATCGTGGGCGTAGGCTGGAGCATCAGCGGCCTGAGTTCCATCTACCGCTGCAACCTGACCTATGCGCAGGACGCAGCGCCCGCGCCCGTGGCACTCGTCACCGGCGACGGCTATTGCATGGATGGCCAGCGCCTGCGCCTCACCGGTGGGACCTACGGGACCGCCGGCTCAACGTACCAGACCGAGATCGCCAATTTCGTCAACGTGATCGCCTACGGCACGGCCGGAAGTGGCCCGGCGTACTGGATCGCCCAGGATCGGAACGGACGCACTTACACCTATGGTAACGGTGGGAACTCGCAAGTGCTGGCCACGGGGAGCACGACCGCGAGCGCCTGGATGCTTGACGAGGTGAGCGATCCCGCGGGCAACACGATGACGATCAGCTACAACACGGCGACAGGGTCGGCAGTGCCGGCCACGATTTCCTGGACCCCGAGCTCTCACGGATCGAGCACTTATAACTACACAATGACCTTCGGCTACGGGGCGAACCTCCCGCAGAGCTCGCTTTATGGATACACCGCCGGGACGGCGGTGACCAACACCAACCTTCTCACCTCGATCGTGATTGCGTACTCAGGCACCACTGAACCGTGCCGACTTCTCCGGACACTGTTATGTGTGAGTCACTCCGCCGTGGTATGACCTTCACGTTGCCGATAGTACGCCAGCTCGAACTCGATGGGCGGAAGGTCGCCGATGGGCTCGAGCAGGCGCCGATTGTTGAACCAATCCACCCATTCCAAAGTGGCGTATTCGACCGCCTCAACGCTTCTCCAGGGGCCGCGCCGCCAAATGACCTCCGCCTTGTACAGGCCGTTGATCGATTCTGCGAGTGCATTGTCGTACGAGTCGCCGGTGGTTCCGACGGAGGCCTGAATGCCGCATTCAGCCAGGCGCTCGCTGTAGCGAATAGACAGGTACTGCGTGCCCTTGTCGCTGTGATGGATCAGCCCGTCGGTGTCGCAGCGAGCGTGGACCGCCTGCTCAAGCGCATCGAGAACGAACTCCGTCTTCAAGGACGTGCTCACCCGCCAGCCGACGATCATGCGCGAGAACACATCGATCACGAAGGCAACGAACACGAAGCCGCTCCAGGTGGCAACGTAGGTAAAGTCCGCGACCCACAGCTCATTAGGCCGCGTGGCCACGAACTGCCGCTTCACCAAGTCCGGAAGGCTTTGCGCGTTCTCGGCCGGAATCGTTGTCTTGAAGGCTCTGCCGCGCCTCGCGCCGCACAGGCCCATCTGGCGCATCAGCCTCCTGACCGTGCAGTGCGCCACCCGTATGCTCTCCCTGTTCAGCTGCTTCCAGGTCTTGCGCGCCCCATAGACGCAGAAATTCTCCTCCCACACCCGCCGAATATGCGGACCAAGCTGTGCATCCCGACGATGCCGCTCCGGGAGCTTCTTCGGATCGCGCTCCCGTGCCTTCAGCTCGTAATACGTCGATGGGGCAATCGGCAACTGCTTGCAGATCGGCTCGACCCCAAATCGACCCTTGTGTTCCTCGATGTACCGGAACATCACTTGCGTCGGCGGTCGAGCTCCGCCTGCGCAAAATACGCCGACGCCGTGCGCAGGATCTCGTTGGCGCGCTTGAGCTCGCGGTTCTCGCGCTCCAGATCCTTGAGCCGTTCCCGTTCCGTCGTACTCAAGCCCGCACGCTTGCCATGGTCACGTTCAGCCTGCGCCACCCAGCGATGCAGCGTCTGGGCCGCGCAACCCAGCTTGCTGGCCACCGAGACAATCGCTGCCCATTGCGAGCCGTGCTCCGCCTGCTGCTCAAACACCATCCGCGCCGCGCGCTCTCGTACCTCTGATGAATATCGCTTTGCTGTTCCCATAAACTCCATCCTCTCTCAGGTTGAAGTCTCCGGGAAAGCCGGCACGGTTCACACGGTGAAGAACTACGTTCTGAGTTATCAAACGTCGCCGACTACTGGGCGCTACGAGCTCAAGCAGGTCCAGGAGTGCTCGGACTCGGGCGGCACGAACTGCCTGCTCCCGACCATGATCACGTATCAGAACGGTGCGGCCGGCGTGTCTACAGCGACGGCGCTGACGAATGGCTACACCCATTACGACTTCAACGGAGACGGGTATCCGGACCTTCTCTACGTCAACGGGAGCACTTTGTACGTTGCCTTTGGCTCAGCCAGCGGATACGGCACGGGAGTGAACACCGGAATCCCGAGTACCGCAAGCCAACTTCTCTTTGGAAACCTCACTGGCCACAGTGGTCAAGATGGCATTCTGGCCGCGGTCAGCGGCACCTGGTACTACTACAGTTGGAACGGAAGCTCGTTCACCCAATCCTCGACCGGCCTGGCGTACGACTCGACCGCGGTGCAGTACCTGCTCGCTGACGTCAACGGTGATGGACTCCCGGATCTCGTTTCGGCTTACTTTATCAACGACGGTTCGGGCAACGGTTACGACTATCAGGTCTACGTGCGCCTCAACACCGGGGGCGGGACCTCGGTGAGCTTCGGCAGCGCGGTTCTGGCGTACGAGATAGGCCCGGATTCCTTAGCGCTTGCTGCGCAGCCGGTATTGGCAAGCAACACGGACAATTCCGGAGGGTTTACTAAGGTTCTTCACCCAATTCCGGGGAATGCTGCCCGGATCTTGAGGAAGAAGTAGTCGTCGTCTCGGAATCCGTACGCCATACGCTTGATCACCTTGATCTTGTTGTTGATCCCTTCGAGCAGGCTGGTGTGTAGCGGGTAGCGGCAGTGCGCCAGCAGACCCGGCAGGTAGTGAAGGAGCTTGCGGGCGAAGGCCTTCAGCGGCTCGATGCCGCTGCGCATCGCACGGCGGTACCAGCCAGCCCAGAAGCGCCGGGCGTAGCCCTCGTGGCGATACTCCCACAGCTCCTTGAGGTCGTCCTTCAGCACGTACACCGTCAGCAACGCCCGGTTCGCCGCCAGCAGTTCGCTCAAGCGGATCTGGTCTTTTTCGCGGGTAAGGTTCTCGCGGTTCCTCAGCAGCAGCCAGCGCGAACCCTTGACCAGGCGACGGCCGCGCCGATCCTCGCGCAAGCGGTTCGCTTCATCGACCCGCACCCGATCGATCACCTCGCGGGCGTACTTGGCTACCACGTGGAAGAGGTCGTAGACGATATGTGCCTGTGGGGCGTGCAGGCGGACCTCGAGCTCGTAGGCCGTGTTCATGTCCATCACCACCGCCTTCAAGGCGGCGCACCCTTCAGGGCCCAGCAGCACGAAGAACGGTCGCAGCTCCTCGCGCGAGCGGCCCCGCCCCACCCACAGCACCCGCTTGCGGGCGGGCTCGATGACCACCGTGGCGTAGCGGTGGCCGCGCTGGATGGCGAACTCATCCATCCCGATCACCGTGACCCCCGTGAGATCCACCGGCCCGAGCCGCTGCTCGAGCAGGCGCTTGTCGATCTGCTTGACCGTCTTCCAGTTGAGGTCGAAGTACTCGGCGACGTGCCGGATCGACATCACCGCGCACAGCCGCGACACGCTCTCGGCGAGCCGCCGCGTCACCCGCGCATACGGTGCCAGCCACTCCAGCAGCTCCAGCTTCGGACCGCAGTGCGGACACGCTACCCGCAAACGCGGCACCTGAAGCTCCACCGCGTGCTCAAAGAGCGGCAGATCCCGCACGCTGCGCCACTCGACGTCGTGGATAGCCGGCGCCTCGCGCCAGCAGCCGCTGCAGTAGGCGACCCGGGATCGATCCCGGCGCAGCCGCAGCACACACCAGCTGCGCGTACCCCGTCGCTCCTGCCGCCACTCGCATACCTCGAAACCTTCCCACCCTCCCAGGGCGGAAATACACTCATTCGGGGCCAACGGTCGCCCTCCTGCCTGCTCTGATGCGTGACAACACCAAAGCTAGCAGTGGTGACCGTTCGCCTCATCTACCTAAGCTCCCCGCAGATGGGAGAAGAACCTTTTACTAAGGCACTCGGCAATCTACGCAGATTCGATTTCGACGGTGACGGGCGCGATGACTTGTCGCTGGAGACGATCACAAAAACCCCCGTCGCCTGCATTCCCCCTCATTGTACCTACCACGTCAGCACCTACGAGCTCCTCTCCGCAGGCTCAACGTCGAGCCCTTCGTTCAACCCCTACAGGATCTACACGGCTATCGCTAGCCTCGCGGTTCCCGTGGCGTTTCTCGATTTCAATTCCGATGCCTGCACTGACGATGTGGTCGGCGGGACGATTTACATCGCAGGCTGCAATGGCTCAACACCCGCTACAGTGACTGTCAGCAATACCGTCATTGGCGCGATGGATTGGGACGGGGACGGGCGAACAGATCTGCTCGTTGCGAACGGCAGTACCGTCGGTGTCTACGTCTCGACAGGAAATGGCGTTGGAAGTCTGATTTCGACGTCTATCCCATACAACAGCGGCTATCTGTATTTCACCTTCCCGGACCCGAACGGCGACGGACAGGATGCTTTTGGATATTCGACCGGTACCAATGCCTACTACTACCCTCACAACGGGGCAGGCCAACCACCGGATCTCGTGACATCAATCACTGACGGCTACGGCAATTCCGCGAGCCCCACGTACGTTTCGCTCGTGCAGAACAACTACACGCAGTATATGGATGCAACCTACCCGGATCACAACTTCATCGGACCGATGTACGTCGTCAGTCAGGCGACTTTCAGCGACCCAAGCAGTGCCTCCGGCGGCACTTACAACCAGCAGTTCTGGTACTACGGAGCCTGGACCAACCTTCAAGGTCGCGGCTTCGAGGGCTACTACGCAACACGCGCGTACGACAGCCGCAACGGCCTCTACGACTACAACTACTTCCAGCGTAACTTTCCATACTTAGGCAGGCACAACGAAGAGATCGTGTCGAACGGCTCGTTCTACCCATCGCAATGGGTGGGGACACTAACCTACAACGAGTTGAGCTCGACGCAGTACCAGCAGCGCTTTTTCCCTTACTTCAGCAACGTGACCGCGTACCGCAAGGAAGTCGGCGGATCCGAAAACAGCGATCTCATCGCCACGACAAGCACCAGCTACACCTTCGACAACTACGGTAACCCAACGTCGATCTCGACGACGGTGACCGACAACGATCCGGGATCACCCTATAGCGGCCAGACGTGGACGACGACCACGACCAATACGCCGGATGAAAGCACGAGTCCGTGGTGTTTGAGTCTGCTCACGGAGACTCAGGTCGCGTACACGAGCAGCCTGAGCGGCAGCAATTCCGTCACCCGCACGAAGACTTTCACACCCGACACCACGAACTGCCGGTATACGCAGATTGTCACCGAACCCAACAGCTCTCAGTTCAAGGTCACGGAGGCGCTTGGGTACGACAGCTTTGGTAACGTCAATAGCGACACGGTGACCGGCGTCAATATGACCGCCCGCCTCACGTCCACCAACTGGGGGACAACGGGGCAGTTCCCGATGTCGGTGACCGATCCGACCAACGCTACCACGCAGTACAACTTCAACTTCAGTTACGGGCTGAAGAGCAGCGTCACCGATCCCAACAACGTGACGTCCTCCTGGGCGTACACCGACGGATTCGGGCGCCTAACACAGGAGACCCGGGCGGACGGCACCTATACGCAGTACACGTACCAGAACTGCTCGGGAACGTCCGGTTGTCTCGTCGGCTCGAATGGGCTCGTCATCGCGCATACGGTTTACAACAGCAACGCCAGCGTCCAGAGTTCGGGCACGACCTACTTCGATTCCGTTGACCGGCAGCTGGTTGCGAATCAGGTCATGCTGAGCGGGTCGTACTCGCGCAATGAAGTAAGGTACGACTCGCTCGGGCGCGTGAGCCAGAAGGCGTTCCCCTGCACATGGGCTTCGCTGACAACGACGTGTTCCTACTGGACCACGAATAGCTACGACGTGCTGAATCGCCTGACGCAGTCCCAGCGCCCGATCAGCTCGACGAATAGCAACCCGCAGGCGACCACCTACGCGTATGCAGGCCGCATGACGACTGTCACAGACCCGCAGTCGAATGCGCGAACCACGATCACAGACGTCAACGGCTGGCTCCGCCAGACGAAGGATCCGATGGGCTACAGCGTCACGCTCGCCTACGATTCCGCAGGCAGCAAGACGAAAGTGACGGACAGCCTCGGGAATACCCTATGGAGCGGGACGTACAACTACGGGCTCGCGGCATACCTCGCGAGCGCGACCGACATGGATATGGGGTCCTGGGGCTTCACGGTTGATGCTCTTGGCGAGAGAACGGCCTGGTCGGACGCGAAGACTCAGTCGTTCTCCGCGACGTTCGACGCGCTGTCCCGACCGCTGACGCGCACCGATCCCGATCTCTTCACCCAATGGACCTGGGGCTCGAGCGCCTCGAGCCACAATATCGGCAAGCTCCAGAGCGAATGCACGGGGAGCGGGACGAGCTGCTCCTCCTCGGGATACTCCGAGAGCGAGACCTACGACAGCTTGGGTCGCCGCTCGCAGAGGTCGATCACCATCTCGGGCTACAGCGCCTTCACTTACAGCTGGGCCTTCAATGCCACGACCGGACTCCTGAACACGCTGACGTACCCGACGAGCACTTCGAGTTACGCGCTCGAGCTTCAGTATGCCTATGCCAACGGCGTACTTCAGTCGGTCACCGATATATCCGATACGCCGAACGTGACTGTTTGGACCGCGAACACGGTCGACCCCGCGGGGCACGTGACCGAGGAGACTCTCGGCAACGGCATCGTGACGAATCGGTCGTTCGATGCCGTCACGCAATGGCTCGGCACCGCGCAGTCCGGTGTCGGGGGGGGGGCGGGAGTGAAGAACCTTGCCTTCCTCTACGATGGGATGGGCAACGTCACGCAGCGCCAAGACAACAACCTCGGCCTCACCGAGAATGTCTACTACGACAACGACTATCGCTTCAGCTACTCGAAACTGAACGGCACGCAGAACCTATCGGTGACCTACGACGGCACCGGAAATATCACCTCCCGGAGCGACGTCGCGGGCGGGGCGAGCTGGACCTATGACCCCAATCGCAAGCACGAAGTGACTCAGGCCGGGAGCAGCGGATTTCAGTATTCCTACGACAACAACGGCAATGCCATCACGCGTCAGGGGAGCACCATCAGTTGGTCGAGTTACAACTACCCGACGACCATCAATGCCGGCTCCGGCTCAACCGCCGAGACTGTCGCCTTCTCATACGGCCCCAATCGCCAGCGCTGGCAGCAGATGTACACCGGCAACAGCACCCAGGAGACCACCAATTACATCGGTGGACTTCTGGAAGTGGTCGCGAGCGGGAGCGCCACTGACTACCGTCATTACATCAACGTGCCTGGTGAACAGATTGCTGTCTACTCGCGCAAGAGCTCAGGCACGAACACCTTCAGTTACCTGCTGTCTGATCACCAGGCGAGCGTGGCCTCGATCACGAACTCGAGCGGCGCGCCGGTCGTCGGTGAAAGCTTCGACGCCTTCGGAAGCCGGCGCAATCCCACGACTTGGTCCGGAGCGCCTACAAACTCGGATCTCACAACGATCGCCGGCATCACTCGCGAGGGTTACACCTTCCAGACGGCGCTTGGCCTCTGGATGGGCATGAACCACATGAACGGCCGGGTGGAGGATTCCATTACGGGTCGGATGCTCTCGGCGGATCCCCATATTCCGGACAAGACGAATCCGCAGAGTTACAACCGATACAGCTACGTCAGCAACAATCCGCTTTCCTACACGGATCCATCGGGGTTTGCCCCTTGTGGGCATAACTGCAAACCGATCAGCGGTGTCTGCGCGACCTCGTGGATAATCTGTGATGAGCCCGCCAGCAGGATCGGCACGCCTGCTGCTGCGTGGCAGAGTTTTCTTGCAAATCTCAATAACCCCGACGCGACCTTTGACCAGTCCGCGTCGGACCTGTTGAACAACCTAGAGGCTGGCGCAACTCTTTCGCTGCCCGGGTTCGACAGTATGTCGAGCTCGGCGGGAACCAATGCGAAGCCCACCGTCGACCTCACGCCGCCGCCCATATCCGTGCCCGACCCTAGCAACCCGGGTGGGTACGTAACCGAACTCACGTCGTGCGCTAACTGCAATGTGCCGATAGAGACCGGACCCCTGCCGGGTGTCTCCCTGCCCTCCGATAGTACGGGGAATCAACTTCAGTATGCAGATCTCGGCGTGGGCGCCGCTGGGGCGCTATTCGGCGAGACCACAATCGGCGTTGGCGCCGATCCGCTCACCGGCTCAATCAATGTTCTCAGACCGTATTTCAATGGCTGGGGTGGCAGCCAGTGGGTATCCACCTTTAAGCTGGGCCCGTTGTTTGAAGGACTTGGCGACATGACTTTTCTTGGTAGCGCAGGCTACGAAAGCTACGAGTTGGCTACCGGCCAAACGCCGGTCAGTCAGGGCTCAATCGCTCTCGGCAGTCTCACAATGGGCTGGTTTGTCGGGGGACCCGCGGGATTTGCGATCTCAGGTACGGGTCTGCTGATGAGCAAATATCCCTACGGCGCTTCGGCACTTGGCGTCGACTGCATGATGGATTCCTCATGCCCATAATGAAAGTCACGCTTCAGCTTTGGTACGCGTACGCGGTCTTCCTGCTGCGGGACGTCTTTCTTACAGGTTCCAACAACCGACTCTACAAATGGAAGGCGCGCACGACGATGGTGATATCACAAGCGTTTCTTGTGATAGCAGCTGTTGTGACGACTATGAGGGTTTCGGATTGGTACTGGCCCCTTCGAGATCCCGCAGTGTTTGTGTTTGGCTGTGGAATGCTGGGCCTTACTCTGTTTTTGGTGAATTCCGCAGCCGAGCGACGCCTGCTACCTCAGTTTGAGCGCGAATTCCATCAACTCAGCAAGACATTTAAGATCGTCGGGCGGACCAGTGTCATCCTGTACATAGCGCTGTCCATTGTCGCATTGCTGGGATCAGCCGCGGCCGTGCATGCAAAGCTTTGCTCGAAAGCTACTGCTCCCGTAGGAATCAGCGTCAAGTGTTAACCGACCGTTGGCCGAACCATTCCTTCATCGGGCACGCCACAATATCGGGAGTCGTTTTGTTGAGTTCTAGTAACGTAAAGGACGGGTCGGTGTGATCGGCCCGTCCTTTTTCGTTTGGAGGGTCAGCGATGCGGAGATGGGACAGCGCCGTAGCGACTTTGGTCGGAAAGACTCTTCCGGCGCCCACTCGCCGGCAGGACGAACCCAACGCGGCCCGCGACTATGGTAGCGGGTCTGTTTTTTATAAGTGATTGAATTTAATGCTATTATTTTGGTAGCGGGGGCCCGAGTTGGGTTTTGAACACCCCTGATTTCATTGACATTCCGCTGCGCTGATCTCTGGGTTCCAACGCTAACGTGGCCGCTGCCGGCGGGTTCTGCCGCGACGGTCTGCCCTCCGGCGCCGGGCGCATGTCCATAAGGGCAGCAGTTAACGCCCTTTTTTTGAGCCGCTCGCGAGCGGCCGCTTTCGGCAAGGCACCCCTTACGCGACTGGGGTCAAATCTCGGTGTGATGCTGCTCACCCACCGAAAACCGACACGCAGTCCAGGCGGCGTCACTTTGTTTAGACTGCCGCACGCGCGCGGAATTGCAGGTGCGACCCTCCGCGCCTAAATGGGACAAAGCGACGATAGGGTACTGAAGGAGGTTGGAAGTGAGACGAGCCACAGGGAAAGGATCGCGCGCGAGGCGTGGTGGACCGTTCAAGTATTTCGACCCCATGCAAAACCACGTCATTTGGCCTGGCAGGGAAGAGGCCTTGCGCTTGTTTATTCAGCAACCCTACGGTGGCATGCGCCACAAGTCTCGCAATGCCCACAGCTCTAACAGTGAGGATGCCCTCACGTGGTCCTGCTTTGATACGCTCGCGCAGGTTTCTGAAGAGACGCGTCGGAAAGCGTTGACTGATATTTGGGAGCTCACCTTCGGCAATCGCACTACGCCGGAAGGCGTCCTGAGCGGCAAAATCTATGTCGGTAAGCGGTATGGGGTGAATGAATCCACTGAGGTCGACGCGAGTATCGAGGGACCGGGCGCAATTGTGTTCATTGAGGCGAAACTCTATTCACCAATGAGTGGAGCCGACCCGGATAATCGAAAGCCCCACAACCAAATTGAACGAAAGCTTCGCGTTGGGTTGCGGGAGGCCGCAGATCGCAACGGTACATTTTACTTCATCCTTCTCGATGTAGCGCCGCTTGAAGCGCTTCGAAGTCTAAACGCCGGGGTTCCCCTTGCTGAAGCGATGAAACCCAACGCGACGGGATTTGGTGGGAAATGGACAACTGCTTACTGGTTCGCCCGATATAAGTACGGATCCAGAGGAAGCCTTGCGCCGCTTCAGAAGCTTGTAGCCGATGCGGGGTTTCCTGAAACCCGAGCGAAGGATGTAGCGGACAGGCTGGGATGGCTGACATGGGCAGATGTCTTCAAATCTGTGCTTCGGTCGCTAATGCCAGCGTCGTAGTTGAGAGCCGCGCTCCTTTGGCAAAGAAAGTCGCGGTGGCGGTCAGTGGGAGAATTCGCGTGACGAAATCCCACGATCGCTCGTACGAGCGCATCACAAGAGCGGACTTAGCGCGTTTGGACGCGATTGCAGCGAGAGACAGGCGCGATCTATTTGCGCGCCGACCAGAAACAGGGCGACTCTACAGAGGCCGCCTGTTCGCCGTCGCGCTTTGCCAAGGCGGGGCGCTGCATTACATCGACAAGAAGACGGGAATCAAGGACTTCGACGTATGGAGCTTCTTTAGGGCGCACCCGAGCCGGCCGTTTCCGTACCGCCGTCGTGCAAAACTGGATTTCGGCGACCCGAAATTCGGCACGACGCGCGACTCGCCACTTTTCACAGGCCGACGGGTAGATCACATTGGCCGCAGCATCATCGCGGACGCTTATTCGAATCCAGTCGAAGTGCTGCGTCGGTATCTTCACGCCGGAGCAACGGGATCTGCTCGTCGGCTCTCGCAGAAAGCACTTGTGCTTGTCCACCCAGCGCGTTTGCTCGGCACTGTAGTTTGGCCCGGCCGAGCGTTAGTCCAGCGAAGGCGATGACGCGCGTCCTGGAAGGGATGAGCCCAGGTTAGAAAGCGCACTACACGGCGAAGTGGGCGCGCACGATGACGAGGTGGCTTGTCACCTATACTCGGCGCAGGGGAGCCAGGTGGAACCTGGTGGACTTCGGAGGCATCAGGAAATCTGAATCCCGTGGCATCGTGGACCTGATCGCGATCCGGAAGGATCACCGCCAAGATGGTCCCGGGCTTAAGCGGGGCGACCTCTTAGAGATCGTGCTTATTCAAACAAAAGGGGGTTCTGCCCCGAGGCCGACATGCGACGACTTAGCCCGCTTGAAGCGGGTCGCCAGATACCACAAGGCAAGCGCCATCGTTCTGGCAGAGTGGCGGCGGGGAGAATACCTTGAACTGTTCAAACTCAACGGATCGCGGTGGCGTTCGGTGTCACCAGATCAAGTCTTTGGTGGAGCGAACCGAATGGCAGCTAGCAACCGGTTGCAGCGGACGGTAATGGATAAAGTGCGAAGGGCACAGGCGGCAACGCGCCACCGCTGAACCGGGACGTTAGGCCGCGAGTCAAGTCATGCCTAGGCCGATCGGCATTCGACGTCTTCGGGACACCATTAGGGATCTCCCGTCCGACAGACCTCGCGTTACGCCTGGCAAGCGGTATCGAACGCAAAAGGAGCACTGGTTGAGCTGGCTAGCCGAGTATCACGGCCCCGGCTACTACGGCCGTGACGCCTCAGCGCGCCGCGACGCTCGATTTGCCTACAATCACATTGTTGAAGTGAAGATGCTGCTGTGGCTTGCTAAGGCGGCGGGCTTGTCGGCAAGCATGCTTGCAAGAGCACGGAAGGCGGAGCGCGGTGCCAAAACCTTGCAGGCGAAAGCATGTGCCGTTCGCAACGCGGTGCCATGGGAACTAATCAAGAATAAGCTATGGAAGGCGAGGTAGTGGGCGGCCTAACAGGTCTGAGGCGACCCGCTATACGGTTGCGCCGCTGATAGGGGTCCTATTTTGAGGCGCAACGCTTCGGATTTGACTCAGGCTGTGGAAAGCCTACGGCGCTTCTCGGGATCGGACCTTACAGCCACCCTCGCCGCGCTTGAGGCGTCAATACGCGGAGCAGATGCTCCAGCTTGCGTTAAAGTACTGAAGCGTGCTGGCGCGCATGGCAATGCGCTTGCTGCCGCCGGATTTTTAAAGCAGGTAACAGGGCAGATTAACGTCGTCATTCACGCACTGGGCATTCTTCTGTGCCTTCCACATGTACTAGAGAGTGGCGAAAGAATCGACTACGTTTCGTTGGGAGCTGGCAATACTGGGAGAGCGTTCGATCTCGAAACTGATCGCCGCATCGCTGAATTTAAGTTCATTCGGTGGCAGGGCGGCCCGGAGTCGATTCGCCAAAATAGTATTTTCAAGGACTTCTACCTTATGGCCGAGTCGGGAAGTCCGAAACGAAAGTACTTATATGTGCTCGACACCGAACAGCCAACCAAGTTCTTTAACGGCGGGCGGGCGCTATCAAGTGTTCTGAGCCGCAACGTCAAGTTAAAGGAAGACTTCGCGCGACGCTTCGGAGATAGGTGCCATACCGTACGAGATTACTACGCTCTTCGGCGCGACGCGGTCAGTCTTCAAGACGTGACACGGTGGGTTCCAGGTCTCACGGAGAATATCTCGGGACGCTGAGGTGTAGGCGCCTAAGCGCGGGAAGCAGCCTCTGATCTCGATGCGTTTAAGAAACTGAAATATGTCGCCAGCCGGAAGCAAGAACGCGCCTGAAGCCAGGGCCCGCGAGAAGATCGATACCTTGCTTGCGCAGTCTGGCTGGCTCGTTCAAGACCGCGAGGACATGAACCTCACGGCGAGTGACGGTGTTGCAGTACGCGAGTTCAGGCTGGAAAAAGGCCACGGGTTTGTCGACTACCTGCTCTTTGTGGACGGCAATGCCCTGGGCGTGGTGGAGGCCAAGCCCGCTGGCTACTCGTTCACGAGCGTCGAGTTCCAAGCCAAGAAATACGTGGGGGGTCTGCCAGCGTCGCTGACAGCTCCGCAGAAGCCTCTGCCGTTTGCCTATATCTCAACCGGCGAAGAAACCGTCTTCATCAATATGCTGGACCCCCAGCCGCGCTCGCGCCCGATCTTCACGTTTCATCGACCCGAAACGCTGCGAGAGTGGTTGACCGCTGACACCCTTGACGGGTGGCTAGAACAGTCTGGTGGCTTCTCTGTCAGGGACGGTGACACCAAGCCTTCCACGTTGAGGGCACGATTGCGGGCAATGCCGCCGGTGAAGCTGCCCGGCCTTTGGCCGAACAAGGTGCAGGCCATCGTCAATCTGGAGAAGAGTTTGTTCGACAACCGGCCGCGTGCCCTCATCCAGATGGCCACCGGGACCGGCAAGACCCTGCTGGCGGTGACGGAGATCTACCGACTCATCAAGTTTGGCGGCGCTCGGCGCGTGCTGTTCCTGGTGGACAGGGCTAACCTCGGCGAGCAGGCAGAAAAGGAGTTCCAGGGCTTCCGCACGCCGGACGACAATCGGAAGTTCAACGAGCTGTATAACGTCCAACGGCTTACGTCGAACACCATTGGGTTATCCAGTAAGGTCGTAATCTCGACCATCCAACGCCTCTATTCGATTCTGAAGGGCGAACCGGAGCTGGATCCCGAGGCGGAAGAGCACACGCCAATGGACGACGACCCGGCGCTGCTCAAAGAGCCGCTCCCGGTCGTTTATAACAAGGCGATCCCGCCCGAGTTCTTCGACGTCATTTTCATCGACGAGTGCCACCGCTCCATCTACTCGCTATGGCGTCAGGTGCTGGAGTATTTCGATGCCTACCTACTGGGCCTGACGGCGACTCCGGCCAAGCATACCTACGGCTTCTTCGACCAGAACGTGGTCATGGAATACCCGCACGATCGGGCAGTTGCAGACGGCGTCAACTGCGATTACGAGGTCTATCGGATTCGCACCAGCATCACGGCGGCAGGCTCCACCATCGAGGCTGCGCCCGGCACCATGGTGGGCTACCGCGACCGCAAGACCCGGAAGATGCGGTGGGAAGGTCCTGACGAGGACGTGAAGTACACCGGGGCCGACCTCGACCGGAACGTCGTCGCCACCGACCAGATTCGACTAATCGTCCAGACGTTCCGCAATAGGGTGTTGAAGGAGACATTTCCCGACCGTACCGAGGTACCCAAGACGCTCATCTTCGCCAAGGACGACTCGCACGCCGAGGACATCGTCAAGATCGTTCGGGAGGAGTTCGGTAAGGGAAACGACTTCTGCCAGAAGATCACTTACAAGGTGACCGGCGCAAAGCCCGCAGACCTCATCCAGTCCTTCCGTAACAGCTACAACCCCCGGATCGTCGTCACAGTGGACCTGATTGCCACGGGGACGGACATCAAACCAGTCGAGATCGTCATGTTCATGCGGAGCGTGCACTCCCGCGTGCTGTTCGAGCAGATGAAGGGACGTGGCGTCCGCGTCATCAACCCGAATGAACTCCGGGCCGTCACCCCAGACGCCAAGGCCAAGACGCACTTTCTCATCGTCGACTGCGTGGGCGTGACGGAGAAGACGCTGTCCGACACCAAGGTGTTGGAGAAGAACCCCAGCGTGTCGCTCAAGGTTCTGCTCGACCACGTCGCCGCGGGGGGCGTTAAGGACGACTACCTCTCATCACTCGCCAGCCGGCTGGCCCGTATCGACAAGCAGTGCGGTCCCGATGACAGGAAGGCCATCGACGAGACATCCGGCGGCGTGTCGCTCGCGAAAATCTCCGGTGCGCTCGTCACCGCCCTCGATGCCGATCAGCAAGACGACGCGGCACGCCGGATGTTCAACCTCGGCCACGCGGACAGGCCTACGGAGCAGCAGATCGAGAAGGCCGCTGCGCCGTTGAAGAAGGCTGCTATCCAGACGCTCATGGCCGCGCCACCGCTGCGAAAGTTGATCCTCGACCTACGGCAGAAGTTCGAGCAGATCGTGGACGAGATCAGCAAGGATGTCTTGATCCCCGAGCAGACGGGCTACAGTCCCGAGGCGCGGCAGAAGGCCGAGGCTTTGGTGAAGTCGTTCGAGAGCTACCTTGCGGAGCACAAGGACGAGATCGACGCCCTTCAGTTCTTCTACTCAGTCCCGCACAAGAAGCGTCTCCGCTTCAAGGATATTAAGGCACTCGCCAACGCCATTTCATTGCCCCCGCGCTCATGGACGCCGGAGAAGCTGTGGCGGGCCTACGAAACCTTGGAAAAATCGAAGGTGCGCGGTGCGTCGGCGCAGCGGCTCCTAACCGACATCGTGTCGCTCGTGCGATTTGCCCTCCACCAGGACAGCGAGCTTGTGCCGCACGCGGATCGCGTGCGCGAGCGGTTTCAGGATTGGTTGGCCCAGCAGGCAAACAAGGGCCGGGCGTTCTCCGACGAGCAGATTCGGTGGCTCAGCATGATGCGCGACCACATCGCGACGAGTTTGGAGATCGACATGGACAGCTTCGACCTGACGCCATTCACTAACGAAGGAGGCTTGGCGCGGGCATCGAAGGTCTTCGGGAAGGATCTGAAGGCGATCGTGCAGGAATTGAACGAGGCGCTGGCGGCATGAGCATGGCAGACGCGAAGCCTATTGTGCCGGAGGGCTGGGAGCTCGCGAGCGCTGCGGAACTGTGCGAGAAGATCCAAGACGGGACGCATTGTTCCCCAAAGGCACAGTTTGCCGAGGGGGTCTTTCCGTATGTGACGGCTAAGAACGTCCGATCCTCAGGACTGGATCTGTCCAACCTAACCTATCTGCGCGAGGAGGATCACCGGAAAATCTACGAACGCTGTGACTGCGCGAGAGGCGACGTTCTACTCGTAAAGGACGGAGTCAATACAGGTGATGTTGCCGTCAACACAATCGCCGGTGAGATCAGCCTGCTCTCAAGCGTGTGCATGCTTCGTCCGCGTGCGTCGCTTCTCAGCTCCGACTACCTTCGCTACTACCTGCAGAGCCCGCAAGGCAACCGGTCACTCACTGGTCGCATGACGGGAACGGCCATCCGCAGAATCATCCTACGTCGCATCAAGCAGACCCCGATCGTTTTCTGCTCGCTCGCTGGCCAGCAGCGGGTTGTTGAGGCCATGGACTCCTACCTTACCCGGCTCGATTCCGCGGTCGCCAGTCTCGAGCGAGTCCAAGTCGAAGCTGAAGGCGTATCGCGCCTCGGTGCTCAAGGCCGCTGTCGAGGGGCGTCTGGTGCCAACCGAGGCGTCTCTCGCCCGCGCCGAGAAACGCGACTATGAACCAGCCGAGGTACTACTGGACAGCATCCTCAAGGAACGCCGCCGCCGCTGGGAGGAAGCCGAACTCGCCAAGCTCAAGGCCGCCGGAAAAACACCGAAGGACGACAAATGGAAGGCGAAGTACCAGGAGCCTGCGGCCCGAGATACGAGCACACTCCCCCAACTTCCCGAAGGTTGGTGCTGGACATCCCTGGGACAGGCATTCACGGTCACCGTTGGCGCCACACCCAGTCGCTCCGTCCCTGGATACTGGGACGGTGGCATACCTTGGGTGTCGAGCGGCGAGGTTTCCTTCTGTCGTATTCGGCACACAAGGGAAACCATCACATCGGCAGGGCTTGATGCCTCTTCGACGAAGCTGAACCCCCGAGGCTCGGTCCTGGTGGGAATGATCGGCGAAGGCAAGACGAGAGGTCAGGCGGCCATCCTCGACATCGATGCCTGCGGTAACCAGAATGCCGCGGCTCTCTGGGTATCGCAGACTGAGGTACCACCCGAATACGTCTACCATTACCTCGTTGGGCAGTACGAGACGACACGGCAACGTGGGTCGGGGAACAACCAACCGGCGCTGAACAAGGCTCGGGTCGAAGCAATCCCGCTCCCTCTGCCGCCTCTGGACGAGCAGAGGCGGATCGTTGAACGACTGGAACACGACGAGAGCACAATTGCCGTCACGGAAGCCATGGTCGACCGTGAACGGAAGCGCATACACCGACTTCAACAAGCGATCCTGAAGTGGGCGTTTGAGGGCAAGCTCGTCGACCAAGATCCGAGTGACGAACCCGCCCAAAGGCTCCTCGCTCGCATCCGGACCGAACGCGCCTCCGTTTGCCCAGTCAGCAAGACCCTTGGTCGTCGAGCGAGGGGAGCAGCGTGACTGACCAGAGTGATCGCATTGTCAAGAAGCTGTGGAGCTACTGCCAGGTCCTGCGAGACGACGGTCTCAGCTATCAGGACTACCTCGAACAATTGACGTTCCTGTTGTTCTTGAAGATGGCGGATGAACGGTCAGCCCTCACCGGCGAGCCGCAGGCCATCCCCGCTGGCTTCCACTGGGTTGACCTCGCCAACCCGAAGATGGAAGGCGTTAAGCTGGAACAGCACTACCGCGATACGCTGCGGAAGCTCGGCGAGCAAGGAGGGATGCTCGGGCTGATTTTCAGCAAGGCCCAGAACAAGATTCAGGACCCCGCCAAGCTCCGCAAACTCGTCGTCGACCTCATTGGCAATGAGTCGTGGCTGGAGATGTCGGCGGACGTAAAGGGTGACGCATACGAGGGCCTGCTGGAACGGAACGCGCAAGATACGAAGAGTGGCGCGGGGCAGTATTTCACGCCAAGGTCCCTGATCGACGCGCTGGTGGACTGCGTGCGCCCGCAGCCCGGCGAGATCATCGCTGACCCAGCCTGTGGCACCGGCGGCTTTCTACTTTCCGCGTGCACCTACGTCGCCACCCACTACAAGCTCGATAAGGACCAGAAGGGTCACCTCCGCTACGAAGCCCTACGTGGCATGGAACTGGTCGACGGCGTCGCTCGCCTGTGCGCGATGAACCTGTTTCTCCACGGCATCGGCCCGGACGACGGGAAGAAGAAGCCGCCGATCAAGACCGACGATGCCTTGCGGAGCGAGCCGTCTGAACTCGTGGACGTGGTGCTGACCAACCCGCCCTTCGGGAAGAAGTCCTCCATCACCGTCATCAATGAGGAGGGCGAAACCGACAAGGAGTCCATTACCTACAACCGGCCAGACTTCTGGACGACGACGTCCAACAAGCAACTCAACTTCGTCCAACACGTGAAGTCGATGTTGAAGATCCCCGGCCGTGCTGCCGTGGTGGTGCCTGACAACGTCCTCTTCGAGGGCGGGGCTGGTGAGAAGGTTCGGCGCAAGCTGTTACAGGAGTGCGAGGTCCACACGCTCCTGCGTCTGCCCACCGGCATTTTCTACGCACAAGGCGTGAAGGCGAACGTGATTTTCTTCGACCGGAAGCCGGGCGCGAAGGAGCCGTGGACAAAGAAGGTTTGGATCTACGACTGCCGCACCAACAAGGAGTTTACGCTGAAGGAGCGGCGCATGGTCCGTGCGGACCTCGACGAATTTGTCGAAGTGCTACCACCCGGAGAACCGCCACCAGCGCAAGCCGACATGGGATGAGAAGAAGAACCCTGAAGGCCGGTGGCGCGTGTTCACTTACGAGGAGATCGTCGCACGGGACAAGTGCAGCCTCGACATCTTCTGGCTGAAGGACGAGTCCCTGGAGGATTCCTCCAAGCTACCGGACCCGCACGTGCTGGCGGCTGAGATCGCTGAAGACCTCCGCAGTGCCCTGGAGCAGATCGAGAGTGTGCTCGGGGACCTTCAGAAGCGTTCGGCCGTAGTCGGTCGCCGGCAGCCTTGAACTCGGCGGCATAACCACCCCAACACCTCGCGATCGCCACCACCATCAAGCGGCAGTGATTCGCCGAGATCGTAGCCCGCACCAAACGGGTTGAGTATCGCGGCATCAAGCCGTATTTGACGGAGCGACTCAAGCGCGTGCGCGTGCCATTCCGGCTCGTCCTGCGAAATGGGATGTCTCCACCACCCATTTCCGTCGTGACGGTCCGAATCGATCGCGCAACTCCGAGTCCGCGGTCCGGCCGGCGAGCGGAAGGTACGTCCTGCATATCGGACGCGTGCTGCCCGTCGTGCATTGGGATCACGAAGAGCAGCGGCCAAGATAGGCCGAGGAACGGCCACAGTATCGGAGCAGTTCCGCTTGCCTGGATTGCGAGTGCGGGGAACCCGGGTGACGGGCCACCGCTTACTCGCAGCTGCTGCTGTGTGGTCTCGCTGCAGTTCCTAGGGCAGGCCGGGGATGACTCAGGGACAGCCCGCGACACCGATGGGAACTGCGAGGGTGCTCAACTCGGGTGCGCGCTTTTTTGTCACGCTTGACGAATCAGCGGGTTGCATTAAGTTTGAGACCGTTATCGAGTCTCGGGCGTTCGTGCGTGGGCGCGGCTGGTTGATGGAGTATTGGCAGCGAGGTCTCCGGTAGCGCCTTTCGCGCTCGCAGACCTTGGGTAAGCACAAACGCTTGATTCGATCGCACGAAGACGCGGAGCGGTTTATTTGCATCGGTCTTGAAATACTCCCCTCGATGAACCGAGATGAACGGGCGTAAGTGAAAACAGTAACTTACGCCTGTTTTCTTTTGGCCCGGTGGTGAGAACTAGCGCTCGCTCGCGACAGATTGGAAACAAGAGTGGAAACAAGGAAAGCTGGCCGCTAGGCCGGTGGTGCAAATGAACCCAGCGATTAGTGACCCCGAAACACAGGTTGCCTTCGCAATCTACGAGAACAAGGGTGTATTCGCGATACTCGTAGGTTCTGGACTATCACGAGCCGCAGAGATTCCCACCGGCTGGGAAATCACCCTTGATCTGATCCGCCGAGTGGCGTCGGCTCAGGGAGTCGCGGAACAGCCAGACTGGGCGGCATGGTACCGAGCCAAGACCGCCAGGATCGGAGTTATTCGGTAATTCTCGAAGAGCTTGGCCTATCCAGGGAGGAGCGTCAATCGCTGCTCCACGCATACATTGAGCCGTCTGCGGACAACCTGAGACAAGGCAGGAAGATACCGACCAAGGCGCATTTTGCGATTGCGGATCTAGTCCGCGCGGGCTACATCCGCGTGGTCGTCACCACCAATTTCGATCGATTGATCGAAGGCGCTCTTCGCGACCGCGGAGTCGAGCCAACGGTCGTTTCTTCTCCAGATGCTCTGGCAGGCGCCGAGCCCATTGGGCACAGCGTTTGCTACGTGCTCAAACTTCACGGCGACTACAAGGATTCGCGGATTCTAAATACCGACGAGGAACTCGCAGCTTATCCCCGCGAATATGACCAGGTCCTCGATCGGATTTTCGACGAATACGGGCTAATCATCGCTGGCTGGTCCGGGAAATGGGATCACGCTTTGCGTGCTGCCCTGTTGCGCGCACCTAATCGGCGCTTCTCGACCTACTGGGTCCCCAGGGGCGACTTGGACGACCACGCTCAACAGCTAGTTAACCATCGGCACGCTCTTGCGATTACGGCGAAAGATGCCGACACCTTTTTTTCGGCATTGAGCCAGCGTGTGGAGGTACTGCAGACAAGCCATCGGCGGAATCCGGCAGGAGTCGAGTTAGTCGTTACCAGCGCCAAGAGGTTTCTGTCGAAGCCGGAATACCGCATTGAACTCGATGACTTTGTCAACCAGCAGACCGAAGACTTGATCCGCCGCTGCGAAGTGCCTGAGCTGCGATCGGCTTACGGTGCTACAGACGCCTCAGGGTTTCGTAAGAGAGTGGCGTTGTATCAATCCGCATCGGAGTCTGTTGCCCGATTGGCAGGATTCTTGGGCGTTGGGGCGATGGCGCTGAGCTTCCTCTCGTGCTGGACATCGTGCGCAAGCTCGTCGCGCACGCTGATTCCCTTCGCGACGGCATTGTCGCCTGGGTGGAGATTCGGTCGTATCCAGCCGTCCTAGTATTCACGGCATACGGCCTTGCGCTGACTCGCGCTCAACGATAAGGGACACGTTGCATCAGATTCTGGGCGCGATAGTTGCTCGCGAACACCACGAGAGTGCCCGCGTTGTAAACCTGCTGTTCTTATGGGGTTGGAAAGGCAATGGTGATCGCTGGACACAGATTCAAGGTCTAGAGCGTCACTTCACTCCTCTGAGTGACTACCTTTGCGACCTGTTCAAGGACTGGAGCAAATCCTTTTGCGGAGTAGTTGCGGACTTTGGAGTACTTTTCCAGCGGTTTGAAATGCTCGCGTCGCTTGCATTTATGGAGACCGAGAAAGAAGCAGACGTGCAGTCCGCATTAGTTGAGGGCAAACAAGGCATCGTTTGGACGCCTCTCGGCCGTGCAGCATGGGATACCGCGAGGTACAAACTACTAGTCGAGGAGCTTCGTTCGCCTGACTTTAGGGCCTCACTAACCAAGGCGGGATTTGCCAACGGTCGAGAGACGTTTCTGGACCTCTTTATCAGCAATCTCCCGCGTGTGGCGGCGGCGGTTCAAAGGCAACGCTAGCTGTAGCCGCTGCAACGAAGCTCCCATGCAGCTCTGAGCGCTCGCCACCACTGGATGGACGCACAGGGTGAGTCCTCCGCACCATTCGCGCGTGCGGGTGCTCGCTCACATCAAGAAGCTCGATGACTGCTTCGGGCAGTTCCTAGTGCGGGTGAGCTGCGTGTGCGGCGCCTCGCGTGACATCGAGCCTGAGGCCCTGGCGCGCTTGGTGGGCTGGTCCGACGACGCTCAAACAACTGGCCCAACGGCTGCGCTGCTCGCAGTGCGGGAAGAAGGCCGCAGATGTCGTGGCAGTTGCGAGACCTAGGCCGCGGGGCATACCGAAAAATCCGAACTAGCGGCCGCAACCGTGGTAGCGGGGCACGCTTCGACACTGTCCTTTCACGGTGGGCCGCCGTAACTCCTCGGCGGAAAGCGCTTTATTTCGAGTGCCTCCGGGAACGGGGGTACGGCTGACGCCGGTGGCTGCTTTGTGCCCCAACCCATGCGTGTGCGGACCTCATCAACGACCCGTCGAACTATGCGCCGCCACAGCACGGGGCTAGGAAGCCCAGAAGGGAGTTCTATGAGTGACGAGCGCGGGATGGGACTGAATCCAAGGAAGCGTCGAGAGGGAAATTGCATGCGGAGGGTTTGACGCAGTTGGTTTCCGACCGCCAGCATCGAGTCGCGGCCCTCGGGCAACCCGGTCCGCAGTGCCTCGACGAAGTCGGGGTATCAATCAGCAGCTTTGTTCCACCAACGGCCAGGATCTCGGATGGCTGCAGGGCTCGCTGTCCGCTGGGATCAAACCGGTTCAGCTTCTCCATAAATTCCGCCTGCAACTCGCCAAGGCGCCGCGTTGATTCGAGCAGCGAGTCGAAGGCGCGCTCTGCGATGATCAAGCGATTCAGCACGCCCGGATCATGTGAGTCAGCGAGAAAACCCAGGCTGCTGGTCGAACGGAATGCGGGTTACCCGATTCGGGAGCCCCGTGAGCTTGCGAAGTTCGAAGGATCGCGGAGCACGGCCGCTGATGGCACGAAACCGGGCGGGTTCGCTGACGAGCAGGTGGTGGCGGAGATTCTCGAGCAGGGCGAACATCTGGCTCAATGCGATGAGTGTGAGGTTGCCCGTGGTTTGTTTGGTCTTCG
Organism: uncultured Gammaproteobacteria bacterium; assembly: GCA_963843035.1. Classification (GTDB taxonomy): domain Bacteria; phylum Pseudomonadota; class Gammaproteobacteria; order Steroidobacterales; family Steroidobacteraceae; genus 13-2-20CM-66-19. Next base: position 680,402 of record CAWJIS010000004.1, read on the forward strand.
TCGCGGACCACCACGTCCCAAGCACACCCAGCAGAAATGCGGCCAGCGCGCCGAACAGTGCAGCCCAGAACTCGGGCTTCGATACAAGCTCGTGGGCTGTCACGTTCGGCTTGCCGCGGTTGTTGGGTAAAGGGTGTTGAGCTCGCGCG